>CAJYJH010000110.1 GCA_913775265.1 uncultured Mucilaginibacter sp. | reverse complement strand
GTCAACCCCGATATACTCGATGCCCTCGTCGGGATGTAGTTTGGAAATGAGGATGCGCACTACGGTATTATTATCAATGCTGTCCAGGTGTTTAACGTAAAAGTCGCCGAAGTACTGTCTGCCTTCATAAATAAATTTTACGTAAACCGATGGCTGTTTTCCCCAAATGGTAGTTACCGTTGCATTGATGGCTACCGCGTTGCCATTGAGTAAGTCAATTTTGTATTGCTCGTTTTTTCTTTTGGTATAAACCTGTGCCCATATCCCAACGATGACCACAACGGTTATGAACCAGACAGCTATTTGCTTCTCTGTTTCAAGATATTTTGATTTGAAAGTCCTGATTCGGTTATAAAGTGTATGCTTGGGTACCATGTAGATGGAAACTTTTTTGCCGGCACGTGCAGAGAAAGTATATGTTCAGCCAAATTATTTTAAATTTTTAAATTTAAAAAATGAAACCTGTTGAGTTTCTGTATTTACTACCGCGTACCCGGCAAGCATTCCCACATAAATGTGTGCCGATTCTTTAACCGCTATTGAGTTAGGATACAGACCTGCCCAAAATAGACTTTCCATAACGGATTTTTATTTCCATTCACGGATAATATAAAATTGCTCAAAAGTCACCAAGTATATTGTTCCGTTGCTGATTGCGTAAGCCATGGGCGCATCATGAAGTTTTAGCACCTCTCTGTAAATTATCTCTTATAGTCTAAGGTTGGTGTTATTACCAAATAGCTTATTAGATAACGGAATTTCTAAAGATATTGATAAAGTAGTTAGCGTGCATGGCGGCAGGTTGGTGACAACACCAACCTTAGGTAAAATATTATTCCTGATACCTAAGCTTGGGATCAAACTGTAAGGTTGTTCCAAAATTTAGAGAGTCAGCCGACGGTTGCAGCTTGATATTTTTAGTCGCATTCTGCAACCAATTTATTAACTGGTCTGCTTTGCTATTGTCACCATCCAGCATTTCAAGTTTAGTTTGACGATTGCCTCTATAGATAATGAGTTCTATATGTCTTAAATCACTAGGCGGCCCCTTTCCAGTGTTTTTTAACTGATTAACATTTATGCCTCTTACTTTTAATTTTAGATTTTGCCATAGCTTTATGTCCACTAATCCTGTGTAGTATAATTTAGCTTTAGTGTGCTTAACGTACGAGCTGTCGATGTAAAGTTGATAATTCATAGCACTATCCAAACTCATTGCTATCAGCACACAAGGCAAAAAACAGGTGCTCTTGGCAAATTCTACCTTTGTAATCTCATCATCAATGGGTGCTGTACAAGCGGCTAAACAAACTATCAAGATTAAAGATACAACTAGTGATTTTATTGCTAAACAAAATGATTGATGATAGATCATGGGTTTGATTACTGCAATATAGCAATGTTTATTTAACTTCATTTTATGAAACGCCTTATCACCGTCATCATTTTAGTGTTTGCCTTAAATTCTTGCTTGTATGCTCAACAGCGTCATCACCAGTGCAAGGTTAAACACGTAAAAGTTAAATTTCCAACACCCATAATATTTGAATTTGAACCATATCCGGTGCCACTGGATAGCGTTGACCACCATATTTTTGATGAGGTGATTGTGATCGGTAAAGTATTCGGCGTTAAGCAAACCAAAAAAGAGGCATCACTATTTTTAGGTGCCAACTGGCCTAACCAACGCCTCACAGTTATACTTGATAGGGCCAAAACAAGATTATTAGCTAAAGGCATCAATGGTAAAACTATTACTGTTACCGGAAAGATTTTTAATGAAAATGATCGAGAAGGCGGGAAACCGTTAATATACGTTAGGTTTTTAGATTTTATAAAGGTGGCAAGTAATTAGATAAACAACCAGAGCTCAACAATAGATATCTTATATAATCATGAACTTACTCTACTATCAAAGTCATGCCGACGAAGGTCGGCATCGCACGCGCTAAGTGCCAGACTTGCACAGCGGTGAGCCAATCCGGTGGGATGCTGAAATAAATTCAGCATGAATTTGGGGGTAATATTTTTGCAGTCAACAGCAACCTACTGCTTAAACTCCAGCTGCTGCACCAGATAAGCCTTGCCAAACTTTTGCGGGTCGTGTACCACCGTCGCTTTAATGGCTGTCCATTTAAGCCGCCCTGCCGTTTGTGGGTTAGCTATGATAGACACGTTTTGCTGCCATATTTCTTCGAGCTGCGCGGCAATGGCAGGGTCGGTATAGGTGAGTTGAATTTTGTGTGTCGTCAAAAAATAGTCATTACCTGTTTTTTGAACCCGGATAAAAGGCCCACCCGGAATATAGGCCACGATGAGCGGAAGGGTAAACGAGTCGGTGCCCTGGTATTTATCGCGACTGATGAGGCTGATAAACTCAAACGCATCAGACGAACCATCTTGAGGCGGGTTGTCGTTATGGCTAAAGCGGGCTTTTACGCGGTAGGTATATCCCGGTTCGCGTTCCGGAAAACCCAGCAGCGCTGCACCTGCATCTTTTTGGTCGGGTAGCAGGAGCAGTTTATCTTGTCCGGCTGCTAAACGGTGGTCAACCAACAGTTCAACTTCTTGTCCGTTGCGTAAACTGGCCGGACCATATACGTTTTCTTTGGTGCAGGCAGCAAGGCAGATCACCGCTATAAAAAGTAATAGTTTTTTCATGATCAATAAAATTTAAGTGTGTATAAATAATACGTAGCCTTTAACTCATGTGCAACAGCTGCTGATAATTATTTTACCGCATGTTCGACCGCGTATACTCCAAAGTCATGGCATCTGGCCATTGCGGTAAAGGGGTGATGTATAGCGTATCCTGGTTGCCGGCACGCAAACTTACAGCACCCAAAATGTCATTGTCAACTTTAAGCGCGTCTGCCGTTAAAGTATTGCCAAAGGGAAAATTTTTTAAAACGGTGTAACTGCCTTGCGTTGCTATGGCGCCGTTGTTGTACTGCCTGTAAACCCCGTCGGCTGTGATGTTTAGCGTTATAAGTGGGTTAACATCAGCTTTCCGGTGCTTAAAACCGGCCACCCCGCCCGAGTAACTGGCTAAAGTCCAGTTACCGTTTATGGTCGGCTCTTTTTTATTGTCAGACCGGTTTTCTTTTTTGCAGGCAGCCGCCAGGCACAACAGCATCACCCCAAATGTGAGCTTTTTCATGATAAGTATAATTGAGTTTGAAGCCTATACGCGTTGGATGAACAATGTGCTACAATTAGTTAAAAATATGTGGCAAATTTTGGACGTGATGGTTTCTTGGTCATGCTGATCCTGCCGTCTTGCTGATGGATATCAGCAACTCATCAAAAAGAATTGTCATGACGATGGTCCGTCTGCATGCTGGCTACTTAGCGCGTGAGATGCCGACCTTCGTCGGCATGACCGGGAGGCGGATATATTACAATCCTGAGGTTGGCTTATCTTCAACCTCAGGCCAGATAGGAGAACTGCTTGACAGGCATCATGGACCATCGCTCTCAGCTCACTGGTATTACATTTTTGGCTTAGCCACTATCTTTTCAAGCTCCGGAAGTGTTTTTTTATACTGTTCAAGGTCCCAGTCCAAACCAACTGTTTTAGCGTACTGCGTCATTGGTTCTAAACCCATACGTTTGCGGCGTTCGTCTAAATGGTCAACATCAGCAATAGGATAAAAAAACGATTTACCGGTTTGGGTGTCGGTAGTGGCCTGGCTGCCGTATAGCTGCTTCTTGCCTTCGCGCATGTTAATGCGATCTTCAAGAATAGCCAGGTTACTCGACAGGATTTCGCCTCGATGTTCAGCTTCTCTGATCATCGGCAGGTATTTTTTTTGTGTGGGCAGATCGGCGTGCTGTATAACCATAAACAAAGCCTGGCTGCCTTGTATTCCCACTTTTTGCGGACTCTGCCAGCCGTATTTATTTAAAATGCTGATGGCTTTTATCACGTTTTCGTGATCTTGCTGAGCCGTTACTTTCCGCAAACTGTCCACACGCGCGGCACTCTCTTTTTTCTGCCGGGCATCCAAATAATTGAGGCGCGGGGTTTGGTCGGCATCCCAAAGGCTATCTAAGCGGACCTTAAGCGGTTTATTAAATTTAGCACTGTCGATAGTGAACGACGTCACCTGCGCATTGGTGCTTGTTGTTACAAACAGGGCTGATAAAAAAAGGAAAGTTTTCATGAGCATAAGTTTCAGGTTGTTATAATTTAACTTTATGTAATACGTGCGGTTGCGCAATGTTATTGCCGCAATGGCAAGATAAAGATTTGAAAGATTAACCGGTTACGCTAAATATGTTTAATAAAATCTAAAAATAAGCATGTACGGCATGCCTTAGCTGTAACTAAGCCTTCCTAATTTTAAAGCACTTATTATATCTTTGAGCCGGCATCCTGTTTTTTGCCGATATCTAAACTAATCCTCTTTTGATGAAGGCTTTAAAGTTTCTTATTATAATCATAATCTTTTCGGCAGCGGCATTTGCGGGCTGGGTTTACATTGCCTTGCACAAAGCACACGCGCATAACCAAAGCAACCAGTATATACAAATTCCGCATGGCTCGTCGCCCAACCAGATCGTAGCCAAATTGGCGTTCGAAGGTGTTTTAACAAGCGATGTTCCGCTTAAGGTATATATGAAGTTAACGGGCAAAGGTAATAATATGCAGGCCGGCGAGTACCAGTTCCGGTCGCCCATTACACCGCTGGAGGTACTGGATGAATTAAAAAAGGGCAAGTTGCGCACCGTAAACTTTACCATACCCGAAGGTTTTACCCGTTTTGATATCGCTAAGCGCATATCCGAACAATTTCCGCAAAATCAGCCCTCGGGCGAGCAGGCTATTTTGGCGTTAATGGATGATGTATCGCTTATTACTGACATTGACCCCGATGCTAAAAACCTGGAAGGGTATATGTACCCCAATACCTATAGCTTCCCGCGTTCGGTAAGCACCCAGGATATTATCAAGACCATGGTAGAGGAGTTTAGAAAAGTTTGGAGCAAGGGTTATGCCGAGCAGGCTGCTAAAATGAACCTGACCCCGCACAAGGTGATTACCATCGCGTCGCTTATCGAAACCGAATCCAGGTTTGACGAAGAGCGCCCTGTGGTGGCCTCGGTAATTTACAACCGCATTAAAAAAGGTATGCCTTTGGGCATCGACCAAACCGCAGTTTACATTGCAAAAATGGAAAACCGTTGGGATGGCGTCATCAACCGCAGCGACCTCGACTCTAATTCGCCCTACAATACCCGTAAAATTATTGGACTGCCACCGGGGCCTATCTCGTCGGTTTCGGCAAGCTCGTTAAAGGCTG
Organism: uncultured Mucilaginibacter sp.; assembly: GCA_913775265.1. GTDB lineage: Bacteria > Bacteroidota > Bacteroidia > Sphingobacteriales > Sphingobacteriaceae > Mucilaginibacter. The sequence continues at coordinate 12,337 of CAJYJH010000110.1, read as the reverse complement.
CCTTAAACCCGGCTACCACCAACTATCTTTACTATGTATTAAACGTTCAGAAAAACGATAAATCGCACGTGTTTTACGAAACGGCTGCACAGTTTGAGGTGGGTAAGGCTGCATACCAAGCCTGGTTAAAAACGCAGCGGTAACAGGCTGGTGGAAAGTGGTTGACAATACCAACCTTAGGCTGGAGGGTATATAATATGATTAAAAAGCTAATTGCGGCAGATATACTGCTCTCGTTTCCTTTAGCTTACGCTGGATTAAAAAACAATTGGCTTTCGGCGGATGATGTAGTAACCTATTTGGACGCAGAAGAGTTGAGCAAGCTTAGTACAGCTCAAATTGGAGATTTCTACGCTGCCGCCGAAACATCTAAAGAAATTTTGGTTAAGTTTTTAGCATCTGCAAGTCTGCCTCAACCGGATGCTTTAACAAACGCTTTAGCTACATGGCAATATGCCTTTCTCTCGGCAGTTTACCAAAGCACTGATCCCATACACACAAAACTGTACGAACTGGCAAACCTGTGGGCAATGTTTAACTATCCTGAAGATTGGAAACCGTTTATACACTACCTCCCAGTTTCCGAAACAGATAAATATGGAGAAGCTATCGTTTACGGAAGATTTGTGACATATTACGAGGTGCAAAACAGTATTGGTTGAGGGGTAACATCAGTTTATTCATAATTATACTAAACTTGTTGCCCTGAATTTTATTTCAACATTCCGTCGCACGGTTTAGACCTCATGAAAGTAAGCGTGTCAACTCACTACTTAGCTTGTGGGATGCCGATTGTTCGTCTCCATGAAAGAACTCAAGAAGTGCATCTCCTTAATGCAAACAGTTGTATTTTAATCAGATTAAAAAGTGACTACCTTACTTTAAAAATTGAGGTTAGAAAACACCTCGCCGCTCAGCCCTGCATTTTCTGATTCTTGCTATCGCGCTTATTCTTCACAACCAAATAAACACAGGCAACAAACACTAACAAGTAAAGTCCGTCTAAAGCAGGTTATGCTGTAGTAAATGTTTTAATATCGAAATGTTTTTGGAGTGTAAGGCCTAAAACAACGGCAATAACCGTAAGGATAAAGGTTATGGTTTTTTGATTATTTATGATGATTGGTGAGTGTTGATTTAAGTATAAATATGGCATTTCGTTACGTGGCAAATTAGTCGAATTACTGCTTTTTGACGCCATTAGGTTGTATTTAAATCAAAATAATTAAAACCGTATGCAAATCGGATAGTTGTAATTCTATAGTTAATAATATAAACCTATAGATAAAACAGTCATGAAAGTAGCAAATTTAATGATGGCAGTAGCCTCGGTATTTGTATTTGAATATGCAGCTGCTAAAGCAGCAAACAATAACCACAAGGTAGCAGGTTTTGATAATGCCACTGCTGCACAGCAGGACACTATCAACCGTAAAAAGAACAAAAAGAACCAGCCGCCAACCCGTCCGGTAAACCCAACCAACCCGATGGATCCGACCCGTCCGATGAACCCGACAACTAATCCGACCACGAATCCAACAAACCCGACCAACCCAACTACTAACCCAACATACCCGAACAGGCCGGTTAATCCAACGTCGCCAACAACGCCGGTACCCAACAACCCAACTAATCCAACCAACCCAACCGTGCCGCCAACTAACCCAACCACGCCGCCTACAACGCCGCCGGTTACGCCGCCACGTTCAAAGTAAACTACAGTATATTAAACACGTAGTTTAGGTAATAATAGTAATTGATTGATCAGGAAGCCCGGTATGATATGCCGGGCTTCCTATTTGTATGCGTACAGAGATCAGTTGCTACAAAAATCAGTTAAAGTGTGCTTTTAAAAGGTTGATGTGCGCTACTGCAACTATTGTTCTGCAACCTATTTTCAATCTCAAAACAACTCAGTGGTTTTTTTTACGATGTTTGACCGGTTGATACTTAAAATCTTCATTAATGTTTACTGGTAGCGTGTAATCAAGCGATGGCGAGGCCTTGAATGTTGCTGTTACCAATATGAATTTGCCAACCAAACTTTTATACCTCATCTCAGCAGGTTGTGTGTCTGTTAAGTTGCTGTAAACGCGTATGTAGCGGGTAGTAACCGGGTCGTCGTAACCTTGGCCGGCGCTGTCGGGTTTAAATAGGATAGGTTGTGGCAATTCAAAAACCAGGGCGTGTTTAATTGTATCTAGCCTGGCAGGGTGAATCAGGTCTTTATAAATCAGGGTGCCCTGCAGGGTATTTAGACCGTAATTGCAAGATGCCGGGTTTTGCGCCATAGCGCTAAATACGCAGGCAGAGAGTAGGAGTAACAGTAAAAATTTCATAATAACAGCAGCTATTTTATTATCTAAGATAGTGAAGGTTTGGTCGCCACAGTTAAGCTGTCTGTGATGTTTAATGCAAATTTAATACGGTGTTAAAACCTGTTAAAAATAGTTAGCTCAGGCTATTTAACAGTATATTAGCACTAAGCAGATCGGTGATGAAAAAATGGCAAAATCAAAGTATAATAGCGCTATTAACGGCGTTTTTATCGGCATTTACGTTTACACAGGCTAACGCACAAGGCCGCCTGGTGGGCAAAGTGTTTAGCCGCAGCTCTGGTAAGCCGCTGGGTGCCGCTGTAGTTACGGGAGCCAAAGGTGGTACCCTCACTGCTGCCAACGGCCATTTTACACTTTGGCAGTGGCGCCCCGGCGATACCTTGCTGGTGAGCTGCATCGGCTATCAAACTTTTAAGCAAACTCTCAAACAACAAAGCAACAATGATACTTTGCGCATTTATTTGCAGCCAGCTACAGTTCTGCTTAACCCTGTAACGGTGCAGGGCCGCCAGCTTTATCTGCTCGACTCGGCTCGTACCCGCCGCGAGTTTGCCGACGTATTTAATTATCAGGGCTCAACGGTAAAAGAGGCTATGCTACAACGTGCTGATATGAGCTATAAGCCTTACGACCAAATTACCGCGCTTAATAATACTACCCAAATTGCCGGTATTAACGTATTGCAGGCGCTGGCACTTTTAGGCGGAAAGAAAAAATCGATGACCAAGTTGCAGAGAACTTTGCAGCGCAACGAAGACGATGCTTATGCCGACCGACGATTTTCGGTACGCCGGTTGGCGGCCGTTACCGGCCTGCGCGGCGACTCGCTCCAAACCTTTATCAGCACGTTCAGGCCCGATGCCGGCGAGCTGAAGAGCAAAACCGATTACGAAGTGATTACCTACATTAAAGACCGTTACCAAGCTTTAAAGCAAGGCAAAGTAAAGGTAAAAGCGGCCAGGCCGGATACGGTGCAGCGGTTTAAATAGGGGATGGTTTTAACCATGTTGCTATTATTCATCGTCTTCATCCGGTTCTATCGTATATCTTACCCACGGTGCGCCCACCGCGCTACGCTCGGCTTCGTTGCCGTAATCTAAGTCAAACACATCGTTTAACGTATCATCACGCTTAATAAGCTCATGTAACGCAACTAATTTCATGTCGCCTGCTTCCAGCGGATGGCCGGTTAAAAACTGCCAGTCACCATCGTAATCATGTACTACCAGTTTAATGGGTTCATTGAGTTCCAGCCATTGCCTGGTAGTAAATACCGAAAGATTTTGTGGCTCGCGATATTTAAAGAGCATGTTACGGTCGAGCAGTGGTTGCTTATAAATAAATTCCTGCTCAAAACCATCCTCCCACGGGAAACGGTCGGCCCGGTCTGTCCAAACTAACTGCAATGCCGAAAATGGTTTATCTCCGTAAAAATTAAATGCCGCACCAAAATAGTCTCTCATATTTAACTGGTCGACATTGAGAAAAGCAGCACTGCTGTTTTCGAAAACGTTATCATAAACTTTGTCGACAATCATCCTTTCTCCTGCTTTGATGAGGGCCGCTACGTCATTAATAATGGCGTGGCCGAGCTCGTTAGAAAAACCAAAGCAAATAATTTCCGGATGATTATAAATTTGCTGCAAGCCTATACTGTATGCGAACGATGGGAGGTATGTCGTTGAGCTTACCATAATTACCTGCAAGCCGTATTTGTCTACATTTTGGCGGGTTTGTATTAACAATTCATCCGCAGGTGTACATTCGTGATCGGGCTTACTAATCATAAGATAGGCTTACTGTTGGGCTAAACTTGTTGAAGTTACTTTATATTTCACTTGAAAGAAAAGAAACGTGCGAAATAGCACTTGCGAGAAGGCTTAAGTAATGATAATGTTGCAAAAGAATTTGCATTGCAAATATATTTTATTGTAAGGGCTTGTTAATTGAAAATGAAGTATTTATAATTATAAGAAAGATAACTTGACCTTTATTAGAAAACTATTTTATAAATAATTAAAAACAAACATTCATATTTACGTATTACACGGCTATAGTTACTTTTTTAAGCCCTATCATTGCATACCCTAATTTACATCAGTAAGGCTGTAAAGCCATTTCCGGACGATGAATTGCTTGACTTGCTTACGGCATCGCGCTTGGGTAACGAAAAGCGTGGGTTGAGCGGGATGCTGTTGTATGTAAAGCAACAGGATGCAACCGGTGTACCTACGGGCCGTTTTATACAGGCATTAGAGGGTGGGGAGAAAGAAGTGCTTGAATTATACGCACTCATTAAGCAGGATGACCGGCATAAGCAGGTTACACTGCTGCACAGCGGCCCTATTACAAGCCGCAGTTTCGTCGGTTGGGCTATGGGCTTCCGGTCGTTATTAGAAGAAGAATACTTGCAGATACCAGGCTACATTAAACTCGACGATAGTTTTATCAAAGGCAAATCCATGCTGTCGTTAGGGGTGGCCCTTAATTTCCTCAAAACATTTTATAGTATTTAGCGCCGGGTTTGGTCCGGTGTTTTCACGACGTGAAAACCAAGGTGAAAATCAATGTTAAGATATTGGTAATCATGGTTTTTATTTTTTGTTAAAAGTCGTAATTTTAATTAACTCGTACCAAGTTTATTAACCCAAGCTTTAAAACAATGTTGTATCATTTAATCTATGTTAGCAAGGCGGTAAGTCCGTTAAGCGGCGAAGCGCTTAACTACCTGTTGCAGCAAGCGCGCCGCAATAATGAGGCAGATGGTATAACGGGCATGTTGTTATACGTTGAGCGCCACATGATGAGCCAGATTACCGCCCGGTTTATGCAGGTAATTGAAGGTGATGAGGCTGATATAACTTCACTTTTCGATAAAATTAAAATCGATTCGCGGCATCATCAAATTACTGTGTTGCAGCAAGGTAATATTGGTGTGCGTAGCTTTAACGATTGGGTAATGGGTTTTAAAGTGATGCGCTGGCAGGAATATGTAAGCCAGCCCGGCTTTTTGGATATGGATGAGCTGTTTTCGGGCGATAAAATTCATCTTTCATCCGGCGTTGCGTTGAATTTTTTAAAAACGTTTTATGCCATGTAAGGGTGTCTTTACAGAATAGATAGGTCGTTTGGGTTATTAAAATTATTTCTTTTAGTGATGATTTTGAAGGGCTAATTGTTAGTGAAAAAATGGGAACGCTAGCCGGTTTGTGAAAGTTTATAGATAAGCTGGGCGCAATTTCTCTAATTGCCAAAATGAGCGTAATTGTATGAGTGCAACAATAATGATAATTATTAGATGTACTTATTTTTACCTCGTCATGCCGAATTTATTTCGGCATCCCACATGCTAAGTAATGAGTGTTGCTGCGTTTGTAATTAAATCCTGTAGTGCTTCACTTACTTCGTCTGCTCTTGGCCGCAGAGGCCAGTTACTTTTGTCATAGCCACAAAAGTAACCAAAAAGGCTTAGCTGTTGCGATCACCTCACATCCGCACAAGTCCCTCGCTGGCCCGGGCGCAACAGCGGGCCTTTACGCTTCTTTTTGCTTATCGTTTTAATCGGGTGTATCATCCAACCAATATTCCATCCCTCCTCGGGGAGGGCAGGTAGGGGTTTCGCCTCGGGCCGATTCCCGTCATCCTCCCCAGCTTCGGACAAAAGGCGGGCAGCACATGGCGGACCTGTGCGGAGGCAAAGGCATTTTAGATTTTGCGGAAGCATTGGCCAGAGTGCGAAACAATGGCAAAATATAAGACGTCTGTGGTGCTGTCCGCCTTTGCAGCGCAATGGACAAGTGCGCAAAGGAGCCTCTGAGGGTGATTTGAATTATTCACCTATTGTTTATTTTTATAGGTGTTCATGAGGTCGCTACGCTTTTGTTTTGCTTCTTTGTTTTAAGACAAAGAACAAACACCTCCTCTTGGTAACATCACCGTCAAACCATTAAAGCCATTAAAAAATATCCCCAATAACCTTACCTTTGCAAATTCTACCAAAAAGATAGATTAAGTTTAGATTGTACTCATCAAACTTAATCTGCCCAAAAGGTGTAGTTGCAATGCTTATGTTAAAGAAACCCATCGACCTGTTACTTAAAGAATCTGCCGAAGAAGGCGACCACGCGCTGAAGCGTTCGCTCGGGCCGGTTAATTTGATACTTATCGGTATCGGTATTATCATTGGTGCCGGGCTGTTTTCGCTTACCGGTATTGCAGCCGGGCAGCACTCAGGGCCTGCCGTTACTATTTCGTTTTTAATTGCCGCTCTGGGCTGTACGTTCGCCGCGTTGTGCTATGCCGAGTTTTCGGCCATGATACCCGTAGCAGGCAGCGCCTACACATACTCGTACGCCACCATGGGCGAGCTGTTTGCCTGGATCATCGGGTGGGACCTGGTGTTGGAGTATTCGGTAGGGGCGGCTACAGTAGCCATCAGCTGGTCGCAGTACTTAACCAAGTTTTTGTCGTGGTTCGATTTATACCTGCCGCCGCAACTTACGCTGTCGCCTTTTGAAACAGCCAAAGCCGCCAATGGTGATGTAATTACCGGCATCATTAACCTGCCCGCAGCATTAATTGTAGTGCTGGTAACCAGCATCATCATCCGTGGCACTAAAGGGTCGGCGCTCATTAACGCCATCATCGTCAGCTTAAAAGTGGGAGTGGTGCTGGTGTTTATTGCCGTGGGCTGGTCATATATCAACCCCCAAAACTATCATCCTTATATTCCGCAAAATACCGGCGAGTGGGGCGTGTATGGCTGGTCGGGCATACTGCGGGGCGCGGGGCTGGTATTTTTTGTATTCATTGGTTTTGATGCCGTTTCAACCGCCGCTCAGGAAGCTAAAAATCCGCAGCGCAATATGCCTATCGGCATCATCGGTTCGCTGGTAGTGTGTACTATTTTATTTGTGCTGTTTGCACACGTGATGACGGGGATGGCCAATTATAAGGAGTTTATCGGCTCGGGCGCACCGGTAGCCATCGCTATCGAAAAAACACCTTACCAGTGGTTAAGCAAAGCCATTGTGCTGGCTATATTAATTGGATACACATCTGTAATATTAGTTGATCTGCTGGGGCAGTCGCGGGTGTTTTTCTCTATGTCGCGCGATGGTTTGCTGCCCAAAGTTTTTTCAGATGTACACCCTAAGTTCCGCACCCCCTGGAAATCCAACATTGTGCTTTGCGCGTTCATTGCCATCTTTGCCGCCTTTGTACCCATCCGCGTAGTGGGCGAAATGACCAGCATCGGTACCTTGCTGGCCTTTGTGCTGGTGTGCGCCGGTATCTTGGTGCTACGCAAGCAACAGCCAAACGTACATCGTCCGTTTAAAACCCCCCTGGTGCCGCTGGTTCCTATCCTGGGCATCCTTACCTGTTTTGCCATGATGACCTTTTTACCTGCCGACACCTGGCTGCGCCTGCTCATCTGGCTGGCCATTGGCTTGGTTATATACTTTACTTACGGTAAAAAGCATAGTAAGGTTAAGTTAATGAGCGAATGAATGGGTAGCTAATGAGTAAATAGTGAATGAGTGAGTTGCAAATGAGGCAGCAAATCAATGCTCGCGCTATCTAACCACTTCCTCATTCACTTGCAAACTCACGAACTTACCGTCTAATGGTCTTACTATCCATTCACTCATTCACTAATTCATTCATTCACTCATGAGCATCTCTTCAAACTATTTTGCTTACTATTGCTTTGTAATATAGCTCATAGTTGTATATTTTATCGTTATTTGCTTTTCCTTGTTGATATGCGCCGACTACGTACCGTTACTTTAAAGTGCATTATCCATGATAAATCAACCTGAACATACGCCTAACCCGCAGCAACCGTCTTTATTACAACCCGAAAATTTAGTTCAGGCTTTGGAAGAAGTAGGTTGTATTGGTGCCTACGAGTTTGACGTAGCCAGCGGTAGCATTTATCTTTCTGAAGGTATGTTCAGGCTTTTTGGCGAAGAGCCCGGCGCTTTTGTGCCCAGTTTGGATGCCATCGATGCGCGGTCTAACCCCGACGATGCCGCAGAGGTGCGTGCTATACTTGCTGAGGCCATTGCTGAGGCTCGCCCTTATGAATATACCCGCCGTATCCTTAAAAAAAACGGACAATGGGCTAAAGTAGAATCGCATGGAAAAGTACTTACTGATATTGATGGTAAAGTAGTTAAGCTGCTGGGCGTAGTGCGCGATATAACCGACCGCAGCCGTGCTGAAGAGCAGTTGCACGCCAGCAACCAGATGCTGCAGGCCACGCTTGATAGTACTACCTATGTTTTCCAGGCGTTTAAGGCCATCCGTAACCACGACGGCCGCATTATTGATTTTGAGTGGACGCTTACCAACAAAGCCTGGGACGACCAGTATGGCCCCATGGCCGGCAAACGTGTGCTTGAACATAATCCGGGCGTGCTGGATACCGGCTTGTTTGATAAATTTGTACAGGTGACTGAAACAGGTATCTCCATAAATCACGAACAATTTTACAATCACGAACAGTTTAACGGCTGGTTTCATCAAACCCTGGTAAAAATGGGCGACGGCTTTTTGATGAACACCGAAGATGTTACCGAGCGTAAAAATGCTGAGCAGGAGATACTACGTCTTAAAGATGAAATGGCCCGGCAGGTAAGTAATAAATATTACTCGCTTTTTAACGCTATTGATGAAGGCTTTCTGGTGATTGAGTTGCTGTATAATACCGAAGGCCGGCCAAACGATTTTCGTTACCTGGAAGTAAATCCGGCTTTTGTGAGGCAAACCGGGCTTAACAACGTGGCTGGTATGTTGGCGAGCGAAGTAGCTCCTAATCTTGAGCCGTATTTTATAGAAACTTACCAACGCATTTTGCAAACCGGCGAGGCCGCACGTTTTGAAAATTACAATACCGATACCAACCGCTGGTATCAAGTATACGCCTCGCGCATCGGCGGCAGTGGCAGTAGCAAACTGGCGCTGGTTTTTAGCGATGTTACTGCCCGTAAACAAGATGAGCAGCGCCGCGAATTTATGATGCAGCTAAGCGATGCTTTACGGCCGCTTTCAAATCCGGTGGCAGTGCAGGAAACTGCAACCCGGCTTATAATGCAGTTCTTTAGGGCCGACCGCTGTTATTATTGCGAAATTGCCGGTGATGATTTAACTATCAGGCGTGATGCACACAGGTTTGGCTTATCCGGTATGGCGGGCGTTTACGACTTGCACAATATGCCCGTTTTTGCTAAAGTGGTTGAAGCAGGTAAGCCGTTTGTGGTAAATGATGTTAGCCATACCCCTCTGGTAGATGACAACCTTAGACAGCTGTGCCTGCAGTTACAGGTTATATCGTTTATAGATGTGCCTGTAATTAAGTTGGGTAAGCCCATGGGGATTTTATGCATTGTACATGGCTCGCCACGCGTATGGACAGATGCTGAAGCCAATATGGCTGTTGAGGTAGCAGAGCGGGTATGGGCAGCCGTTGAGCGTGCCCGTGCCGAAGATGCCCTGCGGCTCAGCGAAGAACGCTTCAGGCTTTTGGTTTCGGCAAGTTCAAACCTGCTTTACCGCATGAGCGCCGATTGGCAGCAGATGTATACCCTTACGGGTAAAAGTTATTTGCAGGACACTCATGAACCCACCGCAGACTGGGCAAATAAATATATACCCGAAAATGAGCGCACCCGTGTATGGGCCGCAATTAACGATAGCATCAAACATAAGAAGCCCTTTAAATTGGAGCATCAGGTAATTTTAGCCGATGGCTCGGTAGGTTGGGTATACTCGCGCGCTGTGCCCATGTTAGATGAGCATGGCAAAATAACCGAGTGGATGGGAGTAGGTAATGACATTACATTGCGGAAAAAGGCCGAGTTGCAGATGCGTCAATTTAATGCACGGCTCGAAAACGAAATTGCCGACCGTACTGCCGAATTGCTTAAAACCAAAGAAATGTTGCAGGCTACGCTGGATAGCAATCCGGAGATGATACAGGTTTTTAGAGCATTGCGTAATGCTGAGGGTAAAATTATTGATTTTATTTGGACGCTTAATAACGCTACCTCTACTAAGATTTATGGCGATGTGATAGGCCGGCGTTTGTTGGATGTAACACCAGGTACACTCGAGGAGGGTATATTTGCCAAGTTTGTAGAAGTAACCGAAACCGGCATCCCTCAGCAATATGACCGGCATTACGTACATGAGCAGTTTGATGGCTGGTTTCATCAATCGGTAGTTAAACTGGGCGATGGTGTAGCCACCAACACTATCAATATTACGGAACGTAAGCAGGCCGAAGAGGCCATACAGGATTATGCCTATTTTGTAAAAAGCATTACCGATATGATGCCCGATATGGTGTCGGTGATTGAGCTGCCATCACGCACTGTTGTTTTTAACAACCGCGATACCTTTATTATGCTTGGGTTTGATGCCGAAGAGCTGGCGGCCATGCCATTTACCGAACGTCAAAAGTTATTTTACCCTGATGATGTAAACCGGATTGAGGCCTTTTACGATCAGTTTAACACCCTGGCAGACCATGAGGTTGCCCAAACGGAGTACCGGATTAAAAATAAGGCAAACCAGTGGGTGCAGATATTGCTGCGCGGACAGGTTTTTAAGCGTGACAGCACTGATGTGCCCTTGCAGGTGCTGTTTATTGGCCAGGACGTTACCGGCAGCCGCCAGGCCGAGCTGGCGCTTAAACAAAGCCGCGACCAGCTGCAATCTGTCTTTGATACTACGCTTATCGGGATGTCGGTATTTGCACCGGTACATGATGTTGATGACAATATCACTGATTTTCGTATACTCATTGTTAACAACAAGATTGAGCAAAGTACCGGTCAGCAAAACATGGCCGGACAATTATACAGCAAGCTTTTTCCGGGTATCAAAAAAATGGGGTTGTTTGATTTAATGGTCAAAACGTTTGAAAGCGGCCAGCCCGGACAGATGGAGTACCACTATAACTATGAAGGTATTGACCGCTGGTACTCAACTATGTTTGTAAAAGGTAATGATACCTTAGTGTGTACCAACCTTGATATTACTGAGCGGATGCAGGCCGAGCAAGACCGATTTAAAAATTACCTGTTGTTGCAGCAATCCGAGCAACTGTCTTTAACCGGCAGTTGGGATCTTAACCTGCAAAGCGGGGTAATGAGCTGGAGCGAGGGTATGTACCGCCTGTTTGGCTTGCAGCACGAAACTGAAATAACGCCCGAAACATACTTGCAATATGCCACCTCCGATTGCCTGCCCGTTGCCAAACGCATCATTACTCACCTGCGCGCGGCCGAACGTGATTTTGAGGAAACGCTCAAAATAAAAGTAAATGAAACCGTCAAAATTATTCACCTTAAAGCTACGGTGGTAAAAAGCGAAAGCAGCCAAGCCATCAGGGTATTGGGGGTAGATATGGATGTTACCGCTGCCCGCGAGGCCGACCGCCGGTTGCGCCACCTGGAGGCCGAGCAGCAACAGCAAATATTTAAAGTAACACTTAACACCCAGGAAGAAGAGCGACGGCGCATATCCGAAAGTTTGCATAATGGCTTAGGCCAATTGCTGTATGCAGCTAAATTGAGCATGAGTATGTTAACAGCAGATGCGGCAACCGCCAACCCCGGGCAGTTTACCGCATCGCGCAAGTATACCGAGCAGTTACTTACCGATGCCATTAACGAGTCGCGCCGTATATCGCACGAGCTGATGCCAACTGTATTGGCTGAGTTTGGCCTCAAAGCTGCCATTTATGACATTTGCGAGCAATTGCAGGACGGCGTGCGCTTTAGGTGCCAGGTACTGCTGTATAATGTAAAGCTCGACCATTACCTGGAGCTGGCCGTTTTCCGTACCGTACAGGAACTGATGATTAACGTGATCAAACATGCATCGGCCACGCAGGCCACCGTGCAGGTAAAGGCCCGGAACGGAGACGTAAGCATCACCGTGCAGGATAATGGCCGGGGCCTTATCATAAATAAACAAAATAAACCGGG
>CAJYJH010000109.1 GCA_913775265.1 uncultured Mucilaginibacter sp. | reverse complement strand
CATCCGGCGGTTACTACCGAGCAAAACATCGCTACTTACCGTCGTCAGTTAGACCAATTGGGCTTCTCGTTCGACTGGAACCGCGAGGTACGCACCAGCTCACCCGAATACTATAAGTGGACACAGTGGATCTTTATGCAACTGTTCGATTCGTGGTACAATAAGGATGCTGATAAAGCCGAACCTATCGAGCAATTGACTAATCACTTTGCCTCTAAAGGTTCTGCAGGCATCAACGCCGTGTACGATGATGAAGTGTTGACCTTCACTGCTGACGAATGGAACGCCATGGACGAACAGGCGCAGCAAAAGGAGCTACTTAAATACCGCCTCACCTACCTGCGCGAAAGCACCGTTAACTGGTGCGCTGCCTTGGGTACGGTATTGGCTAACGATGAGGTGAAAGACGGCTTCTCTGAACGTGGCGGTTTCCCGGTTGAGCAAAAGAAAATGATGCAGTGGAGCATGCGCATCACCGCTTATGCCGACCGACTGTTGCAGGGCCTTGATCATATCGACTGGCCGGAGCCGCTCAAAGAAATGCAACGCAATTGGATTGGTAAGAGCGTAGGTGCAAGCGTTAAATTCCCGATTGAGAACCGCGTTGATGTGATTGAAGTGTTTACCACTCGTGTAGACACCATTTTTGGTGTTACCTTCGTGGTATTGGCTCCGGAGCACGAATTGGTGGCCGAACTTACTACGCCTGAGCAAAAAGCAACGGTGGAGGCTTACATCGCTCAAACCAAAAAGAAATCGGAGCTGGACCGCATGGCTGATATCAAAACCGTATCAGGTGCTTTTACTGGCAGCTATGTGCTTAACCCGCTTAACGGCGAGAAAATACAGTTGTGGATTGCAGACTATGTATTGGCAGGTTACGGAACAGGTGCCGTGATGGCCGTACCATCAGGCGATCAGCGCGATTATTTGTTTGCCAAGCATTTTGATTTGCCTATTGTGCCAATCATCGATATACAGCAAATAGAAACACAGGCCGACCCAACAAAAGAAGGTAAATACATTAACTCTGATTTTATTAACGGATTGGGGTATAATGAAGCCACCGCAGCCGTAGTTGCCCAACTGGAAGCTAAAGGCGCCGGTAAAGCCAAAGTAAATTTCCGGATGCGCGATGCCATATTTGGTCGTCAGCGCTATTGGGGCGAACCGGTACCGGTATATTTCAAAAACGGCTTACCATACCTGATCGAAGAAAGCGAATTGCCGCTGATTCTACCGGAAATTGACAAATACTTACCAACGGAAACTGGTGAACCACCATTGGCCCGCGCCGAAGGCTGGAAATATCAGGACCAATACGAATATGAGCTGAGCACCATGCCGGGCTGGGCAGGCAGCAGCTGGTACTGGTATCGCTACATGGATGCGCAAAACAACGATGTTTTCTCATCACCTGAGGCGGTAAATTACTGGAAAGATGTTGACCTGTACATTGGCGGTTCAGAACATGCCACCGGGCACTTACTGTACAGCCGGTTCTGGAACAAATTTTTAAAAGATTTAGGTCTGGCGGTTGAAGAAGAGCCGTTTAAGAAACTGATCAACCAGGGTATGATACAAGGTAGGTCGAGCTTTACCTACCGCCTGGCACCTTTGTTGTTAAATACCGACGAGAACTTTGCCCAGCCGGAAGTTTATGTATCTAAAGGTATTTACGAACTGTATAAAGAAGGTGATTTTGACACTATTGAGCAGATCGCTTTATTTTATAAAGACCTGTTACCTGGAGGTGCCGAGTTAGGCGAAATGGAATTTAGCAAACTGCACGTTGACGTAAACATTGTACATAACGATGCACTGGATATAAAAGCTTTCAGAACATGGCGCCCGGGCAACAACGAGGCTATATTTATTTTAGAAGACGGCTCGGTAATATATCCTGCGGATGAGGTGTCAGCCGACGGTAAATACATTTGCGACGTTGAGGTAGAAAAAATGTCGAAATCAAAGTTCAACGTGGTAAATCCAGATGATTTGATTGAACGTTACGGTGCCGACACCCTGCGGATGTATGAAATGTTTTTGGGCCCGCTCGAACAAAGTAAGCCATGGAACACTAACGGTATTGAAGGTGTGTTTAAGTTTTTACGCAAATTCTGGCGTTTGTTCCATAACGACCAATTGGAATTTACGGTTACGAACGATGCGCCAACTAAAGCCGAACTCAAAGCACTCCACAAAATTATCCGTAAGGCCCAGGAAGATATTGATCGTTTCTCGTTCAATACCTCGGTATCGAGCTTTATGATTGCCGTTAACGAATTGACAGATCTTAAATGTAATAAGCGCACTATTTTACAGGATATGGTCATTCTCCTGTCGCCGTATGCGCCGCATATTTGCGAAGAATTATGGACACTATTAGGTAATGAGGCTGGCACATTATCTTATGCAGACTACCCGGTGTTTAACCCGGCTTACCTAATTGAGGATGAGTTTGCCTACCCTATCTCTATTAACGGCAAAACCCGCTTAAACATCAACATGGCTTTAACCATGGATCCTAAAGAGGTGGAGGCACATGTGTTGGCGCAACCGGACGTTCAAAAATACCTGGATGGGAAAACACCTAAAAAGGTAATTGTGGTTAAAGGACGTATTGTAAATATTGTGATATAGAGCGTTAAGCTACTGAATAATAACTCACTTTTGCAGCCGGTAATCTTGCAGACGGACCGAAATCCTAAAACAAGATTACCGGCTTTTATATGTTCAGTTACTTCTATCAGTCAACGCTTGTTATCACTATTACCACTCGCCGTGCAAAAACTACCACCGGGCAGAATTTTCATTATAATGAATCTTTGACGACACATCTTTAACGGCGTTCAAACTTAATTATGAATGAGGTAGCTACACACGCCTATAAGCCAGTCATTAAAATTTATTAAAAAAATAAAACACAAGTTGTAACAATTCAACTCCAAAAGCATCTTAATACCAAAATCATTATAAATGAAACGTTTTTTTACGCTTATTGCACTTATAACATCCTTCTATTGTGCTAAAGCACAGATGGTTCCAAGCTCGGGATCGTCTGTAACCGGCAAAATATCAGGTACAGTTATCGACTCTATTACCAAAAAACCTTTAGACTATGCTACCGTAAGCATTTCACGCAGTGGCGGCAAAGCTATCCTTAACGGCACTTTGACCGACGATAAAGGAAAATTCAGCCTGAATAACATCGCGCCCGGCAAATACAAGATATCGGTTACCTTTATTGGTTACCCAACCAAAATTTTTGACCCTGTTGAAACTACACCCGGCAAACCTGACAATAACATGGGCAACGTAGTAGTAGCACCAAGCACCAAAACACTGAATGCCATCACCGTAGTTGGCCAAACGCCGGTGATTGAAAACAAAATTGACAAGATAGTTTACAACGCCGAAAAAGACATCACTTCTGCAGGTGGTAACGCTACAGACGTGTTGCGTAAAGTGCCTTTAGTATCTGTTGATATTGACGGCAAGCCATCACTACGCGGTGATCAAAACGTTCGTGTGTTGATTAACGGTAAACCATCAGGCGCACTATCCAGCAGTTTAGCTGATGTATTGCGCACCATCCCTGCCGATCAGATTAAAAGCATTGAAGTTATTACTTCACCGTCGGCAAAATATGATGCTGAGGGTTCGGGCGGCATTATCAACATCATTACCAAAAGCAAGAATGTATCAGGGCTAAGCGGCTCTATCAGCGGTGGTATTGGTACCCGTCAAAATAATGGTAACGCCAACTTAAATTATAAGCAAAACCGCTTCAGTTTAGGCGCTAATTTGGGATCTAATTTTGCCTGGCCTCAAACTTCACTGTTTGAATTAAACAGCGTGAGTAATTTTAACGGTACTACTACAACCATTAACCAAAACTCGGCCAGCAAAACCAAACGATTTGGTACTATAGGCTCAGTTAATGCAAGTTACGATTTTAACGAGTACAACAGTATCTCTACAAATATCCGCATCAACGGTGGTGGTTTCCAAACCGACGGTAACTCCAATAACTTTAACAGCACGTTAACTAACCCACTTTACAATAGCACCAACTTTAACAAAGCGAGCTTTAGTGGTTTTGACTGGAACGCCGATTACACCCGTAAATTTAAAAAAGAAGGTGAAGAGTTGACCATTGCCGGTCAATGGAGCCATAGTAAAATTGCATCCGACTTTGCAAGTACTTTCTTTAATATTACTAACGCAGCAGATCGCGGACGCTTTCCAAATCAGCAGGGTAATAATGACGGTATTAATGATGAGTACACCGCACAGGCTGATTACACGCTACCGGTTAGCAAAGTAATAAAGTTAGAGGCTGGCGGTAAAGGCATCTTCCGCCGTATCAATAGCGATTACAGCGTATTTAACCAAAGCACCGTTACCGGCAACAACATATTTGTATTAAACAACGATTTGTCTAACAAGTATGACTATACCCAGAACGTATATGCCGGTTACACCGTGTTAACCTTTACATTGCCTAAAAATTATTCGTTACAAACAGGCTTGCGCGTAGAAAACACTGATATTACGGGCCGACCAAGCAATGCTACTCAAACCGGGTTGCAGGAGTTTCCGCAAAACTATACCAACTTTGTACCGAGCTTTGTATTATCAAAAACTGTTAAAAATACGCAGACCTATAAACTGAGCTACAATAAGCGTATACAGCGCCCAAGCTTAACTTACTTAAATCCGTTCATCAATAAGGCTAACCCTGATAACCAAACTGCTGGTAAACCAGATTTGCAGCCAGAGGTTTCGCAAACAGTAGAGTTAAGCTACAACACGTTTATTGGAGCATCCGTAATAAACGTTTCGGCTTACTATAAATATACTAATAACCTGATTGAAGGTTATGCCAGAACCATCCTGGATACAGATTTAGGTAGAAACGTTACCCGCACCACCTACCAAAATATTGGTACTAATAACTCGGTAGGTGCAAGTTTCTTCGGCTCGGTTAACCCCTGGAAACCATTAACCATAAGAGGTAGTATAAACGCCTATACTTATCACCCTACCACCAGAGATCCGCAAACACTGCAGCAATCGAGCATTGGAACTTTCTTCCAGTATAATGCTTTCACCAGCGCATCATTAGCTGTTAAAGGTGGCTGGACCGGCGAGTTGTTCGGCGTATTTAATTCTCGCCGTCGTACCATTCAGGGTACCAATCCTGCCTTCAACTTATTTGGCTTGGGTGTAAAGAAAGAGATTATTGCCAAGAAATTTACTTTGGGTCTGAACGCTTTATCACCGTTCCAGAAATACTTGAAGTTTGATTCTGACGTAAGCACTACAAGCTTAAATCAAACTACCAAAATCCGTTACCCATTACAATCGTTCGGTATATCGTTTACCTACAACTTTGGTAAAGTGAGCTACGGACAGCAAACCAAGAAAAAAGGTGTAAATAACGACGACTTACTACAAGGCGGCGACCAAGGTGGTGCACCTGGTGGCGGCGCAGGCGGTGGCGTTGGCACACGTCAATAAAAAGCCAACCTTGTCACCATATAAAACCACAACGCCATATCGAGATTTCGGTATGGCGTTGTTTGTAAAAGGAAGTATGTAACCCTTACGAAGCCTTTAGTTTAGTTGCCACTCGTAACTATTGAAAGGCTATTACTCCGCTTTGGGAAATATTCCTATCCGCTCCAAAAGTAGCGATGCGTTGAAGGTTTTGCATTCGCCCGGTTTGAGCTTGTAATCAAACAGCATTTCGCCGTCCTGCACCTGAATATCAAAGTAGAAATTACGAACATAGCTGGGATACTGCTGCTCCAGCTGGGCTAATTGCAAATCGTGCGTAGCTACCAGACCAACGCCTTGGCGGGCAATCAGCTGTTCAATTACGGCTTTTGATCCTAAGTATTTGTCGACCGAATTAGTTCCCCGCAGCATTTCATCAATTAAAAAGAAGATATCCGAACGGGTTTTTACCGCCTCAAGCAGCATTTGCAGGCGGTCGAGTTCGGCTTTGAATGTAGAAGTACTCTCGTTAAGTGAATCTTTGATGCGCATGTAGCTAAACAGTTGCATTACAGATACCTGCATATTTTTGGCGCTGGCAGGGGCCCCTGCCAGCGCCAGTACGGTGTTGATGCCCAGCGTGCGTAAAAAAGTACTTTTACCAGCCATGTTAGAGCCGGTGATGATGTCTACCTTACGGGTGTTATTCAACTCGTAATTGTTTGCTATGCGGGTGTTGGATTTAATTAAGGGATGGGCAATGTCTGTAGCTGTTAAAGTAAAACCATCCCCTTCTGCTATTTCGGGCGTGCACCAGTAAACGTTATTAATTTGTAAGCCAGCTAAACTCAGCAGTGCTTCAAAGCCTGCCACGGCCTCAAATGCAGCTTCTATACTTTGGTTATTTTGCCGCTTCCAGTTTTCAATGGCTATGATGTATCGAACATTCCAGGCAGCGAAAGCATTCAGCAAAAAACCTACAATCATCATCAGCCGGGCATTTAAATTGTTGATGTGGGCCGACAGTTGTTTAATAGCAGTGGATGTGCTTTTGCCATTAGCCGGGCTGACTTTGCTGGCCAGCAATTGATTAAGATTAGCCGAAAACTCTTCCTGTTCAATAGTAGCAAACACGTCAGCATAGTTATTTAACGTGCTTCCTATTTTACCGGCAATTAAATCAGTTTGTTCAGTTGCTTTGCCGTTAGCCGCAGTAATTATCCGATTAATAACGATTAACATAATAGCAGCATACTTACCAATTGACAAATAGAATGTAGCTATAATGGCACTTAACAATAAAAACGGCGCTGCTTTAACGTAATAACGCAACCAGCTCTCACCAGGAATTTGGACAGGCTTATGCAGATAATTAAACAGCCTGTTCAGCTCATTCACATCCTGCGTACGGGCAAATAGTAGTTGGGCCTGTAGCTTTAATTTCCAGCTATTTTTACCAGACAACTCCTCCACCGCCTGCTGCCGTTTTAAAATCTCAGGTTTATCTGCAGGAGCATCTAACCACGAGGCTAATAACTTTGTACCTAAACTGGTGGCTGCACGGTTGGTTAACTGATATAATGATGCAGGGCCAAAAATATCTAAGTCTGAAGTGTAAAAATGTTTGTCGTTGCTAAAGACTGAGCCGTCGTCATATAAATTAGCATGCGAATAAATGCTGTCTAATTCGTTTTGATTTACGGCTTTAAAATTCTGAAAGTATAACTTCTGCTTTTCGAAAAAGCTCTGCCGCGATACCAACCAGTTGAACAACAAAGCCAGCACTAAAAAGCCTAAGCCAAACAGCCCCAAGCTTTCCAATTCGACCGACCAGTAAATGAGCACCAGCAAAGCACCAAATACCAATAAACGTATCACCGAAAAGCGATTAACCTCTTTATGATAGTATTGTATTTGCCGCTCGGCCAGCGCAATGTTTTCTTCGTACTCAGCGATAATGGGTTTCGGCATATAATTATTTTTTCGGCAAATTAAATCATTTTTTTAGCAGGCGGTGGTTTTAGCGTTTATTTGCAGCATGAAGATTGTTTTGCTTACCGTCGGTAAAACCGAAGACGCCTACATACGCGAAGGGATAGACAAGTTTGTAAAACGCCTGAAGCACTACACCAGGCTGGACATGGCAGATCTGCCCGAACTTAAAAACACCAAAGCGCTTACCCAAGATCAGCAGAAAAGCAAAGAAGCCGAACTGATTTTAAAAAAAATCAGCCCTAACGACCATGTAGTTTTATTGGACGAAAAAGGCCTGGAATTTAGCTCGGTGCAATTTGCCGATTACCTTGATAAAAAAGCCATTAGCTCGGTTCAAACGCTCTTCTTCATCATCGGCGGGCCCTATGGTTTTGATGCCAGCTTATACCAACGCGCCAATGCTCAACTGGCCCTCTCGCGCATGACGTTTTCGCACCAGATGGTGCGGCTGTTTTTTGTGGAGCAATTATATAGAGCTTACACGATAATTAAAGGCGAACCTTATCATCACCAATAATTTTTATAGCTCTATGCTTCAGTTTGCAAGTAAACGAGCTAATTTAACAACCAAGCGCATTAATTGCCGTTATATACTCAGACGATCATAAAAAAATATGGGACACTCGCACGACCACAGCGGCCATCATCACGATCATGCCCCTAAGCTCGACCACCTTAACACGGCATTTTTTGTAGGCATTGTACTTAACCTTGCATTTGTAGTTATTGAGGCCATTGTCGGTTTGGCTCAAAACTCGCTGTCGCTGCTTACTGATGCCGGCCACAACCTGAGCGATGTTGCCAGTTTGGCCCTGGCCCTGCTTGCTTTTAAATTGTCTAAGATGCGTGCAAGCAACACCTACACTTATGGCTACAGGCGCTCAACCATTGTGGTGTCTTTACTCAATGCTGTTATATTAGTGGCAGCCGTTGGCATCATCGCTTACGAGGCCATATTGCGTATCGGTCACCCTGAGCCAATATCAGGCATTACTGTGGCCTGGGTAGCGTTTGCCGGTATTGCCGTAAACGGCGTAACCGCATGGCTTTTTATAAAGGACAAGGAAAAAGACCTGAATGTAAAAGGCGCCTATATGCACATGGCGGTTGATGCGTTGGTGTCGTTAGGTGTGGTGGTGTCGGGCATCATCATTTATTTTACCAAATGGTACTGGATAGACAGCGCCGTAAGCTTAATCATCGTTGTAGCCATCATTGCGGGTACCTGGCAATTATTGATGGACAGCATCCGGCTGGAGTTTGACGGCGTACCCAAGCAAATGGACGTAGAAAATATTAAACAAGAACTTTTAAAAGCTGAAGGTGTAAAAGATGTACATCACTTACACGTTTGGGCGCTAAGTACCACCGAAAACGCTTTAACAGCACATTTGGTACTAGACGCCGGAAGTATGAGTAATTTTAACAACATCAAAAAAGATTTGCGCCACCGATTGGAGCACCTCGAAATACAACACAGCACTTTCGAGCCTGAACTATCCGAAGACCACTGTACCCAAACCGTATGTACGCTCGACACTCCATCCGAGCAGCACGACCACGATCATTAAAAATGAACCATACGCGTTAGCACATACGCGCAAGAGGCCGGTAAAAAAATTTACCGGCCTCTTATAATTTTTAGATTAAACTCATCCAAACTCCCCTTTCAGGGGATCGGGGGGGGTTAGTCAGCAGCAACCTCTGCTTCCCCTTCAGGGCGCTGGGGGGCTGCTACTGCTTCCTCATTAAAGGCAGGCAGCTCTTTCAGCAAATGGTACCAAGTTAAAATCTTCTTCATATCAGAAGCATAAACTTTTTCCTCATCATGGCCAGGAGCCACTTCGCGGAAATATTCACGCATTTTTTTACCGTCGGCTTTAGCATCTGGCACATTGCCATCAGCTTTCATTCTGTCCAGCACGTCAGTTAGTTTAATATCGTCGTCTTCGCCAAAAATGGTTATCTCATCTAACGCCGCTAATTTGGCGGTCGACAGGTTTACCACCAGTTTGGTTTTTTTGCCATCAAGGCTTTCGAGCACAAAGCCGGTTTTGTTTTGAGCCAAAGCCTTCCACAAACCCGGTTTTCCGGCTACAGATACAATTCCTTGTAAATTCATATTTTCATTTGTTGAGGACAGATGGCTGAGGTCAGCCGCCGGATGTTAACCGACCTCCACCCTCACCCATCAGTCCTCAGTGACTACTCTTCAATTACGTCTACGCTTAAAATCTTATCGCCTTGGCGGATTGAGTCAACTACCTCTACGTTTTCAACCACTTTACCAAAGCAAGTGTGGTGACGGTCTAAGTGAGCAGTGTTATCGCGGCTGTGGCAGATAAAAAACTGAGAGCTGCCGGTGTTGCGGCCAGCGTGTGCCATTGAAAGTACGCCACGGTCGTGGTATTGATTTTCGCCGGTTAATTCGCAATCAATGCGTTTGCCCGAACCACCCGCACCGGTACCGGTTGGGTCGCCACCCTGAACAACAAAGTTAGGGATAACACGGTGGAAAGTTACACCATTATAAAAACCTGATTTAGCCAGGTCTAAAAAGTTAGCTACAGTATTAGGTGCATCTTTATCGTAAAATTCGATAGTCATTTCACCTTTTTCGGTTTTCATTATTGCTTTGCTCATAACGTTTTCAGTTTACTTAAAACAAGTGGGCAAAGGTAAACATTTTACCCATTACCTTAAATTTATAATGTTGTAACTTATTTATTCTGTACATTTGATACTGCTAAATTTTGCTGCACCGCTTGAGCAATATATTCACTTGCCGGCGGGTTTGATGGTATATGAAGCCTGTAAAAATTCTTCTTCTTTTAGCACTGATCTGCACCGCGCTTTATAGCAGCGCAGCATCTTTACTGCTGCCTATGGACGAGGTGCAAAAAGATCACCTCAAATCGTACGGGATTGCCTATTGGATTTTACGCAACGGCGAATCGGTAGATTGGCTGTTAAATTATCGTGGCGGAAGCTTTTTAACCAAGTACAGTAAACCGCTTGAGGATGAATGCAAGATACGCGGCGTAAGCTATGAAGTATTGCCCGATGCCAAAACCAACAGCATTTTAGCCGAGGTAAGCGACCCATCGGTTAATATGGACATCGTGAAACTGGAGAAAGCCCCTAAAATGGCAGTTTACTCTCCAAAAAATAAACTGCCCTGGGACGATGCAGTTACATTAGTGCTTAAGTATGCCGAAATACCTTACGATGTATTGTACGACGAAGAGGTCATCAAAGGCGACCTGTTAAAATACGACTGGCTGCACCTTCACCACGAAGATTTTACAGGCCAGTACAGTAAATTTTATGGCAGCATGCGCTTCCAGCCCTGGTACCAGGAAGACGTACGCGGACAGGAAGCTTTAGCGCATAAGCTAGGCTTCAAAAAAGTATCGCAGATGAAGCTTGCCGTGGCGCAGCACATTCATGAATTTTGCGGTGGTGGCGGCTTTTTGTTTGCGATGTGTTCGGGCACCGATACTTTTGATATTGCCTTGGCTGCCGCAGGTACTGATATTTGTGAGAGTATGTTTGATGGCGATCCTGCCGACTACAAAGCACAATCTAAATTGGATTACAGCCAGACGTTTGCCTTTCAAAACTTTAAGCTGGACATGAACCCCGTGTCGCACCAGTTTAGCGATATTGATATTGGCCCCTACCGCCAAGTGGAACGCACGCGTGATTTTTTTACGCTGTTCGATTTTTCGGCTAAGTGGGATGTGGTACCCAGCATGCTCACCCAAAACCACGATAAGGTAATTAAAGGCTTTATGGGCCTTACGACAGCCTACAACAAAAACCGCATCAAGCCCGATGTCACTATCATGGGCGAGATGAAAACTCAGAACGAGGCCCGCTACATACACGGCGAATACGGTAAAGGCCAGTGGACATTTTACGGTGGTCACGACCCTGAAGATTACCAGCATGCCGTGGGCGACCCTCCCACTGATTTAAAACTTCATCCCAACTCGCCGGGATATCGCTTGATTTTAAACAATGTACTATTCCCGGCCGCTAAAAAGAAAAAACAAAAAACGTAAATCCTAATACCCTTCATGAAACAATTTTACAGGACGCTGTTACTTTTAATCATTTGCAAGGCGGCCTCGGCTCAAACAATTACTGGAACTTGGTACGGTATGCTTAGCTGGCAAAGCGCCCAAATTCCTGTAATCATACATATCGACAAAAAAGGCGACCAATTCACCTCTACCTGGGACAGCCCCAGTCAAGGCGCCAAAGATTTAACTACCTTAAAAACTAATTTTTACGGCGACCAGCTATCTATCGATGGTTCTAACTACGGTGTAAAAATTAACGGAACTTTTGTGCCGGATAGCAATATTATCCGGGCCGAATTTTCGCAGGGGCTGGCCAACCTGCCGCTTCGCTTGCAGCGCAATCCGGTTAAGGCTTCTTCAAATGTATCAGCGGTGCGCCCGCAAGAACCTACCGACATTTCCTACCGACAGGAAGATGTAACTTTTGACAACAGAAAAGCGGAAGCTAAACTGGCCGGTACGCTTACCCTACCCACTAAAAGCAAAGCCAGTAAAATTATAGTGCTCATCAGCGGATCCGGCCCGCAAAACCGCAACGAGGAGCTGGCTGAGTTTAACCAGCGTCCCTTCCTCGTTTGGAGCGACTACCTTACCCGCCAGGGCATTGCCGTATTGCGCTATGACGACCGAGGTGTGGACCAGTCAACCGGGGACTTCCAAAGTGCTACCACAGCTGATTTTGCCGACGATGCCGAAGCTGCAGTTAAGTACATACAATCGCGACCTGATTTAAAAGGAATGCAAATTGGATTGCTCGGCCACAGCGAAGGCGGAATGATTGCGCCTATGGTAGCGGCGCGTAATAAGGCTGTTAAATTTTTAGTATTACTGGCCGCGCCGGGTGTGCCTATACGGGAGTTAATGGTTCGTCAGTCGCAAGATCAAATGAAGCTGGCCGGTGCATCGCCGCTTAATATTCAAACGTCAACTGCTATTAATCGTACTATATATGCTGTATTTCCACGCTATCCGCTTCTGTCAGACTCGTCGTTTAAAAAGAAACTGACTGAAGTAGTTTATAAACAGATAACCGGATCACCCCGCAATGCTGCTGATACATCTGCTCAGCAGGTTAAAAAAGATGCATCTGTAAACGCCATTGTTAATCCGCTGGTTACGCCTTGGTACCGGTATTTTATAACCGCCGATCCCGCCACTTACTTAAGTAAAGTAACCTGCCCTGTACTGGCCTTAAACGGCACGTTGGATATGCAAGTAAACAGCGAGGCGAACCTGGCAGGCATTAATGAGAACCTACAAAAAGCAGGCAATAAAAATTATACAACCGTTGCCTTGCCCAGCCTTAATCACCTGATGCAAAAAGCAAAAACGGGTAGTTTATCTGAGTATGGCCAAATAACCGAAACCGTAAACCCAGCAGCTCTTCAAAAGGTGTCCGGTTGGATTAAAACTTTGAAGTAATATATTGACCATTTTAGTTGTTAAAGCTTTTTACATTTAGCCAATAATGCCAAGCTTTTATCATACGAATTTGGGAGATTCACTTTCAATTAATAAGTGAATGAAAACGATCGGCTTATTAATTATAAAACGACCAGCTCACGCCAAACTTTAATAAACGGTAAGGCATAGGATAACGGTTTACTGTGTAGTAGCCGTTACTTTGCAAGCCTTGATTCACGTAATCGTACATGATAAATAAGTTGGTGCGGAACAGCGTCGCTTTAATATATGGGGTAATGACAGGTGTGGTGAGGAAAGAAATATCACTGCTATTATAAAACTGCCCTAAACCAACGGCATAATTTGGCGCAGTATAACGGGTATTGTAACGTGCATTTATACCAATGCTGGTAAGCAGGTTATTAAAAAACAACCGGGTATAGTAGATATTGGCATAGTTATAAATTTGCGGGATACGCAAAGTAGCCTGATAGTCGGACTGCTGGTAAACAAAAAAGTCTTCGGCATGAAATTTACCAAATGCAAACTTTTTACCTAAACTTATCTTGAGCATATTAAGCGGCGCATCTAACTGCTGTGGTGCTACGTCGTTGCCATTTGGCGTTTGCGAGGCAAAGTATTGATAACCATTTACTAAAAAATATTCAGCCTTCAAATCAATCAGCAATTTGTCGTTTATATAATTAAACGACAGGTTATTGATTTGCTGCTTGCCAATACCCGTGTTATTAAAAAGATAATGGTTGCTGATGTAGTTCTTATATACCAGCGGCGCTTCGTTATTTTGCGCATAAGCGCCTAAAATGATACGGCCGGCTTTTGCACCGCCAGCCAGGCTTAGTTTAGCATCATACAGATAATCACCAAAGTTGTAACCTACAACTACCTGCTGAAAATCGCCCTGCAAAGTGACACGGTCGCTAAAACGATAACTAAACTTGGCATTCAATTTTACGTTTTGATAGGTCGAATTTTGCACACGGCGTTCCTGGTTACGCAGGTTTGTGTTGGCTTGCAGCGAGTCAACAATGTATTGCGAATATCTAATCAGATCGTGTGTTAAACCTACGTCAAGCTTTACCTCATTCTTAACAAAACTTACTGACTTGCCACGCAAATAAAAACTGTAAGAAAAATCGTTGCGGATATTAGTTACTGCCAGCGAGTCGCGCGAAATGGTGTTGTTAAAATAATAATCAGGAAACACCTTATAGGTATCCGGTTCGTTTTGGATGAAGCGATATTTTTGTACGTTATAGTAAATGGTATGCGAAACGCGTTGCGTTGGCAATATTTTTTGTCCGTCTTTGTCTGCGGCATTGATTGTATCGATACGGCCCAGATAATAAAATTGCTTCAAGTAAACGCCGTTATTGCGGTAATTGATGTAAGCGTTGGTTAAACGCACCGTCTCCTGTAGCGGGTTGAGCGTAGAATTGGCTGATTTAAAAATAGTGTCTTTTAAAATGGCTCCACTTTCGGGCGAACGCAGGTTATTAAACACGAGGTTACCTAATAGGTTATAACGCTTACTTTTCGACTCGTACCAAGTAGCTATTACGGCATTGAGGTCGCTTACATTTTGGCGAGTGTAATAACCGCGCGAACCGGTTGAGTTGAAGTTGAAAGTAAAATTCCAGTTAGGCTTAACGTTTTGGGTATGCACAAGCCTAAACACCTGATCGGCATTTGGATTACCGAATGCACCACTGTAAAACTGTAGATTGGTGTAAGCTACTCTTGATCGATAATATTGCACATCACTTGGTCTCAGCATATAAACGTCTAAAGCATGGTTACCCACATCAAAGCCTACAGCCTTTAACGGTTCAAACAGCATGGGACGTTGCGGCAAACCGGTACTGCCTAAATGCATGCGCGGACTATATGGCTGCAGTAACGGACTAAAATTTTCAAAATTGGTCAGACCAGTATCCAGTGGGAAAACCTGCGTACTATCCTTAAGCAGTGCTTCGTTAGTTACTTTGATATATTTTGAAGTATAAATTACCG
>CAJYJH010000108.1 GCA_913775265.1 uncultured Mucilaginibacter sp. | reverse complement strand
GCCGCTTGCATGTTCAGCAGCATATCGGGCACGGGTAATGATTTACGGTCAATTTTACCGCTCGGTAGCCTTGGCATCTTTTCCATCACCACAATGGTAAGCGGCACCATGTAACTTGGCAGCAGTTTAGCTAAATCGGTACGGGCATCGTTTTCGTTAAACAGCTTGGGCTGGGCTAAAGTTACGTAACCTACCAGTTGATCCTGGTCCTGATTATCTTTTTTTAATGCCACCGCTGCCGACTGCACATTGCTTAACGCATTCAATTGCACTTCAATTTCGCCAAGTTCAATACGGTAACCCCGAAGTTTGATCTGATCGTCTAAACGGCCCTTAAAATCAAGGCGGCCATCAGCCTGCATAATTACGGCATCACCGCTAAGGTAAATACGGTCGCCGGGTAGGACAGCTAAACTTGCTGGCTTGGCTAAAAACTTTTCGGCAGTCAGTTCGGGGCGGTTCACATACCCTTCGCATACGCCCGGTCCCGATATGATCAATTGCCCCTGTGTGCCGATAGGCAGCAGGTTAAACTGCTCATCAATAACGGCCAGGTTATAATTGGGTAGCGGTCCGCTGATGCTGATAGGATCGGTGGGACCCAAAGGCACCATCGTAGAGGTTACCGTAGTTTCGGTTGGACCATAACTATTGTAAAATACATTTTTGCCGGGCTTACTCCATCGGCTTAGCACCCCTACGGTACAAGCCTCGCCGCCGGCATTAATCATGCGCAAGGTAGGGATGTCGTCATCTATAACGGCCAATAAACTTGGTACGGCGTGTAGTATCGTAATTTGCTCACGCCGTAAAACGTCGCTCAGTTCATCTACAGATTTTGCTGTTACGGCGTCAGCCACCCAAATGGTGGCCCCTGCAAACAGGCTGATCCAGGTTTCTTCGCACCACATGTCAAATGACACCGAAAAGCCCTGGTAAACCCTGTCTTCAGGACGTATTCCAATCACCAGTTGTTCTGAACGGATAAGGTGGCAAATATTGCGGTGCAAGATCGGAATGCCTTTAGGTCTGCCGGTACTACCTGAAGTATAAAGTACATAAGCACGGTCATCCGCGATTGGGCCGGCTGGGGGAATGATATTTTCATCCTTACCCGGTTGCGTGGGTATCCGCAGTAAAGGACAATTTAACGTAGGACCTGCCTGGGTAAAGCAGGCAGCAGCACCAACCTCGGCCATCACCGTTTGCAGGCGTTCTTCGGGCATTTCTTTGTCCAGCGGTACGTAAGCTGCCCCCGATTTAGCGATGCCTAAAATGAGCACCGGCAGCTCCAGACTGCGCGGGTACCAAACACCGATGGAATGTCCACGGCCTATGCCCTGCGAAGCAATGTAAGCGGCTATGGCATCGCTCCACCGGTCAAGATCGGTGTAACTAAGTTGCTGCGGCCCGAATATCAGCGCAATTTTATCTCGGAATTGAGCAGCCGACGTCCTGAAAAGGTCGGCCAGTGTTTCGTCTCGTATAATTTCGGGCCTTGACTCGCCTTTAAGTAAACTATTGGTTAGCATATATATTGGTCGGAACGGTAAATATGGATTGGGTTGAAATTAGGATGTAAGTTCTACAATTGGATATTAATATTATAATAAGTATTGGTTTTTTTTCTGCCGGTAATGTCTAAGCAAGCCTTTGAATAAAATGATGGTTTTAACCCTGACGCTGAAGCAATTATTTATGATGTAACATATTAGCGAAATGTATTTAAATGGAAGTACAATACTGCTGTTGTATTTATTGAAGTTTATAACGCAGTATAACATCTATAGTGCTTTTGTAACATTATAATATCCTTAGAAATATAACCGACACCTCAATTTTCGATTGAGCCTATCTACTTTTACTCACCTTATTTATTTTTCCGGCAGGCCGGTAGACCTGATTGATGAAGCTGTTTTTGTTATTTTTAATCTCCTTTAGCTGGTGTAGTGTAGTTGTAGGGCAAGCCATTACCGGACGAGTTATTGATGGCAAGCAACAACCAGTGGTTGCAGCCACAGTAACTTTACTTAATGGGCAGGACTCGGTTATCCGATCCTCTCAAACCGACGGCGAAGGCCGTTATCGATTCACTGGTATACCAATAGGTCGTTATTATATATCAGTATCAGCAATCGGTTTCAAAACAGCCAGATCTCCGTTAATCAAGTATGACAAAAGCGCTTTAGTGCAGCCCGATTTACAACTAACACCTGATTTAAAGCAACTGGGCGATGTTATTGTACGTGGCCGTAAACCGTTTTTAGAGCAGCGCGCCGATAAAATAGTTGTAAACGTGCAAAGTAGTGTATTGGCCGCTGGGCAAACCGCAGCCGATATGTTAAAACGCGTGCCCGGCATGCGCGTACTGAGCGACCGGGTGACACTTACCGGGAAAAACAAATTGGTAATTATGGTTGACGGGCGCCTTTCGCAATACCAGGATATGAACGCATTGCTGCGTGCTACGCCGGCTAATGCCATCGACCGCATTGAAGTAATCACCAATCCATCGGCGGCTTATGATGCCGAGGGAGATGCTATTATCAATATCATTTTGAGGTACCGCCAGGGAGCCGGTACTAATGCCACCTTGGGGTATGCAACCGGGGCCGACCCGTACGTACTGAGCGAGGTAAAGCAAGGACAGAAGTTGTATCAACGCTACAATCCTTCTTTTTCCATCAATCATCGGGAGGGAAAGTTAAATGTATTTGGCAGCTATAGTTACTTATACCGCACGCAATTTGAGGTAAACTTGATTGAGCGCAGCCACGATAACAGTTTTTATGACCAGCGAAACTACAATCCATCAGCCTACGATACGCATACTTATCAGGCCGGTGCGGATTTCCAAGCTGATAGCTTGAACACTATTGGTATAGTGCTTAATGGGTTTAACCGGAACGGGGATGGTCATTATCAAAATACATCAACCCAAACCAGCACCACGAACGGGCGCCTGTTGGACGCCTTTACCAGCCAGAACAGGCAAGACAACGTAAATAATAATCTGGCCATTAATTTAAACTGGCGGCACAAGTTTCTAAAAGATGGTCAGACGCTGGCAGTAGATGCAGATGCTGCGAATTACTTACTTAAAAACGTAAGCCACATTTTGGTTTATCCGCAAACCGGAAACATTTTGCATACTTTTCAAAGCATCAATAATCCCGTAAATTTTGCTACCCTCAAGGCCGATTACTTACAGCCAATAAGCAAAACCGTCCGGTTCGAAACAGGCTTTAAAACCAGCTTAGCTAAGATCGACAATAATCTCGTGTTTGAGCAAAATGAGATAAGGGATGCGGGCAGAACCAACCGTTTTGTTTATCGTGAAAACATAAACGCTGTTTATGGCAACTTGTATAGCACCACGGGCAAGTGGGATTTGCAAGCTGGTTTACGGGCCGAACAAACCGTTGCCGATGGCACCTCGCATGGGCAAAAATTACTGCAGCGCAATTTCATCAAGCTTTTCCCGGATCTGTTGCTGACACGGCGGCTCGATAGTGTTTTAGCCATTACAGGTCAGTTTTCTAAACGTATAGGTAGGCCGAGTTATCAGCAGCAAAACCCGTTTGAGGTGTACCTCGATCCGCTTACTTACACTAAGGGAAACCCACTGTTGCGGCCGCAAATTACCCAATCGGCTAAGGTAAGCTTTACCTACACCGGTCTGCCTGTATTGTCGGTAGCTTATGATCGTATACATGATGTAATAGTTGACTATGCACCACAGCAAAAAACGATTGTAGATGCAAATGGTGTTGCACGGCTGGTAAGCTTCAGCGTAGCCGATAACCTGGCCAAGGCGCAAAACCTATCATTTCAACTTAATTTTCCTATCAAATCGGGTAGAGTAATTGATGGCTATGGCGGTATCATCACGGCTTTACAGCAATATAGCGCCTTTTACAACAATGGCTATTTTAAGGCACAAAAATGGGGTCATGTATTCTTTGCGCAAACAGATGTTCGCATGAGCGATACCTGGGCCGGGCAAGTTAGTGCCTATTACGCTACGCCAAGTCAGTATGAATTTATTCGGGCCGGGCGTAACAGTAGCGTTGATTTAGGCATTGCAAAAAAAATGATGAATAATCGCGCTAAAATCAGCCTTAGCGTAACCGATTTGTTTTTTGGCGATCGCACCTTAGGCCGCATCAGTTACCAAGACATTGATTTGCGATTGAAACAATATAGCAACACCAGAAACATTATCTTAGCCTTTACCTATAATTTGGGTAACCAACAAATTAAAGGGGCATCCAGCCATACCAGTGGAGCCGAAGAAGAGACCAAGCGCGTAAAAACCAATAACTAATAAATTTAAACACTAACCACCTTTATATGCCGAAGATACTGATATTGGAAGATGACTATAAAATGGGGGCCGAACTACGCCAGTTTTTTGTAAACCGGGATTTTGTGTGCGATCAGGTTTATGACGGTCTGCTGTTTTTTAAGCAGCTCGAATTAGAAAGCTACGACTTATATATTTTAGATGTAAATGTGCCCGGCCTGAATGGTTTAGAGGTTTGCAAACGTGTAAGGCAAAGTAATAAGGCGATACCTATTTTAATGCTTACGGCTTATAGCGCGGTAGATGATAAAGTTACTGCTCTCGAGTTTGGTGCTGATGACTACCTGGTAAAACCGTTTCATTTGGAGGAACTGATGGCCCGCGTGAACGCACTGTTGCGCAGAAGTGCCCATTCCGTAATTGAAGAAAAACATCTTTTCCAGGTAGAAGATCTTACGATAAACACAGCCGATCAGAAAGTAACCCGCGGTGAAAAAGAAATTATACTGACGCCCAAAGAATATAAGTTATTAGAGTTATTGGCATCGGCTCAGGGCCGCACCGTATCTAAACAAACCATTGCCAGTAAGGTATGGGATATCAACTTTGAAACGGGTACCAATACCATTGAGGTGTACATCAATTATCTGCGCAACAAGGTTGACAAAGGCTTTGAACGTCCGTTGATCCAGACCAGAGCCGGTTTTGGCTATTACCTTAAATAGCGAGCCATGAACCTAAAGCAGCGCTTTTCCATCGTTTTTAGCTGTTTGTTTGCAGCGGTTTTGGCGATAGTTTTACTGACGGTATATTATCTTTTCTCAGATTTTAGGCGGGAAGAATTTGTTGATCGACTGGCCGAAAAGGCCGAAACCACGGCCCGTTTACTACTGGATGTAAGAGAAGTGACGCCGGCAGAGCAGAAAAAGGTAGACCAAAATAGTATCACCCGCCTGTACCGCGAAAAAACTGAAGTATACGATGGCAGCCGCAAACTAATTTACAGCAGCAGCGACCGCTCTGATGTACGCTGGAGCAATGTTGACCTGGCTGAATTGAAAAAAGAAGGACGCATTTTTAAAAACGTCAGGGAGTTTGATGTGCTTGGCATTTATTACCCCTCTGGCGGCAAAGATTATTACGTACTTATTTCTGCCAGGGATACTTATGGCAACCGTAAACTTATTTATCTTAAATACCTGTTATTAGGCGCTTTTGCCAGTGGCATTTTGCTGGTAGGTTTGTTGTCATTCAGTGTCAGTAAAAAAAGTCTGGAACCACTGGACGTATTCCGCCAGCAAATACAAGAGATTGCCGAAAACGAACTGACGATAAGGCTGCCCAAAGCTCGACGCGAAGACGAAATTAATGCGCTGGCCAACTCTTTCAACCAGATGATGGACCGTATAGATCAGGCCTACGCCCGGCAACGTGATTTTACGTCCAATGCCTCGCACGAACTGCGTACGCCCGTAGCCCGCATAGCTGCTCAAACCGAAAACATGCTTCAAAGCAGTCGCCTCGACGATGTTACCCGGGCGTATATGGTAAGCGTAGCTGAGGATGCTTTCAAGCTGTCAGAAATTATTTCGTCGCTCATCGCATTCGCTGAGGTCAACAACCGGCGCAATTCGTTGATGTTTTCCTTAGTAAGATTAGATGAAGTGCTATTCGGCGCCGCTGCCGAGCTCTCGTCCAGCTATCCCGATCTTAAACTTAAATTTGATATCGAAAACAACACTGCTAAAGAAACTGATATTGAAGTAAAAGCCGACGAAGTGCTGCTTAAAATTGTGATGGTCAACCTTATCAAAAATGCCTTTTTATATTCAGATAATGGCGTGGTCGATTGTTGTATCAGGCAAAAGATAAACAGTATTCAGGTCATCGTTACCAATACCGGTCCTGTTCCTAATGTAATTGATACCGAGATGCTATTCAACGCCTTTTACCGGGGTAATAACACGCAAAACCGGTCAGGTAGCGGCATTGGTTTGAGCATCGTAAAAAGAGTTATTGAGTATCATCAGGCCAATATAGCTTTTCATATTCTTGACGCTAACACCAACCAGGTTATTGTAACTTTTCCGATATAAAATCTAAGCTCTTTTTAATCCTATTTTAAGGCTGCGCTAACCGGCCCCCTTCATCTTTG
>CAJYJH010000107.1 GCA_913775265.1 uncultured Mucilaginibacter sp. | reverse complement strand
TGCTTGACTCTCTGCTTCCTTCGTCTTAGCTTTTCAATCTTCCCCCGCTCGTTGCGATTGGGAGTGCAAAGGTAGAAATAAATTTTACTTCTCTAAAAAAAAGTTGAACTTTTTTTTCTTCGCGTTTGCTATTTCAATTTTAAACGCCGTTCATCGTGAACTGGGTTACAAATGTAAGCAAGAATTAATATTCTCCAAATTTTATTTACATTTATTTAAAACATTTTCATCAGGCGGAAGTTTCCTGCTGCTTTTTGCGAATTACTGCTCCAGCTTTAAGCATCTCTTGTGTAATGGCACAGGTGTAGTCCTTAATTTCTTGCTGAAAGTTCGCTACAGATGCGCCCGATCTTATCTCCTCTAAGCGTTTCTCCCAATTACCGGTTAGCTCGGCTTGAGCTATTTGTTGGTTTTTCACTACTTCATACACCATTAATCCGTTAGCAGTAGGCACCAGGTTCTTTTTTTCACGAGAGATGTAATCGCGCTTAATTAATGTTTCGATGATTGCTGCCCGTGTAGCGGGTGTGCCTAAGCCGCTATCTTTCATGGCATATCGCAGTTCTTCATCATCGATTTCCTTGCCTGCAGTTTCTAAAGCCTTCAGTAACGACGCTTCATTATATAAGGGCTTGGGCTTGGTTTGCTTTTCCAGAATAGCTTTGTTGGTTACCGGCAAGTCTTCGCCCTTAATTACTTTAGGCAATGATGAATTTTCCTCATCTTTCTTATCCTCATCAGGTTCATTAAATACCGCGCGCCATCCGGCAGAACTGATAACAGTGCCACTGGCAGAAAATTTAGCGCCGGACTGAACCGCAATTTTTGTAATCTGCTTGATACATTCCTGATGAAATGCCTCGAGCATACGGCCGACCACCATATCATATATCGCCTGCTGATCTTTAGATAACTGCCGAGCTACTTCGCCGGTTGGCAATATGGCGTGGTGGTCAGTCACTTTTTTGGCGTTCACGCTACGCTTATTTAGTTTTGAACCAGATAAAACCCCGGCTTGCTTACCGAAATCAGGGTGGTCAACAAACTTATCTATCAGCGCAGGTATGGTTGCAAATACATCGTCGCCAATATACCGGCTACCGGTACGCGGATAAGTGACCAGTTTATTCTCATACAAATTTTGAAGGAGGCTCAGGGTCTGATCGGCTGTAAATCCTTTGCGCTTATTGGCCTCTTGTTGCAAACTGCTTAAGTCGTGCAGTAACGGGGGCGGTTCTTTACGAGGCTTGGCTTCTACGTTTAGTATATGTCCGCCTTTTTCAAAACCCGCAGCTACATCTTCAACCTTATCTAACACCGCCTGGGCATCTTCTTTGGTTCTAAAATTATTGACCGACACAGCTCTGAAAAGCTGACCATCTTTATCTAACTGGATAGCCACCTGAAAATATAATTCGGGAACAAAGTTCTTATTCTCCAAATATCTTGAGCAGATCATGGCTAATGTTGGCGTTTGCACCCGGCCTAATGATAGCACTGAACGTGTGCCTGCAGCCAAACTTAATGCTTGTGTGGCATTCATGCCTACCAGCCAATCAGATTGCGAACGGCAGTGCGCCGAATTAAACAAAGTATCATAATCACTGCCCGGCTTCAGGTTTTTAAAACCGTCTTTAATAGCAGCATCTGTTTGCGACGATATCCACAACCGTTTAAAGGGCTTTTTGCATTTTAGGTAATAGTATATATAGCGAAATATTAACTCCCCCTCGCGCCCGGCATCCGTGGCCACAATAATTTCGGTGGCCTCATCAAACAATCCTTTAATAATATCTAGTTGTTTTCTGACTGACGGATCATCGACTATACCCTCTTTAGTTTTTACTTTACGTATGG
Organism: uncultured Mucilaginibacter sp.; assembly: GCA_913775265.1. Classification (GTDB taxonomy): domain Bacteria; phylum Bacteroidota; class Bacteroidia; order Sphingobacteriales; family Sphingobacteriaceae; genus Mucilaginibacter. Next base: position 15,455 of record CAJYJH010000107.1, on the reverse strand, counting down.
CCAGTTTAAATTTGGCCGGCAGCATAGGCAGGTTCTGCACGCTCCAGCCATAAAAGCCATATTCTTGCGGAGGCGCTAATTGCAGCAAATGGCCGAACGCCCAGGTAAATGTATAGCCTTTACCTTCTATATATCCTTCGCGTTTTTGATTAGCCCCAAACACCCTGGCTATTTCCCGCGCAACGGATGGCTTCTCTGCTATAATTACTTTCATAGTGCAAACGCAAATCTTTTATCTCTAAAAATCGTAAACCGACAAATATACATTCATCTGCTTATAGCTTTCATCTTATTTTGATGAACTATAAAGATATTGTTTGCTGACGCAATTTTGTATGTTATATAAACGGCGCATTCCAGACTGGTATTTTTTTATTAAAACACTTTATCTGACATACTAACAAGAGCAGGATGGCGACCATGATAGTGTAATTAGTACACATAAAAATAAATCAATATATTTGTACCAGTCAATCTTATCAGGATATTGACAGATAAAAAGAGAGCATCGGTAAATATCCGGAAAATACGTTTAATGATGGCCCGAGCTACTGTAGTAACAGCCATTTTGAGATTGGCCTGGATTTAAAAATCAATAAATGGAACGAACAAAAATTAAAACCGTAATTGTTGGCGGCGGCTTTGGTGGTATTAATGTAGCCCAACAACTTTTAAAAAATTCTGACAACATTGAGGTAACTCTTGTTGACCGTAACAATTACAATTTCTTCCCTCCCCTGCTTTATCAGGTAGCAACCGGCTTTTTAGATATCTCGAATATCAGCTACCCATATCGCCGGTTATTTAGAGATCAACCTAACTTTAACTTCCAAATGGGTGAGCTATTGTCGATTCATCCCGAAGAAAACAAAATATCGCTGTCTACCGGCGAAATAAATTACGACAACCTGGTGATTGCGACCGGTACTACAAGCAATTATTTCGGTATGCAAAACATTGAAAAGAATGCTTTGCCCATGAAAACCATTGACGATGCCGTTGCTTTAAAAAACACTTTACTGCAAAGGTTAGAAGATGCCACATTAACTAAAGATATTGCCGAGCGCAAACGCCTGACTACTATTGTGGTAGCGGGTGGTGGCCCAACCGGTGTTGAGGTTGCCGGTATGCTGGCAGAATTACGCCAGAATATTTTTAAGAAAGATTATCCTGAACTGGCCGACCTGCCATTTGATATTTACCTGATTGACGGTTTGCCTACATTGCTTACCCCAATGAGCAAAAAATCTCAGGAGTATACCCACAAATCGTTGACGGCGATGGGTGTAAATATAAAGCTGAACAAAAAGGTAGTTGATTTTAAAAATGACCGTGTATCTTTTGATGATGGCGAAAGCATCGAAACCAAAAACCTGATCTGGTCTGCCGGGGTTACGTCTCAGCGTTTTGAAGGTATGCCTGCAGAGAGCTACGGTCGCGGTAACCGTTTACTGGTAGATGCCTTTAATAAAGTACAGGGCCAGGGCAATATTTACGCTATCGGCGATAACTGTTTGCAAACTACAGATGCAGCTTTCCCTAACGGTCACCCACAGGTAGCACAGGTAGCTATACAACAAGGTGCCAACCTGGCTCAAAACCTGGTGGCTACCTTAAGCAGCGGTCAGCAAAAACCGTTTACTTATCATGATAAAGGTTCAATGGCTATTATCGGCCGTAATAAAGCGGTAACCGATTTGCCAAAACCGGCCCTGCACATGAATGGCTTTGTTGCCTGGTTAATGTGGCTGTTCGTACACCTAATTAGCCTAGTTAACTTCCGTAATAAGCTTAAAACCGCTTACAACTGGGTGGCAGCTTATATGAGCAAAGATCAACATTTACGCATGATTGTAAAATCGAACGTAAAGCGCGAACAGGATGTGGATTACTTTATGTAATCAATAAATTATAACAGCCAGCAACGGCTGCAAACAAAGAAAGCCTTCGAACTACTCGAAGGCTTTCTTTGTTTATGTTTATTTATTGATGATTTACCATCTGCGATAAGCTGTACGGTAACCACGGTTGTAACGTGGGCGACCTTCGTAACGGGTATAGTAGCCATTGCGGTAACCGGTACGATAAGCATATTGTCTTCTTTCTACATTCCTGCGGTGCTCGTTACCTACAATGTAACCACCGCCTGCACCTACTGCTGCACCAATCAGCGCACCTTTTAAGTTCTGACCAATCAGTCCGCCCAGTAAGGCACCACCAGCACCACCAATAATAGCGCCTTTAGCTTGCGAGCTCATACGTCTTTGCGCTTGAACGTCTACAGTGCTTAATAAAACCGGTATAATCAGGGCTAAAACAAAAACTATCTTTTTCATAATTGTGCTCTTTTTAGTGTGTTTATACAGTATCAGATGCACAAGTAAGCCGAAGGTTTAATTAATAATATATGCTGATAGTTACTGAATAATTAAATCGCTGATACTGAACAAATAATAATTTGGCTACGTAATAAGCCTATATAGACTGTTAGGTATAAATAACTCACATTTTTTATACCTAATAAATGATATTACCCAACAACTTATAACTATAAAAACTTATTTTTACAGTCCTAATTAAACTACTTTGAAAACCAAGGCAGGCTTTGTAGCTATCCAAAAAAAATGGATAGGTACCCTAGATGAATTTCCGCTTAATGTACGCATTTTTCATGCCGTCTGCCTGATATCTATTGCTGCCTTAGCTTACAATATCCCTTTTAATTATTACATCAACCTGCCGCTTATATCACTCATAAGCGCTGCTTCGCTCTCTGTATTTGCCGGTACATACTACCTGTCGCGCATCTTAAAAAAAACGGGATTAGCCTTGTTTATTTTTTGCGTTACCGGTAATTTATTATTTGCCGGCAACTTCTTTTTAAACTCAGGGGTAGATGGGCCTACGGATATTTTCTTTATCCTGACCATGACGCTTATGACGGCTACTGTGCCCGTAAAGCAATATAAAATCTGGATTCCGGTTAACATTTTGGTTGTAGCAGTACTGCACGGCATTCAGTTTTATCATCCGGATTGGGTACCCCACACTTATATTAATACCAAAGAGCGCTATCTTGATTTAACATCAGCTTACCTGAGCGTAACTGGTGCAACTGTGGTGGGTTATTTCATCATCCGTAAAAATTATGAGGCTGAAAGGTTCGTAGCCAACCACCGGGCCAAAATGCTGGACGTTTTGAACGATGAAAAAAATAAGTTATTCTCCATAGTAGCGCATGACCTGCGCAGTCCGCTTAGTAATATTCAAAATTACCTGGAGTTGCTCAGCGATGGTGACATTGACGGCGAGGAAGCCTTGATTATCAATCAGAGCCTGCTACAATCTACCCGCAGTACTTTAGACATGCTGAACAACGTGCTGGTATGGTCTAAAAACCAGATGGATGGATTGAACGTTGAATTGAAAACGCTTAATGTGCATCAGTGCCTGGCTTCGCAGCTTTCTTTATTCAAAAATATAGCCGCACGTAAAAATATCACCTTGGATGTATTTATCCCGCAGGACATACATGTTACGGGAAGTGCTGACTTGTTGCAGTTGGTAATACGTAACCTGGTTAACAATGCCATAAAATTTACGGCTGATGGTGGCCGGGTGATGGTGAGCGCCCGTACTGAAGGCGCCAATTGCCTGCTAATGGTTAAAGATAGCGGCTTGGGCAAGCCGGTAAAACTGAGCAATGATATTTTCTTATTGACCGGATCATCGCAGATAGGCACCGCCAACGAAAAAGGTGTCGGCTTGGGTTTGGTATTGTGCAAAGAATATACCGCTGCGCAAAACGGAAAAATTTGGTTTCATTGTGATAGCATTAGCGGCACTACCTTTTTTGTACAATTACCTGCCGCCGCCCTTCAAGATAAAAAGGCCGAAATGCCTTTATCGGCTCACACCATATAAGACTCATTAAGCATCTAAATACGGTTTCTGCCCACTGCAATCCGGCTAAATAATCTTTATTTTGTGACATGGAAGAGCTACAGCTTTCTGAACAACAAGCCAGACGAATTATTTTAAACGCCGCCGGATTGGCTCATCGCGGGCAGTTTGGTACCGGTCCCGAAGCGGTGTATAAAGTGATTGACCACCTGGGCTTTGTGCAATTGGATACCAACTATGTGGTAGAACGCGCGCACCACCAGGTGATGGCTGCGCGCATCCCGGATTACGAACCGCAGTGGCTGACTGACTTGGTGGACGACAGCCGAATTTTTGAGTTCTTTATATCAGAGGCAGGCTACCTGCCTATGCACGATTTTCGTTTTTCGTTACCGCTTAAAGAAAGTTTTACGCTGAACCGCAAGCCATTAACACCTGCCGAAAAAACATTGATGAAGCAGGTATTAGACCGCATAGAACGCGAAGGGCCGCTGATGGTGAGTGATTTTGAACAAGACCGCCAACAAGCCGGCACCGGCTGGTGGGACTGGCGACCGGCTAAAGTAGCCCTTGAACGCCTGTATCTCGATGGCAACTTGATGATTACGCGCACCAAAGGTTTTAAGAAAATATATGATCTGCCTTTAAACCTGGTACCATCCGAAACTAACCTTACTCCGCCTACTGCGCAAGAATATGCTCGATATATTATACGCCGCACTGTAGGTGCTTTAGGCATTGCATCAGCCAAAGAAATGCTTTGGCGGGCACGCTTTGTAAAAAACAACCTGGTAAAAGCTGAATTGGAAAAAATGCTAACTGAGGGCGAATTGAAGCGAGTAAGTGTTGAAGGAGTGAAAACTACACCACTTTACATGTTTGCTGATCAAGCTATTGATGTACAAATCTCAAACGATGTATTCATTTTATCTCCGTTTGATATTTTGAATGTATTTCGGCATCGGTTGAGGGACTTCTTTGATTTTGATTACCAGATTGAATGCTTTGTACCAGCGCCCAAAAGAAAATATGGCTACTTCTCATTACCCATATTGGTGGGTGATACTTTTATTGCCCGGATGGACGCCAAGGCCGACCGCAAAAACAAACAGCTATTGGTACATAACCTGCACTTTGAAGAGGTTAGTTTAACAGATAGCGTAACGTTGAAATTAGCTGAAGCGCTGAAAGATTTTGTCCGCTTTAATCAATGCCGGGATATTGCTTTCGCGAAAACCAATCGCCCGGAATATCTTACAACACTAAGCGGACATTTTTAGCGATCACCATAAATACAAGAAGGGACTAAATCGATGACTTAGCCCCTTCTTGTTTATTTAACAAACAGTTTCAATTATTCGAATCTGTCCAGGTTCATTACTTTATCCCAAGCCGCTACAAAGTCTTTTACAAATTTTTGCTGGCCATCAGTGCTACCGTAAACTTCGGCGATAGCTCTTAGCTCGGCATGCGAACCGAATACCAAATCGGCACGGGTTGCAGTCCATTTAGCTTCACCGGTGTTGCGGTCGCTGCCTTGATATAACTCCTTGTCGGCTGATGTTGCTTTCCAGGCAGTTCCCATATCCAGTAAATTAACAAAAAAATCGTTGGTTAACTGGCCCGGACGTGATGTTAACACACCGTGATTGGTACCATCAAAATTGATGTTGATTGCCTTTAAGCCCCCCATCAATGCAGTTAATTCAGGAGCTGTCAGCGTTAACAAATGTGCTTTATCAACCAATAACTCTTCGGTTGAAACGCGAACGCCTTGCTTGCGGTAGTTACGGAAACCATCGGCCATTGGCTCAAGGTAGCTGAAAGATTCCACGTCGGTTTGCTCTTGGGAGGCATCCATTCTTCCGGCACGGAAAGGCACATTAACCGTTTGACCGGCATCCTGCGCGGCTTTTTCGATACCAGCATTACCAGCCAATACAATCAAATCGGCCAGTGATACTTTTTTACCACCGGTTTGTGCGCCGTTAAAGTCGTTTTGGATGCCCTCAAGTACACCTAAAACTTTTTGTAACTGCATCGGATTATTTACGCTCCAATAACGTAAAGGAGCTAAGCGAATACGCGCACCGTTAGCACCGCCACGTTTATCAGTTCCGCGGAAGGTTGAAGCAGAGGCCCAGGCGGTTGAAACCAGTTCAGAAACGCTTAAACCTGATGCTAATACTTTTGATTTCAACGCAGCAACATCACTATCATCAACCAAAGCGTGGTCAACAGCCGGGATGATGTCCTGCCATAACAATTCTTCTTGCGGTACTTCGTTACCCAGGTAACGGGCGCGCGGGCCCATATCACGGTGAGTTAATTTAAACCAGGCACGGGCAAATGCATCTGCAAAAGCATCTACATCATTTAAAAATCGACGTGATATTTTTTCGTACGCAGGGTCAACCCTTAGCGCCAAATCAGTAGTTAACATGGTTGGGCGATGCTTTTTCGAGCTATCGTAAGCATCCGGAATAATGGCATCTGCATCTTTAGCTACCCACTGGTGTGCACCACCCGGGCTTTTAGTCAGTTCCCATTCAAAACCAAAAAGGTTTTCGAAATAGTTATTGCTCCATTGTGTTGGCGTAGTTGTCCAGGTCACCTCTAAACCACTGGTAATGGTATCAGCGCCTTTACCTGTACCAAAGCTGTTGTTCCAGCCAAAGCCTTGCAACTCCATATCAGCAGCTTCGGGCTCGTCACCTACGTGGTCTGCAGTAGAGGCTCCGTGAGTTTTACCAAAAGTGTGACCACCAGCAATTAGCGCTACGGTTTCTTCGTCGTTCATAGCCATACGACCAAAGGTATCTCTGATATCCTTGGCAGACATCAGCGGGTCAGGGTTCCCGTCCGGACCTTCGGGGTTTACATAAATTAAACCCATTTGTACGGCAGCCAATGGTTTTTCCAGGTTACGTGAATGAATTTTGCCATCAGCATTATCATCAGAAACCAGTACACCGTGATCTTCGACTACACCTTCAGAACCATCGGCGTAACGTACATCGCCACCCAGCCAGGTTCTTTCTGCTCCCCAGTAAACTGATTCATCAGCTTCCCAGCCATCTTCGCGGCCGCCGGCAAAGCCAAAGGTTTTAAAGCCCATCGACTCCAGCGCTACGTTACCGGTTAATACAATTAAATCTGCCCATGATAATTTACGACCGTATTTTTGTTTGATAGGCCAAAGTAAACGGCGGGCTTTGTCTAAGCTCACGTTATCTGGCCAGCTATTTAATGGGGCAAAACGTTGCAACCCTGCACCTGCACCACCACGGCCATCAGTTACCCGGTAAGTACCTGCACTGTGCCAGGCCATACGCACAAACAAGCCGCCGTAATGACCAAAGTCGGCAGGCCACCAGTCTTGCGAATCAGTCATCAGTGCGTGTAAGTCTGCTTTCACCGCTTCCAGATCAAGCGTTTTAAAAGCTTCGGCATAATTAAAATCTTTGTCCATTGGGTCGGACAGAGACGAATTTTGGCGTAAAATATTCAGCTTAAGTTGGTTTGGCCACCAATCGGTGTTACGCGTACCGCCACCGGCCACATTGTGCTTCATGGTGCCATTATGAAACGGGCACTTGCTGATGTCATTCGAGTTCGGATCCATAAGTTATGTTTTTATCTTTTCTGCAGAATGCTCTGCTTATTTAGGTTTTGATAAATGTAAAGTTAGGCGATGAAAACAAACTTTCACAATCGATTAATTCTATAAGTAATAACTAAATGTTATTTTATTAGTACGATGGCTGGTTGGATTTGCTGAAATTGATGTTGTGCTAACATTGTGTTTATGCCATCAAGGTACTTTTGCCGAAATTTTTATCCCTAATGCTCAATAGAACTATTTTTAAATTAAGCCTGGCAGGTTCGCTTTTGCTTAGCTGCTTAAATTATAACAATGCAATAGCGCAAACGCGTACCATTCGCTTACACAGCCATAACGACTACAAACAGAATATTCCGTTTTTGCAGGCTTATTACGCTGGCGCAGCCTCTATCGAAGCTGATGTTTACCTTTTAAACGGACAACTATATGTTGCACACGAAAAACAAGAGATTGCTACAGGCCGCACACTTACCGAGCTATACTTAAAGCCATTAGCTGTTTTCTACGCAAAAAACAATAATCATGCATATACCGACTCTTCTGCAACACTGCAACTGGTTGTTGATATTAAAGAAGATTACGCCCATGTCATTCCTCAATTACTCAAAGAGCTGAAACCTTACCAGCAAATGTTTAATTACCCGGCCAATAAAAATGCCGTCCAATTAGTAATAAGCGGTAACATGCCTGCCCCTGCGCAGTTTAACCAATATCCGGATTATGTTTACTTTGACGGTCGGCCTACTATCGTTTACAGGCCCGAGGAGTTGAAACACATTGCCATGATTAGCGATGCTTTATCAAATTATACCCCCTGGAATGGCAAAGGCTCACTCACGGCACCCGACTCGGCCAAAGTAAAAGGAGTAATTGATGCGGCACATGCTCATAAAAAACCCTTTCGCTTTTGGGCAACCCAAGACAGCCCCAACACCTGGATACAGTTGGAGAGATTAGGTGTTGACTGGATAAACACTGACCACCCGCAGCAGGCGCATGACTTTTACGTTAACAGGGGCAAACTACAGTATACCAACGCAAAGCCGTATGCTGTTTACCAACCTACATTTAAAAGCGATGGCAGCAACGGTCGGGTTAAAAATGTGATTCTTTTGATTGGTGATGGTATGGGGCCTGCGCAAATACAGGCAGGCTTAACGGCTAACCATGGTTTGTTAAACATGCTGCAATGCCGCAACATTGGCTTTTCGCAAACGCGTGCCGCCAACAATGATAATACCGATTCGGCAGCCGGGGCTACCGCTATGGCCAGCGGTAAAAAAACTAATAATCGCTACATCGGCATGGATGCGCAAGGCCGACCGATTAGTAATTTACCTGATACCTTAGCAACACTTGGCATTAAAAGCGGTATCATTACCTGCGGAGATGTTACCGATGCTACTCCTGCTGCATTTTATGGCCATCAGAATGAGCGCACGCTATCAACCGCCATTGCCAATGATTTGCTGAAAAGCCATGTTGATATTTTGGTGGGGTCTAACCAAAAAAGCTTCCTCCAAAATCCTGATCCCGGCTTTACAGCTAAATTAAAAAAACAGGAATATGCTATTGATACCACGCTAACTGCTTTTATGCAAGCCGGCAAAGGCAAGCATCTGGTTTTATTGAATGATGCCGGTACCCGATCTGTTTTGAAAGGCCGGGGCAATATGCTGCAAACCTCGCTAAAGCAAACCATTAAACTACTATCGGCTAATAAGAAGGGCTTTTTGGTGATGACCGAAGGCGCACAGATTGACTACGGCGGCCATGCCAATGATTTGCCTTATATAGTAACCGAACTGCACGATTTTGATAAAACCGTAGGTGAGGCATTGAAATTTGCCGATGAAGATGGAGAGACGCTGGTAATCATTACTGCTGACCACGAGACCGGTGGCTTAAGCTTATTGGATGCATCAACCGCTCAGGGTATGGTTTTAGGTAACTTTAGCACCAACGACCATACCAGCATCAACGTACCGGTAATGGCTTACGGCCCTGGCTCCCAACGCTTTAATGGCACCTACCAAAACATCGAAATTTACCATAAAATATTGTCGTTAATGTTAGGCAAAAAGTAAACAAAGTAACGGTGCACTTGTTATTGCATTTGAGAAGAGGGGTTAAACTTAACGGGGTAAATATATTACCATAATGTAGGCCCTGTATGTTTGCGCAATATTTACACCAATGTCAAATCATATTTTAATATTAGAGGATAACCAGGACATCCTTCAACTGATGAAAGAAGTGCTGGAGCAAGAAGGGTATAAGGTTACAGGATTAACCTATTGTGAGAATATTATTAAAACGGTTGATGAGCATCAGCCCGATTTGGTAATGCTGGACTTTCTGCTACATGGCATCAACGGCGGCGAACTTTGCCACGAAATAAAAAGCCATGCTAATACGCGTCATATACCGGTTATTATTATTTCAGGTTACCCGCGTGTACTACAATCACTGGGCGATTATGGGTCTGATGCCTTTGTGGCCAAACCGTTTTCAATTGATGAACTGGTGTCTGCAGTACATAAATGCTTACCGGTTGCTGCAGTTGCACTGTAACAACACTCGCTATTTACCTTCTACCTATGCATAACTAACGCAAAACCTCCATGGGGTTTTGCGTTTTGCTTTCATCTCCCCCTTCACTCATTCATGTATTTGGGAGCACAAACGCCCAATTTAATAAGTGTACGCTGGCTGCTGAAGCCCTAAGTTTTTATACTAAGCCAGGCTGAGTAAAAAAAGCATAAATTATGCTTAAAGCACAACTCGTTTATTTCAATTGACATATTTGACCTCTAATAAATATTTGCTCAATAAAATATTTTACACGACGTGACTTTTACAACTCATTGTTTTTAGCAAAGTTGACTTAAGTCAAGCTTATTAGTTGCATGAACGGGCAAAATTATTTTTATTAAAACTTTTGTGATAGTAACAGAGTCGAGACTTCATTCAAAATTTTGCAAAGCGGATAAATCCTACTGATTTAATATGTTGCACTAAACGAACATACTATTGGGGCAGACATCTACCTGTGTGACTCAAATATAAGCTACGGTACTTTTATGTGTTAAGTGTATCCGCATTTTTGCGCAGCCTGAAAAGCAATATTACTTGGCTTATTTAAAAAGTGGGTTCATACGGAAATATTTATTAACTCCTTCAAAGCTCACTAAATAATCAGATTCAAAATGAGTGCTTTTAAGATAATAATCGGTGGTGATTATTTGAGCGCCAGATTTACAGGCAGCTTCCAAACCAGACCGGTCATTATTTCTAGCTTGCTCGGTATCTGCATCGGCACGAGTACGAATGATGTAACCTTTTTTTACTAACTGCAAAATTTCGGAATCTTTAGGATTGTTACGAAACATGGCAGCAGCCTCGGGTGTGCCCGGCATAGCATTGGCAAATAATACTCGGCCTCTAAGCGATGGATGACCAGCAATGTACATATCACGTTTAGCACCGCTATCATCCAATATAAACATAAACTTGCCTTTGGCAGCTTTTAACGTAGGCCAGTTGTTGTGTAATACAGCATTCTCGAGCGTATTATATTTACCTCTTACTATATCAGGCGTTATCAATTGATCAGCACTTAAACCTTCCAAAATCACGCGGTCTAACTCGTCAAACGTTTTACCAGTAAACGGCTCAGGTTCAACAAATGTTGGGTTCTTGGGTTTGCCATCTTTGGCCTCAAGCGTAATAAATATTGGGCGATGATCAGGATGATCTAATGACCATTGCTTCAGCGCATACAGGCACTCTTTAAAGGTTAGGTAATGACTGCGAAAATCTAGTTCAGGAACATGGAGCATTTTAAACCCCGGCTGCATCATTACCCCGGCTGTATCATAAGGCGCCTGATTTTTGGCCCAGTCCAGTCCTTTGGGATGAGCGTAACGGCCGCCTTTCTCGTCGGCATAAACATCTAACTCAATATTAAGCAGCCCCATATTCAACTGGCCGATGATACTGATATGTTCATAATCCAATTTGGCGGCCGATTGTGGATCTTGCTTTTTAAACGCAGCAAACAACGCCGGATCAATAGCTTGCTTGTAGCTATTGTGAGACCCGATAACCTGAATCTGGTTTATCCTGACTTTGTTTTCATTGTAAGTTTTTAAAGCTGTTACTATTAACAAAAAAAGTGCAGCTACTATAAATTTCATATTTTTCAAATTGAGTATTGATCCAAAAGTGACACTTGGACTCCCTGTTAAATTATCATTTTTTATCACAATTAATACCTTGGATTTAACGACAACTTCTGGTGCTCACTTCTAAAGTTATGTCCGCTTGCCGAGCAAAAGCAAAATAGTGATGAATATTGTCAGAGAACCAGTTAAAATAAATTATATAGATAAAAAAGTAATATACATTATCCTTCTTAATACTATTTTGTCTCACATATATTTTTGCATAGTACAATTTTAACGTTACAGGTAAACAGCATAAAAATATGACCATGCTAATTTGTCAAAATAAAAGTCACCATCGCTTTAAACCTGTTTATAAGTTATTATTAAAACAACAACACTTAAAAATGAATTGCACTTATACACTGCCACTTATAATTAATAAACCGATTATGTCTGTTAGCTCGTAACTTAATATAGCTTTTAGTAGTAAAAGCTATAATTAGCATTGCAAAAATTATAAAGTTACCATAGTTTTGCACTCTATATTTATAACTTTTTACAACATCATCAGTTTGTTATGTACTTGTGTATAAGTATTAACAAAATATTTAACCATGGCTGAAAAGATTCACATTTTGTACGTAGATGATGAAGAGAATAATCTGATTTCGTTTAAAGCTACATTTAGGACTAAGTTTAACACATCAGTAGCAATAAGCGGAGACGAAGCCTTAAAAATTTTAGCAAAGAAGACTATCCAAGTCATCATTACCGACCAGCGTATGCCGGGCATGACAGGGGTACAATTCTTGGAAAAAGTAATTGAAAAATACCCTGACTGTATGCGCATACTTTTAACAGGGTACGCGGATATGACCGCAGTAATTGATGCTGTTAATAAAGGTAAAATATTTCATTATCTTACCAAACCGTGGAATGAAGAAGAACTTGATAAAACGATCAGAAACGCTTACGCCAAGTATCTAGAAAACGAGGATTTGAAGAGAATGAATAAGGAATTAAATACTTCTAATGATCAGTTGGAATTTTTGCTGAGACAGCGCTTGCTCTCCTAACTGCTCGTCGAACTTCTGTTTAGTTTTTTTTCGCTTTTACTTCTGTCAAAATTATATCAAAAGCAGCCTTAGTTAATGGTTTATCCATCATTTTAACAATATTTTCATTACTGTCTACGCGGCTTTTGTCGTTCCGGTTCATAGACGATGACAATACATAGATCAGATATTTACGGCGAATATCAGCAGGCAGCCTTTCGAATTCTTCTACAAATTCAAATCCGCTCATAATAGGCAACCTAAGGTCGAGCAGTATGATAGTTAACAGATTTGCATGCATATCTGTATTGTCATTAATCTGCCTCAATGCAGTAATAGCATCCGTATAGGCTGCAACTTTCATGCGCTTATCGTTTTGCTGGATGATTTTTTTCGCAATAAAGCAATCCAGCTCACTATCATCAATTATAATAAAAGCCAAATTCATGCAGCCAATTAAATAGATGGAAGTATTACCTTAAATGTAGTGCCCTGATTCATTACCGAAGCTACCTCAATATGCCCATTCAATTTAAGCAAAGCTGTTTTAACGTTATACAGGCCAAAACCTGAACCTACATTTTGCGAGGTGGCGCGGTAAAACAAGTTGAATATCTCTCCGATATGATTGCCTAATATCCCAATACCCGAATCCTTTACAGTTATGGTAGCTGAACCATTTGTAATCTCCACGTTGGCTTCTACCGCCTTTTCTGTTTTAGACTCATCCTGATATTTAAATGCGTTAGATAAAAGGTTATGAATAATCATTTTGATCAGCACTTTATCACTTCTGAAAATTTCGTTCTGATTAACGTTTATTGTGAAAGAAACCGTATTGACTTTTGCAATAACTTCAAACAATGATTTACATTCTTCAAATATTTCATTAAAATCAATCTCCGCGATAATCAGTTCACCTCGTTGTAAAGAGTAGTAGTCGTTCATGTTAATGACGTACATATCCAGTTTTTTCAACGACTTCTCCATCAAAAAAAGCATTTCCTTTACTTCGTTCATATCTGAGATGTCTCTGGCTACGTCAATTGCCCCCATCAATCCTGAAATTGGCCCTCTGATGTCATGAGTAATACTATAGGCAAATTTATTAAGCTCATTATAGGCCTTCTGTAACTCATCATGTTTAACAGTAAGTAGTGAGTTAGTTACATAATATCTATTAGCTTCTTCAATGGCTGAAAAAAGATCAGATTCTTCCCACGGTTTTTTAATATACCTGAAAATGTTGCCTTTGTTGATCGCATCAATCACCGATTCTACATCGGTGTAAGCAGTAATTAGAATTCGAACCGGGAGAGGATGACTCACCCGTATTGCTTCAAAAAAATCAATACCGGTTTGCTCCGGCATGCGCTGATCGCTGAATACGATGCGGATATCAGGGTTGGCATCCAAATGCGCTATAGCCTGAGTTACATCAATAGCTGTAAAAACCTGATAGTGAAAACGCAATGTTGCCTTAAAGCCAAACAGGTTATCTTGTTCGTCATCAACATACAAGATCTTGATTTTCTCGGTGGTGTTAGCCAAAACTTAAGCTTTTAATATACGGTTTATTAAAGATCAACAGGCCAGCTCATAATGTAATACTGTCATGTTGTTTTTGGTTTTCTGTTTTGTAAAATAAGGGTATTACCATTGTAAATTCAGCCCCCGCATCCGGTGCACTGTTTAGCTGAAACTGCCCGTTATGCTTTTTGATAGTATTATAAGCAATTGACATGCCTAAACCGGTACCCTGCCCAACATCTTTTGTAGTAAAAAATGGTTCAAAAACCTTCTTTTGAGTTTTTTCATCCATTCCTATACCATTATCTTTAATTGTAATGTATAACTGCTCATCATGACACGCAGTTTTAATGAGCAGTTGTCCGCCCTTGCGTTCGCCAAACTTCTGCCGTATAGCGTGACTGGCGTTTGAAATCAAATTTAGAAAGACCTGGTTCAATTTACCTGCGTAACATTCAATTTTTGGCAAATTACCATATTCTTTAATAACGTCAATATCATGCAGCAGATTATTGGCGATAATCAATGTCGACTCCAAACCTTCGTTTATATCAGCCTTAATTAGGTCGTCCTGGTCAAGCCTTGAAAATATACGCAAGCCCTTTACAATCTCGGCCGTGCGAGTTGCTCCTTCTTTAATACCCTTAAGTAAATGCTTAATTTCTACCACCAGGTAATCAAAGTCCAGCTCTTCTTTGTAAGCGTTAATTTGCTTTTGCTTATCATCCTTCACGGCATCCGAAAGGCCTACTTGCTCAATAACATTCATGGCATCAAATACCATATCAATATCGCGGCTCAGTGGTTTAATGTTGGCGGTAACAAAGTTAATTGGGTTATTAATTTCGTGTGCGATACCTGCAGTTAACTGACCGAGCGACGCCATTTTTTCGGCTTCTACCAACTGGCCCTGAGCTTGCTTCAAATTTTCCAGCGTTTTGTTAAGCTCTACGTTTGTTTGGTTTAATGCTGTAGTCCGCTCAGTTACTTTGGCTTCTAATATGATATTCTGTTCACTGATTATACGTTCGTTTTCCTTTAAAGCTTTCAAGGCTTCTTCCTGCGATTTTTCTTTCTCAGCTTTAAAAATGTTTATTTTATCGGCCAGTGCAAACGATAGCAATATTACTTCTAAAGCTGAGCCAATAGTTATGCTGTAATTAGTAAAGATAT
>CAJYJH010000106.1 GCA_913775265.1 uncultured Mucilaginibacter sp. | reverse complement strand
AAAAAGCCCACGGTTTTAGGTTCTTGTATCTCCACAGCAAAACCATCGATGTAAAACTGATCGTTTAAGTATTTAGGCCGCAATGAGCTTTCGTCTACTTTAAATTTCCGGTCTTTCAGCTTTTCGTTAATCTGGTCAATCAATTCGCGGGTAATGAAGCTATCAGTAGTACGCAGGGTATCATCAGTGGCCTGCAGCGTGATGTTTTCTACTTTGTAAGAAAAGCCTATGGTTTTTGCCTTGTTCATGGTAGTTTATTTTAAACCAACAAGGTATAAATATTTTAAGATGCTTTGCCTTCAAGCTCTGTAAACCCTGCCAAATTCAGCTAAAAAATATTTTTCAACACCCCTTAAAATACTAACTTTTTTAGCATTTATTTGTAATCCTAAAAAGTCTCAACCAATGAAGGGGTATCACTTGCACTTAAAACCCGGCGACCGGCCGACCGGCATAGCTATACAAAAGCCAAATTTTCAACGCTTTATACAGCAGTTGAACTTGTATAACCAGACTATGAATAAACAACCATTCTACCCATCACTATAACCCGAACCGTTATGCCAGTTACAGATAAAAGTGGGATGATTGAAAAGTTGCGGCAGGATATTCTGCGCTGGGAAGGTTATCGTGCACCATCTGCGAGTACATCGCAAGTAGTAGGTTTAGGCCCTGTAGAGGCTGCTTTTCCAAACCAGGTTTTTCCGTTAGGCACGGTCCACGAGATGGTATGCGGCAACACAGAACAGGCGGCGGCCTGCGGTGGCTTTGTGGCCGGACTTTTATCAGTTTTGATGCAGCAAGGTGGTGCCTGTTTATGGATAGGTTTATCGGGCAATGTGTTTCCGGTATCACTTAAAACCTTTGGGGTTAAGCCGGAGCGGATCATTTTTGTGCATTTAATGCAAAATAAGGATGCCCTTTGGGTGATGGAAGAAGCTTTAAAATGCAATGGTCTTTCGGCTGTAGTGGCCGAGCTTAGGGAAATAGATTTTAAGCAGTCGCGCCGCTTGCAACTGGCAGTAGAGCAAAGCAGGGTAACTGGGTTCATCCTGCGTAATGAACTCAAAAAAATGAGTACCACGGCTTGTGCTGCCCGCTGGCGGATTAGCCCCATGCCAAGTGAATCGGTTGACGGGTTGCCTGGCATTGGTTTTCCGCGCTGGCAGGTTGAGCTGCTGCGGGTGCGTAACGGGCAACCGGGCAACTGGATAATGGAATGGAACGAAGGACGGTTTACTACCGTTACCCCTAATGTATTGACTCAAAAAATTCAAATGGCAGGATAAGGTGATGCAAAAGCGGTATATGTCGATATGGTTTGGCCATCTGTTAACAGACTGGCAAACGCTGCAACAAGCGGACCTGAAAGATATGCCCTTTGTTTTTGCCAGGCCTGAACGCAACCGGGTAGTCATTACTGCAGCTAATCCGGTTGCCGAGGCACAAGATATTTACGCTGGTATGATGGCTGCCGATGCCAAAGCTTGTTGTGCCGAACTACAAGTATTAGATGATATACCCGGCAAGGCCGCCGAACTGTTAAAAAACTTAGGCTTGTGGTGTATAAGATATACCCCGTTTGTAGCTATTGACTTGCCTGATGGCTTGATGCTTGACATTTCGGGTTGTGCCCACCTTTGGGGCGGCGAGCGTGAATACTACCGCGAGATTATTAACAAACTACGCGAACAGGGTTATGATACCCGTGGTGCTATTGCCGATACCGTAGGCTCCGCTTGGGCCGTGGCCCGCTTTGGTAAAAAAACACCGGTTATTGCTAAGGGTAAGCAAACAGAGGCTATTTTGAATCTCCCCCCTGCAGCCCTGCGCATTGAAGATGATAATTTGAAAAAGCTACAGCAATTAGGCTTGCATCAAATTAAAACTTTTATCAGCATGCCCCGGCCAATGTTACGCCGACGGTTTGGGGAGACCTTTGTAAGCCGGATAGAACAGGTATTGGGTATAAAAGAAGAAGTCATTACACCGATTATTCCGCCGGTGGCTTACCAGGAACGCCTGCCCTGCCTGGAACCTATTAAAACAGCCAAAGGGATAGAGATTGCCATTCAGACCCTGCTCGAAAAGGTTTGCCTGCGCTTAAAAAACGAAAGCTTGGGTATCCGCAAGGCAATGCTTAAATGCTTCCGTATTGATGGCAAAATGGTGCAGGTAGGTATTACTACCACGCGTGCTACCGGACATGCAGCACATTTGTTTAAGCTGTTCGAATTACAGATCAGCAAAATAGAACCGGCTCTGGGCATTGAACTATTTTTACTGGAAGCCACCCGGGTAGAAGAAGTCGACCAAAAACAGGAAGCCCTATGGGCTGCGCACCCAGGCTTGGAAGATGATGCCTTAGCCGAATTGTTAGACCGGCTGGCAGGTAAGGTTGGCGCTAATGCCATTCAGCGTTATCTACCGGCCGAGCATTACTGGCCCGAACGAGCCATTAAACCGGCCAACTCTTTAGCCGAAAAGCCTGCTACTGCCTGGCGTACCGACAGGCCGCGCCCTGTGCGCTTGCTGCATCACCCCGAACCGGTTGAAGTAATGGCTTTGGTACCTGACTATCCGCCTAAGTTTTTTATTTATAAAGGTAAACGGCATGAGGTTACTAAAGCCGACGGCCCCGAACGGATTGAACGCGAATGGTGGCAGGATGCCGGTGCCCACCGCGACTATTACGCAGTAGAAGATGATAACGGGCAACGCTACTGGCTTTTCAGGCTGGGGCATTATGATAATAAGCCACAATGGTTTTTACACGGTTTTTTTGCTTAAGTTATGGATGAATATGCAGAACTACAGGTTACCAGTAATTTTAGCTTTTTACGGGGAGGCTCGCATCCTGCCGAACTGGTGGAGCAAGCCATTGCCTTTGATTATAAAGCTATTGCCATCACCGACCGTAACACCCTGGCCGGCATTGTACGTGCGCACATGGTTGTCAAAAAACATAACGAAACCGTAAAAGACTATGCGCTTAAAAAGCAATTCATCCCGGCCTGCCGACTCGATTTACTTGATGGTCCGAGTTTACTGGCCTACCCTACCGATCAGGAAGCTTACAGCCGCCTGTCGGCCTTATTGAGCAAAGGCAACCTGCGGGCCGAAAAAGGCGAATGCAATTTATATAAAGCAGATGTGTATGAGCACAAGCAAGACATCATTTTTATTTTAGTACCGCCCGAAAAACTCAACGCCAGCTTTGACTTTGACGACGATTTTAAAGCTACAGCCAAAGAATACCGGCAGCAATTCGGCAATAATTTATATGTAGCCGCTACCCGCTACTACAGCGGCGATGACGAAAAAAGATTGCATCGCTTAATTGGCTTAAAAATACCTTTAGTAGTAACCGGCGATGTACATTACCACGCCCCTGAAAGGCGAGAGCTACAGGACATCCTCACCTGCATACGCGAAAAATGCACTATCTATAACGCAGGCTATAAGCTCCATTACAATGCAGAACGTTTTTTAAAACCTGTTGAAGAAATAAAACGGCTGTTTTTATATTACCCGCAGGCTATTCAAAACACGCTTAACATCGCTAAAGCCTGTCGGTTTTCTTTAGATCAGCTGCGATATATTGAGCCCGAAGAAGCAGTAGTTGACGGTATTACACCGCAACAAAGATTAACGCAATATACCTGGGACGGCGCCAAACAACGATATCCAGATGGTATACCTGAAAAGATAAGCAAACAAATAAAAGAAGAACTAAGCTTTATTGAACGTAAAAAATTAGCCCCCTATTTTTTGCGGGTATATCGATATACGCAAAAGGCAGAAGAATTGGGCATACTTCACCAAGGTCGTGGCTCAGCTGCCAATTCAACGGTTTGTTATTGTCTAAGTATTACTGCAGTTGATCCGATGAAATCGAGACTGTTGTTTTCGAGGTTTATGTCGGACGCCCGCGACGAGTGGCCGGATATTGATGTTGATTTTGAGCATGAGCGACGCGAAGAGATTATTCAACATATATATGAAGAATATGGCCGCGACCATGCAGCTATAGTGGCCACCGTAACTCAGGAGCGTCACCGGGGCGCCATACGCGATGTAGGCAAAGCCATGAGTCTGTCCGAAGATACCATCAAACGTATTGGTGCCACCATTTGGGATTTTAGCGAAGAAGGATTTGACGAAACACGCTTACGTGAGCAAGGCTTGAATCCTAAAGATCCGCTGATTCACAAAGTATTGGAGCTAACTACACAACTCATCGGCTTCCCAAGGCAATTAGGGCAACATACGGGTGGTTTTGTCATTACGGCTGGTAAACTGTCTGACATTTGCCCTGTGATGAACGCCCGCATGGAAAACCGCACTCAGTTGGAATGGAACAAAGACGATTTGGAAGACCTGAAAATACTCAAAGTTGATGTTCTTGGTTTGGGTATGCTCACCATGATCCGCAAAGCGTTTGATCTGGTGCTTAAGCATAAAGGCAAAAAGCTAACCTTGGCTGGCATCCCGCAAGACGAAGATCAAGTGTATGATATGATTTGCAGGGCAGATACTATTGGCGTGTTCCAGATTGAAAGCCGGGCGCAGATGAGCATGCTACCAAGGCTTAGGCCACGTGTATTTTATGATTTAGTGATTGAGGTTGCTATTGTGAGACCAGGGCCTATACAAGGCGACATGGTGCATCCTTATTTACGAAGACGTGATAAAGAAGAGGATGAAGATTATCCTAAAGACGAATTAAGAGAAATCTTGACTCGAACAAAAGGTGTCCCTCTGTTTCAAGAACAGGCTATGGAAATAGCTATTGTTGCGGCGGGATTTACACCAGCTGAGGCCGATCAATTACGCCGTAGCATGGCAACTTTCAAAGCTAAAGGCATGGTGAGCGGCTTTAAACAAAAATTGATTGATGGCATGGTAGCCAATGAATACGAAGAGGATTTTGCCAAACGTATATTTAAGCAACTGGAAGGCTTTGGCAGTTATGGTTTCCCGGAAAGCCACGCAGCATCATTTGCTTTGTTGGTGTACATTTCGGCCTGGTTAAAGTTTAATCATCCCGATGCGTTTTGTGCAGCGTTGCTAAACAGTCAGCCTATGGGTTTTTACCAGCCCGCGCAAATTGTACGCGATGCGCAAGAACATCATGTTAAGGTGTTACCGGTCGACGTTAACTATTCTGAGTGGGATAATACCATGGAAGATAAAGTTGGCGAGTACCATGCTGTACGTTTAGGTTTCAGGCAGGTTAAAGGATTGCGTGAGCCGGATATGCAAATCCTGGTGGCCATGCGTAACAAAGGCTACTGGCGCATCGAAGATTTACGCAAGGCCGGTGTTCCCGAAAAAGCTTTGGAAATCTTGTCGGCCGCAGACGCCTTCCGTTCTCTGGGAGCTAACCGTCGCCAGGCCCTGTGGGAAGTATCGGCCCTGAATGATTTGCCCACCGGCCTGTTTGACGGGCAACTCCCCGAAACCAGTTTAGAAATACCTGTATACCTGCCTAACATTACCGAAGGTGAGCATGTGGTACAAGACTATGCCCTAACCGGCTTATCCCTAAAAAATCACCCAGTAGCTTTGGTGCGCAACAAGCTACGCCAGTTAAAAAATATTACTGCTGCCGAATTTGAACACAAACAAGACGGCGATGTGGTAAGTGTAGCCGGACTCATCACTGTTAGGCAAAGGCCCGGGACTGCGAAAGGTATTTTGTTTATGACGCTGGAAGATGAAACCGGATCGGCCAATCTGGTAGTTTGGGAAAAACTGTTTGACCAGTACCGCAAAGAAATTATACAGTCGCGGTTACTCATGGTAACTGGTAAGTTGCAAAAAGCCAATAATGTAACCCACTTGGTGGTATATCAATGCTTTAATCTTACCGGGTTATTAAATGCGTTAACCACTCCTAATCAAGACAATAACACTTTATTTACGCCTGCCCGCGGCGATGAAACCACAGCCCCGGTAACCGACAGCCGCCAGATATTTCACAAAGGCCGGAATTTCAGGTAAGGATAATATTAAATTTGCCGCCACGAATGACTATCTCTAACCCGGCCATGCAAATGGCCACCGATTACCTTACTTCTACCAATACTATCGTTTTCCTGACCGGTAAAGCCGGAACAGGGAAAACTACTTTTTTGCAAAACTTAAGGCAATCGTCTACCAAAAAGCTGGCCGTAGTTGCCCCCACCGGTGTGGCTGCTATCAACGCCGGCGGCATGACTATCCATTCCTTTTTTCAACTTTCGTTTGGCCCCATTATTCCATCCGGTAACGGGCGGCCCGAGTTGCATTACAATCAAGAGAAAAAAGATTTACTGGCCAGCCTGGAGCTGCTAATTATTGACGAGATCAGTATGGTGCGGCCCGATGTGCTCGACCAGATTGATCTCATTTTGCGTAACATCAAAGGCTCCTCATACCCGTTTGGTGGCGTACAGGTCTTACTCATCGGCGATCTTTCGCAGCTAAGCCCGATTATTAAAGATGATGAATGGACTATGTTGAGGTCTTACTATGCAACACCCTACTTTTTCAGCAGTATGGTAATGCAAAAGGCCAGGTACGTATGCATTGAGCTTAATCATGTTTTCCGTCAAAAAGAACAGGCTTTTGTAGACATTTTGAACGAGGTCCGCAACCAAACTATTAGCCAGACAAGCCTCGATTTATTGAACGCACAGTATCAGCCCGATTTTAAGCCCGATGCGAACGATCCGTATATCACCCTGACCACGCACAACAGCATCGCCCAACAGGTGAACAACGAACGATTAGAGGCTTTAGACGGACAGGAAATTGAGTTTGTAGCCAACGTTCGCGGCGATTTCCCCAAAGACGCCTATCCTACCGATACCAGCCTGAAATTGAAAGTTGGCGCGCAGGTAATGTTTGTAAAAAACGATAGCTCAGCCGAAAAGCTTTTTTACAACGGCAAAATCGGCAAAGCAACACGTATAGAAGGTAAAACCGTTTATGTACAATGCGGACAAGACAGTAAAGAGATTGCCGTTGAAGCGGTAGAATGGAGCAATATTAAATACGAACTGGACGGCGAAGCCATTAACGAAACTAATGCCGGTAGCTTTGCACAAGTTCCTTTAAAACTGGCCTGGGCTATCACTATTCATAAAAGTCAGGGGCTTTCGTTTGATAAAGCCATTATTGATGTCTCCGAATCTTTTGCACATGGGCAGGTTTATGTGGCCCTAAGCCGTTGCCGGAGTTTGCAGGGCATGATTTTACGTAATCCTATCGCAGCTCGTAACATCATTGGCGACCCGGCCGTTACCCGCTACCGCGATGCTTCAATTGGTTTAAGCCCTGATCAGGATAGGCTATTAACCGACCAACAATTATACGAACGCTTTTTGCTATCGGAACTGTTTAATTTTAACCCGCTCCGTACCCGACTCAACGATTTTAAAGACTTAATACCCGACCAAGAAAAAGACATTTTTACCGTTGCCGAAAAGTTTGCCAAGCAACTCAAACCCGAAAAAAGTGCGCAGGCGGCTGCTTACTTTAAAGAAAAGCTGGAACAACTTACCGAAACACTGCATCAAAACCTGCCCACATTTATTGGCAAAGCCAAAGATGTAGCCCACAAGGCCGACCAGCTCATTCACTGGCTGATGAACCGCATACACCTATTGCGGTACTTTGCAGTGCATCCATTTACTGCGGCCGAATACCAGACTGCCATCAAGCAAAAAATTACGACTGACGATAAATCTTATGCTAAAGCCTTAAACGCCAAACCCAACGAAAAGCTCTATCAAACGTTGCTTACCTGGCGCGAAGAAACAGCCCAGCAAGAAAAGATTATGCCTAATATGGTTTTTTCCGAAAATACCGTAGCAGCCATTGCCGAAAGACTACCTGCTACGCTAAAAGCATTGGGTAGCATCAAAGGCGTCGGCGTGCAAAAAGCCTCAAAATACGGAGCCGCTATTATTAATTTAATACGCAGCTATCATCAGGATTTGCAGGGAATTGGTGTGGAGCAGGTAAGTTTGTTTTGATTTGACGATCGACTTAAATCGTCCGTCCTATTTATTGGTGAATCGAATTTGTATCAGTTTGTATGTTTTAGCGTGTTGGGATAATAAAATCAAGGTTTAGTATAATCTTTTTAAGATCGGCCTGTAATGGGATTACTTTCGAAGTGTTGACTGAATTATATGAACACTAAACTTTTTCTACTAACAAAATCTGTAGTTTTTACCATGCTCGTTCTGCTGGGTTATGGTAAAACTACCACTGCGCAAACTATTGATGTAACGCCCTGCACACGTTACTTCGAAATTACCGACCGGCTTCGTAAAGGGGATAGCCTGAGTAAAGAAACCTGGCATACATTTTTGCAAGATAAAGCCATACAGTCTTACATGGCCGACCAAGGTGTTAATAATGCTTATTACGAGTCGTACCGCAAAAGCATGCAGATTGTTTACATGCCTCAAAAAGATTCTATTCTGCGCCGGCGGTTAAAAGATTCGGTCAGCTACTGGCTTACCTACATGATTTATCAGAACAAAAAGAATGAGCCGGGCATGAAAGCCTACCTCAAAAAAATCACAGATAACTCTGCCGCTTACTTTGACGCATCATATCGTTATGCCTATACTGCTTTGCCTAAACGGGCACATCGTAAGTTGCCGAGCTACCGGTTTTCTATCATCCCCATACATAACGATGCTCATGCACAAAATCAATGGATCATTTATACATTGCTGTGTGCTTATTTTAACGATAGCAATCGCTTAGGCGCTTTGGGCGGACACGAACTTCACCATGCACTGCGCCCGCAACCCGACTTTAAGTTAGCACATCAGGACGAGAGTGCAGCAACTGTCATGTACGTTATCATGAACGAGGGAACTGCAGACATGGTAGACAAAAAATACATGACGGATACAGCCAAAACACTGCTCCCATCACAACGCTACTTTCAGGAGTTTTTTAACGAGGGTAAGCGGATTATGCCCCGTCTGGATTCGATGCTTCAAATTAATGCACAAAAAGATACGGTCATTAAATACCGTGAATACTTGAAAGGCACTATTTTTACCAGCGGCCATGTACCAGGCACTTATATGAGTTATTACATCGAAAAAAACGAACTGAAGGCAAAACTGCTACCCCACATTGAAGACCCGTTCTATTTTTTTATGATGTACCAGGAAGCAGCACAAAAAGATAATACCAAACCCTACCTGTTCTCTACCACTACCATGAATTATATTAAGCAGCTACACAGGAAATACTCTGCAAAGGCTCAGTCAACAAAGTAGACTTGATTTATAAATCTGATCAACAGGCACTTAAAATCAAAGTATATTAAAAAAAGCGATAGCGTATAATTAAACAGAGTTATACTAAAGTGCGTTATGTAGTGGTTATAAAAGCACAAAAGCCTTTCAGTAAATACTGAAAGGCTTTTGTATAATAATTAAAATATACTTATTCCTCAAGCTTAGTCACTTTAGCAGCGTTAGTCACAGCGTCGGGGTTCAGCGTCATATCAATCATTGCTGATATTTCGTCGAGTACTGCAGCATCGCTGCCCGAATAGCCTACATGCTTAAAGCGGATGGCCCCAGCTCCGTCAATAACAAACTTGGTGGGTATACCGGTCACTCCAAAGCTTGACACCACTTTCGATTGCCTGCCATCAGATCCTTTCTCGTCCATCAGCACATGAAAACTGTATTTGTTATCAGCAATAAATTTTTTGACACCATCTGTGTAATTATCTCCGTTTTCCCAAGTATCGATAAATAAGAACTTTACATTCGGATTATTCTGATATTTATTCACCGCCATTTGCATGCCCGGGAAAGATGCTTTGCAAGGTCCGCACCATGTTGCCCAAAAATCTACTATCACTACTTTACCCTTCAGGCTTGCCAACGAAACGGTGTTTCCATCAAAATCTTTTAAAGCAAACGCAGGCGCAGGCTGGCTGATCATCTGTTTAGCAAGTTTTGCCTTGGTTGCCGCTGCCGATGCTTCTTTTAAAGAAGCAAGGTAGTTATCAAAACCATTTGCGGTACCCTTATTTTTAACATAAGCCTCTTTTAATAAATCAGTCATCGCTGCAGATGCTTTACCATTTTTCATGGCCTGTTCTAACACCTGTTGCGCCTGTTTCGTATCACCTGCACCTTTAAGCATTAAGGCGTAGTGTTCGGCTACGTCGGCATCCAGCCCTTTAGAACGCTCAAATACTGGCTGCTGATAAGCAATTGCCTCCTTAAACTTACCTTGCTTATACAAGATGTATGCATAGGTATCAGCATACATATCATATGAATTTTGAGCATTCCTGGCAACCATCTTGGGTGATGAAAACCTGCTTGCTTCAGGATTTTTCATCTGGTCGCTCATAATATCCATTGATTTTTTTGAGATATTAGCCGCTTCATCAAGGCGAGTACCACTTTCGGCCCATTTCCAGGCAGCACTGTTCAGGGTATTTGCCAAACCAGCCTTATTACTTTTAACCTGAGCGGCCCACTTCTCAAAACCGGGAATATCACCGGCCTTTAAATAAGCCATGGCCAGTTGCAGTCTCAAATTATCCTGGATGCTGTACTTATCGTCGGCTTTTTCGGGATATTTAGCAATGTAATCGTTATAAAGAGCTTCTTTCTTTTTCAGGTCTTGCTCCCGGTTAAAGGTCATTCCCAGTTCGTTTTGACTTAGCTCTCCAGCTGGAAACTTTGTTTTAATTATACCTGATAAAGAGTCGGCTTTTGCTTTTTTACCAGAACGGGCATAAAAATTGTAAGCTGCTACTAAGTCTTTTTCGTCGTGGCTTTTTTCCAGAGCCGCAATCTTAGAAGCTAATAATTTAGCTGACTCCGGAGTCTTATTGATTTGCAAAAGGTTATAATAATTTGACCGGTATTCTTTTTCAGCACCCGGATGAGCAGTAAACTCCTTTTGGTATAATGAGGCAGCCTCCTCTTTATTGGTTTTAATTTTAGCAAATGCTTCGCCCATACCGCTTTGCAGCATGTAAGCCTTTGAGGCATAAGCACCCTCTACAGGCTCTTTACCATTATAAACGTAATAAGTGTACCCTTTTTCGCTATTATCATCTGTCTTATCATCTTTAAAAATTTTTACAAAAAAAGCTTTGGCGTTGGCGGGCACGGTAAACTCACCTTTAAGCTGCTTGCCGCTGGGTTTAAGGTCTAAATCTGCTACAGGGTAATCTTTGTTATCTAAGAAATATACCACTCCACTCAATTCACTTTCTCCAGCCAAAGGTGTTCCTGCAGGGTCATAATTTACGCTGATTTTTTCACTGGGCTTGGGCTTTGCGTCAGACAGATTGAGATGGGATGTACTCTGTGCAACAGCATTTTGCAAAGCCAGGCTACCCAGCGCTGCAAGGATTAGGTTTTTATTGATCATAGATAACTATATTTTTAGTCAAGTTAAGCATCATTAAATAACAAAACGAATTTTTAGAATAAAAAAAACAAGCACTATCCTGATAGACAGCTATTTTGTAATTTTTATAAGCATATATACAGTACATCCTACCTGATTTTTCCTAAAAAAACAGCCTCATATGAAAGCATTTTCTTATACCTTTGCCGCAATGTTCAAAAGGTTAATAGCCCTAATTTTACTTGTTATATTGATTAGTACCCACTTTTCGATGTATATGGTATACGCGGGCTTTACCATGAACCGTAAAATGATTGCCGAAAAGTTTTGTATTAACAAATCCCGCCCCTGGCTGCACTGCGACGGTAAATGTTATTTTATGAAAAAAATTCGGCAGGCCGAGGAAAACGAAAAAAAACAGGAATCAAAAGATCATTTGAACCGTTTGGAAATTTCTTTTTTGCAAGAGCCTTTTAATTATTCCGCTGGTGAGTCGAACATTAACATTTCCTTAAAAAGCACTTACCCAGCCTACGCCTACCATTACAGCAGCCGTTATCTCGACTGTATATTCAGACCACCCAAACAGGTCGCCTAATCAAACTATCCTAATAGCGCTGCTTCGCCTTTAATAAGGTTCGAGAGTTTCGCTGTTTACCGTTTTTTAAGCATAAGTCTTAAGCTTTATTTGAGGTTAGATGTGAAAATACGTCTCGCCCAATTTCGCGCTTACATTTTTGACTAACTCAAAAATGTTGCCTGAACCTGCTATGGGCTGTTTTCTTATAAAAACGCATTTAATTCATTTGATTTCGCTCAATATACAATATCATCTAAATGACCAAGTTTTTGATGCTGGCCGGCATGCTTTTAATGTCCGGCAGCATTGCTGCGCAGTCTGTACCACATGTGGGTAAAGACACTGCCTCTTTATTTAAAGATTCCACTAAGCGTTACCTGAAAGAGGTAACCATAAGCTCCAGGTACAACAGAAAATACAAAACCGATAAAGCATCGGGCTCACTAAAAGTAAACACGCCGCTGCTTAAGCTGTCACAAAACATACAGGAGATTGACCAAAGTATCATTGCTGATCAGCAAGCGGTAACACTCAATGAGAGCGTCACCCGTAATGTGAGCGGAGCTTTGCGAAACAATAACGCCGATCTGTATACACCTTATGTTTACATGCGCGGGGCACAAATTACACCTTTGCGTAACGGCATGGATATATCAATGATTTATGCCGGACCAAGTGCCGAGGATGCCGCCATTATTGGCCGGGTTGAATTTATAAAAGGCCCGTCCAGCTTCATTAATGGTTTGTTTGACCCAGCCGGAACGTTTAACGTGGTTACCAAACAGCCTATGGGCACTCGCTCTAACCAGATTGGTTTTACTACAGGGAGTTTCAATTTGTACCGTCTCAACGCTGATTTGGATGGAAACTTTGACCAGGCGGGCAAATGGCAGTATCGTTTCAATGCTGTCGGGCAAAAGGATAAATCATTTCAAAAATACAATTTTAACGACAAGGTAACGGTTGATCCGGTGCTCCGATATAATATCAACGATCATTCTTATATTTCGGCAGAGTATATTTTCCAGGCGCAACGCTTCCAGCAATATTTCGCTACCGTGTTTGCGCCGGATGGGTTTGCCTCTCTTCCACACGATTTTACGATAAATGATCCTGAAAAGCGACCTTTTAGATCAAGCGAGAACAATGGTTTTTTGACTTATTACAATGAATTTAACAGCCATTGGCGCTTTACGGTAAAAGCAGCTTATGCCAAAGATCATCTGGAAGGAACCTACTTTTTTGTTTCGAGATATAATGCTGCCCAGCCCAATCTCATCATGCGCAGAGCCACCTACGAAAGGCTTAACACCGACGTGTTAGCCATTCAGCCCTATATCAGCGGCGAGTTTGTGACTGGCAATTTCGGCCATCATTTTTTGGGTGGCGTAGATGTTAACCGCAAGCATTTTATATCATACTCGGGCAATAACGACCCAACAGCCAACCAAACGCTGTACCCACTCAACGCCTATAACCCAATATACAGAATAAACTTTGATGCTAATGTGCGTGCCGGCAAACTATCGGATATTGCAACCGATGAGCAGTCCATCAGCTACCAGGCTATTTATGCACAAGACGAAATTTGGATGCTAAACAACAAGCTGCGGTTAACTTTAGGCGCACGACTAACTTTTGCCGATGCCGAGGTTAAGAAGAATCCCATCAAAACCGGGCTGGGTAATACAGACAATACAGCATTTACACCAAAAATAGGCTTAAGCTATTCGGTAACGGATGATTTTGCGCTATATGGCTTATTTGACCAAACCTTTACGCCGCAAAGCGGCGTAAACACCACTACCGGCGATGCCTTTAAGCCACTAAAAGGGCAAAACATAGAAGCTGGTTTAAAAAAGGACTGGGCGAATGGTAAATGGAATACTACTATCTCGATTTACCGCATCATCCGCGACAACATTAAGGTAACAGACCCGTCTACCAATGTTCAAACCCAGTTAGGACAAACGCTATCCAAAGGCATCGAGTTTGATTTGAAGGGCGAAATTGTAAAAGGGTTGAACACGGTTATTAACTATGCTTATACGGACAGCTACATTTCGAAAGATGACAACCCGTTGCGAGTGGGTTTGGCAACGCCATTCAGGGTTAAGCATATCCAAAATACCTGGCTTAATTACCAGTTGCCAGGCAAACGTTTAAAAGGCTTTTCTGTATCAGGTGGCTATCAGCTACAGGCTAACCGGGCAGGCCGATACGAATTGCAAAAGCTGCGTCTGGCTCCCGTATTTAGAGTTGACGGCGGCATGGGTTGGACCAACGGACGCTACTCTATAAACGCCATCGTGAATAATATTCTAAACCGTTACAACTATGGCAGCGCCTGGATAGCCCCATCATCAGCAACGGTTGGTACGTATGCCTATGTACCCTACCCACCGCGCGAAATCAGGTTGAATTTAGGCTTTAACTTTTAATCTTACCTCACATGACCTGGAAAAGCAGTATAACGAAATTTGCCTTTAAGCTTCATGGCCGGATAGGCCTGTTGGCTGGATTATTTTTTCTGCTTTATGGTATTACCGGTTCCATGCTGATGTTTCGGCATCAGTTGGACCGGTATTTTAATCCCGAATTACACCACCTGCGCCCTACAGCCCATTCCCTGTCTGCCGATCAGCTTTACCGAATTGTTTGGAAAACACATCCCAATCTCCGTAAACTGGTGCTGCATGATTTTCCGGCCAACCGTTATGATTGTTATGAGTTTATGCTTTATAAACGCCAGGCTAAACTAACCGATAATTACCTATACTATGTATTCATAGATCCTTACACCGGGCGTATCATCAGTGAGGGCAGTTACGGATCAGTCAGTCCATTATTTTTTAGGTGGTTGTACACCTTGCATTATAGCTTGCAGTTAGGCATTCCGGGCATGTTTTTCACCGGACTCATGGGTTTGTTGATGCTGTTATCCCTTATCACCGGCACTATTGTTTACCGCAAGCATTTTTGGCAGGCATTCACTTTTAAAGCCGG
The DNA here is from genome assembly GCA_913775265.1 of uncultured Mucilaginibacter sp. Lineage (GTDB taxonomy): Bacteria > Bacteroidota > Bacteroidia > Sphingobacteriales > Sphingobacteriaceae > Mucilaginibacter. The sequence goes on along the minus strand of CAJYJH010000106.1, from coordinate 28,631 downwards.
ACTAAACTTTAAAAACCGCCGCACTGCTATTTCGTCGCTTCATCGTATTTTAGGCGTGTGGTCGGTAGGATTTACCGCAATGCTGTTTTTTACCGGCTTTTGGATGCTAAAAGAATATTTTTCTCAGCAAGAGTGGCAGTTGCCTAAACACCAGCCCGCATATGCTGCGCAGGCCAATATAGATTCGGTAATTAAGCAGTCTAAACAGATTATTCCAGGTTTTATACCGATTGCCATCAATATCCCTACGGTAAAGGGTAGTGACATATCAGTTAGAGGCCTTATGCCAACCACCCATTTCTTTTTATTAAAAGGTAAAGCCAGCAGCCTCTCTTTTAACGCAGAAACCGGGCAGTTTAAAAGACTAATCAACATTGATAAGGCCAATTTAGACCAGCGGTTTGAAACAGAAGTATATAACTTGCATATCGGTGCTTTTGGAGGTGTTGCTATCCGTTGGCTGTATGTGTGCTTGGGTTTACTGCCGGGAATACTATCTATGACGGGAGCTTTGTTGTGGATTAGGCGGCAGTAATAATAGGAGTTTGGTAAATATGAGTTCAAAAGCTGCATAAGGTACAATGACCTGCCTTCTAAAACCGACGTAAATGATATAAATCTTTTTAAAAACCAGCTTTAAAACAAACAGCCCTGCACATTTATTATGCGCAGGGCTGTAATACCTTGTGATATCGCTTATTGTCGGGATGGCAGGAGTATAACCTATACTTGCAAATTATTGATCACGAGGACATAATTTCTAAAGCTTGTGCATCGTATGGACAGGCTTTCAAGAAAGGCCGGAAGTTCGATATCCTGCTCAGGTAAAAAACTAAATTTGAGGATATTTCTTTGAAGACAATATCCAAACACAATAAAATGTTTTAAGTTAAAAGTCTACCGGATATATTATTCACCGATTGTTACCTATGCATCAAATAATTCATTGATGAATTACGACGACCTGGCAAGAGCACCTTATACGCTAAGTCATATAGTTTATCAAGAACAGCACCTTATGATGTTGCTATCAAACGAACGATAGTTTTCAAACACTATTGACTTTCACAGCTGCGCCAATACGACAGCTCTCGACAGACGGTAAAATGAAGTCCGTTTAACGACAAGAGCAATTAACTCAAACAGCTATGGCTTATGGTTAACATATTTATTTACATAAATATACTTGCTCAATACTTGCATTTGAGGCCTGTCTTTCCCGTTAACAGGTTGCACCGCTAATTTATAATCGCCCCACCGGTGACCTGCCGCCCAGTAGGTACCGTTAACGCCGTTTGCCTGCACATAATTTAAAAAGTTTTCAAGCGTTATAAGCCAGCGCTTGTCATCATCGGGTATACCATATTCGCCAATAAAACCTTGCAAATTGTTTGATTTTAACCATGTAACGAATGGTTCAGCGCGCTCGACTCCTGTTTGGGGAGTAGCCTTTTCATCATCGTAACTTACTTTGTAAGTACCTGACCCATCATGATCAAAATATAAGTGCGCTTCAAAAATAAGATTATGTGCAGGGTCGCTCAAGTTTTTCAGGTGATCACTTCCATTCTGCCACTTTGCGGCTGAGCTCCAGTTGTCGCCACCAACCACTATGGTGTGGCTTTTATCTACAGTTCTGATCTGTGTAATGATGGCTTGGGCTATGTTAAACCAGGCAGTACTGTCTGGCATATCGTGAGGTTCATTCATTATACCGTAACCCCATATATTTTTTTTGTCTTTAAGTACCACAGCCAGCCTTTTCCAAGCATCAGCCACCATAGCTATGGTTACACTTTTAGTACCAATCAGTGTAAGTTCGCCATCAATCATGCGGCGGCAATAATTATGCATATCAGGTACAACCAGCATATTATTTTTGGCAGCTTCATCAATTACACCAACTAATTTATTAACCTGAAAGGTATCTAAAGCGCTACCAAGTTGCGGTTGCAGGCGTTCCCATAAAAATGGTAACCTGATTAACCTGAAACCTTTTGATTTTAAATACGCTACATCTTTGGCGTTTGGATAATCATAGTCCTTATCGTAAGTTCCCGGAATTTGCCCAAAATCTGCACCGGCAAGATTGACTCCGAATGGCGCAGGCCCTGATTTCAGCGCTTTAGGGGGTTGCGCTTTTGTTATTGACACGCAAAAACACATCAACAGTACCATGCAAAAATGTAGTCTCATAAAAGTTTTAAAGTGATAAAAGTAGTACAATTCAGTGCTCCAGAACAATTGGAGCCTGTTATAATCAGCTTCTCAAAATTATATATCACTAATCATCAACTATAATACTTTTTTAACCGAGCCTTATCATTAACCGGGATTGTTACGCCAAATAAAAAAATGGTTTTATAATTTTAGCATAACCGACAATAGTTTATAACCCATGCGCTGCTTCATTTTGTTACTTACTTTATTGTGTAATTATTTAATCGCTAACAGCCAAGCGCTTAAAGTCAGCACCAATAAACGCTACCTTACGCAAGCCGACGGCAAACCTTTTTTATGGATTGGTGATACCGCCTGGGAGCTGTTTCATAAACTAACTGATGAAGAAGCAGACTTTTACCTTGCAACCAGAGCAAAACAGGGATTCACCGTTATACAGGCTGTCATCATCTCTGAAGACGGAGGACTTAGTGAACCGGATACTTATGGCCAGTTACCCTTTACCAGCATATCCCCTCTCCGGCCTAACGAAAAGTTTTTCAGACATCTGGATCATGTTATTAACAAAGCGGCATCACTTGGCTTATATATGGCCTTGCTACCCACTTGGGCTGACAAGGTGGTGTCTAACCGGGCAGGAAAGGATCCCGTGATATTTAATAGCCAAAATGCCTCAGCCTACGGTGAATTTTTAGCCCGTCGTTATACCAAGAAGCCTGTGATATGGATGTTGGGCGGCGATAGGGATATAAAAAATACAGAAGCTTATAACACCTGGAAGGCTATGGCAGCCGGTATAAAAAGTGTTGGCAGCAAGCAATTAATCACCTATCACCCAGCTGGCGAAAGTTCGTCCTCCCGCTGGTTTCAAAACGCTGACTGGATTGACTTTAACACCTATCAAAGCGGCCATGCACACCATTTTATGCCAGTGTATAAATTTGCACAAACTGATTATCAAAAAAACCCAGTTAAACCTTTTTTAGATGCTGAGCCAGCTTATGAAGATATCCCGGTTGAATTTTGGACTTTCCTGAAGAACAAGCAGCCAAACGCTATAATGAACAAGGATAGCTTATTAATCGATCCGTCACCATTTAAGAAAGGTTTTTTCACCGATTATGATGTTCGTGTACATGCCTACTGGAATTTACTATCAGGAGCGTGTGGTTACACTTACGGTCACAACGCAGTGTGGCAAATGTTTAAAAAAGGAGGCCCATACATGATTCCCACACGTAATGATTGGAAGGTAGCACTGCAAAGCCCGGGGGCTAATCAGATCCGCTATTTAAAGGAGCTTTTTCAAGATAGGTTTTATAACTTAAAACCCACTGCCGGGCTGATAGCAAGTATAAACTCCCCTGATAGTACTTACATAGCAGCTGCGATGAACAGCCAAAATACTCTCGGCATAATTTACTTGGCCTTGGGGCAAGCCACTGATGTTGATCTGAAGCAGTTTAAAAGGCCGGTAGTGACCTGGTGGTATGATCCGCGTAACGGAAGCAAAAAGCCCGCAGGCGTTTATTATCAATTATCTAAACAACAATTTATTCCGCCAACATCCGGCATTGGAAATGATTGGACGTTAATTTTGGAAACGAAGCAATAAGTCAACAAAACTTATTGCAATTGCGGGTAATTTTTACGGATAAGCCGAATATCCCTCGCAGATAATTTATGCAATGGCACTGGCTTATCCTGCGGGCGCATCTGCTTTTGGTTGATGACGCCTAAGATGCTCCAGTTGCGGGTGGGCGTCTGAGGTTCTTTGATTACCCCATCGTACCGGGTAAAATCGATTACTTGCCAGGTGCTTTTGGGTGTCAGGTTACGCAACTGTGCAAGCCTAAAGTCTTTGTTCATGAACCAGCGGATTTCTTTTAGCTTATCAGAGCCACCAATCCCGCTTCCACAAGCATCAAATCTGTAGTTAAAACTGTTGGTTTTATAGGCTTTGCGCCAGGTAAGGCCAAATTCACCCATGGTAACAAACCACGTTTGAGGCCACCGTTGTTTAATTCGATGCAACCATGCAGTTAAGCCGCTAACTGGTATGTCAAGTGATACTTCCCAGTTTACGGTCACCCAGGCAAATTTATTAAGCTTAAAGCCATTGTCAAAGTGCATGGCCGTAGTGTGCATCATTTCTTTTACGCCGATATCTTGTCCGTATTTTCCAATAGTTTCAATGGGGCCTACGCCAAGGCGGCTGTTAAACCCATCGGCGTACCCCTCACGCCTTGCAGCCAGAAAATCCATTGTCCAACCATCAAGGTTGACGCAATCAATAAAATCAGCTTTGGATTGTGCAGGCTTACAAAAATGCTGGGTAGATGGATAATAGGGATAAACTACCGAACCTTCGCCGTCTTGATTATCAATAGCGTACTGACTCCAAATGTTACCCTGGCACACATGTATATCCTCTGCATCCGCCAAATATTTTTGGTTAGCTGCTGCTAAAAAGCCAGCAACCACGCATTTTGGCCGGTAATTATTGCCTACCATTTTTGATACTTCAGCCAGCCCCTCATGTAAGTCGCGGTTTACTTGCTCACGGGTATTGTGAGCGTTAGAGAAATAGGCTCCCGGTATAAATGTTACTTCATCGCCATATTTTTTGTGGTATTGGGTGACCAGTTTTCTTATGGTCATGTAATTGGCCGTACTATCGTGCAGGGCCAGCCAACTCAATGCCCAGGTAATGCGTGCGCCCGGAAAACCGGCTTCAATAGCTTTACGGAATGCCTGAACTCTCTGCGGTGTGTGAAGACTACGCTCATTTTCTCCCAGATTTAATGTACGGGTAGCCTCAATTTGATTAACTCTAATAATAGCATTAAAAGTAAGGAAGCGGTTACCGTTTAGCTTACCACTGTAAGGTTTAGGCTGAGCAGCGGTAATAACAGCACAAAAAGCAAAGCACAACAGTAAATAAACACGTTTCATAAGCTATTGGGAAAACTATTGATAAGTCTTAAGGTCACTAGAATCACCGATTGTTTTCAGCACCTTGGCAACGCCGTCCATATTCATTTTAAGGCCACTTTCGGCATCGGGATGGGTTTCTTCGTTGATGATCCCAATAGGTCCTTTGTATCGGCTTTTGAAAACTAGTTTCAACATCTGATACTCGGTGTTACCCTCTCCCACAGGCACAACTTTTGCCGGATCAGTACCTTTTAAGCCCGAAATGTTAAGCGTGAGTAAGTATGGCAGTATTTTAGGATAAATATCTCTGAAACGGCTAGCCTGCTCTTCGGCGTGGTGAAAGTTGTAGACAACACCGAGGTTAGGCATTTTAAGTTGGCGGATAATGGCTAACTGATTTTCGGGCTCGCCATACCAACCGCCATGATTATACAAACCTACTTGGCAACCAATTTTTGCCGCCTGCTCAGCTATATATTTAACCGGTTTACACAGGGTATCTATTTTTTGTTGCTGTGACATTGCATCCATATCCACGCCCACCATCATTAGCCATATCTGCGTTTTCACTTTATTACGTTTCAGTACATCTAATATAATTTTAAGATGGGCATCGTGCTGAGGATCCGGCCCGGACATATACCAAAATGCCTGTAATTTGATGTGGTGCTTTTTCAGCGCCTTCAGCTCATCATCAAAGTAGGGGATATGCTTTTCGCGCCAGTCGTATGCCAGTTTAGTGATGCCTAACCTATTCAGCATTTGCGCACGTTCTTCGGCGTTACGGTTTTTGATGTCATAAGGTACGATGCACCAGGCTACCAAGTTACTTTTGGCAAACACACCACTTTTAATTGATCGGCTTATAGCAAAAGCTACTAGAAGCGTTGAGATTGCACAGGCAATTACAATAGTAAATAACGAGTACTTTTTCATCATAATTTAACGCTAAGGTAAAGCGTAAGCCACATAAGTATCGCCGGTTTTGCCCCCCAGTTTGCCGCCGCCAGTAGCCGGGATAACAATGTACTGTTTGCCGTTTACTGCATAAGTGCTTGGCGATGCATATCCACCGTAAGGCAGCTTGGCTTCCCATAAAATTTTGCCAGTATGTTTGTCAAATGCACGTATCTTTTCGTCACGCGTGGCGCCTATAAAAACCAGACCGCCTTTGGTAACAAGGCTACCGCCGAAGTTCTCAGTACCGGTTATGGGCATACCTTTTTGAGTAAGCTCGGGATACTCACCCAGCGGCACTTTCCATTTTATTTTTCCGGTAGTGAGATCAACCGCATTTAAAGTACCCCAAGGCGGGGCTGTAGCGGGATAGCCATCGGCATCCAAAAACTTATTATAACCTAAAGACCGGTATTCAGCTTTACCCTTGACGGCCACGGATGCCGATGTACTCTTTTTATTGAGTAGAAATTCAACGAGATCTTTGCGGTCTTTTTCTTCAATTTGCGGAAAGGCCGGCATAGCATTACGTCCGTTTTTTAAAATATTAACAATATCCTGTTCCTTATACTTTTTGTCGAGCCGGGTTAAATTGGGAATGGCCCCCTGCCCCTCGCGGTTAGCACCGTGGCAACTGGGGCAACCCATTTTTAAGAAAACCGCGTTTCCGGCGCTCATGGGCTCGCTACTGCTGCTTTGCCCAACGGTTGCATTAATATTTTTCATCTTAATGAGCCAGGCCAGTTCATTAGCATTAATATAAAGTACGTTCTCTGTGGGGTCATATGATCCACCACCCCACTCTGCCCCGCCATGAATACCATAATATAATATTCCCCTCTCAGATGGAGGCAAAAACCAGCCGGTTTCCGATTCTGCAATCACTTTTTTGGCCGAATCACGCGCTTCTGGTGCACGGGTGGTCACATCATTAGCCGTAACCACCTGCTTGGTGAAAGATTGTGGCCATAAAACCTTGGGCTGGGTTGGATAGCTATATTCGCCGGGTAAAGCAGATTGCGGAACAGGCGTTTCAACAACCTTTGATAGCAGTTTGCCGCTTAAACGTTCAAACAATAATATATTTCCGGTTTTGGTAAGCTGCATCACCCCTTTCACTTTCTGCCCGTTGATATTAAGGTTGACCAAAGTTGGGGCACAAGGCAAATCCAGGTCCCATAAATCGTGGTGAATAGCCTGGTAATGCCATACCCGCCTACCGGTTTTGGCATTAAGGGCCACTATGCAATTGCCGTATAATTGGGCACCTTTATTATCGGCCCGGTAAAAGTCGTCTTTAGGCTGCCCAGTGGGAAAATAAATCATTCCGGTTTCTGGATCAACGGTTATACCGCCCCAGGAGTTGATACCGGCACCCTCTTTCCAGAATTGCTTATTTCCCCATGTATCGTACCCGTGTTCGCCGGGCTGAGGTATCGTATTAAATTTCCAAACCCTTTTTCCGGTACGGGCATCAAATGCACTTACATTACTGGGAGCACTCCAGCTTAACGCACCTAAAATTACCAGGTCATTATAAATTGACGGTGCACCCGGTGAGGTAATTGCCATTTTATCGGGCGCTTGTACCAAACCTTCGTTAAGGCTGATGCGTCCCTCGTTGCCAAATTCCTTATCGGCATTGCCTGTGTACATATTTACCTTGTAGAGGTAGCTGCCTGCAGTATAAAATAAAAAGGCTTCATTTTTTGTTTTCCAGCATACTATGCCCCGATTAATACCACCAAGCTTCTCACCCTCGCGCGATGGCTTAAAACGCCAAAGCGTCTTTCCGTTCGTGCCATCCACAGCAATTAGTGTTTGCGCAGGCGTAGTGACAAACATGATCCCACCAACAATAAGCGGATTACATTGCACATTACCGTCCATATTGCCAGAATTGAATATCCAGGCTACTTTCAAGTTTTTCACGTTAGCCGTATTGATCTGACTTAAGGACGAATACCTGGTTTGACCTGGGTCTCCGCCCGGGTTAGACCAATCAACCGTGTTTTTGTAAGGCTCCACCCTATCGCATCCCCAGCACAGGCATAACGCCACCATGATTAAAAACATAGCTGCTGTTCGGAGGGGGTACCGTTGGAGTGTCATGCAGGTTGGATAAATCTGTTATAAATTATACGGTTAATCCGTTGCCGGTTAGTTTTTTGTTGCGGTTAACCATGTTAGCAATCGTCTGTACCGATTTCGAAGAGTAGAATTTATCTTCAGGCGTATTTAAAACATAATCAACTAATTTATCAACAGTTGACGTAGCTACATGCTGACGTGTATCTGATGAGGCATAATAAATGAACACTGTTCCGTTGTCATCTAAAATCCACCCGTTGCTAAACAATACGTTTGATACATCTCCGATACACTCCTCACCTTCGGGAGCCATAAAATAACCGCCCGGCTTATGGGTTACCTTGGTCAGGTCATGCAAATCGGTCATGAACATGTACAAAACATAGCGTAGCCCTGCAGCTGTATTGCGTACACCATGCGCCAGGTGTAACCAACCTTCGGCTGTTTTTATAGGAGCCGGCCCCAAACCATTTTTAGCCTCATAAACGGTATGATATCTCTTTTTATCGATCACTATTTCCTGGTTCACTACAGCATTTTCTATAGAATCACTCAGGCCGAAGCCAATGCCGCCACCTTTTCCGGCTTCAATAAAGCTATCCTGCGGTCGGGTGTAGAATGCATATTTACCATCCACAAACTCAGGATGCAATACCACGTTACGCTGCTGGGGTGATGGTGTTTTCAAGTCGGCCAACCTTTCCCAGCTTTTAAGATCGCGGGTTCGGGCTATACCACACTGCGCTATAGCTGCAGATTGGTCCCCTTCGTGCGCCGACTCATCCCGGCGTTCGGTACAAAATAAACCATAAATCCAGCCATCTTCATGCTGCACCAGACGCATATCATAAACGTTGGTGTCAGGAACTTCATTCTCAGGCATGGTTATTGGAAAGTCCCAAAATTTAAAACCATCAATGCCGTTGTTACTTTCGGCCACCGCAAAAAATGATTTGCGATCGAATCCTTCAACACGTGCCACCATTAAGTACTTATCGTCTATTTTGATAGCGCCGGCATTGAAAATTGCATTGATGCCGTAGCGCTCCATTAAGTATGGATTACTTTCAGGATTAAAATCATATCGCCACTCGAGCGGTGCATGTTGGGCGGTGAGTATGGGATATTCATATCGCTCAAATATGCCGTTAGACGATGGCTTTTTGACATTCGGCCGTTCAATAAGTGTGGCATGTTGATGTTCCAGCGCTTCAAGTCTGTTTTTGAAACTTGTATTCATGTAATTGATCTCTTAAATAAGGTTAGTCTTCAAGTTTATCCCACCAGGTTTTTTTAAGGACGGTCAGCACCACTATTAAAATGGCTATGGTTACCAAAAGCGGCAATTTCATCCACAGCACCGCATACATAGGCAAAATGGTTAAGCAGCATTGCGAAATAATACCTAACACGACGTTAAACATATCCAGCTTAAACCGTTTATTGGGTTTAAAATCAGGCAAATCGGCCACCACCAGTTGATGCACGGGTTGCCAAAAGCCCCAAGGCCTAACGGTGCTGTAAAATTTTTTAAGAATACTGGAATCAGTTGCTGGAGCTGTATAGGTGCCGATAATGCATCCGGCTACAGAAATTAAGAACAGCAGCGGCCAAACGTACAGCGGCAGTATACCCTCAAAAATAAACGGGAACACGAGTGCAGCTACGATTCCAGAGGCCATTCCCCAGAAAAAACCGTTGGCGTTAAAACGCCACCAGTACCATTTGAGCATATTAGCGGCTATATAGCCGCCATACAGGGCTCCTACTAACCATTGCAGAATGCTGTTAACGTCTTTAGCGAAAAAACCCAGCAACACCCCAACAAATACTACCACAATGCCTACGATATAGTTGAGCGTGATAATTTTTTTATTGGGCGCGTCGGGATTTACATATTTTAGATATATATCGTTCACAATGTAGGCCTGCGCTGCATTGAGCGTGCCCGAAAACGTACCCATAAATGCCCCAAGCAGGCCGGTTAACACCAAGCCTAAGATGCCTACAGGTAAAAAAGCATTAATAGAAGCAGGCAATATGCGCTCAAAATCGGCAGTACCGTTGACATTGATATTAATTTTATTGTAGTACAATAGTGCTAACACAGTTAGGCCAATTACCATAGAATACCGGATAGGCAGTAGTACAATAGATACAAAGCCTGTCATTTTTGAAGCCTCTTTAGGACTGCTGGTAGACAAAACCTTTTGCATATCGTAGCTTGGAGGCGGCCCTGCAAGGCTGGCAAATACTCCCTTAAACAACATCATCATAAAAAACACACCGAACAGGCTAAAGCCGTCTTCATTGATTTTGCGGTTGGCATCGGCAATAATATTGCTCCAATCTAAATCAAGCTTCCAGCCAAAAAATGGGTTATCCCAGCCTGTGGGCACGTTGAGGCGGGTGCCATGAAGATGGGTACTGGCGATAATGGCTATGGCAATACAGCCTACCGTCATGATGATATACTTAATGACATCACCTACCACAATACTGTGCATTCCACCCAAAATGGAGTAAAACATTGCAAACAGCGTAAAAATAATGCCGTAAAAATGAGCCACGTACTGAGCAGGAACAGTAAACGGTACATAGCCCTTGATCAGATGCCAGGGTACAAATATTTCAATAAACTTACCCAGCCCGACAAATCCGTAGGCCAGAAAACCCAGACAACTGATTAGTGCAAAGGCTACAACGATATTGTGCGACGCCTTTACGCCTTTACCAGTTATGCCAAAGCGCGTAGCCAACCATTCTGCACCGGTGTTTGCCCCTGATCTTCTTAACCATTTAGCCAAAAACATCATATTAAATACCTGGTTAAATACCGGCCACAACCAGGGTATCCAGATACTCTTGAGACCATATACAAAACACAGCGAAATCATCCACATGGTGCCACTAATGTCAAACATGTCTGAGGCATCACTTAAACCAAGCATATACCATGGCAGCTTTTTCCCTCCCATGAGGTAGCTTTCTTTATTCTGGCGGGCTTTACTTTTATAAAACCAGCCAATCATGACCATGGTAACGAGGTAAAAAATAATAATGCCGATATCTACAGCCTGTAACTTCATTCGTATTTTCAGATGTAATTTTTAATCAATAGTAGTTATAGTTACGAATGTATTACAGCATTGTGTAATTGCAAGGACCAGATAGATGAGTTGTTACAGCAGCAGACAAACCAGAATATATTAATAAATACCTTTTTTGAGGCTGTAACAGTTTGGTAAAAAGAAGCATGGTTTTTACTTGGTTATATATTGTAAAGTTGGCTAAAGCTGTTAATTAGTACTAATACTTTTTTATCCAAACGATGGCAGTTTTGGCATTTATTTTTACATTGACTTAACTTTCAAATACATTTAAACTATAAACCTGAATTTAATTTCCGTTAACTGCCATGCAAAATCTGCACAAGAATGTTTTTAGAGAGATTACTCCCCTAACGCCTTTTGATTGTTTTACTATTTTTTCGAGAGTAAAAAAGGAATTTAACTTTCCGTTGCATTACCATGATGAGTATGAACTGAATCTTATATTAAATGCGCAGGGCGCCAAACGCATTGTGGGCGACCATATAGATATTATAGGCGACCTGGAACTGGTGCTTATTGGCCCTAATACCCCCCACGTGTGGCTTACGCACCAATGCACCACCGAAATAACCGAAGTTACCATACAATGGCATAAAGATCTTTTCGATGAAAAATTTTTAACCCGAAACCAGCTAAGTTTTATCAAAAAAATGTTTGATATGAGCGCACGCGGCGTTTCGTTCCCTCAAAAAACAATTGAAGCTGTACGCGACAGGATATTAAATCTGAGTCAGCGCAGCGGTTTTGACTCGGTAATGGATCTGATAAGCCTGCTGCATGATTTATCTACATCTCGCAAGATATTTTCTTTGTCTGATACATCTTTTTTAAACAGTAAAAACTTTAGCTACAACAGCCGCAGACTCGAAAAAGCCTTTGAGTTTATGAATTCCAATTACCACAATCAGATATCGCTTAACGATGTTGCCAAGCTGGTCAACATGAGCGACGAGTCTTTCAGCCGGTTTATTAAAAAGCGCACTGGCAATACATTTATCAATAGCCTGAACGAAATAAGGTTAGGCCATGCATCGCGTATGCTTATTGACACGACGCACTCGATTACCGAAATTTCTTACCAGTGCGGTTTTAACAATATGTCGAACTTTAATCGCTTGTTTAAAAAGAAGAAGAGCTGCACTCCCAAAGAGTTCCGCGAAAACTTTTCGGGAGTACGAGTATTTGTATAAGTTAAAGTTGGATATCAAATTTATACCTGCCAGGCTGCAGCTGTAAGCTGAACGTTCCATTGGCCGCCTTTGTAATTTTGAGCTCCACAGATGAAAATTCAGGTCTAATTTTAAACGCTTTTACATTCAATGTAGCTGTACTGTTTGCCGGAATCATCACCTCATAAGTTACGTGGGTACCACTTTTCTTCCATGAAGAGGTGATATCGCCGTATGGCCCCGTATGCATTGCACTAAATTGGGTAAGTCCGTTTACAAAATTTGGCTTTAATAACACATGCTTGAAACCAGGAGCGCTTTCATCCGGGAATATGCCGCCCAAGGCTTTGTAGTACCAGGCGCTTATTTCGCCAAACATAATATGGTTTAACGAGATATCAGAACTGCCTTCAATCTTCCAGTTTTCATACAATGTAGTTGCGCCATTTTTAATCCACCAGCCCCATGATGGGTAGGCATCATTGCCAGCCAGCTTGTAAGCCAAATTGGCATATCCATTTTCGCTCAGTGCATTAAGAATAGTTTTAGACCCCAACAAACCTACATCCAATCCCCCATCAGCCTCAACACGTAAGGCAAGATTCTTTACTACCTTGGCTTTCTCGTTAACAGGAACTAAACCCCAATAAAGCGGTGCACTCAATTCGGTTTGGTAGCCAGAACAATACAAACCCGTGCTGGAGTTATAAAACTTATTGTTTATGGCATTTTTTATCTGATTTGCCAGTGCCTGATACTTTTCGTAATCTGTTTGCTTACCCAAAACTTTTGCGGCTTTGGCTAATATATTTACATCTATGAAGTAATAGATTGACGAAGTTAGTTCTTTGTTAGATTTAGATTTTATAGGTATCCAGTCTCCAAGCCCCCAATCGGTTAAACCGGCCGGGCTTAGGCTTTCTATATGATTCACGTACTTTTTAAGGGCTTCATAATTTTGCACCAAAGGCTGCTTATCACCGTAAAATAAATACAAATTCCACGGAATGATAGCAATTGTACTTGTCCAGTCGGGGCCATTAGCCCAGTCGTACCCCCACATGGCTGTGGGTATAATGGCAGGCAGTACACCATTAGGCTGCTGTTCATCGCGATGGTCGGCAAGCCATTTTTCGTAAACGGTTTTACCATCAAAATTGTACAGGCCGGTTTCAACAGCTATGTGCGCATCACCCGTCCAACCATTCTTTTCGCGTTGCGGACAATCGGTTGGGTAACCAAACAAGTTAGACAAGTAAGAGTTATTTGTTGCCTGCCATATTTTGTTGAGCAACGTGCTTGATGATTGAATTTTACCAGCTGCCGGTACATCGCTGTGCATAAAATACGCCTTCAAGCTCTCTTTACCTAAGTTGACAGGCTCGCTCGATACAACCTCTACGTACTGAAACCCTTTGTAATTAAACATAGCCCTAAAATTATCCTCTTTCTTGCCCGATAAGATGACTATGTCTTGATGAAACGGATCCTGATCATCAGTTGGCCGGTAATGATAGTCGATGTTTGATTGGTCCACATGGCCATCTGCTTTCAGCCGTTCACCATGAATGAGCCTTAATCTAGTTCCGGCTTTACCCTGTACCTTAATTTCGCTAATACCGGCGATATTCTGCCCAAAATCGAAAACATACGACCCTGACGGTGTTTTATTTAAGGTAACCGGCTTTAATTCCTGAACATCCCTAACCGGATACAATTGTTGTGCTACAATATGATTTGAGGGAGCTGATGTGTAAATAACGTTTTTCCAGGCAGTATCAGTAAAAGATTTTGTGTTCCACCCTGCTTGCTCCAAACGGGCGTCGTAATGCTCAGCCGTATAAATACTGTTAAATATGAGCGGCCCTGTTGACGTTTTCCAGGTATTGTCGGTCGAAACCGTTTCAACAGAGCCGTCGGCGTAAGTTATGCGTACATCCATGCAAAACTTTGGTCTGGCCCGCCATGGTGTTTTGTCAAAAAACCACACCGCTGTTGACTGAAGATTGTACCATCCGTTACCTAACACAACCCCTAGTGCATTTGAGCCATTGTTCAGCATCGCTGTAACATCATGCGTTAGGTACAGGTTACGCCTGTCAAACCGTGTGAACATGGGATCAAGCCGATGGTTTCCCACTTTTTTACCATTGATGTAAAGCTCATATAACCCGGCGGCTACGATATATGCCCTTGCACTTTTAACGGGCTTAGTTAAATTAAAAACCTTACGAAAATAACCGGCAGGCCTTTGATGCACATCAATGCCATCAGTTATCCAAGCGCCTTTCCAGTCCGCACTAAAGAGCAGGGCCGTTTCGAATGCGGCCACTTCAGACTGATCAGCATGACCTTTTTGATCGGTTAAAGTTACCTTCCAGTAATAACGGGTGAACGATTTTAATATCCCTGCAGGCAGCACCACCAGCATGTCATCGGAAGATACGTTGCCAGATTGCCATACATTACCTATCCCGCTACTTACGCTCAACGAATCTGTACCCAAAACAAGGCTGTAGGCTTTTTGATAAGTTCCGGGCACACAGCCTGACAATTGCCAGGTTAAACGTGGTTGCTGTGCGTCTATACCCAACGGGCTGGTAAGATACTCGCACTGCAAACGGGTCGGTCTACACTGGGCTGATGTCTTCAAGATTGTCAATAACAAAAAAGACATGATGGCGAGTATGTTAACAAACTTCATTACTTTAAGGTATACTTTACATTTTGAGTGATGGCCTTCCAATTATCGGTACGGAAAGGCACCATTGGAAACCCATCTTGATTATACAGGTTAGCTTCGCCGGCATCGTCGGCCCAGGCATAACGTGCAGCAATCGGATTGCTGACATTTGTATTGCTTAACACAATATTATCGCCATCAATAACCGCCTTTGCATAAAAAAATTCCTGGTCGGGGCCTGCTATTTCGAAGCCTTTAATATAGCCATATTTATCTTTCACCCAAAAGCCGCTATCGGCATCATTAAAATTGAGAATTACTTTGCCATCTTTTAGCTGCATCTTTTTAAAAGATGGTCCTTTGAAAACATTGCCTAAGCTGTACGATTGATTTAAGGCGATAGCGGCCAAACGTTTGCCTACAACCAGTTTATTTTTGGGATGAATATCGTTGGTATCGCCCACGTCAATGGTAACGGCCAGGCCTGTATTGGGTAATCGCAGTGCCATGGTTTGGGCTTCACGCAATTCTGCCCACTGGCTGCCTGTACGACTATCACCGCCTGAAGCTTTCCAACTCGTTATTTGAACTATGTAAAACGGGAAATCACCTTGCCGACTTTGTTTTCGCCAGTCGGTAATCAGTAAAGGCAATGCAGTCCGGTACTGGCTGGCCCTTTGTGCATTGTTTTCTCCCTGATACCATATTACACCCTTGAACGCATAAGTCGTTAGCGGATTGATAATGCCGTTATACAACAGGCTCGGGAACAAATTAGGATCCGCAGCGTTGTTGCGGCCTTGCCACAAAGACTCAATCTGAAACTTCCACCGGCCAGACAGCCTGACAGTATCGTCACCTACTAACAGCTTCACGTCATCAGGTTTGCCAATAATCCCTCCGCCCCCACCGGCATCTTCCACCCGTACAGCTATAGTGTTAACGCCTTCATTCAACAAACCTGCCGCGACGGGGTATATACGTTGGGTATTGTAACCGTCTTTCATGCCGCCAACCTTGACACCATTAAGGTAAGTTATATCAGCATCATCTATCATCCCTAAATGCAACTCGGCTAATTTACCTGCATTTTTACGGCTAACACGAAAGGTGGTGCGCAACCAAGCTGTACCATCAAAGTTCTCGACCGACTGCTCCCAAAAGGCGGGTACCGGAATTACGGCCCATTTTGAATCATCAAAAGTTGCAGACCGCCAACCTGCAGCGGCGGCGGAATCTTTAGGCAATGCGCCCTGTAGCCGCTCAATAGTATTTTTAAGCTGGTGGTTCCTTTCTTTAATAATGAGGTCAAGATCTGCCGCCGGTGGAAGCGATTGGGCCATGGCTTTGAATATCTCGCTATGCTCGAGTGCTGGTCTGCTTATCCAGGTTTCAATATCAGTACCGCCCCAACTGGCGTTAATGATGCCGATTGGTACATGCAACTTTTTATACAATTCGCGGGCATAAAAGTAACCTACCGCTGTAAAATCGCCGACGTGATTAGGAACAGCCTCTTGCCAGCTACCACCGGTTAGATCATCCTGCGGTTGTTTAGCAATTGTATTAGGGACCTTGAAGTGCCGAATTTGCTTGTAGCCGGCTTCTCTTATTTCTCTGTCGGCATTTTCACTTCCGCGCACCGAAAACTCCATGTTTGACTGTCCCGAGCATAGCCACACCTCGCCTATCAGCACATCATTTATAGTTAAAATATTTTTTGCTTTAATAGTAAGCTGATACGGTCCTCCTGCAGGCTCAGCATTTAATATCACTTTCCACCTGCCATCTCTATCAGTTGTCGCTATAATTTTTTGTTTTTTTAATAGAACCGTTACCTTTTCTCCAGCTGTCGCCCAACCATATATAGCTATGGGCTTATTACGCTGCAAAACCATCCCATCACTAAAAAGCTTTGGCATACGTACGTTTGCACCGGCAAAAAAAGAACACAGTGAAAGTATAAATAGAAATAATATCTTATGCATTGCTCAACTCAAGGTTACGTGATCGCGGCCAAAAGCTATTTTTTAAGATAGGGCATTAACACTTTGGCCCAAATGTCATACCCTCGCTGGTTCATATGTACGCCATCCTCTACATAAATATTTTTCAGCGGCTGCCCCTCGCTGTCCATGGTTGCAGAAAATACATCCACGTAGACGGCATTTTTCTGTCCGGCCAAAAACTCCCTGATCAGTGCATTGGTTTCTTTAACAACCGGAATGGAACGTGCCCTACCCGGACAACCTTTTATAGAGAGGTAAGCTATAGGCAGTTTAGGCTGGTCTTTGCGTATCAAATCGTAAACCTGTTTAAAGCGGTTAAAAACTTCTGCCGACGATGCCCCCGAAGCAATGTCGTTATCGCCAGCGTACATGACGATTTGCCTTAGTTTTTTTGGATAGACGGTTTGCTCAAAATATTGTTTTATATCTAACAGCTGCGAGCCACCAAAACCACGGTTTACAATGATGTAATCGGGAAACATTTGCTGCGCATTATGCCAGTTGGTAAATGATGAACTACCGATAAAAAGAATAGCATTTTGAGGTAAGGATTGCAGGCTATCCTGTTTGCGAAAATTTTGAATGGTATTCCAGTAATATGATTTTTGTTGCTGGCCATAAGTGTTGCGAGCAAAGGGACCAACAAACAATGCCATCAAAAGCACAGAAAAGAGCACTTTATTTACTTGATTATTATTAAGCATAGTGGGTGCATAAAAAGGGGCAGTAAAACGTGCCCCTGCATTATAAAATTAGTTTTAGTTACTATACTGAAATCATCGAACGGTATACCGGCATTAAGCATTCATCTTATTCAATAATGTGAAATGATGAATGGTTACTTATGCACTATGCGTATATTATCGATAGACAGATCAATAGCAAAAGGTGTTGGTCCGTAAATGATAGAACGGAAAGTATAATCATTATTAGTACGTGCCGTTATAGTGGCCTTTTTCACAATATCTAACAAAGGGATGGAATAGGTTATCCATTTGCCACGTGTATCAAACGGAGATACCGTTGGGTTCCAAAGGTAATAAGTGCCACTATCGCCATAGTCGGCCCATATACGCATGCCTTGCTGGTTAAATGGCACCTGTGTGTTTACTTCAAACTTATACAGGTACTGATCCGGATGATCAACAGCATCCTGCGGCAGCTTGCCCACTCCCCTTATAATCTCATCAGCAGCCCAGGTACCAGTAGTTTTAGCGATACGCACGTACCTGCCACTTATGGCTCCCGGCGTTGTGCTATTAGTTATAAAACCTGTTGCAGTGCCGCTTTTTGTATCAAAATCGAAGATGAGGTTGGTGTTATCCATATATGGATAAGCATAGGTAGCAGTACTTCCATTATCGGCTACTACCTTGATAGCCGCATTTTGCTGAATGCCGGCTGGTACTGTTACCTGCAGGGTATCAGCAGTGGCCTTAGTAATAGTAGCTTCAGTACTACCAAAGTACACCTTGCCTTTACCCGCCGTAAAGCCATAGATCCCAAAGCTTGGCCCAAATAACATCATCGTACTACCGGCAGGTGTGTATTCATTGTTAACTCCGGTAATAGTGATAGGCGGAATATTGACCGCAAAACTGGCAGTAGCATTACCAGCAGGTGTATTAACCGTTAAGGTATTAGTTATTTGATTGGCACTGGGTACGCTGGCCGGAATGCGAACTGTGATCTCGTCGGCTGTTGCATAAAAATCGGCAGAGGTAACCTTAATATTATTGAACATTACCTCTTGCACACCGCACAAGTTACTGCCTTGTATGGTTACAAAATCGCGCAGATTACCCGATGTAATTGTACTTGCCCGGTCGGTTGGCTTAACAACCTTAGTGATGGTGGGTGTGCCGCTGCAGTCGCTGCTGCTTTCAGTTTGTTTTTTACAGCTGCTTAAACATACGCCGGCAAAAGCTATGCTTACAGCCAATATATAATTGGTAATTTTTGAAGTTCTCATATTAACATTGTTTATCAATAGATATAGCCGTATCGTTTGAGGGCTGTCTACCAGCCCGGATTGTTACCTTCAATACTTTTGTTGCCATTAATTTCGTCAATTGGTAATGGGAACAGCAGATGTCTTGTCTGGCGGCTCTTTACAATACCATTGGCATCAACGGCACCAATCGCGTTCATTACCTGCAGATAAATGCCCCAACGGCGTAAGTCCCAAGCCCGGCTTCCTTCGGCAGCCAGTTCGCGCCTGCGTTCTTCGATGATGAATGAACGCAAACCCTGCTGATTGAAATCGCCTGCGGTTACAGGCGTAGCGTTACTGCGTGTACGTAATTGGTTTACGGCATTTACTGCCTCAGCTGTTGGGCCGTTAACTTCATTGTCGGCTTCTGCAAAAATTAATAGTGTTTCTGCAAATCGCAACCATGGGTAAGCGGCATCGGTGCGGAAAACTGTGCGGTCGGCCACATCATAATATTTGGTAACTAAAGCCAAATGGCTGTCATCATCAGAGTAGGTATATGCTGGATCGTATCCCACAGCAGGGTCGGTGCTGCCAACCTCTTTGGCTGGGTACCATTGCTTTTCACCGCGGTAGTTAAGCCATTTATGAGCTACGCCCTGGCGGATGCGTGCATCTTTGGTTTCAAAAAGATTATACCAATGGTCAGAAAGGCCGTAAAAACCGCCTCCACTTTGTACGCGTGCTCCGTTAGCGCCTTCAATACCCGAATAGTGGTAGGTTAAAAAATTGCCGAAATCTTCGTTGTTGCTGCGTCCGAACATCATCCAAAGATGCTCTTTACCGCCTCGGTTTCCTTTTTGCCAAACCTGTTCCCATGTGGAGAACAATCCAGTATTGGCATCAGCAGCATCTATAACTTCTTTAGCTTTGTTGCGGGCCAAGGTAAAATACTCGCGGGCATTGAAACTTTCGTGTCCGGCAACAACGCTCTTGGTATAGGTTGAAGCCACCGGATTAAGGCGAGCATTGCGCGCACCTTGAGGACCGCCATAAACCGTTACCTGTGCACCAGCCAAGGCGCCGGATGCCATATTTAGGTAAACTTTGGCTAACATGGTTTTAGCGGCTTCCTGACTAAGCGACCCCGCTTTATACGCAGCATTTTTGCGGCTGAACAGTTGTGTTTCTGACAGCTTTAAACATTCAACAATAAATGCGTATACGTTTGCTACAGAGGCGCGTGGCTGATTGGGATCTTCACCGTCGGCTACCGATGTTTTATATAAAGGCACCGGCCCGAATCCCCTTACCAGCGTAAAATATGTCCATGCGCGATAAAAATTCAATTCACCTAAAGCATTATCCTTTGAAGCCTGATCAATGGCAGTCATGGCTGTAATACGGCTTATGGCGTTGTTAGACCTGGATATAAGGTTATACAAGTCGAACCAGTAGGCCCTAATATCCGTGTTTTCCTGAAAGTTACCGGCCCCGGTTGCGGCAAATGCCCAGTTTGGTCCCGACGCATCATCGCTGTCAACATCATAAACACGGTTAAATATAGCGTACGCAAAAAAACCACCGGTAGTAAACGAACTTTTTACTCCATTTACCCATAGCTGGGCGGCTTCTTTAGAATCGCCGAGCTGCTCTGGCGAAACAAATGAATATGGAGTTTCTTCCAGCGCCTTTTTACAAGAGCCGCACATCAGTATAGCGCAGAATGCAATAAAAGCTGTTTTAATATTTCTTCTTTTCATTTTCTTTAAATTCTGGTTGATTAAAATGAAGCTTTTAAACCCAATGTAAATGTGCGGGCGTTTGGATAAGAGTTCATATCCACCCCACGGCGAGAGGCATCACCACCAAAAGAGTTCACATCCGGATCGAACCAGCTATACTTGGTAATGGTGAATACGTTGTTTAAGCTTCCATATACATTTATATCGCCCATAAATTTAACTGGAGTTTTAAAAGTGTAACCCAGATTAATGGTTTTGAGGCGAACGAACGTTCCATCCTCAATATACCTGTTCGAAAACAAATATTCCATGGTTGAGGATGCATCAGCACGCGGCCAGGTAGCTGTTGCTGCAGTAGCCGGTGTCCAACGGCCATTAAACGCATCTACGGTGGAGTTCCCTGTGTTACTTAACCTTACTTTTAACAGGTTGGTATTGATGATATCGCCCCCCATTACTCCGTGGATAAAGAAACTGAAATCAAACCGTTTGTAATTGAATGTATTCGTTATGCCCCAGGTATAATCTGGCTGTGTATTACCGATAATGACGCGGTCAGTAGATTGGCTGAGCACATTACGGTTGCCATCGGTATCTTTGTATTTGATGGTACCTAATTTTTGCACCAGTTGCGCATCATCCAAGCCGGCCCAACGCGGATCGGCACGCACCTCGGCTATATTATCATAAAATCCGTCCTCAATCAAGCCATAGATGGCACCGATGGATTGTCCGTTGCGTTGAATCAATACTTGATCTACACCATGGTATAAGCGCTGGGCAAACTGATCGGCGGGCAGGTCTAGTATTTTATTGCGGTTGAAAGCAATGTTGGCATTCACACCCCATTTGAATTTACTGCTTTGAATGATGCCTCCCTGCACGCTAACTTCAAGGCCCCTGTTTTCTACCGTACCAAAATTGGTGAGTTTAGTCCGGTAACCGGTACTTGGTGCCACGTTGATGCTTTGCAGCAAATCTTTGGTTTTCTTGTAATAAACATCAACAGTAACATTTAAACGGTTACTTAAAAAACCCATATCCAAACCGGCATCAGCCTGCAATGTAGTTTCCCATTTTAAATTGGGATCAACAATACCGCGTCCATCATCCAGGCGATATCCCGAACCGATGTTCCCATCTTTATCTACAATAGCGTTAGCGGAAATTACACGATTAAGCGTACCGTAAGGGCCGATACCCTGATTACCGGTGCCACCAATGCTGGTACGCAGTTTAAGGTTGGAGAACGTACCCAGGTTACGGATAAAGTCTTCTTCGCTGGCCGTCCAGGCAAAAGCCAGGCCACCAAAATTAGCATACTTGTTAAGCTCCGTAAATTTGCTGGAGCCATCACGCCTGAAATTGGCTGTTACCAGATACTTACCTTTGTAGCTGTAATTAATACGCGCCAGTACAGACATCAGCGAATTATCCTCGCGATAGTTGTAAAAAGGAGCCTGGGTTAAACCGGCCGCAAGATTCCAGTAGCCGGTAAGGTCATTGGGGAAGTTGCTGGCACGTTGCTCATTCCAGTAAGCCTGCCCTTTTTCGTAGGTAAAAGCAGCTACAGCATTAATGGTATGTACTTTATTAAATGTTTTCTTGAAATTTAACAAGGACTCGAGCGTTAATTGCGCGTAGCTGTTATTTGCTTCAGAGGCCTGTCCGCCGGGAACACGGCCTTCCGGTATATTACGCTTGTAATAGGTTTGGCGCATGTTAGTATTATAGTTATAGCCAATTCGCTGCCTAAAATTTAGCCAAGGCGTAAAATTCAGCTGTGCATAACCGGTGGTATATACACGTACAGATTTGGTGCGGTCGTCCGAATTATCAATTGATAAAATTGGATTACTTAAACCGGATGCGTTAACATACTGCTGTCTTGTATCAGCGTAAGGATCCTCTAAAGGCCAGGTTGGCGGGAAAAACAGTGCTGAACTGATTAAGCTTGGCTGCGCACCCGATGTGTTGGTTTTACCCAGCACATAGTTAGTATAAGTAACATTGCTGTTGGTACCTATTTGAAAGAAGCGACTTACGTTGCGGTTTAAATTGAGTTGCAAACCGTAACGCTTAAAGCCCGTTCGCTTAATGATGCCTTCTTGATCTAAATAATTACCCGAAATTAAATGACTGCCTTTATCACTGCCACCGGCAACCTGCAGGGTATAATCTTTGGTCATGGCAGTTCTGAAAATTTGATCCTGCCAGTTAACGCCCTTAAAACCTTCGGGATATACACTTCCGGCAGGTAAACCGTTGATAAAATCTTCCGGTTTAGGGCGGTAAACATTGTTTTGTAATGTCACAGGATCGCGGCCTACAGTACCCGGGAATGGTATGGATAGCGGGGAACCGTAATAAGTAGTCAAATTCTGAGCGGCTTCATTCTGCAATACGGCGTACTCATAAGCACCCAGCATATCGACTTTCTTTGAAACTGTTGCCCAACTGGTATTGGCAATGAGGGTTACTCTATCCTTGCCTGCCTTTCCTTTTTTGGTAGTGATCAGTACAACGCCGTTTGCGCCCCTGGAACCATAGATAGCCGTGGCCGAAGCATCTTTAAGTATTTCAATACTCTCCACATCCTGAGGGTTTAAAAACGACAAGCCGTTTATAGTTTGAAAGTTATCTTCGGCACCACCGGGTGTCGGAGCCGATACCACCGGAATGTCGTCTATAACGTATAAAGGCTCGCTGCCGGTAAATGAATTGGCACCACGAATTGTTAAACTAATTCCTGCACCTGGCGCCCCATCATTGCGGTTAACCTGCACACCTGCAACCATACCTTGCAAACCCTGATTAACGCTAACCGGTATGTTACGGGTTAAATCGTCGCCCTTTACTGAGGATATGGAGCCGGTAACATCGCGGCGGGCAACGCTGCCATAACCAATAACCACAACATCATCAAGCTTACTGTTGGCCGAGGCAAGTTGTACATTAATTATTTTGTTAGTACCAACAGGTCTCTCTACCGTTGCATAGCCCATGTAGGTAAAAACCAGCGTAGTTGCCGTACCGGGCACTTTAATGGCGTAATGGCCCTTTACATCTGTTTGAACTGATGTTTGGACATTTTTGAGTTTAATGTTAACGCCTACCAAAGCTTCGCCTTTGTCGTCGGTTACGGTGCCTGTAATAGTGATAAGCGGCGTATTTTGTGCTAACGATGCATTAAACGGGTATAAAGCACATACCAAGGCAAGCAACATCAACAAGCATGGCTTTAAAATGGTTGTGTTATAAGGTTT
Source organism: uncultured Mucilaginibacter sp. (assembly GCA_913775265.1). Taxonomy (GTDB): domain Bacteria; phylum Bacteroidota; class Bacteroidia; order Sphingobacteriales; family Sphingobacteriaceae; genus Mucilaginibacter. Next base: position 4,547 of record CAJYJH010000106.1, on the reverse strand, counting down.
CATTGGGGCTTTACCACAGGGCATCAATCGGCTGATGCCATAGGACGGGCCTTCAAATTGGTGATTTGAATGGTTCATATATTCAATTGGTTAGTCGGTAAGTTATTTTCGATTTGATAAAAGCTGCATCTAATGCAATGCTATCCTCAATCGCCTGCTTGTACCGCTGTTTTTGAAGAGAGTAAAAATTCTTTTTTCATAATTTAATGTTGGTTATGCTTACAAGGCTCGAGCTCTTGTTATATCATTAGTTTAGTGGGCCGGCTATCTATAGCTATATTATTGGCGTTATAGCTTAGTTATACAGGCAGGTTTATAATCACTAAAAATCATCGTTTTTGAAAAGTATTTCTAATACTTTTTTAGCCAAATCAGATAGCATATTTAAACTACTGATTTAATTAATATCAAATTCTTCAACTGTTACTTTATCAATAAAACACCTGCTAACTTAAAAGTCTGTTATTGGACATTATATTTTATTTTAAAATCAGGCAATTTTACAATTGTAGAGTAATACTTTTTTATCCGTTTGGCATTCGCCAATGATCTATTTACTCAGCCGAAATTGCAACAGGTACTGCAGGCGTTTTGTCTGTACGACGATTGCGCCTTAAATGTAAAAATGCAAACGCAAGCGTCAATATCGCCGGCAATACACAAACAAATCTTAAAGTAGCGGCACCTGAAGCCAATTTTATTTCGGCCCAGGTATCGGCCAAAGCCGATCCATGTACGGCACGGATCAATTGCTCCAGATTGTGCCCTTATGACAGTCGAGTAAGCTGCGACTGGTAAACCCAGCCAAATACAGGTAATACGAGTGAGGTTGACAGCAGCCCCATTCCTCCCATCAAAGACATGCCCAGTGGGCCTGTCTTGGGAAGATTTTCAGAGACAAAGCCTACCATGGTTGGCCAAAAAAAACATACCCCCATAGCAAAAACACCTGCTGCTATAAATGAAGTGTAGCCCTGAGCATAACTCAGCGCAAACAAACCGAGCAAAGAAAATATTCCTGAAAACAGAAGTAGCCCCGTTGTTGATACATGATTGAGTATAAAGCCGGCGTTCGCCCGGCTAATAGTCATGATGCCATTGATAAATACCAGCAGCAATATAGACGGTACACCTATAGTAGAAAGTAACTCGACGATCCATTGATTGGTCCCGAGTTCGGTAGCAGCGGTTAACAGCATGCAAAGCATCATGATTATAAAAAGCGGCTTAAAGCACTCCTTAATCATGTCGCGGTCGGATACACCCTGTTTCACCCTTTCTGATTTTGGGAAAGCCTGCCCTATAAACATCCATCCATACACTAAGGTAGGTATCAGCATTACCAGCATTTGCAGCTTCCAGCCTGCCCCAACGTTCGTTAAAAAATAAGCAATGAGGCCGCCTATTACTATACCACCCGGAAACCATATGTGCCAGTCGTTTATTCTTTTAACTTTTTTATCGGGATATAGGCTACTGACCATGGTATAACTGGCCGATTCAACAAAACCGTTTCCTATACCGACCAGCAAGGTGGATAAAAACAGTGTCCAGTAATCACTGGCATAAATTGTAAGTATAATGCCCGTGATGTGGCTGACAAAAGCGATGGAGAACATACGCCCCATACCTAGTTTATCGCAAACAGGGCCACCGATAAACATGGTGATGGTAAAACCCCAAAAAGCAGCCGAGGATACATCACCCATTTGCTGCGGGTTAAGGTTAAATTGTAAGGCCAGTTCGCCCAACAGATTAGCCCTTACAGCAAAGGTCAGGGCAGTAACTACCAAGGCCAGGCTGCTGGCATTGAATAGCCTTTGCCTGTTAACTTGTTTCATGAATAAGAATTTGATATAGCTTAGCGCAGCCTATAGCCCGGAGAGTGGCATGCTGCAAAAATACAATAACTGAATGGGTGCCTCTGATTGTTGAGGCACCCGTTACTAAGGTTTAGATTGCATATTCTTTTTTGGGAAAGTTGTAATCCCACTTCCAGGTTTGGGCCATATCAGGGTATTGTGCACGGCACTCCAGGTATTCCTGCATCATTTGGCGCATTTCCGGGCTTAATGTCTCGAGATACTCACGTGTAAGCAGATCTCCGTTGAGCAAGTAAAAGTGCCATGTTGGCGGATAGGCCACGCTATGATATCCCATGTGCAGGGTACGGCGTGGTACTGTCATTTTTTCGGTAAATCCCCGATGGATAAGATTATTGTTATAAAGTACCGCCTGCCCGGCTTTAAGCTTAACAGGTATACCGCCGGGCATGTCAACACCTACCGGCGCGTAGTGTTTCGATCCGCCGAATGCAGCGTTTTCGGCTTCGGTATTCGGACGGTTATGGCTGGCTGGTACTATCCACAGTGAGTTTTCGTCAACCAGCGGAAGATTTATTTGTACGCTGTTATGAAAACGCTCAGGCGAGAAAAGCCAGTCGGCTATTTCATCCTGCGGAATCTGAATGACATCGCGGTGCCAGCCTAATGAATATTCAGTACCCTCGTTAGCCGCAAGTATAGAGGCATTATTAACAATGAGACCAGGACCGATAATCTGTTCTACCGCTTTTAAAATTACGGGGTGATGGAAAGCATGGTGGATAGGCTCGGTGCCGGGTTTGGTTAAAAGATGAAAATAATACTGCCGGGCTTCTTTACCAAAATCACTGATTTCGTCGCCCAGATGTTGAAACGAAGAACTTTTTTTCTCGGTATTTTCAGCTTTGATTTTAGGGCTTATTAAGGCATCCATTATTTCCCTGAAATCATCTATCTCTTGTGGTGTGAGCACGTCGATGATCACGTAACCGTCTTTTAAAAACTTTTCCTTTAGGTTATTCATAACTAAGAATTTAATGTTATTTGTTGTTTGGTTTCGGCAGATTGCAGTCCTGCTTCGAGCACCTTCATAGCAGCCAGCCCGTCGCTGAAGTTTGGACTGATAGGCTTGTTGTTCTCAACAGCATCTATAAAATCAACAACCGCGTGAATAAAAGAATGCTCATAGCCAATGATGTGTCCGGGTGGCCACCAGCTTTTGACGTACGGATGTTCAGATTCGGTAACCATAATTTTCCGAAACCCCTGTGCTGTATTGGTGTCTTCCGCTGAAAAGAACATCAGTTCGTTCATTCTTTCTAAATCGAAAGTGATGCTGCCTTTGCTTCCATAAATTTCAAACGAAAGCTTGTTTTTGCGCCCGGTGGCAAAACGGGTGGCCTCAAACGAGCCCATGACGCCGTTTTTAAATTGCACCATCATCAAGGTGGCATCTTCAACTGTTACCGGTCCCCTTTCGGAGCCTTTTGCCTCAGCTTGCAAATTTCCTGTGCTCGTTTCATTGGCCAGGGGGCGCTCAATAATAAAATTAGTGCACATACCCATTACCGATGCTACCGGCCCTATCAGGTAATGCGCCAGATCAACACAGTGTGAGTTCAGATCCCATTGCGGCCCAGCCTGTGCGGTTTCTTTTTGTAACTGCCACGTAAGCGGAAACTCAGGGTCAACTATCCAATCCTGCTGGTAAGCAGCGCGCCAGTGAAACAACCTGCCCAATAAGCCATCATCAATCATTTTTTTGGCCAGCGCAATGGCCGGTACGCGCCGGTAATTATGGTTTAAGTAATGAACCACCCTATTGTCTTCGCAAACTCTCAGCATTTCTTCGGCCTGCTTCACGCTCAACGCTAAAGGCTTTTCACAAAAAATATGCTTTCCTTCTTTAGCAGCGGCAATGGCAATTTCGAAATGCAGATGCTGTGGTAGGGCAATGTCGATTACGTCTATGTCCGCCCTGCTGATGAGTTTTTTCCAATCAGTTTCTGTTTCCTGCCATCCCCAGCGTTCAGCAAATTTTTTTAATGATGGCTCGTGCCGTCCGCAAGCCGCTTTCAAAACCGGTTTAGCGGCAACATCAAAAAACAGAGGCGCTTTTAACCAGGCATTGCTATGTGCCCTGCCCATAAATTTATAGCCTGCTATGCCTATATTCAATGTTTTAAGCATACTCCAGTCTTCCGGCTATTTTCCATAATTCATTAACACTTTTTGCTACTACAGCTTCCTCCTGATTGGTATAATCGGGATGTAAGAAATCAATCTCGACGGCTAAAAAGCCTTTGTAGTTATGCTGCTTTAAAATTTGAGCCAGCCTGCCATTATCAATCAAACCCTCGCCTGTGGGTACGCACGAGAAGAAATACCACTCGTTTACCGGTACACCTTTAACCGGCTTTAAATCTTTGATATGCGTGGCAAATACATACGGGGCCAATTTCTCCATAGCTTGAATGGGGTCATCAAGGACTCGTAGAAAATTGCCGGTGTCAAAATTCACTCCAAAGTAGGGCGAGTTAACATTGGTAACCAATTGCAGTATTTCGTCTGAGTTGTAATCAATATGATTTTCAACAGCCAACCTGATATTGTACCGTGATGCAACCTCTGTTGCTTCAGCAAACATGTGGCTCAGCTTTTCGAGTTGTGGAGCATGGTCTTCAAACCTGAACTGCAGGCTGCTGCCTACCACCCGCATTACAT
>CAJYJH010000105.1 GCA_913775265.1 uncultured Mucilaginibacter sp. | reverse complement strand
TACGTCTATATCCTATTTAACGATATAAATTATTATCTGTATTCCGATTCCATACTCCTGGCTCTAACAATCACCCTGCCTGAAACGGATTAAAGTTCCGCTGGCCTATTTCCATACCCGCCGCACGGCAAACGGTTTTGTTGCCGAACTTAAAATTAATACTATCCATGGCTTTGTACAGCTTAATCTGTTCTTCATTATCTTCAAACAAATTAATCTGGTAGCTGCCGCTGCAAAGTTGACTTAGTTTAACGCCAATCAACCGGATGGGCCGGTGTTGGTTCCAGGCGCGTTTAAGCAGGTTTTTTATACCAGGGATGAGTATATGTTCAGCCGATGTTAAAGCTATCTTTTCTTGTAAGGTATGCGTATCAAAATTATTGTACCTGATTTTAATAGCCAGGCACGATGCCAGCTTATTTTCACTACGCAGTTTAAAGGCCAGTTCTTCGGTCATGGATACCAGCATAGTTTCTAAAGTGCGCTTGTCGACTGTATCCTGGTGAAAGGTATGTTCTGTAGAAATAGACTTACGCTCACTGTGTGGCACAATTTCGCTGTAGTCAATGCCGTTAGCTTTTTCCCAAATATATTTGCCTGCCCGGCCAAAAACACTTTCCAAAAAACGCAGGTTGCACCTTTGCAGGTCAGCAATCTTTTCTACTCCGTATTGGTAAAGCTTTTCGCATGTTTTTTCACCCAGCATAGGTATTTTGCTGATGTTGAGCGGGGCCATAAATTCCTTTTCACGCCCATGTTCAATCCGGAGCTGGCCGTTGGGCTTAGCTTGATTTGTAGCCATTTTAGCCACCGTTTTACTCGAGGCCATACCAAATGATATGGGCAAGCGTGTTTCTTTGATCACCCGTTGCCTTAGGTCGGTAGCTAATTGGTAAGGGTCGTAAAAGCGGTCCATACCAGTTAAATCGATGTAAAACTCGTCTACCGAGGTTTTTTGGTACAGCGGTACCGAATCATGAATAATCTGCGTAACCTCTCGTGAGGCATCGGAATAACGGCCGTGACTGCCGTGTAAAAATATAGCATGCGGACAAAGCTTGTATGCTTTGGCGCTTGGCATTGCCGAATGTATGCCATATTGCCGGGCCTCATAACTGCACGATGCCACCACTCCCCTATCTTTCGATCCGCCGATAATGACCGGCTTACCAATTAAATCCGGATTAAGGCGACGTTCAACCGAAACAAAAAACGAATCGAGGTCGATATGTACAATATGCCGTTTGAGTTCCACCTTACAAATGTGGAGAAACAAATTTTAAAATACTAATATTTTTAGCAAATTTTGTTTTATCAACGACGACTTTATGAACAAGGATTATTTATTTGTGATTCCGCCTTCAGAAGCTGTTTCTTTACAAGTAAGCCATTATAAAAGTAAAGTAGCGGAGATGATTGGAGATTATCATGGAATGAACACTAAGGCACACCTAACGGTAAACTATTTGCCCAATAAGGATCCGCATCATGTTGCGTTGGCTTTGGAAACAATTAAAAGCAAGGCAATTAAGTTGCCACCTGTAAATATTGGTGTTAACGGTTTCGATTTCTTCGAACACCGTAAAAATGACACCTTAACCATTTACGTAGCTATTAAAGGTACTTATCAAACAGACAACTGGCTCGATGCGCTAAAAAAGTGTTTCCCGACCAGTTATTTAAAGGTACCTCACATTACCATAACTAAAGGCATGTCTGCTGATGATTTTTTTCGGCTTTGGCCTCAATTTAAACAACTTAAATACGAGGATGCTTTTGTTGCTGATAGAGTATTAATATTTGAACGAAACACTATTCCAGACACCAAAGGTTATTCATTATTTGACGTTATTAGCTTCAAAAATGGATGAACAAACAGGCATATCAGGGAGCTTTAATTGGTGTATCATATCTTTAAATTCAAATAAAATATATTTATGGTTTTAGAAGTTGCAATGCTGAATATAAAAGTTGGATTATGGCAGGAATTTGAAAAAGATTTTAGGAAAGCCGGACAATACATCAGTTCCATACCAGGCTATCGTTACCATAGTTTACAAAAATGCATAGAAAACCCTGATAAATACATGTTATTAGTTGAGTGGGATACGTTGGAAGATCACACCATTGGTTTTAGAAAGTCAACTGTTTATGCTCATTGGAAAGAGTTATTGCATCATTATTATGACCCTTTTCCAGTTGTAGAACATTTTGAGAAGATCGAATTATGAGATTACTTTCAAATCATTTTATCTATACATCTAACTAATGCATGCTATAAATAAACTTTTTAAGTTGAGCATCAACCGCTTAACAGCAAGTTTACATTTAGTTACTAATAAATAGATAATTTTTCTACTTTTGTGGCGGGTAAGTCTTTTACGACCAGCTCCTCTTGAATCCCCCCAGGGTGGGAACGCAGCAAGGGTAGAGAGTTGAGCGGTGCGATAAAAGTAGCTTACCCATTTTTATTTTCTATACTTTTCGTTTTCGCCTTTTTCAGGCAATTCTGTTTTAAATTAATCTTTTTCTGTCCGCACGTGTTTACACCTGTAAACTAACTATGCAAATACAAGAAAGCATCAACGGTAACGAAGGCCGTTTTTACATACAACAAGGAGATGAGCTGACCGGCGAGGTGCTTTTTACCAAGCATAACAGCCATGAAATAGAAATTTACCATACCGAAGTAGCCGAAAAAGAACAAGGGCACCACGTAGGCGAACAGTTGATTGAGCATGCTGTAAATTATGCCAGGCAACATCAATTAAAAATAACACCAACTTGTACATTTGCTAAAGCTGTATTTACCCGTAACAAAAGTTACCAGGACGTACTGGCTTAATGAATCTACTTCTATGCTCGACTTAATTATTATTGGCGGCGGCCCTATCGGATTGACCTGTGGCTTGGCCGCTCAAAAAGCAGGCTTAAGCTTTGTTATTTTGGAAAAAGGAACGCTAGTTAATTCGCTATATAATTACCCTGCTACCATGACCTTTTTTTCCACTTCAGAAAAACTGGAAATTGGCGGCTACCCTTTTGCTACTACTCATGTAAAACCCAATCGTGCCGATGCGTTGGAATATTATCGTCGCGTGGCTCTGAATAATAAGCTACCGCTGCAATTGTTCGAAGAGGTGAAATCGGTCGACCAGAAAAACGATAGCTATACCGTTATCAGCAGTAAAGGCACTTACGAAGCTAAAAACATAGTTGTGGCTACCGGCTTTTATGATATCTCAGTAAACCTGAATATCCCGGGCGAAGACCTGCCCAAAGTAAAGCACTATTACCAGGATCCGCACTTTTATACCTTACAGAAAGTTGTGGTTGTAGGGGCAAGTAATTCGTCAGTTGATGTAGCGCTCGAAACCTACCGTAAAGGCGCCGAAGTAACTATGGTAGTACGCGGCAGTGAGATTAGCAACCGGGTTAAATATTGGGTAAGGCCCGATATTTTAAACCGCATTGAAGAAGGTAGTATCAAAGCCTACTTTAATTCTAACCTGAAAGCAATACGCGAGCAGGAAGTAGATATTGAAACGCCTGATGGGCTGATTACCATCCCCAACGATTTTGTGATGGCCATGACCGGCTATAAGCCAAACTTTAACTTTTTGCAAAAAATGGGCATTAAACTTTCGGAAGATGGCAAATACATCCCGCAATATAATCCCAAAACTATGGAAACCAATTTACCCGGTGTTTACCTGGCCGGTGTAGTTTGCGGGGGAATGGATACGCACTTGTGGTTTATAGAAAACTCGCGCGTACACGCCGAAATGATATTGAATGATATTATGAGCAAGCGCAAATAAATTTTTCAGGCAGTTATATTAACTTAAACCGATAACTGCTCGGCAGCATATTTTTTGGCATTAGCGCGGGCCTGCAGCAGCTCGTAACCACCAAATAACACAGCACCAAATATCGCATCAGCTAACAGCATGTTGCGCTCAAATGGGATAGCCATCAGCAGCGATTCGCCATAGCCTAATAAACCTTTTGCATAGTAGCTGCTTTGCAACCAGGGCTCAATGTCGGTTAATAACCAGTGTACGGCTACACTGGCTAATGAGGCCAGTAACACATTGGCAACATTTACTTTCTTGATCAAGCTACCAATCAGCACCATAATCAGCAAACTGCCGTACAGCCACAAAGCACTGTTGCTGTACCACAAGATTAATTTAGAGCTATAGAGGTAATTGATGAAAATATCGGTTACAAAAAGAGTAATTACGGATAAAAATCCTGCCTTCCACTTATCAGCAAAGTAAGCACCGCCAAAAATTGAAAGTGCACCCAACGGACTAAAGTTACTGAACAGCGGAAAATAAAAGCTCACCAAACGCATAGCGCCGGTGGCAATTATAGAAGCTAATATTATAAGGATATAAGCAGGTGCGTTCAGCTTAACTTTTTGCAATGACATATTGAACCGTTTAAATGCCAAATTTATTAAATTATTAGGTAATCTGTTGCTATTTGAAAAATTACAAATGCTGGTAATTTTTCAATGCAAATAAGTGCAGATTTTAAAAGGTGATTGACTAAGTGATTAGATAGTGTTAGAAATAGTGTAACTGCTTGCGGCCTTTAATTTTTTGCCGCCGCGCTTCTCAAAAAAGTAATCGATGCGGCCCAAATTAATTCCGGCAAACCCGACTTGATTGATTGTTGTAATTTGTCCGTCGAGGTTTTTAACATCTTCGGGCTGGTCCATAAAAGTATGCGTGTGGCCACCAATAATCAAATCGATATTGCGGGTGTTTTTAGCCAATATCTGATCAGATACTTTGTTATCATTGTACTTGTAACCCAAATGCGAAAGGCAGATTACCAGGTCGCATTTCAGGTCGTTTTTAAGTAGCGCCGCTATCTCATTGCCTTTTTGTATAGGGTCGAGGTAGCGTGTTTCTTTATAATTACGCGGATCAACCAAACCGGCCAGCTCAATACATAATCCAAACACACCGATCTTTAACCCATTTTTTTGAAATATCTGGTAAGGCTTAGTCGATTGGTGCATCACTGTGTTGCTGAAGTCATAGTTACCTACCAGGATAGGAAAATTGGCATTAGGCAACTGTTTATAAAAACCGTCGATGGTATTATCAAAATCGTGGTTACCCATGGTAGCAGCATCATAGCCCATCTGGCTCATCAGCTTCAATTCCAACTCTCCACCAAACATGTTGAAGTAAGGTGTACCCTGAAAAATATCGCCAGCATCTAACAATAATACGTTTTCCTCTTCGGCCCTGATTTTCTTAATCAATGCCGCCCGTCGTGCTGTACCACCTAAACCCTGATTCCGGGAACCGTCCATTGGGAAGGGTTCAATACGGCTATGCACGTCATTAGTATGCAAAATAGTTAAACGTTGCACATCAGAAGCCGCCAACGCATCCAAAGAATAAGAGCTTAAAGCGGCAGCAGCCAGCACGGTGCCACCAGTGCGGATAAAACTTCTGCGGTTAATTTTTTGTGATTCTTCCATCGAGTTGAGCATCTATTGGTTTACCGGCTGCGGTTTGTTTTTTTACGTAATTAATCAGGGCATCGCGCACACGCAAACCCAACACTTTACGCTCCAGCGGGTTAGCTAAGCCTTTAACGCTATCACCGCCGTTAGCAATATAATCTGAGGTTAAAACATTATAAGTACGGTTACGGTCAAATGGCCGCCCTTTAATCATTACCTGCTGTGCTTGTCCGTTAACAATATTAAATTTGATATTGCTTACCGGCTGACCGCCGCTTTTCGCTAAAAAGCTAATCAGTTGTTCAGCATCTGTGCCTTTAAGTTTAAGCACCACCAATTCATTTTCAAATGGCATCAGCTCAAACATGGTACTGAGGGTAATATTACCCTGGGCAATGTCGTTACGTAAGCCACCTTTAGTCGTTGGTACGGCGAAATCTATTGAAGGGTCAATTTTAAGCGCCTCGGCGGTGACAGCATCAGCAAAAAAACTACCCAACAGGCTTTCTCCCTCTCCGCTTTTAGTGAGCAAACGAGCACTCTGGCCAATAACGGCGTTCATCTGCGCTTCCATTTTTTGTTTGTAAGGCAGATAAGTTTTGATGACAGCCGAATCAGCCGATACAGAGCTATTAATATTATACTCGCTGCGCTTAGCCTCGACTAAAGTATAATGCGATTTGCACGATGCTAACAATAATACAGCACCGAAAATAAAGCGGTTAATGTTAAAACGCATATCAGAATTTAGCGCAAGCTGGTTAACAACCAAGCTGCTAACGAACTTGCACTGCAAAGATACCTACCGTGCTGGTAATTATGAAGTTTACGCCATGCGTGTAAATGTAAAATATTTAGTAGCATTGCTACACCACCATAATGCCGTTGCTCATTTACAGTCAATTTTACAAAAGCATTGCCTAAAATGAGGCTATGTGTTGCTATATTGTTGTTAAATACATCCCAACCTATGTTTTCAGAACCTTCGTACCTGGCCGCCCGCATGGTAGCCGAAACCATTGAAACGCATTTTGCCGATCATCTGGCACAAGCGCAGGAGCTTGGTGAACAGCAATTGGCTACAGCTTGTAGCGCCAGTATAATTGAGGCGGTGATCGACATAGCGTTTTGGGCCAGCCTCCGCCGCGAAGAAGGACGACCGGTAAGTATTTCTCTTGCCCTACTTGAGCCTGAGCAAGCCGGCAAACCTTTAATTTTTGGTAACCGGCTACGGCTAACACCACAAAATTTAGTGAAACTGGCCCCAGCCGTTGAGCAGCCCGGCATCCATTTAGGCGTATGGCACGAAAACGATGAGTTGTACATATGGGGTACTACTCACACTGTACCGGGCATATGTTTTGTTTTAGAAGTTGTAGAACCCGGATTATTAGTGATTAAACATCGCCGATTAGATGGCTTCGGCAAGTTTGTAAACGTAGCGGTTTTGCATGGTGACCAAATTAAGGTGCTCGATGAGAAATCGATGGGTATTGCGGATTGTCCGGCATTACATGCATCGCTGATGAATATGGCACTACCCTCCTTCATGGGCGAAACTTTTAACGTTTTGGTACAGCTGGCCGCCAGTGTACGCATACATCGCAGGGGCGGATTAGTGCTGATTGTGCCTGATGGTTCTGACCAGTGGCGAGAGTCGGTGATCAGCCCTATCAAATATCCCGTTACCCCACCCTATGCTGCCATTTCAGACCTGATGCAGCAAAGCGAGGAGGAACGCGACACTTTTGAATGGAAAGAATCGCTGTTACAGGCTATTGATATTATCGGCGGCTTTACGGCTGTTGATGGCGCTACGGTGATCACGCAACACTATGATTTATTGGCCTTTGGAGCAAAAGTAGCCCGTTCGGCTAATAGTGTACCGGTAGAAGAAATCATTATGACCGAACCGGTAGCTGGAGCACAGGCTACGCGCATGCACCCAGCCCAAAATGGCGGCACACGCCACTTAGCTGCTGCACAATTTGTACACGACCAGCATGATGCAGTTGCCTTGGTAGCCTCGCAAGATGGACAGTTTACCGTTTTTGCCTGGTCAGAAAAACTGCATCGTGTACATGCGCATCGTATTGATGTGTTGCTGCTTTAATTCTTGTATCTTTTTTGTTGAAATCAGTTTCCTGAAATTCGGCTCAGTATTTTGTGGTCTATGTAAAATGTTCCGAAAGGTATCATACAAGCCATTAAAACTTTCCAGGTAATGGTTTTGAACGGCCATTGCTGCGCTATACCAACACTAAGGGCATTGAACAGATAGAGCAAAAATAGTCCGCCGTGCACCGGACCAATACTTTTAACTAAACCCGGAGAATGACCAAAATATTTTAGCGGTACGGCTACAAAAAGCAGCACGAGCAAAGAGATACCTTCCAGGTAACCAATAAGGCGTAACCGGCCTACGCCGGTATTGAGTAATGATAGCATAGTTTTAGATCTTAAGATAATCGGATAAAAGGCCTTTGCGCCAATGGCGAAAACGGCCAGGGGATAGCAACGAAAATAACAGCGAGGGCTATGGAAAAATAGATTAATTGGGTGCGAAATTTATCATATGCCAACGTCTTACGCTTGGCTACCGCAGAACCTATGGTAATAATCACAATAGCTATCAGCATTAACGCAATATGAATGATACCGAAAAATACCGGCTCAGTGACATTTCCATTATTAGATGGGCCATTGGTCAACATTTTCACGGTAGCACTTTGCGTGTAAATGATAATGCCTACTAAGAGTTGTACATGAGCGATAGTTGCCGTCCAGTGCCGAATTTTATTATCGGCTTTGGTAAAGGGTAGTTTTTGGGTATAACCATGGTAAGCACGATAGATTGCATACAGCAAACTGGCCAGTACAAGCCAGCGCATTAAAGAGTGAAAGAAAAGTAGAATATTCATAAAAGATACCAATTAGTATGTTTTTCAATAAATTTTTTTAAAGCTGATTCAGATATTTTTTCAATTCGGCCAGGTAGGTTTTGTAGCAAGCTGTCCCTAACATTTTACCCATGTTACGAATGCCGCTGTAGCCGGCCATCACAAAATAAGCCACTTGTTTTTCATCAACACTGTCTTTAATTGTACCGGATATCTTCCCTTGCTTAATAACCTGGCTAATGGCATTTTGCCATTCGTTAAATAATTTACCGAGAGCTTGATTAAACTGCTGATTGAGCGGCGCCATCTCTTCAATCAGGTTTACTGCCGGACAACCATACTTTACATTAAACATCGGCTGTTTTAGCAGTACATTATGCATCATCAAGTATACCTCTTTAGCCGGATCCTGGGCGGCAAGCAGCGGCTCTACTAAAACCTTGATCATTCCGGGATACATTAGTTCGTTAATCATAGCCAGGCCCATTTCTTCTTTATTTTTAAAATGATAAAAAAATGCGCCTTTGGTTACCTGTGTGGTGGCAATTATATCGTCGATACTTGTTGCCTGGAAACCATGTTTGTAAACCAGGTCAAACGCCTTTTGTAAAATCATTAAACGGGTATCGCCAGCCTTCGACATAAAAAATACCATTTGGTATGTTTTGCAAACATAACGTTTCTCTGTTAATTAAATTAATATTTTTATTTATTTCTTTTTAATTGTAAGTTTGACAATTAACCAATTACAGCTACCCGGTAGTTACTCCTTAATACATTTTCTTAATCCAAAATTTCTGCTTTACAGCAAGTAATGATGATAAAAAAAATTATTGCGACTGCTTTCATTGGCATGTGGGCGGCGCAAAGTATAGCGCAGGTAAAACCCGTTCAGAGCTTTCCGCTCAATGATGTGCGTTTGTTGAAAAGTCCGTTTGAACAGGCTCAGCAAACCGACATGAAGTACATGTTGTCGCTCAATGCCGACCGCTTACTGGCTCCTTACTTAAAAGAAGCCGGGTTAACCCCTAAAGCCTCCTCTTATGGTAACTGGGAAAACACCGGACTGGATGGGCATATTGGCGGGCATTACCTGTCGGCTTTGTCGCTCATGTATGCCTCTACCGGTAATGCCGAAGTTAAAAAGAGGCTCGACTATATGCTGTCTGAACTGAAACGCTGCCAGGAAAATAATGGCAACGGATATATTGGCGGTATACCGGGTGGTAAAGCTATGTGGCAGGAAATTGAAAAAGGTAACATTAACTCTAACAGTTTCGGGCTTAACAACAAATGGGTACCGCTGTATAATATTCACAAGCTTTACGCAGGCTTATATGACGCTTACACAGTGGCCGGAGAGGCAAATGCCCGCGACATGTTGCTGAAGTTGACCGACTGGTTTTACAACACCACGGCTAAACTTAGCGACCAGCAAATACAAACCATGCTACGCAGCGAACACGGTGGACTCAATGAGGTATTTGCTAATGTTTACAGCATCACGGGTAATAAAAAGTATCTGGAGATGGCCCGCAGGTTTTCGCACCAGGCTATACTCGAGCCGTTAGAAGCACACAAAGATGCGCTTACCGGTGTACACGCCAACACGCAGATACCCAAAGTTATTGGATTTGAACGCATTGCCCAGTTAAGCGGCGATACGGCATACAACAGCGCGGCTACCTTTTTTTGGCAAACCGTAGTAAAGCATCGCACAGTAGCTATTGGTGGCAACAGTGTTAGGGAGCATTTTAACCCGACAGATAATTTTTCGTCGATGATTGAGTCGCGCGAGGGGCCGGAAACCTGCAACTCGTATAACATGTTAAAGCTGACGCGCGACCTGTTTCTGACTAACCCTACTTCATCTTACATCGATTATTACGAACGCACATTGTATAACCACATCTTATCGTCGCAAAGGCCCGAGGGTGGCTTTGTTTACTTTACACCGATGCGTCCGGGGCATTACCGGGTATACTCTAATCCGCAAGAAAGCTTTTGGTGCTGTGTAGGTTCAGGCTTAGAGAACCATGGCAAGTATGGTGAATTGATTTACGCTCATCAGGGTGATGATTTACTGGTCAACCTTTTTATTGCTTCCGAACTTAAATGGAAAGAAAAAGGCCTTACCCTTACCCAACAAACTACTTTCCCATACAGTGAGCAGTCTGCCTTGACACTTAAATTGAACAAGCCAAGCCGGTTTGCCATGCGTTTCAGATATCCGTCATGGATCAACGCAGGGCAAATGCAGGTAAAGGTAAACGGTCAGGCGCAGAACGTAACTAAAAACGCTTTAGGCTATGCGAGCGTAAACCGCATCTGGAAAACAGGTGATAAAGTTACCGTCACTTTACCCATGCACAACACCAGCGAAGTTTTGCCTGACGGCTCTAACTATGTAGCCTTTTTACATGGGCCTATTGTACTGGCAGCCGATATGGGTACCCAAAACGAAGTTGGCTTAGAAGCAGATGGCAGCCGCATGGGCCACATTGCCGCGGGCCCGATGTTACCGCTGGACGAAGCACCGTTATTGGTATCGACAGCCAACCCAATGGCTAATGTTTTAGCACCCGACAAACAGCCTTTGACTTACGATGCTGATAAACTTATTTATCAGGATAAATATAAAAGCCTGAAACTGGTACCCTTCTTTACATTACAAGACAAGCGCTATGTTTTATACTGGCCATATACAACATCCGAAAAACTACCAACGCTGGTAGCAGCCATGAAAGCTAAAGAAGAAAAGAAACAACAGCTGGATTTAAAAACAGTTGACCTGGTTAACACCGGTGAGCAACAGCCGGAGACCGACCACCAGTTTAAAGGCGAAAAAACAGACAACGGATCTTTTCAGGAAAGGCATTTTCGTAATGGAAAGGGCTGGTTTAGCTACGTGCTAAAGAATCCGGCTCAAAACGCCAATAAACTCAGGCTAACTTATTTTGGTCGCGAGAAAGACCGGAACTTTGATATTTATGTAAACCAGCAATTAGTAACCTCAGTAAAACTGGATGGCACCGGAGGCAATCAGTTTACAGAAGTTGATTATCCGCTGCCACAACAAGTGTTAAAAAACCAGCAATTGGAAGTAAAATTTGTAGCTGCCGACCAGTCGGCCATTGCCAATATTTACGAAGTAAGATTAATGAAGCCTTAATTATAGGAGCACTTAGCGCAAGGCATCAAACAAAATTTCGACCGGGTGCAGGGCTTTAACCCCTGCGCCATCTTTTATCTGATGGCGACAGCTGGTGCCAGTAGCTGCTATGATTACATGCTCAGGCTGATTACGTACGGCAGGTAGCAAAACCAGTTCGGCTATCTGCATTGAAATATCGTAATGTTCTTTCTCGTACCCAAAAGATCCTGCCATACCACAACAGCCCGACGGAATAGTTTCTACCTTATAATTAGCGGGCCATGCCAAAATTTGCTGCGTAGCTTTTAACGCCGACCAAGCTTTTTGCTGGCAATGACCATGCAGCTTGATCACTTTCTGTTCATCCTTAAATTGCCCCACCGAAATATTACCTTTTTGCATCTCTGCAGCTAAAAACTCATCAATTAAAAAGCTGCGTTTGGCTAATTGTTTTGCTGCATGCAAACGGTTCTCATCTACCAGATCGGGATATTCATCTCTGAAGGTCAAAATAGCCGATGGCTCTACCCCTATCAGCGGCGTAGCATCAGTAATTTTGTTTGCCAAAAAATCCAAGTTATGATGGGCAATTTGCTTGGCGTTGCGCAGTAGCCCTTTCGAAATATGGGCACGGCCACTTTCCACGTGTTCAGGAATAATCACTTCGTAACCTAAACGCTCCAATAATAACATGGCTTTGATACCAATGGTAGTGTCCTGGTAATTGGTAAACTCATCGCAAAACAAATAAACGCTGCCCTTATCAAACTTTGCGGATTGTCGAGTTTTCACATGTTTCTGATACCAGCTTCGCAAAGTGTACCGGTGCAATGCTGGCATACTTCTGTCAGGAGCAAATCCAACGATTCGCTTCATTAAACCACCGATGAAAGGCTGAGTCATTATCACATTATATAGGCTCGGTGCTACGGCTCCTAAACGTGCTGAAGCAGCATAGTTAGCTATTAACCTCGAACGTAACGGTATGCCGTTGGCATCCTGGTAATGCTGTAAAAATTCAGCCTTTAACTTGGCCATGTCCACATTTGAGGGGCACTCCGATTTGCAGCCTTTGCAGCTCAGGCACAAATCCATTACCTCTTTAATGTCTTCATGGTCAAAGCGGTTAAGTTTATCCGAATTGGTCAGAAACGTACGCAGTATATTGGCGCGTGCCCGGGTGGTATCCTTTTCGTTGCGGGTAGCCATGTACGACGGGCACATGGTGCCGCCCATCAAATGCGATTTACGGCAATCACCCGAACCGTTGCATTGTTCGGCGTGTTGTAATACATTCTGGTTCTGATATCGAAAGTAAGTTTTAAAGTTGGGCGTCTGCTGGCCAGGCTGGTACCGCAGCATAGTATTCATGGGCGGTGTATCCACAATTTTGCCGGGATTAAAAATATGATGCGGATCCCAGGCTTGTTTAATAGATTTAAGCAGCCCGTAGTTATGACTGCCTATCATCTGCTCAATAAACTCGCCGCGAAGACGTCCGTCGCCATGCTCTCCACTCAATGAGCCGCCATATTTTTTTACCAGCGCAGCAATCTCTTGTGCAATCACCCGGAATAAACGATTACCTTCGGCAGTTTTTAAATTGATGATTGGCCGCAAATGCAACTCGCCCGAACCGGCGTGTGCGTAATGCACGGCATACAAGTCGTGCTTTTCAAGTATTTTATTAAAGTCGCGGATGTAAGCCGGTAAATCCTGTACATCAACTGCTGTATCTTCTATAACCGGAACAGCTTTATCGTCGCCCGGCAAGTTACTTAGCAATCCTAAGCCTGCTTTGCGCAACGTCCAGATGCGTTGGGTGTCCGCACCAAACAGCAACGGAAAGTGGTAACCTAAACCGGCGGCTCTCATGTCGGCTTCAACCTGTCCGGCAATAGCAATAACTTCTTCACGGGTTTCAGCGGCATATTCCACTACCAATACTGCACCCGGATCGCCCTGTACAAAAAAGCGGTTTTGGCTTTGTTCAATGTTATCTTTGGTACATTCGAGTATGTAATGATCTATCAACTCACTGGCTCGCGGTTGATATTTTAAGGCAATCAAGTTAGCGCGCAACGCTTCATCGACCGTGTTAAAATGCACACACAGCAAACCGCTTTCTTTGGGCGGCAACGGTTCGAGATTAAGCTTAACTTCGGTAATAAAAGCCAGCGTTCCTTCCGAACCTACTAACAGCTTGCAAAAATTAAAGTCAGCCCCACCAGCTGTAAAGGGATTAGTGTCTAACAACAAATCAATTGCGTAGCCGGTATTACGGCGTGCAATGCTTTTTTTAGGAAACTCCCGCCTGATCTCTACCTGATTTTCATAGTTACCAAGCAAACTGCGAATGTTACGATATATTTCTGCCTCGAGTGTATTACCCGAACATTTTTTTATAAAATCATCGAAGCTGATCGTTTTAAATTCAGCTTCTGAGCCGTCGCTTAATAACGCTTTAATTTCTAATGTATGTTCGCGTGTGCTCTTATAAACAATAGAATTGGAACCACAAGAGTTATTACCCACCATCCCCCCAATCATGGCACGGTTAGCCGTTGATGTTTCCGGGCCAAATAATAAACTATAAGGTTTCAAAAATAAGTTCAGCTCATCGCGTACCACACCCGGCTGTACCCTCACCCACCGTTCAAAAGCATTGACTTCCAGTATTTGCGTGAAATGCTTAGATACATCCACTACTATACCGCTACCCACTACCTGCCCGGCCAATGATGTACCGGCAGTACGCGGAATAAGTGATACTTTTTGAGAATGGGCGAAAGTAATCAGCTTTTTTAAATCATCAACCGTTCGCGGCAGGGCAACAGCCAATGGCATTTCAGCGTAAGCAGATGCATCCGTAGCATACAGCGTACGCATCGTGAGATCGTAAAACAACTCTCCCAGCAATTCATCGGCTAATTGCTTTAATTGTTGCTGCATCAATTAAGCTTTGGTTTGCCCAGTATAAGTACTCTCAAATATTTTGTCGGCATTATTAGTTTCAAAGCCATTACGGCGTTGTGCGGTTGTCACTTGTTCGGCCGGCACATCGGCATACTCAGGCAAAGGCAGCCTTTCGGCAAACTCTACGTAACTTCCAGCTATACTCATGGTGTCTCCATCTGCAAAAGTAGCATCCTGCATTTCGGCCACCGTGCTGCTTTGTTTCAGTAAGCCGTCGCCGCTAATCTTAATTTTACCACCTGATGTATTCAGCCTGATGCCCAAACTTTCTACAAAAGCATCAAACTCTTCAATATGATTATATCCATCTTTGAGCGCATGCACGCTGATGGTATAATGATTTAAATAATAACGATTATAGATGACCCATGCCGCATACTCACTCTCGGCCAGCAACAACTCATAGTCCTGCTTTGATGGCAAAGGCCATAATGATTGATGAAAGAACTCCCCTATTTGTTGCCCATCGTTTAAATCCAATTGATCGACAGGATCGGCCTTGATAGAGTCAGTATACCGGCGAATTATTTGCTGTGCCTGCTCCGACAATTGATCTACCACTAGTTCGCTCATAAAAATGCGCGGATATTCGTCGGATGGCGGCGCATACCAGTAGGCGTTTAGTTTTTTGCCTTCGAAATAATAATAATCGCGCTTTTGATAACCGTGATGCAAAAAAATCTTCTCGAATGATTGAATACCTAAATTGGGCACGCCAAGTGTGCGGAAAGCAATGTGATCGTTTACAATATCCTGTTGTGATACTACTACCCTCTGCGCAACTAAAGCATCCGTAATTTTCTTTACGGCCGGAACTTTTTCCTGGTAGCGCTCAAATAAGATATTTAGGAATGTATTTAGTGGTGTTTCCTGTTCGAAATGCATAGCACGTAGACTTTAATAACCAGTGTTAAATCAAATATAGCGAATACGCCCGGCTAAGAAAGTACACTCAATATAAAACGCTATCTGAAATCTATGCTTTCTTAAATTCCAGTAAGTCAGCTTTAGAGGTAATGGTTTTTTGTTCGTGTTGTTGGTAATGGAAACTTTCGAGCTTTTGCAGCAAATGTTGAAGCACCAATTTTTCCGATAGGCTTAAATCTCCTGTAATAATCTGGCCAACGTGGTCCATATCGCCAAAAACTTTGTAAAGTAACTGCTTGCCGGTATCGGTGATGGATATGCGTTTGCCACGTTTGTCTTTATCATCATCCCATTGCTTCACCAAGTCGGCGTTAATTAAACGGCGGATTACCTCAGTACCCGATGTTTTTTCTTGCAGGTTGCGGCTGATCAGGTCACCCTTCGACATATTATCGTGTGTCAGCAAAATGGCTAAGCAGGTAAAATCTTCAGCAGTTTGCAAAGGTGTGCCATCCAAAGCTTTTTTAACGTACGACTTTGCATAGCGGCTCATGTAAATAAACAAGCGGGCAATGCTGTTGTCAATCTGGTAAGCTAAAGCCTGTGCATGCTGCTCGTTTTTGCCGAAACGAATATCGGGTGCAGCCACAGCTGGTGTATCTTTCTCTAAATGATTAACCAGAAAACCGGCAAATCCTTGCATTGATATTTCAGCCGAGGCATTATCCTTTTCGAATTGCTCTACCAAATTTAACAATTGATGTACCAGCTTATAAGATTCCATTTTTGAGGCTACCAAATATAATACGTTTATACAACTATTAGCTCTATAAAGTTCGTTTCTTCATTTAATATTAAAATACGATAAGTTGAAGGTTAACGTAGTATATACCGATTTACCAGTTAAAGGTTTAACTTAAATGCAAATATTAATGATGTTGACCTCATATTAGTTTTTATGAACGCTTTAACTTATACATCAACTCAGTCTGTGTCAGCATAATATTGCGATATAACGCTTAAAACCATTGAATTGATTCAAATTAAATATAGATGTAGTATTAAAAGAAAATATTGATTACTATCGTCGCTTTCAATCAATCCAACGATAAATCAGCAATCACCGGGTAATGATCAGAAATGGTTTCTTTGAATATCCTGTAGTATTTTACTTCTATATTGGGACTTACCAAAACATGATCGAGTTGCAGATCGGGCAAACGGCTTTCGTAAGTCACACCAAAGCCCGAACCTTTACCGGCAAACGCGCTTTTTAAACCCGAACTCAATTGAGTGAATGCATAGGATGTAGGCGTGTCGTTAAAGTCACCCGCAAAAATATAGGGTTTAGTATAAGCGGAAACATGATGCTTAAGCAATTTAACCTGCTCGCTCCGGTCTACAAATGCACCTTTAAGCTTGTTTAATAGGTGTAACGTAGGCTGGTACTGTATCCGCTTATGTGAAGTAACTTCGTTGACGTAATCGTAATCCTCCGGATCAAATGCAACAGAACGCAAGTGTAAATCATAAACTCGAAAAGTTTGGTTGCCTCGCCTGATGTCGCAAAAAATGGCTGGATCCAGATCTTTGTCAGCTTGCTGAGCGCTAACCAAACCTGAATCTATTATGGGAAATCTGGAAAAAATAGCCAGGCCAATATCGTAAGTGCTGGTACCTGTAAATGGTTTAAAATAGTGATAAGGTGCGCCTAACGCCTTTTTAATACTATCTGTGATCTGGTAAGGATTTTGACTTCGCCAACTATAATATTCCTGGAAACAAACCACGTCAGGCTGCTTAGTTTTAAGCAACTGCAACATGGCCTGACGACTACTGTCGCCGTTAGGCAATTCCATATTAAAATCATGCACATTAAATGTCATGATTCTGATATGGCTCGAGTCTTTCTTTAAATTAACAGGTTGCCGTAAATGAAAGCCGATTGTATTGGTAAGCGATTTCCAGCCAATCAAAATACAAGCCAATGACACCAGTACAAAACGATTGGCACGGGCAATCCAATACACTACAAAAAACAGGTTAATCAGCAAAAAGATGCTATAACATAGACCTGCCACGGCTAAAGGCCAGCACACTTGCGGACTAACCACACCAGCCAAAATGCTCAGTAATAATAGCAGCGCAAATATCAGGTTAAGTACACGCGCAACTTTATCAATAGTAAGAATGAGCTTGCTATTTCTTCTTTTTTGAGTCACGGCAATACAGGTTGATGCGATTAATAAGCCAAGATAGCATTTTTAGATATGAGCAGAGTTGGCAAGCTCACAGAAAAGACATAAAAAAAAAGCACCCGCCATACTGACGGGTGCCAACGATATAAATATTATAGTGATTCTTAGATTACTTTTACATTTACCGCATTAAGACCTTTACGGCCTTGTTCCACATCGAAGCTTACTTTATCGTTTTCACGAACCTGATCGATGAGGCCAGTAGAGTGTACAAACACGTCATTGTTGCTGCCACTCTCTGTGATGAATCCAAAACCTTTCTCGGTATTGAAAAACTTTACTGTTCCTTCTTTTTGCATTATTTTGTATTAAGCCCGCAAGGTAGGTATTATAATCGGGCTATTTCGGTTTTACTAAAATATATTTTCTATAGCGATAATAGATTTTAAGCAAGTTGCTTGCATAATACCCTTTTAAAAGGCTTGTTCGGCACAGATATTGGTGCAATTATATGCTCGTAAATTTTACCAGCATTTTACGTAACTAATTATAAAGCCATGGTGATTGATGTGATAGATAAAGAGGCGTTTGTGTTAGAGGTGCACCACCGTTTATCAGATGTTTACGGAACGCAAATCAAATATTTTCATGACCTGGACGCGATGAGCGAACTGGTTTCTGCCCTGCTGTCACATCGTACTAAAAACCGGGATTCGGGCAAAGCCTTTGACCAATTGCTCGGCAAGTTTGGCTCTTGGGATGCCGTGCGCGACGCGCCGGTAGACGAAGTAGAAGCAGCCATTACTCCCTGTACCTGGCCGGAACAGAAGGCCCCCCGCATACAACAAGTGTTGAGGCTGATTACTGAGCAGCGCGGCGAATTATCATTGGCTTTTTTAGCAGATATGGATGTGAAAAGCGCACGCCAGTGGCTCGAAAGCCTGCCTGGTGTTGGCCCTAAAAGCAGTGCAGCAGTATTGTCTTTCAGTACGCTCAGAGCTAAAGCGCTACCGGTAGATTCTCACCATTTCAGGGTGGCATGGCGTCTGGGCATTATCAACGAAAAAATCGGCGAAGCTAAAGCGCACAAGGTATTGGAAGACCTGCTTCCTCCTGATTTTACCGCACAGGATGTATATGACAATCACCAGGTAATGATGCGCTATGGGCAAAAGGTATGCTTTCATTACAAGCCTGCCTGCCAGCAATGTGTGTTACTTGACTTATGCCCTACCGGACAAAAATTAGTGCTGAAGCAAGCAGTGTTAACAGATAAATAACCCATCGGCCAAATTATTATTCGAGGTTTTAGTTTACTTTTGCGGGCAAAACTTAGCTTAAGAACTAATACTTTATGGATAATCAAACATTTGCAAACCTCTCGCAAATCATCAAAAGCCGTCGTACCATTAAACCCGGCATGATGAACGGACAGAAGATACCTAATGGCCATGTGGCTGCACTGCTCGAACTGGCCGATTGGGCGCCAACACATGCCTTGACTGAGCCTTGGCGCTTTGTAGTTTACGAAAATCCGGTTGCTTTTTGCCAGCAACATGCCGAGTTGTACAAACAAGCCGCAGGCGATAATTTTAACCCTGCCACTTATAATAATTTGGCTAACATGGGTGCCAACGTATCGCACGTAGTGGTAGCTATTATGCACCGCAACGAGCTATCAAAAATACCGGTAGTAGAAGAAGTGGCTGCAGCATCATGTGCTATACAAAACCTTTTATTAGGCGCAACTTCATTAAACATCGCATCATTCTGGAGCACCGGCGGTGCAACCCTGAAACCAGTGATGAAAGAACATTTGAACTTGGGCGCTGATGACCAGGTTTTAGGCCTTTTATACCTAGGTTACAGCGACGCAAATCCTGATGGCGTTAGAAAAACACCGCTGGAAGAAAAAGTGAAGTGGATACAGTAAGCAATGCACTTATTGAACTTTTTTGTAATTTAGGAGTTAAGGATAAATGAAATTGTAATGACCTAACCGGGCTGCGGTTTAATTATATTTGTGTTACAATCACAATCTTATATAATTACCAACTTAAGCCTGTTGACTTTTTTAACACCATAACAGATGATTAAAACTATCAACGGACATATGAGAAGAAAATTCTGGTTAGCTATTGCCCTGCTCGTTATTCTTACTTCTGCTATTATTAGTTCGCGTTCGGCTACGGTAAAAACCGCAGCTATGGCTACTAAAAACGAAGCTAAAGCCAACGTGGTTCACAGTGCCTTTGAAAACTACGTGGCTGACATATATCAAACTGCCGGTTTAAAGGCGGTAGGTATGGATTACGACGTTTTTCAGAAAGCAGTGGTAGGGTATTACAACTTAAAAGACAGCGAAAAGCTATCGCCTGCAAGTACTGTTGTTACCGTAATCGACTTTAACAAAGCCAGTACGCAAAAACGCATGTGGATAGTTGATTTGCTAAAAAAACAGCTTTTGCTAAATACCTGGGTAGCACATGGCCAAGGCAGCGGTGATGATATGGCCACTCAGTTTTCTGACAAAGCTGATTCGCACCAAAGTAGCTTGGGCTTTTACGTTACTGATGACATTTACTACGGAAAGCATGGCCGCTCGTTACGCTTAAACGGTATGGATGCTGGTTTTAACAGTAATGCCCGCGCCCGTTCGGTGGTATTACACGCTGCAAATTATGTATGCGAAAACACCATTAAACAATTAGGTCGTTTAGGTCGCAGCTTTGGTTGCCCGGCGGTTGCTCCCGAGCTTTCCAATCGCATCATCGATTTAATTAAAGGTAAAAACATGCTGTTCATCAGTGCTAATGTTAATAACTACACTTCTAAATATTTAAATGAGGGTATAGTTGCTGATAGATTTGCAGCACCGACGGATAGTTCGGTACAACTGACCAAAGCCGGGATGTAATCCGTTATTTTGTTATACGTACAAAGCCCTTACTCAAACAGTAAGGGCTTTCCTGTTTTTATATCCGATTTGCTTTATAATCTATACGCTGGTATTAACCCAATATTTTAAACTGAAAATTATGACTGACACTGTCTGTTAGAGGGCAATTCACTTATCTTAGCCTTGATGCAAACACTGCGTGAGTACTACCCACACCTTGCGGTCTATCCGTTAAGCGAAAATACAATTACCTTGCAGTTTGGAACCAGTATTTCGGCTGATATATTGTCGCAGGTTACTAAAGTAAATCAACTCATTCAAGAGAAGCCGTTTCTTGGATTCATCACGACCGTACCAGCATACAGCACATTGACCGTATACTATGACCCACTGCAACTATTTAAGTCGAAATTGGATGGCTTACATGGTTTTCAAAAACTGAGCAACTATTTACTTTCATTACCTGTTCCTGATTATCAATCTGCGGAAACTAATAAGCCGCCTGTAATAATACCTATTTATTACGGCGGCGATCATGGCCCTGACCTTGATGAGGTAGCCACGATGCATAATATGTCGGACGATGCGGTCATCAATTTACATAGCGCTGCTACTTATACTGT
This sequence comes from uncultured Mucilaginibacter sp., assembly GCA_913775265.1. GTDB lineage: Bacteria > Bacteroidota > Bacteroidia > Sphingobacteriales > Sphingobacteriaceae > Mucilaginibacter. The sequence goes on along the minus strand of CAJYJH010000105.1, from coordinate 26,043 downwards.
TTACATGATTGGCTTTGTGCCCGGCTTTGCTTACTTGGGCGGTATGGACAAAGCGCTGGCCTCACCGCGCAAGGCTACACCACGAACTGCAGTGCCGGCCGGTTCGGTAGGTATTGCGGGAGAACAGACGGGTGTTTACCCATTGCAGACACCCGGTGGCTGGCAAATTATCGGGCGCACGCCTTTGTCTATGTTCGATGTTACCCGCAACCAACCGTCACTGCTAAAAGCTGGAGATTTAGTAAAATTTGAGGCGATTACTGAGTCAGAGTTTAAGTATTATCAAACTATCTAAGATGCAAATCACCATCAATAAACCCGGTGTATTAAGCACCGTTCAGGATATGGGCCGGTGGGAATACCTGTCGCAGGCTGTACCGATTTCCGGACCGATGGATAGTTTATCAGCACGGATTGCTAATATTGCCTTAGGTAACAACAAAGATGCTCCAATAATCGAATTTACTTACTCAGTTGCCGAATTTAACGTAGATGCTCCGGTACTCATAGCCTATGCAGGTGAAGGTGCTGTACTCAAATGTGGCAATAAATTACTACCTCCCAATCGTCCGCTTTTTATTCCGGGCGGTCAAACTATCACCTTACAAAACAACGGTAACGGCAGCCGCACCTATTTAGCTATCGCTGGTGGATTTGACGTACCCGTTATTTTGGGCAGTTGCAGCACTTACCTGCCTGCCACTATCGGCGGCATGGACGGCCGCGCATTGCGAGCCGGAGATGTGCTGAAAGGCAAGGATATTTTTACAGCATTAAATCAGGTACTTATTGCTCATTTATCGGGTGATGTAATTGCCTTTCGTAAATGGTCTGTCAGCAAACAAGCTTTGGGGCTTAATCACACAAATACCATTCGCGTCATATCAGGGCCGGAATCATCCTGGTTTGATCAAGCTTCCGTGAACACGCTTTTCAATACTGCGTTTACAATAAGCCTACAGAGCAATCGAATGGGTTACCGGTTAGAGGGACCGAAGATGCAACGCATAAACTCGTCAGAATTACTATCGACAGCAGTCACCATGGGCACTATACAGGTTACCGGTATCGGCGACCTTATTTTGTTGATGGCTGATTGCCAAACCACGGGCGGCTACCCGCGCATCGCTCAGGTAGCATCGGTCGATTTGCCCCTATGCGGGCAATTGAAACCAAGCGATCAAATATTTTTTAAGGAGATATCCCGAGCGGAGGCAGAAATGCTGTATATTGAACAGGAACAAAATTTACAGAAAGCTAAGGCAGCGCTAAACGCCAGATTTTTGTAGATCACTACTCGACTTACTAATGCAAACTATCGATTTAAACTGCGATATGGGCGAGGCATTTGGCAATTATGCCATGCCCAATGATGAGTTACTGCTCGATTATGTAACCTCGGCCAACATTGCCTGCGGTTTTCATGCCGGCGACCCGCACGTCATGCAGCAGACCGTAGCTTTGGCCATTAAAAAAGGGGTGGCTGTCGGCGCTCATCCCGGCTTGCCCGATTTACAAGGCTTTGGACGGCGCGAAATGAAGATCTCCGCTGCCGAGGCTTACCAGCTAACGCTATACCAAACCGGCGCGCTGTATGCTTTTGTGAAAGCAGCCGGTGGCCGCTTAAACCATGTAAAGCCACACGGCGCTCTGTATAATATGGCCGCTAAAGATGCTGCATTAGCACAAGCCGTTGTGCAGGCTATTGTAGATTTTGACCCGAAACTTATTTTGTACGGGCTGGCAGGCAGCCAAATGATTACAGTAGCTGAACAAACCGGATTAACCACCGCATCCGAAGTTTTTGCCGACCGTACTTACCAGGATGATGGCTCACTGACGCCGCGTGCCCAAAGCAATGCCTTAATTACAGATGAGCAACAATCTATTGAGCAGGTGCTGTTAATGGTGAAACAGCAACAAGTTATATCCATTAGCAAGAAACCTATTGCATTGAAAGCAGAAACGCTTTGCTTGCACGGCGATGGCGCTCATGCCGTTAAATTTGCCCAAAACATCAGTCAGAAATTGAAAGCTGATGGCGTTAGCATTAAAGCACCGGCTTTATCATGAAAAAAGTTAACTGGAGCGTACTGATTGGTGCTGCTTTTTTGATGGCAAGTTCGGCTATAGGTCCGGGCTTTTTAACCCAAACCGCTTTATTTACGCAGCAATTAGGTGCCAGCTTTGCATTCATCATTCTGGTTTCGGTTATTTTGGATGCCATAGCACAGCTTAACATCTGGCGAATTATTGCCGTTGCAGATAAACCTGCTCAGGATATTGCCAACCAATTGGTGCCTGGGTTGGGATACTTTTTATCCTTCCTGGTGTTTTTAGGAGGTATGGCGTTTAACATCGGCAACATAGCCGGTGCCGGTTTAGGTTTAAACGTACTGTTTGGCATCAGTGTAGGCAAAGGTGCTATCATCAGTGCCATTATTGCTATCGGCATTTTTATTTACCGCGAAGCCGGTGAGGTAATGGATACGTTTGCAAAATGCATGGGGCTTCTTAAAATAGGGTTGGCCTTATACATTGCTTACATCAGCGAACCACCATTGGCCGAAGCAGCCATCAGGGCGGTTAACCCGAGTAAATTCGATTTTACGGCGTTGCTAACCATCGTTGGCGGAACGGTTGGCGGTTATATTACTTTTGCGGGCGCCCATCGTTTACTGGATGCCCGGCAAACCGGTCATGAAAATTTGCCGGCCATCAATAAAGGAGCATTGAGTGCAATAGGTTTAGCATCATTAATGCGGTTGCTACTGTTTATTGCTGCTTTAGGCGTGGTAAGCGCCGGGGGCATACTCGACCCAAGTAATCCGGCAGCTTCAGTGTTCAAACTGGCCAGCGGTAACTTAGGTTATAAAATATTTGGCCTGGTGATGTGGTCGGCAGGTATATCATCCGTCGTTGGCTCGGCTTACACATCAGTGTCGTTTATTAAAAGTTTTGATCCGGTTATTCTGAAATATAATCGCGAAATCATTATCGGGTTTATTGTGATAGCCTGCAGCTTGTTTTTGCTGATTGGTAAACCTGTCGGCATCCTGGTAGCCGTTGGTGCCATAAACGGATTGATATTGCCGTTGGCTTTAGGCACCATGCTGATCGCCGCCTACCGGCACCGTATTGTGGGCGCTTACCGTCAACCTTTATGGTTAACTATATTGGGAGCTGCCGTAGTGCTTACCATGACGTGGATGAGCTACGGCGCTATTGCTCAATTAATCGGTTCTTAATAATACATTCAAATAATGTTTAATAACTTATATCGGAGTTTTACTTTTATTGCGTTAAGTGCTGTTACCTTCTTTGCTAACGCGCAAAACGTAAAGCCTGTTGCTATCGAAAGCGGAGTGTCTTATCCTCTGGCCCAATACCGAAGCAGGGTAATTAACAACATTCAATACGATATCCGTTTGAATATTCCTGAACAGAAAACGTCAGCCATTCAAGGCCATGAAAAAATAGCTTTTGTATTAAAACAGAACAATCAACCATTACAGCTCGACTTTAAACAAGCCGCCGACCATGTTCAAAAAATTATTGTTAACCAAAAGGCAGCAGCGGTTAACTCGCAGCAGGAGCATTTGGTAATTGACCAACAATTGCTAAAAGTAGGCAATAACGAAATTGAGATTACTTTTACAGCAGGCAACGAGTCGCTTAACCGCAACGACGAATACCTTTATGCACTTTTTGTACCCGACCATGCCCGCAATACTTTCCCCTGTTTTGATCAGCCTGATTTAAAAGCTCGCTTTTTATTAACGCTGACCATGCCTAACGGTTGGAATGCCCTGTCGAATGGCAAAACTTTAAATGTACAGCCAACCAACGGGCAAGCGACCAAAACCGTTACCTTTGCCAACTCTGATAGATTAAGTACTTATCTTTTTTCTTTCACGGCAGGTAAATACAAGTCAGTCAAACAACAGATAGGCAATCAAACTGCCGAGTTTTTACATCGAGAAACAGACTCAACTAAAGTTAAACTCAGCACCGATTCTGTTTTTATCGCTCACAAAAATGCATTGAGTTTTCTGGAACGATGGACAGGCATTCCCTATCCGTTTCAAAAAGTTGGCTTTGTGGCCATACCCGATTTTCAATTTGGCGGCATGGAGCACCCGGGCGAGGTGCAATATAAGGCATCGAGCCTGTTTTTAGACGATGGCGCTACCAAAGACCAGTTCATCAGTCGAGCTAATTTAATCTCGCACGAGACGGCGCACATGTGGTTTGGCGATCTGGTGACCATGCAGTGGTTTAACGATGTGTGGATGAAAGAAGTGTTTGCCAATTTTATGGCCGACAAGGTGACCGAAAAAATGATGGGCAGCGAAACTTTTAATTTGAAGTTTTTACAGGATCATTATCCGGCTGCCTATGGCGTCGACCGTACGACAGGTTCTAACCCCATCCGCCCGCAACTGGATAATTTGCAGGAGGCAGGTTCGATGTATGGCAACATCATTTACCATAAGGCTCCCATTATGATGCTTCAACTGGAAATGCTGATGGGTGAAGAAAACTTTAGATCAGGCATTCAAGAATACCTTAAAAAGTTTTCTTATAGCAACGCCACCTGGAACGATTTGATTGGTATTTTAAGCAAACACACGAAATTTGATTTATATCAATGGAACCAGGTTTGGGTAAATCAGGCCGGCAGGCCCGTATTTGATTATAACGTCGTTTATCAAAATGGCAAAATTAGTAGTTTTACCATAAGCCAAAAGCCGGAAACCGGATCTGCCCGTACGTGGCCGCAAGCTTTTCAGGTAACGCTGGTTTATTCCGGCAGTGTTAAAGCTATTGATGTTAACATGACCAACGCCAACATCAGCATTAAAGAAGCAGTAGGCATGACTAAACCCGATTACATTTTATTCAACAGCAATGGCATTGGTTACGGTTTATTCCCGACGGATAAGCAATTATTGCCCAACCTATATCGCATACCCGGTGCACTGCAACGAGCATCAACCTATATTGCCGCTTACGAAAACATGCTGGCCGGGCGGTACTTTAAGCCGCAGGAACTGCTTCAGATTTTCACCGATGGATTAAAGCAGGAAAAAGACGAAATGAACCTGCGCCTCATCACCGGCTATCTCACTACCGTTTACTGGAACTTTGTAAAACCTCAGACGAGGAAAGAGTTATCGGCGTCGCTCGAGACTACCTTGTGGCAGGCCATGGCACAGCAACCGCAGTCTAACCATAAAAAAATATTGTTCCGGGCGTATCAGGATATTTTTCAAAGCAATGAGGCTTACAACAATCTGTATCAAATCTGGAGACAGCAACAGCCGCCTGCGGGAGTAAAACTTTCTGAAGATGATTATACCTCACTGGCTTCATCATTGGCTTTAAGGAGCGACACGCCATCCGCTATTTTACAGGAGCAGCAGCAACGGATCAAGAATACAGATCGCAAGCAACGCCTGGCTTTTTTGATGCCTGCACTATCTAACAATCAGCAAGAACGCGACAACTTTTTTGCCAGCCTGGCCGACCGCAAGAATCGGCAGAAAGAAGCCTGGGTAATTTCAGCACTTGCCTATCTACACCACCCGCTTCGGCAAAGCACTTCTGTAAAATACATACCTCAAAGCCTGGCGCTGGTAGAAGAAATACAGAAAACCGGTGATATATTTTTCCCGCAGTCGTGGCTATCGGCTACATTGGGTAGTTATCAAAGTCCGGAAGCTGCACAGGATGTAAGAGATTTTTTGCAGGCGCATCCCAAATATAATCCTAAGCTGAGAGGGAAGATATTACAAGCTGCAGATAATGTTTTCAGGGCCGAAAAACTATTACAGTAATAACTTTTGAAAAGACTTAAAAAAACCCGGCAATCTTAAGTTGATTTGCCGGGCGATATCCTTAATCGTTATTCATCTTCGAGCATTCGTTTAACTTCTGTAAGCTTATCGGCATCACCCGGCTTCAGTACCGGGTATTGTAGTTTTAAATCTTTAAGTGTTTCCACAATAATGGTAGAGATGGAAATACGTGCAAACCATTTGCGGTCGGCCGGTATCACGTACCACGGCGACTCGGGGGTTGAGGTGGCGTTGATGGCTTCCTCGTAAGCTTCCTGATAATCGTCCCAACGCTGACGTTCTTCGATATCCGCAGCCGAAAACTTCCAGTTTTTTGATGAATCTTCAATCCGTTTCAAAAAACGTTCTTTCTGTTCCTTTTTAGACAAGTGCAAAAAGAATTTAATGATGACGGTGCCGTTATCCGACAAATGTTTTTCAAAATGCCGGATACTTTTAAAGCGTTGCTGCCAAAATTTGTCGTCAATGTCCTTTTCGCTGGTAATACCGGGCAGATTCTCTTTCATGATAAAACTCGGATGCACGCGGGTAACCAGCACATTTTCGTAGTGCGACCGGTTATGGATGCCTATGCGACCACGCTCGGGCAAGGCTTTGTAATGCCGCCATAAAAAATCGTGATCATAATCCTCTGCGCTCGGCTGCTTAAAGCTGTAAACCTGGCATCCCTGCGGATTAATACCCGACATGGTATGCTTAATGGCACTGTCTTTACCTGCCGCATCCATCGCCTGAAAGATGATGAGCAAGCTTTGCTGGTTGGCCGCGTAGAGCTTGTTTTGCAATTCGGCGGTTTCTGCAATCAGATCTTCTAAAATGCCGGCGGCGTCTTCTTTTTTGTATCCCTCGGCATCATTGGTGTCAAAATCTTTTAATGATATCTTCTTGTCGCCGGTAATTTTAAATTTCTTGACTATTTGTTGCATAGATAAAATAGATTTGCAGGATGTTGACTTAAAATTTAGCTGCCTTTTTTACGTTAATGCTATTTTGCAGCTAAAAAGTTAACTATATAACTTACAACAACAGCCAATGTTTAAACGTATCCGCAATCCTATTCTGCGTTACCTTGTCATATTTATTTACTTCGCTATTATTTTCTTCTGTTCTATAGAGCTTAACCTGTTTGGCATATTCGGCTACTCGCCCGATATGAAAGACATTAAAAACCCAACCCAATCGGTATCGTCAGAAGTGTACACGGCCGATGGCAAACTATTGGCCAGATTTTATAAAGAAAATCGTTCGCCAATTAAGTACAAAGACCTGTCGCCCAACCTCATCAATGCTTTAGTAGCTACCGAGGATGTGCGCTTTTTTAAACACCATGGAGTAGATTATTATGGCTTTTTCAGCAGTTTAATATCAACCGCAACAGGAGACAAACGTGGTGGCAGTACTATTACGCAACAGTTGGCCAAAAACCTTTTTCAAACCCGTAAGCGCAAAGCCCAAGGGTTTATAAGGCATATCCCGGTTGTGCGTACCATAGCTTATAAGTTTAAAGAGTGGTTAACGGCTTTTAAAATTGAGCACATCTATAATAAGCAGCAAATACTAACCATGTATTTTAATACCGTGCCGTTTGGCAACAACTCGTTCGGTATTAAAACAGCTACACTAAAATATTTCAACAAAAACCCTGATGCTGTTACACCGGCCGAAGCAGCTACTTTAATTGGGATGCTTAAAGCTACCTCTACTTACAACCCTATCCGTAACCCGGAAAAGTCGGTAGAGCGCCGCAATATTGTATTGAGCCAGATGGAAAAGTACGGCTACCTGAAAAAGCCGGATTACGATTACAACGTAAAACAACCATTAACGCTGGACTTAAGCCACATTGAAGAAGAAGGCCAGGGCGACTCGTACCTGCGCCGTGCGGTTGAAAAATGGCTGGACAAATGGTTAAAAGCTAACGACTACGATTTGTACGAAGATGGCTTAAAAATTTACACCACCATTGACTCGAAACTACAGCAGTATGCTGAAGAAGCGGTTACCGAAAAAATGAAGATGCTGCAAAAGCGGTTCAATAATCTTTGGCGTGGTAAAAACCCTTGGCGCGATTCGAAAGGCAAAGAGATTGTAGATTTTGTGCTAAAGGCCGAGCAACGCTTACCTATTTACAGCATGCTCGACAAAAAGTATAAAGGCGACACTGTGCAGATACAGGAATACTTTAATAAGCCCAAGCGCATGAAAGTATTTACCTGGAACGGCGAGCAGGATACTACATTTTCGAGCATCGACTCCATTAAATATTACGCCAAAATACTCAACACCGGTATGATGACCATTGAGCCGGTTACCGGTAAAATTAAAGTTTGGGTAGGCGGCATCAATCACAAATACTTTAACTACGATCACGTAAACCAAGCTAAACGTCAGGCGGGTTCTACTTTTAAACCGTTTGCCTATCTTACTGCTATTGATAACGGCTATTCGCCTTGTGATAAGTTTACGGACAAGCCGGTATCTATCACCTATGATGAAAACGGTAAAAAAGAAGTATGGTCGCCTAACAATGCCGATTTTAATTTTTCTTACCGCGAGATGTCGTTGCGCTGGGCTATGGGTAAATCGGTAAACTCTATTACCGCTCAAATTACCGAAGCTGTGGGTTGGGACAAGGTTGTAGAGTATGCTCATAAATGCGGCATCGAAAGTCCGCTGAAAGCTGTACCGTCGGTGTCATTAGGCTCTAATGATGTCTCCGTTTACGAAATGGTGCGGGCTTATAGTACTTTCCTGAACAAAGGGCAACGTATTGATCCTTTACTGGTGACCCGCATTACGGACCACAGCGGTAGCGTACTGGCTGATTTCGATTTAAAATCAACACAGGTTATCAGCGAAGAAACTGCCTGGCTGATGCTGTACATGTTTAGGGGCGGCATGGAAGAACCAGGCGGCACGTCGCAGGCTTTATGGGAATATCCTATCCTTTGGAAAAAAGGCAATAATCAGATTGGTGGCAAAACCGGCACCTCATCCGACTATGTAGATGGATGGTATATGGGCATCACCAAAGACCTGATTACGGGCATATGGGTGGGTGCAGATGATCGTAGCGTACACTTTACCACTTCGGCTACCGGCGAGGGTTCGCATACGGCTCTGCCCATTTTTGGCGCGTTTATGGAAAAGGTCTATTCAGATCCAAAATCGGGCTACACTTATGGGCCGTTCCCTAAGCCGTGGGTTAAAATTACCAAGCCATATATGTGCGAGTCGCCGCGCATTCGTATTGATACAGGTTCGGTATCTGATAGTTTAAACACCCCTGCTGCCGATAGTGGCGCTGTAGTGGCTCCGCCGGATACAACAGGCAACAACAATTAACACGGGGAGCCGTAGCATTGTACCGATAAATTAATAGATTTAATGTTAATAGCTTAAGACACCTATATGAGTAAATTTTACTTTATAAAAAGTAAAACCCAACTGCTTTTTATTCTGCTGGTCATTCTCATCAGTGCTTGTTTCATCAATAACACGGCACAAGCGCAGTATTTTGGCCAAAATAAGGTGCGATACAAAAACCTCAAGTTTAAGGTTTACAAAACACCTCACTTTGAGATTTACTATTACATGAAAAACGACAGCCTGCTTAAGCGCTTTGCGCAGGAGAGCGAGCTGTGGTATACTCTGCACCAACAGGTGTTTCGTGATACATTTAAGCGTCCCAACCCTATCATTTTGTATGCCGATCATCCCGACTTTCAGCAAACTACCGCGATTGATGGCGAAATTAGTGTAGGCACAGGCGGTGTTACCGAAGGTTTAAAAAACCGGGTGGTAATGCCCATTATGGAAACTAACCAGACCACCCGCCACGTATTGGGGCACGAGTTGGTGCACGCCTTTCAGTATCATATGCTACTGGGCAGTGATTCTTCCGGTCTGGGTAACATTAATAATTTGCCGTTGTGGATGATTGAGGGTATGGCCGAATACCTGTCGTTAGGCAAGCGTGATGCCTACACCGCCATGTGGATGCGTGATGCTTATCTGAACAAAGACATACCTACTATTCGCGACCTGACAGAAAGCGGCAAATACTTTCCGTACAGGTATGGCGAGGCATTCTGGTCATACTTAGGGTCTACTTATGGAGATACGATCATCGTGCCCTTCTTTAAAAACACGGCGCGTTACGGCCTCGAATATGGTATACGCCGCACTTTTGGCTACGATGACAAAACGCTTTCTAATTTGTGGAAAAATTCTATCATCAATACTTATAAACCATATTTAAAAGACACCTCGCAAATTCCGCCGGGGCATCGCATTATTGATAATAAAAACTCGGGCGAGATGAACGTGGCGCCGGCCGTAAGTCCGGATGGCAAGTACATTTCTTTCTTGTCCGAAAAGGATTTATTTTCGATTGACCTATTTCTGGCTGACGCTAAAACCGGAAAAGTTATCCGACGTCTCACCAGTAAAACATCTAATACGCACATTGACGAATTTAATTTTATTGAATCGGCCGGTGCATGGTCGCCTGATAGTAAAAAATTTGCATTCAGTATATTTAGCGGCGGGCGCAACCGAATGCTGGTGGTATCCATTCCGAGTGGCAGGGTAATCAGTAATATTGCCATGGGCGATGCCGAGCAGTTTGGTAACTTAACCTGGTCACCTGACGGAAACCAGATAGCTTTCCAGGGACTGTCGGAAGGTAACAGCGATTTATACTTATATAACTTTACGACTAAAAAAGTCACCCAGCTTACTAACGATAAGTATTCTGACTATCAGCCTAACTTTTCGCGGGATGGTAAGCATATTGTTTTTACCAGCGATCGTACCACGTACGATGCTACTACGGCACATACGATCACTTTCAATTTAGCTGAGCTTGATTTAGCAACCGGCAAGGTAACCGACATCAAAGTTTTTGACGGTGCCAATAACATGAACCCGCAATACTCGGCCGATGGCACGCAGATTTACTTTCTGTCTAACCGCGATGGTTTCCGCAACTTGTACCGCTATAATAAAAACACCGGCACCACTGAGCAGATGACGGAGTTATTCACCGGTATATCGGGCATCACCGAATTTTCGCCGGCGTTAAGCGTATCAGCTCATGATGACATTGTATACTCGTACTACCGGTCGCAGAAATATGCCTTATACAACGCTATGGCTTCTGAATTTAAACCGCAAGTAGTAAGCGGTACAGCAACTAATTTTGACGCGGCCTTGCTACCTCCGCCTAAAGCTGTTGGGGTAGATTTGATTAACTCTAACCTGAACAATTTCCTGTCGTACCAGCGCATTCCGGCCGACTCTATTCAAAACATTCCATACCGCCCGCAATTTAAATTGGATTATCTGGCCAGCAGCGGAGTAGGTGTGGGCGTAGGTATTGGTGCGGGTAGTTACGGTGCGGGACTTTCAAGCGGCATACAAGGTGTTTTTAGCGATATTTTGGGCCGAAACCAAATCTATGCAGGGGCATCTGTTAACGGTGAGATTTATGACTTTGCAGGGCAAGTATTTTACATTCAGCAAAAAGGCCGGTGGAACTTTGGCGGTGGTATCTCACATATCCCCTATCAATTAGCTACATACAATGTTGTGCCGACCACTTATGATACCGGCAGCCAAAAAGTTAGTGCTATTGAAGAGCGATATGATATTATCCGTATTTTCCAGGATCAATTATCAGCATTCACCTCCTACCCTTTCTCAAAGGTGACGCGCGCTGAGTTTGGCGGCGGTATATCGCGCAATTCATATATGGTTACGCGCTACAGTACTTATTACGACAGTGTGGGCCGCTATATTGATTTTCAGCGAAACCGAATTTCTAACGACAAATACAATAACGATCCCTATAATAATGTGGGTATATTGCGCCCAATTACTTTGATGCAGGTAAGTGCAGCGCTAATTGGTGACAATTCGTTTTTTGGTATCGCGTCACCACTAAGTGGTTTCAGGTATCGCCTGCAGGCCGAGTATGACTTTGGTTCATATCGCTTTTTTTCGCCTACAATCGATGTACGAAAATATGCTCGTCTAAAACCCGTCACGTTCGCAGCCAGGTTTAATGCTTTTGGGCGCTTTGGCGAAGACACAGGCCTTTACCCTTACTACATCGGCTATCCATTTTTGATAAGGGGTTACGAAAGTCAAACCTTTTATGGAAGCAATACCACCGGCCCATCAAACGGATTTACGATAAGCCAGCTCTCTGGTTCGCGGGTTGCTGTGGCCAATTTTGAGGTACGCTTGCCGTTTACCGGTCCCGAAAAATTGTCGGCTATCAAATCTAAATTCTTATTTACGGAACTAAACTTATTTTTTGATGCAGGTTTAGCCTGGAATAGAGGAAACCAAATCAAATTTCAAAAAAGTCCCGACTATATCGGTTTGCAAGAGCAAGTTGATAACACTGGCAAGCCTGTGCTTGATAAAGATGGCAAACCAGTGTTAATTCCTACTTATAACAACAATCAACGTGTGCCTGCTTTAAGCGCAGGTGTGTCGCTCAGGGTAAACTTATTTGGCGCATTAATATTAGAACCGTACTATGCCATACCATTTAACCGTACTGATGTTAAGAAACCTGTATTCGGATTAAACTTTACTCCGGGATGGTAAAGTTGACAACAGCAACAAAAAAGCGGCAAACAGCCGCTTTTTTGCTTAAATGAAACACCATTAAACTTTGAAGGTTATATCAATTAGTTATGAAGAAAGTTGCGCTTTTATACTTTTTATTCTTCGTGAGTACCGCTTGTGCCGTTGCACAGGTTACTCCTCCGAGGGGATCATCGTTTCAAGACTCTGTAAGGTCGCAGATTGACAAAGGCAAAGTTACCATGGTGAACGGTACCGCCATGAACACAGCTAAAGATTTTTTTGAAAACCTTACCGCTTCGACCGATCATGCAAAGCTTTTAGATATTATAAGGGCAGCTAGCATGGTTGGTACTTTAAAAAGCAGGGGGCCGTTAACTATGTTCGTACCGGCAGATACCGCTATTTCCAGAAAGTTGGGTATGCGCCTGGATACGTTATTGAAACCGACGCACAAATACGAATTGATTAATGTTTTAAGCTACCATATTGTACCCGGCCACTATGATGCGAAAGAGTTAACTAAAATGATTAAAGATGGCAAAGGCGAAGCTCAACTGCTTACCTTATCAGGAAGCAAATTATTAGCTCGAATAGACGGCAACCGAAATATTACACTATATGACGAAACCGGCGGGCAAAGCGTGGTAAGCCGGTTTAATATCGAACAAAGTAATGGATTAATGCACTTGGTAACACAACCTTTAATACCCAAAACCAAGGCGTTGTGAGTTTCGGATTTAAAACCGTATAAACACCAAACTCGTATATCTTTTATATGAAAAGCTTAGTGATGATGTTATGTGCCGTGGCCTTTTCGGCACTATTTGGATGCGAAAACAGTAACGGGCAAAATAAACAGGTCAAAGGTAAAAAAAGCAAACCTGCCACCGAATGGAAAAAAGAACTAAATGCCAACCAATACCATATTATGGTTGAGAAAGGCACTGAACCACCTTTCAAAAACGCTTACTGGAACAACCACGAGAAGGGTGTTTATGTAAGCGCTGCCACTGGCGACGTATTATTCTCATCCGATGATAAGTTTGACAGTGGCACCGGCTGGCCAAGCTTCACTAAACCTGTTAGTAACAGCAAAATTGCTGTGATACAAGATAACAGTTATGGCATGAGCCGTACCGAGGTTGTAGAACGGAGTACCGGTTTGCATTTAGGCCACGTCTTTGATGATGGTCCGGAAGATCGTGGTGGCAAACGTTTCTGTATGAACTCTGGCGCCCTTAAGTTTATTAAAAAGTAAGCGCTCGTTTGGTTGTTGCCAAAGACGGGCGAAAATATGGGCGCACACGCATTCTGTGTTCTGCGGTTAACCCAATGGTCAGGTCTATCCAATCTGCATTTACAGACCTGATCATTTTTTCCTTTTGCGCGCGGGTAAAGCTGCTCATAAATTTAAAGCGCTCCATGGCTTGCTCTTCATTATTTATTTCTTCAAAATATACCAACCGGCTCAACTGCTGTGCCTTGTCATAAAATAATGTAGGCATCTCGCTATAAAACTGCATAGTTTTAATCAGATCTGTACACAAGCCAACATGCAGATTTGTACGGTTTCTGTCGGTAATGATATAAATATAGTGTTTCATCTGATAATAAATTTTGCTGGTTAAAAATTTGTTACTAATTTTATGAGCATAAATTTACTAACAAATTTAGTAAATCCAAATTTTATGTCAATAATTTCATCAAATATTAAATTCCTTCGCAAAAAGAAGGGACTGACCCAGCAGCAGTTTGCCGACGAAATAGGTATAAAACGCTCTTTAGTAGGTGCTTATGAGGAGGATAGAGCTGACCCAAAGTATGATTTACTAAAAAAGATAGCATTATACTTCGAAATTAGCGTTGATGATTTTATAAATGAAACCATTAACGAAAAGTGGGCACCTAAGCCTAAAGGTAATCCGGCTAACCTTCGTATACTAAGTATCTCTGTGGATAAAGAGGATAACGAAAATATTGAGATGGTACCGATGAAAGCCAGCGCCGGTTACTTAAATGGTTATGCTGACCCTGAATACGTGGCACAGTTACCTAAGTTTTATCTGCCTATGTTTAAGCAAGGCACATTCCGCGCGTTTGAGATTAAAGGCGACTCGATGTTGCCCCTGGTATCAGGCACTGTTATTATAGGTGAGTATGTAGAAAACTGGAATGATGTAAAACCCGGAGAAACCTATGTAGTATTATCTAAAACTGAAGGCGTGGTTTATAAACGCATTGGCAATAAATACCGAGACAACAAAAAACTGAAATTAATGTCTGACAATCCGGCTTATGAACCGTACGATATTAGCGCCGATGATATTCTGGAAATATGGAAAGCTAAAGCTTATCTGTCTACGCAGTTGCCAACGCCTATGCCGGAACCAAGCATGGAAAATTTAACCAGCATGATGGCCGAAATGCAAAAATCTATTTCTAAATTACAAAGCAACAATTAAGTTACAAGGTTGCGACTAAACCTGTAGCTAATATCTTTATCAAAAACTAAACAAACTTTAAATGATGAAAAAGATTTTAATGATGTGCTGCTTTGTGTTAGGAATCAGCGCAGTAAGCTTTGCCCAGGGCAGAATGCAACAAACTCCTGAGGAGCGTTCTAAACAAATGCAAACTGAGTTTAAATTAACAGATGACCAAACTGCTAAAGTATTAGCTTTGTACACTGCACAGGCAAAAACCCGTGACAGTATCAGAACAGCAAGCAATGGTGACCGCCAGGCTATGATGCAAGCAATGCGCCCGATGATGGAAGCTACTAATACTAAATTAAAAGCGATATTGACTCCTGAGCAGTATGCTGCTTATGAGAAAGCAAACGCCGAAAGAATGCAGAGAATGCGTCAGGGCGGTGGAGCTCCACCATCTCAAAAATAATTTTTAAAAAAGCGGCTAACAGCCGCTTTTTTTATTTTAGCACAAATTTTATTTTTTTGACGCATCAGGATATTATACAGCAAAAGCTACAAAGTCGCCAGGAGGCAGGCAATTATCGCAAACTCAGGCCGGAGAATAGATTGATAGATTTTTGCTCTAATGATTATTTAGGCTTTGCCCATTCTGAACAATTAGCTGAGTTTATTCGAGAAGAAATTTCTGCATGTAATACCAAGATTGTTAACGGCTCTACCGGCTCCCGGCTAATTTCCGGCAATTCTGATTATGCTGAAAAAATCGAGCAAATCATTGCCAATTATCACGACGCCGAATCAGGCTTGCTATTTAATTCTGGATATGATGCTAATTTGGGATTGCTATCATCACTACCGCAACGGCACGATACCGTTATTCACGATGAGTTAGCTCATGCTTCCATTATTGATGGCATTAGGCTCAGCAACGCCACACGTTACACTTTTAAACATAACGATACAGACAGCCTTGAACTAAAACTAAAGGCTACCAAAGGTCTTATTTACGTAGTCGTAGAGAGCGTATATTCTATGGACGGAGACCAGGCGCCGTTGGAAGCTATTAGCCTCCTATGCAGACGTTATAATGCTGCCTTAATTGTTGATGAAGCGCATGCACTGGGCGTTTTTGGCAAAGGCCTCGTTAATCAGCTCAATTTACAGCACGATGTGTTTGCCCGTGTGATAACATTTGGAAAAGCTTTGGGCGCACATGGAGCTATTGTATTAGGATCGATTGCCCTGCGCGATTACCTTATTAATTTTGCCAGGTCGTTTATTTACACTACTGCCGCACCGTTACATCAGTTAGCTACTATAAAAGCTGGATATCGTTTTCTAAAAAGTTCCGATGCTTTGATTGACGAACTCAAAGGTAAAATCGGCTTGTATAACCGCTTAATGAATGGGCAGTATAAAACTACACTTAGCGCGAGCGCCATTCAAACCATTATACTTAGTAGTAACAATGCAACCAGAAGCGCGGCCCAAACACTACAGCAGAATGGCTTTGATGTACGCCCTATACTAAGCCCTACAGTGGCTGCAGGAACCGAACGTTTGCGAATTTGCCTGCACACTTACAATACCGACGAGCAAATCATACAATTAACTACCTTGATTAAAGAACATTTACATGTCCGATAAAAAACCACTATTTGTAACCGGTATAGGCACAGATGTTGGCAAAACTATTATATCTGCCATATTAGTTGAAAAACTTAAAGCCGACTACTGGAAGCCCATCCAATCGGGCGATCTGGATAACAGCGATACCATGAAGGTGCAGCGCTTAATCTCTAACACCGTTACCCGTTTTCATCCCGAGGCTTACCGGCTTACTCAACCCTTTTCACCGCATAAATCGGCTGATTTAGACGGCATCACTATTGACATTGATCAGATCAAACTACCTGAAACTGATAATCAGCTCCTGATTGAAGGTGCCGGCGGACTGATGGTGCCACTAAATGACCAACACTTTGTGGTAGACCTAATTCAAAAGTTGAATGCTGAGGTTGTTTTGGTAGTAAAACATTATTTGGGCAGTATTAATCATACGCTTTTATCCCTCGAATTATTGAAGCAAAAAAAAATCAAGGTAAGAGCCTTGATTTTTAATGGGAAGAGGGATGAGTATTCGGAGAAAATCATCTTATCGAATGGGCCATCAACATGCAGTACCCAATATATAAGCCATTTAAGTAAGCTGGACAAGCAAATTATTTCCCTTGTAGCCGATAATATACAACTATAACGTGTTATAATAACTTACCACTTTAATTAAATCTTCATCTGTCTTGAACGACAAATTATTGGTTTTAACGAAATCTTCCAATTGAGGCTGCTTATCTGACAGTGCAGCCAGTAATGATTTCTTGTCGCGCTTAATGGCTACAGCCTTGTCACCAAGCAATAAAAAGTATTTATGTGTAACCATAAAACTTTTGTTTGACGTAACTGAACCATACTCGTTTATAGTTTGGATCTTTTTTGTTGTTTTTTTCAATAACTGCGCTTTTCCATCAGTTAATACTTCAAAAAAATCCTTTTTGTTATAACCTGGAATATTTGCATAACCACTGTGATAATGCTCAATTACAGGAACGCCATCCTTTGTGAATGACAACGTGAAGTCATTCACCAGATCACCAAACTCCATTAATTGATCATTTGGTCCCTTAACAATTAACTTGTCCTCATAGTCACTGTATTTAACGTCAAGATTGGTATAAGTCTTATTATCAGAGGTAACTACTGTGCCCTTAGCCCATTCGGGGGAGGTATATGGATTTCCCTTTACGTCACTAAAATCCTTAGTTTGAAATGTCGTGTTATTTGTGTAACTCTGAAAACCCTGTGCCTTCAAATTGCCCCCGAAAGCTACGGTAAAGCAACAAATGATAAGTATTTTTTTCATAGTAGCTGATTATTTATTAATGTTACACCTAATATAACAATAAAATAAAAGAGGGGGCCAAGGCCCCCTCTTTTATTTTGTATCACTTAATAACCGGGATTTTGAGTGATGTTTTTATTTGCATCCAGCTCCGATTGAGGAATAGGTAATATCCGCTTTGGACTTGTAACATCCAAAGTTGTTACTATAGGCGCTGTACGGCTCTGCGTAGGACGACTAACCGGTAAATTTAAACGGGTTAAATCGAAATAACGAAGGCCTTCGAAAGCCAATTCTTTTCTTCTTTCATTTACAATGTCGTTAGCTAACGCGGCACCTGTAGAAGTAAAACCGGTGAAAGACGGATCTCGTCTCTGAGCAACCTGATTAGCGTATAACACAGCATTTGCATTATCACCTGTACGTGCGTAAGCTTCAGCCAAGGTCAATAACACCTCAGAGTAACGGATAATTTTAACATCATCCTTTTCGTTTGCGTTAGACACATTCGAATATTTGTTGTTTACATACACGGTACCCGACTTGGTAGGGCTTGTAGTTAAAAACAAGTTCTTTCGTACGTCGGTGGCAGAATATGAATTATAAAGAGCATCATAACCTAAAAGATCGCCGTAGCCAGCTTGAGCGTAGATGTAATCTAACCCTGTCGTACCATTGTTAGTTGCGTTATTTAGTGCTAACTCAAAAATAGTTTCAAGTTTACCGGTTTGCGCTGTTGGTGAAGCCCAATAAGCTACATAATTAGCAGCGGTAGATAAAGTGTAGCCTCCGTTATCTACTACAGATTTAGCAGCTGTAATTGCATTTGCATAATCACCTTTGTAAAGATATGCGCGCGCTTGTATAGCTTTAGCGGCATATTTTGCAATGTAGTTAGAATTAACAGCGTGACCTGTTACACCACTTGTAGGCATTAAGGTGAACGCGCTGTCAAGATCGCTTATAATTTTATCATAAACTTGAGTAACAGTTGCACGACTTGGTTTAGCCAGTGCTGCATCTCCAAATGATGGTTGAGTTACCAAAGGAACACCAGGAGCATTAGGATTTACGGTAAAAGGAGCACCGTAAAAGTTTACTAATTGCAGATAACATAAAGCCCTGGCTGCATAAGCTTCGCCGCGTAGTTGTGAACTGTTAGCTGTAGCAGGAAGTTGACCTCCTGCATATATAATGCGATTTGCCTGCAGTATTGCATAATAACCCTGAGTCCAGATGTTAGATGCTTCCGCATTACTATTTATGTAGGTATAGTTCATCTCCTGTAAATAACGCCCGGAATTACTGCTAAAAACATAGGCATTATCAGCAAGTTCGTCACCTAATACAGGTATGTCACGACCATAAAATAGTGTGCTTCTCATTGCTGAATACATACCATTTACAGCGTCAGCCATATCACTTTCGTTTTTAATAGCATTAGCAATAGGTAATGCAGTTGGCGGCTGCTCATCTAAAAATTCCTTGCCGCAAGAGCTTATTGTGATTGTACCAGCAAGTAATAAATAAATATAATTTTTTAATTTCATTTGTTCAATTCTTAAAAACCAACATTTAAACCAACAGTAAACGTTCTAACCTGGTATACATCTAAGTTATTTACTGCGGTTGGACCTAACTCAGGGTCAAACGGTAAACGCTTATCGTAGGTCTTGGTCCACAAGTTGGTACCGCGACCATACAGATAAAGCCTGTTAATACCATATTTTTTCATCACTGAAAGGTTTTTGAAGTCATATCCAACAACTAAGTTCCTTAAACGAATATAATCGCCATAATATAAATCACGAGTTGAAAAGTTAGATGACTGACCGGCGTTTACGCCAGCATTAGAATAACGAGGCACATCGGTTATTTGACCTGGAGTAGTCCACCGGTTTGCATAAATATAATAATATTTGTTATTGTCGAATGCTGTTCCGTCTTTCAAATAATAACCCCAAGCAGCATCATTCACCATATTACCAAAATTATAATAAATATCAGCTGTTAAGGTTATTCCTTTATAATTAAACGTGTTATTAAAACCACCGAAAATTTTTGGATCTGCCTGTTTTGTATCAACTCTTGCGGCTGCTGCATAATTTGATGTAGTAGCTGATTTTGTAGCATCTGTATACCACAAGGCATTACCATTTGCCGGATCTACGCCTGCATAAAGGCGAGTATAGTAAGTATAAAAGTCACGACCTTCTTGGTACCGGAACTGAGTGTTCTGAGGATTAACAACTGGCGCATTATTTATTAACTTAGTAACGGTGTTTGCGTTATGGGAGATGTTAAAATTAGTAACCCAAGTGAAATCCTTAGTTTTAATAGGATAACCTTTGATAGTAGTTTCAATACCTTGGTTACGCATTGAACCAACGTTTTGAGTTATTGTAGTAAAACCAACAGTTCTTGACAATGGTGAATTCAGGATTAAGCCGTTAATGTTGTTTTTATATAAATCTACACCTACACTTAAACGATCTTTGAAAAAACCTAAATCAAAACCCAAATCATATTTAATCTGGCTTTCCCACGTTAAATTAACGTTACCTAACGTATTAAAGTTTTGACCATTTGCCCCAGCATAGTTAACACCGTAACCAGCAGTTGGACGGGCCTGGTAATTACCCAAGCCACTTGAGTTCCCGACAGAACCAACCGAACCACGAATTTTAGCTGTTGATAAGACGTTCTGAATTTTAAAGAAATCTTCCTGATCAATATTCCAGGCACCACCTACTGAGTAGAAGTTACCGTAACGATTATTTGCACCAAAAACAGATGAGCCATCTCTCCTGAACGACCCACTTAATGAATATCTGTTTTTGTAATTAATGCCGGCTGTTGAGAACAAACCATCAAATGTATAATTGCTGATTGTAGCGCTGCCTTGGATTGGAGTAGCACCGACCGCAGATACAATTAAAGATGGTTGGTTTGGAAATAAATTTGTATTTGCACTTAATAGGTAACCTTTAGAGCGCTGAGCTTCATAGCCAACCGTTGCATCAATATAAAAATCATCAACACCCGGAACATTGTAACGGTAAGATAATTGATTACGCGTTAACCAGTTAAAATAACGAGTGTAGTAATCATAGCCACGTCCGCCAGCCGTGCGGCCATCCCCCATTACAGGGTTATTATACTGAACCTCTTCCAGCGTATTATAGTCAACGCTCACATAAGATGTGAAACGTAACTCATCCCAAATATTCCATTTAAGTTGAGTATTACCCAAAATTCTGGTTTGAGACAAATGCTTCTTATCGTTAGCTACAATATAAAGACTGTTGAAGTTGCCTGGAAAATTAGTTTGACCAGTACGGCTTGAATTTAAAGAACCATCATCATTATAAGCTAACTGGAAAGGACGTAAAAAGAACACGTTACCGACCGGATTTGCGAACGCGCCTCCATTTGATGGTGTATTCTGATCAACGTTTGAAAAATTTAAGTTAGTGCTCAATGAAAATCGTTTGCTGATGGTTTGATCCAAGTTCATTTGACCTGTAAAGCGCCTTAAATCCGACCCTACAATAGTTGCCTGTTGTTCAAAATAACCAGCAGATGCGAAAACACGAGTATTTTCAGATCCACCGTTTATAGAAACGTTATATTGTTGTTGTCTTCCTTTTTTGGTTAGCAAGTCATACCAGTCATTACTGCGGGCACCACCTACATAAGACGCAATGTCAGATGCTACCCTTGTTGCGTTAAAAGTGGTAGGATTGTCAATAGCTGCATTATTTATGCCTTCAATAAACAGTTCCTTATACTGATCAGCCGTTAATGGACGTCCAGCTTTTGGCAAAGGGATATTGTTAGTTATACCTCCTTCTGCATCAAACCGTACAGTTGTTTTACCTGCTTTACCACGTTTAGTATTAATTACGATTACACCGTTTGCTGCTCTTGATCCGTAAATAGCTGTAGCGGTAGCATCTTTCAGGACGGTAACACTTTCAATATCGTTTTCGTTGATACCAGCTAATACGTTAGATGTCGTGGTTAAACGAGACAAGTCACCTGAATTGATGATCATACCGTCTATCACGTAAAGTGGTTGCGAACTCAAACTGATAGAATTTACACCACGTATACGTACTTGGACATTAGCTCCTGGCTGACCGCTGTTGGATGAAATGTTTAAACCGGCAACCTGTCCTTGAAGTGCTTGTATCGGTGTTGAAAATGGTTTGTTTTCGTTTTCGGCACCTGATACAGTTGTTGCAGACCCGGTGAAAGCTTTTTTAGATTGCGTTGCATAACCATTGGTTACCACAACTTCAGTTAACATCTTTGTATCAGACTTCAGGCGGACTGGAGGAAAATTTCCAGAAGGAACTGATACTGTTTGACTGGTAAAACCGATGTAAGTAAATTCTAAAACCTGACCTGTTGAAGCATTTACAGAAAAAACGCCATCACCGTCAGTTAGAACTCCCTGGTTGGTACCCTGTAATTTAACAGATACTCCTGGCAGTGGCTGACCATCATCAGCACTTGTCACTTTACCTGTAATTTTTCTGCTTTGGGCAAAGGTGTAATTAGAAACACCAATACTTAGAGCAAGAAGAAATAGTAAAATTTTCTTCATTTGTTAATTGATTTGAGTTAATAAAATAGATTCGAAAGCGAAAATTATGAATAATTTGCAACAGAACTGACTTTTAATTATATTTTTTTGTCATTTTAATGAAAATTTAAGCATACGACACTGTTATTAATTGAAATGTAACTAAACACGTAAGTAAAGTAATCGCGAAACTTCATCATATATCAGAAAATAAAAAACGCCGGATAAAATGTCATTAAAACACTTAATCCGACGTCTTTTATATTATAGCGGGTCTTTTTACATCCGCTCTGGCACCTGAATACCTAACAATTGCATAGCCTTTGCAATCACTTGTGCGGTTGATGCCGACAATTGTAGCCTGAAATTTTTCAAATCTTGTGTTTCGGCTTGCAATATGGATAGGTCGTGGTAAAACTTATTGTAGGCTTTGGCAACTTCGTAAATATAATTGGCCAAGGTAGCCGGATTAAAGTCTTTGGCTGCCGCTGCTACAGCGTCCGGATATTGGTTAAGCAAAATAATCAAATCACGCTCAACGGCATCCAGTTCAACTGGTAGTTGTGACATATGGAACTCCCCTCCCCTGCTCAATACCGATTTAATTCGCGCATGGGTATATTGTATAAACGGACCGGTATGGCCTTGTAATTCTATCGACTCATTAGGATCGAACAGTAAGCGCTTTTTGGCATCTACTTTTAGCAAAAAGTATTTGAGCGCACCCAATCCTATCACAGGGAACAGCGCTTGCTTCTCTTCTTCGTTTAAATCGAGCTTTTTTTCTTGTTTATCAAAATACTCTTCAGCCGTTGCCACCATGTCGTCCATCAGGTCGTCGGCATCTACTACGGTACCTTCGCGCGATTTCATTTTGCCTGACGGTAAATCAACCATACCGTACGATAAATGGTACAAACCCTTAGCCCAGCTTTTACCCAACTTTTGCAAAATCAGGAACAGTACTTTAAAATGGTAGTCCTGCTCGTTACCAACCACATAAATCGACTCGTCCATACCAAAGTCGTTATACTTCAGTTGAGCCGTGCCTAAATCCTGGGTAATATATACCGAAGTACCATCGGCACGCAATACCAGTTTCTGATCAAGCCCATCAGCTGTCAGGTCAATCCACACCGAACCATCTTCTTTCTTGAAGAACACACCTTTTTCCAGACCTTCTTCAATAATGTCTTTACCTAAAAGGTAAGTGTTTGATTCATAATAAAACTTATCAAAGTCTACACCCAGCTTTTTATAGGTTTTTGCAAAACCATCATACACCCAAGTGTTCATGGTTTTCCAAAGTTCAATCACTTGCTCATCTCCAGCTTCCCACTTTTGCAGCATTTGCTGCGCTTGCTTCATTAGTGGCGCTTCGCTCTGAACTATATCTTTGATTTCATCTTTCTCTTTCTCAATTTTTTCTTCCAAATCTAAGGCAGACTTTAGTAATTTATTGAGTTGTTTGCCTTTTTCAGCCTGCTGTTCAATTGGGAGTTCGTCCATTGTAAGTTTGATTACATCTTTAACCGATGAGTTTTCATCAATCAAATCTCCACAGCCTATTTCAAACCTCTGCCCAAATTTCACGACATCTGTACTATCCAAACCAGACACAATTTTGGATATCGCAGCTTTGAGATTATCTATAGTTTTTAAATGACCCTGCAATACAAGTTGTTTTTTCTCCGGGAAACCAGCAGTATCATCTCCGAGAAGTACTTGTTTTAATACCGGTGCCACCTGGCTTTTCAGCTCTCTATCAAAAATCACATAATACTTACCCACCAAATGGTCACCTTTCATCTGTGCGGCTTCGGGTGTTTCGCCGTTGCCGAACATTTGCCAGGCCAGCATCGATTTACAGATGTGAATCCCCCGGTCGTTCACTAAATTGGTTTTTATCACTTCGTAACCTGCGGCAGCTAAAATGGCTGCTACTGAATAACCCAATAAATTATTACGCACATGGCCCAAATGCAATGGCTTGTTGGTATTAGGCGACGAATATTCGACCATCACCTTTTTACCATTTTTGGGTGCTACGCCAAATCCTGGTCGAGCTACAGTATCCTGATAAACTTTGAGCCAGTAACTATCTGCAATGGATATGTTCAAAAAACCTTTCACTGTATTAAAGCCCGAAATTTCGGGAACGTTAGCCTCCAGGTAAGCGCCGATCTCGTTGCCCGTTTGCTCAGGTGATTTTTTTGAGAAACGGGTAAACGGAAAAGTTACGATGGTTACCTGACCTTCAAACTCTTTGCGGGTTTGTTGCAGGTTTACATCTTGTACGGTAATTTGGGTTTGATATAGTTGCGCTACGGCTTGCAGGGTTGCGTCGATAATAAAATCCATGGGAGCAAAATTAGTTAAATCTACTTAACCTACCGCCAATAATCATTTTGATTAAGAAATGAATACCTTTGGTTACTTCTATATTTTTTATGACTTCACCGGCTAATCAGTTAAACTTAAATGTAAGTTCAGAGATTGGCACTTTGCGTGCCCTGTTAATTCATAGTCCAGATAGTGGATTGGGTAAAGTAGTCCCCTCGAAAGCGCAGGACTGGCTTTTTGAAGATATTGTGCATTTAGATACCATGCGCAGAAATGAGTACGACTATTATATTAAGTTGCTACTCTACTTTCTGGATCCCAATAAAATTAAAGGACAATTGCAGCAGATTGACGGCCCCGACAATCAGCGCAACTTTTATAAGCCCGACCACAAAGATTTTTACGCCTCAGATAAAGTAATTGAAATACAGACTTTATTAGCTGAGATTTTGCAGGATGACGTGATCCGCGAAAAGCTTACCGCTTCAGTGTGCGCCATTGAAAGTTGTAATTACCGCTTACAACAGCAGTTATACAAAACCGATCCGGTAGAACTGGCTAAAATATTTATCTCCGGTTCGTTGTATAAAGACAATCTCATTTTCGCCCCCATACCTAACCTCATTTTTTCGCGCGATATTGGTATAACTATTAATAATCATATCCTGATTAATAAACCGGCAAAAAAAGCTCGTTCGCGTGAAACGTTGCTGGCCAGATACATTTTATTTAACCATCCGCTGTTTGCCGGATCGCGTGAGCACATTCTGGAAATTACCGACCCGGTGCAACATTTTTTGCGCCCCGGCAAGGAGCAAGACGAAAAAACAACACTCGAAGGCGGCGATGTGATGGTGGTGAGCAAAAACCACGTCATCATTGGTTGCAGCGAACGCACGTCATTAGGTGGAGCCCATGAGGCGATTAAGTTATTGTTCGAAAATAAAGTAGTAGAAAAGGTAACCGTGCTCAAAATTCCACACAAGCGCGATTATATGCACATCGACACCGTGTTTACGCAGGTAAAACGCAATGTATGGGTAATTTTAGGATCATTAGGACGGGCGGATATGTCGGTTTCAGCCTCTGACCCACTAAGCTGGTTTGGCGACAAACGCCCCAAGGACAAAACAGAAATTGTACAGTTTACCAATGGACATGAGCAACCTATTTCGTTTAGTTGCATTGAAGAGCTATTGAACGACATCAGTATTAACGATTTGGGCAGCACAGAGCCTACGCAATTCATCTACTCCGGAGGCGATAATTTTCCGTTTGACGCTCGCGAGCAATGGACCGACTCATGTAACCTGC
>CAJYJH010000104.1 GCA_913775265.1 uncultured Mucilaginibacter sp. | reverse complement strand
ATGAGCGTAAATCGCCCGAATACCGCGAGTTGGTTAAAATGAGTAAATACAAAGTTTGGAAAGATTTTGGTGAAGCCGACAAAGGTCATATCCTGCTGCAGGATCATGGCAACGAAGTAAGCTTCCGCAATATTAAAATTAAATCGGTGCTCAAATAACTTATTCAGTAGCTTACAAAGCAAAGGCCTCATCAAAGATTTGATGAGGCCTTTGCCTTATATATTAATTCCGGCATCAATCAATACTGTTCAACCTTTTTTCTTTAGGGATAGAATTGATGTATTCTAAAGGTGTAACGTGAAAGTGTTTGTGAAAATTTTTGCCGAACACGCTCTGTGAACTATAACCTACCATTTTAGCAATTTCAAATAGAGTAAACTCATTTTGAGCAATGAGCTGAGCTGCTTTCTTCAATCGGGTTACGTCGATCAACTCCTTTGGTGACAAAGACGACAGAGATTTGATTTTTCGATAAAACGTTGGTCGGCTCATATGCATATGGTTAGCCATTTTATCGATATCCATATTGGGGTCTTTGATGTTCTTGCGGATGTATTCGTCCAGCTTTTTTAAGAAAACTTCGTCTGTTTTAGAGTGCGCCATTACCCTAACGTCCTCGAACGGCGAACTGGCAAAATGATCTTTAATTTTCAATCGGTTTTTGAGCAAGTTGGCAATCTGCATTTGCAGTAATTCGGGCGAAAACGGTTTTTGAACATACGCATCAGCACCAACTTCTAATCCTTCAATATGAGCTTGGTAAGTGTTTTTAGACGTTAGCAACACAATAGGGATGTGGCAATACTCTACATTTGATTTAATAAGCCTGCAAAGTTCAAAACCATCTATACCGGGCATCATAATGTCTGACACAATGAGGTTAATGATTTCCTGCTTCAGTATATTCTGTGCTATTTCGCCGTTTTCTGCTAAATGCAATTTGTAATTTTCGCTTAAAACATCTGACAGAAATTCCAGGATATCCTCGTTGTCATCAATGATTAAAATACTGTCATTCATAATCAATTCAGCTTTTTCCAGCTACCTAATTTAAATTCAAACTTTTGATGTATAGGCAAAGTGAGCTTAAAAACAGTAATGCTGGTGTTACTGTACGCTAGCTCGAGCTTACCATTATGCAATTCTGTTAACGATTTGGCTAGCGGAAGGCCAATGCCCGTGCCGGGTTTATCAGTGCCGTTCAGCCTAAAGAACGGTTGAAATATTTGTTTGCTGAACTCAGCTGGTATGCCCCGGCCATCATTACTAAACTGTATAACAAAGCTCTCATCTTCGGGCTGGTGTTTTACTATACTTACTGTCGTTTCAGTGGCAGCATATTTAACCGCATTTGATATTAAATTACTGCAGATTTTTACTAATGCTTCGCGATCAACAAAAGCAATAAGCTGCTGATCAGGCGTATTAAATGTTAAGTTAATACGTTGCTTTTCGGCAATCGGTTTAAACACCGAAACTTGGTCGCCCACCAATTGCACAATGTCAATATTAACGAAGTTCAAGCCAAATTGGTCCATTTCCGTTTTACGGAAATCCAGTAATTGTGCGGTAAGCTCATTTAAGCGCCTGGCGTTTTTTTCCACCATCAGTAAGCCTTTCTGCATATCTTGATGTCGTTCGGCTTTTTTAAGCAAGCGTTCAACCGGGCCAACAATTAGCGTAAGTGGAGTTTGTATTTCGTGAGCTATATTGGTAAAGAATTCAATTTTAGCCTGGTAAATTTCTTTCTCCTTTTTGTGTTCAAAAAGTTGTAGTTTTCTCAGGTTACGGCGTTCTACACGGCGATGATAATATATGATGGCGAGGTACAAACTTATTCCTAAAAACAACAGGTATATAACATAAGCTATATAGCTCTTCCAAAACGGTGGCAGTATTTTGATGTACAGCTTGCGTTCCTGGCCTTTCCAACTGCCTACGTTACTCTCAGCCTGTACAATAAAAGTATAACTACCGGGCGATAAATCGGTAAAATAGGCTTTGCGGTTACTCTTAAGGTAAGTCCAGCTTCTATCAAGACCTTTCATTTGGTACTTGTACCTGGTTACCCCTGGTGACGAATAATTTAAGGCGGCAAACTCGATATTAAAGTTGTTTTGGTAATGTTTTAAAGTAATAGAATCAGTGTATAAGATAGATTTTTTTAGAGGGCTATTATTGCTGTCAGGCTCAATTTCTTTGTTGTTAACCTGGAAGCCGGTAATGTAAGTAGGAGGGCCAACTGTACCTTGGCTAAATTCGATTGGGTTAAAGGCAATCATACCTTTAACCGATCCAAAATACATTTTACCATCCGTGTGTTTATAAGCAGAATTATAATTGAACTGATCGGTAATTAAGCCATTTGATTGCGTATAAACTTTAAAATTGAATGTTTGCAGATCCAAATAAATCAAACCTTTAAGTGAGCTTATCCAAAGGTGCTTGTTCTCATCTTCCAGCATCCGGAAAAGCACATTGCTGGGCAGCCCATCCTCGGTTGTAAATTTTCTGATGTGTTTACGGTCGGGGCTCAGCCTGATAAGGCCGCCTCCTTCAGTAGTAAACCACATGGCATGGCCACTATCTTCTAAAATACCATATACGGCAAACTCGTTAACAATTTTACCCTTCACTTGATCACCGAACCTGAAATTGCCCTGTTTGCCTGTTTTGGGGTTATAAAAATAGGCTCCGTTTGATATGCTGCCTGTCCAGATATTGCCCTCATTATCCTGCTTTATGTCGTATACGTATGAGTTGTAAGGTATTTGTTTAATGCGGGTAAATGTTTTAGATTGTCGGTTGTAAGAAAATAGCCCCGAGCCATTATAAACCGTACCAATGAGTATGCTGCTGTCTTTAGTGAGATAAATGCTTAAAATAAACTCGCTTTTGGCATCGGCATTCGGCTCACCAATTAATCTGAACCGATTGGTTACTTTGCCGGTTTTTGTATCCATTATTTCTAAACCGTGCAAAAAAGGACCAATAAATAATTGACTGCCAATGGCTTTTAAGCCATGTATGTTAGGGTAGGATAAACCGTTTTTAATGCCGGTTTTGTAATGTGTAAATACGCCGGACTTGATGTTGAATTTGTTAATACCGGCATCTTCTGTACCGATCCATAAGTTGCCTTGGTTGTCTGAGCAAATTTCGCGCACTGCGTTTCCTGATATCGAGTTTATATCTGGCAACGGGTAATATTTTTCAAACCTCGCATTTTCTTTAGAGTAATAGTTAAGGCCGCCAAAAAATGTACCTGCCCACATACCCCCTTGATGGTCACGGCAAATGGTATAGACGGCATTGTCGGATAGAGAATAGGCATCTCCCACGCGTTTGCGCAAATTGTGGCTGCTGTGTTGCGTTAAGTCATAAATATAAATACCCGTCTCGGTAGCTACCCAGTATTTACCGTCATTGCCGGTCTTAATATCGCGCACATAAATTTCTGTTCCATCAACATTTTTAGAAAGTAACGATTTTACTGCTCCGCTTTTGATATTATAGCTCTTAAGCCCTTGTTTAAAACATCCAATTAATACCTCATCCGTGCCGGTAGGCAAGATTCTTAATATGGTACGTAGTATAGGAGGCACATCAGTGCTGATGATTCTAATCTGTTTAGATGTGAATGTTGCCGGATTGATGATGTGTACCATCCCGTCGTCGTCGCCCATCCATATTTGTTGTTTAGCATCAAGGGCAAGGCAAGCTCCTTTTTTTTGCAGGTTTATTAGTTTTTTACTTTTCTGTAAGTAACAGTGTAGAGTGCCATTAGCCAAAAACCATAAGTTGTTTTGTGCATCCACTAAAAGTTGGGCAATCATTTTCTGCGACACTTGTTCAACAGAGGTGAAGTTTTCCAGATAAGGATTATATCTGTGTAAGCCTTTGCCGGTTCCAATCCAGATCATACCCGCATGATCTTCGGCAATAACATGTACTATATTATTGCCGATGTTGCCAAATTTAGTTTTGGCGTTTTTGTAAGTTTTAAATCCGTACCCATCAAACCGGTTTAATCCGCCGCGGCTGCCAATCCATATTAAACCCTTGCTGTCCTGCATTATGGTAAGTATGGTATTGTGAGCTAAGCCATCATCAGCCTGGTAATGCTTAAAATAATATGACTGCCCTTTGCAAACGAAAGCAAACAGGAGCATGATTAGCTGTACTGCAACAAGTTTAATAGAGCGGAACATAATTGGTTAAACCAAATATATATAAACCGGGCGTTTTGTGCGTCAGCCGATGTTGTACATTCGAAAAAAAATACAAGTATACAATGCGTAATAATTTGAAATACAAACTATTATGTGTAATAACGAATTATTCTATCTAAAATTTGAGACAAATCGACAAAAGGTTGAACAAATTTTACTGATTGTGTTCGGTTACTTTGACTTGTAATAACGCCAAATATAAACCATACACATCCCTGCATTAAGGATCATTTTTATAGCAGCTTGTTGTGTAAATCTTTTGTATCGATATAAATACATGTTTAACAAGCATCATGGGCAACTTGTAGCCAAACGCAGCCTGCACCTTTAGTGCCATAGCTAATGACAGCTTTTGATACAACTAAATATTTTGAAAGGAGAACAACAATTATGAAATAACCTTACTCCAAAATTCAAGGGAAAGTATGTTATTAGTTGCTAGAACTCAAGTAACCAATTGGGCAAGCCTAACAAATAGCAACGCAAGCCGCCATTGCAGATTTAATAACGCCAAAATCAAAATAAGTCAGTGAAGCTAAAAGCTGTGTTATTGCAGCTCGCTGTTTATTGGAATTTAAGTCAAAGCATTGTGCTCCTGCTACAAGCAGAATGATAAAGTGGCGGTATTTCCCTGGCCTACAGTATAAACCAATAACCGATTACATTCAAAACTAAATTATGAGAGAAGATTCTGTGACTTATTCATCTCACCTTTACTTGGGTAAAGAGACGAATACATCAACAATCGCATTTTCTACAAAACTGAAATACGGTTTTAGCCTGGCCTTAATCGCCTTGTGTGTTGTCCAAACATCGCTGGCATCGCCAAACGCTAACTACAGGCTTGACGCTGCCGAGCACTTTGCGGTAAATTCAAAAAAAAACGCTATAGCCGGCTCTTTTATCGCCATCCCCATAACAGGAAAAGTAACGGATGAAACTGGTCAGCCTTTGGTTGGAGTCACCGTTAAGGTTAAAGGCACCTCGTTGGCAACCCAAACCGACGTAGCCGGTGCCTATACGCTTTCGCCACCAAATACCAATCAGGTGCTTGTGTTTTCGATAGTGGGCTACGAAACTTTAGAGGTAGCTTTAAATGGCCGTACTACCCTTGCCGTACAAATGAAAGCTGTAAGTAATTCACTAAACGATGTAGTGGTGGTAGGTTACGGTACCCAGAAAAAAGCGGATGTAACCGGATCGGTAGTTAGGGCCAACCTCGATGATTTTCGTCAATCGCCAACCACTAACGTTGCCAATTTACTGCAAGGCACAGTTCCTGGTTTAAACGTAGGCCAGGTTAACCGTGCGGGTGCTACACCAAGCATTGGCATACGTGGAGCAAACACATTAAATGGTAACACCAACGTACTTATAATATTGGATGGTGTGCAGTATACCGGCTCGTTAACCTCGATCAACCCCGATGATATAGCCTCTATTGACGTGTTGAAAGATGCCAGTGCCACCGCGGTTTATGGTGCTCAAGCTGCAAACGGCGTATTGCTGATTACCAGTCGCAAAGGAGTTAACGGAAAAACCAGAATATCATTTTCTTCACAGTATGCCACACAATCGCCCAGCAACAAATTGAGGCCGATGCGCCGCGATGAGTATTTAGAAAAGATTAGAAACCTGTATTATGAGCAGGCCTTCCTGGCGCCGGACTATACGCAGCCTAATCCGGCTTTTGATCTCGTTAGCAAGGTAGATCCATCCATGAAAGACGCTCAGGGTAATTTACTGCCCAATGATTTTGATTGGTATGGCGAA
>CAJYJH010000103.1 GCA_913775265.1 uncultured Mucilaginibacter sp. | reverse complement strand
CCAAAGAAAAGCTTTTGGTTTTTTTTATAGATCATTTAAACAAAGTATATGCTGCTAAGGTGCATTTGTCGCGCAAATTGCCCCTGTTGGTAAACGAAGCCAGTTTTAAGGGGTTGCGCCATGCGATCAATGAAAGCATAGAAGATATAGAAAAACAGATTGCACGCATGGAGGTAATTTTTACGTTGCTCGACGAAGAAATTACTGATGAGAGCTGCAAGGGCATGTTAGGCCTGGTAGATGACGCTTTCGATTCGGTGATGGAATACAAGGATGATGCTGCCCTGCGCGACTTATCGCTGTTGTACTACATGCAAAACATTGAAAGCATTGAGATGGCATCTTTCCAGATTTTGCAGATTGCAGCTGTTAAGCTTAAAAATAAACAGGTGATCCAGTTATTGCGCGAAAACTACGACGAAGCTAAAGCCGACCGCACCTTGATGTTGCTGATTGCAGCTAAATATGTTTCGGCTAAGTAGTTTAGCCAAGTATTTCATTGCAGTATTGTCTTGGATAATCGTGTGATCAAACGAAAAATATTACTCTAAACAAGAAACACTCAGAAAGTACATTCGTATCATTGGAGACATATACAGTCATATTTCGAAAACTTGAATAATCAAATTAAAAATACAAGCCCGATTTTCTCGGGCGTGTATTGTATAATATCATGCGGTTTACGTTAAACCTTGTTTTTAAGCAATTGGCCTGTTTACAGGAATGGTAAAATTGAATACGGAGCCTTCTCCCTCGCTGCTTTCAACCCATAACGATCCGCGATGTTCCTGAATGATTTTGTTGGAAATATATAAACCTATGCCCACGCCCTGAAAGTTACCCGGCGACTGGCCTGCGCGGTAAAAGCGTCCAAAAATTTTCTTTTGATCTTCGTGCTTAATGCCTATGCCGTAGTCGGTTATAGATACCTTTACATAGTTGCTTACCACACTCAGATAGATATGGACCTGGCTGGCTTCGGGCGAATATTTGATAGCGTTGTTGAGCAAGTTAATAACCACTTGTTCCAGCCTTGATACATCGCCCTCAATCTCCTGCTTGGTTTCTCCGGTGATGATGATTTGATGACTTGGCTGCGCGGCTTGTATACCCTCAATAACCTCATTCATAAACCTGTCAAAATCAAAACGGCGGTAATCATAAATTACATTACCCTCTTGCAACCCGGCTACATCGAGCAGGTCTGACACCAGTTTTTCGAGCCTGTTGATTGAGCGGTCGGCCTTTTCTAAAAAACCGGCGTAATCGCCGTCGTTATTCTTTTCGGTACGCCGCTGCATCATTTGTATATTGCCCTTAATGCTGGTGAGCGGCGTTTTCATTTCGTGGCTGGCAATGCTCACAAAGTCGCCTTTACGTTGCTCAGCATCGCGTTCGTCGGTTTTATCTTCTATGGCCAATAAAATCCGGTTTTGATATTTGCCTCGTAAAGTAACTTGCCTGGCATTAAGAATAAGTACCTTACGGCCAATATGGGCAAAGGTGTTGTCAAATTCAAAACCTTCAAATGGATTGTTATTTGGCAATACATTATGTAATAAATCTTCCAACTCGGGCACATTCCATTCACCCTGATTAATTTCGAAAAGTAGCTTGCCGCGTACTTCATCTTCAGCTAATTTAAAAAACTGGCAAAAGTGTTCGTTAACGCTCAGTATCTTCATTTCCTGGTTGAGTACAACCAGGCTTTCGCGAACGGTCTCCACAATGCTGGCCAGGTAGGCTTCGCTAACTTCCAGCTCATACGTTCGGTCGCGCACGCGTTGTTCCAATTGTTCCTGCTCTCTTTTTAATGCACGTTCGGCTTCCTTACGTGCAGTTATATCATTTTGTACACCAATAAAGTGAGTGATGTTGCCTTGCTCATCTTTAACCGGCGACATGATCAGTTCGTTCCAGAACAGCGTTCCGTTCTTTTTATAATTGCGCAGCTCAATTTTACAGTGCTCGCCTTTAGCAATAGCCTCTTTTAATATTTCACGGGCTGGTTGGTCGCGGTCGTCGCCCTGCAAAAACCGGCAGTTGTGGCCAATAATATTTTCGCGAGCATAACCGGTAAGCGTCATAAAAGCATCGTTACAATAGATGATAGGCTCGTCGGGTTGTTGATGATCTGTAATCACCACTCCGTTACTGGTGGCGTTAACTGCAGCTTCAAATAGTTTTAAGGAAGATTGGCCCGATGAGCCGGGTATTTGGGGTTGAGGTGTGTTCATAGCTACTATACAAAGCGACTGTCAAATACTAAAATGTTACCGCGAATTTGATACCGCTTTTGCTAAAAGCTTAAATAAGGCTACTTGTTTTAAATATCAGCATTATAGTTAGCTCGACTTAATCAATTGTTATCTTTTGGGTTAAATCGTCTTTTTGAATTTTTTAGCATTATCAGCTTACAACTGGATGTTTTAAAATATGCCTGTAGATACTATCATCTCATTTGATGCATATAAAGTAATGCTTTAGGTATACTCAAGTTTCTTTATTCAATGTCTTTGATTATTGTCCTGATTAATTTTATAAGTAATAGAATAATAATTTCGAATCAAATTTATTATCTTTGGTTTACCTAATCCTTTAACTATGAGTGAAAACTCTTTTATAATCAACAATCCGCACCGGCTGCATGCACTGCAGTCTTACCAGGTGCTGGATACTGCTGAAGAAAAGGATTTTGATGATATTGTTAGTTTAGCCGCAAGTCTGTGCGATGTACCAGTGGCTTTGATTACGCTTGTTGACAGCAACAGGCAGTGGTTCAAATCGAGGCGCGGGGTCACCGTTACCGAAACACCTATTGAGCAATCTCTTTGCGCGCAGGCCATACAAGATACTGATGATATCTTTATAGTTAACGATACCCGCGCAGACGAGCGCATTTGCAACGTGGCCATTGCTGATGCCGATACGCCATTTGCTTTTTATGCCGGTGTACCCTTAATCAATACTGAAGGTTTTGCATTGGGTACGCTGTGCGTAGCAGACCGCCAACCGCGCGGTTTAACCGCGCAACAACAGCAATCTCTTAAAATCCTGGCCCGGCAGGTAATGGATAAGCTTGAACTGCGCCGTAAAATACTTCAATTACAAGAGGCCAAACTGTTAAACCAGCGATTGTATCAAAGCGTTGAGCAAAACCGTAACCTGGCACTTATAGAGCAGGCACCCGTAGCGATGATGATTTTGCGTGGGCCGGAGTATCGCATAGATGCAGTTAACCAACCCATGCTTGCTTTGTTGGGCAAAGATGCAGGCATCATTGATCAGCCTTTGCTGCAGGTACTGCCCGAGCTGGGGTGGCAGCAACCTTACAGGCAAATAACAGAAGTTTACCAAACCGGAAAGCGCATAGAAGGCATGGATACTCCGGTTTTACTGGTTAGAAACGGTCGCGAAGAAATTGGCTATTACAATACAACCTGTGCTCCGTTACTGGAAAATGGTAATGTAGCCGGGGTAATAAACATGGCTGCTGATGTTACCAAACTGGTAAAGGCCCGTATAGAAGCCGAAGCAGCTAACCAGGAACTTTTACTTACCAACCAGGAAATGCTGCAAGTTAACCGACAGCTGTTGGCAGCGAGGCAAGAGGCGGCACGTGCCAGGCTTTTACTTAACCAGGCGCTGGCTTCGGCACAAATTGGTACATGGTATATGGATCTCGATACGCGCAGCTTTATAGTTTCGCAGCGGTTTAAAGAGATATTTGGATACCAGCCGAACGATGAATTGGATTTGCATACGGCACTAAGCCATGTTACGGCTGATTACAGGCAAACCATTGCTAACACTATAGAAACGGCATTAAATGAAGGTAAAAGTTACGACCTTGAGTATACGATGCTCACACGCAATACTAAAGACCTTAAATGGATACGTACCACAGGCCGTTTTTTTAACGGTGATGCAGATACCAAAGCTTACCTGTCAGGCACGGTGCTGGATATTACCGACCGGAAAAAAGCTGAGGAACGTAAGAGTGATTTTATAGGTATTGTAAGCCATGAGCTTAAAACACCGCTAACCTCGATGGGAGCTTATTTGCAGCTGCTGCAAATGAAAGCCGAAAAGGCAGGTGACAGTTACCAGGCTGGGGCGCTGAAGAAAGCCAACAATCAGGTTGCTAAAATGTCAAGGATGGTTCATAGCTTTTTAACTGTTTCGAGGATAAAAGATGGCAAAATACACCTGCAGCGCGAACCCTTTGATTTAAGCGCGTTAGCCGCCGATATTGTAGAAGAAAGTAAAGAGATTTACCCTAATCATCATATCAAACTATATTGTTTAGGAGCATATCAAGTTTATGCCGACCGTGATAAGATAGGGCAGGTCATTACTAATTTTATTTCAAATGCCGTTAAATACGCGCCTGAGAGTCATGTGATTGATTTGCGTTGTTTCTTGTCGGACGGGCAGCCAGCTGTAAGTGTTACAGATTATGGCCCGGGCATATCACCGCAACATCAGCAGAAGGTTTTTGACCGTTATTACAGGGTAGAAGACACTCATTCAAAAACTATATTAGGTTTCGGCATTGGGCTGTACTTGTGTTCAGAAATAATTCAGAGGCACGAGGGGCGTATCTGGGTTGAAAGTGAGTTAGGCGAGGGGAGTGTTTTTAGCTTTTCGCTGCCCGCTGAAACATTGTAGTGCTCAAATAACTTGTTAGCACCACTATCTGGCTCCATTTAAACTGTTAAATAAATCTGCTATGTCATTTTGTAAAGTATCTTCGCTTTCATGACAGACGAGCAACGCATCACCGCTTTGGAAACTAAAGTTTTAGAGCAAGAGCAACTGCTTAAAGAAATATACCAGGCGCTGGTGAATCAAATGCAGATGATCACCGAACAGGCGCATCAGCGTAATGAAATGCAGGGGCAAATTAACTCTTTATCAGAAGCTATGCTACAGATTGGCAACCGACTTATGAGGATGTAATTTGGCCATGTGTAGTTAAAGATTAAAGACTCAAACAGCTTAATGACTGATTGCTACCTTTTTCAATTCTTTTTCTAAATATTCTACCCGGGTAGTAAGGTTATGCACAGCGGTACGCAGGCCGTTATTTTGTTCTATAACCTGGCTCAGACGATTGATGATGGTTTTGGTATCAAGCAGCAGATCGCGTTTGGTGGGTTCAACCCGTTCAATAGGTTCGTCATCGCTATAAAGGCAGGCTAAATTAAAACCAAGGCTAAAATATACTTCCTGATCTTTAGCTGATAACGAGGTTACACCCTTTTCGAGGTTAAAAATATGGCCTTTAGAACGGTTAAGTTTTGCAGCGGTTTCATCCAGCGTCCAGCCTAAACTCTCACGGAAGTAGCGTAGTTTAGAACCTATTTTTTGATTAGCAGCAATGTCGGCTGCCGAAAACTTCTCTTTGCCCATAACCTAGTCCGTTGTAACTTACGACACTGATAGTTTGTTTGATGAATAATAAATTTATATAAAATTTATAGTCGTCTGCAAGTTTACAAAAGTAAAAGCCGTTATCCAAACGTTTAAATTACCAGTAAGTTAAACATCCAACTTAGCTTACCAAAATAATAGCTTTGCTTGCAACTCTTTATCGCCTCTCAAATCAATCAAAACAAATATGCCGTTATAGAATTGCTGAGTTTAATTGTAAAAAATCAGTAATGGGTATTGCGTCGCGCAAAATTAATGATGTTATTTGCCGCCAATAGCCTGTTCTAAGGGGGAGGAGCGAGCATATAAGCTATCGATTTCTTACATAGGCCATATTTGCATGATCAACAATAATAAGCCCTTACTGCTTGCTTTAGCTTTACTCGTTATTGCCGTTACGGCCTTTCCGTATCTTGTGTTGAGCCATTATTGTGTACCGGTGGCCGATGATTTTTTATATGCAGCTATGAGCCGTGATTCGGGCGTTTTTGGCGCTGTCAAAATGTGGTACTTCGAATTTACCGGCAGGTATACGTCAAGTTTCATCATGTCATTGCTGCCCATCAGAGGGCTTAATTTTGCAATAGCGCAATTTTTTCCCGCAATGTTGTTATTAGGATTAATTGTCGGCCTTTACTACTGTATCCACGCTTTTAAGTTTTTTTCGCGGTTGCAGGCTATATTACTTACGGCTGTCATATTTGGCGTATACATTTCCACCCTGGTAAGCCCCGGCGAAGTTATTTATTGGCTGTCGGGCAGCATCACTTATATGCTACCTGTGGTGGTGATGTTATTTCTTTGGGGATATGTTGTAAGGGTCTTTTCTTCGGGGCAACAAGTGAGCGCGATCAATTTAGCGCTAAGTTCGATAGGCTGTATCATGCTTTCGGGCAGCAATGAGATTATTATTTTCTACCATGGTTTTTTGTCACTGCTGTTTTTAATCTTTGCACTGCGTATAGTTTCACCTTACCGCAAGCTGGCCGCAACTGTATTTACTGTTACCACTGTTTGCAGCCTTATAAGTTTGCTGGCTCCGGGCAATTCTGAAAGGCATAACTTTATGGAGGGTGTGAAAAAAGCCAGCCCCACCATGTTACATAGTATTGAGTTTACCTCAAATGTGATCATTACATGGTTGTATCTGCGCACTAAACGTTTTGCCTTTATATTTATGTTACTGGCCGTACCTGCCATATTACTGATTAACCAGCAACCTTTTAATAAACGCCTCAGGTTAAAACTCCATCCTGCATGGCTGGCACTGATATTTTTTGCCGGATATCTGTTTGCCTATCTTCCGGTAACTATTAGCTTAACCGAATATTACCCCGACCGTACGCTTGATTGTATTTACTTTACCTTTTTAGTTTTTATTACAGTAACTCTGGCATACACAGGCGTTTATTATGGGTTGGATAAACTGGGGAATACCGGGTTCAGACGGTTGTCTTACGCGCTTCTTTTTTTTGGTTTATTTGCTGTTGCAGCCGATCAGAAAACCAATACTGCCAAAGCTTATAAAACCATTATCAGCAAAACAAACGTCACATACAAGGAGCAGCTTGATGCACGTTTACGGTTGCTGCATAAAAGCGAAGGCAAAAAGTTAATAAAAATAGACCCGATAGCAGTAAACCCGAAACCACTGGTATTTGCCGACGTAGACACAACGGTTCATAGTGCCAATAACTATGGTTATGAAGTTTATTTTAAGATTGATACTGTGCTGGCTACCAAAGCTATAAACGAATGCATGAATTGCGATTGAGCCAATATGTGCGAAGCCGTCTGTTTAATTTAGGCCAATTTTATTATTGATCGTTATCAAATCTTTTTGTTCTCGAGCATGGTAACGCCATTTTCATCAACGGCAAAGGTCCCGGTAAATCTCTGAATATGCTCGTGCTTATCTTTGAGCGTGTAATAAGCGTTTACCTTCCACCTAATCATTTTTGACCCTTTAAAGCGCTTGTCACCACCCTGTATGATGTTGCAAAGCTGTACAATATGTGCTGCATTACGCTCAATTAGTGTGAGGTACATGCTGCGCTGCAGCGGTGATGCAGTTGCCTCAAGCTGTTGCCGGTAACCTCGATTTTTTTGCTGCAATATTTTGACACGGGCTTTAATGTTGCGGTATTGTCGCGTATCAAAATAAGACGGTTCAACCGGTTCGGCTACTTCAATAGCCACCTCCTGCAAAATGCTGCCATTTGATGCCTGCTTTGCAATAACAGCCCGCACTTGCTCCCGATAGTCGGCACTACCGCCACAGGCGCTAAAACTTACTGAAATAAAAAGCAGTGCGTATTTAATCAATGGTATCTCGTTAGCTTGTAATGTTGCTCTATACGTACGACTAAACGTTGATGTTATAGTTTAATTGCCATCAACAAGTGAAGGCAAAAGGCTAAAGTACACGAAAAATAATAAATCAGTTACGGCCGGATGCCTTATGGTATCGTTCCAGAGCTTGTTCCAGCGGTTTGCCATCCAGATGGATGTCGTCGCAAAACACTTCGCAAGCGTTAGGATACTTGTTACGCTTACATTGTAAACGGCATTCGGTATGCGTGTTACGCGGTTTTATATCATAGGTGAATTGCGTGAGCACTATTGTCAACACAATAACAGTTGCAAGTACACCTGAAAAAAACAGGGTAGGAAATTGCTTATTATTTAATTGCGGTACAATTATACCCCATTGTTTAAATGGCAAAACAGGCTTGATGCGGTCATAATGCCAGCAAAGTATGTACAAGTTAGCCAGCACCATTAATGGCGACGTAATTAAAGACCCCTCAAACCGCACCGCTATCGACAGTAAGCAGATATTTAAAATAACAGGAAAATATAATACAGCACCCAGCAAAGCCGTACGCCGAAAAAGCAGCAACAGTGCTGCCAGCATTTGTGCTACACCGATAAACGTGTAATAAAACCCGGTATGGTGCAACGCTTCCAGGTAGTGCCCCATCGGTTGATTGTTCGACAAGTTGGTAAACCGTTCGCCTATAATCTTAACATAACCTGCCGGTAAAAAACCCGCTGCTAACGAAAAGCGACAAAATATACAGAAATAATACATCCATCTATTACTTCTGATGCGGGCATGCAGTCTATCCAGATAAATTTCTACGTTCATTTAATGAAAGTACTTTTAAAATGAAAGTAAATTTAGATAATTTCTTTTATCTCTGCAACTACTCAGGCAAAATCATTCATTTATTTTAGTAAATATTGAGAGGAGAGATTAGCTTATTCAGCTCAAATAATGCACTGAATCCATTTGAATTTTAAACAACTACAGATTATAATATAGTTGCTTACAACAGTTATTAATATTAACTGATGACGCCATGAATAAGCGCGTACCGTATTAACGCTACTGTGTTGCGCGCCCCCGTACGATTGATCATATTTTCGCGGTAACCCTCAATTGTTCTTTTACTTGTAAAAAGCTTATCAGCAATTTCTTGATTTGTAAAGCCTTCAGCAAGGTAATTCAGCACATCTATATCACGGTCAGAAAACTTTATATCGTCAATAGGGGCTTCGTTACGCAAATCAGGCAGGCTAAGCATGCGGTGCATAAAGCGGCTGGTTAATTCACTGCAAATGTATTCCGCCCCATCGTTAACATGGCTTATTGCAAACTTCAGTTCGCGTGGTTGTACGTTTTTAAGCAGGTAACCCTTGGCTCCGGCCTTAAAGGCTTGCAGCAAAAACTTTTCATTATCAAAAGCACTAAGTACAATTAGCCTTATTTGCGGATACCTTTCATTAATTGCACCGGCCAGATCGAGCCCGCCCATTACGGGCATATTCAGATCTGTCAGTATTACATCAGCCTTTATTCCGCTCTTTAACAGGTCTAAGGCTTCTTGTCCGTTGGCTGCTTCAGCCGCAATAGTAAATTCAGAATTACTCTGCAGGATAATTTTAAGTCCATCGCGGACGATTGTATGGTCTTCAACCAAAAGAATGCTGATCATATAAACCGGCCGAATTTAGTTCCAGGTAAATGTACAGATATAGACTTAAAAACAACGTGACTGTTTAAGACATTAGCACCTTCTACTCAGTTGTGTCACAAGATAGATACAAATCAAGGTTACAACGCGGCGTTAGTTGCACGGTTTATAATTTTGATAGGCAACAAATGGAAGGTGGCATTGGTACTAAAGTAGAATTGTGTTGTTGAATTGAGAAAATTTCTATTAAAAAAGCGATATTGATTTTTGAATAAATTAGTTGATTATTTGTGTTCATTTGTATTATCTTGTAGGCTGATTTGTGGTCGTTATAATTGACGCTACAATTGTTTTACTTTAGTTTTATTATTTGTATTAGATACACGAGGGTAACTTATACAGATAATCTTTAACCTTATTACATTTTGAATAATACGCTTTCCGAACTCGATAAAATATTTGCTTTTTCACTTGATTTGATCTGTGTGATTGATGCTGGTGGCAGGTTTTTGAAGGTGAGTGATGCTGTGCAACCATTGTTAGGTTACCACCCTCAAGAGCTTATCGGCAAGCGTTTTATTGATTTTGTATGTACCGTTGACGCCGAAGACTCAAATAACATGCTGAAGCGTGTGCTACAGGGGCAAACGGTAATTAAATACGCTAATAGTTGTAAACGTAAGGATGGTACCGAAGCTCCATTACTCTGGAGCTTTAACTTTGATAAAGAAGAAGAATTGATTTACGTAACAGCCCGCGACGGTAAGGATAGGTTGCAAGCTGTAAAATTACGTGAGTCATTAGAGGCAAGTAATTTGCGCTATGAGTATGTCACCAAAGCCACCTCGGATGCCATTTGGGATTGGGACTTAGAAAAAAACACTATTTTTTGGGGCGAAGGTTTTAAAACTATTTTTGGCCACCCGGTTGGACAAGAGCGTACAGACGTTGGCACCTGGACCGATTATATACACCCTGAAGATGCAGCCGATGTTGTAAGCAGTATTTTAGAGATAATTGATAGCGGCGAAACGGTATGGAAGAAGGAATATCGATTTATAAGGGGTGATAGCAGTTATGCTGAAGTAGTAGACCGGGGCTTTGTAATACGCGACGACAGCGGAAAAGCTATCAGGATGGTAGGTGCGCAGCATGACATTTCGCAGCGCAATAAAACACTGGCCGAACTAAAGCAGCTTGCGAGTGATTTGTACAAGCGTAACCGCGAGCTGCAACAGTTTGGCTACATTGTGTCGCATAACTTACGCTCGCCTGTGGCCAACATTATGGGCCTGGTAAATATGCTTGAAGAAGAAAAGCACGACCCGGAAGCAATTGATTTTTGTATTGAACACCTCAACGTATCCATGAAAAGTCTGGATGAGGTAATTACCGATTTAAGCGAGATATTGTCGATCACAGACGGATCGACCGAAATTCATAAAGAACAAGTTGATATTGTTGAAATTATTGAAAAGGTAAAAACCGTTTTGAGTGATCAGATTTCTCAAACCCAGGCATCTGTTGTTGTACAAAAAGATCCAATGGTATGGCTTACTCACCGGGCTTACGCGTACAGCATATTTTTAAACCTCATTAGTAATGCTATCAAATACCGGTCGGAGCAGGCTCCGGTGATAAACATTGATTTTTTAGTTACCGATGGCATGTTACTGGTTACAGTAACTGACAATGGTATTGGAATTGACACCGGGCGGTATGCCGGCGAGCTATTTAAGCCGTACCGCCGTTTTACCGCTACCAAAAGCGGTAAGGGGCTTGGCTTGTTCTTGGTAAAAAGCCACGTGGAGGTGTTGCACGGGACCATTAGTTTAGAAAGCACCCCTGGCAATGGCAGCACCTTTAAAATAGCCTTTCCTGCTGATAGTGTATCAGAATCAGCCATTGC
The DNA here is from genome assembly GCA_913775265.1 of uncultured Mucilaginibacter sp. Taxonomy (GTDB): domain Bacteria; phylum Bacteroidota; class Bacteroidia; order Sphingobacteriales; family Sphingobacteriaceae; genus Mucilaginibacter. The sequence goes on along the minus strand of CAJYJH010000103.1, from coordinate 37,880 downwards.
GTAATTAAAGCCAGGAGAGGGCTGGATAATTGATGCTATGCTAATGGCAATTCAAAGTAAAACGTTGAACCCTTGTTCATTTCACTATCAATACCTATTTAACCGTTGTGTCGTTTAATAATTTCGGCGCATAGATAAAGGCCAATGCCAAAGCCCGCTACGTTTCGATAATCGGAGTTGGCAACCCTAAAATACCGTTCAAACAACCGGGGCTGGTCCTCAGGGCTAATACCGATGCCTTGGTCTTTAACCTTAACTATAAGGTAGCTGTCGTCGGCGTTGCACGATACATTGATAGTACTATCCGGCGGAGAATACTTCACTGCATTGCTGATCAAATTATTGATTACCTGGCCAATCTTGTCGCGGTCGGCATTTACCCAGTTCTCTTTCAACGGTGCAAATATTACCCGGTGGCTGCTAACCGAAGTTTGCACCTCTTCATCTACCTTTTTTATCAGCGCGGCCATATCAAATTTTACCGGGTCGATGTAAATTTGCGCCGATTCCAGCCTTGATACGTTGAGGAAGCCATTGATGAGCGTTGTCATCCTGCTGATTTGCCGCACCGCTTTGTCGACCATGCCGGCTGTTGATGTGTCCTGAACTTTAACAGCTTTTGATCTCATCAACTGCGTATATCCGCTCAGCGATGTAAGCGGAGTTTTTAACTCATGGCTAACCATGCTGATGAAGTCGTTTTACGTTTTTCGTTTTCTTTTATGGCTGTAATATCAACCGTTGAGCTGATTTAGCCAACAAATGCACCATCGGTATTAAACCTTGGCCTGCCACGAGCCAGCAGCCAGCGGTAACCTCCTTTAATATCGGGCATTCTAAATTCGCATTCCCAGGTGACATAATTTGCAAGCGCCTCTTTATATATCATCAAGACACGTTCTTTGTCGTCAGGATGTATCAGATTTATCCATCCACGTTTCATCAACTCATTATCGGCATAGCCAGAAGCTTTAACCCAGGCGTTGTTAAAATAAGTGCCGGCACCGGTAACGTCACTCACGATTATCACCACATCGGTGCCTTCGGCCATAGTCTTAAAGCGCTGTTCACTTTCGGTAACATTTTGCACCATCTGTTTTAGGTGAATCTCGCTATCACGCAATTTGGCGTTAAGACGTGTTATATGATGATTAGAGGCTACGAGTTCTTTATTTGTGACACTTAACTCCTCATTCATAGCCGTCAGTTCCTCGTTGCTGGCGGCCAATTCTTCATTCAGTGCCCGTATTTCAGTTTCCCTTATTTTTAGATTTTGTTTGCTAACTTCGCGCTCGGTCACATTTGACGCACGATGCAGAATGGCATAAGGTTTATTATCGTCATCTAAAACAGCACGATACTCGTATTCATAGTAATGGGTTTGGAGTTGGCCATTTATTCGTGTTTCGGCCAGGGTAATGCCAGCATCAATTATACCTGTTTGTAAAACCGTTTGCAGCATTTGCTTAAATGGCTGCCCACGAAGTTCGGGTACGCCATCATAAAGTGGCATCCCTATAATTTCTCTCCCTTTTCCCCAAAATTTGAGCATGGCATCGTTAGCCAGCTCTATGACGATATCGTCACTGGTATATATAGCAGTAGCATCGGCAGATAAAGATAATATATCAAGCAGGGCATCTTTACTTAATATCCTGTCGTTCGGCATGTCAAAATATATAAGTTCTCTTACTCAATTAAGAATGCAAATATTCCATTTATGTTTGGGTACCGGCTCAGAAACTGCGTTTCGGGCTCGCAGCACACTGATTTTGCTTTTTATTGAAGCAAGACGACAAAACATCTTAAAGGTAGCAGGATGCTTTAAGGTAGTAACATTTATTACATCATTAATCAGGCTTATTTAAAGCTTTATCTTTATCCATATTAAATTGGTAGCAAAGCTGCTTGTAATGGTAACGCTTAGCGGATGCGTACAGCAAAATATAATTAAGCAAGAATATAGCCTCTTAAGCAATGACGGAGTTATTAAAAAATTTTGCCAGCAAGGTGATACTTCGCTGCAGTTAAATTGTTTTGTTGATCGGCCATGTTCGTTATAGGGTACTAAGCATCTCAAAATTCTTGCAAGTCAATTTAAAGGAGACTATGTAACCGTTAAACTTGAATCTTTAAATTCTGTTGCTTTATCGTCCAATCCATTTCCAGCAACACGGTTTAAAGTTTTTGTTTTAAAAGCATCAATAAATATACATTGGGACGGCTACCATTTGACATGAATTTAAAACAGCAACAACTCGATACGTTAGGTATGGACAAAATTGCTGAGCACTAAACTCTTTTTTACATTATTAAGTGATAGTTACATAAAAAAATCACAAGCGCTTAAAGCGGTGCAAACCAAGAGTGATGTACAGAAAACTGTTGGTTTGGTTAACAGCGGCGGGTATAGCGATTTGCTGATTCAGTGTAAGAAAACCAAAACTTACTATGTTTATGCTAATGGCCGAATTGATTATACGAGCAGGCATAAATTTAAGATACAGTCCAATAGGAGCAGGTCGAAAAGTAGATGAGCTGATGCTTTAGCGATAATTAAATGGCTCAGGATATAAACAAAACCGCCTGACAAATCAGCAGGCGGTTTTCAACTATTAAACACTTACGAAATTAAAAACACAGTGCCTTACCCTTTAGCTACCGTAGGTTCACCATCATATTCAACCGAAAGTACTCCATTACCTTCAACCAAAAAGCAGATGAGGCCAAGCAAAACGGCCACTGATAGCCACAATTCGGCATAGGGCGCAAAAATGCTTGGCTGCAGGTTTACGAAGAATACAGCACCAAACAGTACTGGAAGGTTTAGCAGGCAAAATAATCGGGTTAACGAGCCCACGACTATAAAAAGGCCACCAATAAGATGAAGACCTATAACCACATGCGCCAATAAACTGATAGAGATAGCCGTGCCAAAACCAACCTCCATCATTAAGCGGGTGATGGCATGAAAGTTTAACATAAAGGCTATCCCTTTCCACATTAAAACGGCACCCAGTGCAATACGGAAAAAGTCGAGCCATTTAGGATGATGATGATCACCCCAGTTTTGGATTTTGTTGATCATGTTCATAAACGGTTAAATTGGTGTAATAAAGATACGCAGAATATTAATCAATAAACCAAGCATCAACGAAAATAGTTTTCTGTGCGGATGGTGCCTGCAGCTTAAAATGAAAGCTTTTGAAGTAATGTATTAATTAATTGTATTTAAGTAAATTAATGCGCTAATGTCATAAATTAATTAAGCAGAAGTTTCTATATTTTTAACAATATAATATTGATGCTTATTTCTCTGAAGTTAACTTGTTTTTGATGTATCCTGACTACCTGAACAGTGTTAAATTTCTAACCAGTCAACGTAGTCGGAAGATCCAAGTTGTTCCAGAAAGGTCTCCATCTTTTTAGCACGGCCGTGTAATTGCCAGGTAATTGACAGGTATTGCTTTTCGATGGTCTGCTTTACAATTTTGCTTTTTATACCAGCAATCTTAAGGTCGGCTTCAATCCGCTGTTTTAAGTTTGCGTTGCGGCCGGCCTTAACGGTAACTATGCGGTACTGATTTAATTGATCTATTTGGCGTTGCGCTGCCGGTAATACGGCCAAGACAAATAAAATAAGTATGCTTGCACAACCTGCTGCCAGGTAATACCCTGCACCCAAACCCATACCAACGGCTGCTACAGCCCAAATGGTAGCTGCGGTAGTGATGCCATTTACCTGATTATCGCCTCTGAAAATGACACCTGCTCCCAAAAAACCGATACCTGTGACAATGTTGGCAGCAATACGGTCGGGGTTTGAAGGGCCACCTATTGCGATAGACATGACTGTAAAAAAGCAGGCACCGAAGGAAATCATAATTGTTGTTCGAAAGCCTGCGGCCTTGCCCCGGTATTCACGTTCGGCACCTACCAGTCCACCCCAAAGCAAAGCCAGTAAAAAGCGGATGATGATCTCAATATCGAAGTTCATGCGTACAGATGATTTAACGTGCGGTTGTAAAGCAATTTAAATAAATAATTAATCAGCTATTTTATTGGCGATTTACGCTAAACTCATCTTCAACCGTCTCACTTAAATCATAAAGCAGCCATTGTTTTTTGATGATTTCCGGTGCTTGATTTGACAGCAATCTAATAAAATCTTTCACGCCAACGGGTTCATTTCCGTTACCATGAATGAGTACAATACTTCCTGTTGCGGCATTTTGGCCCTTGGCCAGCCAGGCATCTGTACCTACCGGTATAAGCCCGTAGTCGGTTATCTTGTCAACCAAGCTATGGTCAGAAACTAAACCCGGAAAACGAAAAAATACTGAAGGAGTAAGGCCGTGCTGCAGCATGGCGATTTCGGTGCCCAAAATTTCAAAATTAATGTCTGTACCGGGTTCGAGTAAAAAATTTTCTTTAAGCGGTATGCGTGGGTTAAAATGGTGGTTGTAAGTATGATTGATCCACGTGATATCTAAATCGCCGGCTTTTTGCAGGCCTTTAAGCCATTCAATGTCATCGCCGTGCGTTAACATAAAGCGCCCGGTGATAGATAGTGCTACAGGGACAGGGGTTTTTACTTTTTTAAAAGCATTAATGAGTGATGTAAATATAACACGGTCGAGTGGTTTGTGCGACGGGCACAAGTCAATAGTAAGGCTAATGCCTTTCTCTTTAGAAAAGCCCTGTGAAATACCCGCATCCTGCAGATTGTAAGATTGTTGTTGTGCAGTAGTCATTGCACGGCTATATGCGCTGTTACTAAGCTTTATTAAAGATTTACTAAGCGAACCAGCCTCAACTTTAAGTTGCTTAGCAGGATACAGCCGCGTGGTAAGCGTAAGTACATTTGCTGCTAAATAAAAACTTTGACCACCACGTTCAAACGAGCGTAAAACCAGTAAGTTATTGATAGCTGTGCCAAAAAATGTGCGGTACTTGCTGATGGGCTGAGCACTGAGAGATGTGCTGCTGAGAATTGTGAGAATTAGCCAAAATGTAGGTCTTTTAATTTGGAACGGCATATAGTTGAAATCGGTGATTGTAATAGCCTACTAAACTAATGACTGTTCGCCGAATTTCAAATTCGCTCGCAATACTTACTCCTTTAATGGTATAAAGATACTGAACTCCGAGCCTTTACCGGGCCGACTCTCAACCTTAATATGGCCACCCAATGCTTCAACCTGTGTTTTAACCATATACAGGCCAATTCCACGACCTTCAACACTGTGGTCAAAGCGCTTGTACAAACCAAATAACTTGTCGCCATAGCGTTTCATGTCTATACCGCGGCCATTATCTGCGATGATGATGTTCAGCCAACCGTTTGTATGTGTCCCGGTTACATTAATTACCGGTGTTACATCGGGTTTACGATATTTAACAGCATTTAAGATGATGTTATACAAAATACTATAAAGGTAGAGGCGTGTTGTATAAATGGTGCAAGTATTGCTGAAGTTACAGTGTATAGTTACCTTCTCCCGTAAAATTAAATCGCTGATGCTAAATTGAATATCATTAACGAGTGCTTGCAGCTCAACGGTTTCTTTGTGATCATACAGGTGTTGTTTGGACTGGAAAATTTCGTTCAGGTCATTGATAATCTGATCGATTTTATTGACTGACTTATTCAGACCTTTACTTACTTCAATTCGGTCTGTTTCTTCCAAATCAACATCCGTTATCATCTCGGCGAGGTTAACCAGGTTAGCCACCGGTGCACGCAAATTATGAGAAACAATATAGGCAAATTGCTCGAGAGCTTTATTACGTTCAATAAGCTCGGCAATCAGCCTTTCGCGTTCTTGAGCCGCCAAAACTTGCTTAGTTACATCGCGATTGGTTGCAACTATTCTCACCGCTTGCCCGTTAGCGTCGCGCTCAATAATGCACATAGAAATGACATGCTTAATCTCTCCGTCGGGTAACTGGATCTTAAATTTTAATTTAAAATCGCTTTTTGATATTAAAGCGTGTTCAATTTCTTGTATAACGCGGCTCCTGTCATCGGGATGTACGCGCTGAGCCCATGCATCAAATTTATGGTCAAACAGATTACGATCTATCTGGTACAGCTCAAACATGCAATCGTCAAAGGTTACATAATTACTTGCAATGTCCCAATCGGCAATGCAAACGCTGGCTGCCTGGGTTGCCAGTTGCAACCGGTTGGAGAGTCGTTTTAAATCATCTTCGGTTTTTTTGCGCTCGCTGATGTCTCGCAGGTTTACCACTATACTACGCACATTTTTTTCGTGCAGTAAATTTGTAGCTACCCCCATACACCACAAGTAATGACCGCTGCTGTGCCGGGCTCTGACGGTAATGGGTATAGACCGCCCGGGGTGTTGCAGCACCAATTGCTGCAGGCCTTTTAATTTTTCAACGTCCTCAGGGTGGGTAAGCTCCAGGTAACTCTGGCCTAAGCGTTCATCATCCTTAAAACCCATGATATGGGTTGTAGAGGGGCTTCGGTAAACCGTACGCAAGTTTTCGTCTAATAGTAAAATGGCATCATAGCTGTTTTCCACCATCACCCTGAAACGGTCTTCCCGGCTAAACATATCATCTTCGGCTTTCCGGCGGGCCGTTACATCCGTGATAACGGCTATGGCACCATTATATTTGCCGTTTTTAAATACCGGAGATGTATTTACGATAGTCCATATTAACTCGCCGCTTTTGGTTTGCAGCGCAAAATCAAATTGTTCGGTAAGGCCGCTTTGTCGCCTTTGCAGATTTTCTTTCACCTGGTCGCGTCGGCTTTCGTCAATAAAGCATAGTATATCACGACCCACCATTTCGTGATGTTTATAACCAAGCATATGGCACAGCGCATTGCTTGCGAATGTGGTGATATGGTTTTCGTTATAAACCCATATACCTTCTTTGGCTAACTGAACCATTTCTTTGAAGGAATGATGAGAGTCAACAGCAGGGTTTTCTTCATGAAGGGTATTCAAAAACACCATTCCCAACAACAGCTGCCCATTCGGCGCGCCATCCGTTAAGAAAACATTTACTTGGGTTGTAAAAATTCATCATTGCTGCGCTTAAAATGAATTTTTACTGTGGTATTGCCACATTGTTCGGCCTGCTCGCATAGCTCAGAAAAATTAATGCTACCCGTTGCTGTAATGACCGAATAATTGGAAGCGCGAAGTTGTTCGCGGGTAGCTTTAAATAAACGGCAGGCCGATGCGTTACCATCTAAAATGTTGCCGTTGGCTGCCAACAGCAGCATACTATCAGTACTGTATTCAAAAAATGAACGGAAACTGCTATTCATGTAAGTCATAGCACAGCAGGTTAAAACAGAACTTAAACATAAGCGTGTGGTAGATTTAGATGGCAATTGGTGTGTTATTTAATAACCTTTTGCCGGTTTATATTGTTTTTAATGGTGAAGTTGTGAAAATGCAATTTATACTTTAAAATTTTAGCTTTAAAATGTTTAATTATTTATATACAAGGCGTGCAAATTTACAACACCCAATTTGTGCAAGACGGCTTATGTACGCTAATCTGACATCATCCTAATACACTGCATGAAATGGTGCGGTATGTATTCTATGTTAAGGTAGCTGCACAAAATAAAATTGAAAGTAAAAGCCACTGCCGATTTATTAAATAGATAATATAAACTATTTACGATTTTAAACCTTTGCTAATGCACGAGCATTTATCATGCAAAATGATTTTAAAATTGTAGGCTTCGGCTTGTCAGCCGGGGGTATGAACCCATTACTTGAAATTTTGGAAGGATTACCACCCGTATTAAATGCAGCTATGGTGGTTGTATTGCATTTGCCCATCAACGCCCCGAGTAAAATGCACCAGATATTAAGTCAGAAAACTGAATTAGACGTGGTAGCGGTGAGTACTATCGAGCTAGTAGAGCCAGGTAAACTGTACGTAATGGATGCGGGCAAGGAACTAAGGCTCCTCAATGGATTTTTAGAAGTACGCGAGCGTGATCAAAACGAGAAGATTAATAAAACTATTGATATATTTTTCCGGTCGTTAGCCGCTGATGCCGGCAGCCGGAGTATTGGCGTAATACTGTCTGGGGCAGGTTATGATGGATTAGAAGGGGCCAGGGATATTGAAGATGCCAAAGGCATAGTGATTGTACAAGACCCTGAAACAGCTCAGTTTCCGCTAATGCCGAAAAATCTGATTGCCAATGATCATCCGGATTACGTGCTGACGCCTGCAAATATTTCAAATAAGTTGATAGATCATTTAAGCAGCTGAGAGTGCTGCAATTAAGTAATTGTTAAGTTAGATGCAATTTATTCAAGCGTGTTGGCATCAGGATTAATAGGGCTTAACGAAGTGATAAAATAGCTGCACAAAACGTTATACACAGCAATACATTATTTGAATTTTATACAAATGCAACATCTAATGGGTATAGTAAAAATTGCAAATAACCGGCGTGTAATGCAAATGATTAAATAAAGTCGTTAAATTTTAGTGCTCAAGATCAGTAATTTATGCATTTTTTATCATTTTTTTTGATGTAATAGAAGTGTTTTGGCACAGTGTTAGTAGATATAATAACATCAATCATCAAACTATGAAAGCATCAACATCTACCACAGTAATCCTTAAATCAATCGACTTGGAATTGAAAAAATTATTGCAGCAAGACTTGGCTGCTTTTAAAGCAAAACAACAAACAGCTACCAAACAGGCCAATGCGGTAAAGCAAGCTGCCTGATCTACATATGTCATCTAACCTATGAAACAGAAGAGCTCCTTAAAACGGGGCTTTTTTTTTAAGATTTTTGTGTTCTCATCGTCAGTTAATACAATAAAATGATGCTGCTCATCAAACAATAAGGCGCATTGCAGCTTTTTTTGATTAATCCGATCCGAAATTTATATTTACGCCACAAACACTAACCAATATCTTTTCTAAGCACTCACTATGCTCATTAAAAAACGCATTTCCGTAGTTTATTTTATGCGCCACATTGTGTGGGATTTAATAGCTATTACCTTATATGCCGTGCTGGCCGGTATGTTTGATCACTGGGGAATGCTAAGCCAGGTTAAAATACCCCTGGCCGTCACCGCTTTCACAGGTACTATTTTGTCTTTATTATTGGCTTTCCGTACATCACAATCTTACGAGCGCTGGTGGGAAGCACGCATCGTTTGGGGAGCTATTGTAAACGACAGCCGCTCACTGATACGCCAGGTAAAACAGTTTATGCCTAACAACGCCGAAGGTTTAGACGTAGCTAAAGATTTTGCCCGCCGCCAAGGGGTGTGGTGTTTTGCGCTGGGCGAGTCGCTCCGTAAATGCGATCATAGTACCAAGGTGCTGGACTATTTTAAAAAGACCGGTGATGATAGCACCAACAAGCCTAACCTGATGCTTAATCATCATTCTGATGCGCTTGCTGAAGCTTGCGAACGATTTGACATCGACCCGAACAAGCAGGTGCAGATTGACAATACTATCGTAAAACTTTGCGACTCGATGGGTAAATGTGAGCGCATTAAAAATACCGTATTTCCAAGAGCTTACAGCCTGCTTATTCATGTGCTGATTTATGCGCTGATGACGCTGCTGCCTTTTGGTTTGGAAGACCAAAGTAAGATTGTTGAGGTGGCGCTGACTGTCATCATCCCGGCGCTATTCATCGCTATTGAGCAAACCGCCATTTTTATGCAGGACCCATTTGAGAACCGCCCGACTGATACACCAATGACTACATTAGCAAAGACAATCGAAAATAACTTAATGGAGATGGTAGGAGAGCCGCCTGCTAATAAAATTGAGCCGCCTACTACTTACTATATCATGTAAGTTGTTAACTGCTTATAAATTATTTTACAGTCTCGAGCGGGTACCCTTTACTTATCCAGTTCGTTTTTAAGTTGACTGGTAGGTTGAGTACTTTTATTTGCGTTAGTCCCTGCTTTTTCAGATCGGTAAGGGCAGGTGCTACGTTAGGGCATTTGCCGAAGGGACAGCAGCCACAATAAATGACTACCATCTTACCTCTAGGCAGGCGTTCCGCCAGTTTATTTAGTCTTTGTAAGTTCTCAGATTTATTAGCAGCGCCAATATGTACAGCACCCTTGATGTCTTCGACTGCGCCAATGTTAAAAATCACGGGCTGTGCGGTGCCGGTTTTAATGATAGTTGCCGCCAATTCTGCAGGCTCAATTAAGTCATTCGGCGTCCAAACTACGTTCTTTTCTAACCCGATGAGTTTTCCGGGTGATGTTTGGGCGTTTGTTTGGAATGCTATAAAGATGCAGGCTGCTATTACAATAGCAAAGCGGAGTTTCGTATTCATCATCACCTATCTAACGATTAGTGTTTTAATATCTTATCAATCTACCTGGATCAGCGGGCCATCGGTTTGCTTAGTCAAATATCCGAACGATTTGGCGCTTAAGCCATGTTGGGATAATAATGCTTCAAACTCAGGTACGCCTTCTTCCGCAACCGCTACCAGCAAACCGCCGCTGGTTTGCGGGTCGGCCAAGATGTAACGCTGTTCATCCGTAAGCGTACTGATCTTATGCCCATAGCTATTCCAGTTACGCCCGGTGCCACCCGGAAAACAATTCTGTTGCAGGTACTGCGGGATGGATGGTATTACCGGAACTTTGCTGTAGTCAATAACCGCCGATAGACTGCTACCTTCGCACATCTCGCTTAAGTGGCCCAGCAAACCAAAGCCGGTTACGTCGGTCATGGCCTTTACCGTGTCCATGGTGCCAAATACTTCGCCTAAACTATTCAGGGTAGTCATGCTTTTTAATGCAATGGCGGCGTCTTCGGGTTTAAGAAGTCCTCGTTTTTGCGCGGTTGATAGAATGCCTACGCCCAAAGGCTTGGTTAAGTAAAGCCGGCAACCTTCGGTAGCTGTCGAGTTTTGCTTGAGCTGATGAATCTGTAACATACCATTTACGGCCAGTCCAAATACCGGCTCAGGGCAATCAATACTGTGCCCGCCGGCCAGGGTTATGCTTGCCTGAGCGCAAATGGCACGCGAACCCTCCAAAACTTGCTGCGCTACTTCGGGCGGAAGCTTATCAATAGGCCAACCTAAAATAGCAATGGCCAACACCGGCCTACCGCCCATAGCGTATACATCGCTGATGGCATTTGCCGAAGCAATACGGCCAAAGTCGAAAGCATCGTCTACAATGGGCATAAAAAAGTCGGTGGTAGAAATGAGCGCTGTGCCGTTGCCTAAATCAAGCACCGCCGCATCATCGCGTTTATCGTTGCCTACCAACAGACGGGCATCGGGCGCGTAGGTTTTGGTGCTGTGCAGTATTTTATCTAATACGGCCGGACTTATCTTGCAGCCGCAACCGGCGCCGTGCGAATATTGCGTAAGTTTTATTGCAGTTTGTTCCATAGCAATCAGGCTTCATTTAAGCCGGTATTTTGGTTTATGAAGGTTAATATAAGTTGGGCATTGTGCACAGCGTCGTTACTTTCAGTGGCTAAGTTATATACTTTAGTGGCCTCACGTTTGGACAAGCCATTACGATAGGTTTTATCATAGTATACCAAAACCAAGCGTACAAAATCTTCCATTCGGTTTTCGTTGATGGCGGCAATAGCATTTTTAGTCTGCTCGGGGCCAAGACGTTTGTGTATACGCTGTGTACAGGCAATTAGAAATTCTTTATTTAGTGAGCCATATTCGGCTGCCAAAGCGGACACCCGCTGCTCATGCGGAACCAGTAAATTAATCAACGCCGCCTGTCGCATTTGTACCCATAACGGTTTCGGAATAAAACGTTTACCTATGGTTTGGCTCTCATCCTCCAGCCAGATGTGTTTTGATTCGTCTTGCCGGTACAATTGCCCCGCCAGGTTATTTTCAAACTGTTCCTGTGTAGGTTGCACCATTTTGTTCAGAGTGCCGTAAGACGATCCCTGGTGCTGTGCCAGTTCTTCCAAATCTACTATTTGTTGCCCTTGCTGCGTAAGCTCGCGCAGGATATGTGTTTTACCCGAACCGGTCATGCCTCCCAAAACAAGCAAATGATAAGGCTCCTCAAATTGCTGCAGCACCCATCGGCGGTAGTTTTTATAACCGCCTTGTATCAGGTACACCTCAAAGCCGTAAAGGCTGAGAGCCCATGCCATGGCTCCGCTGCGCATGCCGCCACGCCAGCAATGTACCGCTACCTTTTTTTTCGGCGAAATTTCGAGTGCTGAACGTATGAAGCCCGACCACTTATTACCCGTTAAATCAAAGCCTAACAAAATGGCATCCTCGCGGCTCTGCTGCTTGTAAGTAGTGCCTACTTTTACACGCTCCTCGTTACTAAATAAAGGGATGTTATGTGCGCCAGGCACATGTCCATGCTCAAACTCCGCAGGGGTACGCACATCTATCAGCGGTACGGTTTCGGGCAGATTAAAATAGTCGGTTATGGTTATTGGGCTATTCATAGATGGTTAGTGCGCAATTAACGAAACCTATGGCGCTTGCGCAAATGTAAAAGCTGAGTTGAGGGGTTTGCATTTAGTAATTGCGCAATCAAGTTGAATCGAAAAATAGTGAATTTCTGTTTTAGTAGATTCGTTGGATGAATTGAGATATTATCTCCATTTTATTTATAAAGAACATTATTTTATTATTATTTTATAGATAGGCAAACCATCCTCACAACCCAGCGTTCTATCATTGGCTCCCTGAGTGGGCATCTTGCAAACACTTAATGATAGACGACTTACTGCAAATTACAGGTTTACTGTTTCGTAGTGCCTTGCCCAAGCCCGGTTTAAGGGTGTGCGTGGTGGTACCGGTAAAAAACGAAGCTTTAGGCTTAAAACATACCCTGGATGCATTGCGCTGCCAGCAGGATGCAAAAGGTAATGTTTACCCTGCCAACGCTTACGAAGTTTTATTGCTAATTAATAACTCTAATGACGGTTCGTATCGCATTGCCAAGAGCTATCAGCAACAATATCCCAAATTTCAGTTGCATATACAGCAGATCAATCTGCCTAAACCATACGCCAACGTAGGCACTGCACGGCGGCTGCTGATGGACGCAGCTTATCGTCGGCTAACTGCAAACGGAGACGATGCCGGTATAATTGCTTCTACCGACGGCGATACCATTGTTGACAGCCAATGGCTGTATCAAACCGTAGCTGCTATTGAAGCTGGAAATGATGCGGTAGGCGGGCGCATCCTTACACTGGCAGAAGTGAATGATGCCCGGCAGTTCCATTTACGCGATGTTACTTACCGGTGCCTTTTAGCTAAAGCCGAGGCGTTGATTGATCCGCAGGAACATGACCCGATGCCGAGGCACTTTCAGTTTTTTGGAGCCAGCATGGCTGTTACTTGTCAAATGTACCAACGGGTAGGTAAATTACCCCGGGTGCCACACCTGGAAGATATGGCTTTTTATGAGGCCTTATTAAAGCACGATGCCCGCGTACGTAAAAGCTTTGATGTAAAAGTATATACCTCGCCGCGCTTGCAGGGACGTGTAGCCGTTGGTTTTTCGGAACAATTGAGCAAATGGGTGACCGACCAGAAATCCGGCAAGTTGCAAATGGTGGATTCGGCTGCTGTAATGCTGGCTAAATATAAAGCCCGCAAAAGCTTGCGTAATTGCTGGGACAGAAAAAGCATCACGGCAAAGCCTTGCTCCGAATTAATAAGGGTAGCTCATCTTACCAATTGTTCGGTACAGTGGCTTTACCAGCAACTTTTAAAAGCAGAGTATTTTGGAATTTTATGGGCGCAAGTCGATCCGTTAATTCATCAGCAAGCGTTATTAACATACCAACCACATCAACCTGTTGTGGAGGCCATCAGTGCATTACGACATTATATCAGCCAGTTTACACCAGCGCCTGTTTTTGAAACAAATCCAGCCGGTACGTATCATGCCGAAAGCCGTTTAAGTGCTTAAATGGTTGGCCCTCACCGCTGAGTTGCAAAAACGATTCGTGTACCTCGTCTCCGGTTAACGGATAGTCGTGTACAAACGGTGTCCAATGCACCAGTAACAAGTGGCCGCCATCGTCCATATGACTGATGATTTTTTGCGCCAGTCTCTTTAAATCGGGCATCACTAAATAGTAACCTACTTCCGATATTACTATCAGATCAAACTTCTGCTCCGGAAACTGATCCGGCACTTCCATTTTTTGTAGAGTGACGTGAGGTACGTCAGCTAAACGTTGTCTGGCACGTACAAGTGGCTTTTCGGCAGTATCAATCGACAATAATGACCGGCATTTTTTAGCCAGGAGTTCGGTCAGTACACCAATAGAACATCCTATCTCAAATCCCTGTTTATAGGAGGAACGGGGCAGGGCCTGTACCGTTGCCTGGTATTTGTTGCGTTCGTATTCGCTGGTTTCAAACTGCCACGGGTCATCATTGTGGCTATAAACGTCGTTAAAATAGTTTTCAGTTAAGGTGCGCTCAGGTTTATTCATGGTTGATGGGTTGTTCTTCAAAAAAATATTCGGCCGGATGTTTAAAGTGTGCCAGCATATGTTCGGATAAGGTAAAGCCCTGTGGGTCGTCGTCAATTAACGCAGTGGTTTGCGATAAATGTGCGGCAATGGCCCGGTGTTTCAGGTTTAAAGCTGATAAGATGTCAACTTTCCAGGTTTTCATTTCTCCGGGAAGAGGTAAGTCTTTGGCATCTGCACGTTCCCATAACCAAACTAAGTATTCCAGCACACGGCAAGATAGCGCTGTTACGTCGATTGCTTTTTGTACCAACTGCCAGGTAGCCCGATGATCGGGATGCGGGTCGCGCCGCCAGGGCATCAAAATAGTTTGCGGCCTGACGTTAGTAATTATATTCGCTATGACTTGGGCTGCCTTATTAAAATCATCATGGTCTTGATGTGGCACCCGGCTATCCTTTAAACGCGTAAAGTACACTTGACCGGCAGGCACACCCAAAACTTCTACTGCCGACAACAATTCGTTTTCTCGCAGCTGCATCAGCTTCTCGGCCGGATACTTTTTGGAGTTTGGGTGCGACATACTACTGTCGCTAACCAGCAAAACATGAACCGGCATACCTGCCTGCCTCAGCAAAACTATAGTGCCACCGCAACCTAACGACTCATCATCGGCATGCGGGGCAATAACTAACGTTGTACCTAATGATTGTAATGCGGTCGGACTTAAAAGTTTTGCATCCTGCAACCAATTATTTTGCAACATGCCAGAGTTTTTGAGTGGTTTCCTGATTTAGAACATACTCGCCAATAGCTATCAGCGTAGCATCAGGCGCAGGCTGCCGCAAGTAGGTGGTTAAGTCGCGGTGTACGCGCTCCAGCGCTTGGGGACGTATCAGGCCACGCGAGCCTACCGAACGTTCGGCCAGTTGCATACAGCGCAGGCAAACGTCTTCGATCACGGTGCGGGTCATGTTGGCGTAAGCCAGTAGCTTATCGGTGTTTTGGGGCTGCTGCGCCCATTTATCGTTTTTCTTGCCCGCCTGCTTTAGCCATAAATTTCCGCTTTCAATCAGGTAAGTCATCTCGGCTACACGTGCGCGCTGAAATGGATCCTCAATGCGTTTTGTTTCGCGCAGTATTTGATGAGTAGCCTCTAAAACCGCTTCTGCACCGCCTAATTGCACTGCAGCAAAGCGGATGGCACCGCCGCTAAAGTAAGGTTGCCGGTAGTATGCGTCCGGCGGACCTAAAAGTTCGTCGTCAGTAATTTCCAACCCGGTAAAATCCACCTTAAAACTGGCCGAGGCTCGCATGCCCAATGGTTTCCAAAAGTCGCGATCAATAGTGGCTTGGGCTAAACGCTCCAAGGGCAAAACACACATTTGCCAGCCTTTGTGCTGCGGCGAAACCCAGTCGGCCGTAATAACCGGTCGGTTCACATGCCCGGCACCTGAGCAAAAGGTTTTGCAGCCCTCCAGCCGGTAGCGGCCGTTGCCTAAGTCATGCAGCCTTACGCCATCCTGCGCCTGGGTGTTCCAAACACCAAAAAGGTGCTGGTTGGCAGCATCATTAAACCATTGCTGCTGTTGTTGAGTAGTTGCATATAACTCAATTAGCAACAGTGCATTAACGTGGCCCTCGTAAACCCGGCCAACTGGTAAACTGGCTTTGCCTATTGCTTTTAAAAGCTGCAATAATCTGGATGTTTGCGCTTTTGATGAGGCTAAAGGCTGATGGGGCAAGGTGATGCTCATCAGTTTGGCTTGTCGCAGCCGCTCAAATTCAGCTGTAGGAAAAGCGCCGTCATAATCAACTTGTGCGGCGTTTTGAGTAATAAAGTGTAATGCCTTTGCAGGACTTAAGGTTTGTTGAGCAGTAGAAAACATAGATGCCGGGCCGGAATCAGGCCGCGTACATTAAAAAGCATTTAAGAGCTTTTTTGTTTGCCGGGTGGGGTTTTGGCGGGGGCTATGCCACAAATTCTTTACGTAACAGGCTCAAAAAAGTAGGGGTGATGCCCAGGTAGGCCGCAATGTGTTTTTGCGCAATGCGTTGTTCCAGGCCCGGATATTGTTTGCGGAACTGCCGGTAACGCTCTTCAGCTTTTTTAGATAAATTACCAGTTATGCGCTTCTGGTAAAGCTCAAAACCGTTTTGGGTGAGGATGCGAAAAAAGCGTTCAAACTTAGGCACTTTAGTAAATAACTCTTCCAAACGGGAAAGGGTGAAGTAAAATACTTCGCTATCCTCCAGTGCCTGTATGGTATTGATAGCCGGCTTTTCTTTAAAAAAGCTTACAATGTCACAAGCCCACCAGTTTTCGGGATAAAAACAAATGTTATGTTCTTGTCCGGCCTGGTCAGCATAAAACATACGCAGGCATCCTTTGGTTACAAAATAAATGTGGTGGTCAACCTCACCGGGCTGCAGCAAAAAAGTCCGTTTAGTAACAGTTTTTTGCTGCAGCAG
Source organism: uncultured Mucilaginibacter sp. (assembly GCA_913775265.1). GTDB lineage: Bacteria > Bacteroidota > Bacteroidia > Sphingobacteriales > Sphingobacteriaceae > Mucilaginibacter. Next base: position 20,950 of record CAJYJH010000103.1, on the reverse strand, counting down.
TGCCAGCGCTTGCTGCTTTTCGTGAGCGTCAAGCGTAATGTGCATAGCAAAGTTAGCTAAGATGAGGTTGTGCATAGTGCAATATACAGTTTACAGTTCGTAGCGGCGGGTCATCAATAATTTTAGATCAGCAAGCGCCGTAAGCCGGTGTTGTTCGGCAATATCACGGTACTCTTCACTCTCGGCAATGGTTTTAAATGCAGAGGCATCGGGATATTCTACCATTACAATTTCGTCCCAGCTTTCGCCCTCTGGTGCTACAATGTTGGCTATTACTTTACTCAGCAAAAACACTTTTACATCTTGGATGCCTAAGCGGCTCACCACCTCATTAAAGGCAGGTATGTACTGTTCAAAATAATGCTGCCTGTTATTAAATTTGACGAGGTTGAGCATTAAAACCGGGCCTTTGCCCATTTCTGTTTCAGATATGTTCATCGTTGTAAATTTTAAAATGTTAAAAGAACCCTACAATGCGGGTAATGCGGTTCGAGTCGTCAAACTCAAAATAATCCATTCCTTCAATAGGATAACCCTCGGGCCGGATGGCCAGCCAGCGGAAGCGACCGCTATGGTGGTGAACATCTGGAGCTCCTAAAACTTTAAAGCTTCGCAGCCCCATTTGGATATAAGAGCTAACAATTAAGTCTGTAATTGCGTCCTCCCCGCTAATGGTGTCGGTGATTTTGTCGGTGTAGGTGGCCTGAGGTCCCCAGCATTGCTTAATTTTGTCGGCAATAGCTTCGCGTTCGGTTTCGTTCCATGCACTGGTGTAAATCAGAATAGTTTCCTCAATACTTTGTTTGTTTTCCATAATTCAAAGGTCGGCACCTTCAACTGCAAAAAAGTTTAACTGGTTAAAGGTTTTTAGATATTTTGAGGTTGGTTTGAGTATAGCATATGCTGATGACGGTGTAAAGCAAACACATTTTACTCACACGAGTTAATCAGCTTATTGCCCTATCCGTTACCGTAATTATGATGCCGAATAATGATATTCCGTTACACGTTTTACCCGAACTACCGTTTCTGGCGTCAGACGAGCGTACGGCTTTTGGCGAACATAGTGCCAACCACCGTATTGATTTTTACGCCATTATTTGGTTTACGCAAGATGACGGGGAACATTACATCGATTTTAATGCATATCCCATACGTAAAAACCTCATTTATTTATTAGGTAAAAACCAGGTCCACGCCATCCCGTCTGAGCAACTGCCTAAAGCCAGGGTCATGGTGTTTTCTACTGATTTTTTTCAGCGGATTGAAGAGCCGTTTCTTCGACAGCTATTTTTACCGTTTAATAACGCCGGGATCGAAATCCCAAATACCTTGCAGGAGTCGCTCGAAAAATTGTTTGACTTAATTTTACTCGAAAACAGCGGATCAGCTGACATCGATCTGCTACTAAAATATAATACAGCTTGGTTGTGGCATTTGTACCGCGTAGCCGACCACCGTTTTGCCTTAGGAGCAGGAGAGGACCAACGGATGATTAAGCTTTTTCAGTTGATGGAAAGGCATTATAAAGGAAATCGGACAGCCGGTTTTTATGCCGAGCAGATCGGTCTAACCGCTAAACGCATCAACGAAATTCTGCGACAACGAACCGGCTTTACCATCAGCCAATTGCTCTATCAGCTATTGTTGATCGAAGCTAAACGTGAGATTTACCACAACAGGCTATCGATTAAAGAAATTGCCTATAACCTTGGGTTTTCGGACCAGTCTTACTTTGCCCGGTTTTTTAAAAAGCACACTGGATTAACGCCGGAACAATTTAGGGAAACGCAGCATCTGGTATCCAAAATTTGATGTCTGAAAACTACGTATGTTCAAATTGTGCTAATGATGGTTCGATAAGTGCGACTTATAAACGCCATCAGCACAGAACTTTGAGTGTCGCATGTAGTTATTGTAGTGTATAAATTGAATAACATGAACAGGTTAGAAAATAAAGTAATTGTAATTACAGGGGCAGCGATGGGCCTTGGATATGCAGCAGCTATTGAAGCAGCTAAAAACGGAGCACTGTTATCATTAGTTGATTATAATGCCGAATCCTTAGAAAAGGCAAAGGCTGTTCTCCTGGCACAATATCCACAAGCTAAAATTATCACCTCAGTGGCCGACGTATCTGACGAGACCGCAGTAAAAAAATATGTAGATGATACCGTGCAGGCCTTTGGCCGGATTGATGGTTTTTATAACAACGCCGGTATAGAGGGCCGTCAGGCGCCACTGGTAGATTACGATTTAGAGGTGTTTAAAAAAGTAGTAGATATCAACCTGATGGGCGTGTACTTTGGTCTTAAATATATAATCCCGGTTATGCAAAAGCAGGAGTATGGCCGCATAGTTAACGTGGCTTCGGTAGGCGGTATTAGGGGTGTTGCTAACCAAACGCCTTATGTGGCCACTAAACATGCGGTGGCCGGCATCACCAAAAATGCGGCACTTGAGTACGGCCGCTATGGCATTCAAACCAATGCCATTGCACCAGGTGCGATATTAACCCCTATGGTGGCGGAAGCTTTTAAACAAGTTAACCCAGCTGACCCTAAAAAAGCAGAAGCCGACTATGCCCAAGCTAATCCTACCAAACGTTTGGGCTTACCTGAAGAGGTGGGTAAGTTGGTTGTTTTTTTGTTGAGTGATGATTGTAGTTACATCAGCGGCCAGGTGATTGCCATTGATGGTGGCCAGTCTAACGCGTACGGTAACGTATAATATCGTTTATATATACCACACGTCTAAAAGCTCTTCCAGGTGAGGGGCTTTTTCGTTATACAATCCGAAACGAGTAATTAAGCAGCAGATGCAGAATGTGCGCCAACTTATCAGTCGTTGGCATCGCTAATATATTTTATCGGTTTATAACACTTAACTTATCCTTTGAATATCGCATTTTATTTATCTGATTTTTAATAAATTAGGTAAAATGGTAGAATAAGCATCGCAATAAGTAAAATATTTTTTTGAAAAATTGATTCATACTGCTATGTTTGCATCCCCAAACGGAACGAACGGGTTGCCAAATCCGGGAGAAAAAGGGAGCTTAGCTCAGCTGGTTCAGAGCATCTGCCTTACAAGCAGAGGGTCACTGGTTCGAACCCAGTAGCTCCCACAAAATCGAAGCCCTGCAATAAATTGCGGGGCTTTTTTTGCTTTAGACATCAATTAGCCCGAAAAACTTAGCCACATCACTTATAAAAGATTGAACTCAATCGAACAAGTCACTAATGGCAGGAACTTTTTAAGATTAGGTAGTTGAGCAAATGCCCGGCCGTTTCATACTATTACAATTGATTGGTGCTGATGAATTAATTAGTCTATCGAATTGCCGGCTGCTCGAAAGGTAAAAAAATACTTAAACAGGTTAAACTCAAACAGAATTTTTAACGGTCAACTGACTAACTTACCATCCTGTTCAAACAAAACCTTATGCTATCTAATATCGTCAGCCAATCATTTTATTAATGGTTATAACCAAAGCGGCGTTCGGACAACTAAAGCCAAACTCTAAAATAGATGTCACCGGAGCCGAAGCATACTTTGAAGTGGCCAAGGGCTTAATAAATGGATGCCGGAGAAAAATATTCCTTGGCAATACCTTTTTAAAACGCCGGCTTTTCAAATGCTGATTGCCGGTAAAGCGATTGACACCGTTGCTTTGAAGACAGACATGCGATGAGTGTTTTCTTCTGCCTTAAATATTGCACCGGCAAATGCATTAGTAAGTGAGCAATATCATTATGCTTATAAGCAGCAGTTGAAAGTTTTAGAGAACTACACAGCCGGTCTACGGCGGTTAAATGTTGCGGATAGTATTAAGCGTTTACTTTATCCCTTTTTACCTAAACGGTTACAAAAAGAAGAAAGCTTCCCGGTTTTGTTTTATTTAAGCTATGGAAGTGCTGAGGCGACCGGCTCCAGCGGGTTTGTGATTAACGACCTGTTAAATCCATACCGTATTGACCAATATAAATATGGAATGCTGGCAGCTCATGAGGCATTTCATGCGGTGGTATCTATAGCTTTTCAGCAAAATCTAAAACCAAACATCGACTACAATACCGCTGAATTTAGCTTGCTGTACTTTTTAGAGATCATATCTGAAGAAGGCATTGCCGATTTGATTGATAAGCCGTTGCTGCTGCAAAAACGATCGCCGCTATATAAAGAAGTTTCAGCGATGGTAGCAAATGATGAAACGCTTGCCGTTGCGTCGATAAAAAAACTTGACAGCCTTTTATCACATGCTTATAATAACGCCTTAGCCTTACAGCCATACACCAGCTTTTCAGCGCTGGCCAATGCATTCGGTAAAAACGGCGGACACATTCCGGGCCGGTTTATGGGTAATGTTATTAAAAAAGGCGGGATGCTGTCTGCAAATTTAGAAAGGGTAGAAAACCCGATAACATTTATTGAAGCTTACAACAAAACAGCGAGCCTCAGCCCTAAAAAGTATCCGGTTTTTTAGAAAGAAAGTCTGGCGTACCTAAATGGTATAGGCAAAAGGTATTTTCTGGTAAGTGCCAACTAACCTGTAATTTACAACTTAAAAAGCAGGGATTTATAATCATCAAACTTTATTGAGAAACTAAATTTAACAGCTTTTGAATAGACCCTGTAAATAAAAATTACGTACTTCTTTTCAAAGTAATTACAGCAATCTCCGGCCAAATGCCAATGCGGCCTTTTAAACCTAAAAATCCAAAACCCCGGTTTACATATAAAAAACGGTCTTTTTGCTTGTAAAGTCCTGCCCACTGCTTGTAAACATATTTGATAGGGCTCCATTTAAAACCAAACAACTCTATACCGAATTGCATACCATGCGTATGGCCGGATAGGGTAAGATGTACATGTTTGTCATGATCCAGTGTCACACCTTCCCAATGTGATGGGTCGTGCGATAACAGTATTTTGAAAGCTGCCTCAGCAACGCTTGCTGTAGCTTTGCCTAAGTCTCCATATTTATGAAAGCCACCTTTGCCCCAATTTTCTACACCTAACAAAGTAATACTCTGTCCGTCTTTGTGTAGTTCAATGGCTTCATCTAATAACAATCGAAAGCCAATGTCTTGGTGCACCTGTTTGAGCCGGGCCAGGTTAACACGCTTCGCCTCGGCAGATTCCCATCGGATGTAATCGCCATAATCATGATTGCCGAGTACCGAAAACTTGCCCATGGATGCTTTAAGTTTGGCAAACGCCGGTATCCACGGGTCCATTTCAGTAGCCTGGTTGTTTACCAAATCGCCGGTAAATAAAATCACATCACTTTGCTGCGCGTTAATTAAATCCAAGCCTTTTTGTACTCCTGCTGCATTACTAAAACTGCCCGAGTGCACATCAGTAATCTGAGTAATGGTGAAGCCATCAAATGCCTCAGGTAAATCCGGAAATGACAAAGTTTCGCGCCTGATGCGGTAAAAGTGCTTGCCAAGGGTAATACCGAACAATACAATCAAGCTTAGAATTAATGCCATAGCCACAGTTAACTCGCTTACCCAGTAGGATCGCGGTGGGAAGCCTCTGAACAGGCGGGTTAAATCTTCGATCAGCAATATAGGTAATGAGAACAAGCGCGGCACGAAGGCCAGTAGCATCAAACCCATCAGCCAGGTAATCAATAATTGCTGAACGCGCGAACCTCTGCGAACAAATATAGCGGCTAACATAAATCCAATCAGCAAAAGGTCAATCAGCCAGTAAAGCCAGGAGTACATCGCGGAGCCGCTAAGTGTTTTAACAGCCTGGAAAAAATAAAAATCAGTAAACACCCAAAGTAGAATGATTAGCGGGAGTCGGTTTGCCATTAATTATAAAATAGTCGCCCAAAGCAGGTGGGTTAATAAAGTAGACGATTGAAGAGTGAAAAGATTTTAAACGAATTATGAAAAACGAAAAATCGCTGCAATCCGCTGTTTCAATTTAAATATAAGGTGTTGGTTATATAAAATTATTTTTGATGTAAGTCTTTGAGTATTTGTTGCACTTTCGCTTTTGCTTCTTCAAGGGAGATGCCTTTTTGTTGATCTCGCCTTATTTGATGGTTTTCCTCTACGACCTCTATAGCAGGTATATATCCAACTTTACTTTCTTGGGCCATTGCTTTAATGTTGAGGGTGTTGCCGTAAGTAGGTACTAAAGTTTGTAACCATCCAAAATAAGGTGGCTGCTGTATTCGATCAGGGTTGTCCCATAAGTGGCTCCTTAACTCAAAATTTTCTTTGCTGATGGAGGTCCAAACGTCGAAAAGCAAATCCTCATGATAATCGATGATCGGTATGGTGATGCGGCCTCGATGAAAATAGTGATCGTCGATTATGCAGAGGCTTTCTTTAAGCTCAACGCGGTTTTCTCTTTCGTCAGGCGGAACAGAGAAATAGTAATCCGGATATTCGCTGCCAAAACATAAAGGAATTTCGTCAAAGCTTTCGCCACAACAATAACAGGTAAATGTATACCTGCTATTCATTTTTAGCTTCGACTTCGCCGGCAAGAAAAAAGAATACAGAGATTTAAGACTAATCATGAATTTGTTTGACATCAACCCTCACTCAACAATTCAGTTAAGGCATAGTACCATTTTTTATTTTGAGTGACGATACCGAAATAGTCAATAATTAAGTAAATCGTTTGAATGTTTCCTGACATATCATGAAAAGCGATACGTAACGGCTGCCAAAACAAGCCGGCGTTTTTTACGGAGTATGCTTCGTATACCTCGTCATATCCATGATAAAGCTGAGTAATGGTAACTAACGGTATAGTCAAAAAGTCATTCTCGTCGTCGCTGTTGCCCTCAATAATAAGCTCAGAATTGTTCAACGCTATTAGTCCGCGGTGATTATGCAACGGGCCACCAATACCGCTCAGGCCCGACATCATTTTATAGCCGGTTGCCACTTGTGCCATTTCGTGATCGAAAATCCACATGACGTTGCCTTGCAAGATAAATTCAGGTTGCATACTCAAATTTAAACATTTGAGGAGAAAGATATACTATCACATAATGTTTAACTCTATACACCGCCATGCTTAAAAAAGTTGGTAGTTGTATAAGCCTTGATAGAGATGCATGCCCAAGATATTTGATTTCATTAGTGTATTTTGATAACTTGCTTATCCCAATCTTTTCGTTTAGCCTATGAAATATTTAATCACCTTAATTTTTCTCGGTGCTTTCTTGTCTTTGTTTGCTCAGCCAAAGCAATACAACGCAACCTGGGCCTCGCTGGATAGTCGCCCTGCGCCGGCGTGGTTTTCGGATGCTAAGTTTGGCATATTTATTCACTGGGGACCTTATTCGGTTCCGGCGTGGGCATCCAAGGGAAATTATTCTGAGTGGTACCAGTACTGGGTGGAGGGCAAAGCCAACAAGGAGCAAACAGATTTGTACGCAGCCTTTAAAAAGCATCATGAGCAGGTTTACGGAAAAGATTTTACTTACACCCGTTTCGGCGACATGTTTAAGGCCGAAGATTTTGAACCAGATGCATGGGCTAAGTTATTTGAAGCCTCGGGCGCCAAGTATGTAGTGTTAACCTCCAAACACCATGACGGCTTTGCTATGTGGCCAAGCGCCGAAGCTTCTAAAGCATTTAATCGCCCGTGGAATAGTACTGTTGTTGGTCCGAAACGCGATTTGGCTGGCGATCTGTTTAAAGCAGTGAAAAGTACAGGTCTTAAAATGGGCTTTTACTACTCATTGTTTGAGTGGTTTAACCCCATGTACCTGCAGGACAAAAGCCGTTTCGTAAATGAGCATTTCTTGCCGCAAGCTAAAGATTTGGTCACACGTTATAACCCGGATATTCTATGGGCCGATGGCGAGTGGGAGCTGACCGATGAGCAATGGAAATCCAAAGAATTATTAGCCTGGGTATATAACAACACTAAAAACCCGGACCTTATTGTAAACGACCGCTGGGGCAAAGATATACGTAAACGTCATGGCGGTTTTTACACTACGGAGTATGGTGCCGATTTTGCCTCCAACCATCCGTGGGAAGAGTGCCGGGGCATTGGGCAGTCATTCGGTTATAACCAAAACGAAGATCTGCAGGATTACAACTCAGCACAGGCATTGATTTTAATGCTGGCCAATATTGTAAGCAACGGCGGTAACTTGTTGCTGGATATCGGCCCAACTGCCGGTGGCAAAATACCGCCCGTAATGCAGGAGCGCTTACTGCAAATAGGAGACTGGTTAAAAACAAACGGCGAGGCCATTTACGGTACCCACCGCTGGAAGGTGTCCAGCCAGTGGTCGGCCGGGAAGCGCGATACCAAACCGGTAACAGAAGGTGGTGTGTCTGGCAATTTTATCCTTAAGCAAACCGTTATGCCCGATGCCGGCTATGCCGTTAAGCAGGCGTTTTTTACTCATAAAAATAACACGCTTTATGCCATATTGCCGCAATTACCTAAAGACAAGTTTGTGCTTCAAGATGTACCAGTGCAAAAGAACACGGTAATTACGTTACTTGGGCAAGCAAAGCCTTTAACCTGGAATAGAGATAAAAAAGATATCGTAATAGATTTAAATGGTGCAACACCGCCGGCAGAAGCAGTGGCCTACACGCTAAAAATTAGTCACGTAGCTAATGGCGGCAAATCAACCAGATGATTTATAATTAACTCTGTTGAAACAAACTTTCGCCTTTTTTTGATTTACCTGTATGCGTCCGATACTCCTGTACTGTTTACTGTTTATCATTTCAACCTTGCCGCTCTATGCCCAACAGCCCGACAGTGCTAATGAACAGGTTGATTCGTTTCGTAACGCAGCTTTAGATCAGCAGTCGGTTGAGCTGCAACGATTAAGAAATGCCCACCTGGCCGATTCTGTTCGTGAGCAGCAATTGCAATTACAGCTGAGGACGCTTCAATCCAGCAACAATCAAAAAAAGGATGCCTTAGTTAAAGAGCTGGCTGCCTTGCGTTCGGCCGACTCAGTACGACTATCACGACAGCGTCGGAGAGTAGACTCGCTTCGTAATATTGTAAAAGGTTTCCCGGTAAAACCATTTTTAGATACACTGTTTCTAATTTACAGTAAGCAAGGAAGCTTTACCGCCGGCGAACGTGCCGATGCCGTGGTAACCCGCATCAGGAAATTACATGATGATTACCGCTTCTCGCCCGACTCCCTACAAATTATTCCGTCCGAGAGTACCACCGATATTGTGTACAAAGGAGACTTGATCATCGCTGTGTCCGAGCAGGATGCGATGTGGATGAACGAGTCGCGCGAAATGTTGGCCCGGCGATATAAAACTGCGATTAGCAAAGCGGTGATTAATTACAAACAGCAGACCAGCTGGCGCACATTGCTTAAAGAAGCCGGGTTGGCCTTGTTAGTTATAGGCGTTTTGGTACTGGTTATTTATTTAATAAACAGGGTCTTTAGCAAGATAGAACGCTGGGTAGATTCACTTACAGGTAGTTGGATCAAAGGTGTTTACATTCGAACTTATGAGTTGATGGATGGTAAGCAGGAAGCTGCTTTCATCATTTCGGCGCTTACCTTTTTTAAGTGGGTAGTAATATTAGTAGCTGTTTACTTAGCCTTACCAGTGCTGTTTGGTATCTTCCCATGGACGCAAAATTTCTCGCAGGTATTGTTGAGCTACATTACTACGCCGGTTAAACGGATACTGGCTTCGGTATGGAATTACCTACCCAACTTTTTTACCATTGTGGTGCTGGTGCTGGTTTTTAGGTATGTGTTGCGCATTTTCAGGTTTTTTAAAAACGAGATTGAACGCGGGGCACTCAGCTTGCCGGGTTTCTACCCTGACTGGGCCAATCCAACCTACCAGATCATCAGGGTGCTGATTTTGGCATTCATGCTTATCGTGATATTTCCGTATATGCCGGGCTCCGATTCACCCATTTTTAAGGGTGTCTCCGTTTTTGTGGGTGTGTTGTTTACGTTCGGGTCGGCTGGTGCGTTGAGCAATGTAGTGGCCGGGCTGGTGCTGACGTACATGAGGGCTTTTCATAAAGGCGACAGGGTAAAAATAGGAGAGGTGAGCGGCGACATTATTGAGCGCTCTTTGCTGGTAACCCGCATCCGTACCACCAAAAACGAAATCATTTCCATCCCCAATTCTACGGTGATGAATAGTCATACGGTAAATTACAGTAGCGACGCCCCCGAAAAAGGGCTTATCTTGTACACCACTGTTACTGTAGGCTACGACATTGAATGGCGCAGTGTGTACAAGTTGCTCACCATGGCTGCCGACCGTACCGAGATGGTAGAAAAAGACCCTCCGCCGTTTGTGCTGCAATTAAGTTTAGATGATTACTATATTACCTATCAACTAAACGCCTACACCAAGCAGCCAAACCGGCAGGCAGTAATTTATTCTAAATTGTTTGAGAACGTGCAGGATGTTTTTAATGAAGCCGGTATTGAATTGATGTCGCCCCATTTTTATGCGCTGCGCGACGGTCATGATATAAACATCCCAAAATCTTATTCTCACACAAACGATGGGGCTAAGGCTATACAGGTAAAGTTTAGTGATGAGCATAAACGTGATAAGCCATGAGTCTTGTTTAAACATCCACTATTTGCCTTAGCTGCTTAAAAGTTAAGTGATAGTTCGTTGCAGAACATCTACTGTTCGCTTACGTTACAATCTGTCTGACTATATTTTGTATAACATACTGTGAAAATGATACTTATATTATCGGAACAGTTTTGTAGGCTTTTTGGCAGATTGACAAATACGAAGTTGCTATGTTCAAAAATCAACTCAAAACCGCTTTACGGAATATTCTGAAAAATAGGGGCTATTTTACTATTAATGTATTCGGATTAGCCGTAGGGTTGGCCACCTGTCTGCTCATCTGTTTGTTTGTGATGGACGAATTGAGCTACGACCGATACAACACAAAGGCTGAGCAGATTTATCGTATCAATACCACAGTGCACCTAAACGGCGCAGAGATGAAAATGCGCCAGACACCAGCTGCTATGGCCGGCGTGTTGAAAAGCTACGAGGGCATAGAACAAGTGACCCGTTTACGCACTTTTGGCGACAACGGATTACTGGTACGTAAAGGTAATGAAACTCTAAGTGAGCATAACGCTTATCTGGCAGATCCGGCTATATTTAAAGTGTTTAGTTTAAACCTGATGTATGGTGATGCTAAAAGCGCATTGGCAGAGCCTAATTCGTTGGTGATCTCGCAATCTGTAGCTTTGAAGTATTTTAAAAGTGTTGAGGTGTTGGGTAAAACTATGCGCTTAAACAATACTGACGACTACAAAATTACCGGCATCATTAAAGACATGCCCAGGCAAGCGCATATACACTTCGACTTTTTAAGGTCGATGTCGAGCATACGCGACACTGAGGCAGATTTTTGGTTAAGCAATAATTACGATACTTATGTGTTAGCGCAACCCGGTACCAGCATAGCCAGCCTCAATAATTACCTACAACAGATGGCGCGAACTTATGCCGAACCCCAGGTACAAAGCGCTTTTCACAGCAATTTTAGCGAAATGGCAAAAAAAGGCGACTACCTGCGCTACACCGCCATCCCGCTAACTTCCATTCATCTGCATTCCGATTTTCAAAATGAGTATGAGCCCGCCGGGAATATTTTGTATGTATACACATTCACTATTATCGCTGTATTCATATTGATGTTAGCTTGTGTCAATTTTGTAAACCTGTCAACTGCCCGCTCTGCAGGCAGAGCCAAAGAGGTTGGCGTGCGCAAGGTGCTTGGCTCGGATAAAGTAACTTTAGTGACGCAGTTTCTGGCCGAATCCGTGTTAACCAGCTTGCTGGCCTTAATAGGAGCATTGTTGCTGGCTTGGCTATTTTTACCCTACTTTAATGCCCTATCGGGCAAGGCAATATCTTTATTTCCTTTAATTGATCCACTGCCGTTCAGTATTCTTTTATCCATCACTACAGTCATCGGGATCATAGCAGGGATGTATCCGGCATTTTATTTGTCGGCTTTTGATCCGGTAAAGGTGCTTAAGGGGCGCATGGCTTCGGGTTTTAAACGGAGCTGGCTGCGTAATGGGTTGGTGGTATTTCAGTTTGCAACGGCCATCATTTTGATGATTTGTACTGCTGTCATTTACAATCAGTTAAACTATATCCGTAGCAGAGATGCTGGTTATAACCGCGAGCAGGTATTGGTTGTTAATAACGCCTATGCGTTGGGGCAGGGGGCAGCCGCGTTTAAAAATGATGTGTTGCAATTACCTGGCGTTGTAGCTGCTACGAGGGCATCTACTTTGCCTACTTCCAAAGAAATTGAATGGTCTACCAATGCTTACTCTAAAGACGCAACTATAGCCGCCAGCAAATCCTTTGTGTTTGGTGACTGGCAAATTGATACAGAATACCTTGCTACGCTTGGGATACAACTGGCACAAGGGCGGGATTTCTCTGCCCGGATGCTTACTGATACCAATGCCGTTTTAATAAACGAAACGGCCGCCCGTATGCTGGGGCTGAGCCACCCGCTGCAACAAAAATTATATCAAAGTTTTGGCGGCAAAACAAGCGGACGCACCATAATAGGCGTGGTAAAGGATTTTAATGCAGGCTCTATGCGGCGCGCAGTTCAGCCGGTAGTTTTTAGTTTGTCTGATGGGGGCAGCCGGTTTGCGTTTCGGGTTAAATCACTCAATTTGATTGGTTTGTTGCAACAGATAGAAAACCGGTATCATGCTGCCAATAGTGCAATGGCTGGTCAGCCGTTTAGCTATTCTTTTATGGACGATGACTTTAACAAACTTTATGAGGCCGACCAACGCACCGGCCGCATCTTCACAACATTTGCGGGCTTTGCTGTGGTAATAGCCTGTCTTGGGTTGTTCGGCTTAATTACTTACGCCGCCGAGCAACGTTCGCGCGAAATAGGCATCCGCAAGGTGCTTGGTGCGTCGGTAGCTGGTGTAACAGCTATGCTGTGCGCCGATTTTATGAAATTAATTATGATAGCGTCTTTAATAGCCATACCTGTAGCTTGGCTCAGTATGCAATCCTGGTTGCAGGGTTTTGCCTATCGCACTACTATACACTGGTGGGTACCTATTGCCGCAGCCGCAGCTTCGTTGCTTATTGCTTTAAGCACGCTGAGCTTTCAGGCTGTTAAAGCTGCTTTGAGCAATCCCGTAAAAACTCTGCGAAATGATTAGTATTTATCAAAAATCAGGTGAGTTTTTTCAATTTAAACTTTAGGTGCTTTGTTTCTTTTCAAATGTAAGGTTCGAACGTAAAACATCAGCACAAACATTAGTAAAGGCAATGCAAGTCTGCCAAACTCATTTTTTAAAGGGTTAAAGGCTATGAGTGTAATGCAACCTAACAAAATCAGGCTGTATATAACAAGTGTGATGTTAAGTAAGGTGATTATTTTCATGATAAAGGTTTTTTTAAGCAATTTATAACTTGTCGTCGGCACTTTCAAACAAATTGTGACTTCATCCGCAAACAATCTGGCAAATGTATGTTAAAACTACATCTTGATTTTTATTGTTAACGGCTACATTGATATCTAAAATCTACCCTTAATGAACAGTGATACCGATCAACCCAAACAGCAGGCCAACGCGAGCGATCATCTTGCTAACGAACGTACCTTTTTGGCATGGATCCGCACGAGCATTGCGTTAATGGGGTTTGGATTTGTGGTGGTAAAGTTTTCTCTGTTTGTGAAGCAGATATCATTTGCACTGGGCGAGAAGGCAGCTATTGTAAGCAAAGGCTTTTCATCAGCCATTGGTGTAATACTGGTTGCGGTTGGAGCCATCCTTGCGGTATTGGCTTACTTGCAGTACAGGCGTACAGAACAGCAACTGCTGCATAAAGTGTATCGGCCGAGCAACCTGCTATCATTTGTTCTAACTCTGGGTATGGTATTGATAAGTGGACTGCTCATCTGGTATTTGCTGCCGGGGTTGCGCTGATAGAAACCACACACGGCCAATTTGCCTATCTTAAATTAACCATGTACACATTTTTTGTATGCTATCATTGTTGTAATTTATTACCCTCTTATTAAGCAAGCCATTCGATCCGCGCAATTCTCAAGATACTAGCTTGGTCAAATTTTGTCATATATATTGCTAAGTTCAACTGCTTGCGTAGCGTTTTTGTAAAATGCAATATGATCCATTACAAACGTCGGACAAAAACATAACCAAAGCCTTGCTGTTGCTAAAGCAAAAACTTCAACTGTTATGAAAATATCTAAGTTTTTGCATTCGTGTTTAGTGTTCGAAAAACAGGGTTTTAAGCTGTTAGTTGATCCAGGTATGTTCAGTTTTGTCGAAGGGATGATTACACCTGAAATGTTTAGCGATGTATCGGCCATTATTATCACACATAATCATCCCGACCACTTAGATATTGATCGCCTCAAGAAGATTTTGGCAATAAGCCAAGCTGAAGTTTATGCCAATAATCAAGTATTGCAAGATTTAGAGAAAGCCGGTATAAACGCTGTTTTATTGAATGAAGGCGCTATTAAAATTGGCCCTTTTAAAATTGAAGCCATCAGTGTAAAACACGAACCATTGTTGGACAGCCTGGCTCCCGAAATGACAGCTTTAATTATTGATGACCGTATACTGCATCCGGTTGACTCCTTTGAAGAAAAGCTGCTGATTTATAAAGATATTGAGCTATTACTGCTACCGGTGATGGCGCCTTTTACTACCGAGTTAAAAGTAGCCGACTTTGCCGACAGACTACAACCTAAGCAAATTTTACCGGTACACGATGGTTTTGCCAAAACGTTTTTTATTAAATCAAGATATGCCAATTACGCCGCTCATTTTGAAAAGCAGCAGATTAAGTTTCATCAGTTAATAGAGCCGGGCAGCTTTATTGAAATTTAGTGAAGACATTTAAAATTCATCAGCAACTGTATATGTTGTTGATGAATTTCATTAATTAGTAATTCATCCTACCAAAGCAGTCTCCTGCGCCCTAAACCTCGCCGGCGATATATCCGCATTCTTCTTGAAAAAATTATTAAAATGTGCTGCGTCTTCAAAACCTAAGGCGTAACCTACTTCGGCTACGTTCCAGTCGGTATGTTTAAGCATGATCTTGGCCTCGGTAGTTACACGTTCGGCAATTAGTTTACTGGTAGTTTTGCCGGTGGTGGTTTTAACGGCATCATTAAGGTAGTTAACGTGCAAATACAAATGTTGCGCGTAATCTTTCGGAGAGCGCAGCAGTAGCCGGTCTTGAGCCGAGCTGACAGGAAACTGCCGGTCAAGTAAATCAATAAATAAATTGGTGATCCGTGAGCGGGCATCAGGCGCTTGGTGGAGTTCTTCGGACGGTTGGAGTTTCAGTGCAAAATATACCAGTTCGGTAACGTAGCTCAGCAATAAATCCTGTTTATACTTAAAATCGCTGTGCATTTCTGCAATCATCTTCTTAAAAGTATCAGCTACAAACGTCCCCTGGCTATCATCTAAACAGTAAAATGGCTTTCCATTAGCGGAGAATACCGGTAGCGTTGCCAAGCTGGTCCGTAATTTTTCCGAAAAAAAGGCTTCTTTAAAAATGCAAAAAAAACCGGCGTTATCGTCTGATAGAGGCTCCCATTTATAAGGCGTTTGCGGGTTGAAAAATAACAATGAGGTGCCGTCAACTCTTACGGTTTTGTCGGCATAATGAAAAAGATTGGCTCCGGTGCTTAGGCATATTTTGTAAAAGTCGCGCCGGGTGTACTTTACAGCAACGCGGCCACCGGCGTGGATGACGTCCTCCAGTTTAAATACATTAAAATCGCCGATCCCTTGTTGACGCGAAGCCGGTCGGTCTGAGAATTTAATGCTGTAAAAGTCTTCAAGGGTTTCTATCTCATTCATCAATTTGCTTATTTATCTGTAAATGTACAACGCAAAATGCTTAAAAATTGATTGCTTGCTGAGTGAACTTTGTTTTTTGCAATGATTGCTTTGATGCGGGCAATTAGCATGTAACATGCGGTGATACCTTTGTATCAATAAATAAGCATAACCATGAACGCAACAAATCAAAGTTTATCAATCCAAAACAAAGTAGTGTTAATAAGCGGTGCCAGCAGTGGCATTGGCGAAGCCATAGCCCGGCATCTGGCCGCCAAAGGGGCCAAAGTGGTGTTGGGAGCCCGCCGTATCGACCGGCTTGAAACCATCAAACAAGAAATCGAAACTAACGGCGGATCGGCAGCCACGTTTAGCCTCGACGTAACTAACGTCGATAATTTTAAAGCTTTCGCAGATTTTGCCATACAAACTTATGGCAGTATTGATGTAATGGTAAACAACGCCGGCGTGATGCCGCTATCTATGCTCAACCAGTACAAACTCAACGAATGGCACCAAATGGTTGATGTGAACATTAAAGGTGTACTGCACGGCATTGCCGCCGCCTTACCTCATTTCGAAGCTAAAAACAGCGGGCAGTTTATAAACATTACATCCGTGGGCGACCGTTGGGTAGGGCCAACATCGTCGGTTTACAGCGCCACCAAGTTTGCTGTGCGCGCGCTGAGTGACGGCCTGCGCCAGGAAGTAAGCGATAAAATACGGGTGACTGTTGTAGCGCCCGGAGCTACAGAATCTGAACTGGCCAACGGTATTTCTGATCCGGAGCTGAGAAAAGCAGCAATTGAACAGTTTCGTTTAAACACATTACCTGCCGAAGCTATTGCTAGGGCTGTTGCCTTCGCTATTGAGCAACCTGAAGATGTAGATGTAAATGAGCTGGTAGTTCGGCCTACGGCGCAAAAGTCATTTTAACAGAATGCTTAAAACAGCGATAACTGATCAGTTGTAGTGATGACTCGGTCAATTTTACGTCAATACTTTTGGCTTGAAAACCAAGCGGCGTTTAATGCGTATATTGTTAATATTACCATTTATCGGTGAAACGAGATATATGTCAGATCAGAAAAAATATAACGACTTAACGCCCGAAGAAGAAAGAGTTATTTTATACAAGGGCACAGAGCGGCCGTTTACCGGCGAGCTGCTGAATAATAAAGCCCAAGGCGTGTATGTGTGTCGCCGTTGCGATGCACCGCTGTACAGGAGCGAAGATAAGTTTGAATCCTTTTGCGGCTGGCCAAGTTTTGACGATGAGATACCAGGTGCCGTGCACCGCGAAACCGATGCCGACGGCCGGCGGATCGAAATTTTATGCAGTAACTGCGGCGCACATTTAGGTCACGTATTTTTAGGTGAACGTTTTACCGCTAAAAACACCCGCCACTGTGTAAATTCCGTTTCCATGAAATTTGTGCCCTTGGCAGAGGTTAAATAATTATTGTATTGTTGTTTTAAACCCTGCGTGTATGCGATGCACGCAGGGTTTTTAATTTTCGGTTTTTTTTGATGTCGTTTTTCTTTCCGGGCTTAAGCTGTATCTTTGCCGGCATCATGAACAAGCCTCAAGAAGATTACTCTTTCTGGACCAAATACAAGCAATTTGCCGGTAACGAGATTTTGCTGTATGTTATCATGATTATCGGCATCGTACTTGGCATAGTTTTCTTTAGTTAATTTTTTATTAGCGCAACTTTGTAAGCATCAGCATCGGCCACGCTTTGATAAAAGTTTACAATGTCTTCGTAGGCCGACTTCGCATAAGTGCCATCTTTTATTTCGAGTTTCCGCTTGTAAATTACTTGATTTTTATCATTAAGTATCGCCGTAGCTGTAAAATTTCCGAATGGTTTCTGAATATTTACCATTAACGGTGTGCTGTCTAAACGATAACCGGAAGGAATTTTATAAACAACTTCGTCTACATCTGTATATCCACGGTTAATATAAACATCGGTTGTGCGGTTACGAACTTCACGCGGAACGGAGGTATAGCGGTTAGCCAGATTTGCCACAAAAAATAACCGTCCCGCTGATGAAGCTGCATAATCGCGTGCACTAAATTGCAACTCTTCATGATTGACCGGCTGCTGCTTTTTTTCTGGTTTCAGCAATAATTTTTCAATCTCCAGGTTATTTATGGCATAACGCTCTTTAGCATTTTTGATCTCATCGCTCGTTTCGCCCGGAGTATTAGGACGATTTTCATACTGCCAGCCTTCAAAGGTCGTAGTCATATTTCCAACCAGTTCTCCGTCATCTTTAAGCGTAACATTAACCTTACGTATTCTCTTGCTGTCGGCAGTAGAATATATGGGCGTATGGAGTAATTTACCGCCATTGTTGGTACATGCCAGCACCCATCTGTCGTCAGTAAACTTGCCCAGGTATCCAAACGGAATGTCTTTGCTGGTGCATTCCATCCAGGTAGTGTCGCCTTTAAGCGGTAAGCATAATATGATATGATTGGCCTGGCTCATGCTGGCAAAATCAGTGAACAAGCTTTGCTTCATGTTACCGGCGTTTACCACGCAATAGTACGAGTCAATGTTTACCGCCTTTAAGAGTGCTTGCGTGTAATTCACTAACCCTTTGCAGTCGCCATAACTCAGGTTGTCTACCTCGGTTGCACTAAACGGCTGAAAGCCACCGATACCTACCTGTATGCTTACGTAGCGGCTTTTACGCTGCATATACTCGTAAATTGCCTTTGCCTTCATTTTTACGTCCTTTATAGTATCCGTAAGGTTGTGCATTTCGGCAATGGTTGTAGGTGGTAATGATGAGCGACCGGTCAATAATTTATCGTAAATCCACTTACCTAAATCGTTCCAGTTGGTAAACGAGCCACTATAACCCTCGTACATAAATTTTTCTGGTACGATTTTAACAACCGTTTCATAAGTGTCGGGCCGGGGGCTAAACGGCTCGTTACGCAAGGCAAGCAAGTTACTGGCTTCCCAGGTGTATACTTTTTGGCCGGTCGGTGTAGTTCCGATATCTACCTTGCCGGCATAATTCATTTCCTTATACCTGATGGCAAAGTCGGGCGGACAGATAAATTTGTGAACGCTGTGCTGCACGGCTGTTCCGGTACCACCATTTGGGTTCCAATCTTCAAAAGTTAAGGTCTGGCGCGATTGTACTTCATACTCATATTCGAGCGTGTAAGGGTAGGTTAATACCGGTGGTTTGTAGTGTTTTAAACGGGTATCAACAAACATCGAGAAGCCATCACCGGCACTGAAATCCAAGAAATTTTTTTCGGCGAATTTAGTAATTGGTTTGCCAAACTCATCGTAAACCGAACCTCTTATAAGTTTAATACGGCGTCCTTTGTCATACCATACCACTATGTCGGCATTGTCTTCCCCGTTTTTATTAAGTATGGTAACCACCATTTTATGATGGCTTACAGTCGTATTAATGTCTCTTACCTCCGTAACCGTCTCCATGTTACGCACTATTGCACTGGCATACGGGAGAAGGCTTTTAGGAATATCAGCAACAGGGTATGAGATTTGGCCGGTTGCACCCAATACCATAAGGTTAAGGCAGGCCAGTAAAAAAACGCGGATCATGATTTTTTCTTCAGGATGATATCAGTTTTTTCAGTTTGTATCACTCTATTAAACAACTCTTTTAGGTAAGGGTATTCTTCAGCATAGTAGATGGGTTTGTTCAGGCGCATAATATGCGAAAAGGTAAACGCATCATCATGCGGTGCAAACTCCGTTATAAAGTTTCCACCCTGGTTAGGCAGTGATATGCTTACAGCCGCAGGCGGCGTTTCAACGGTGTAACCTTGGGGTAAATGCAGCGTAAGTATAACACGGGTATCGGTAGCGGCACCCCAGTCTACCGGATAAGTGCGGTCGGCCAGTTTAAAAGGGTTTTCGGTAATGTGATTAAACAGGTATGGGTTAAACGCTATTCGACTGTTGTTCATACTGTCGTAGTAGTCCATTTCCACGTCGTACACTTCTAATAAGGCTTTGTCTAAGGTATCCAGGTTTTTGATATCCGATTTTAAAAACTTCACTTTAGGGAGCTTTTCATCGCGGTTTTCTACATACTCTTCAACACTGTTAAATTCTTTAATGGCTCGGCGCTTACGTAAAGCTTCATAACCCATTGATAGCTCGGTTAACTTACCCGTTAATTTGCCTGTTGTTTGCAGCGTCAAATCAAGTATCATGGTTTTCCCCAACTTCTGATCGGCCGTAAGGTCAATCCAGTATGATGGTTTATTAAGGCTCATCACCCGGCCCTGATCGTTAAGGCAATGCTCGGGCAGCAAGCCAAAGGGGAGCATGTTATCGGTAGCATCAAGCAGGTAAGATTTGTTGCCGATATTAGCCTTTGCTATAACGTAATTAAAATCACTTACTACCGGGTATAACTTATTGATTAAACCATGGTTACGGGTAGCCAGCAGAACTGCTTCGGCATTTATACCGGCAGCATTTAGTGCTACTACCAAACCCAGATTTATATCTGCAGTGCTGCCGCTATGAGTATCAAACATTTTGCGGATGCCATTATCTGAATAAATGCCAATGAATTGGTTATGCTTAACTGAGCGTTGCATAAACGCATAAATAGCCTGAGCTTTGGCCAGTTCACCGGTCATACCGGCTATAACGGGGGCAATTTTGTCTTTTAGTAAACTGGTTTTTTTTAACTGGATGCCGAACTCCTGGCTTTGCTTTAAGCTTCGGTCTATATCGTCCCACGTTTGCGTTTTGACGTGTTTGGTACCATCATAAGGGTCAGTGTAATCGTTAAGTTCAAAATTGATAGCCGACATAAAGTTTTTCGGAGCCGTCATATAATCTTCCTCAATAAAGGCAGGTATATCGGCCATAGCATAAACGAGTTTTGAACAATCGCATTTATTGCCTCTCACGCTGAAGCAGTCCCGGTCAATATCACCAGTGTTTTTACTTAATTTGACACCACCGGTTAGTGACGCTTTAAAATTAAAAAAAGCCGGTATCCGCGCCTCATATTCAGAGTAAAGTTTAGGTATGTCACTCTGAAAATTCCAGTTTTTAA
>CAJYJH010000102.1 GCA_913775265.1 uncultured Mucilaginibacter sp. | reverse complement strand
TCAGCGTTTAAAAGATCGGGAAATGGAGCGCTACGGCTCTGCGATTTTTGATGATCCGGAACGAGCAGCGTTGTATCAGCAGTTTTTAGCATGGGCGAGCGGTTATGATGACAATACCACCAATGGGCGAACGTTGAACGTTCATCGTCACTGGTTGAGTAATCTGGAGTGCCCGGTTTTGGAAATCGATGGAGATACAACGGTAGACGAGCGCATTAAATTAATGGACGAGGCATTGTCGGGCTTTTAAATAGGGTAATTGAAGTTACAATAGCTCTTAAAACTAACTTATATCAAAGGCCTCTTATCTGCGACCGCACTATAAAATTATTCTGTTCCGTTGATTTCTCTTAAAACTTCTATAACTGATATACTAAACACCTCATCACCTGTGGTAGGCATCGACCTTACCGGGTCAGAGAAAAAAGCTTCGGGTTGGGCGGTGTTGCAAAAGGGTATGGTAAGAACCCAACGTATAAAAAGTAATGCGGATTTGATGGCTGCCACAGCGGCCGCTAAACCGGCAGTAATAGCACTCGATTCACCCTTATCACTACCCAAAGGTCGAATATCTGTTTATGATGATGACCCCGGTAGGCACATTTTTGGTATTTCCCGTTTATGCGAACGGCAAATGCTCAAGCGTGGCATCCGATCTTATCCTACATTGATTCGCAGCATGCAGCAGCTAACACTGCGAGGCATGTTACTCGCCGAAGAATTCAGGCTAATGGGTTTTGAGGTGATTGAATGCTTTCCGGGTGGAACGCAGGATATTTTAGGTTTGCCCCGCAAGCAAAAGGGCTTGGCTAATTTAGTGGAAGGACTGGTAGATTTAGGCATCCAAGGCAATTATATCAATGCCAGCCACGACGAAATTGATGCTTTGACCGCGGCTTTAGCCGGTTACTTTTATTTAAACGGACAATACGAAGCTTTAGGTAACGAGGAAGAAGGACTTTTAATTTTGCCAAAAGTGAATAAGTGAGTGAGTGTGAAATTTATGATCTGGATTAGATCAATTACCCGAAATTAAATAATTGAAAATGAATTAGAGGCGGTTGATGGCTGAAGTTAGGCTGCGCATGTCTTGTTGTACAGTGCGTACGCTGGCCTGTAGCTGATTATGCATATCGGCCAGATTATGAATGTCTTCTTCGGAAAAGTAACCGTTTATGCCAAAAAAGCGTTGTTCATCTTCTTGGTTTAGTTTGTCGTCGAACACAAAAGTCAGCCACCGTTTCTTAAGTGTCTGTATCAGCGACTGTTTGCCTTCGTTGCTGAATGATTTTTCGTTGAGCACACGCCAAAGCGATGTCGGGAAGGCATGATCGCTGTTTGATTCTCGCCACACATTGTCGAGCAGGCTCCTGCGAGTTTGTAATTTTACTTTTTTGCCCTTTGGGTTCAGGAGCATAAAACCCAAACCCGCGCCAACCACGCCACCGCTAATGTTGATCGTCTTATTTACGCTGTTGTTTTTAATGATAGCGGTCGAGATAGTCAAGGCAGCACCTGTCACAATAGAAGCCACATTTAAGCGGGTGTTGATCTTGCTGTTGCGGGCGTCTAAAAATCTCGCCAGCTGGTCGTAGCGTTCTCCGTTACAATCCAGTTCGGCCACTACAGCTTCCACTTCGGTATTAAAGAGTAAAATTTTTTCAGTAATTTTTTGTCTCGCTATTAATTTATCCTCTGCGCTTTGGCTTTTCAGGTACTGGTCCAGTAGTTCTACCAGTCCTACGTGGGCTGCTAACGTATAGTCGTGCTTGTCAAGTCTTTTTGCGACGCTCTCACTTTTAAAGGTTGATTTCTGTTCAATACTATCGATTCTGTAATTCAAACTCGGGGCGCAATAATCGTTACGCAAAGCGTTAATTTTGGAGCTTTGCAGTACCGACGAACAAGAACAAAAGCACAATATGGTGCAAGCAACGATTGATTGTCTAAACCATAGTTTGAAAAATGTCTGGGTTTGACTTGAAATAAGCATCGGCTAAAATGTGATTGTTAAGAGCTGTGGTTAAAGCTAAGTATTATTTTAGCTATGCCCGAAAAATATACAAATCAAATGAATGTCACTGTCATTAATCACTTGCATAGAAGGAGGATCGGTGTAAATAAAACTTTGTTCTTAAAGCGAGGTTAATTTTTGAAGTGCGTGCCGGTTATATTTCAAAACCTGCTACCTACAAAGTACAGTTGCCAAATAACAAAATTTAGTTATGAACTCCTTAAAATCAATATACATAGCCGTGTTTACCATAGTAAGTGGTTTTCTTATCACACCTCGATCTTGCGCTCAAACACCTCTAACTGTTATAATCATCCGGCATGCTGAAAAGCCGGAAAAGGGAGACAATTTGTCTTGCCAGGGGTTAAACCGGGCAATGCAATTGCCAGCGGTATTAGTTAAACAATTTGGTGTACCCAATTACGCTTATGTGCCGGCTCCTTCGGTAGGGAAGGCCACTAAAAGCGGCCGCATGATGCAAACTATTTGGCCATTGGCTGTGAAGTACAACTTAACGGTAAACAGCAAATACGAAGTAAAACAAACAGCTGCGCTGGCAAAAAATATACTTAAGCGTTCGGGAACTATTTTAATAGTATGGGAGCATAATAACATTGCAGACATTGCTACAGCCTTAGGCGCCAAAGCAAAATCACTCAAATGGCCGGATAACGACTACGATAGCATTTGGAAGCTTACTGTTAAGAGATCAAAAACCACACTCACCAGATCAAAAGAAAACTTAACTCCAGCTGCCAATTGTAATTTTTAAAGCCAACTATTCTTAGTTGAAGCAAAAGTTTGTTATCAGTGCATTCTTTTAGCACGTGGTTTAAAGTATTTATTAAAGCCAGCGAGTATGCACCAGACATTGCCTAAGACAATATCCGTTAAAAATCTATAAGCAAGTGACTTATGAACGTGTAACCACTAAAACGTTTTACGTGTAATTATAATTTTACGAAGATAGTTCGAGATAAAAACTTGACATTTAGTTAACCATTTACATATATTGCTAAAAGTTTGCAGGATGCTGCGGGCAAGGGACAATTGAACAACAAAGCACGTTCGGTGCGTTGATTATCAAGGATTTAAATTTATTGGAGTAAAGCACGAGGTTAGCCAACCGGTGTGCAAAAACTGCGTTTAGGTCGCTGGGGCAACGCTTTTTTCTTTATTTTTAATAAGAGTTAAACTAAACAAACAACTATATACGACAGAAACAATGCAAATCAAATTAACAATTAAAGTATGAAGAAACTATTACTCTTATTTTTCTTGGTGCAATGTTTGGGAGTGTGGCATGCCATGGCTCAAACGGTCATCACCGGTAAGGTAACCGCCACCGGCGATAACTCACCGCTGCCCGGCGTCACCGTCAAGATAAAAGGCAGCACCACCGGCACGCAAACGGACGCCACCGGCAGTTATTCAATTAAGGCCACATCCGGGCAGGTGTTGGTTTACTCATTTGTGGGTTTTGTTTCGCAAGAGCGTACCGTGGGTAACGATAATACCATCAGCGTTGCCTTATCAGAACAAGCCCGCAGTTTGGATGCTGTCGAGATAACCGCATTGGGCTTGCAGGCCAAACGCCGTTCTTTAGGTACATCGCAACAAACGGTAAAGGGTACTGATATTGCCGGTACCCAGCGCGAAAACTTTATCAACGCTTTGCAAGGCCGCGTTGCAGGTGTTGAAGTAACCAGTTCATCGGGTGTACCCGGCGCTTCTACTTCAATCACAATTCGTGGTGTAAGTTCTATCAGCGGAAGCAACCAGCCTTTGTTTGTAGTAGATGGTTTACCCATTGATAACAAAACGCTAAGTTCAAACGTGTTCGTCTCTGATGCACCAGGAGCTGCATCGCCGTTTAGTAACAGGGGTGTGGATTTTCCTAACCGGGCATCAGACATCAACCCTGAAGATATTGAAAGTCTGGTGGTTTTAAAGGGTCCGGAAGCAGCTGCCCTTTACGGTATTGATGCCGGTAACGGTGCTATCGTAATTACTACCAAACGTGGTAAAAACGGCGAAAGTCGTATCGAATACAGCAACAGCTTCCGGATGGAGGTATTGCGTAAACAGCCCGAAATACAAGAGATCTACGGAATAGGCACTAATGGTTCCGGAAACGTTTTAACATCCTTGAGCTCGGGAGGCTATCAGTATTTTGGTCCGGCGTATCCGGCAGGTACCAAGTTTTACGACAATATTGGTAATTTCTTTCAAACCGGTTTCACCCAAAAACATAACGTTGCTATCTCAGGCGGTACTGATAAGATGAATTATCGTGTTGCGTCATCTTACACTAATCAAAACGGTGTAGTTCCTAATTCGGCTTATGATAGGTTGAACATCACAGGATCGTCTCAAGGCACGGTGAATAAATGGTTAAAAGCCGACCTATCTATGTCTTACGACTATTCGAACGCTAATATGCCGTTTAAAGGTAATGCAGGGCCACTAATTTCTTTGCTTACATGGCCACGTACTGATGATGCACAAAACTACCTAAACCCTTCCGGTACACGCCGTACATTAGGTCTGATTTCGACATTAGGTACATCTGAATTAGACAATCCGTACTTCAGTGTAAATAAGAACGTCAACAGTTCAAAAACCAATCACGTATTATCAAATATTGGACTAACGGTTACGCCAGCTAAATGGTTAGACATTCAAACACGCATAGGTATTGATGCTTATGTAAGCCAAAATGTTTTGTTACGTCATCCTGAAAGTTCTGTAGGTTTTTCTCGCGGCGGTACGTTGGACGTAGCCAATGATATTACCCGCAACTTTAACATGCAGAATTTGATTAACCTGAAAGCTCAAAAAATTACCAAAGATTTTACCATTGATGCAACTTTAGGTAACTCACTGCAGGATGCAAAAAGTAACGTGGATGCTGGTTATGTAGAGAATTTTTTGGATCCTAACTTCGTATCGTTAAACAATGGCGCACCAGGCAGTAAAAGCGCACGTACCACTATTACACAGCGTCGTTTAGTAAGCTTTTTTAGTAGGGCTACCTTAAGCTTTCGCGACTACTTATTTTTAACCGGTACAGTGCGTAATGACCGTACATCAACCATTCCCGAAAATCGTTACTCATTTTGGTATCCATCGGTTTCAGGTAGTTTCGTGTTTACAGATGCATTTAAAGGTTTACAAAGCATATTCACATCAGGCAAATTACGTGCGGCCTATGCTGCTGTGGGTAAAGATGCCCGTCCTTATTCGTACGCTTCCTTTTACGAAAGTAAAACAACTGTTGGCGGTGGATATGGCTACGGCTTCACCGGCCCTAACCCTGATCTTAAACCTGAGTTTGCAAAATCTGCCGAGATTGGTGCAGAGTTATCATTCCTGAACGGTCGTTTAGGCTTAGACGTAACGGCCTACCGCAAAACTACTACCGGTCAGATAGTGAACGACCTGCGCTTTAGCTACGCAACCGGCTTTATCTTATTTAACCGTAACGGTGCATCAACCCGTAATAAAGGTTTAGAGATTACTTTAACCGGTGTACCTATCCAATCTAAAAATTTTAACTGGAAAGTGATAGGCAACTTTGCTGCTGATCAAGGTATTGTTACCGCGTTACCTGCCGGGGTTAACGAAGCTTATGTATCTGATACCAACTTATACCCAACCGGCAGCTTACGTAATGGCGTAACTGTGGGCGGCTCTACCCGTAGTTTAACCGGTTTCTTTTACCAGCGTAACAACAACGGCGATCTGCTGATCAACCCGGCTACCGGTATCCCTTTACGTTCAACCGGCAATATAAACACCGGTTATGATCGTACACCCGATTATAGCATTGGTTTAACCAACGCATTTACTTACAAAAATGTGTCTCTGCAATTTTTGCTCGATATACGCAAAGGTGGAGCGGTATTTAACGGTACGGAGCACTACTTGACTATATTAGGTTTAAGTACACAAACCTTAGATCGTAATACGCCACGTATCATTAGCGGTGTATTACAGGACGGGCGTGAAAACTCGGCTAGTCCTACACGTAATAATATTGTAATTACCCCGGTTACTCAGAACAGTTATTATACCAGCATGAGCGAAGAGTTGTTTATTCAGCCAAGCATTAACTGGGTACGGTTAAGAGATGTTACCTTAAGTTACCGTATGCCCGACAGATGGGTGCGCCGTCAGAATTTTGTAAAGGCTGCCAGTGTATTTGTAACAGGTACCGATTTATTTTTAATTACTAATTACAAAGGACTTGACCCGGTAGTGAGCGGTAATACAGCTGCCGTAGGCGGATCAGGAGCCCAGGGTATAGACTTTGGTAACTTCCCGATTCCTGTTGGTGTAAATTTCGGTGTGAAAGTGACTCTGTAATCAAGAAAATGAAACAATGAAAAAGAAAATATTAGGATTAATGATGGCAGCAAGCCTGATATCGGCCAGTAGCTGTAAAAAATATCTTGACGTAAATACCAATCCCAATGCTCCACAGGTGGTAACAGCCAACTTATTGTTGGCGCCAATGCTACACTGGGTAGCTACGGCACCTGTTTATGATGGTCGATTCATTAGCCGCTATACTCAAAATTTAACTTCTACAGGTGCGAATACCACCTGGGATTTGCAAGGGTATGATGCAACATCCGACAATGGTGGCGAACTTTGGCGCGACGTTTATTGGAGCTTAGGTCAAAACCTTGTAGATATGAATACTAAGGCAGAAGCAGAACAACGCTGGGATTTATTGGGTGTTGGTCAGGCTTTAAAAGCATGGGGATGGTTGCAGTTGACTGACGTTCATGGAGAGATAGTCATCAAGCAAGCTTTTGATTTAAATCGCACCAAATTTGACTACGACAGCCAGGAGTTTGCGTACCAGGAAGTTTTGCGATTACTGGATTTGTCCATCGCCAACCTACAGCGTACCGACGGCGCCGTGGATGCCAGCTTTTTAGGTAAAACCGATATAGTTTATAAAGGCGACCGTACCAAGTGGTTAAAATTTGCCTACGGACTAAAAGCAATGGCACTTAACCACTATAGCAACAAATCGAGCTTGTATAAACCTGATGACATTATTGCCAACGTCGATAAATCATTCGCTAGCAATGCAGACGATGCAGGTGTAAAATATACAGGTGTATCCAACGACGACCGTAATTTTATTGGGCCAACGCGTAATAATTTTACCAGTTATCGTCAAACTACTTATATAGTAAACTTGTTGAACGGTACCACTACCGGTTCAAGAGTAAATGACCCCCGTATTAATATAATGCTTTCCCCATCGCCCGATGGGCAGATACGTGGTGTGGTTACAGGTGCCGGTACAGGATCGTTTAATGCCACCACAACTTTGCCTAATAATATTTGGGGCTATAGCACTGTGCCGGTGGTGGGTACGGCTACGCGTTATATTTTTGATGATAAAAGCAAATACCCTATAATGACTTACGCACAGCTGCAATTTATAAAGGCTGAAGCTGCGCTGCGCAAAGGCGACCGTGCAACTGCCCTTGATGCTTACACTAAAGGCATATCGGCTCATTTTGATTTTGTTAACTCATCAAATACTGATGTAAGCGGAGTACCGGCTGCTATAACTGCACAGCAAAAAGCAGATTATTTAAACTCGGCCGCTGTTGTTAGAAACGCATCGGCGTTGACGTTAACCAATATTATGACGCAAAAATATATTGCGCAGTGGGGCTGGGCTTTTGTTGAAACCTGGATGGATATGCGCCGCTATCATTACACAGATGCCGACCCGGCTACAGGCAGCCAGGTGTTTTTGGGTTATACTTTCCCGGCAGCATTATTCGGCGATAATAACGGGAAACCGGCCTACCGCATCAGACCACGTTATAACTCGGAGTATGTGAATAATCTGGAGGCTTTAAGCGCAATTGGCGCTACGGCCCGTGATTACCATACGGTACCATTATGGATTGTAACACCTTAATTAAGGCAGCTTTATGAAAAAAATATATATCGGCCTGACGGCCCTGCTGTTATCAACAGCGTTATTTTCTTGTAAAAAGAATGGTATACAGGTTATTGATCAGCCAATTAACTTGGCCGACAATGCTCAGATTAAATATTTTAATAACAGTGTTGGTTCGCCGGCAGTAAACTTTTATGCTAACGATGCTAAAGTAACTGGCATACTAAGCACTACCGGCGTTGAAGGTGCCACTGCGTTTGCAGGCGTTTATCCGCAAACTGGTTATTCGGCTTTGCCTGGAGGTTCCTATGTATTTAAGGCGCAGATAGCAGCTTCTGCCACAACAGATGCAAATTTAGCTATAGCCACAACGCCGAGCGCACCGCTTACCAATACCAAATTTTACACGTTATTTTTATCTGGTATTTACAGTGCCAATACAAAGATGGCAGACTCGTTTTTGTTGGAAGATGTGTTACCTGCTTACGACATTAACTTTACGTATGTGCGGTTAGTAAACACAATTTCAAACGCCCCGCAAGCTTTTGATTTGTATGCCAAAAACACAACAATTCCAAATTCGAGCGAAATCAAAATTGCCAGCAATATTGCCTACAAATCAGCATCAGCTTTCGTTTCTGTACCAGAGGGCAACTACGAGTTATACGTCCGGTACCCGTCGTCGGCAACTACCAACGTAATATCGCGTAATGGCTCGAGTGTAGTTAATATGATTGGCGGTAAAGTCTACACGCTTGTAACACGCGGAGATATCACCTTACCTACAACCGGTACAGCTACCGCTCGTCCGCAAATTGACTTTACGGCTAACAGATAAGTAAAGTCCATCATTCTTCACATAATAGAAGGCTACCCCTAAAGAGGTGGCCTTCTATTATATAAATCAGCTTTTGCGCCGTTCTCTACTTTTGCCATTAAGAAAACTAAAGTGTCCAGCCAGATTTGTTTAGTGTACTGCAGGTTTCTTTAAAAGCTGCTTTTACATCGTCGCGCTGTTAAGCGTCAATGTTTTTCTGTCGATGGCGTTCACACTTTTCGTCAAACTATACTGCGCTGTTTTAAAATCAGTACTTTGATTTTTAGAAAGTATCGCAATACCGTCTGACGTTTTGATAAAAGCTTTTTTAATCATATCGGCGTGCCGGCTGCTCTTCCAATGATGAGTTATCGAATCTGCCATCAGCTTAATGGTATCAATATCAGGTCTTACTTCAGCCTTTGCCGAAGTGGTCGACGAGTCGGCCATGAGCGAAAGGACCGAAGCAAGTTTAGCAAGTCCGTTGCTCGTCAGTTCGTGGTCAACATTCATGCGCCTGTCGGGCAAGGCGTCAACCCAACGATTATAGTCATCAATGGCCATGGCAATTTTCCCCGGTCCTGTATGGTTTACGGGAGTAGTATCGTCGGCAAAATGTTTATTTTTTATGTAGAAGTACATTCCGGCAATGGCCAGCAAGCCGAACACAATAAAGCCGCCGAGCCAATAGAAAATGCCGTTGCTGCGTTTTTCAGGTTCTCCTGCGATCACGTTTAGATTTATGCTCCCAACGATAAGTTAAACAATACTTTCGATCCATCTGGCATAACGCAAGCAATACGTACCGTACCGCGTGTGGCCGACATCAGCGCGTTATTGAGTTCAACGGGCGTATTGGTTTGTTGTCCGTTAATGCTCACGATGATTGAACCCGGCGGAATACCTACCTGATCAAAAAAGCCGCCCCGCAGCGTAGCCGTTACCACCATGCCCGAACGCACCTGGTAGCGCTGTTTAAGCTGGTCATCCAGTGGTGCAAATTTGGCACCCAACTTATTGTAGATATCATTGAGCGATGGGCCGTTTTCTGCCATAACTTCGTTGCTGCTTTGGGCTTTTAGCGTAGCTGTGGCCGACAGTTGCTGATTGCCGCGCTGATAACCCAGGCTTACCTGGTCGCCGGGACGATGGCGCGCAATACGTTCAGAAAGCTCAACCGACGAGTTTACCTCATTGCCGTCAATGCTTTTAATAACGTCACCTTCTTTTAGTCCTGCCGCCGCTGCGGCGCTGCCCGGTTGCACACCGGTAATATAAACACCGTTAACCGTGCCGGGGTTGATGCCCCGCTGGCTCAGTACCTGATCCTCGGTTGCTGGTGTAGGAAACGCAACGCCTAATAATCCGCGTTTAACGGTACCGTATTGCTTTAAATCACTTACAATTTTTTTAGCTAAATTAATAGGAATGGCAAAGCCATAACCGGCGTAGCTACCGGTTTGCGAAGCAATTGCCGCATTGATACCTACCAATTCGCCGTTAGTGTTTACCAACGCGCCGCCACTGTTACCCGGGTTGATGGCCGCATCAGTTTGTATAAAAGCTTCAACCGCCGAACTGGCGCCTTGGCCTTCGCTTTCTTGTTTGCTGCCAATAATGCCTATGCTCCGCTCTTTAGCGCTTACAATGCCGGCGGTTACGGTAGTATTGAGCGAGAAGGGGTAACCTATGGCTAAAACCCATTGACCTATACGCACATCATCAGAATTACCCAATTTGATAGAGCTCAAGCCGTTAGCGTTGATTTTAAGTAAGGCCAAATCAGTATTCGGGTCGCGCCCAACCAGTTTAGCCGGAAAGGTGCGTTTGTCGGTAAGCACTACCTGTATAACGTTAGCACTTTCTACAACGTGGTTGTTGGTGACAATGTAACCATCGCTACTGATAATAACGCCCGAACCAGAAGCACTTGCCCGACCTGATGACTGCATACCGTAATATCCGTCGCTCTGCCCGGTAATCTGCACTTTAATATGGGCCACCTGGTTAATAGCCGACTCGGCCGCCTGTGTTAAGTCAGGATAATTGCCCTGATGGTTGACGTCTGACGTCCGGTTAGACGCAAAGCGGAATGGCGCTTGCTCGCTATTGCCTTGCGCCGTTGCCGATCTGCTGTCCATCACCTTAAACGTGGCGAAGCTTACACCAGCCGCAATAACAATGGTTAATGCAATTGTCGCTAATTTATTCATGATCTATTGGTTAAATGTATTTAACTTTTTCGGACTCGAAATTTGCTTACTTGAAAAGGTAAAGCGATAAACTGCTAAGGGTAAATGATCAGTAGAGATATTGTTACATGGTACGGTCATCATATTGTATCAGCAAGTACCTGGTTTAAACCAGTGTGTCTATCTTAAATTACTATGATATATACTTATGATATTTTTTATTGTTTTGAGTAATATTTCGAGTAAGACAATGGAAAAATAGGATCCTTTCTGTGTCAAAATGCCCATCCTATTTGCCAAAACGCCATTTTTTGAGTATATTAGAAAATATGCCGTTGAAAAAACTGTTGTACATGCTGCTTTCTTTTTGGCTGATCAATGCTTTAGTCTGCTTTCAGGGGAATAATGTTTTCGACAATAGCAGTCAACAGTATTGTCATAAAGCAACGCCGCGTCACGTCCCAAATACACTAATCAGGATATTGCGTAATTCTGGTAAAGAAGTTGAAAATGACGATGATAACGCTACCGAAAAAACTGGCCATAACCTCCGCTATTTTGGTCGTTCTACGCAGTTTGTCGATGTATATTGGGCTACCATCCAGCGCACCTTTAACGCAATAAATATTTTTGCAAAACTTTCTTGCAAAACCGTTATTCGTTCGGCAAATCCCCATTGGTTACCGTCGCCAGAGGTTTTTATTTTTCGGTTAACACCTTTCTGACGCTTAACTACTTTAGCGTTTTTACAATTTACTTTTTAGCTGCGCCCCAACCGTACAAGCACCTCTTTATATGTGTTTTTATATAGCAAGGGCCTGTATTGCAGCATGTTATTTTATAACTTCACAGAAAGGATCGAATGTCCAGATTATTTGTGGTAGCTAACCGGCTGCCTGTTTCTATAGAAAAACAAGGAGAAAAAATTACCTATCGCCAAGCCTCCGGTGGTTTAGTAACCGCTGTAAGTGCTTTCTTAAATAAAGAGAACAACCGGTTCACTCAAAAAACATGGGTGGGCACAGCCGGGTGTTCTGAAAAATTGTGGCAGGCGGCGGCCGACTCGATCGATACCGATTACGACTTTAAGCCGCTGTTTATTCCTGCTAAACAATATGATCAATATTATAACGGGTTTTCTAATTCGGTGCTCTGGCCGTTATTTCATTACTTCCCGTCGTTTGCCGATTACCAACCTTCTTTTTTCGAGTCGTATTTAAAGGTGAACGTTGAGTTTGCTGGCACCTTGCTCAGAACACTAAACGCCGATGATACTGTTTGGATACACGATTACCACTTGTTGCCATTGGCTGCAATGCTTCGTAAAAAACTACCCGGCCTTACTATTGGCTTTTTCCTGCACATCCCGTTTCCGTCGTACGAGTTGTTCAGGGTTATCCCGCGCGAGTGGCAGCAGGAGCTGCTTAGTGGTATGTTGGGTGCAGATGTAGTTGGGTTCCACACCGAAGATTACCAGTCACACTTTATCAACTGTGTTAAAAAAGTGCTTAAGGTGCGCACCGAAAATCAAGAGATTTATTGGCAGGGTAGAAGTGTACGTACAGGAGCATTCCCAATAGGTGTCGACTTTGAGCGGTTCAACAGTGGCTCTACCAATCTTGAAGTTTTATCAAAAAGGGCCGAGTATCTGCGTTCTAAGCAAGACAAACAGCTGCTTTTTTCGGTTGATAGGTTGGATTATACAAAAGGTGTATTTAACCGTTTAAAAGGCTACCGCGAGTTTTTAGTACAAAACCCTGGCTATCGTGGCAAAGTAGTGTTTGCTTTAGTCATCGTGCCATCGCGCGACAGCATTGGCAAGTACGCCGAACGCAAAAGTATGATAGACGAGTATATCGGCAACTTTAACAGCCGGTTCGGTAATATTGGCTGGCAGCCCGTCATTTATCAGTATGGACATTTGTCTTTTGAAGAATTGCTTGGCCTTTACACAGCCTGCGATTTAGCGCTGATTACTCCGCTGCGCGACGGCATGAATTTAGTAGCTAAAGAATTTGTGGCTTCGCGGCGCGACAAGCAAGGGGTTTTAGTTTTAAGTGAAATGGCTGGGGCAGCGCATGAGTTAACCGAAGCGTTGCTCATCAATCCTAACGACCGTAAAGAGATAGCGCGCATGATTCGCGCCGGTTTAGAGATGAGCCCGGCCGAGCAGGAGGAACGGATGACGGCAATGCAGAACCGCATCAGCTCGTACAACGTAGTCACCTGGGCGAAGGCATTTTTTGCTGAGTTGGATAAGGTACGTCATGCACAACAAAAAAGTGAGCCCCAACTACTGGACAATTTTGCGAAGGCAAAAATGCTTGAGAAATATAACAAAGCCGAAAAGAGACTTTTGCTGCTGGATTATGATGGTACCCTGGCACCGTTTGCAGCTAACCCCGGCGATGCTGCACCTTTGCCCATCGTTATACAACTACTTAAAAAATTGGGCAGCGATCCTAAAAACAGCGTATACATTGTTTCGGGCAGAGACAGCGTTTCTTTGCAAAATTGGTTAGGGCATCTGCCTGTTGGATTGATTGCTGAACACGGTACTAAAATAAGGCATCAAGGAAATGAATGGCAAGTACGGTCTGCACCTGAAACATCGATGGCCTTAGCAGAGGTTGAACGATTGATGGAACAGTTTGTAAATCAATGCCCCGGTTCGTTTATTGAGAAGAAAGACTTTTCGGTAGCATGGCATTACCGTAAAGCTGACATAGCATTGTCGGGAGTTAAAGCTAAGCAATTATTGAACGCTCTTATGACTTCGGTAAATGCAGCTGTTTTAAGTGTACTCGATGGGCATAAAGTAATTGAGGTAAAAGGGGCTAATATTAACAAAGGATTAGCTGTTAAAGAGCTGATACAACCGCAAAGTCAGGACTTTATACTTTGCATCGGCGACGATCAGACTGATGAGGATATGTTTAAAGTGTTGCAAGACAACAAGGCAGCGTTCACCGTCAAAGTTGGTAACGAACCTACGCTGGCAGCACATAACGTGCTTACACCTTATCTGGTACATGAGTTGTTGCAGCGGTTAAGCATTACCGCCGAAGCCATGCAAACATTTTAGGACTTGTCAAATTTTAACATTTAATGAACTGGATTTTAGTAATTATTGCAGGCCTTTTTGAAATGGCGTTTGCAACCTGTTTAGGTAAAGCGCGGGAAACTACGGGAACTGAAATGCATTGGTGGTTTGGCGGATTCTTGGCTTCACTTGTTGCAAGTATGGTGCTGCTGATGAAGGCTACACAAAGCTTACCTATCGGTACTGCTTACGCCGTTTGGACCGGTATTGGTGCAGTGGGCACTGCTATCATCGGCATTGTGATATTTAAAGAGCCGGCGACCTTTTGGCGCTTGTTTTTTATTGTTACACTCATTGGGTCAATAATAGGACTAAAGGCGGTATCACATTAATTTCTTGCCGGGAGTTATTAAAAACTGGTTAATTTTTACAAAGAGACTGGTTAGAGATGTTGTTTTTGTGTGAAATTCATTCCATTTATGTATAAAACTGGGCTTAAATACTTCAAAACAAATCTTTTGGAATGCTTTTAGTTAACTGAGGACAACAAATAACTTGAAGTTACATGAAAGTAGTGATTGTAGGCGGCGGCTTTGCCGGAATTAATTTAGCTAAAAGATTAGCTAACAAAAAAGAAATTGAGGTTTTGCTGGTTGATAAACATAATTACCATTTGTTTGCGCCACTACTATACCAGGTAGCTACCTCATTTATCGAAGCCTCAAACATCAGCTATCCGTTTCGTAAGATGCTTCAGGGTAGAAAGAATACCCGCTTCTACCACGGTGCGCTCCAGGAAGTTAAGCCAGAGGAAAACATCATTGTAACCGATCATGGTACAATATCTTATGACGTGCTGGTGTTGGCACTAGGTACAGTAACCAATTACTTTGGCCTCGAAAGCCTGGAGAAGAATTCCATGCCGATGAAAACTATTGACGACGCACTCCGCATACGAAACCACATGTTGGTAAATATGGAAAAGGTAACCCGCGAAACTGACGAAAAAGAACGTGAAAAGCTGATGAACATCGTTATTACCGGTGGGGGTCCGACGGGAGTGGAGCTTGCCGGTATGATTGCAGAGATGGGCAAACATATTGTTAAAAAAGATTATCCCGAGCTGACCAGCGTGAGAGGGAATGTTTACCTGGTAAGTTCGGGCGAAGAACTGTTGGGCAGCATGAGCGAAACGGCCAGTACAGAAGCTATGCACCACCTCACCAAATTGGGCGTACACGTCAAAAGCGGCGTCGCGGTAAAAGATTGTATTGATAGTAAGGTTATTTTAAGCAATGGCGAGGAACTGCCTACTCAAACCCATATATGGGCTGCTGGTGTAACGGCCTGTCCGGTGCCAGGCCTTCCTGAAGATATTTTAGGCCGCGGCAAGCGGATACAAGTTGACGGATTTAACAAAGTTAAAGGCACCCATAATATTTATGCCATAGGCGATATCAGTTTGATGACTGCCGATGAAGAGTATCCCGAGGGACATCCACAACTGGCGCAGGTAGCTATACAGCAAGGCTCGTTGTTAGCAAAAAACCTGGTAAGCATCACTAAGAATGAAGAGATGAAACCTTTTGCATATAGCAACAAAGGCAGTATG
Organism: uncultured Mucilaginibacter sp.; assembly: GCA_913775265.1. Taxonomy (GTDB): domain Bacteria; phylum Bacteroidota; class Bacteroidia; order Sphingobacteriales; family Sphingobacteriaceae; genus Mucilaginibacter. The sequence continues at coordinate 18,150 of CAJYJH010000102.1, read as the reverse complement.
GCAATCATCTCAAAATACCGTGCCGTAGTAGATTTACCTAAGTTTTCTTTCACGGGTTACTTTGCCTGGTTAACCTGGTTAATGATTCACATTTTTCCGCTGGCTGGCTTTACCAATAAAGTAAAAACCATTGTGAACTGGATGATGAGCTTTTTTACCAACGACCCAAGCTTGCGGTTGATATTACGTGACAAGGCGGAGTTGAGGTAATTGTACGTTATTGATAACCTGAGCATAATTGTATATGCTGATCGTGATTCAGTGAAATGGATGCTGCAAATATCGTTTTAATTTACATTTGACAGGTTATAAGGTTATACCGCAAGCTTTTAAAAAGCTTTCACGGTGGTTGCTGCCAATAGGTATCTCGTAACTGTTAATAAACACCCGGTTACCTTCTAAATGGGTAATTTTGGTTTTGTTAATCAGAAAAGAGCGGTGGGTTTTGACAAACTGACTATCAGGCAATAAATCTTCCAAAGCAGAAAATGTCATGCTTGGCGAATATTGACGACTCTCCGTTAAAATTTTAGTATAATTGCCATTAGCCTCGGCATATAAAATATCATTGAATGGCAACTTGTAAGTTCGGCCTTCCGTTTTTAAAAATACAAAATCGGCGGAAGGGGTCTGGTTATATGTAAAACTTGATGTTGCCGGACGCAAACGATCAATCGCTTTGTCCACTGCTAAAATAAACCTTTCAAACGAAAAGGGTTTCAGTAAATAATCGCAGGCCGAAAGGTCAAAGGCATCCACCGCGTATTCTTTGTAGGCAGTAGTGAAAATCACCTGAGGGTGCCGGCGTAGGGTTTTTAAAAAGCCGAGGCCATCCAGCACCGGCATGTTGATGTCTAAAAACAGTATATCTACCTCATGCTGTTGCAAGGCAAGTTTAGCTTCAATCGCATTGGCACATAATGCTACTACTTGCAGTACCGGGTATTGCGCGATGTAGGTTTCTACAATTTTGCGGGCTATCGGCTCGTCATCAACAATTAAACATTTATATTGATGCTGATTCATTGGCTTTTAATTGCAGGGTTACGGCATATATTTTATCATTCGCTTCAATGTTAAGAGTCTGCTGATTTGGATACAAAACTTCAAGTCGTCTTTTAGCGTTGGCAAGTCCTAAGCCGCTGTGCTTATCAAATATTTTGCGTTGCTGAGGGCTGTAAGAGTTCTTGATGCTGAACAAGATAACGCCATTCCAGGTTTTCAACGAGATGTCAATGAAGATTTTTTGCTCAGTTGTGTTCTTCGCATGTTTAAAAGCATTCTCTACATAAACAATCAATAGCATCGGGGCAATCCTAATGCGCTCGTCCGTTACCGCCTCCAATTGGCAATTCAGCTCGAGCCGGTCGCCAACGCGGATTTTTTCAAATTCGATGTAGTTTATAAGATAATCAATTTCATGCATTAACGGTACCAGCCGTTCTTTGGCTTCATACACGCTGTAACGTAACAGATCGGATAGCTTGAGCAGCAGCGGCGGTATTTTTTGGTGTTCGGTAAGCGCTATACCATACATATTATTGAGCGTGTTAAACAAAAAATGCGGACTTATTTGCGATTGCAATAGTTGTAATTCAGATTGACTTTGTGTGGCCTGTGCCTGTGCTCTACGCAGTTTCATGGCTATGCTGCCTGCAAATAATTGCAGTGCTATGCCAATGGTGCAACCCAACACAATAAATGGTAACCAAAACAAAAGTAGATTGATGGCCGGCTTACCATGCAATTGAATATCGGCATGCACCAGCAAAAAGATAAAACAGAAAATAACGATGGCTCCCAGCATTTTCAATGTAGCATCTGCATGTTGATGAAGTTGCTGTAACCAGGTTTCGGCCATTAACCACCCTGCGCCTGTAAACATAAAAAATGCTACGGCTGCTGCACCGGCCAATATTTCCGTATCGCCGTTTGTGACAAACCGAATATAAAAGTAAGATGCCCAATATACCGGAAAGGCAGCAGCCAAACAAAAGTACAATAACGTTTTTCGATTGGCTTGCCGGACAAAGGCAGGTACAGAAAATTCGGATATGATATTCATGGTTGGAAACGATGATGTATAAAATTCGATAAATTATCTGACAGCCGCACACCAATCCTGACCGATTCCCTAAAAATAATGACTAAACCAGATGATCGGCTGACGAACGGGCCCGTCAGCATAAAATGATTTTTGATCAGGGCAATTTGTTCGTCCGTCCGTCAAATTTCGGTGCTGTTTGTCATAACCGCATTTTTGACCGGTGTTACTTAAAGACGCGAACTGCAGATGAAAACCTTAAAACTAAAAGTCTTATTTGTTATAACCTTAATCTTAATGCTGATACAGGACAATGCAAACGCTCAAAGAAACATAAGTGATGTGGTGTGGAGCGGTACAGTCATTGATTCTGCGAATAATACGCCACTGCCTTACGTAACGCTCACCTTATTAAATAAGGACACTCGTATTATTTGGTCGGGTGTCACAAAAGAGGATGGTTCGTTTAAAATTCAATCATCAATAGAAGGCCAGTACAGCCTTCGTATACAAGGCACAGGATTTAATTTGAAAAACCTAAATATTATCAGCAATAGCAAAGAAGGCAATTTAGGCATAATATACTTAAGCAGGATTGTACAAACCTTAAAAGCTGTTATTGTAACAGCGCATAAGCCGGTTATTAAACAAGAAGCTGATCGTCTGAGCTACGATTTGCAGGCCGACCCACAAAGCAAGGCAAGTAATTTACTGGAGATGATGCGAAAGGTGCCGTATTTAAGTGTTGATGGCAACGACAATGTATTGCTCAATGGAAGTAACGGTTACAAAATATACATCAACGGTAAGCCGTCTGGTCTGTTAGAGCGCAACCCCAAAGACGTGCTGAGGAGCATGCCCGCCTCAACTATTCAGCGTATTGAGGTGATCACTAATCCGTCATCTAAGTACGATGCTGAAGGGCTTGCGGGTATCATTAACATCTTAACCGTTAAAAAAGTCGGCGACGGGTATCACGGCTCGTTAAATGTAAACGAAAGGTCTCCGGTGGGGGGGCCAGGTGCAGGCCTGTCGTTCACTTACAAGCAGGACAAATTAGGGGTATCCGTCTTTGCGGGCGCTGGTAAATATCACACGCCGGAAACACGCGGCAGTTTAAGTCGGAATACATATAGCCGCGACATCACTCAGCTATCTCAGAGCAGTGAAAAGGTAACCGATAGCCAAACAGCTTATGCCGGTTTGGAGTTAAGTTTTGAAGCTGATAGTCTAAATTTGCTATCCGCACAATTTAACCTCAATGGCAGCAGAACTAATGGGAGCGCCAATCAAACCTCAACATTGATAGCATTGCAAGATGTAGATTATCAATACAGTTTACAAAATAATATTAGTACTCAAGGCAATGGTATTGATGCAGGTTTAAATTACCAAAAAAGCTTCAAAGTAAACAAAGATCAAAGTTTGAGCGCGGCGTACCGCTACATGGCATACGATAATACGTCGGCAAATAATGTACAGTTATCAAATTTAATGAACTATGACCGGCCCAATTATAATCAATACAATAATGCCGGATTTCGCGAACACACACTACAAATAGATTATACTCAACCTGTAAAAAGTGTACAGATTGAAGCTGGTGCAAAAGGTATTTTTCGGACGAATAAAAGTAATTACAACTACTTGGAACTAAATTCTGCCATCGGTAATAACCAATCAGTAAATGATCAATCAAACATTTTTGATAACCGGCAAAACGTTTACGCTGCTTACAATACTTACACTTATGCAATTAAACAGTGGACGATAAAAGCAGGTGTAAGGTTTGAACAAACCACTATAAGCAGTCGCAACAGTGAAGGTAGTCATCTAATTAAAGAAGACTATCTAAATGTAGTACCCTCATTGATAGTAAGCTGGAAACTGGCCAAGGGTGCCCGTATTAATTTATCATACGCCAATCGCATCCAGCGTCCGGCAGTGACGCAGCTTAACCCTTTCATCGACCGGTCGAACCCGGATGTTGAGATTGAAGGTAACCCGCAGTTGCGTCCAGTTAATTCGAATGCATACCAGATTAGTTACTTGCGAAGCGGCAAAGTAACGTATAATGTAAGTTTAGGCTATTTGTATTTTAAAAGCCTGATCAATCAGATATCCAGTTACGACTCTGTACAAAATGTTACTTCAGCGAGATATGAAAACACAGGTAAAGGCAGGATAGTAAAAACTAACTTATATTTTAATTATCAGTTTTCGAAAAAGCTTAGCCTTAGCCTGAATACCGATTTACGGTACATACGGGCGTTTGCTGTTATCAATAATTTACTTACCTACAATTCAAAATTTATGGCTTACGTCAATATATCTGGTAATTACCAATTCGGAAGATCATGGCGTATTAACGGCGATTTTACATTTAACTCTGCCGGGTTATCGGGCGTGCAAACCAACGTTAATGGTTACACTGCATCTACCGTAGCCGTAAATAAAGATTTTATAGCGAACAAGCTAACTGTTTCGGCCTCCATCATTAATCCGTTTACTAAATACCGTTATGTAAACGAGAAGATTAATGGACCAGATTTCGATCAGCAAACTCAAAGCAGCATTTATTATCGTTCGTTTGCGTTTAGCATCAACTACCGTTTTGGTAAACTTAAAGGCGAAATTAAAAAGACTGCTCGCGGAATAAAGAACGACGATTTAAGTAACTAATGGCAGACCGGGATAACGATTGGAGCAGTATTAAACACTTTTCTAGTATTTATACCACTTACCCCTCAACCAAAATGCCACGTTAACCAAGGCAATTAACGCCGGGACTTCAACCAGCGGGCCAATCACTCCGGCGAATGCCTGACCGGAATTGATGCCGAAAACGCCGATGGCGACAGCAATAGCCAATTCAAAATTGTTACCGGCTGCGGTAAAAGCGATAGAGGCATTTTGAGCATAGTTGGCGCCCATATATTTCCCTATCAAAAAACTTATTAAAAACATTACAGCGAAATATAGAACCAGTGGTATAGCAATGCGCAACACGTCTAATGGTATCTCTACTATGAGTTGCCCTTTAAGGCTGAACATTATCACAATAGTAAATAACAAAGCTGTTAATGTAAGGGGAGAAATGGATGGTATAAAACGGTGGTTGTACCATTCCTCGCCTTTAGATTTGATTAAGATAAACCGGCTCAGCACACCGGCAGCAAACGGTATGCCCAGATAAATACCTACCGACTGAGCAATCTCGCCCATGCCGATATGGATATTTACTCCTTCAAAGCCAAACCAAGGCAGCAAAACAGCGATGAACACATAAGCGTAAACGCTGTACAGTAGCACTTGGAAAATACTGTTTAATGCCACCAACCCGGCCGCATATTCGGGGCTGCCATCGGCCAGTTCATTCCACACTAACACCATTGCTATACAGCGGGCTAAACCAATTAGGATAAGGCCCGTCATATAGTCGGGTTTATCGGCTAAAAACACTACGGCTAAAACAAACATCACCACCGGGCCAATTACCCAATTGAGCAGGAGTGAGGCACTTAATACTCGGGTATTTTTAAATACTTGGCCCAGGTTTTCGTATTTCACTTTTGCCAGCGGCGGGTACATCATCAAGATAAGGCCAATGGCTAATGGCAGGTTAGTAGTACCGCTGTTATACCCGCTGATACTTTCGGCTACCGATGGAAAAAAGTTTCCCAGAGTAATACCGATAGCCATGGCCAAAAATATCCACACGGTAAGATATCGATCTAAAAAGCCGAGGCTTTTATGATTAGCCGCCGGAGCGCAATGGTTAGGTGATGAAACCATGTTTTATGAATTAATGTGTCTACTTACAAAGTCGGCTGCGTAAACTTTAATCATATCACGTACTTTTCTGAACTCTTGCATCACCTCATCGGGTGTGCCGGTAGCTTTGGCCGGGTCCGGAAAATTATGGTGAAAGCGTTGTACATTGCCCGGGTAGTAGGGACAGGCCTCTTTAGCGTTGTCGCAAACTGTTATCACAAAGTCAAACGGTATATTTTGGTACTCATCCACATGGTTGGAAGTATGACCCAAAATATCGATATGGTCTTCGGCCATTATCGCAATAGCTTTGGGGTTAACACCGTGGGTTTCAATCCCGGCGCTGTAAATCGCTGCTTTCGCCCCGGCAAAGTGCCTTAAATAACCCTCTGCAATTTGACTACGGCAACTGTTGCCGGTGCATAGTACAAGTACATTTTTCATGTTTTAAATTTTAAAGGGTTAACAGCAGCCTGAACCCGGCGTACAACTATTAACATTGCCGGTGGCCAGATTAATTAAAGGTAATTTTGGTTTTGCAACGGGCGTGCAACACTCATCGCCATCGGCAGTAGTGCCGCAGCTACCACCACGCTCAATGGCCTTGCATTGTACTGTATCCGGTTGTAAATCGATGACTAAATTTTTATCATCAATTGTTATTGCTGAAGGCAGCATGTGGCGGGTATCAAATGCCGTATTACCAAACTCGATTTTTACGATGCCGTTAGGATTAATAGCAAGCTTGGTTTCTACTAAATCAATGATAGACAACGCCTTGCTCGCTTTCATTGGGTCAGCGGTTTGTTCGTTTGCAGGTTCCCATAGCTGCACAATAACCTCTGTCCAGGCATTCATTACGCCACCACAATCTACCGAGGTAATAGAGGCTTGTTTAATTTCGGTGATATGATAAGAGGCATCTATCCATTGGTCTGCGGCATATCTAAAATGCAAAGCAAAACCAGCATGCAGCTTAAGTTGCTCTTTAAATGATTGCCAGGTGAGTCTTTCCATATGGGATTGTTATAATGTATTATTGCAATATTGCGATAAATATAGTCAAAAAATTTTAGCAGCAGGTTTTAGGCTGTGTATATGAATTAAAGAAACCATTTAATTGCTGGTGTAATAACGCCCAGGCTTTAGGTTCTATACAATAACAAACACTTACGCCCTCAATGGTTCCCTGTATCAGTCCTGCATTTTTTAATTCGCGAAGGTGTTGCGAAATGGTGGCTTGCGCTAAACCCAATTCTTCAACTAAGTCGCCGCAAATGCATGCATTGGCTTTGATAATGTGTTGTAAAATAGCAATCCGGGCAGGGTGGGCAATAGCCTTAAGCAGTACCGCCAATCGGTTTTGCTCGTCGGTAAATATTTCTGTCTTGGTAATGCCCATATGTATTTGATGCAAGGTTACGACTGTGGATGTTTATTTCCAAATCAATACGGGTAAACCTGCTGTATTTTGATAAAACGATGGCTGATTAAATTAATAATTGTCTTCAATACATATTAGAAATGCCTCAGCAGACAAGCATCTGTTACTTACCTTTGACATATTACTGCTTGACAACGTTGTTATGGATACATCTGATTTACTGAAACAAGTTGCTTTTATTAAGGAAATTGATAAACTTAAATACATAACGCGCCGAACCAGGCTCTTCAACAGCGACCGCCACGAAAACGACGCTGAACATAGCTGGCACCTAGCCATGATGACGCTGGTGCTGGCCGGACACTCCGACCAGCCGATTGATGTGTTAAAAGTTTTAAAAATGGTACTCATTCATGATCTGGTAGAGATTGATGCCGGCGACACTTTTATTAACGACACCACAAAAAATCACGTTAATACCGACGAAGAGCGACTGGCTGCACAACGAATATTTAGACTATTGCCCGATGCCCAAGCCCAGGAATTTATTGCCGTTTGGGAAGAATTTGAAGAAGGCCAAACAGCCGAAGCTAAATTTGCCCGAACAATGGACCGCTTTGAGCCCTTACTACAAAATACATCCAACCGGGGGGGCACCTGGGCCGAGTTTAACGTAACTTATGATAAGGTACACGCAAAAAAGAAAGTTATTGCGGATGGATCAGCGACTATCTGGACTTACGCAGAAAAATTATTAAACGATAGCGTAGAGAAAGGGATTTTAAAAAAGTAGATGATGTGAGCTAACGGTCGGTTGGGTGTAATTGCTTTTATTAATTTATAATCAATACATTAGTAAAAATCTCACCTTATGCTGCGCAATCTTTGGCTGGTTACTCATCGTAATCTTTTAAAAAATAAGTCATTCACACTCATCAATATTATAGGCTTAAGCCTCGGTTTAGCCGCGTTTATCGTTATTAGTGCTTATGTACATTACGAAAAAAGCTTCGATACTATGTATCCCGGCGCCGATCATGTCTATCGTGCTGAGAGTCGTTTTTACCGGTCGGGTGAGCTGACTGATAGCTGGGCAACGGCCAGTAACGGCTATGCCAAGGCAATGTACGATAACATACCCGGCATTGAGAGCTATGCCCGCATTAGCTGGAATGACAACGAACGGGTAGTCCGCTACCATAATATTAAGTACCGCGAGCCTAAAGTTTGCTTTGCTGATAGCAACTTTTTTTCTTTTTTCTCGCTACCGCTAATCAAAGGCAACCCGTCAACAGCCTTGCGCGAGGTTAACACTGTAGCCATATCCGAAACGGAAGCAAAAAAATATTTTGGTAGTGCCGATGCTGCTATGGGTAAAATATTGCAGTTGGCTTCGCGCTTTAAGAGCTATGATTGCCTGGTTACCGCCGTATTTGCAGACTTGCCAACCAACTCCAGTTTGCAATTTAATATGCTGGTATCGTGGAATACATCACCCGAGTGGATCAGAGAATTTTGGTATCAACACGAAAACTACACTTTTTTAAAGCTCAAACCCGGTGTAAATCCGCAAAGTATTGAGCAGCAGTTTCCGGCTCTTGCCGAGCGTTTTAAAACAGCAGCACCTCTTAAGGAGTTAAAGTGGAGCGTTAGCCTTGTTCCGCTTAAAGAGATACATTTAAATGCAGCCAAACCTTACGAAATAGAGGTAAAAGGTAACCGTTGGGCCATTAACTTTTTAGGAGTGATGGCGTATATAATATTACTGATTGCCTGTATCAATTACATCAATTTAGCCACCACAAAATCTGCAGACCGGGCCAAAGAGATTGGTATTCGTAAAGTTACGGGTGCGCAAACTTCACAGTTGGTGTTGCAACTTCTAATAGAGTCGTTTGTTATTAATTTTTTATCATTCTGCATTGCTGTTATATGGGTTGTACTCATCAAATATCTGCTGCGGCAAATCTCGGTCGAAGCCGAAACTTACCGCTTGCTTATTGATGGAAGTATCATGCTTAAAACAGTGCTTGCATTTGTAGCCAGTATCATCCTATCCGCTATTTATCCGGCTTTAGTTTTGTCTCGCTTAAAACCCGTCAAAGTACTCAAGGGGCGTTTTGCATTTTCCCAAAGCGGCATTTGGTTGCGCAAAGTTATGGTGGCGTTTCAATTTGCCGCTTCGCTGTTATTGTTGGCCGGTACTTTTGCGGTTTACCGTCAGCTCCACTACATGAACGACGAAGATAAGGGTATAAACCTGAAACAGACGGTAGTTATTAAAGCCCCTTCCAACACATCCAACTATCTCCAAAAAGTCAGTAGATTTAAAAATAGGGCCGAGGCTATTGCCGGCGTGCAGTCGGTTAGTGTTTCGGGTGCTGTGCCCGGTAAAAGGGTAGGCATGGCGGCAGCCTGTCGCCGTTACGGCACATCAAAAGCCACAGAACGCGCCTATGAGATGCTGCGTGTCGACTTTGATTTTACTAAAATGTATGGGCTTAAGCTGCTTGCGGGCCGTAGCTATGACGCAACTAACACGGCAGATTCTACCAAAATTATCCTGAACGAGGAAGCAGTTATACAGTTCGGTTTTGCATCACCGCAAGACGCGGTCGGCAAAAAAATATGGATAGAATCATTAGATAAAGAACCGAACGAAATCATTGGCGTAGTTAAAAATTTCCATCAGCAATCGCTAAAAGAAGCGTACGCCGCTACCGTTTTATTTATGGATCCGAAACTTACCTGGGTTCCGCTTAAATTTATATCTGTTCAGGTAAACCAATCGCAAGTTGCGCAGGTAAACGCTCAGCTGGCCAATTTGTGGGCTGAAACCTTTACCGATTCGTCTTTTGACTATTTCTTTTTAGACGATTTTTACGCACGGCAATACGAACAAGATGTTCATTTCGGTCAGGTATTTATTTTGTTTTCTACTATCACCATTGTTATTGCCTGCTTAGGATTATTTGGCCTTACGGCTTACTCTACGGTAAGGCGCCAAAAAGAGATTGGCGTTCGTAAGGTGTTAGGCGCGTCGGCGCAAAGCATTATCAGCTTGCTTAGTAACGAAATGTTTAAGCTAATCCTGATGGCCAGTTTAATTGCTTTGCCGTTGGCCGCTATATTGATCTACCAATGGCTGCAAGGTTATGCATTTAGGGTACAAATTACCTGGTGGCAACTCGTGCTGCCCATTGCTTTGCTAATGCTTATTTCATTCTCTACAACCATTTTTTTAACTTACAAGGCCGCTCTGAGTAACCCGGTGAAAACGCTGAGGGATGAATAAAGTAAATGAGTTATAAGCGAACCTGAATAGCGGCGCAGCAAACCAATAAATACTATATTTAGCCCCTCAATTAAACTATAACAATCACCATGACCACTGTTAGCCCTAATCCATGTATTTATTGTGCTCAAGACGAACGCCTTACTAATTTAACTATTGAGATTGCCGAACTGCAAGCCAGTGTGCTTTACCTGTTTAAAGAGCAAACTTATCGTGGCCGCTGCGTATTGGCCTATAAAAAAGAGCATAAAAACGAAATTTTTGAATTGTCGAAAGAAGAGCGCGACCTGTTTATGGACGATTTAACTCGTGCCGCCAAAGCAATTCATACCGCCTTTAACCCTGATAAGGTTAATTATGGTGCTTACGGCGATAAGATGCCGCATATCCATTTTCATTTGGTGCCCAAGTACGAAGACGCTCCACAATGGGGAAGTACTTTCGTCATGTTCCCTGAGCCAACCCAACATCTGCAAGATAGTGAGTATGCGGAAATGATTGAAAAAATCAAGAGTCATTTATAGGACACGACTCTTATGTGTTGTAGTAAATGCAAATCCTACTTATTAACGGAGGATTTGCATTTACATGCATAAATATATCTATCAAATCAAAGCTACTTTAATTTGCCATCACAAGTTAGACCGATGAGGTTAATTTTTAGCGTTTGAATAGTTAGCGCTTCATCTTTACCGATCCATTGCAAACATCACCTTCTGGTATACCGTTGAGCCACGTCCTTAAAAACTTAGTGCGTTGACGTGTCAAATCCTCTAAATAAATAGCACGGCAGCTGGGCAGGGCACTTCCATATTGGTTTGGTTCCGGAAATTTGGCTTCCAGTTCGGCATCGCGCAGTTGTACCCACAGGCGTTGTGCGGTTTTAAGCTTAGCAATAAATACTGTTTGTTTAGCATATTCCTTCAATATCTTTTGATAAACGGCGTTTAGTTCTTTATCGGCTTTCTGATACTGATTGCCAGCCTGCTTGTTCATTGCCGTTTGGCTCTGGCTGTGAGCGCCTAATTGAATGGATATAAACAGAATGAAAGCAGCGGACAGGTTTCTGGTAATTTTCATAAATCAAGAATTATTGATGTAAAGCTTAAATGCAGAGGTTTGTTTGAGGAAAAGGTTTAATTGCATTAAGCTGGATGGTAATCCGGCAATATTGATTTGATATCCCAAGGGACGTTGACTAAGGCAGAATATGAGGGATTTCCAGAAAATTAGCTAGAGTGTAATTAATGTAGATAGAAAAAGGCTAACCCGGTTAACAGGTTAGCCTTTTGTAAAAGCTTCAGCGCATGCACAAATCACTTTCTTAATCCGCTCGTACTGGCGATCGAAGTGTTTGTTTCGTTATCGATATTTTTAAAAACACTTAGTTTTTAGCTTCAACGAATAATCTGGCTGCAGCGGCTCATTGGTTTGTATTAAACGTTGAGCACCGGTATTGGCAGGGCAGGCAATACTGTTTGGGCCATCGTAAACCAGTCCGGGTTTAGTATCGGCCAATTCTTGTGGTACAAAAATTTGTGTTTCGGTAACCGAATATCCTCTGGGTATATAACGGATGTAATAACCTTCGGGATGTAATGACCATGTGCCCGAAGGATAATCGTTGTCAACCGTGGGTACAATGCCGGCCAGTATAGCGTAGTGCTCCATTTCTTCGTAAGTAGCATTGCCGGATGCTGCCAGGCGGCGTATATTGTTTTCGGCTTCAAAAACGGCTTGTATGGGCTGAGGCAACTGGGCCTTAGCTTTTTCCATCAGGTTTGCCGGCAATACACCTAAGGCACCGCCTTCAAGTTTTAATAGATCGGCTGTGGTAAGCAGGGTGGTTGCTGTTAGCTTGATGCGTGCATTGTAATCGGCAAAACGCGTGCGGGCAATAATAGCCCATAGCAGTTCTTGTATATCATGCTGATTAACATTTGGATGCCGTTCGCCGCTTTTTAAAATGGCAATGACAACATCGTGTTTAGGGCCTAATACTGGTGCGAGCATATAGCCATCGCCACTGCTTGGGCCGCGGGTGCCGGCATGCAAGCAATAACTTTTGTTGACCATGCTATAATAGCCGGCACAAAGTTTATAACCGCCGCTTGTGGCTTTAGGCAAGAGGTATAGTGGCTGAGCCTTTTCGTTTTCTTTGAATGATGGCGGTTTTTTACCCGTTGGATCAACGTCTTTAAAGTTGGTAGTTATTGCGGCTGGCTGTTTAATTATTTTTCCAATGTTGCCGCCTGCAAGTTCAGTACCTTTATCAACCAGTAATTTTCCAAGTCCGCCAAGCTGAGCTTTGGCTACAAACGTGTTTAAAGCCACACAGGCAAAAAGCAGCGTAATTTTTTTCATGTGAAGGTTAATGTTTGCGGACAAATTTAACAACTTATATGAATAATTTGAGGGCGTCTGTTAAAGCTATTTTTGCCGTTAACGCATCTGTGCTTCAATTTTATTATCAACTGTTGTATGTGTTAAGTGTAGATGTTCCTCACATTTTGTAACAGGCAGTGTAAAGTTTTTTGTCAAACCGATTTACCTTAACTTTAATACGTTTCGACTTTTTGTTTGCGTTGAAGGACTAAACTTAAAGTAAAATAATTCTTATTAGGAGTATCAACATTTTCGCGGCAAATGTGTCTTTCCAATAAATACACCAATTTTGGAAACATCAGCAATTGACTTAGCCGCCGAAAATCAGCTGCTCAGAGGGCAGCTGGAAGACTTAAAAGCCTCATACCAGGAAATGGTTCAAAAAATGAGCGAACAATTGGCCGTGGAAGAACAGTTAAAAGAAAGTCAGGAACGTTTCAAAACCGTCTTCGAGCAGTCAAAAGTCGGGCATAAGATCATTAACACCGACCTGAAGATGGTAGAGATTAACCAGGCACTGGCTGATATGCTGGGTTACACCAAAGAAGAAGTTACCAATACCGTTATTTTAGATTATACTCATCCTGATTTTATAGCTTACTGGTACGATTTACATGAAGCACTTTGGAAAAAGGAATTGCCCAATTTTTCGCTGGAGGCATGCCTGATCCGTAAGGATGGTAAACAAGTTTGGTGCGTAGTGCATACCATCCGCTTTGTTGATCGTGGCCAGGTTATGGGTTATACTATTCTGGAAGATATTACCGAACGCAAGCAGCTGGAGCGGCACAAAGACGATTTTGTGAGTACGGTAAGTCATGAGCTTAAAACACCTTTAACCTCGCTTAAATCTCAGTGCCAGTTGCTGATGCGGCATCTGCAGAAAACTGAGGATGGTTTTGTTCATAAAATGACTGCCGGAATGGATAAGCAGATTACACGCCTAACCCGCCTTATTCAGGATTTGATTGTGGTATCGCGGGTTGAAAGCGGTAAGTTGCAACCCATTGTTATTGAGTACCAACTAAGCGACACGGTAGATGAAGTGATTCGCGAATTTAAAACCATCATGCCTGATCGTGTCATTATTGTGAATGCACCGCAGGAATTGAGTTTGAAAGGCGACCGTGATAAGATACACCAGGTAATTTACAATCTGGTATCAAACGCTATCAAGTTTTCGGCTAAGGATACAACCATCGACATTACTATCCACGAAAAAGACAACCATGCCAATGTTTGTATACAGGATTATGGACGAGGCATCCCAAAAGAAAGCGTTGAACGCATATTCGATAGGTTTTATAAAGCCGAAACCGTATCCAGTCACCTGGAGTCGGGTATGGGTTTGGGACTTTACATTTGTACCGAAATTGTGAAACAGCAAAATGGCCGTTTGTGGGTTGAAACGGAGCCTGGTAAAGGTTCTAAATTTTGTTTTACACTGCCGCTACTAAGCAGCACGCCTATGGTGAATTAATGTTTAATTTGCCGTAATGTTGCTGTTAAAAACAATTTAGGCTACTTTCACGCAAAACAACCTGCATGAAAGCCTTATATTCACTCATACTTTTATTTGCTTGTTATCACTCCGTTGCACAAAAGGTTTTGCCGGTAATTAAAGCCACTTCCAATAAGGTAACCATAAAAGACGGGGCAGAGGTAGACAAAAACGGCTGGACTTTATCGCCACGCGTTAAACCTGACGTTTACACAGCCTACCGTACACGTGAAACTAAATATGTTACCTTCCACACTGACGTTGACTCCATCAAGGTGAAGGTGAAACCCGGCACACAGTACGATTTTATTATTTTACTCAACGGAAAGGATTCTTGCTACACACGTGTGGCGAGTGCTGTTCAACCGCAAACCGGCAAGTCAGCAACAATCACAAGAAACGATACCATCCCGTTTGTGCTGACTAGTTACAACGCCATCAATCTAAGAGCTATACTTGACCGCCGTGATACGCTTGATGTTCACTTTGATTTAAGCTCGTATGGTTTTCATGTCACCCGCGAGGCTATCCCAGTAAAAACACATTTGCTGGCTGATCAGCCTGATGCTATGGCCGGAAAGGTTAAGCCCAATTATAACAGGTTGGCTCCTGTGTCTCAATTACAAATTGGCACTTCGATATGGCATAATCCTGAGGTTTTGCCGACTGCACTCGCCGCACACGGTATGGACGGCCGTTTAGGTTGGACCTGGTTTGATGGTAAAGTGATTAGTTTGAACTACGATGATAACCAATTGGTAATTAGTGATGTTGTGCCTCGAAATATTAAAGGGTATAAAAAAGAGAAGTTGGTGTTTATCCGCTCACTGCCTTGTGTAAAGGGTGTTTTTACAGCAGGCAACCAGACTTACCAAGGCTACTTTTCTATGGACAATGGGTCAGAACAATCCATGATTTTGGATGGTGCCTGGCGGCAGCAACAACATTTTCCCGAAAATCTAAATGTGCTGAAAATATTGGTTTTGCACGATGGCGGAGGCAATGAGTATAAAACAAAACTTGTCCAAGTTCCACCGTTTACTTTAGGCGGTAAACAGCTAAACGGCGCACCTGCTTTGCTGATTGGCGAACGCAATCCCGGCGCGACGCCTGTTAACTTTTTAGGGAACGATGTGCTCAAGCGGTTTAATCTGATTATTGACTTCAAGCACGATGTAATTTACTGGAAACCTAATCGGTTATTTGATGCGGATTACAGGAAGGCGTAGTTTTTTGATCCTGAGATGGGTTAAATTTTTAACGTAAAAAAGCCGCATTCAATCTTAATGATTGAGTTGCGGCCCTTTGTAATATTCAATATCTCTCTATAACGCCTTAATCGGGCTACCTGTCCATGACGTAGATGAAGCCAAACGCTCACCTTTCATCACAAGCGATAACGGCTCAAGTGATACATCATCGCCCATTTCGCTGTCGTACAAAATAATGGTTCGTACGCCAATTGTACAGCGTTCGCCAATCTGTATGCGGCCTACTTTCATCACTCGATCTTCAAACAGGTGTGTTTGAGGGCCGCAATCTTCGTTCAGGGCGCTATCGGTGCCAATGGATACCATGTCGTACTCTGTAATATCGGTTGTGTTAAGCCACACGCGTTTGCCAATTTTAACACCTAATAAGCGTAGTGCCATTGGCAGATATGGGGTTCCGCGCAAGAAATCGAGCAAAAACGGAACAGACAAGGCTTCGTATGTAGTGGTGATGGCTTCACTGCGCCAAACTTTGTGGGTCCACATGGGGTTTTGCTCTTCTCTGTATTTGCCTACCACACACCATTTAAGCAAAACAGTAATCAAAAATGCTGGCAGACCCATATAGTACAGGTAATAAAAAGGTAGCTTAGGTAATTGAGCTAAAACGCCTAACGTAGAACGGTCCACCACCAGGTCATGGCAGTAAGCTATAAACAGCGCACTACAACAAATTACTACAGCTTCGGGCAGCACTATGCGAATTAATTCAATAAACGCCCTGGCAAAGCGGCGCGACGCAGGCGGATGAGTTGTTAATGATTGATCGTAAGTGCCGCTATCCTGCCGTTTAGGGAGTGCAATAGCCGGTGAACCGAACCAATCGCCCAAAGGGTTTTGCTCTTTTTGAGCCTGGGTAGGTGGCACAGATAACACTCCGATCAGCATGTTATCGCCCAATTGGTAACCTTGTGGTATCAATGCACTGTTACCTACAAAGCTACTGTTACCGATCACAGTTTTGTCGAGGATAAGGCGTTGTCCTCGAATATCCTCTTCGCCCAGTGACACAGCGTCGGCAATAAACGATTCGCTTCCAATCTCGAGCATGGTATGGGTAACGTTGCTAGCAGTAGATATTTCAGTGTTTTCACCAATCTTAGCGCCCAACAATCTGAAAAACAATGAAACAAATACCGTAGCATAAATGGGGTGTAAAACGATGAGCGCGACGGAAATAAGCTGATCGGACAACCATTTGCGTATGTAAGTTGCACTATAAACAGGGTAAACGCCAGGTTTAATCTTATATAGTAGTAAGCGCGACAATACAATAGTTTCGCCTGCGTAAAGCACAATGTAAAGCAGGGTTAGCACAGGCACATGAATAAAATAGCCGAAATTATAATCAGGAGACTTCAAATCCCAATAATTAAGTATTTCAATCACCGGCCATAAGGGTAATAATACCACGATAGGGAAGATGATTAAGAGCAGCAAGTATATAACACTGAAACCTGTGATTTGGCTGTTGGGCGTTTTTAGCGGCTGAGGCAGTTGGGCCGGGTCAGCATCACGCAGCTTTTCGGCCGGGCTGCCATTCCACACTTCGTAAGGCTTGATGACTTTACCCGTTGGCAAATGGCTCAAATCCTGCAGTTCACCCCAGTCCTGCACTTCGCTGCCACCTGATATTACGGCGTTACTGCCAATGTAAGCATGATCGCCAATTTTAATTTTAGTGAAGGTAATAAGGCCGTCATGCACGCTCACGTTATCCAACACCACGCCCGAACTCAGGCTGGCATCAGCACCCACTTCAATTAAATCCCAGGCACCCACGCTTATCAAACTCAATTGGGCGTTGCTCGCCACCTTCATACCCAAAGACCTCAAAAAGAAAGGGTACAGCGGCGTACCGTTCATAAACTGAGTAGGCACCAGGCGCAACAATGTATCAACAAACCAATACCTGAAATAATAGGTTCCCCACAGCGGAAAAGTGCCTTCTTTAGCCTTACCTAATACCAGCCATTTAACTCCCACGCAGAAAAGCGACAACAATGGCGGCACTAAGCAATACATCAACAGGGCAGTGGCCAAAGCAATACCGCGATCGTCGCGACCGGATTCGGAGCGTGCTACGATGTAATAGTACCCCAAATAAGGAAGGAATATTTGTATGGCAAACAATCCGTAGATAAGCAACAAAGCCAACCCCTGCATCAAGCCGCAGACAAAGTATCGCAACGGTGGAATAGCCGCGAACGGGCGCTTGGGGTGTTGTTGCTCCGTCTTTTTATCGGCCTGCTCCCAAACATCAATTAATTTATTGATAGGACGGTTCGTGTAAATATCCTTAAGGGCTGCATGCGGCACGTTGGCTTCGCGCCTTAACCAGGAAGTAAAAGTTGCAGCTAACAGCGAGTGACCACCCAGGTCGTTAAAAAAGTCGAGATCGGGAGTGATTTCACGGCCCGGAAAAAGCTGTTTTAATCCAACAATAACCCGTTCGGCTATAGGCGCATTGGGGTCAAGTTCTACCTGCTCGGCCGC
>CAJYJH010000101.1 GCA_913775265.1 uncultured Mucilaginibacter sp. | reverse complement strand
CGCCGGCCGGTAAAATGTTGGTAAGCATGAAGCCAACGCCGGTGACTATTACGCCGGTGGCAATAAATATTAAAGGATGCCTGCGGCCATCCAGCTTATGTACCAATACCATCTCGATCACGATAATCAGCAAACCGTTTAGCGACATGAGCCAGCCTATAAACCTTTCGCTAAAGTGCCATTCTGTTTTGTAAAATACCGGCTGCATAGTGAACAATTGGAAAAAGCAAACGGCAAACAACACATTGAAAAGCGAAAACCAAAGGTAAATACCATCTTTAAAGGCTGATGTAGCAGGTACTTTACTTTTTACTTTTTGCGCCAACGATTTTACCGCCTCAGCCCTTGGCATCAATCTGAGCAGTAACAACGCCGAAAATAGGTTGGTAAAGCCATCTACCCAAAAAAGTAAATGATAGTTGATAGAAGCCAGAAAGCCACCTACGGCGCCACCACAAGCCCAACCCAGGTTTACTGCCAAACGGTTGAGCGAGTAGGAGCGGGTACGGTTATCGGCATTGCTGTAATGCGCTACAGCTGTGGAGTTGGCCGGTCTGAATGCGTCATTACAAACACTCAGCATAAACGAAATTGCACAGATCCACCAGAAGTTTTGCTGAAAACCCAGGATCAGGAAAAGCACACCGCCGCTAAGCAGAGCACCCAATTGCACATCATAAAAACCATACTTATCGGTAATGCGGCCACCCATAAACGCGCCTACCAGCGAGCCAACGCCAAACATGGACATAATAACACCGGCTTGTGCTATGCTAAAGTGCAGTTTCTGAGTGCAATAAATAGTCATGAAAGGGATTACCATAGTGCCGCTACGGTTCACCAACAGCACCAATGCCAAATACCAGCTATGCCTGGATAAGCCGCTGTACGCATTTTTATAAGAACTAAGTATAGAAGCTAACATGAAAATTAACGTTTTAAAGTTAAGGCTAAATCTGGCCCGGCACCGCATTAAAACAAAAAACCACTGCCTTAGTGTAAAAGCAGTGGTTTTTTTATTGACAACCTATCTGTGTAATCAGATGCGGGTGATGTCGGCTCCTAATGCTTTTAATCTGTCGTCGATGTGCTGATAGCCACGCTCAATCTGCTCAATGTTGTAAATGGTAGATTCACCCTGGGCAGACAATGCAGCGATAAGTAATGATACCCCTGCACGAATATCCGGCGATGTCATCGAGATGCCGCGCAACTGGACTTGTTTATCTAAACCGATAACGGTAGCACGGTGCGGGTCACAAAGGATAATTTGTGCTCCCATATCCAGCAATTTGTCTACAAAAAATAAACGACTCTCAAACATCTTTTGATGTATCAACACCGATCCTTTGGCTTGCGTAGCTACTACCAGTACTATGCTCAGTAAGTCGGGCGTAAAGCCCGGCCATGGTGCATCAGCAATGGTCATGATCGAACCATCGATGAAAGTTTCAATCTCGTAATGGTCTTGCGCCGGAATGAAGATATCGTCGCCGCGCAACTCGAGTTTGATACCTAAACGTCTGAAAGTGTCAGGAATGATACCCAACTCTTTGTATTGTACATTTTTGATGGTAATTTCAGAGCCGGTCATGGCAGCCAGGCCAATGAACGAGCCAATCTCGATCATATCCGGCAGCATGCGGTGCTCTGTGCCTTGCAATTCAGTTACACCCTCAATAGTTAAGAGGTTAGAACCAATACCCGAAATTTTGGCACCCATGCGGTTCAACATTTTGCAAAGCTGCTGCAGGTAAGGTTCGCAGGCGGCATTATAAATGGTAGTAGTGCCTTTAGCCAATACAGCGGCCATTACAATATTAGCCGTACCTGTTACCGAGGCTTCGTCTAAAAGGATGTAAGTGCCTTTCAGGTCAGACGCATCCACATTAAAAAAGCTGTTTTCCGGATTATAGTCAAAACGGGCGCCTAATTTTTCGAATCCTAAAAAATGGGTGTCCAAACGGCGGCGGCCAATTTTATCGCCACCCGGTTTAGGGATGGATGCTTTGCCGAAACGGGCCAGCAATGGGCCCACAATCATGATGGAGCCGCGCAAGCTGCCACCTTTAGCTTTAAAAGCTTCCGAATTAAAAAAATCCAGATCGATATTGGTCGCCTCAAAAGTGTAGGTATCGCCCGAAAGGCGCTCTATCTTAACACCCATATCGCCCAACAGCTCAATCAGTTTGTTTACATCCTTAATGTCAGGTATATTACTGATGATAATCTTTTCTTTGGTCAGTAAAACCGCCGATAATATTTGCAGAGCTTCGTTTTTGGCACCCTGAGGTATAATTTCGCCTTTTAAACGTTTGCCGCCCTGTATAACAAAAGCATTCTTCATAATGATTTACAATAGTGTTTAGCAGACACTATGGCCTGCTAAGTTTCTGCAAAGATGTAAAGTTAATTGCAAAAAACTAAAATTGGTTTTAATGTAAGGTACAACAAAGCAACAAACGCCCAAATCCGGTAAGCCGGGCGGGCGTTTGTTACTTTAAATTAATAAAGTAAAAGCTACTAAAGCTTAGTATTTTCTGGAACCGCCATTGCTGCGATTCTGGTTATTGTTGTTGCGGTTTTGCTGTCCACCGCGGTTGTTGCTTTGGTTGTTGTTATTGTTACGGTTTTGCTGCCCGCCGCGGTTATTGTTCTGGTTGTTATTGCGCGGGTTATTGTTGCGGGCGTTTTGTGTCGGCGTACGTACATCTACCTTATTCAGGTTTACGTTGTCTTCCAATTTCAGTTCGCCGTTTGATAATTCGCGTAAATCGGCCAAAATGCTTTCGTCGGTTACCGAATCTTTGTTCCATTGCACATAAGCCATTTTCATAAAGTTGGCAATGGCTTGCACCATATGCTGTTTGCGGGCAGGCTCGTCAATACTTTTTGCTTTGGCAATCATCATTTCAATGGTTTTGCCATAGTGCTTGTACTTGATGCGTTGGTTAGGATAGCCCAGAGGTTCGGGTTTAATATGTATAGCCTCGGGCGTCGGTAAAGGGTAGGGCGAGTCTACATCAATCTTGTAATCGGATATAATGTGCAAGTGATCCCAGAGTTTATGTTTAAAGTCGGCCACATCGCGCAGATGTGGGTTTAAAAAGCCCATCAGCTCAATAACCACGTTGGCGTAACGGTTACGTTCTTCTTTAGTTGGTAGTGCCACAATATACTTAACCATGTTTTGCACATTGCGGCCGTATTCGGTAAGTAATAGTTTACTGCGGGTTGAGTTATAATCAAAAGTTCCAGGCGTATATTTTGTAGCCATGTAATAATCAGAATAAAAGTTTTTTTTAAGCTAACTGCGCCTTGTTTTAATAAAAATAAGAATGAGCAGGTGCTGTAAAAGATAAGTTGTACTTATTTGTACGTATGGGTAACGCAAATATATATTTATTTGTGTTATACTAATAACAAAAAATTTTCAACACTTATTTTTTACAATAATACATCAATTATCAGTGAATGGCCGGGAACGAAATACCCTTAATATTACGGTAAACTTCGACGGCATATAAATCTGTCATTCCTGATACAAAATCAAGTACGCTCTGTATTTTAGAGTATAGGTCTGGCTTATTAGTAATAAACTGCTTAGGTATCAACTGTATTAGTTTTTTGTGATAGGCCGAGTTATTTTGTAAAACGGCAGGGATAAACTCTTCGAGCAAGCCAGCCATCACTTTATAACCCGCCACCTCAATTTGCACCACCGATTGGTAGTTATAAATTTTAGCCACTGATATTTTGCTGATCTCTTTCCAGGGCGTTAAGTAAGGTTCCTCTAATGCATCCGTCAAACCCATATTAAAGTTGCCGCTCAAGATATCCTCCTGGTTTGCCATAAACAGTTGCGAACAGGCATTAATCAGGTTGTTGATAGCCTTGGCCCGCATAATGCTTACTTTAGCATCCTCATCCTCAAACTCGCTTTCCAGCCAGTTGCTCATGCGTGTGCTATTACAGATCGGCATCAGCAACTCTTTGATTTTATCGTATGATAAAATCTTCAACCGATGGGCATCTTCCAGATCGATGATGCTGTAACAGATGTCGTCTGCCGCTTCTACCAAATAAACTAATGGGTGGCGTTTGTAAATAAGCGGATGATCTGACGATTTGAGCAGCCCTAACTCGTCAGCAATGTTCTGAAAGCTGCCTTGTTCCGACTGGAAAAAGCCGTATTTTTTTTGATGGATATTGCCTTTAACATGCCCGGCAATGGCAGCACAAGGGTATTTAACAATGGAGGCCAGGGTAGTGTAGGTTAACGCAAAAGCACCGTTGCCTTTACCTGTAAATGCATGCGTCAGTAAACGGAAGGCGTTGGCATTGCCTTCAAAATGGATTAGGTCGTGCCATTGTTCGTCGGTCAATTGGTCGCGGTATCGGGCTCCGTCGCCGTCAGTAAAGTAGCGAGACAAAGCTGATTCGCCCGAATGGCCGAATGCTGGATTACCCATGTCGTGCGCCAAACAGGCTGCGGCTACCATATTACCCACCTCGCTAATGAGAGGCAAGCGGGTATCCACATCGGGTTCCTGCTTTTTTAGATTATTATAAAAGATCGTACCTAACGAGCGACCTACGCTGGCTACCTCTAAACTATGCGTTAGGCGATTGTGTACAAATACACTGCCCGGCAGCGGGAAAACTTGAGTTTTGTTTTGTAAGCGGCGAAAGGGGGAAGAGAAGATCAGCCGGTCATAATCTTTCTGAAACTGCGACCGTGCTTTGTCGTGGTCCTGTGTTTCCGAGTTTTCTACACCCCAGCGTTTGGCCGATATTAGTTTTTCCCATTGCATCATACGGTTGGCAATTTACAATGAAAATTACGGATATAAAAAACGCCGTTCCGGATTGATATAGCTAACTATTATGTTAATTAGCTGCAGCTGCGGAACGGCGAATGAATATAAAAATCGGAATGAGCAATTATTTGCTTAGTTCCGCATAATGTTTGTAAAATAAGGGAATGGTTTCGATGCCTTTGTAGTAGTTAAAGATATCGTATTTTTCGTTAGGGGAGTGCAGGGCATCGCTGTCTAAGCCAAAACCCATCAGTACGGTTTTGATACCAAGTTCGGCTTCGAACAATGCTACAATCGGGATACTACCACCGCCGCGGGTTGGGATAGGCGGCACACCAAAAGCCTCGGTAATGGCTTTTTGAGCAGCCTGGTAAGCTATACTATCAGTTGGTGTTACCACCGGTTCGCCGCCATGATGAGGTGTTACCTTTACTTTAACATAAGGCGGAGCGATGCGGGTGAAGTGCTCGGTGAACAATCGCGTAATTTTGTCAGACGTTTGATTTGGCACCAAGCGCATCGAAATTTTAGCATTGGCCTTTGATGGCAACACGGTTTTGGCGCCCTCGCCAATATAGCCGCTCCAAATGCCGTTTACTTCGAGTGTTGGGCGGGTACCGGTGCGCTCGAGGGTAGAGTAGCCTTTTTCGCCCCAAACCTCGGCAATATCCAGGTCTTTTTTGTATTCTTCTTCATCGTACGGTGCCGCATTCAATGCTTGGCGCTCCTCTGCCGATAACTCAGCCACATCATCATAAAACCCTGGTATAGTAATATGATTATTCTCGTCGTGTAACGAGGCAATCATTTTAGCCAATATGGTAGCCGGGTTTGCCACCGCGCCACCGTAAACACCAGAGTGTAAATCGCGGTTAGGGCCAACCACCTCTACCTCCAAGTACGACAGGCCGCGCAAGCCGGTTTCGAGCGATGGAGTTTCCATGCTCAGCATCGAGGTGTCAGAAATTAACACGACATCAGCTTTTAGCCGCTCTTTGTTTTCTTTAACAAAAATGCCCAAGTTGTTTGAGCCTACTTCTTCCTCGCCCTCAATCATAAATTTGATGTTGCAGGGCAAGGAGTTGGTGCGCATCATCAACTCAAAGGCTTTTACATGCATGTAAAATTGGCCTTTATCATCGCAAGCACCACGAGCGTAAATTTTTCCATCCCGAACAGTAGGTTCAAAAGGTGGAGTTTTCCACAACTCTAACGGTTCGGGTGGCTGTACATCATAATGACCGTAAACCAATACTGTCGGTTTTGAGCTGTCTATAATCTTTTCGCCGTATACAATTGGGTAGCCTTCAGTCGGGCAAACTTCCACGTTGTCGGCACCTGCCTCGCGCAGTTTTTCAGCGGTGTATTCAGCTGTTTTTATAACAGCCTCTTTGTATTTCGGATCGGCGCTCACCGACGGGAAACGCAGTAGATCAAACAGCTCGTTTAGTAAGCGCTCTTTATGATCTTCAATATACTGTTTAATTTCTTGCATATAATTTACTTGAAAAAAGCAAATATAAAATTAATATGCCGGGTAAACAGTATAAATAATTATCCTGTGTCAATGCTCAAAAACCTAAGCGTATACACGCGCAAACTGCTTTTTTCGCAATTGGGATAATTAATTGTGTAAAATTTTACCCGTGTGGAAAAAATGTTGCAATTTTCCTGGTTGTTGCTTTGAAAAATCTTTAATATTAAGGCAATAATGTCAATGATGGGTATCAACTCCAATTCACACTCTTAACCTTTTAATAATGGTCAATATCAATTATTTATATCCCGCCATCTGCAGTAGCCAGGTTTATTTTGTTTTGCCTGACAGTCGCTTTACTAAAATAGGCTCTCGCTTCAGCCAGCTTAAATGCTGAAATTTTTACCTGTTGGTTGTTGTCAGCTTTACCATTGGGCATGCGATTGCCTTGAGTTAAAGCTGTTCCTGCAAACATCAAAGTACAAACTGAAATTAAGAGCGTTTTCATACAAGGTTGATATTGATTTGGTTGTAATTATGGTCTTTTTGGACGATCTACACCACCGTCAGCTGGAGTTGGAGGTACGTGGCCGATAAATGCATCCGCAGATTCTGCTTCGGCAACTTTGTTGACTTGTGGTTTTGCATCGTTTTCTTTAGTGCAAGAAGTTATAAAACCAGCAGAAATAAATAATGCAGCAACGTAAATAAATTTTTTCATAATAATTTGTGTTATAGTTTGTTGTGTGTATTATATGAAGTAACGCTACAAATATAATTAAGTTTTTTTTGATGCAAAAAAAAAAATGAAAAAGTTTTAATTCATTTCGTAGCTTATCTTTTATATATTTATAACATTTGACGCAGAATACTTCCTCATACCTTTAATGAAGAAACCTTTAGCTTGCTTATTGTTGATTTTTTTTGCTGTTCTGTCTTCGCGTGCAGATGAAGCTAAGATTCGTGGTAAACAAGACACATCTGATGTTTTAAATTTAATTATTCGAGGTTTTGATATGCGGTTGACGGATCCTTCTCAGGCCGGCAATTACGCTGATAGGGCACTTCAACTAGCTAAAAAGTTAAATTACCAAAAAGGGAAAGCTGATGCATACCGGCTTAAAGGTTTGAGTGAAAGTTATCTTGGCCATTCTGAGAAAGCAATCGAACATTATCTTTTGGCTTTGGATATGTACAAAAGTATATCTAATACATTAGGTGAAGTTCGAGTATTACTGAATATTAGTTCTTTGTATCAAAACGTAGATTATGATCAATGTATTAGCTACCTGGATCAGGCTATGGCGCTATGTAAAACACGCCGTTTAGATGATGGTAGCATACTGGCATCTATATATCTCAACTATGGGAACGTTTATCAACTGCAAAAAAATTATACCAAGTCCCGCTTAAGCTATCAAAAGAGCTACGAGATTATCAGCAAGTTGGACAATCCGGATTTGTCTGCGCTGGTGTTGGCAAACCTCGGAGTGATAGAGTCTACAACAGGGCATGCGGAAAAAGCAAAAGAATATTTATTTCAGGCACTTGAATTAGCCAAAAACCGTGACTACAATCAGCTTATTGCTCAAGTAAACTTAACACTGGCTGATATTTATACAGACGAGAACTCGTTTAACAATGCTGAAAAGTGTTTAGAAGAAGGTAAGGCTTATGCAACGCTGCTGAAAAACGAAAATATGTTGCAGGTATGCCGGATCAACTCTTATCATCTGGAACTAAAAAGAAAGAATTTTGAGAAAGCTTTGATACACTTGCAGGAAATTTACCGGCTCGACAGTATAGCTTACGCATCGCGTAATTCTGCTGAACTAAGTTTATTTCAGGCTAATTACAGAAAAGATAAATTAAGCCAGGAAAAAAATGCGATGCTCCTACGTCAAAAATACGATCGCAATAAATTTATCGGGACAATTGTGTTGGCATCTTGCTTAATTGTGGTGATTCTAATGCTGATCAGTAATGTTAAGCGTAAGGCCGAAACCAATAAAATGCTAACCGATTTGAATGCCGAGATATCTACCCAGAAAGATAATCTCGATAAAATTAATCATTACCTCGAGGAGATCATCGACGACCGAACAAAGGACCTACAGTTGAAGAACAAGAAGTTGTCAGACTACTCATCGCATTTATCACACCAGGTTCGTGGTCCGATTGCTACTTTAAAAGGATTAATGAATCTTGAACGGGAGGGCTTGGTAAGCCAGGAAGAGTGTATTCAGTTAATGATTAAGTGCGTGTCTGAAATAGATGATAAAATTTTAGATATGAGCGATATGCTGCATAATCCAGAACGCAACAACTTGTAAAAGCTGCTGCGCTCTGGCCTGTTTAATATATATCGTAAGAATTACGCTATCTTGAGTAATGGCAAATTAGAGTGTATTTGAGCCTCCAGTAAGCCTAAATACATACAATACCACGCAACCATTTGTAAAATAAGTAGTTTACGGTGTTTTTGATAACCTTGAGTTTCAAAAGCAAGCTTCTTATTGCCATCAGTTACAAAAAACCTGATCTCTCCTTTTTTAGGTCTGAATTTACACTTCAGTAAATCAATAACTTTAACTTTAAGCTTCGTCTCCGGGTCATGAATAGTGCCCAGCTTCTGGTCAGTATCCGTTGCCGTTGATAGCAGGTAATTTGTCATGGTAGATGATGTGTTGTTGCAGCCATTTGGTGCAATTATTACTCCAAATGCGCATAGATGGGGCCAAAAGACCAAAAAAAGTGATAATGTTGTTTGGTGATAAATTTAATTAACCTTTCGTTTAATAGTATGCTATAACCTACCTAAATCTGATTGTGCTTATAATGTTTTGGAAACAGAAGTGTAAGTTATAGCAAACAACAACAAGAAAGTTTATACTGATGCTGCAACCATTTTGCGGTTATGCAGCTCTTCATAAAGCTCAATAACTTTACGCTGCAAGTCGGCAATTTCAGCTTCGCGGGCGTTTAGCTTTTTCTGAGCAGCGCTCATGCTCGAGTATTGTTTTTCACTCTCGGTAAGTCCTAAGCCTAATAACTGCACTACAGTAATTTCGTAAATATTAGCAATCTGCTCGAGGCGTGAAAGATTTACATCGGTGATGCCCGTTTCGATTTTTGAGAAAGCAGGGATGGATATGCCTAAGCGGTTTGCTACATCTTCCTGGCTCCAGCCGCGTTGATGGCGTAATGTGCGAATATTGTTTCCTACTGAGTTTACAGCTTTGTTGTTGATTAACGGGCTCATTTTAATTAGTGAATATATGAAAGAGTGTAACTTACTTGTTGTAATTCAAAGGATATGCCACCGAAGTAAAAACGCGTTTTCAGCTTTAAATTAAAGGTTTTTTGTACTTTATAGTTAAGCCAAGGGGATAAGATTCCTCATTAGGTGAAAAAAAATGTGAATGTGTTTTGCTCAAAACGGGAATTTATTTTCTCGTATTGTTAATTCTCAGATAATTTTACAGAAACAAAAACGCCATTCTATATAGAATGGCGTTTCTTTTAAGTTAATAAAATTAAGTGTTGTAACTTATATTTCTACTATTCGCAATTTGGCAAACTTTAATAGTAACTGCTTTTGGCCAATTTCTTTAAAAAAAATAGTCGCTTTAACGTCTGGTTTATTCCCTTCTAAATTCACCACTTTACCAAATCCAAAGCGCTCGTGCTCAACCTCCATACCTACTTGTAGTTTCGATGTATCTGATGGAGCAAAACCTGCCGTAGGCACGTGCGCCTTAGCGAGTAACGAGGTTGTTTTTACCTGAGTTGGTGGCTTTGGTTTAGAGAAGGTATCACTGTTGCGGCTCCATGCTTTACGGTCATCATCAAAAAATGGATTCCCGGTTTGTGACTTAGCCTTAAAATCGAGTTCCAGGTACTGCGCGTCAATCTCATCTAAAAATCGGCTCGGCTCGCAATTAATAAGCGTACCAAATTTGAATCTTGAGGTGGCGTAGCTAATGGTCAGTTTATTTTCGGCACGGGTTACAGCAACATAAAACAAACGGCGTTCTTCTTCTAAATCAGTACGCGAGTTGAGCGACATCTGCGACGGGAACAGGTTTTCTTCTAAACCTACCACAAACACGTGTGGAAACTCCAGTCCTTTGGACGAGTGGATCGTCATTAACGATACTGTTTCGGCGTTCGGGTTTTTATCGTTATCGTCGTTGGTTAATAACGCTACGTCCTGCATAAACACATCCAGTCCTCGTTCCTCAATATCCTCGCGCTCCGAAAACTCTTTTATACCATTCAGTAACTCTTGTATGTTTTCGTATCGGTTCAGGCCTTCTACAGATTTATCTTCATAAAGGTCTTTGAGTAAGCCTGAGTGCTGTGCAATATGTAATGCCGCATCATAAGCCGACTGGTTTTTAGCCAGTACCTGGAAGCTTTGGATCATGGTAGAAAAAGTAGCTACACTGCCGGCGCTGCGGCCATCCAGGTACTTGCTCGGCTCAATAATTACTTCCCAAAGCGATATATTATTTTGCCCCGCACTCAATATAATGCGGTCAACTGTCGTATCGCCAATGCCCCGGCGCGGGTAATTAATTACGCGTTTTAAAGCTTCTTCGTCATTAGGGTTAAAGGTTAGCCTGAAGTAGGCAATCAAATCTTTAATCTCTTTACGTTGATAGAACGACAAGCCACCATATATCTTATACGGGATGTTCAGCTTGCGCAAAGCCTCCTCCATTGAGCGCGACTGAGCGTTGGTACGGTATAAAATGGCAAAGTCGTTCCACTTTAAGCCTTTGGTGGTGCGTTCCTGCATAATGGTTTCGGCAACGGTTTTACCTTCCTCATTATCGCTGAATGCACGGATCACTTTGATTTTATCGCCGTGGTCTTTCTCCGAAAATACATTTTTTTTAAGCTGCTCTTTATTGTTAGAAATGATGCTGTTGGCAACATTTACTATATTTTGGGTGGAACGGTAGTTCTGCTCCAGCTTATAAACCTTCAAGTCAGGATAATCTTTCTCAAAGTTTAATATGTTTTGAATGTTGGCCCCACGGAAAGCGTAGATACTCTGCGCGTCGTCACCTACTACACAAAGATTCTCATTAATGGCGGCCAGTTTTTTAACAATCAGGTACTGCGAAAAGTTGGTATCCTGATACTCGTCCACCATCAGGTATTTAAACTTATTCTGGTACTTGTACAGCACATCAGGGAAATTCTTCAACAATTCGTTAGTCTTAAACAGCAAATCGTCAAAGTCCATCGCACTGGCACGGTAGCAGCGGGTAGCATACATTTCGTAAACTTTACCTAAATGGCCACGACCGTTCGAAAAATCGTCGGCCTGTATCTGGTCGTTTTGCTGATATTCCTGCCACGATACCAGGTTGTTTTTAGCGGCAGATATACGGTTATACACATAATTAGGGTTGTACAACTTATCATCCAGGTTCATTTCCTTCAGCACAGCGCGCAGTACGCTTTTGCTGTCGTCGGTATCGTAAATAGTAAAGTTGCTGGTATAACCCAATTTGCTGGCTTCAACGCGCAGTATTTTCGCAAACACCGAGTGAAAGGTACCCATCCATATATTTTTAGCTTCGGCCCCTACCACTTTACTGATACGCTCGCGCATCTCTTTGGCAGCCTTGTTGGTAAATGTAAGTACCAGTATATTAAACGGGTCAATGCCTTTATGTATCAGGTGAGCTACCCGGTAAGTAATTACCCTGGTTTTGCCCGACCCGGCACCGGCTATAATCATCACAGGGCCTTCTGTTTGCTCTGCGGCAGCCCTTTGCTGCGGATTTAATCCCTGTAAATAATCCAAAATCTTCTCCTCTTTTCTTAAACTGCGAAATTAAAGTTTTAGGGCGAAAGCGGGAAAATAATAATGGCAAAGCCATTATCTGTTTGTTGTATTTAAGCCGGCGACAAATGCCGCAAATTCTCATTAGATATTATAAGTCGAGCAGTTTGTTTACCATCTGCTGTGGGTGGCGGATAAAATTATGATAAGATTGATAAAGTTCGGTTTGCTCGTATTGGCATTGTGCAATACCTTGTGGGCTAAATTCGTAAATGGTAGCAAAAGGGTAGGCCAGTATAATAGGTGAGTGAGTGGCGATGATGAATTGCGAACGCCCGCCCGTGAGTTCATGTATTCTTAACAGCATTGACATTTGCTTTGCCGGGGACAGGGCAGACTCAGGCTCATCCAAAATATACAGGCCGTTACCGCCAAACCGGTGATGAAAGAGTGCCCAAAAAGATTCGCCATGCGATTGCTGGTGCAGCGAAACACCACCGTAAGAACTAATGATGGAACGACCACCGGCCTCTCCGGGCTCATTTTTGTCCATATGCTCTATTTGAGTTGCTACATTGAAAAAGCTTTCACTTCGTAAAAAGTATCCGTCGGTGTGCCGGTGTGTTCCTCGGGATAGGGTAATGTGCTTATACAACGGCGAATGCGACTCGCGCGTTCCAAAATTAAAGTTAGCAGAGCCGCCCTCGGGGTTAAAACCGCAGGCCACTGCAATAGCTTCGAGCAGGGTAGATTTACCCGAGCCGTTTTCGCCTACAAAATAAGTGACTTGCGGATTGATGCTGATGCGGTCGGTGTTGATGAAGAAAGGCAGATTGAACGGGTAGGCGTTTAAATCAACGTCTTTCTTGTTGAAATAGATCTCCTTTATTTCTCCTTTTCCAGCCATCTTTAAATCTTGTGATAAATATAAGGAAGTTAAACTAACGAAACCTAAGGGAGAAAAGAATCAATAAGTTAAATTAAAAAACCAATAGTTAATTTAAGGGTTGTTTCTACATAGACAAATAATCAAACAGTCATGAACATACAACAAAGATATGCATTGATTACCGGTGGAACCAGCGGTATAGGTTACGAGTTATCTAAACTATTTGCCCGCGATGGCTATAACCTGGTTTTGGTGAGCCGTAGCGACGAACGTTTGGAAGAAGTGGCCCGCGAGTTTGAAGACCAATATAACGTTGAGGTAAAAACCATCGCCAAAGATTTATTTAAACCCGGTGTGGCTAAAGAAATTTATGAGCAAACCACCCAATGGGGATTAACTATTAATGCACTGGTTAACAACGCCGGTCAGGCTGAGTACGGCGCATTTGTGGAAACTGATCTGGACCGTGATATCGACCTCATTCACTTGGATGTGATTGCATTGGTAAGCCTCACCAAATATTATTTAAAGGAAATGGTGGCCCGTAACGAGGGTAAAATACTCAACGTGGCTTCTTCACTGGCAGTAACGCCTACACCGTTAATGGCCGTTTACGGTGCAGCCAAAGCCTTTGTATTATCGTTTACCGAAGCAGTAATACAGGAAGTGAAAGATACCGATGTATCGCTTACTGCCTTGCTGCCTAATGCAACCGACACCGATTTCTTCCATAAAGCTAAAGCAACCGACACCGTCGCTTATAAAAAGATGACTTTTTATAAGCCGGAGGAAGTAGCTGCTGCTGCTTACGAAAGTTTGCAAGCCGGCGATGCTAAAGTAGAGCCGGGTATCATTAATAAAGTAAATAACTTTTTTAACCGTATACTGCCAGATAGTGTAGCCGCCAAAGTTACCAACGGTATTACTGCACCGAGCACCAGCGGCAAACAGCATACTGAGCACGCCGCATCGGCCGAAGAACGTGTTACTATTAACAACCAGACCGGCAAAAAAGAGGGCGATTTTACCTCTCACCAAGGCCATCAGCACGAAGATTAATTTATATTATTTAACATTGCAGTGCCGTATTGTTTTGATAGCAGTACGGCATTTTTACGCTTGCTGATTAGAGGTAAGCATTGATAAAATACAAATTACATCTGCCAAATAATATTATATGAATCGTCTTGCTCAATCATCTTCGCCTTACTTGCTGCAACATGCTAATAACCCGGTCGACTGGTACCCCTGGGGCGCCGAGGCGCTGCAAAAAGCCCGCGACGAAAACAAGCTCATTATTGTAAGCATCGGCTACTCTGCCTGCCACTGGTGTCATGTAATGGAGCACGAAAGTTTTGAAGACAAGCAGGTGGCCGCGCTGATGAACGAGCATTTTATATGTATTAAGGTAGACCGTGAAGAGCGCCCCGACGTTGACCAGATATACATGAGCGCCGTACAGCTTATGACCAACCGCGGTGGATGGCCGCTTAATTGTGTGTGCTTACCGGATCAGCGCCCTATCTATGGCGGTACTTATTACCCCAAACACGATTGGATGAACATACTGATGAGCCTGGCCGATTTTTACACCAACCGGCCCGATGAGGCGGTTGATTATGCCGTGCGATTAACCGAAGGTGTACAGCAATTTGAGTCTGTCGACTTAGTGACCGAGCAACCTAATTACATGGCTGATGATCTGAATACCATCGTCAAAAACTGGCGCAAATATCTGGATGCTACCGAAGGCGGAACCGGACGTGCGCCTAAATTCCCGATGCCCAACAACTGGTTATTCTTGATGCGGTATGCTTATTTATTTAACGATGAGGGCATCGCCGGACTCACCAAGCTTACTCTGCACAAAATGGCGTTCGGTGGCATTTACGATCATATTGGCGGCGGATTTGCCCGATACTCGGTTGATGGCCGCTGGCACGTACCGCATTTTGAGAAAATGCTTTACGATAATGCACAACTGGTAGGCCTGTACGCAGAAGCTTATGTTTGGAACGCTAATCCCTTATATAAAAGCGTCGTTGACGAAACCATCACATTTATACAGCGCGAACTGACAGCACCCAACGGCGGTTTCTATTCAGCTTTGGATGCCGACAGCGAAGGGATGGAGGGTAAGTTTTACACGTTTACCAAAGCCGAAATAGAAGCTGTGTTAGGCGAAGAGGCCGATGTGTTTTGTATTTATTATAACATTACCGGGGATGGAAACTGGGAAGATGAGCATACCAACGTATTATTCAAGAAAGAGCAACATGACGTGTTAGCTCAGCAGTTAGGTATGTCGGTTAAAGATTTGCAAAGCAAAATTCAATCGGCCAAGGCTAAGGTATTTGAAGCGCGGAGCCAACGCATCAGGCCGGGGTTGGATAATAAAATATTGGCCTCATGGAACGGTTTGATGTTAAAAGGCTTGGCAGAGGCCTATCGAACATTTAATGAGCAAGCTTATCTTGATTTGGCTTTAAGCAATGCGGCGTTCGTTAGCAAAAACCTGATAAATGCTGATTACCGGCTAACCCGCATCTTTAAAGCTGGTGGTACAGATCAAACCATAGCTTTTTTAGATGACTACGCCAATGTAATTGACGGACTGATTGCTTTGTATGAAGTCACTTTGGATATTCAATGGCTCAATTTAGCTGCCAGACTTACCGACAATGCTATTGCTTATTTTTATGACGAGGCAGAAGGTATGTTCTTTTACACGGCGGCTGATGATGAGCAACTGATTGCCCGTAAAACAGAAATTATGGATGGCGTGATTTCTTCGTCTAATTCAGTGATGGCACGGAACCTCAAAAAGCTGTCACTGCTATTCGGCAAAACGGAGTATGAGGCAATATCAGCGCAACTACTGCGTAATGTAATGCCTTACATGGCTAAATACGGTTCGTCTTATGCCAACTGGGCGCTATTGCTGCTCGAAGAACTTAAGGGAATTTACGAGGTAGCAGTTACCGGCACCGAGGCCGAAACATTGCGGCGTGAGGTAGAGCAAACCTACATCCCTAACAAAATAATGTTGGGTGGTAATCAAGAAAACTTACCTTTACTGCAAAACCGGGTGTCGGAGGAAAGCCGCATTTTTGTATGTAAAGATAAAACCTGCGGTTTGCCGGCTTATACCGTTAA
Source organism: uncultured Mucilaginibacter sp. (assembly GCA_913775265.1). GTDB lineage: Bacteria > Bacteroidota > Bacteroidia > Sphingobacteriales > Sphingobacteriaceae > Mucilaginibacter. The sequence continues at coordinate 13,707 of CAJYJH010000101.1, read as the reverse complement.
GGATGCTTTAAAACAAATAGAGCCATCCGGAGCTTATAACTAAAATTAAAACGCTAATGAAAATCGAATCACAACACGTCGTATCATTAACCTACGATTTGTATGTTAATCAGGAAGACGGTACCGAAGCTTTGGTTGAAAGTGCAACGCAAGAGCAGCCATTAACCTTCTTATACGGTGCAGGCCAGATGCTGCCTAAATTTGAAGAGCACTTAAGCACGCTATCAACCGGCGATAACTTTGACTTTAAACTGAGTGCCGAAGATGCTTACGGTGAATATAATGACGAGGCAGTAGCCAACCTGCCTAAAGAAATGTTTGAAGGTACAGATATGCCCGAAGTAGGCGCTATATTGCCACTACAAGACAACCAGGGAAACCGTTTCCAGGGCCAGGTAGTGTCTGTAGTAGAAGATTCTGTCATTGTTGACCTTAACCACCCGATGGCTGGTCAGGAATTGCACTTTAAAGGTCAGATCATCAATGTACGCCCGGCTAACCCTGAGGAGTTGTCTCACGGTCATGCCCACGGTCCGGATGGCCATCATCAGCACTAATATTTGATAAGTACAATATGTAACAATGGCTACCACAATAAGGTAGCCATTGTTATTTATAGCCTAACCATATCCGATTTGTAAAACTGGCAGGGTATAATAATGCGTATAGGAAGCGGCTTATCATTTAACTTGCCGGGTATAAATATTTTATCTTCCTCTTTAATCAATTTTAAATTGAGGTTAAGCACAACATCATTAATGTCAACGGCCGAAAAAGTAGGATGTACCCTGAATTTAAATTCCGCCAGCCTGCCACCGGGACTTACCAATAATTCGATAGTTGGTTTATAGCTTTCATTGCTCAGGTTTCTCAGGTCTTCGGGCAGTCTTATCAGGTTCACATAGTTCAGGTATCCGTAATATCGACCACCAATACGCACCGGCCGGCTAAAACTATACTCAGTAGTCAGCGAATCATCCACAATATACCTTACCCCATTGGCTGCATTTTCAGGGCTTTCAAACATCAGGGTTTTAGTATCGTAGTTGTAGCGTTGGCAAGGCTGATTTTGCTTATCAAAAAATGTCCAAGTGCCGATTTTTTGGTTTTGATTATAATTGCCTACTGCTAACAGTTTCTTGTCCAGGTAAGCCGTATACTGGCCTTGCATGATGGTGTCATTGCTTTTAAGCACATGGTACTTTTCGGTTACCTCGGGTGTAAGGCGCCGGGTGCGTTCAACAATCTCTTGTGCAAAGCTGTGTATTGAGGCTGATAAGGTGAGTAGGAATAAGAATAAATATTTCACGCCGATAAAAATAGAATGTTGTTTTTGAAAAAGCTTGGTAGAATTTAAATTGTCTATCTATTAAACTACAGAAACAATAAACAGTTTAAGTGATGGTAGAAGTTATTTCAGGTATGGCAACAATTGTAACAAGTTTGATTTGCAGGCTTTGTATTACATTTATTACCTTAACCTATTAAAATAACCTAAGCCAAACAACTAATTTTGGTAAGCCGCCTGTTTAATTAAACACGCCGCGGTTTGCCGGTCAGCTTACGGTTAAAAAACCACAAACATTCAACTGTATATACCAAATTAACCTATAAACTTTATTTAAGATGCTGCCTCACGTTAGATCAAAAATACACTGGCTGGTAGCCGCTGCAAGTTTGTTATTGCCCATAACATTAAAAGCTCAAAAAAGCGGAGACATTTCTGCCGGGATAAAGGCACCTGCCGGTATTAAGGCTGATGGCAAGCTTAGTGAGTGGGGCGTGTTACCTGGCTATAATAAAAGCACCAGTTTACATTACACGCTGGCAAATGATGCCAGTAACCTTTACCTGGCTATCAACGCAACCGACGAAACGACCATCAATAAGATATTAGGCGGAGGTATTACCTTAATTATTAACAAAGAGGGTAAAAAGAAAGATAAAGACGCGGTAGAGATTATTTATCCGATGGGTGGCCGTGGAGGCATGCGCGGTATGCGTATGGGGGGGCGTAGCGGAAGACAGGGTAATAACACGGTAGACACGGCGGCGCTGGTGGCTACCCGTAAGCAAGCGGTTGCCGGCATGAAAGAGCTTAGCGTAATAGGTATTAAAGGTGTCACAGATACGCTGGTATCTATTTATAACACTTACGGCATTAAAACCGGGCTTAATATTGATGCTCACGGTAACTTTAATTATGAATTGGCCGTGCCTTTAAAACTGCTTGAGCTGGACCCGGCCAAGAATACCGAACTGGCTTACAATATTAAGGTAAACGGTATTACCATGGGCGGAGGAAACCGCGAAGGCGGGCGTCGGGAAGGCGGTGGCCGCGCAAATGGTGGCGGCGGTGGTGGCATGATCATGATCAGCGAACCATCTATGGGCGGTGGAATGATGGATATGATGACATCGACCGACTTTTGGGGTAAGTACAAACTGGCCAAACCCTAACTTAATTCAACCTGATTTTCTTTAAACCTTATCATGAAAAAACTTCTATTGCTGTTTTTATGCTCGTTAATTGCCTGCAAAATATTTGGGCAGGTGCCCACACGAGGCAACGCCCGACCGCCGCTTGCCCTGCGCGAAGTTAGCGGTATAGTTAAAGACAGTTCTGATAATCCTGTAATTGGTGCTACTGTAAAATTAAAAACCACTACAGATAGTGCCATTACTACCACTAATGGCGATGGTATATTTGTATTTAAAAATGTAAAGTCGGCCACATTTGTGCTGAGCGTTACCAGCATAGGTTTCAGACCTGTGGTAAGGCGTATGCTCAATAATGATGTTTTGGCGAGGCTGGTGTTAGACCCGATTATACTGGGTGCTCAATCTAATCAACTGGCCACCGTAACGGTAAAAGCTCCAAGTATCACTTATAAAACTGATACGGTAGAATACCGGGCGAGTGACTACAAAGTTAGGCCTAATGCTACGGTTGACGAGATGCTCAAAAAGATGGAAGGAATGGAGGTAGGATCAGACGGATCGTTAACCCACCAGGGACAGCAGGTTACTAAAGCCAAATTAAACGGTAAAGATTACGCTGGCGGAGATTTGGCCACAGCCATCAAAAACTTACCTGCCGACATTGTTGAAAAGATACAGGTAGTTGATGATTACGGCGACCAGGCCGCCCGTACCGGGATAAAGGACGGCGATCCGCAAAAGGTGCTAAACATCACCACGCTACCTAATAGGTCGGTAGGTAATCTTGCCCGTGTGAGGGTAGGGGCCGGTAACGACAAACGTTTTGAAAGTAACGTATTTGCGCAGCGGATTAATGGCAATCAGGTAGTGGCGCTGATAGGAAATTTTAACAACACGGTTAACGGTGTAGCCAACAACAACCAGTCAGGCGATGGCGGTAATACATCAGGTAACGGTGCGTTTGGATCGAGCGGTGCCAGCAGCAGTGGTGGCAGCGGTGGCACTACAACCATCATCACTCCGGCATTTAGTTATCGCGACCAGTTGAGCAAAAAAGTTCAGGTGAATCTTAACTATAGGCTTCTATCTCGTAAATCAAATTCGATAAATAACAGCTACGGGCAGCAATTTTTTAATGGCAATATACCAAACGGTTCAAATGCAACCATAGATTTTATTCGCAACAGCAACTCTCAAAATAACTCTAAAGCACATAATTTTACGTTTGAGTTTGAGTATTCGCCCGATAGTGCCAATTTTTTGCGGGTAACACCTACCTTAAGCTATAATCAGACGTCGGCTTTAAATAGTTCATCATTGTTTGAGACCGGATTCAGACATCAAACTACCTTAGGCAACAATAACAATACTAACACATCACCCAACTTTGGAGGTATTATATTTTACCAGCACATATTTAAAAAACCACGCCGTAATATATCGCTGCAGGTAAACTATACCAAGTCCAATCAGCAGCAGGACAACGAACAGGAGAACAACATCTTATATTATCGTGATGCGTCGGATGTGATATTAAAAGATTCATTGATACACCGTAATATACTGCGCGATAATTTTAATGCAAATCTGCGGGCAAGCTTCACTTACGTAGAACCGCTTACACCAGCATCGCAATTAGAATTTAACGCCCAGATGAACAGGCGCAGTTATGATAATAAGGCTTTAACCAGCAATATTGATGCTGCGGGCAACTACCTGCTCATCGACTCGCTAAGCAATATTTTCAACTACGCTTTCACCGAGACACGCTTAGCCGGTAATTACCGCTTAAACAAAGAAAAGTTCAACCTTTCTTTAGGAATTACGGCTGTGCCCACCAATTTGCAGGGTACACGGGTAAGTCAGGGTAACATCAGCACTAACCGTAGTTATTTTAATCTTATCCCTATAATGCGTTTTCAATATGTGTGGTCACGGCAGCAGCGCGCTTCACTAAACTATTCGGGTAGTCCTAATGAGCCTGCATTTAACCAGATACAACCCGTTCGGGATGTATCGAGCCCACAAAACCCTGTGGTAGGTAACCCGGACCTGAAACCGGCGTTTAGGCATACGCTGGCTGCGCAGTACAATAACTATATTGCAAATTCTAAGGTTAACTTGTCGGCTAACGTTACAGGTACGATTATAAACAATCAGATAGTCACTAATGTCCTGCGTATACCGGATGCGTATAACTCATTTAAAAGCGAGACCCGCTTTTTAAACCTGGACGGTACCTACTATATAAACGGACGTTATAATGTTGCCAAACAACTGGCCGATCGTAAGTATAACCTGAGCCTGAACGGTTATGCCTCCTACAGGCACGACGTATCTATTACTGATAATATAAAGAGCTTTACCACTACCTGGCAAATTAACCAGCGTTTTGGTCCGCGCATTAATCCTAATGAGTCGATAGAAATCAACCCTTACGTGTCTTACGATATTACCCGCACGTTTTTCCAGATCAGTAATAGCAAAACCGATATCCGCACAACAGCGCTCGCAGTGGATGGTAAGTTTTATTTCATGAAAAACAACACCTTCACTTTTGGGTACAATGCCAGCAAAAACTTTGTGCGGGGTATCCAAAACAACATTACCCGCAATCCATTTGTGATCAACGCATTTATGGAAAAAGAATTTTTCGCGCGTCGTAATTTAACCGTGGGTCTGCAGGTGTTTGATATATTAAAACAAAACAACTTTATTAACCAAGTTACTACCGAGCGTTCGGTAACCAATACCTTAAGTAATGCATTGAGCCGGTACTTTATGTTGAGTGTACGTACCAACCTGCAAAAATGGACCGGTTCACCAAGCCGTAACGGCAGACAGTTGCGCAGAAGGGGGGACGGCAGCTTTATTATGCCTTAAATTTTTGTAGACCGGTACGGAGCAACGACTTTACTGTGAAAGGCCTGCTGCGTACCGGTTTTCGTTATCATAAAGCAAATTAGTAGGCCAGTAATTGTTCGCCGATGGTTTGTATCTCTTCGTTGCTAAAGCCGGCGTTTACATCGGCAGCCCAGGTATACATGGTATCTTTATAAATGCTGATGGTAAAATCATCAGTCACAATATCATAATAAGTTGATTCGCCTTCTACATGCGGATGCACCGAGGCGGCTATTTGTTGCCCGTTTACGGCAATCGTCATTTCAAAATCTTCCATATGCAATATAAACACGGCTTGCGCCGTTAGGTTGTAAGTTATTTTATAAAACCATAAGTTTAAATAACTACCTTACCATCCTAATTACACTAAACTATAGCCCCAAAGCATGGCCTTTATTGATTATGTACTCAAAGAGCCATCGTATGGCTGGAAAATGGACTGCGGTAACTTATCGAAGCCCTCTAATCTCAAAATCTTTCAGGAGTTTTTTTCCCGTTTAAACGTTTTCAAAGATCGCAAAAACTGGCTTTCTTTCACCAGTTGGATAATGATTGTGTGCCTGGCTGTACCTTTATGCTTTTTTATCTTTAAATTTTTCAGTTTTAAATTACTGCTGATTGCATTTGTTTACAGCATGGTGGTGATGGGATCGCATGGTACGGTTTGGTATCACCGTTATTGTACTCACCGGGCATTTAAGTTTCGCAACCCGGTTTGGCGCTTCGTTACCCAGAACATTACGCTCAAAATTATACCTGAAGAGATTTACGTGATCTCGCATCACGTGCATCACTCTAAATCAGATCAGCCCGGCGATCCGTATAATGCACAGGGCGGTTTTTTATATTGCTTTTTAGCTGATGTAAATCATCAGCCCATATCAAACACTTTAGACGAAAACAGCTACAAACGTTGTGTGAAATTGATGGAGCATACCGGTCAGGTCTCAAACACTTATGTACAATATCAAAAATGGGGCACGCTGGCTAACCCGGTGCGACTGATTGGCGGTATTATATTAAACTGGGCATTTTGGTATGGTGTGTTTTACCTGATTGGTGGACATGCGTTGGCTTGCACGCTGTTTGGTGCTGCAGGTTTTTGGGCAGTTGGGGTGCGTACATTTAATTACGAAGGCCATGGCAAAGGAGAAGACAAGCGCAAGGAGGGGACAGATTATAACCGCGCGGATATGTCGATAAATCAGTTATGGCCGGGTATTGTAGCAGGTGAGTGGCACAATAATCACCACCTGTATCCAAAAAGTGCCCGTTCTGGTTTTTTAAGTCATCAGGTAGATTTAGCCTGGGTATACATTAAAGCACTGCATTTCATGGGCGGCGTTACCGAATACCACGATTCAAAAAAGAAGTTTCTGAAAGACTACTATCACGCTCAAAAGCAAGTCAAAGTTGAGACCAAGCAACTCGAAGTTGAATTGGCAGAATAGATATAGAACATACAAATAAACGGAAAGCGCATTGTAATTTAACAATGCGCTTTTTTCGTAATCATAATAGTATTTAAAATCTATTATAACCGATTATAAAGCTTGGTCCATTCCAACAACCTGTCTTCCACATCATCATCCAGATATTCGGGCAATAACCGCCAACCCCAGTTATTTTCCGCAGACGACGGATTGTTCATTCGGGCATTTTCGTCCAGCCCAATTACATCCTGCATAGGCAAAATGGCAATTTTAGCGGTCGAAGCATAAGCCACCCGGCCCAAAACCTGGTGTATATTTTTAGCTTTTACGCTTTGCCCAGTATACTGCTCAATTTGCTTGCGAACGGCTTTGTCGGTGTCGGTATTGTACCAACCTACCGTAGTGTTATTGTCATGTGTACCAGTATACACCAAATAATTTTCCTGGTAATTGTGCGGAATGTAAAGTGATTCTGCAACCTCGCTGCCAAAGGCAAATTGTAATATCTTCATACCCGGCAGTTCGTATTGGTCGCGCAGCTCAAAAACCGGGGCATCAATCTCGCCTAAATCTTCGGCAACGTAAGGCAACTCGCCCAATGCGTTTTTAATCGCTTCAAAAAAATCGCTGCCTGGGCCTTGTTTCCAATGCCCGTTTTTCGCTGTCTTTTCACCGGCAGGCACTTCCCAATATGATGCAAACGCACGGAAATGGTCGAGCCGCAGCAAGTCAAACAATTGCCTGTTTTTTTGCAGTCGCCCGATCCACCAATCGTAATTGCGGCTTTTCATCACATCCCAACGGTAAACCGGCATACCCCAAAGTTGCCCGTCGGCATTAAAGTAATCGGGTGGTACGCCTGCTATACCGGCAATCTGCCCGTTGCTATCCAGGTTAAAGTTTTCCGGGTTAGCCCAAACATCAACGGAATCATGACTTACATAAAACGGCAGGTCACCGAATAATTTGATATTTAAACCATTGCAGTACTTCTTCAAATCTAACCATTGCCGCTCAAAAATAAACTGGTACCATTTCACCTGTTCCATTTCGGCCTGGTTTTGTACTGCAAAGCGTTTAATAGCCGGGCTTTTACGCTGCCGGTGCTCGGCAGGCCATTCGTACCAGGGGCGATTGTTGTAGTGCTGTTTTAAGGTCAAGTACAAAGCAAAATCATCAACCCAATAAGCTTCATGTTCGCAAAATAATTGAAATTGCTGCTTCAGCAACGGGAAGTGCCCGTCTTGGTAGTGGTGATAAGCCTTGGCCAGTACTTCGTTTTTGATGTGTTGCGCTTCAGCAAAATCGACTTTTTCTTTTACCGGTAGTTGGTAAGATTTTACCTCATCCGCTGTAAGCAAACCTGCCTTAATCAGTAACGCCGGACTTACTAATAGTGTATTACCTGCCATGCTGCTCACCGAGCTATAAGGCGAATAGTTTTGCTCGGCCACCGTAGGGTTGAGCGGCAACAGCTGCCAGTACTTTTGGCCGGAATGTGATAGAAAGTCGGCAAAGTTATAAGCCTCCGGCCCTAAGTCGCCCACGCCATAAGGCGATGGCAGCGATGTAATGTGCATCAAAATACCCGCCCCGCGATTATTATCCGGGTGCTGCATTTTAAGCAGCGCCATCGGTAATTGAGTAAACAGCTCTTTCACCCGGATGCCATCCTCGGTACTTTTACCCTCAGCACCAGATAGCAGATTTTTAAAGGATGCCGGTGCCTGCGGCGGTAAAATTACTCGGGTGTTTTTCCATTTTAGATTTTCGATACTCCGGCCCTGGTCCTGGCTTAGCTCAGCCAGGTGCAACGGTACAATGGTGATATACCATTGCTGCTCGTGCTGCCGCGCAAAGGCCATGATATATTCTTTGTAAGCGCCTTTTACCTTTAATGGTATGTAGTTAGCTTTTGCAAACAGCTCAGCAGCCTCTTTGCGCTCCTTAAAAAGCGTATAGGTAAGCCACTGTTTAATTTGTGCGTTATAACGGTTTTGCCAAAGCTGCTCTACCAAAGCGCCCGGGTTGCTTTGATGGGCAATAATATCGTCCAGGTAGCCGGCACGCAGTTCATAATCTACCGGCCGGCGATTATCCGGGTCAACTAAACTGAAATCCCACAGCTCGCAGCCTTGGTAAACATCGGGTACACCGGGGCAGGTAAATTTGAGCAATACCTGGGCCAGCGAATTGATAATGCCATAATCGGCAATGAGCTGATGCTGTTCCTGGAAAGATTGCCAAAACTCGGTGTCTTTGTTCAGCAACGCCTTGGCAAAACCAAGCGTTGCCTTTTCATATTCCTCGTTAGGTTGCGCCCAGGTTGAGTTTACTTTGGCCTCGCGCAAGGCTTTGGTTAAGTATTCCTGCAAACGGTTTTCGATATCATCGTCTGGTTCGCCGGGCATCGGATGCGCACCGATGAGCGTTTGGTAAATAAAGTATTCGTCGTTTGCATCTGGCGCTGCACTAGCTTTCAGGTCAGTATTTAAATCCTGCCATTTTTTGACCGTTTTGATCCAGGTTTTAGATAAATCAGTCAGCACATTTAAACGGGCACGTACATCCTCACCGCGTTTAGTATCGTGGGTTGAGGTGCCGTTTATAGCCAGAGGCCATTGCTTCTGACGCTCCAGCATTAAATTGTGAAAATCATCTACTCTCATGCCAAAGGCATCGGGCGCATCACCAACTTCGTTGTGCCCAATAAAGCGGTTGTAGGTATACATCAAAGTATCCTCCACACCTTTAGCCATTAAAGGGCCGCTAAATTGCATTAAACGCTGGTAAAACTGCAGCGCGCGTTGGTTGTAGTCAGCATTGCCTAGCTTGGGCTTTTCGAGCAGCACAAGCTCGAGCAGGTTTAAGGCCGACTTGTATTCGGGCTTCGCTTTTTTAGCCTGCTTAAACATAGCCTTCACATCATCATACTCTTGTTGATGCAAAGGCAACTGATTGCCGTAATACCGGTAAACCGGGCACTGTATTAGTAATTGACTAATGGCACCTTTCAGCTCCTCGGCCGACATGCCTGCTACAATCTTTTTGTCGGACAGGCGCAGCTTCTTAAATAACTGGTATAAGTTGTCCAACTCGCCACCCATATGCTCAAGCAGGATGTAGGCTTTTTTTTGCGCTATTTGTTCATGCACGGGCTGCTCATCGTCCACCAAATCCTGGTAAAAATTAGTGAACCGCTTTTTAGCAGAGGTGTTGGTAAATAGGTTATTAAGCTGCGCTAAAAAGTCGTAGCCCGAGGTGCCTTGCAAAGGCCAGTCGGTAGGCAATTCTTCACCCTGTTCCAAAATCTTTTCGGCTACAATGTAAGTGTCTTTACCTGCCAGTTCGCGCAGGCGCTCCAGGTATTGGGCCGGGTCGTACAAGCCGTCAATATGGTCAATCCGCAATCCCTGAAAAACACCGGCTTCCACCAGGTTTTTAATTAACTGGTGAAAATGCTCGAATACGGCCTTGTCCTGAATGTTAAGGCAGATCAAACTGTTTACCGTAAAAAATCGGCGGAAGTTAATAGACTGATCAGTTTCCTCGTAACTGCATAAGCGGTAAGCCTGCGTGTTGGCTACTTGCTTCAGTAACTCCTTGTCAGCGTTAACCGCTTCCAGGCGCTGGTCAAGGTAAGGCTGACCACTCTCGCCGCTCAGCGCTTTGATAAACTTTTGCTTTAAAGCTGTCCATTTCAAAGCGTAAGAACCTGCTTCGGTAATGCCCGATAAAGCTTTGATGGGTTTGAATATGGCTTGAAATGGATTTAAATCGTTGGTTTCATCCTGTTGTAAAACAGTTAGATAAGCGACCGGATTTAACGGATAATAGTTGTCAAAATATTGTAGCACCAAACCCTGTTGCGGCTGGTAAGCTATTTTGATTTCCCCGTTATCAATCACTTCGTCCACCGGGCCACCTAAAAACGGAACCATCAACGGCTCATCCTTGAACAGCGGACTGGTCCATACGGCATCAAAAAAGTTAGTATATAATGACAGCTTTCCTTTTTCCATCAAATCCATCAACCATGGGTTGTTTTGATGGAAACCCATGTGATTGGGTACAATATCCTGTAGCCAGCCGGTATTGCTTTGCTTCAGCTTTTGGCTGATGGCTTTCAGTTGCTTTTCGGTACCAATTTCGGGATTGATACGGTGCGGGTTAACCCCATCATAACCGTGCGTGCTGCCCGGCGTTGCCTCAAATACCGGCGATGCATAAATAGTACTTACCCCTAACTTTTGCAGGTAGGGAATGATACGCTCAAAGGCATCAAAAGTAAATTCTGAATGAAACTGAAGGCGGTAGGTTGCAACAGGGTTATTCATTGATGTAGATTATAAAAGATTCGGGTTGTAATTTTGTAATATCGCCACCGCTTAAAGCAGGTATTGTTGTTGGCTCATTTTGCCAGGCCGAGCCTGATGAGTTAAATTGTTCGTGCCATTTATTGGCACCACCCGGCAAAGCTACGCTTTGAATGTTACCAGAAAAGTTCATTACAATTAAGGCTTCCTGCGACTGATGCCTTCTATGTAATGTCAGCGTGTTGGTTTGCTCATCAGCTTCCGCCTTCACAAACTCCCGGCTGGTATGATGTAACGCAGGTACACTTTTGCGTAGGGCGATCAGCTTTTGGTAAAAGCTAAACATGGTTTGGTAGGGCTGCTGCTTGATCAAATCCCACTGGAGTTTCGAATTATTAAACGTCTCCTCAGCCATGGGGTCGGGTGCTTCACCTTCGGCATGGAATGCTGCAAACTCCGCTTTACGGCCCTTGCGTACAGCTTCGGCCAATTCAGGATCTGTGTGGCTTACAAAATACATAAAACGGTTAGGCTCGCTGTACTCTTCTCCCATAAACAGCATGGGTAAAAATGGCGAAGTGATCACGGCCCCGGCCATCAGCTTTTGCATTTCGATGCTAAATAATTCGCTGCTGCGCTCGCCCAGCATACGGTTGCCTACTTGGTCGTGGTTTTGCGAAAATACCACAAACTGCTCACCCGAATTGCCGGTAGCTTTTACGCCAAACTGCTTATCGCGATGCACTGAGTATTGACCATCATACACATAAGCATCGTTGTATGATTTAGCCAGATCAGTAATGCCATTAAAGTCGGCGTAATAGCCCGTTTTATCACCACCGGCGGTCACGCGTAGCGCATGATGAAACTCATCTATCCATTGGCTGTCCATTCCAAAACCGGCTTTGTCCAGCTTGTTAATAAAGCGGGTATCGTTTAGGTCACACTCTACAATCAGGTAGTGGCGTTTGCCTGTCTCTGCTTCCAGTTTGTCAACCTCAGCTTTAACCTGAGCCAGTATATGGTTGGGATTAAAGTCTTTAATGGCATGCACGGCATCCATCCGCAGAGCATCTATATGAAAGTCGCGGAACCACATCAGTACATTTTCGGTAAAGTAATGCCTTACCGGGTCGCTGCCGGCATCATCAAAGTTTACTGCGTTGCCCCAGGGGGTGTTATACTTTTCGGTAAAATACGGCCCATACTCATTAAAATAATTTCCCTCCGGACCAACGTGATTGTATACCACATCTAATACTACTGCCAAACCTTTTTGATGACAAGCATCAACCAGTTGCTGCAACGCTTTTGGCCCGCCATAGGAGTTTTGCACAGCATACGGAAACACGCCGTCATATCCCCAGTTACGATTACCCGGAAATTGCGCTACCGGCATAATTTCGATGGCGGTGATGCCCAGGCTTATTAAATAATCCAGCTTACTTTCGATGCCTGCAAAATCACCTTCGGATGTGAAAGTGCCGGTATGCAATTCGTATAGCAAATAATCTGGCAGGTTGATGTTGTTCCAGTTATCATCTGTCCATTTAAAAGACTTTAGATCAACCACGGCTGATGGCCCGTGCACCCCTTCGGGCTGATAAAGTGAAGCCGGGTCGGGTAGTGGATCTTGATCATCTAAAATAACCTTATACAGGTCGCCTTCTTTAACACCGGTTGCGGTTGCATGCCAGTAACCGTACTGTTGCTTACTGAGCGGTAATTTACGGCCCGAAGGCAGCCATGTAATAGCTGTCTCCTTAGCCTTTGGTGCCCACACCCATACCTCAGCCTCGTTACTATTAAGGGTTACCCCCGGACGTTTAACTGTCGCCTTCATACTTTTGTTCGTAAATCACAGGGTGATGCAATACAATAATAGAACGACCTTTAACTTCGATGGTTGAGCCCGCGTCGTATGTTTCTTCATCGCCAACCTCACTTTCAGCGGTATCTACAATCTTGGTCCAGCTTTTGGCGTACAAAGCTTCTGGTAACTTATAGTTTACAGGTTCCCAGTGGGCGTTAAAAATCACGTAAAAACCATCGTCAATTACAGCTTCGCCTCTCTCGTTGCGCGTACGCAGGGCACGGCCATTGATAAATACCGCCAGCGATTTAGCAAAATCATGGTTCCAGTGCTCGTCGGTAAACTGGTTACCTTCCGGTAAAAACCATGCAATATCCTCAACACCTCTTATCTGGGTACCTCTAAACCACCGCTTGCGGCTAAAGGCGCGGTGCTTTAAGCGAAACTTGATCAGCTTACTGGTAAACTCCAGCAGGTCTTTATCCATGTTTTCCCAGTCCAGCCATGATATCTCGTTATCCTGGCAGTACGCATTATTATTGCCGCGTTGTGTGCGGCTAATCTCATCGCCCGCTACCAGCATAGGCACACCCTGTGATAGTAACAAAGTGGTAATGAAGTTTCGTTTTTGCTGTTCGCGTATCTGATTGATGTTTTCATCATCAGTTGGCCCTTCTACACCGTAGTTGTTAGAGCGGTTATGGCTTTCGCCGTCATTATTGTTTTCGCCGTTGGCATCGTTATGTTTTTCGTTGTACGTTACCAGGTCATTCAGCGTAAAGCCATCGTGTGCCGTGAT
>CAJYJH010000100.1 GCA_913775265.1 uncultured Mucilaginibacter sp. | reverse complement strand
GGTTTATTTTTCGCGCAGCTGCCACGGAGGTCCCTGCACCTGCCGCAGTTTTACCGGCTTTTTTGTTACGCGCGTTGCGCATCGAAGCCTCGAGGGCATTATTGTTAAGCAGTACCGTAGTTTGCGACAACACCGAGCTGGTAAAATTGTCCATAATTAAATCAACCGACTGCTGCGCTTGCGCCTGAGGTGCCACTAATAGGCCCGAGGCTGACAAACAGCTCCATAAAATCATTTTTTTCCAAGTGGCTTTCATACACCGGTATTTTTTGGTTTTACTTTAAAGTTAACGCTAAAAACGGCGCTTTGATTGCCTTCATTACCTAACATTTATCCTATATGAACTATTAAAGCTGGTAAAAGTAGCATAGGCTGTCTGGCAAATCAGTTAGTTGCCCAATGATCCACGTCATCATTTCACATCAAATAGCCCGTGAATACAGGTATGCAGACCCACGGCTCCCAAATTATTATAGGTCTGCGTTATTGGGCTAAAACTTTGGCCGGTAAGACGAAAGTTAGGATCAATCAGTAATAAGAATGATTAGGCTGATATGGTCATGAAATAAGGGCTCCAACTTATTAAAAAATACCAAGGATTACAGTTAGATCACAAAACAAACATATATAACTGACGTTATTATCGTTAACCATAACATATTAAATATGAAGAAGCTACTTACCATTTTGGCCATGCTGATGATTAGCATGAGCAGCAGCTTAGTACAAGCCCAAACCAAAACTCAGAAAGTGGAAACCACCTCAAAAACTCGCACCAAGGCTGATGGCACGCCCGATATGCGCTACAAGCAGAGTACCACAACGACTACCGCACAATCATCAAAAAAAGAGAATGCACCAGCCAGGTCGATGAAGGAGACTAAAACAACCACTACCACTGCCGGTCCAATGAAAAAAGATGGTACGCCAGACATGCGTTACAAAAGCAATAAAACAACTACCGTAAAAAAAACAACCACTCCTAAAAACTAAAACACCGGGACCCGGCTGTTACCCTATTATAAACAGCCTTTATTTTCATAAGTGATTAATAGTAGCCAAAGGGCAATTTCTTAAATGGAGTTGCCCTTGGTGTTTTGTAGGCAATTGAAATATTGAAGCGATGAAGCCAGAGCTAAAGTCTTTAGACCGATGTCGAGGCTACGAGGATTGCTCATAGATTTACTGTTGCCGCAAGACGTTGACTTGTGGTATTCCAACATTTACTTGTTTTGAAGCATGTGATTTGTGTTAATACCATACTACCCGCATTAAGGTTTTTATGATCATGTGGCGGCAAGCATGGCGGATAGTTTGTGACAACACAAACCATAGGCTGAATTAGCTAATAAGAGCCTACATCCTCTACACCAATTAGGGGACTATCTTCCGGGGAGGATTTGGACGGGGCCGCTCCCCTTCAGAGGGCGGGGGGGCTTAGTGAATGCTTGGTTAACCTCTGCAATTGTTGCTGGGCATTGGCCGATTGCGGGTTTAAGGCTACGGCACGCTTGTAGGCGGTGATAGCTTTGCCGGTTTGGCCCAGGGTAACGTAGGCAGCGCCCAGGCTTTCGAATGCGGTGGACGATTGCGGGTTGTTGTCGGCGTTCATCTCCAGTAAACTAAGGCCGTTGCTGCGAGTAGCTGGGTTGTTAAATAACCACTCGCCCCAGCCTTTCATGTATTGCTGGTTAGGTAAAATGGGGTAGCCAAAGCGATCGCTTAGTTTATGGTAATGCGCCATAATTACGTTTCGGTTTACGTCTTTATTGCTGATTTCGGGGAGGTCCCAACCGCCAAAAATCAATTGCAGTCCGTCGTAATAAGACTTAACCGGAACCGTCATGTGGCTTTCTTGCGGATAATACACATAAGCAGCGCGCAGGCGTTTGGCGGTGTTTTGCTTAATCAGGGTATCAAACCGCATCACATCCGTATGAAACGACGAGCCGGGCGCAGAGCCCTCGTTACCATCACTGTAAAACAGCACTTTCTTGCCTACGACATCAGCCTGTAATTTTGTGGCGGCCGATTGCAGCAAGGCCTTGCGGTCCCACCAAAACGACGGACTAACGGCAATGTAAGCATTAAACATTTCGGGATAATTTAATAAGGCATTAACCACTGTTAACGCCCCTAACGAGTGCCCCGCAAATATGCGGTAAGGCTGCGTTCTGTAGTTTTTGTTGATGTACGGGATAACTTCTTGCTTAAAATATTCAAACAACTGCGCGTTACCGCCACTGTGTTTATAGTTTGAATTAGCGCCGGTATCCAGCTTTCCTTCATAGTTATACCGGGTTTGGCTCGGTGTAAGCTCGTACATGCGGTCTTTGTGCACTATGCCAACCACAATTACCGGGGGCATGCTGTGTACATTGCCCTTGCTCAGATAGCGGGTATACTCGGCCACCAGATTAAAATGGTTGTCGGGGTCGAGCAGGTAAAGCACCGGGCAGGCTTCGTGAGTGGTACTGTAACTGGGCGGTGTATAAATGATGATCTGGCGGTCGTCTTTAAAAACAGCCGAGTGCAGGGTAATCATCTTTTGCTCCCCGTTCTCGATTAACGGCCCCTGCTGCGCCCTAACCGGTGCAGATGATAAAATAAACAGGCTGATAAAGCCGAGGCAAAATGAGAGGTGATTCAATTTCATGGGGTGTGATAAGGTATATAAACTGTGTAACAATCAATTTAAATTAAGCCTGTGGGATACAGATGTGCAGTAGCATAATAATCGAACCAGGCATCCGATAAACGCAACTGCTCTTTCACTGAAGAGTAGTCATCCAGGTATTCGTTTCCATTATCATGATTGTCAAGGTAATTTATGTTGACTATCATACAACTCTGAAAACTGCCATCGGCCCTATATTCAAAAATAGCATACGTAGAACCATCTTCGTCCTCAAAAATCATGTAAAACTTCGCAGTAAATTCCATATAGGGCAACCCGGTTGCGGGGTTGAGTTCTTCTTGGCAAATGCATTCTCCATCAGGGTTATACAGTTCCTTAAACTGCAGCTTCGTTTCATCTTCCTTATAAAACTCTCCAAACTCCACCGTAAATTCGCCAATCTTTTCTCTTTTGATGATAGCCAAACTAACGTTTAGGGCTGCAAGCCGTACTTTCACCCTGTCGGCATCTTCGTGGCCATCCAAATAATAGTCAACTCTGCCAAGCCGCTGCTCAAAATAAAACTCTTTCTTTTTAAGTTCCAGTGTCTCCGTTAGATAGTGTTTCTGATAATAATTGGAGGCTTGCGCCTGCTCTTCGGTAACTGATTCGGAGTATATTTTGTATTGGATAATCAATTGATGATGGTTGATACTCAAATATGACAAATGTTTTCGCTTTTGCGACATTAGCGTATTGAATTAGGCTAAGATACTTGTTTGTTGAATAAAGATTAAGGATTACGTACTGCTACAAGTTACTTTACCGATAATCACCTATCTTCCGGACATGCCGCCCGTACATTGCAATTAGGATTATTTAACTCACTCCACTATCAAAGCTCGTATATCTGCAAATCATTTACTTAATCACTGCTTGCTCAACCACAACAGCCGGGGTAATGCAAAAAATATCAGCAATAAAAAGATTGCGGTTTTGGGGCGATATTACGACGCTGTCATACTTATTGAAAAAACTTCGATGCGCTCGGTTAGCGACATGGCCGGGGTACTAGGCAAAGTTTGTGTTCTGCTAATCCTGGTAATGGCAGCAATGGGTACGTCATTAAACTTAATGAAACCGCTCTGGATTATAAGCGCATCACCGGTAACAGTGTGCTTAGTGCTTAACAACATAGGCAAAATTAGTCTGCCAAAGGCTGGCAACAGTATTAAACTACCAATGGCTCACCGGTTAAAATACCAACAAAAAGCGCAATTGCTAAACTAAACAACACCGGTAAAAACAGTGCGTAAGTTACCACCTACCTGTAGCGTTTAGTGTTATTCATGAGGTGAGTTAATTATTTAATTACAATCTATAATACAACCTGAGCATTTCCTCACTCATATATACGAATCCAACCTTTAGCTGTCGGTAAATGATGTAGTTCTTGAATGATTAAAATCCACTTTTCCATGACTTGATCAGCACACTAATAAGTTATAAGATGCTGAAATCATATAGAGTTAACGCCTTGAGTGCTGAAGTATAAGCCCCTTGACTTAACCGTAACAATAATTTATAAATTATTGTTACGGTTTTCACCCTTTGCATCACCTCTTTCGCCCTCTGAAATCATCTATTTACCCAGTTGCTCATGCAAACAACGGAACCAATCGTAACAAAAAAATTACACCCTAAAGTTGTAACAGTGGGCTTTTCAGGCTGTTTTTGGGGTTTAATCAATCTGTTTAAGCTTTGTGGGTAAATTTGGCCAAACCATTTGCGCAAATTCTTCTTAATGGAGTGTGATTTATGAAAAATACATCTATTATGAAAATTAACTTTACCAAACTGGCCCTCACCTTAGGGGTGGCAGGCTTGGCTACTGCAGCTTCAGCGCAGAGCATGTACTCAGACACTAGCAAACGTTTTGATAAACGCAGTTTCCGCACTTGGTCTATCGGTATCAATGGTGGTATGTTAACTCACTACACCCCTTTTAACGGACCAAGCAACGGCGATTTTGCTACGCCGCAGGAGCGTTGGGGTTACGGCGGTTACATAAAGAAACAAATTGTACCTGGCTTTGGTATCCAAGCTGACTTTTTGGGCGGTCGCGTAAAAGGTTTCCGTTCAAACCAATTACCTACCGGTAGCGCTGCACAAAACAACAGCGATTTCCGTACTAAAATTGAGTGGTCGGCATCGTTAAGCGGTAACTTTACCGTAGCTAACCTGAGTTTAAACCAAAAACGCAACATCCTGTCGCCATACCTAACCGGTGGTGCTGGTTATATGTCGTTCAGCCCAACCGTAAATAACGTACCGGGTGCCGATGGGCAGGGTTACCGCCGCAACTGGTTTGTACCGGTGGGTGCAGGTTTTAAATTTGGTTTGGCCAAGTTTGTTAACCTTGACTTAGGTTACACTGTTTACTTCATGAAAACCGGCCGTTTTGATGGTGTGCGCACTTCAACCAACGACCGTTTCTCGTACGCTCATGCTGGTTTAGAGTTTGCTATCGGCAAACGCGGAACTTCGCAATTGCAAAACTTCAGCCCGATTGCCGCTATCCGCGAAGAAAGTGCTGCTGAAAGTGCTGATTTAAGAAGAATGTTATCTACTGCAGAACAGAATGCAGCCCGCGACCGTGAGCAATATGCCCGCGACATGGGTGATGATGATGGCGATGGCGTAGCTAACAAATTTGACAAATGTGCCGGTACTCCTGCAGGTACAATAGTTGATGGTTCTGGCTGTCCGTTAAAAGTTCCTGCTCCGGTTATCCGCGAAAAAGTGGTAATTACCGAGGCTGACCGCAGAGTAGTAGGCGAAGCTATCAAAAACCTTGAGTTTGAACTTGGAAAAGCTACTATTAAAGAAAAATCATTTTCAACTTTAGACCGCGTAGCAAACTTGTTGATGCAAAAAGATTTCGGCCTGAAACTGGCGGGTCACACTGATAATACTGGTTCGATGGAATTGAACCTCCGTTTATCAAAAGAACGTGCCGAAGCTGTTAAAACTTACTTGGTGGAAAAAGGCGCTAATGCATCACGTATCGAAGCAACCGGTTACGGTCCAAACCAACCTATTGCTTCTAATAAAACTGCCGAAGGTCGTCAGAAAAACCGTCGTGTAGAGTTTACCTTGCTGTAAGCTATAACTTATTAAGGAGGTGCAGTTTATAGTCTGCATCACCTTAATTTCTTAATTAAATAATGTGAAGTACTTGTGAAAGCCGGCCTCAAATTATCGAGGCCGGCTTTTTATTTAATATAGAAAGGAATTACCTCAAATAGGTGGATGAGAGGCTAACGTTCTTATTTAATAGAAATGAGCACCTTTAGCCAATCAACTGTTTAAATCTAACAAATTTGAAAGTTCTGTAGTGTCTACACCGCTAACAAACTCTCATACTTTAAAGTCTCTAGTAGGCTCTTTTGCCTAACTATTAAAAGCCAACAAGTTTAACACCATACCAACAACCCAAAATTAGCTTACTCTTTGCTGGTGCTGCCTCTGATCATATTATTTATAAGTACTGATGGCAAAATGGCGCCTGAAGCTTTTTGCAATTAACTCGACTGATTAAAGACCTTAGAATAAGTTTGCGATTCACCCGGTCAAGTAATTGAATCACAAAATAACTCATCCAGACGCTTTGTAGTAGGTATACCAGTACAAGTTACTATCTTAAGCAACAGCCATACACATAACACCATATTGCAAACTTTTAAGTTGCTGCACAATTATGATAAGGATTAACGATTATAGCATAGATAAATTCAAGCTGGGACTAAAGGCGACCAACATTGCCGTTTAAGTTGACCGCTACCCAAACCTATGCATCATAACAATTTTATCCGGTCAGTTTCGGCCTTGTTATGGGTGATGTGATTGATATCTTTTAGCGACTGCCCTGTATATCTTTAATGCGATTAATATAAAATATAAACTACAATTGAGCAGGACCAGCAACTAATACAAAAATTCAGGTTCTATATCATTAGACGGGCTCAATTTGCAAGTTCCTGTTTCCGGCTACATTTCCATGCCTAATTATTTATTTAAAAAATTTAAAATAAATAGTTATGATGAAAACTCTCATAATTTCTTAATAAGTAAAAGACACTTGTGGGTATTTTTTTTCCCACTTTCCGTGGTAAGAAAATCCCATTTTTGCAAATTATATTTCAAATACTATGTGCCAAAAATAAGCAGATGGTCATCGAGTTAAATGACACCAATGAATGTACCCGATTAATGCAAAAAAATCACAGGAAATTTGAGAAGTGGACGACTATTATTAATACTGCGAGAAGAATACTGCTGATGTGCGTAAATCTATATTTTATACATAATATAGCAAAGAACTAGCATACTTAGAAATTGGCAACAAAACCATTTTCAGGCTTAAAGTGTCTGTAATACACTATTATAACTAATATATAAAATTAGCTTTGCCGAATAAGCTAACGAAGCTTAAGCTGTATAGATAGGCTTAAACGGCCTTAAGTATCTGTGTTATAACTGCTGTTTATAATGTCATAAAATAAAACTTTAAACATCATTTTGCGTACGTATAATTAGTACTTCATACGTCGACATGCAATTACATTTAGGAAAAAATTACGTCAAATTAAAGAGAAGAAGAAACGGAACTTAACATTATGCACTGGGCTGCATAAAGCAATAATTGCTTTAAAAGAAACAAGCCTTCAGCAATCAACTAACTAATGATTAATCCATTTAAGTATGATTTTGATACTTAAACACTCTATAAACTAAAAAAATATTAAAATTAGGCTAGCTGTGGTAAACCAAACTGAGTTATACCAACCGTTTGGGTTGAGAAGTCCACATCTGGTTTGCGCATAAAGTTGATATAATCAGCAGTGATCTTATCTAATGTGTCAGACGTAAAAGATGGTTCAGACAATTCAAAAATTAGTTTTTTTCCCTTCATTTTATACTTGGCAAACATAATTCGGGCGTCGCATTTATGAGCAATTTTGAAGAAAGAGTCGGTGATATACATTTTCCCGAAGTTGCTGTCAATTTCGAAACAGTTCTTTAAATAATGACCTTCAAAGTCATTCATTCCTAAAACTATTTCGCCGTTTTTCAAAAAATCACGAGCTTTGATAAATGAACCGACGGATGATGGCCGCATCGTGTGTTCAAATTTGCGCCCTGCGTGCACTTCGTCGGCGCAAACACTCCATGTATTAAATTTATAGCAGTTATCTTGCAAAAATGGCAAAAACAAGCGGGTAAAAGTACCATGATAACCGACCATCATCAAGCCTTTACCTGCCTCAATAGCAGATTGTATTTTTGATTGGTCAGCTACTACTTCAATGCCCATATCCAATGTCATTAGTGGCCTCAGGCACCATAACAAGGCTTTCGATATACCAGTATCAAACTTAAACTCCACATCCCGGTATTTGCGGAATAACGGCACATACATTAAAAAAGGATAAAATATAAGAGAAATGAGTCGCACTACGTTAAAACGGTAAGCCACAGGGAAGCTTTTTATAAATAACACGTAAGCAGACTTGAGTAAGGTTAGGCAAAGGTTCATCATCTATATCAATATTTTTTTAAATTCACATTAACGAAAAGCCTTCATCTTATACACAACATTTTTGCCTTTAAAAATTTTGATTGTTGTCGAAACGTGGGAAACCTTTCGTCAATCATTATAAAATTTCATAGCACACACACAATTGGCTGTTGTATAAAATGTAAACATCGTGCCAAACTCTTTCGCCATGCTCAACATGTAGAGCAGATAACACACCAAATCACCATTGTCTACCCCTTGACTTTAAAAATCAGGTAAGTTTTTAAGGTATCAGTTTGAAAATTGACGGGCAGATTGACCGGCAAGCGTCTGTTTATTTTAATTTTGCAGTATGAACCTTTTTGAGCAGATACAGCAAAAGCCTTTTTTTATTTTGGGTCCGTGTGTTATGGAAAGTCAGGAGTTGCTTTACCAGGTGGCCGAACAGGTAGCCCGAGTTGGTGAGCAATACCAGATACCCGTGGTTTTCAAATCGTCATTTGATAAAGCCAACCGCACCTCTATCCACTCCTACCGCGGACCGGGTTTAGAAAAAGGGCTGGAAATGCTGCAAAAAGTAAAAGACCGGTTTAACCTGCCGGTGCTTACAGACATTCACGAGAGCCATCAAGCAGCAACCGCAGCCGAAGTGGTTGACGTATTGCAGATTCCGGCATTTTTGTGCCGTCAAACAGATTTATTGGTGGCTGCTGCCCAAACCGGTAAAATCGTAAATGTAAAAAAAGCGCAGTTTTTGTCGGGCCAGGATATGTATTATCCGGCGCAAAAGGTGGTAGAGGCCGGTAACAACCAAGTCATTCTTACTGAGCGCGGCAACATGTATGGTTACAATAACCTGGCGGTCGATTTCAGGAACATTTATGATATGAAAGCTTTTGGCTACCCGGTGTGCATGGATTGTACCCACTCGGTGCAACGTCCAGGCGGTGCAGGAGGCAAAACCGGTGGTGACCGCACCTTTGTACCCATGATGGCTTTGGCCGCTAAAGCATTTGGTGCCGATGGATATTTTATGGAGATACACCCCGATCCGGACAATGCCCTGAGCGACGGCCCTAATATGCTGAAACTGCAGGACCTGGATAAGGTGATGGCACCACTGTTAGGATCATACTAACAGGTTGCAGCTCCAATTTTCTGAATACAGTTCAAACATTTTAATAAAACACAATAGCACTTATGCTTGATATTGCCCGTCGCGTTTTTAATGATGAGATAGCTTCGCTGCAAGAGGCCGCTGCTTTGATTGACGACCAGTTTACCCAGGCCGTGAATGCCATTTTACAAAGTAAGGGCAAACTTATTATTACCGGTGCGGGTAAGTCGGGGCTTATTGGTAAAAAGGTTGCAGCTACGCTGGCAAGTACCGGCACTTCGAGCTTTTTTATGCACCCGGCCGAGGCCTTCCACGGCGATTTGGGCATGGTGGGCAGTGATGATATGGTATTGCTTATTTCATACTCGGGCGAGACTGACGAAATGATCAAAATCATCCCTTACCTGAAATGGAATAATAACCAAACTATTTCTATTACAGGTAACCCAGCTTCTACCATCGCTAAAAATAGCAACTGGCACCTTAATGTCCATATCAATCATGAGGCTTGTCCGCTCAAACTGGCGCCAACTTCATCTACCACGGCTACTTTGGTAATGGGCGATGCCATTGCGGTAGCGCTGATGGAAGCCAGGCATTTTCAGCCGGAAGATTTTGCCCGCTTTCATCCGGGCGGCAGCTTGGGGCGCAAATTACTGGTACGGGTAAAGGACATGATGCGTACCGATAGCCTGCCTTTTGTAACCGACGACATCAGTTTTACTGACTTGCTGCTGCGCATGTCTGAGGGACGCTTAGGAATGGTAATAGTGGGTAATGCTGAGAACATACAGGGCGTAGTAACCGACGGCGATTTAAGGCGTGCGCTGATGCGCAACCCAGATACCACCACCCAATCCGTAAAAACTATGATGAGTCCCGCTCCTATAACAGTAAGCGAAGACGAATTGATACATCAGGCAGAAGAATTAATGCTGGATAGAAAAATCACGACTATCCTGGTCACCTCATCAGATGGTCACCAACTTAAGGGCATTTATCAAATCTACAACCGGTAGGAATAAATTTTTGTCAACAAGCTTTTAAGGCTAATATTATTCATCAAACATATAGCATATAGTCATGAGCAAAGCAATGGACGATAAAGATAAAAAAGAGGTATACGACGAGTTTAAATCGTTGGTAAATATGACAGCTTCTACCCTCGAGAAATGGTTAAAAACCGACGAGTCGAAAGAAGTAGGGTTTGACAGCGGCGACGGCGAGTCGGTGGGTCACAAATCGGGCGAAAAAATTATTAATATTTTGCACAAGAAAAAAGCCGACCTCGATGAAGCCGACTATAAGCATATGCAAAAAGTAGTAGGTTACATTAAGCGCCACAAAGCGCAAAAACCGTCGGGCGATGTAGAGTCAACTCCCTGGAACTACTCTCTTAAAAACTGGGGATACGATTACAGCAAAAATAGCTGTAATGCTACCTATGGCTAATAATTGTGTGGTTATAAAATGTAAGCAACGATGGCAACAAAGCTTAAAATCACCAATATCATGCCTTGCATTTTTTGTTCGATAGTTAAGTTACTCATTTTAGAAATTTGGTTTAATCAGTTAGTAAATCAATAGTTGTTATCTCAAATATAAAAGCGAGCAAATGCGTTTGCAAACGGCAAACGCATTTTTGATAAAAATTCATTGCTGCTACATTTTTAGTGTATTTTCTACACTTAAAATCCACTTTACTTTAAATTTTATTAGCAGCGGTTTCGCATAAACTTCATATATACAGTCAAACGCAAAACTTTTGGTATTAAAACCACTGCTATTCACGTAGAAATACGTGCGTTTTTACCCTGTGCGAGAAGAAATTTTACTTTTAACAAAACCTTATCAACTCACTACCTGCTTTTATTAAATGACACTTACATCAATCAACCCGTCCAACGGTACCGAAATAAAAACTTATCAGCAGCTATCCGACCGACAAATCTCTGAGAAAATAAACCAGACAAACCAAGCCTGGCTTTCATGGAAGCAGACATCACTTACCGAGCGTTGTAAACTATTATACAAGCTGGCGGAAGTGCTGCAAAACCGTAAAGACGAACTTGCCCAAACGATGGCACTGGAAATGGGCAAACCTGTTAAGCAAGGCGCAAGCGAGGTTGAAAAATGTGCGGCAGTCTGTACTTACTATGCTGATAATGCTGCTGCCTTTTTGAAAGACGAAATTATTATAACAGATGCCAGCAAAAGCTACATCACCTATCAGCCTATTGGCGTTGTGCTAGCCATTATGCCCTGGAATTTTCCATTTTGGCAGGTATTCCGCTTTCTAGCACCGGCATTGGCTGCGGGAAATTGCGGGGTATTAAAGCACGCATCTAATGTTCCGGGTTGCGCTTTAGCCATTGAGGAGATGATGCAACAGGCTGGCTTCCCGGCGCATGTGTTTCAAACTTTGCTGGCGAGCAGCAGTCAAGTAGACGCCATGATAGAAAATCCATTAGTAAAAGCCGTCACCTTAACTGGTAGTAACCAAGCTGGCGTCAAGGTAGCGCAAAAGGCAGGCAGCCTCATTAAAAAGACGGTGCTGGAACTGGGCGGCAGTGATGCTTATGTAGTGTTAGAAGATGCCGACCTTGAACTGGCGGCCACCACCTGCACCGATAGCCGTTTAATTAACAGCGGGCAAAGCTGCATTGCCGCCAAACGTTTCATCGTAGTTAAAGCGGTGGCCGAAAAGTTTACGCAACTCATGCTGCAAAAAATGAGTGCTAAAGTGATGGGCGACCCGCTAAATGAAGCGACCGACGTTGGTCCGCAAGCGCGGATGGATCTGCGCGACGAATTGCATGAGCAGGTGCAACGCTCAGTACAAGCCGGTGCCATGTGTATACTGGGCGGCAAAATACCAGAAGGCAACAATGCTTTCTACCCGCCTACTATCCTAACCCAGGTTACCAAAGGCATGCCTGCATTCGACGAAGAATTGTTCGGCCCAGTGGCTGCCATCATTACAGCTAAAGATGAAGACGAGGCTATACAGTTGGCTAATGATAGCATCTTCGGTTTGGGCGGTGCCGTGTTTACCAATAATATAGAGCGTGGCGAGCGCATAGCGGCTACCCAGATAGAAGCAGGATCTTGCTTCGTTAATTCGCTGGTGAAATCCGATCCCCGCTTGCCGTTTGGTGGTATCAAACAGTCGGGCTATGGTCGTGAATTGGGAATGATTGGCATGCACGAGTTTGTAAATATTAAAACAGTTTACGTGCGATGAATTTGAGGTTAACCTACTTAATTTGTTTATATAAATTCAATCAACCATCTGATTTACAGATTAAATTTACTTTAGGTTAAATTAAAATTTGCCGTATAGTAGGTTTTACCTGCGCCTGACACGCCTATTTTAGACAACCCCCGTTTATACGTATCTTTGCAATCTTATGAGTAAGCACGGTAGAATCTTAGTGGCCATGAGTGGTGGCGTTGATAGTTCGGTAGCATCTATTATGCTGCATGAGCAGGGCTATGAGGTAATCGGGCTTACCATGAAGACCTGGGACTACGCCTCTGCCGGTGGCAGCTCCAAAGAAACAGGCTGTTGCAGTTTAGATAGCATTAATGATGCGCGCGCCCTGGCCGTTGGCTATGGCTTTCCGCATTACATTTTGGATATTCGCAACGAGTTTGGCAATTATGTAATCGACAACTTTGTTGACGAGTACCTGGCCGGCCGTACCCCTAACCCTTGTGTACTTTGTAACACCCATATCAAATGGGAAGCATTATTAAAACGTGCTGATAAACTGGATTGCGAGTTTATAGCCACCGGCCACTATGCTAACATCCGTCAGCAGGATAATGGTCGTTATGTAGTATCAAAAGGCCGCGACGAAAATAAAGACCAGTCTTACGTACTTTGGGGTGTATCGCAAGAAAACCTGGCGCGTACCAGATTCCCGTTAGGCAGCTTCACCAAAGCTGAGATCAGGCAGATGGCCTTAGAAATGGGCCAGGCCGAACTGGCAGGTAAAAGCGAGAGCTACGAAATTTGCTTTGTGCCTGATAATGATTACCGCGCGTTTTTACGCCATAAAGTTGAGGACCTGGAGCAACGTGTTGGCCCGGGTAACTTTGTGCTTACTGATGGCACCGTAGTGGGTAAACACCAGGGCTATCCGTTTTACACCATAGGTCAGCGTAAAGGTTTGGGTATTGCTTTCGGACATCCAATGTTTGTTACCCAAATAAATGCAGCTAACAACACCGTAGTATTAGGTACTGCAGATGAATTGCAGCGCAAACAAGCCTGGGTGCGCGATCTTAACCTGGTGAAATACGAAAAAATTACCGAGCCGATACAAGCCGTAACTAAAATACGTTATAAAGATGCCGGCTCCGAAAGCACCATTGTACAAATGGGCGACCACATGAAGGTAGACTTTCATCATCATGTATCAGGTATTGCTCCGGGTCAGTCGGCAGTTTTTTATGAGGGGAACGATTTGCTGGGCGGCGGTTTTTTGATGTAAAAGCAACCAAAACATAAACCGCATTTTACCGAACATTTCTTTTTATTTACTGTTGCCCTTACAAATTATTAAGGCTTGTGAATTTGCGTTTCACATTCTTTGTGTTTTATTTGCAGAAAATTAAGAGCATTAATGGCTAAAAATCTACTCATTGTTGAATCTCCGGCTAAAGCCAAAACCATTGAAGGGTACCTCGGCAAAGACTTTACGGTAAAGTCGAGCTATGGTCACATCCGTGATTTGGTAAAGTCTGAAGACGCTATTGATATCCCTAATAACTTTGCACAAAGATATGAGGTACCTGCTGATAAGAAGCAGGTAGTTAGCGAGTTAAAGAAATTAGCTAAAGAAGCCGAGACGGTTTGGCTGGCGTCCGATGAGGACCGGGAGGGTGAAGCGATCTCCTGGCACCTTTTCGAAACCTTAGGCCTTAAAGAAGATAAAACCAAGCGCATCGTTTTTCATGAGATTACTAAGCCTGCTATTATGCGGGCTATTGAAAACCCGCGAACGATTGATTATAATTTAGTGAACGCCCAACAGGCCCGCCGGGTGCTGGACAGGTTAGTAGGTTTTGAGCTTTCGCCCGTGCTCTGGAAAAAAGTTAAGCCCTCACTTTCTGCAGGCCGCGTACAATCGGTAGCTGTACGGTTAATTGTAGAGCGCGAACGCGAGATCAATAAATTTAAAGCAGAAGCTGCATACCGCGTTGTAGCCATTTTTGGCAAAGGCCGCGAAGCATTTAAAGCAGAGCTGCCGGAACGCTTTACCCAACAGCAGGAAGCCGAGCAATTTTTAAAAGATTGTGTAAGTGCTGCCTTTACCATTAAATCACTCGAAACACGTCCAACCAAACGCTCACCAGCTGCACCGTTCACTACCTCTACCCTACAGCAAGAGGCCAGTCGTAAATTAGGTTTTTCGGTTTCGCGTACCATGTCGGTTGCTCAACGTTTGTACGAGTCGGGTAAGATTACCTATATGCGTACCGATAGTGTTAATTTATCTGACACCGCCTTAAACGCTGCGCAACAGGAGATTACATCTTCATACGGTGATAAATATCATCAGCTACGTAAATATAAAACCAAATCGGCAAGTGCCCAGGAAGCTCACGAAGCCATTCGCCCTACTTACTTTAATGAGCATACGGTTGATGGCGAAAACGCGGAGAAACGTTTGTATGAGCTGATTTGGAAAAGAGCTATTGCGTCGCAAATGAGCGAAGCACAGTTCGAGAAAACCACAGCTAAAATCGACATATCTACCCGTAGCGAGGATTTAGTAGCTATCGGTGAGGTAATGAAGTTTGACGGCTTTTTGAAGGTTTACCTCGAATCAAACGATGATGAGGAAGATAATACGCAGGATGGCGACAATGCCATACTACCTCCTTTAAGCAAAGGGCAGCAGTTGACTTTGCAGGAGATGACTGCTACTGAACGTTATTCGCGCCCACCGGCACGTTACACCGAGGCCAGTTTAGTTAAAAAACTGGAGGAATTAGGCATTGGCCGTCCGTCTACATACGCACCAACCATCTCGACGGTACAAAACCGTGGTTATGTAGTAAAAGAAGACCGCGATGGTAAAAGCCGCAATTTTAAGGTGCTAACGCTGAAAGACCAGCACATCAAACTGGAAGAAAAATCGGAGAACACCGGTGCTGAGCGTGGCAAGCTCTTCCCTACTGATATTGGTGCTGTGGTAAACGACTTTTTAGTGCAGCACTTTAAGGGCATTGTAGATTTCCACTTTACAGCCAATGTAGAAAAGCAATTTGACGAGATTGCCCAAGGCTTGAAAGAGTGGACGGCCATGATCAAGAACTTTTACTACCCTTTTCATGAGGGCGTAGAAAGCACGATACAAACCGCCGACAAGGCCCGCGGCGAACGCGATTTAGGTGTTCATCCGGAAAGTGGTAAAAAGATGTCGGTGCGCATTGGTCGTTACGGTCCGTTTGTACAGCTTGGCGATAGCGACAATGAGGAAGAGAAGCCTCAGTATGCGAGCCTACGTACTGGGCAAATGATTGAAACCATTACGCTCGAAGATGCCTTAGAACTTTTTAAGCTACCTAAAAAGGTTGGCTTATACGAGGACAAAGAAATGACGGTGGCTATCGGCAAGTTTGGTCCGTACATCAGGCACAACAGCAGCTTTTACAGCTTGCCTAAAGGCGTTGACCCGATGAGTGTAACTGAACAGCAAGCCATTGAGATTATCGATGATAAGCGCAAGAAAGACGCGGAAAAGCTGATCAAGACTTTTGAGGAGAACCCCGAAGTTAAAATCCTAAACGGACGTTGGGGCCCTTATATTGAATTTGAAAAGCTCAATGTAAAGATTCCGAAAGGGAAAGAACCATTGGAGCTTACTTTTGAGGAGTGTAAGGCACTTGCCGAAGCAACCGAGAAAGAAGGAAAGAAACCCAACGGAAGAAAAGCAGCAGCCAAAAAACCGGCAGCTAAAAAACCGGCAGCTAAAAAAGCTGCTAAAACAAAATAAAATACGACGCCTGGCAACAGGCGTTTTTTGATTGAACATGATAAAAGATTTGCCTAAAAATTTAGTAGAAGATATTGCCGTAGCGGTAGCACTTGAGGGTGAAGGCCCTGAAAGCAAAACATGGTACGTTTATATCATAAACTTAAAAAAC
>CAJYJH010000099.1 GCA_913775265.1 uncultured Mucilaginibacter sp. | reverse complement strand
CCTGTAGCTCAGCGTATCAGTAAAGTATTTATCAGCCTCATTAGCATGCTGATAGCGCCTATCATCTTCCTAACTATTGTACTTGGCATTGCCGGCATGAACGACATGAAAAAGGTTGGTCGGGTAGGAGGCAAAGCCTTACTTTATTTTGAGTTGGTAACTACATTTGCTCTGGTAATTGGTGTAGCAGTAGCTAACCTGATAAAACCAGGAGAAGGACTTAATATTCCGTTACCAACCGACACCGGTAAAATAGCACAGTACCAGCAACAAGCAGGCGAAATGAATTGGGGCGACTTTTTCATGCACATTGTGCCCGCCAACTTTATAGGTGCTTTTGCACAGGGCGATATTTTACAAGTTCTGTTTATCGCCGTGCTTTTTGGTTTTGGCTTAAGCCGAATGGGCGACACCGGGCAAACGCTTTTGCAAAGCTTTGACAAAATTGCTAAAGTGTTTTTTAACATGATGCACATTGTAATGCGCGCCGCTCCTTTAGGCGCTTTCGGGGGTATGGCTTATACCATCAGTACTCACGGCTTGCAAACGTTAAAACCGCTGGCGATGCTGATGGGATCTGTATATCTGACTATGGCGCTATTCATCTTTGTGGTATTGAACGCTATTTGCTATTTCTATAAGTTTAGCTTATTAAAATATCTGCGGTTTATACGCCAGGAGTTATTAATCGTATTGGGCACGTCATCATCAGAACCGGCTTTGCCGCTGATGATGGAAAAACTGGAGCGCTTAGGCTGTGCGCGGTCCGTAGTAGGTTTAGTGATCCCGACCGGCTACTCTTTCAACCTGGACGGTACAACCATTTATCTTTCAATGGCTACAATATTTCTGGCGCAGGTTTTCAGGGTACCGCTAACGCTAACTCAGGAGTTAACTATTATCGGCATCTTGATGGTGACATCCAAAGGTGCTGCAGGGGTAACCGGTAGCGGTTTTATCGTATTAACTTCAACATTGACAGCCATCAAAGTTATCCCGGTGGAGGGCGTGGCTTTGCTATTAGGCGTAGATCGGTTTATGTCTGAAGCTCGAGCCATCACCAACGTAATTGGAAACGGTGTGGCCACGATGGTTATCGCCATCAGCGAGAAGGCTTTTGACAGAAGTAAATATGAAGGCGCAACCAGCGCCGGAGGTGACTCTAAATCGATCGTCTAATACCTTAAATTTTTGGTAAGAGAAAAACTTAAAAGGCTTGGTCGTCAAAACTTTGATGAGCAAGCCTTTTTCATATTAAGATTTATAATTTAAGAAATGACCAATCAATCTTCAGCGATTGGCAGTTTGAAATAAAAGGTAGACCCCTTGCCTAACTCACTATCCACACCAATATTTCCTCCGTGCCGTTGTATGATTTCGGCACTTAGATAAAGCCCTATACCGAAGCCCGATATATGCTTGGCCTGGCTTGACTCAACCCGGAAGTAACGGTCAAATATTTTATTCCGGTCCTCAGCACTAATGCCCATACCTTCATCTTTCACACTCACCTGAACTGCAGTCGGCGTAACGTGGCAGCTTACGGTAATACGGGTATCACGAGGGGAGTATTTGGCCGCATTGCTTACTAAATTTGATACCACAGACTCGATCTTGTTATAATCGGCGTTGATGAAAACAGGGTTGCATGATTCAAACGCAATCTGGTGGCTGGTTATGGTCAGTTCAGCTTCTTTAATCAGCGTCGTAATCATGTCCTGCAAATTAAAGCGTGTTTTCTCAATGGCCATCTTGCCTAACTCAAGGCGAGAAATGTTGAGAAACCCGTTAATCATGCTTTCCATTTTTCTGATCTGCACTATCGACTTCTCTACCGCACTCTGTAAAAACACATCATCAGATTTTCTGAGCTTGTGGCTGCTCACCTGCAAAAGTGCCTTGAGCGAAGTTAGTGGCGTTTTAAGCTCGTGGCTCACAATACCAATAAAATCGTTTTTTCGCTGTTCGTCTTTCTTTTGCTCGGTTACATCAATCAACACGCCACTAAGACGAGTAGGCTGCTGGTTTTCGTTGAATAGAGCTTTGCCTTTAGCTCTAACAACACGCGGTGTTTGGTTAAGCGGATTAGTAATTGTATAAAAAGTGTCATACTCGCCGCCGGAGCTGTAATTGAGAGCCTCTTGTATGGCTTGTGTGACCCGTTCCCTGTCTTCATCACTAATAGCTGCCAATGCGTTAGGTAACTCAATCTCATCCGCAGGTTGTAATCCGAACCAGGCTTTAGTCAAATCGTTACCCGCAAAACGACCGGTATTTGGATTGAGATCGAACGTGGCCAGTCCGGCAGCATCAATAGCTAACTGTACCTCATCCTGGCTTATTTTTAAGGCCTCGTTAACTATAGCCAATTCTTCATTAATGGCTGCTTGTATGTCGTTGGCCGATTTTAGCTCTTCGTTGGTAGTGGCAAGTTCCTCGTTTAATTGCTGCACTTCTTCGCGCGTAATTACCTGGCTCGTTACATCAATGGCCGTAACTATTACACCGGTAATATTCTCGTGTGCATCACGGAAGGGCTGATAAACAAAATCGAGGTAAAATATTTCGGGTTGGTTGTTGCGCAGCAATTTAACAGGGCGTTCCTTGGCTTCGTAGGTATTGCCCGTGGTGTATACATCATGCAGTAGTTCTTCCAAACCTTGTCCGCGGCTTTCGGGCACAGCCTCAAACATCGGAGTCTTGATAATATCTTCGCGCTTTTTGCCCCATAGCGACAGCATACGGTCGTTGGCCACGTCGATGATGTGATTTTTGCCAAGCAGTATACACTTAGATACCGGCGAGCGCATCACAATGTTAAAAAGGCTTTTCTGGCTTTGTTCAGACTGTAGCTTAGCGTTTACCAAATCAGTAACGTTGGCGGCGGTATTCATCACACCGTAGACTTTGCCCTGATTATCAAAAAGCGGTGTAAAATCGTAGTTGAAATAGAACGGTTGTAAACGGCCATCCATCATCAAATCTACACGCTGGTTTTCGGTATGATAGGGGATGCCGGTATCATAAACCTGCTCCAACAACTCATAAACACCGGTGCCGGCCAGCTCGGGTAAAACTTCGGCGTACGTTTTGCCAATCAAGTCGCTGCCGCGACCCCAGGTATCAATAATGGCTTGATTGAGCATAGTAATGCGCATCTCGCGACCATTGTAAACGCCGATAGGAAAAGGTGCGCTTTGTATCACACTGCGTACCCGTTCTTCACTTTTGGCTAACTGGTCTACCAGTTCTTCCAGATGGTTGCGACTTTCGGTTAGTTCATCATTGGTGGCCGACAGTTCTTCATTCATGGCAGTAAGCTCTTCATTAAGGGCTTGCTGTTCGTGCTCGCTTTCCTGAAGCTCAGTGGTGCGCTCTTTAATGCGCTCTTCTAAACCGTCGTTTAGCAAGGCTAAGGTATCCTGGGCCTTTTTCAACTCGTCGTTAGTAGCTTCGAGTTCTTCATTTCCGGATTGCAGTTCCTCATTGCTGGCTTGCAGCTCTTCGTATGACTGCTGTAGTTCTTCGTTTAACCGTTGTGTTTCCCACTCTTTTTGTTCGAGCAATTTGCGGGCAGCAACATGTTGAGTAATCTCGTATTTGAAGCTGAGGATTGCATTAACATTGCCTTGCTCATCTCGTAATGGCTGGTAAACCACATTAAAAAAATGATCGTCGGTTTTACCGCCTCTTTGAGCCGCCAGCGGTACCCTGATCTCCGTATCTACATATGGCTCACCAGTGCTATAAACTTGATGCAGTGTATGCCATATAGGCTGATTCTTTATCTCTGGCAATGCCTCTAAAAGTGGCAAGCCCAATACATCGCGATCCGGAAAGAGTTCGTTTTTATATTGTGGATTGATGTAGGTGTATACCAAATCAGGGCCCGAAACAATAGCGATCTGTGCCGGAACCGCATGGAAAAGCATTTCCATTTGCTTGCTGACGTTGCTGGTGTAAGCAGGAGCTTTAAACGCATTTTGTAATTTTGTGATAGCCGAGCTTTGGTTAGCAGAAGCTTTCAGTTCTAAAACGAGGTAGCTAAGTTCACCATTTTCTTCCGTTACCGGCTGTAGGGTAACTTGGTAATTAGTATATGTCGCTGAAGATGCTGGCGAACTATCAAGTGTGCGTAATTGCACGGTTGCTGATTGCTGTGGTCGATGGCCTTCTACGGTTTGCTGCAGGGCAGTAACTAAACCGCCATTGATTCCATTTTGCCAGTCCCCAAAAACTTCGAAGAGTGATTGCCCTGAAATTTCGTCTTTATTTTTCCCGGTTATTGTCTCAAAATTGTTACTCACCGTGAGGATAGTTAGCTCGGGCGAAAGCACCAGGCAAGCTATGGGCAGAGCTTGGAATACGCGTAAAGCAACAGGCGGCAAAGCCGGAATGCTTGTGTTTTTCATAGTATTGGGTAGACTGTAGCTGTTAACAAAGACAAGAATACGTATAAAAAGAAAAAAAGTGACGTCGATATTTTATTACTAATTAATTTTTGTCGATTTCGTAAATTCGCAAGCTTTTCCTAAAAAAGTGATTGATTAAAAGATGGCGAAGAAAAAGGTGCTGCTGGTTGAGGATAACCAAGACATTTGTGAAATTGTAAAATGGGTACTTGAGGAGGACGGTTACTCGGTGACGGTTAGTGGCCACGTGCCTGCAGTAGATTTAGCACATTTTAAAGCCGATTTAATTGTGTTGGATGAGTGGGTGAACGATGTAGAGGGACACATGTTGTGCAAAGAAATTAAAGCTATTCACGATTTAAAGCACATACCCGTAGTTATATTTTCGACCGCTATTGATATTGAAGAGCTTATGCAAACATGCGGTGCCGATGGCTTTGTGCGTAAACCTTTTGATATTAGTGACTTAGTAGTTGAGGTAAACCGATTACTGGCTTAAATACTGTTTACCTCAGACACGCAAGCTATAGCAGCACATGCCGGGTGCTAATTTCTTTAGGCCAAAGGCAGTTCAAAGTAAAAGTTACTACCATGCCCCGGTTCACTCTCAGCCCATATTTTGCCGCCGTGCCGCTGCAAAATTTCGTAACATAAGTACAAACCAATGCCAAACCCAGCTACACTTTGGTAGCTTTGGTTGTTTACCCGGTAAAAGCGCTCAAAAAGTCTCGGCAGATTTTCAGCGCTTATGCCTATGCCTTCATCTCGCACACTCACTTTTACCTGGCCTTTCTGCGCGAGACAGGCAATATGAATGGTGGTGCCTGGTGGAGAATATTTGATGGCATTGCTGATCAAATTATTTATTACCTGCCCAATTTTATCACGGTCGGCGTTCACCATTGTTTCCAAAACAGGGGCAAATACGAGTTGATGTGTATTTATCTGCGTCAAAAACTCTTCTTCGGTTTCTTTAATCAGCTGTGCCATGTCAAACAAGGTACGCTCGATATAAATCTGCCCAGACTCAAGCCTCGAAACATTCAAAAAGCCGTTGATTAGCTTAGTCATTTTCACAATCTGGCGGTTAGCTTTATCAGCTAAGCTATGCAAGGCGGCATCTTCTGTTTTACGTGATTTTGCACCGATAATTTGTAAATAGCCGTTAAGCGATGTCAGCGGCGTTTTTAACTCATGACTTACCATGCTGATAAAATCATTTTTGCGCTGTTCATTCAATTTTTGTTCAGTAATATCCAAACATGCGGTAATGTAGCCGGCAAATATACCATCGGGACGGAAACGTGGCGGCGAGTTAGCTAACAACCAACGGTAGTCGCCTTCTTTGGTCAATACCCTGAATTCGCAGGTAAATGGAACACGCTGCTTAAAAGCCAACAGATAGGTATTCTCATATCGGCTTCGATCCTCGGGATGCAATAAATCGAGCCAGCCATATTGTAACATTTGTTCTGTAGCACGGCCGGTTAACTCAACCCAGGCTTTGCTAAAGTATGTAGCGTTACTGCTTTCGTCGGCTACGGCAATCAATATGCCCGAGCTCTCGGCCATCGTTCGGAAGCGTTCTTCACTTTCGGCCATGGCCGCCTCCGCGCGGCGTATGTCAGTGATGTCGCGGGTGGTTCCTGCAATGGCAATTACCTTACCCGCTTCATCAAATACAGGATTTAAAATATAGTCATAAATACGGCGGCCTAACGTAGCATGCGGAAAAGATACTTCTCCGCGCACTGATTCGTGCGTAGCTACAATATGATCAATCTCGCGCTCATGCATCTGGGCGTGCCATTCTTCATAGCCATTCTCGCGTAAGCCTTTTCCTACCGCAGTGTCCCAGGTTTTGCCCCACATTTCGAGCAGCGCTTTATTTACGTAAGTGAATTTATATTGGGTATCAAATACATAAATTAAATCTGGTGTAGCCGCAGTAATGGTTTCGTAAAGCCGCTTTTGCTGTTCAAAGCGGTCGCGTTCTTCGCGCAGGCTTTGTTCCATGTGCTTACGTGCGGTAATATCGCTAAACATACCTACAGCGCCGGTGATATTACCCTCAGCGTCGGTAATGGGTGCAGCATTCATGGTTAAATAAATGCGATCAGCTCCCGGAACCTGTACACCAAATTCGTAATTAAAAACCGGTTTGCCAGTAGCTATGGCTACCATGGTTGGATGTTCGCTGTCAGCCATTGGCGAGCCGTCTAAATGCACATTAAACCACTCGGGTGAGTTGCTCTTACGTTCAGGAAACTGCTCACTACTCGTCTCCAAAATTTGATGGGCCATAGGGTTGGAATAGATGATATGGCCGGTTACATCGACAATACCCACACCCTCGGCCATATGATCCATCACACGTTTTAGCTGTTGCTCATTTTCTTGCAAGGCATGCGTTGTTTTGGTAGTTTCTGTACACACTACTAAAATTCCCTCGGGATTACCTTGCTGCCCTCTGATTGGGTTATAAGAAAACGTCCAGTAAACATTATCCAGTTTACCATTGCGATAAATAGGGACAAGCTGATTTTCGAGAAATACAGCATCGCCGGTTTGTAGCACGCCCTCAACCAAGGGACCAATAAAATCCCAAGCTTCTGCCCAGCACGCAGGGCCGTTTTCTCCTAAAGCCTTTGGATGTTTGCTGTTTGCTTCGTCGCCTAAAATTTTACGGTAAGCATCGTTATAAAACTGTGTTTTTTTTTGACCCCACCAAATAAACATCGGGAAACTCGAGTCGAGCATTAGATTAACGGTAGTAATTAAAGGCAAAGGCCAGGAATGGATAGGGCCAAGTGTTGTAGCAGACCAATTGAACCCGCGAATACGGTCGGCCATTTCGCCTTTGGCAAAAATATACTGTTGAGTTTGTTCGGGTGTTGATTGCATGCAGATGTAGTACAAAATTAATTATTAATACAAATGTTTGATGTGTAAATGAAATTTGCCTCAATGCCAGCACTACTAACTCATTAAAAAGCATGGCGTTTGACCATGATCTGGCATAAAACCAATGGTTGTTATGCGGCACATTTGCACACCATACCTATTATTGGTATTATTACCAGCTCATCATCAGTGCCTATGTCTGCAACCATTTCTGACAACATTAAATTACAAACACGTCCGCATTTTGAAGTGCTTGATGGCCTGAGGGGAGTTGCAGCAGTGGCAGTAGTGGTTTTTCACTTTATGGAAATTGCTATTACCGATTTAAGCAAAAATTTTATTACTCATGGTTACCTGGCGGTCGACTTCTTTTTTTGCTTATCAGGTTTTGTGATAGCCTATGCTTACGATAACCGCATGCCTGGTATGGGCGTGATTACTTTCATTAAATTACGTCTTATCAGGTTACATCCGCTGGTAATTACCGGGGCTATCCTTGGATTGCTAAGTTTTTTTTTAGATCCTTTTAGCACTTTGGGGCAGCAATATGGCATCGGGCAGGGTATACTTTTGTTTTTAAGCTCATGTTTCATGGTGCCTTACCCGATAATTAAGGAGCGCTTTTACAATTTGTTTCAATATAACCCGCCCACATGGTCATTATTTTATGAGTATTTGGCTAACCTGATGTATGCGTTTGTATTATGCAGGATAGGTAAGAAGTTATTTTGGCTGCTGTTTTTGATCGCCATTGCCGCCGTATTTTTCGAAACTCATCGTTCTAATGGTTTAGGTGGAGGGTGGGGTAAAATGGTTTTTTGGGGAGGCCCTGTACGCGTTGCCTATTCATTTTCGGCGGGTATGATTATTTTCCGTATGGGGTGGATTATTAAATCACGGCTGGGTTTTGTTTCTCTCTCTGCCATGCTGTTAGCCGCACTGTTATTGCCTTATATAGCCAGTATAAATCAGTATACTGATGCCTTTACCGTATTGCTTTATTTTCCGTTTTTAATAGCTCTTGGCGCAGGCGCTCAGGTATCGGATGGTTTAGTTAGCTTGTGCAAGTTTTCGGGCGATTTATCGTACCCGTTATACAT
The DNA here is from genome assembly GCA_913775265.1 of uncultured Mucilaginibacter sp. Classification (GTDB taxonomy): domain Bacteria; phylum Bacteroidota; class Bacteroidia; order Sphingobacteriales; family Sphingobacteriaceae; genus Mucilaginibacter. Next base: position 1,086 of record CAJYJH010000099.1, on the reverse strand, counting down.
GAGTCACTATCCATTCGTCTGGATATTTTTTAGCTACATCGCTGTTAAAAAGCCGCCAATGAGTTGGCTCGAAATTTTAATACCCATCTGCGTATCATTGCTTATCGGTTGGGCGTACGTCATCATGGTAGCTATTGATATACCTGTAAGGCGTTATCTGAAAAGAAAATTCGTTGACAGTGTTTCATAGCCGACTGTTTGTTGGTCGTTTTTAAGACTGCCGTTAAGTATTGCTTTAGACTTTAACATGACAAACAAACTTACCCGGCAGACAACAGGTTTAATTTTTAAAAACGATTTGCCTGTTTAAAATAGATGTTAAAATTAATCCTATCTTGTCCAACCATCAAAAACCTTAAATCATGAAGAAAGTTACCGGTATCGGCGGCATATTTTTTAAAAGCCAAAATCCCAAAGCGATGAACGAGTGGTATTGCAAAAACCTTGGTCTTCCCACCAGCGATTACGGCACTACATTTGAATGGCGCGACGCCGAAGATTCATCAAAAAAAGGTTCAACCTCATGGTGTGCCTTTCCCGAGGATACGCAGTACTTCAAGCCGTCGCATAAGTCGTTCATGATTAATTACCGGGTGGAGAATTTGTTTACACTATTAGAAGAGTTGAAGAAAGAAGGAGTGACCATTGTTGACGAGGTGGCCGAGTATGATTACGGTAAGTTTGTGCACATCTTGGATCCGGAAGGCAACATTATCGAGCTTTGGGAGCCGGTAGATGAAACGGAAGGTGAGAGTGAAGCGTAGATAAATCGACATGAAAATTCACATAGTGGGCGCCTCCTGTGCCGGATCGACCACGTTGGGGCGGGCGCTTTCTGAGCGTTGGAAATACCCTTACTTTGATACGGACTACTATTTCTGGCTTCCATCAGATGTTCCGTTCACTCGGCGTCGTACGGTGGAGGACCGTATTCAATTATTAAAAGATGACCTGCAAAAGCATACCGACGTTATTATTGGGGGCTCGCTGGTAAATTGGGGGGCCGAATGGGAAACGTACTTCGACTTAGTTATATTTCTTTATGTGCCGCCAGCCATCAGGCTTCAGCGTTTAAAAGATCGGGAA
>CAJYJH010000098.1 GCA_913775265.1 uncultured Mucilaginibacter sp. | reverse complement strand
TATTTTTGCTTAAGGGCAACAATCTCTTTTAATTTACCTTGTGCACCCGACATACCAAACACACCTTCGGTAATTACCAAAATGCCACCGCCGCTTTGGTCGGTTAATTTTGTAGCGCGCTCCAGTTGTTTCTCAAAACTGGCTATATCATTGTGCTGGTAAACAAAACGCTTACCCATGTGCAGGCGAACACCGTCAATAATACAGGCGTGAGACTCGGCATCATATACAATTACATCATTACGATCAACCAGTGTATCAATAATAGATACCATACCCTGGTAACCATAATTTAATAAGAAGGCATCTTCCATACCCACAAACTCAGCCAAGCCCTTTTCCAAAGCTTCGTGCTGTTTGGTGTTGCCCGACATCATGCGGGCTCCCATCGGATACGCCATACCATAATCGGCAGCGGCCTGTGCGTCGGCTTGGCGAACTTCAGGATGATTAGCTAAACCCAGATAATTGTTCAAGCTCCAAACTAAATGTTCTTTGCCATTAAACATCATATGTGCAGATATCTCCCCTTCCAGCTTTGGAAATGAAAAATAACCATGTGACCATTTTTGGTGCTGACCGATGGGTCCACCCAGGTTTTTTGATATTTTGTCAAATAAATCCAATGTATTCTAATCTATAATATCCGTACAAATATAGCAGATTATAAAAAGGCAAACAACGGTTATAACTTTTTATAATAGCTTATAACGCAAAAAGGGCTTTACACTTATTAGTGCAAAGCCCTTTTTATCAATATTTTACAATTAGTCTACATTGTCATGCAGAAACGAATTGTTTTTGCGAATCTCAGGATTACCGTCGTTTTCAGTCAGTGAAAACTTCGAAATCTGACTCTCGTTAGAGGCCGGAGTTTGCTGCAGCGAAATTTCTTTACGCTTGTATGCAGGCACATTTTCCAGTTCCTGAATGTTACCATTACGTAATTTCATGCTCAAATCTTTCAGGCGCATAATGCGTTCGCGAGATTTGCGTAACTGCTCTTCGATAGACTCATTAGTCTTTGTCTCATCAGCACTTACCGGCTCAGGTTGTGGCTGAGGCTGCTGTTGCACAGGTGCAGGCTCGTTAACCGGCTCAAAGTTCATCACACTGTCAGTAACCTTGTAAACCAAATCGTTTGGTTCCGGTTCAGCAGCTGCTTCTGGCTCTTCGTCCATCAGATTGTGACGAACCACTTTTGGCTCTTGCTCACCGTGTGCTAACAAATCGAATAAACCATTTTGCTTTTGCTGTGATGTTACCACTTTAGCAGCAGGCTCTTCTTTAACCGATGGTTTGATAAACTCGTTAACCGGCTTTACCAACGGTGTATTTTCAGGCATCAGCATAGAAACTACTTTCTTATTGCTGAATTCCTTCTCGCGCTCGTCTTTAGTTTGGAAACCGGTAGCTATGATAGTTACAGATATTTTGTTACCTAAAGACTCGTCGATACAGTTACCCCAAATCAAGTCGGCAGCTAAGCCGGCTTCTTCCTGGATATAATCGGTAATGATGCTTACCTCATCCATGGTAACTTCCTGATCGCTACCCGAGCTGATATTTAATAAGATGTAACGTGCTCCTTCAATCTGGTTATCTTTTAACAACGGAGAAGAAAGTGCACCTTCTACAGCACGCGAAGCACGGTTATCACCATCGGCAGAGTAGCTACCCATAATAGCCACACCGCTATCTTTCATTACGGTACGCACGTCTTTAAAGTCGACGTTGATATAGCCCGGATGAGTTATGATTTCAGCTATCCCTTTTGCTGCAGTAGTCAAAATATCATCGGCTTGTGCAAATGCCGAACCTAAGGTAAGGTTACCAAAGATTTGACGCATTTTATCATTCGATATCACCAGGAAAGAATCCACATATTTTTTCAGCTCCTCCAAACCTTCTTCAGCCTGCATCTTACGACGCTTGCCTTCGAAAGAGAAAGGCGTGGTAACAATACCTACAGTCAAGATATCCATTTCGCGCGCTGCTTTGGCAATAATAGGGCTTGCACCGGTACCGGTACCACCACCCATACCCGCAGTAATAAACAACATTTTAGTGTTGCTGCCCAGCATTTGCTTTACATCCTCGATATTCTCGATAGCCGAATTTTTACCCACTTCAGGTATCGAACCAGCTCCCATCCCCTCGGTTAAACTGGCGCCTAATTGTACCTTGTTTGGTATAGGGCTAAGCTCAAGTGCTTGTGCATCGGTATTGCAAATAATGAAATCAACCCCGGTTATACCTTGCTTGTACATATGGTTAACCGCGTTACCGCCGCCGCCGCCTACACCAACTACTTTGATGATCGACGACTTTTCTTTTAACATCTCAAACTGCATGATACTTATTTTCAGGGATATGTGAATCGATGGATACTGTTTAATTTAGTATGTAATAATAAGACATTTTTAAGTGATTTTTTTCAGAAAAATTAACATTTTTCCGTCCAATCCTACCTTTACTGTTTTGTTTAAAACTTATCCTATTAATAAAATATTGCCCTAAAGCTTTCTAATTATTTTTTAATTAAATCTACTACTACTTTAAAAAGTCTTCGTCTTTAATATCGTCTTTGATAAACTTTTTACCGGTTTCTAAAATTTTGCCCAGTAACCCAAACTTGCGCTCGTCGGTATATTTCGCTTTTTGCGCTTTGGTTTCAGTTTGGGTAAGTGTCTGGTTATTATACTCCATTTTCTGGATACCTTTAATCAATAAACCAATACCGGTAGCAAAAGTTGGACTTTGTAATTCTTCGTAAGTTGCTTTAGGTAAAACCTCGTTTTTAGCCAAGTGCTCATTAGGATAACCAATACGGCAGTCCAATCCGGTAACATATTCTACCAGTTGAGTTAAATGTTTTAACTGCGCACCACCACCAGTAATTACGATACCTGCAATCAGTTTTTTCTCGTAACCGGATGATTTAATTTCGTAGTACACGTGCTCGATGATTTCTTCGATACGAGCCTGGATGATATAAGCCAGGTTTTTTACCGAAATTTCTTTGGCTTCGCGGCCGCGTAAACCAGGTACGCACACAATTTCGTTCTCTTTATTCTCGTCAGCCAGTGCCGAGCCAAATCTTACTTTTAACTGTTCGGCAATATTGCGCATTACCGAACATCCTTCGCGGATGTCTTCGGTAATACTGTTACCACCAAACGGGATTACCGCAGTATGACGGATAATGCCTTCGTGGAAAATAGCCACATCGGTAGTGCCACCACCAATATCTACCAACACCACACCTGCTTCTTTTTCTTCATCACTCAGTACTGACTCAGATGAAGCCAATGGTTCCAGAATCAGTTCCTGGCTTTCCAACTCAGCTTTAGCCACACATTTTACAATGTTCTTTATAGCAGTAACCTGACCAGATATTATATGGAAATTAGCCTCGAGCCTTACCCCCGACATCCCAATCGGATCTTTAATTCCAGGCTCGTTATCTACCGTAAATTCCTGCGGCAATACATGAATAATCTCTTCTCCTGGCGGCATTACTAGGTTATACATATCCTCAATCAGCTTGTCAATATCTTTGCGGCCAATTTCGGAGTTTAAATCACGACGGGTGATCAAGCCGCGGTGTTGTAGACTTTTAATGTGCTGACCGGCGATACCGACATTCACAATACGTATCTCTACGTTTGATTGTGAACCGGCTACATCAACGGCCTGGTTTATACCTTGTACTGTTTTGTCAATGTTTGATACCATCCCACGGGTAACGCCTGCCGACTCGGCTTTACCAATTCCCAGTACCTCTATCTTTCCATTCTTGCTCCTGCGGCCTACAATTACGCAAATTTTTGTTGTACCAATATCGAGTCCTACTACAATAGGCGAACTCTTTTCTTGCGATATGCTCTTTTCCATAAATAACTTATAATTGGGATGTTGTATCTTTTATTGAGTTTTGTTTAACTGTTGTTGTATCTTTTTTAACAGGTGCTATCCGGCGTTTAGCAGCGCTGTCGGCCATGGCACTATCTGTTTTTATGCCTACCACCTGGTTGGCATATTTAATATTAATTATCCTGTATTTATCCCAACCTACCTGAGGCAAGGCTTGTTTGTAAAATATCTTGAGGTTATGAAACTTAGTGCTCAGCGAATCGGCGTTACCTAACAAAATTTTGTGGTTACCTACCCGCGGCACTAATTCAATCTCGTGTGCTTCATTAACATATATCTGTCCTATCTGTGCGTTCCAGAGCGTATCTTTTTTAATAAATTGTACGGTTTTAAAAATCTCCTTGGCCAACCCGGTATGCAAAGTATCAATGCGGTTGGCAAAAAGCTCATCTATATAACCGTTGGCTGCCAATACCGGTGCCGTAAAGTTTTGCGAGAGAGGTATCTTGAAGCCGTGTTCGTCCACATAAAAATCCTGATCGAAACGGTTCATCACGCGTAAGATCGGATGACGCTGTGTAATTTCAACCCTGATTAAACCATCCATATCCGCATAAACCTTAGCCGATGCGATGTACGGATTAGCCTGAAGTTTTTTCTCCAGGTTATGAATATTGATACCCTCCATTTTACGGCCTACCAGCGAGTAACTGCTTAGTTGCAAAATGCGATCAACCTCTTTGCGGTCAATAAAGTATTCGTTACCGGGTATGTACACCTTAACACCGGTACATACTACCTCTGCCTTTTTTACTTCAATAAAACTCATTAACACCACCAAGCTGGCCAGGCTTGTAATCCAACCAAAGCCTATGGCAATTTTTTTCCAAGCTATGTTACGCCACATCTTCTAAAGCTTGTTTTAAGGGTTGAACCAACTGATCAATATCTCCTGCACCTACCGTTAATAACAACTCAGGGCGTTGCTCTTTTACGTAAGCCACCACCTCTGCTTTACCCAATAACTGCTTGTGCTGCAATTGCATTTTATCTAAAATGGTACTGGCATCAACACCGGCAATTGGCAATTCGCGAGCCGGGTAGATATCCAGCATCAACAACTCGTCGACCATGTTTAGGGCTTCGGCAAATCCATCGGCAAAATCGCGTGTACGGGTATATAGGTGCGGCTGAAACACCGCAGTTAGCTTTGTTTTAGGATAAAGTCGTTTTACCGAACTGATGCAGGCCTTTAACTCCTCAGGATGATGAGCATAATCATCGATGTAAATATGACGTTCCGTTTTCACCACATATTCAAACCGGCGCTTCACTCCTCTAAAAGAAGCCAATGCCGCTTTGATTACGTCTGGATCAATATCCATAAACAGCGCTACCTGAATAGCGGCCACGGCATTTTCAATATTATGCAAACCGGGCAGGCCCAGTTGAATATCTGCAATGGCAGTGTCACCGTTTACAAAATCAAAACAAAAACTACCTTTTTCGACCCTGATATTATGTCCTACAGCATCAGCCCCTTCTGCACCGATGGTATAGCTGGTAAACTGATGCTGTAAAGGCAAACCTTGTTTAGCAATCAATTTTCCGCCGCCTTTGATCTGCGAGGCAAACATCCTGAACGAATCTGCCAGATGCTCATGATCGCCGTAAATGTCCAAATGATCGGCATCCATAGATGTGATGATTGCAATGTCCGGGTATAGCGTCAGAAATGAACGATCATACTCATCAGCCTCTACCACTACAATATCAGAGTTTCCGTATACTACGTTGCTCTCAAAGTTGGTAGCAATACCACCTAAAAACGCACTACAGCTTTTACCCGCTTCGGTTAACAAATGAGCAATCAGGCTGGACGTAGTTGTTTTGCCATGTGTACCGGCTACCGCTACGGTAAACATCCCTTTACTGATAATACCCAAAACCTGCGACCGCTTGTACAACTCGAACCCAGCACGCTTTAAAAAATTCAGGATTATTGAATTTTTAGGTATGGCCGGTGTATAAATAACCAGAGTAGCATCGTCAGGCGTTGTAAATGCCTGCGATATCAGGTTGCTATCGTCTTCAAAAATAACCTGAATACCTTCGTGCTCCAAAGTATCGGTTAACGGGGTAGATGTTTTGTCGTAACCACATACCATGCAGCCTAAATGATTAAAATAACGGGCCAGGCCACTCATACCTATGCCGCCAATTCCAATCAAATACACTTGCTTTATGTTACCCAATTCTAACATCTGATAATCTACCGTTCTGTTTAAATATTTTTATTTGCTGTTAATTAAGCTTAACACATGTTTCGCTATCACCTCATCGGCATTAGGCAAAGCCAGTTTGCTAATGTTGGCGCTCAACGTTTGCTGGCGGACGCTATCCTGCAATAATTGCAGCGCCTGCGGAATCAACTTTGTTTCGGCATCGCGGTCGGCCACAAACAATGCTGCATCTGTTTGCACCAAAGCCATGGCATTTTTAGTTTGATGGTCTTCGGCCACGTTAGGCGACGGCACCAGCACCACCGGTTTACCTACAATACATAGCTCGGCAATGGTACCTGCTCCGGCACGCGAAATAATAACATCGGCCGCAGCATACGCTAAGTCCATCCGATTTAAAAATTCCAGTATGCAAATGTTAGGGTGATAATTTTCGCCCAGTTTTTCGATTATGCCTTTATAATAAAACTTGCCGGTTTGCCAGATTAATTGCACATCGGCAGCAATCAATTTATCTAAGTCAGCCAGCAAGCTATGGTTAAGCGTGCGGGCGCCCAAGCTGCCGCCCGTTACCAGTATTGTCTTTTTATTGGCCGACAGCTTAAAAGCTGCTAAAGCCTCCTGTTTTTTACCGGTCGTATCTACGGATTGCCGTCTAACCGGGTTTCCGGTTTTAATGATTTTTTCGGCAGGAAAAAATTTGTCCATACCATCAAATGCTACGCAAATTTTCTTTGCCTTTTTGCTCAGCCATTTGTTGGTAACACCCGCATAAGAATTTTGCTCCTGAATAAGCGTTGGCACTCCCTTTAACGAAGCCGCATACAGTAACGGACCAGATGCATAACCACCAACACCAACGGCGGCATCAGGTTTGAAATTTTTAATAATTGATGCCGCTTTGCTGATACTGGTGATCAGCTTTACTGGGAACATCACATTTTTCCAAACCGCCTTACGCTGTATACCTTGAATATCTAAGCCGATAATTTTATAGCCTGCTGCCGGAACCTTCTCCATTTCCATACGGCCATTTGCTCCTACAAACAGGATTTCGATAGCCGGGTTGATTTTCTTCAACGCGTTAGCAATAGCCACCGCCGGAAAAATATGCCCGCCAGTACCCCCACCACTGATGATGATGCGAGATGCCCCCGCCTGAAGGGGAAACTTTTGATTAGCTGTATTTTCTTTTACGGCTGACATCTATTCCTTGATATTTTGACTCTTGGTTCTTAATTCTTGGCTCCTGGCTCTCTCCCCTTACGCCACTTCCAGTATCTGCCCTACTACTACTTTCTTATTGGCTTCTTTACCCTTGTTCGCTTCATTCTCGTCAATGTGACGGCTTACGGAAAGGATGATACCGAAAGCTACACTGGTGAACAAGATGGACGTACCGCCCATACTTACTAAGGGCAACGGCACACCGGTAACCGGACCTAAACCTACGGCAACCGCCATGTTGGCAAACGCTTGTATGGTTAAGCTAAAACTTAGCCCAGCCGCCAGTAGCGCCCCGAATGCTTTCGGAGCTTTGGTTACAATTTTTATACATCGGTACAGTAAAAACAGATAAATCGCAATAATGAATAAGCCGCCCATCAGGCCATACTCTTCAATAATCGTAGCATAAATAAAATCCGAATATGGGTGAGGCAAAAAGTTACGCTCGGTGCTGTTACCCGGCCCTTTACCCATTACCCCACCGGTAGCAATAGCTATCTTGGCATGATCGGACTGGAACGACTTATCGGCGTTAGCCTTTTCGGGATGTAAAAACGTGTTGATACGCGACACGTAAGTTTTACGACGCGGACCTAAAAAGATTACACCAGTAAGCAACACGGCACCAGCCAAACATACTACTGCAATTTGCTTTACACTAATGCGGCCAATGATCAATAACAGGATGCTTACACCAAAAAGCATCAATGCGGTTGACAGGTTGGCTAGGGCAATCAGGATAAAAACTACACAAACCGAGCCCATGATAGGGATAAAGGATTGTTTAACATCCTTGATATTTTCCTGTTTTCGCGACAGTGTACGAGCCAGGTAAGTAATCAGCGCCAGTTTGGCCAAATCCGAGGTTTGAAAAGTTAAGCCTGTACCCGGAATAGCTATCCAACGGCTGGCATCATTTACGTGGTTACCAAACAATAACGTATACAACAACAAGGGTATAGTAATCGCCATCAGCAACTTAGAAATACCGGCATAATACCGGTAGTCCAGCTTATGCGATATGTACATCAAAGCCACACCGCCCACCATCATAAATAGGTGCTTTAACAAGTAAGTCTCGTTTGCTTTACCTTGTTTATAAGCCAGTGTACCGGTTGAGCTGTATACGGCCAGTAATGATATTACCGACAGCACAATCACAATTAACCATATCCACCGGTCGCCTTTGGTTTTACTTAAAATTCGTTGCATCGTATCTTATCTGCTTTTATAGCTGACTGTTACCTTATCTCGTTCTTTTTATCTCTTACCTCTTATGCAATTGCGTGACTTTCTGATTTTTCAGAAAATCAGCCAAACTTAAGTTTCTTTAAAGCTCCATTACGGCTGCTTTAAACTGGTCGCCGCGCTCTTCGTAGTTTTTAAATAAATCGAAGCTGGCACATGCAGGTGATAACAACACGGTATCACCTTTTACAGCCAGTTTGTAAGCAGCAGCTACCGCATCTTTAGCCGATGTAGTGTCTACAATAGTTTTTACCTCGTCGGCAAATGCTTCGTGGATACGCTGGTTGTTGATGCCCAGGCATACAATAGCTTTTACTTTATTTTTTATCAGGCCGGTTAATTCGTTATAATCGTTGCCTTTGTCTACACCACCTAAAATCAGTACCACTTTGCTGTCAGGCATACTTTCTAAGGCGTACCAGGTAGAGTTTACGTTGGTTGCTTTAGAGTCGTTAATAAACCTGATGCCCGAAATGTCGGCCACGTGCTCTAAACGGTGTGGCACGCTTTTGAAATCGCCCATGCTCTCACGGATATTCTCGTTCCGCAATTCCAGTACTTTCGACACAATTCCGGACGCCATTGAATTGTAGATGTTGTGCTTACCCTGTAAGGCTAATTTGGTGATAGTCATTTCGAGATGGTTGTTTGGTGTATTTATAATTAGTTTTTCGTGGTCGAGATACGCTCCCAACGGTAGTGCTTTGTTAATAGAAAATGGCAGCAACTGAGCTGCGAAACTGCGCGATGCCATACCTTTTTGCGTCTCAGCATCGTCGGCACAGTAAATAAAGTAGTCGTCCGTAGTTTGATTCTGCACAATGCGAAACTTGCTGTCAGCATAGTTTTGCATTTTATAATCATAACGATCCAGATGATCGGGCGTGATGTTAAGTAGCACAGCAATGTTTACCCTGAACTGGTACATATCATCCAGCATAAAGCTGCTTAGCTCCAATACATAGTGGTCAAAGTTTTCGGTAGCCACCTGGTAGGCAAAGCTTTTACCGATGTTACCCGCCAAACCCACATTCAACCCTGCGTTTTTCAGGATATGATAAGTAAGGCTAGTGGTGGTAGTTTTGCCGTTAGAACCTGTTATACCAATGATATTAGCTTTGGTGTAACGCCCGGCAAATTCAATCTCCGAAATCACCGGAATATTACGTTCGCGCAAGGCTTTTATGATAGGCGCCTTCTCAGGAATCCCCGGGCTTTTAATAACCTCAACCGCCTCAAAGATTTCAGCTTCGGTATGCTGCTTTTCTTCAAAGCGAATGCCCCAAGCCTGTAACTGAGCTTTGTATTTGTCGGCAATAGCGCCAAAATCAGAAACAAATACCTCATACCCCTTCTGTTGGGCCAGGTAAGCTGCACCCGCACCGCTTTCGCCGGCGCCGAGCACAACTAAACGCCCCCCTACCCCCTGAAGGGGGAGATTAGCAGCAGATATGTTATTTGTTTCGTTCATTTAATTTATGCTCTCTCTTATATTCTTTCTTCTACTCCCCCTTTAGGGGGTTGGGGGGGCTGGGCGGTTATCTCAATTTTAAAGTGATAATTGTTATAATAGCCAGCAGGATACAAATGATCCAAAACCGGGTTACAATTTTCGCTTCGTGAAAACCTCTTTTTTGATAATGGTGATGCAACGGCGCCATCAGGAATATACGGCGGCCTTCACCAAACCTCTTCTTGGTATACTTAAACCAGCTCACCTGCATAATCACGGAAGCGTTCTCGACCACAAAAATTCCGCAGAGTAATGGCAGTAATAATTCCTTACGGATTAGTATCGCAAATACAGCGATGATACCGCCAATAGCCAAGCTACCAGTATCACCCATAAATACTTGTGCAGGGAATGAATTATACCACAAAAAGCCCACACATGCACCTACAAAGGCACCGGCAAAAATCACCAACTCGCCCGAGTTAGGCAGGTACATGATGTTTAGATAATCGGCTACAATAACATTACCCGATACATAAGCCAGTATGGCCAGTGTAATGCCTATAATACCCGAGGTTCCGGTAGCCAGACCATCAATACCATCAGTAATGTTAGCACCGTTGGATATAAACGTGATGATCATGATTACGAAGAACATGAAAACTACCAATGAATATCGTTCTGAACCGGCACCTAAAAAACTAAGTACCTTACCGTAATCAAACTCGTTGTTCTTGTAAAAAGGTACAGTGGTTTTAGTTGACTTAATATCCTGGGTGTAGATCGGAACGTTATTTTTTAAATGATAGCTTACCGGAGCATCATACTTTACCGGAAGCTTTACTTCCTGCCGCATCGTAATGTCGTGGTTAAAGTACATGGTCCAGCCAACAATAACAGCCAAACTTACCTGGCCGGTAATTTTAAACCTGCCTGCTAAGCCCTCTTTATTCTTCTTAAATACTTTAATGTAGTCATCTAAAAAGCCTATTGCACCTAACCATACGGTAGTTACCAGCATCAAGATGATGTAGATGTTGTCTAATTTGGCGAACAACAATGTTGGCACTAATATGCCCAACAAAATGATGATACCACCCATAGTTGGCGTACCGGCCTTTTGCATCTGACCTTCTAAGCCAAGGTTACGCACGGTTTCGCCTACCTGCTTAAAACGCAGATAATCGATTAGCCGGCGCCCCCAAACAGTGGTTACTACCAGCGACACGATAACCGCCATAGCCATACGGAACGTCAAATACTGAAATACCCCTGCACCAGGAATATTGTAATTGCGATCCAAATAACTAAACAGGTAATAGAGCATATTTTTAAAATGTGCAGATGTGCAAATGTGCGTATGTGCAGATGCCTATCTGTGGTTAACTTATCTTAATGTGCAGGTGTGCAGATGTGCGTATATGCAAATGAGCTCAACTACAGGTTTATTCTTACTTTGTTGATGATATAATTTTTCCTAATACTTTTATTATGCTTTGTATATCCTTCAGCATTTGTTCATCAAATGGATAATTTTCAGCTTTTTCGCAAAGCATTAACCAGTAACAAGTTTCTTCTGCTTCTTTATAAGCGATCTTACATTTGTGCCTAAAATCAACTTTACTTTCTGCTCCCTGTGCTTCACGTACATTAGCCCCTATTGATGTTCCGCATCTGAAAAGTTGATTGGCCATGTTGAATTTCCGTTTTGATTCGAGCAACTCAGTAAATTGTATTATACTCAACGAAAAGCTAAACGTCATATCCACAATCAGATTTGGCTTACACTCCATAAATCATTTCATCATTTCCCTAATTCTATTATATTTACTCATTCAATTATTTGCACATCTGCATACTTGCACATCTGCACATCATTTTACGCTTTTGCGAATGCTGCCAACAATTCTTCTTTATCGTCAAAATGGTTTTTAACACCATTAATCTCCTGGTATTTTTCGTGGCCTTTGCCGGCTAACACAATAATATCGCCAGGCTGGGCCAGGTGTACAGCAGTTTTGATGGCCTCACGGCGATCAACAATACTGATTGTTTTACGCTGGTTTGAAGGGTCGACACCGGCTTCCATATCACGGATAATTTGCGCCGGGTCTTCCGAACGTGGATTATCAGAGGTCAGGATTACCTTGTCGCTCCAATCGCAAGCCGTTTTGGCCATTACCGGACGTTTGGTTTTATCACGGTCGCCACCACAGCCAATTAAAGTGATAACTTTCTCGTTACCTTTACGAATATCATGCACCGTGTTCAGCACATTTTGTACGGCATCAGGTGTATGAGCGTAATCTACAATACCAATAATCTGATTTGGAGATATGGTATAATCAAAACGACCTTCGGCCCCTTGCAATTTGCTCAGGCTGGTAAGTACTTTATGTTTTTCCTGACCTAACAATACTGCCGTAGCATATACTGCCAGTAAATTATAAGCATTAAAGCTGCCTACCATTTTAAACCATGCCTCATCGCCATCTACATTAAGCAATAATCCCCCAAACTGATTTTCCAGTATTTTCACTTTAAAATCGGCCATGTTTTTGAGGCCATAAGTTTTTTTGGTGGCTTTTGTATTTTGCAACATTACATTGCCGTTTTTATCGTCGGCATTGGTAAGGGCAAATGCAGTTTTAGGCAGCATATCAAAAAAGCCTTTTTTAGCTTTTAAATAGCTGTCGAAGGTTTTATGATAATCGAGATGATCGTGTGTTAAATTGGAAAATATACCGCCGGCAAAAGTTAAGCCGTCTACCCGGTGCTGTGCAACCGAATGCGAGCTTACTTCCATAAAGCAATAATCACAACCTGAGTTAACCATTTGACTAAGCAACTCGTTTAAAGCAACCGGATCGGGTGTGGTGTGGGTGGACGGAATAATCTTACCGTTAATCTGATTTTCTACCGTTGATAGTAAACCACATTTATAACCCAAATCGCGGAACAATTGGTATAACAAGGTAGCGGTGGTGGTTTTACCGTTTGTACCGGTTACCCCTACCAGCTTTAATTTAGCAGACGGATTATCATAAAAATTGGAAGCCAATACAGCCAAAGCAGCAGCCGAGTTAGCTACCATTAGGTAATCAGCTTCTTCAGCAGTATGGCCGGGCAAATCTTCACAAATCACTACAACGGCGCCATCTTTAACCGCCTGCTCGATGTAATCATGCCCATCTACGGCGGTGCCGCGCACAGCTACAAAAAGCGATCCCGGTACTACTTTGCGCGAATCGAACACAATGTTGGTGATCTCCACATCAGCAGCACCCTGAAGTTCGGTAAAGGCCAGGCCCTCGAGTATGTCGCTTAATAATCTCATTGTAGTTCTAAAGTTATTTTTGCTCCTTTCGGAATCATACTTCCACCTGTTACCGATTGATGTGCTACTACGCCGCTACCACGTACTGCTGTTTTATATCCGGCGTTACCCAATACGTATAAGGCATCACTCAGTGTCATGCCGGTTACGGTTGGTACCGTGCCTTTTTTATATTTAATTTCTTGTGGTGCAATGCCGTTGCTGGTATCGGCTGAGCGAGGCGCATTTGCGGCAAACAGCGGTTTAACACCTAATTGGTGATACACTTGTTGTAAAGCCCGCATGTTACCGGTTTTCACCTGTGGTAGTTGTGTATTGCCTACATAATGCGATGGCAGGTTTTGGTGCATTTCCAGATCGCTCGAGTAAACCTTGTCGGCAATTTCTCTGAACACCGGACCTGCAACCTCGGCGCCGTAGTAACCATTTTTAGGGTCGTTTACTACCACGATCAACGAATATTTAGGCTTATCGGCCGGAAAGTATCCGGCAAACGATGCCTGGTACTGACGTCTGGCTTTGTAACCTTTATTAGCATCAGCAACCTGTGCAGTACCTGATTTACCGGCAATGCGGTAGAGCGGGTTATAAATAATTCTTTTACCGGTACCTTCAATAATTACCCCTTCCATCATCTCCTGCATTTTCTTTAGGGTGACGTCAGAGCAAATTTTATTATTGATAACGCGGGCTTTAAACTGTTCAACCGGGCTACCTAATCTCCGGATCTCGCGTACAAAAATCGGCGCAATATATTTACCATTGTTAGCAATAGCATTGTAGAACGAAAGCATTTTTAACGGCGTTAATTGCATTTCGTAACCGTAAGCCATCTGCGGTAACGACATGTTTTTGTTCCAGCTTTTGTTTTTCGGGTTTTTCACTACCGGCTTTGCCTCACCCGGAATTTGCAGGTCCAGCTTTTCGTTTAAACCCCACTCGTATAAGTGATCGGTAAACTTAGCCTGGTCATTATGGTAATTTTTATCAACTAAATAGGCAACCGCAGCGTTTGATGACTCTTCAAACGCCTTTTTAACGGTTACCACTCCAATACTTCCGTGCGAATCTTTAATAGTATGCCCCTTAATTGGATAATTGCCGGTGCCTACCATAGTGTTGGTATCTACCAATTTATCCTCAAGCAACGCCAGGTATGAAACAATTTTAAATGTCGAACCCGGATCCTGGTTACCGGCAATAGCGTAATTAAATTTCTCCTTATACTCACCGGGTGCAACTTTGCTATAGTTAGCCACCGCACGAATCTCACCGGTTTGCACTTCCATCAAAATAGCAGCGCCATGATCGGCGTTACTTTTAATCATTTGTTTTTGCAGCGCATTTTGCACCACATCCTGAAAGTTTACATCAATCGTCGAAATAATATCAGCACCCTCTTTAGGTGCAATTTCCTCTTCCTGGTTTACCGGCATCCAAACACCACCAGCTATACGCTGCATTAAACGTTTACCGGTTTGCCCTTGTATATATTCGGAATAAGCACCTTCCAATCCTACCGGATTTTTAACATTTTCATTTTTGTAGCCGATAGTACGGGCAGCCAGCGAGCGGAAAGGCAAAATGCGCTTGTTCTGCTGTACCACAATCAATCCGCCTTTATACCTGCCCAATTTAAAAATCGGGAACTGACGGATCTTTTTCAGATCCTGGTAAGACACCTTACGACGAATTAATTGGTAGCGCGAGCTATCACGACGAGCCTCGCGCAATATCATCGAATATTCGCGGGCAGAACGATCGCCAAAAAATTGCGACATTTTTGCAGCCAGTGAATCTACCTTATCATAAAAAACCGTGTCGGCCGCAATACCACCGGCCAACATATCCATGTGCAATTCGTATTCCGGCACCGAGGTGGCCAGCAAACTGCCATCAACGGCAAAAATATTGCCGCGTGCAGCGTCAACATTTACGTACTTAACAGACAAGCTATCGGCCATAGCTTTCCATTTTTTACCTTGAGCAAACTGCAAATAGCAAAGCTTAGTAAACACCGCACCAGCCAACACCACAATCAACCCAAATGCCAGGTATACCCTTAATAATATATTGGTCCTGATATTCATCTCTCCACCTCCGCATCTACCAGTTTTTGAGGTGGCTGCACAGGTTCGGTAATACCCAGGGTATCTACCCGCTTAGCCACTTCGGTTTGTGTGCTTTTAAAAGCCATATCAGCTTTAGTGGTTTTGTAATCCCAACTCAGCTCTTTTACCTCTTTACTTAGCTTATCTATATTACGAATGTTGTTTTCGGCCTGATGACGGTTGGCAATGTAAACCATACCCAACAGGGCTAAAAAAAACACAAAAGGCAAGGCACGCGTTACCGCATCAGTAGATACCACTCCTCTCCTGAGTAAATTAGTTACTAAATTTTCGGGCGTATCAGGCACCGGGCGCTCCTCTATCAGCAGCTCCTTCTCAACTTCTTCTTCCTGAATTTCTGTACGTAAACGGTTACTCATTTTTTTACAGCTATTCTTAATTTTGCACTACGCGCCCTGTTATTATCTTTTATCTCGTCGGCAGTGGCCGTAACCGCTCCCCGACTTACCGCATCCAGCGGCTTTTGGTCATTACCAAAAAAATCTTTTTCAACCTCACCGCTAAATTTACCTTTAGCAATAAAGTTTTTCACCAAACGGTCTTCCAGCGAGTGATAAGACATGATTACCAACCGGCCGCCTGTTCCTAAAACTTCGGCCGACTGAACCAGAAAGTCTTTTAAAACTTCCAACTCCTGGTTAACCTCAATACGCAAGGCCTGAAAAACCTGGGCCAGGTATTTATTTTCTTTACCCCGGGGTATTAAACCCGAAATGGTATTCTTTAAATCAGCTACCGTTACAATATCAGCGTTTAACCGACCGGTAACTATAGTTTTAGCCAGCGATTTAGCATTTTGGATTTCACCGTAAATACCAAAAATGCGATGTAAATCCGCCTCGCTATAAGTATTCACTACTTGGCGAGCGGTTAACTCCGACAAGCGATTCATGCGCATATCTAGCTCAGCATCGAAGCGGATAGAAAACCCACGTTCGGCCTGGTCAAACTGGTACGATGACACCCCTAAGTCTGCCAGTATACCATCTACCGGGATAGCGCCATGCAAGCGGCAAAAATTTTTGAGATAGCGAAAGTTTTGGTCAACAAACTCAAAACGATCATCCTTAATCAAATTCTGCTGTGCATCTGCATCCTGGTCAAAAGCAATTAATCTCCCTTTGCTGCCCAAGTGTTTCAATATCTCGCGCGAATGCCCGCCACCACCAAAGGTCACATCCACATAAGTACCATTGGGCTTAATATCAAGCGCCTCGATACACTCCTGCAACATCACTGGCCGATGATAATTACTCATCACCCCTCCTTCCTAATCCACCCATCACCTCTTCGGCCAGGTTGGCAAAGTTTTCTGGAGCACTATCCATCTGTTCATCATACGCCGCCTGATCCCACACCTCTATTTTGTTAAACTGACACGAAAGCACTACTTCCGAACTTATACCTGCATATTCCAGCAGCGCCTTAGGCAACAACACCCTGTTCGAAGCGTCGAGCGATAACTCCGAGGCACCACGGGTAAAGTAGCGTATAAATTCGCGCGTTCTCTTTTCGTACTGGTTAAGCTTACTCAGGTCATCAACTATCTTATCCCATTCTTTCCGGGTGTAGATTACCAGATGCTTTTCAAAGCCACGGTTGATCACAAGACCCTCTCGCTCAGCTTCGGGAAGCTGCTTTTTGAGGCCCGTCGGAATCATCATCCGCCCTTTGGCATCCAGTTTACAATCAAATTCACCTAAAAAATGGGACATGTATAGAGCTATCCTAAAATTCGAATGTAAAAGTAACACAGAATTTCCACTTTCCTCCACTTTTTCCCACTAAAAAGTTATTAACACCCACCGTGCAAAACTTTCTTCCCACTTAACCAAAACACGCTACTGCTTAGCGACTTAGCCCAGTTTACTTTTAGTAAAATTTAATAAATAATAGTGAATTACCTTACCAATAATGAGATTTTTAATAGTTAATTTATTTAGTTTGAGATGATTAGACATAGCGACACCACTGCCAGGCGTGTAACAGTCAGTTTACACAGAATTAACCCTTACATTGTGTTATTAATTATGCTGCCCCTATTTATATTAGCGCATGGATTATTCACAAAACCTGCCCAAACTTTCAGCCGAAGAAATACGCGTGTTAGGCTCTTTAATGGAGAAAAGCCGCACTACGCCCGATTATTATCCCATGACTATCAATAGCCTTACGGCAGCATGCAATCAAAAATCGTCGCGCAAACCGGTAGTGCAGTACGATGATGATACGGTGGTTAAGGCGTTGGATAGTTTAAAAAAGAAAGGATTAGTATCGACCGCTACTGGAGGATCGAGCCGGGCAGTTAAGTATAAACACAATTTCGCTATTGTATTTCCTGTGATACCGGCCGAGGTAGCGCTGATTTGCTTGTTGATGTTACGCGGCGCACAAACGCCGGGCGAGTTAAATACCAACTCGGGCAGGTTGTATGAATTTGAAACGTTGGATGATGTACAACAAACACTCGAAAAGCTTAGCAGCGGCGATGTACCCTTTTTGACTTTATTACCTAGGCGCAGTGGCCAAAAAGAAGCTCGCTACATGCACTTACTGGCCGAAACACTGGAAATACCAGAAGATGATGAAACAGAAACCATTTATACATCCTCTAATCAGACCAGTAATGTTACTACACTAGAACAACGGGTTGCTAAGCTAGAAGAAGAATTAAGTACTATGCGGCAGGAGTTTGATAAATTAATGAAAGAGTTGCTAGGCTAATTACCTGCCTTGGCGCATAAAATATTAACCGAATTGTTATTCTGTTTTAAGCTGACGTTATTAAACTTTAGCTAATTGTAAAATAACACAACCTATTTGGCGCAGCTCACGTAAAAAACGATACCAAACCAAAAGCAAGTACATGTGCTGATGGATGGCTTTTTATTTGCCCGGCAGGGTCGCCAGCCACTGCCGGGCTATTTATCAAAAAGATACTTTTGAATATATCTTGTATTGGCAAGTGCCCGTTTGTTAGTTGAGCAATCAGTAAACAAACGGGCTTTTTTTTATTACATCACACGTACTTTCAAAAAGCTCGGATGCGCTTTAGAGGTATATACCCGGTGAGTAGCTTTTTTAAAGTCAGTATCCTTGGCTTTCATGATATCCTGAAATTGCTGTGTATTACGGTCGATAAGCGGGAACCAGGTACTTTGGATCTGTACCATTAAACGGTGCCCCTTTTTAAAGGTGTGCAATACATCCTGCAATTCAAAGTTTATCGGACTTACCTGTCCTGGTACAAAAGCAGTAGGTTTATCAGCACCGGTACGATATTTTCCGCGCATGCTTTCGCTGCGCACCATTTGCTGGTAACCGGCCATTTGCACGCCCGCTGTAGTGAATTTATTATTTTTAGCCGTATCGGGATAAACGTCAATCACCTTTACTATCCAATCGGCATCGGTACCGGTGGTTGACACCTTTAAGTTAGCCCAGATGTTTCCGGCCAGGGTTACATCATCGGTTAACACATCCGTTTTGTAAGTAATTACACCGGGCATAGCCGAAGCAAAACGCTGATCGGCGGTCATATAATCGCGCTCCATATCGTTGGTCTTTTTGGCGTAGTAAGGAACCGGCTTATTAGGGTCGGACACAAATTCGGTATAAGTATCTTTAGCAGCAGACGGAGCCGTGAAAGACAATTTACCGTCGGGTAAAAAATATAAGTTTTTCTCTTTAGCCGGCGCAGGTGGCCATACATTATAAGTTCTCCACTGGTTGGTGCCTGTTTCGAAAGTCGACACTTTAGGCAAATCAAGCGGCGTACCTTTTAAATAATGACTAAAAAAAGCGAACTCAATTTTGTCGCGATAAAAAGGTGCCGTAGCTCCGCCAAAGTCAACGTCACCCAAATGATCGCCTAAACCACCAGCCCAACCGCCGTGCACCCAAGGGCCCATGGCAAAGTAAACCGGCGTGTTCGGATTTTTAGCAGCCAGCGTTTTGTAGGTATTGATGGCACCGTATAAGTCTTCTGCATCATACCAGCCACCGGTAACCAGCGTTGCTGTTTTGATGTCGTGCAGGTGAGGCAGTACGTTACGGTCTTTCCAATGCTGATCATAATCCGGATGGTCCATCATTTCGTTCCATAGTCTGATGGTATCTTTAAAATACTTCACGTTAGTGTTACGCATCGATCCCATCTTCAAAAAGAAATCGTAGCCATCCTCGGTACCGATATCAAACCGGGCACCACGGCGTTGCGTTGGCTTATCGTCCTGACGATTGGTAAAGAACGGATAAAACCCAAAATTGGCCGCCAGGAAAAAAGTGCCGTTGTGCCAGCCGTCATCGCGCCATAAATCGGCAATGGGCGCCTGCGGCGAAGCAGCTACCAAGGCAGGGTGACGGCTTAGCAAAGCCGTAGTGGTGTAAAAGCCGGGATATGAAATACCCCATACGCCTACCTTACCATTGTTATTGGCTACATTTTTCAGCAGCCAATCAATAGTATCGTAAGTGTCCGTACCTTCATCAACATCCTTGTTGGTTTTGTGCACTTCCAGCTCGGGCGTCATTTCCTCATACATCCCCTCGCTCATCCAACGGCCGCGCACATCCTGATAAACAAAAATGTAACCGTCTTGCATAAACTGGGTAGACGGACCTAATCTGGGTTTGTATTTATCGGTACCGTAAGGCGCCACACTGTAGCAGGTACGATCCATCATAAAAGGATATTTCTTCGATTGATCTTTGGGAACGTACACCGAGGTAAACAGCTTTTTACCGTCGCGCATGGGTATCTGGTACTCGTATTTGGTATAGTGATCTTTTACATAAGCAGCATCAGCGGCGCCAGCCCCGGGCTGCCCTAAGGCCGCGAACACAACCAAAACACCAATGATGGATAAGAATATTTTCATAATAAGGGATTAAAAATCTAAACATACAAAAAAGGCCGCTTTGTAAAAGCAGCCTCCTGTAAGTTCGATATGTGGTTAAGATAATTACTCGTTGATCGCTTTAACGCCTGGCAACTCTTTACCTTCCATATATTCTAACAATGCGCCACCACCGGTTGATACATAGCTAACTTCATCGTTTAAGCCGAATTTTGAAACAGCTGCCGCCGAGTCGCCACCTCCGATCAATGAGAACGCACCATTTTGGGTAGCTTTTACTACTGCTTCGGCTACAGCCTTGGTACCTTGTTCAAACTTTTCCATTTCAAAAACACCCATCGGGCCATTCCACAAAATGGTTTTCGAACCTTCAATTACTTCGGTAAAAGCCTTGATTGATTCAGGGCCGATATCTAAACCCATCCAGCCTTCTTTGATGTCTTTGTTAGGAGCAGTGTCGGTATTTGCTTCGTTAGCAAAAGCATCAGCAATAATCGAGTCTGTTGGCAACAACAGGTTTACACCTTTATCTTTTGCTTTTTGGATGAGCTGTAAAGCCAGCTCTTGTTTATCTTCTTCAACCAATGATTTACCAATGTTCCCACCTTGTGCCTTAGCAAAGGTGTAAGCCATACCACCGCCAATAATCAGGTTATCTACTTTGTCGAGCATGTTCTCGATCAGCAATAATTTGTCGCTTACTTTAGCACCGCCCATAATAGCAGTGAAGGGTTTAGCAGCACCGTTCAATACTTTTTCGGCATTTTCCAGTTCAGCACCCATCAGATAACCGAAGTATTTAGCATCCGGAAAAAACTGTGCAATTACCGCAGTTGATGCGTGCGCACGGTGGGCTGTACCAAATGCGTCGTTTACGTAAACGTCGCCCAGTTTAGATAACTTTTCGGCAAAGTCTTTATCGCCTTTTTCTTCTTCTTTGTAGAAACGCAGGTTTTCTAACAACAGCACTTCGCCATCTTTAAGTGCAGCGGCTTTGTCGGTAGCCTGCTGACCAATACAGTCATCAGCAAATTGAACCTCTTTGCCTAAAAGTTCAGACAAATGCGGGATGATGTGTTTAAGAGAGTATTTTTCGGTCGGGCCTTCTTTTGGACGGCCCAGATGCGACATTAATATTAACGAACCGCCATCGGCCAAAATCTTTTTCAAGGTTGGCAGGGCTGCAGTGATTCGGTTATCGTCGGTTATTTTATAATCTTTATCCAGTGGAACATTAAAATCTACCCTGATCAGGGCTTTCTTTCCGGCAAAGTTTAATTGGTCAATTGTTTTCATGAAGTTAGCACGTCAAATGAGCTGCCAAATTCAGAAATTAAAATTACAATAACCAAAAAAGTGTGCAATTTACACTAAGAAACTTTTGAGAGTCTTTACCCCGAGCTATGATCAGTTTGACGAAAACCTGTAAACATGCTACTGTACTTTAAGATACATGGCATAGTGCGGGCCAATCCCCGGTATGTCAAACTCGGAAGAAACAATCTCGAACCCTAAATTACCGTAAAAGCTGGCCGCTACTTTACGGGCATTACACCAAACGTAGTTTACCTTTTGTCCGCGTAGGTAAACAATAGCAAAGTTAACCAGTTGAGTTCCTAAACCTTTACTTTGATAAGCTTTCAAAGTAGCCATACCTCTAAGCTGATAACCTCTACCTACAAACTCGCCGTAAGATTGCGGATGAAAAGAGGCGACACTTACTAACTGCTCGCCGTCAAAATACCCGAGGTGAAAGCTTTCCGGATTGTCATCACCTTGAAAACGGCATTGCTCTAAAGTAAGCTTACCCTCCCTCAATATCTCGTTACGGATGGGCAGTATATCATCCTTTGATATAAATTTTACCATTGATGTGTTGTTCTTAAATCTGTGAGCTGATTAAAATCTTGATTTTAATCCTTTGGTAACCTTGCTATTTTCTCTACCAGATCGGCCAGGCGGCTACTGTAGCCCATTTCGTTATCGTACCAACCCACTACTTTTACCATATCACCCACAATAGAGGTTAACTGGGCATCAAATATACAACTGTGCGGATTGTCTAATATGTCTGTCGATACAATTGGATCTTCAGTATATTCTAAAATAGTTTTCATTTCGCCATCAGCGGCTTGCTTAAAAGCTGCATTGATAGCGTCAACCGTAGCAGTCTTTTTGAGCAGGCAGGTAAAGTCAGTCAATGATCCATTAAGCACCGGAACGCGGATACCTGCGCCACCCAATTTACCATCCAGATGCGGGAATATTGAAGTAATGGCTTTGGCAGCACCCGTAGTAGTTGGTATAATAGATGCCGACGCAGCACGTGCCCGGCGTAGATCTTTATGCGGTGCATCGTGCAGGTTCTGGTCGCCCGTCATGGAATGAACTGTGGTAATATACCCTTCAACAATACCCCAATTATCTTCGAGCACTTTTACCATCGCAGCTACGTTGTTAGTGGTACATGAGGCATTAGACAGCACCCGCGAGCGCAGGTCAATCTCAGCGTCGTTTACACCCAATACTACAGTGGGCACTGTTTTGCCACCTGCCGGCGCCGACAGAATTACCTGCTTAGCACCTGCCGTTAAATGCTGGTTAGCACCATCGAGCGAAGCAAATTTGCCCGTCGACTCGATTACCAAATCAATCTCAAATTCTTGCCATGGCAAATTAACAGGTATACTTTCCGACAGTACTTTGATCGCCTTGCCGTTGATGTAAAGATGATCGTCATCAGCATTGACCTCGCCTTTAAAACCACGGTGTACCGTATCGTATTTAAACAGGTGGGCCAACGTGCGGGTATTGGTTATATCGTTAATGGCAACCACCTCGATGCCGGGGCGGGCCAGTATGTTACGCAAAAATATACGGCCTATGCGGCCAAATCCGTTAATGGCAATTCTCATGATAAACGCATTTTATCTTTGGCAAAAGTATAAAATACCGAGGTTTACTAAACAGATGCAATTCCATTGGGCTGTCATAAATCACCGCCAGTAATTCATCTGCTTATCAAAATCCGTTTAAAACTCCAGAACTATTTTACCTATATGACTGCTACTTTCCATTAAGCGATGAGCTTCGGCAGCATCTTCTGCCGGAAAAATTTGATGAATGATGGGTTTAATTTTACCTGCATCAATAAGCGGCCAGATGTGCTTTAATAATGCCTGGGCGATAGCCGACTTAAATGCCACATCGCGCGACCGTAGCGTAGAACCGGTAATCACTAAGCGTTTACGCATTACCGCACTTAGATCAACATTGGTATCCTTACCTTTCATGGTATTAATCATTACTAAACGGCCCTCATCAGCCAGTAACGCAATATTGCCTGGTGTGTAATCGCCACCTATCATGTCCAATATCACGTTTACACCTTTATCATGCGTGACTTGCTTTATTGCTTCAACAAAATCCTCCTGTTTATAATTTACGGCTTTAGAGGCACCCAGTTGTTCACAGAACATGCATTTATCTTCGCTGCCTGCCGTTACATACACTGTATTGCCCAATGCCTTTGCCATTTGAATAGCCGTAACCCCAATGCCGCTGCTCCCACCGTGTACCAGCAAGCTTTCGCCTGGCTGCAGGTTGCCGCGGTCAAATACATTGCTCCATACTGTAAAAAACGTTTCGGGTAGCGAGGCTGCCTCTATAAAACTTAAGTTATCTGGCACCGGCAAACATTGTCCCTCCGGCGCCACGCAATACTCGGCATAACCACCTCCGCTTACCAGCGCACAAACCTCATCACCAACTTTCCACAGTGTAACTTCCGAACCTACACCTTCAATTACACCGGCTACTTCCAAACCTGGTATATCCTGCGGTGCTCCAGGCGGCGGCGGGTACACACCTTTACGCTGCGCTACGTCGGGCCGGTTTACACCAGCGGCAACAACTTTTATCAGCACCTCGCCGGGTTTTGGTTCAGGCTTAGGTACATCGGCCTGCTTTAGTACATCCGGGTCGCCGGGTTGGGTTATGACAATAGCTTTCATTTTACAGCAGTATTTACTCAATAACTTCGGTGCGTTGGTTAAGTTTCATTAAACCATTATCTACCTGACAATTTAAAGCAGCAATCTCAATCCTACCCGTACTTTTAAACGTATATTTGAGCAAAACACTAAACAAATTTATGTCTTTACCAATAGGCCAACCAGCCCCTCAGTTTACACTTATTTCGTCTGATTTAAAAGAAACATCATTATCCGATTATAAAGGACGCAAAGTAGTACTGCACTTTTTCCCGATGGCTTTTACCGGCACTTGCACCACACAGCTTTGCACCCTGCGCGATAACTTTGGATTTTACGAAGGCATGAACGCAGAAGTGTTAGCTGTTTCTGTAGACTCGCCCTTTACACTGGCCAAGTTTAAAGAAGAAAACCATTACCAGTTTCCGTTACTGTCCGACTTTAACAAAACCGTATCCGAAAATTATGGTGCTATATACAATGAGTTTGTATTTGGATTGAAGGGCGTATCCAAACGCGCTGCTTTCGTGATTGATGAGGATCAAAATATTATTTACGCCGAAGTGTTAGAATCGGCAGGCGATTTACCCGACTTTGAGGCGATTGAAGAAAAACTAAAATAAATATTCAACTTTTTTGGAGTTCAGGCGTCAATCTTTAAACCAAAAGATTGACGTTTTTTATTTAATGCCGACTTATTGTGCTTGTGAAAAAGCGATTTAATATGGCTATTTCAACTACCATATCATCCACGTTAAAAAACACAGCAAATTATCTCACTGATTACTAACACCATACACTATACCTTTAAATATATCTCCAGTTTTTTTTCAAATTTATTTGAGGTTTATCAATCTAATACTATCTTTGCACTCCATTCAAGGACGGACTTGTAGCTCAATTGGATAGAGCATCTGACTACGGATCAGAAGGTTAGGGGTTCGACTCCCTTCAAGTCCACTTTTTTATTATAAAGCCTTTCCGTATCATTGCAGAAAGGCTTTTATTTTTAAATTAAATTCAAAGGATGCTAAACCTTGTTTTGTTCGGTCCTCCCGGCGCTGGAAAGGGCACACAATCTCAAAAACTGATTGACAAGTACGGATTAATTCACCTTTCAACCGGTGATATATTACGTAACGAAATAGCACAAGGTACTACCCTTGGCTTGGAAGCTAAGAAACTGATGGATGAGGGACTGTTGGTTCCGGATGAAGTAGTGATTGGCATGATCAGCAACAAACTGGATGCTAACCCACAAGCCAAAGGATTTATTTTCGACGGTTTCCCTCGCACGGTAGCTCAGGCTGCAGCCCTGGATACCTTGTTGAATGAAAAGAATACTGCCATATCAGGCATGATTGCCTTAGTGGTTGACGACCAGGAACTGGAAAACCGCTTACTGCTTCGCGGTAAAGACTCGGGCCGTCCGGATGACGCCAATCCTGAGGTGATCCGCAAACGCATCAACGAATACAACAACAAAACTGCACCTGTAGCCGAGTTTTACAAAGGCCAGGATAAGTTTACCAGCATTAACGGCATTGGTTCCATTGAAGAAATCTTCGGATCGGTATCGTCAGTGATAGATCAGTACTAAATATTATTACCCTTAATCAATTTCGGATTTAAACAGCCACTATGGAACTGTTTAAATCCGAAATTGCTGTTTAAAGACCGAGCATTCGATATGTGAGGTTATTGAATTGATTACAATTAGTCACGTCGCTCAACCGACTCATTCACTACCAACTAAAACAACTCATGAGCCAAGGTTCCAACTTTGTTGATTATGTAAAAATATGTTGCCGGTCGGGCAAAGGCGGAGCAGGCTCTTCGCACTTGCATCGCGATAAACATACGGCTAAAGGTGGTCCTGATGGCGGCGACGGCGGTCGCGGCGGACATGTTATTGTAAAGGGCAATTCCCAATTATGGACTTTACTACATCTTAAATATCGTAAGCATATTATTGCTGGCGACGGCGAAGGCGGCGGCAGTGCATTACGGTCGGGCAAAACCGGTCGTGATGAAATTTTGGAAGTGCCTTTGGGTACTATTGCCAAAGATGCTGAAACCGGGGAAGTGATATTTGAGATTACTAAAGACGGAGAAACCAAAATTTTAACACCTGGTGGTCGTGGAGGCTTAGGTAACTGGCACTTCAAATCATCCACTCAGCAAACCCCTCGCTTTGCACAACCCGGCGAAGCCGGTCAGGAACACTGGAACATACTCGAGCTGAAATTGCTGGCAGATGTGGGCTTAGTAGGTTTCCCGAATGCGGGTAAATCTACCCTTCTTTCTGTAGTATCAGCAGCTAAACCCGAGATTGCCGACTATGCCTTTACTACCATTGTACCTAATTTGGGCATTGTAGCTTATCGCAATAATAAATCTTTTGTGATGGCCGATATCCCGGGTATCATCGAGGGTGCATCTAAGGGCAAAGGTTTAGGTTTTAGGTTTTTGAGGCACATTGAGCGTAATTCAGTGCTACTGTTTATGATACCTGCCGATACCAATCGCAGTATTAAACAAGAATACGATATCCTGTTAAACGAACTACAGGAATACAACCCGGAATTGGTACACAAGCCACGGGTACTGGCCATTACTAAATCTGACTTATTGGACGATGAGTTGCAACAAGAAATGAAAGCGGAACTACCGGCAGGTTTACCCGCTGCATTCATATCATCTGTGGCCCAACAAGGCCTGGACGCTCTGAAAGATTTGCTTTGGACAGAAGTTAATAAATAAGCTACCAAGTAATTTACTTTATAAACACCAAGGACTGCGTTTAATGATCAAACGCAGCCCTTGGTGTTTATGATGGATTATAAAAAACGTTATGGAAAAATAACGCTGTTGTATTTATTGATATCCGCTTGCGGAACGTTAGAGCCATACTTGGCATTAGTGGCTTTAATAAACTCGTTAGCGATAATAGCATAACCCTTCGGCGTTAAATGCACACCGTCTAATGAGAACAAACCTCCGCTGATGTAAATAGCACTTAAGTTTACGCCGTTAATCAACAAACCTTTTTGTTTTACGGTATTCAGGAAAGCATACGCATCAAACAATGCCAAACCTTTAGAAGCAGCCAACGAGGTAATGGTTTGGTTGTAGGCATTCACATAATCTTTAACCAGGGTCACCTCGTTAGCATCCAACACATATTGGTTCTCGATAGGGTTTAGTGGCGACACACCATACCCGTTAACCCCCAATTTACTGGTTGGGAAAGTCAGTGTAATCAAGTCCGCCGTGGTAGCCGCACGGGCCTCGTACGTAGCAGTACCTGCGTCTGATGTTTTGCGGGCATTTACATACAGCGTAGTCACAGACGGAGCAGCTCTTTGCACCGCTGCTAATAAAACAGGGATAGTTACCGTGTTAAAAAACGGAATAGCGCTAACATCAGGCACAGTAGCAATAGTACCTTTTTTTCCGCCTGCCGTTAATTTTTCAATCACTGCTGAATAAGCAGCTGCAAATACGCTTTTATCAGTCAGTGTTTCGCTTACCCCACCTGCGGTAGCGTACCCTAAAGCATCATTATTACCCAACCAACTGGTAAAGAAAGTATACGGCTTGGCTGTAATATAATCCAGGTAAGTTGTGTTTGCAGCCGGGTAAGACGAAGTAAGTACTCTCTCAAAATACGGGTTAAGGTTACCATAACCAGCTATTGAGGTATGAATAACTTTAATACCTGGAATGCCATAGTTATTATTTTCGCCGGTGTATTTGGTAAACAGAACTGGATTGGCACTTCTTACGGCAGTTGCCGGCACATCAACGATGGATGGTGTACCATCTGCATTAAACTTGTCAATTTTGCGGTAACCTGTTCCGCTGGCTTGTGCTTCGCTAAACAAAGGCTGACTAAAATTGCCACCGCCCACTGCTTTCAATTGCTCAGCAATAATATTAGGGAAAGAGTTGATCTGCCCGGTGCGGTATAAGCCACCATCGGCATACCCTGCGGTTTGCGAGTCGCCCACGGCAATGTAAGCCGAAAAATCGACCCCGCCATTACTGGCCGGTTCAACGTCAACCTTAGGTTTACAGGCCGCCAAAACCAGTAAGCCCGACAATAAAATATTCTTGTAATTATTTAATTTCATTTGATCGTTTAAAAAACGGTTACAATTTACTTAAAAATTCCTTATTAACTGATTACCAGTGATAAACTAAAGCTACACCCGGAATATAAACGTTGCTTTTAAACGTTCCGGCTAACTGTGTCTCGATGTTAGTTTGTGTACGGCTGGCCAAATGTTCGTACTCGAAAGACAGGTCGATGTCAAAATGCTTATTCACCAAATAACTCAAACCGGCAGTGTAAAAACCGCGGTTAGCATCGGGCACTTCGGGTGTAACATAACCATCTCTAACCGGTGTGGAAGCATAACCTCCACCGGCACGCAACATCAACTGGTCACAAGCTTTGTATTGCACACCGGCGCGCAGGCTCACCGCGTTTTTATAATTACGGGGCGAATAGGTGTCTTGCAGTACGTTGGTATTATTGGCATAGTCGAAAGAAAGAGCTTTGTAGGTATCAAAATGCACGTAGTTACCATCTATTGCAACTAACCATTTTTTAGCAAAGCTATATCCAAAACCGACCGACGTAGTAGCCGCCAAAGGTAATTCAGCTTTAAACGTGTTAGGGCTTGGGAAACTGGCCTGCAAACTTGCAGGTACTCTAAAGTAGGCATCACCATCCGTAAGTTTGGTATTTACCTTAGATCGATGGGTAATACCAATGGTTAAACCAGTTTTGGTATCGATAAATACACCGGCATTAAAACCAATGCCGCTACCGCTGCCTTTAAGCTCAGCTTCGCCTTGCGGATTGTTAGCATCGGCTAACGGAATAGCACGTTTTAAGTTCACGGTGCCGTGGTTATACACGAAGCCTGCACCTATACTGATGAAGTCGGCCAGTTTGATACTTACTGTGGGCTGTATAAATATGGTTTTTAAATCAAGCGAGGTCAGGGTGTATTTGCCTGGCCAGTTGTTACCCCAGTCGGTTAAACCACCAAAGGGAGTATATACGCCTAAACCTAATTTCCAGCGGGCAGCTTTAGGCCCCCAAACAGCGTAGGCACTTAGAGGGGTAGCAACCTTATCGGCAGTATTGTATTGCATGTTTGATCCGGTTGGTACAAAGCCAGATTTGAAAAGCAATGGGCTTACACCAGCCTGTAAATAGTTTTCTGATAAATTGACTACAGCACCCGGATTAAAAAATACCGACGAACCATCCAGCAATAAAGCTGTACCGGTATGCCCCATACCAATTTGCTTCTGCCCTTCCAGGTTTACCTGGAAACCCTGCGCAAAAATCAAAAACGGCACAAACGCAAAAAACAGTGATAGTAAAACTTTTTTCATGTTAGCAATTGGTTTATTAAAAGATACCTTTTTAAAAAGGGCCGCTAAGATAATGTTTTAATAAAAATAAATAAAGCTCGAATTTTAGGTAAAATTCTTTAAGTTAGGTAATTAAAAATTCATTATAAAGCTTAACTTTGCGCTCCGAAATAGTGTATTATAACTATATAAGTCGCTGTTTTTAAAGATCAGTTATTTAAATATTACGTAAGGTATATATGCCAAACATTGGAAAAATCTCACAAATCATTGGTCCGGTAGTTGACGTAAGCTTTAGCGATGATGCTCATCTTCCTAAAATTTACGATGCGCTGGAAATCACCAAAAGCAATGGACAAAAAATTGTTTTAGAAGTTCAGCAACACCTGGGCGAAGACCGCGTTCGCGCAATCGCTATGGATTCTACCGACGGTTTGTTGCGCGGTATGCCGGTAACCGACTTGGAGTCACCTATCCGTATGCCTATCGGCGACGATATCAAAGGCCGCGTATTTAACGTAGTTGGTGAGGCAATCGACGGTATCGAATCATTGAACACTGCTAATGGTCGTCCTATCCACGCTACTCCTCCAAGATTTGAAGATTTATCAACCGAAAGCGAAGTACTGTTTACCGGTATTAAAGTAATTGACTTACTGGAGCCTTATGCTAAAGGTGGTAAAATTGGTTTGTTTGGTGGTGCCGGTGTAGGTAAAACTGTATTAATTCAGGAACTGATCAACAACATCGCTAAAGCATATTCTGGTTTATCAGTATTTGCCGGTGTAGGTGAGCGTACCCGCGAAGGTAACGACTTACTGCGCGAGATGTTGGAATCGGGCATTATCAAATACGGCGAAGAGTTTATGCACTCTATGGAGTCGGGAGGCTGGGATTTGTCAAAAGTAGACAAAGAAGAGTTAAAAGATTCTAAAGCAACCTTCGTGTTTGGCCAAATGAACGAGCCACCGGGTGCACGTGCACGTGTTGCCCTTTCAGGTTTAACTATTGCAGAATATTTCCGTGATGGTGATGCAGAAGGTAAAGGCCGTGATATCCTGTTCTTCATCGACAACATTTTCCGCTTTACCCAAGCTGGTTCTGAAGTATCAGCTTTGTTAGGCCGTATGCCATCAGCGGTAGGTTATCAACCAACGCTGGCTACCGAGATGGGTGTGATGCAAGAGCGTATTACTTCAACTAAACGCGGTTCAATTACTTCGGTACAGGCGGTTTATGTACCTGCGGATGACTTGACCGACCCTGCGCCGGCTACAACCTTCGCTCACTTAGACGCAACTACCGTACTTTCACGTAAAATTGCCGAGTTAGGTATTTACCCTGCGGTTGACCCTCTGGATTCAACTTCACGTATTTTGAGCCCTGCTATTTTAGGTAACGAACACTATAACACTGCACAACGCGTAAAAGAGATTTTACAACGTTATAAAGAGCTTCAGGATATTATTGCCATCCTGGGCATGGATGAGTTATCTGAAGAAGATAAATTAACCGTATCACGTGCTCGCCGTGTACAACGTTTCTTATCT
This sequence comes from uncultured Mucilaginibacter sp., assembly GCA_913775265.1. GTDB lineage: Bacteria > Bacteroidota > Bacteroidia > Sphingobacteriales > Sphingobacteriaceae > Mucilaginibacter. The sequence goes on along the minus strand of CAJYJH010000098.1, from coordinate 26,219 downwards.
CAGCCATTCCACGTAGCCGAGCAGTTTACCGGCTTAAAAGGTGTATTGGTTGATATTAAAGATACTATCAAAGGCTTTAACATGATTATGGACGGCGAAGTTGATGAGTATCCTGAAGGAGCTTTCAACTTGGTTGGCAGCATTGAAGACGCCATTGAAAAAGGCAAAAAATTATTAGCAGAAGCCAATAACTAATAGGAAGATGTGCAGATGTGCGGATATGCAAATAAAAAGCATCTGCACATTTGCATACTTGCACATTTGCACATTAGAACATGACTTTAGAAATTCTTACTCCCGATAAAAAAGTGTTCGAAGGCGAAGTAACGTCGGTTACTGTTCCCGGCACTATGGGGTCATTCGAGATATTAAATAATCACGCGCCCATTATTTCTACTTTAGAAGATGGTAAGCTTACCGTTCGCGGTGCCAAGGCTGATGTATTTTTTATTAAGGGTGGCGTTGTTGAAGTAAACAACAATAAAGTGATGGTGCTTGCCGAAGGTATAACCCACCGTTAGTCCATTACACTTAGAAACTTAAAACCCGACCTTTTCAGGCCGGGTTTTTTTATGCTATTTGGCGCTCCTCTTTCATTTTACGCCCGGATTTGCATTGCTTGCTATGCATGCATAATAATAATACCGAATACCAATTTCAACTTTGGTATACAGACAATAAAATAAAATTTTATTTATTAAATAATAAACAGAATAATATTTTATTTTTATTTTTATTTCAAAATAAAAAACTAATTTAAAATATTTTTTTGGGCTATTGCAATGCGAAACGCATCTCACTACCTTACAAATATTAATCGTTAACCTAATTTTAAAGAAAAGCGCACCAGTAAACAATCGGCATTGAAAACAATTAACACAGCCTTTTCAATAGCTTAAATTAAAGAGTGCATTTTTATATAAACTGAGCTAAACAAAACCATGAGTTTGCATAACGAAACTACCGAAGCTGTTGAATTAAACCGCTACAGCAAAACCCTGACATCAGACCCTACACAACCTGCAGCACAAGCCATGTTATACGGCATTGGTTTAACCGATGATGACATGAAAAAAGCACAGGTGGGCGTTGCCAGCATGGGTTACGATGGTAACACCTGTAATATGCACCTGAATGACCTGTCTAAAGTAATTAAGCAAGGGATTTGGGACGAAGGTTTGGTAGGCTTAATATTTAACACTATCGGCGTAAGCGATGGTATGAGCAACGGTACTGAAGGTATGCGTTACTCCCTAGTAAGCCGCGATGTAATTGCCGACTCGATAGAAGCTGTTTGCGGCGCTCAGTATTACGACGGATTGATTACTGTACCTGGTTGTGATAAAAACATGCCTGGCTCATTAATAGCCATGGGCCGTTTAAATCGTCCGTCTATCATGGTATATGGTGGAACCATTAAACCTGGCCATTATAAAGGCGAAGACTTAAACATTGTTTCGGCATTTGAGGCTTTAGGTAAAAAGATAGCCGGTACTTTAGACGATTTTGATTTTAAAGAAATCATCAAAAATGCTTGTCCGGGTGCAGGCGCCTGCGGTGGTATTTATACCGCTAATACAATGGCCGCCGCTATCGAAGCCTTGGGCATGAGCTTGCCTTACTCCTCTTCTAACCCAGCCTTGAGCCAGGAAAAACAAGATGAGTGTAAAGCGGCTGGCAAAGCTATTTTAGAGTTGCTGCGTAAAGACATTAAGCCGTCAGACATCATGACGCGCGAAGCATTCGAAAATGCCATCGTTACTATCATGGTGATGGGCGGATCTACCAATGCAGTTTTACACATGATTGCCATTGCCAAAAGCGTGGGCGTGCCATTAAGCCAGGATGATTTCCAGGAAGTAAGTAACCGCATTCCGTTACTGGCTGATATGAAACCAAGCGGCAAGTACATGATGGAAGACTTGCACAAAATTGGCGGCATACCAGCAGTAATGAAATACCTGTTAAAATTGGGTTGGCTGCACGGCGATTGTTTAACCGTAACCGGTAAAACTTTGGCCGAAAACCTGGAAGAGATTGCCGATTTAGACTTTGACACTCAAAAAATTATTTTCCCGGCCGATAAAGCCATCAAGGCAACCGGTCACTTACAAATATTATACGGCAACTTGGCCACAGGCGGCAGCGTAGCCAAAATTACCGGTAAAGAAGGCGAACGCTTTGAAGGCCCGGCCCGTGTGTTCGACGGTGAGTTTGAATTAATTAACGGCATACAAAGCGGTCGCGTGAAAGCCGGCGACGTAGTAGTAATACGTAACGTAGGCCCTAAAGGTGCTCCGGGTATGCCCGAAATGTTAAAACCAACTTCAGCCATATTTGGCGCCGGTTTAGGCAGTTCGGTAGCATTAATTACTGATGGCCGTTTTTCGGGCGGTACTCACGGTTTTGTAGTAGGCCACATTACACCAGAGGCTTTTGATGGTGGTAACCTTGCATTGGTAAGAGACAATGACACGATCGTATTGGATGCCATCTCAAACACCATCGATCTTAAAATCAGCGATGAAGAATTGGCACAGCGCCGCAGCGAATGGCAGCAGCCTAAGCCTCCAGTAAGCAAAGGCCTATTGTTTAAATATTTTAAAAGTGTTAAAGACGCAAGCCAGGGCTGCGTTACCGACGAAGAATAACCAATGACAGATAACAGGTTTTTGCCCTATTATCACCTAAAAATATACCTCATAAAAATTACATTATGGAAGTTGCACAGCAAGAAGTACTAACAGCCCCCGAGCAGCAAACCGCTGTTGAGCTATCAGGCTCGGCCGCATTGTTAGAAGCTCTGATTGTTGAAGGAGTAGATACCATTTTTGGCTATCCGGGTGGTGCTATTATGCCTATTTACGACGCTTTGTATGATTACAAAGAAAAGCTAAACCATATCCTGGTCCGCCACGAGCAGGGAGGCATTCATGCAGGTCAGGGCTATGCCCGTACCTCAGGCAAAGTAGGTGTGGTTTTTGCAACCAGCGGTCCGGGTGCTACTAACTTGGTTACCGGTTTGGCCGATGCACAGATTGACAGCACACCGTTAGTATGTATTACCGGCCAGGTATTTGCACACTTGCTGGGTACCGATGCCTTCCAGGAAACTGATGTAATTAACATTACCACCCCAGTTACTAAATGGAACTACCAGGTAACTGATGCCAATGAAATCCCTGAGGCTATTGCCAAAGCATTTTATATTGCCAGCACCGGCAGACCCGGCCCGGTACTAATTGACATTACCAAAAACGCGCAGATACAAAAATTCCAATACAAAGGCTACACTCCTTGTAACCACATACGTAGTTACCGGCCAAAACCGATTGTTCGTACACAATACATTGAACAAGCTGCGCAGGTAATCAATGAGGCTAAAAAGCCGTTCATCTTATGGGGACAAGGCGTGTTGTTAGGTAATGCTGAGCAGGAGTTTAAAGCTTTTGTAGAAAAAAGCGGTATCCCCGCTGCCTGGACTATTATGGGTGTTGGCGCTATCCCGACTGATCACCCACAAAACGTGGGCATGTTGGGTATGCATGGCAATTATGGTCCTAACGTTTTGACTAATGAATGCGACGTACTGATCGCCATAGGTATGCGTTTTGACGACCGCGTAACCGGCCGTTTAGATAAATACGCTAAACAAGCTAAGGTTATCCACCTGGATATTGACCCGGCAGAAATCGACAAAAACGTACAAACGCATGTAGCCGTTTGGGGCGATTGTAAAGAGACCCTTCCTCTACTTACTAAACATATTGAAGCTAAGCAGCACACCGAGTGGTTAGAAAAATTCAACGATTTTACCCGGAAAGAAAACGAAGCCGTTATTGATGCCGAACTGCACCCAAAAACCGGCGAAATGACCATGGGCGAAGTGATTGATCAGCTTAACCATTTAACCGGCGGTGACGCAGTGATTGTAACCGACGTTGGTCAGCACCAGATGGTGGGTTGCCGTTATGCCAAGTTTAATCAAACCCGCAGCAACATTACCAGCGGTGGCTTAGGTACTATGGGCTTTGCACTACCTGCTGCCATAGGTGCCAAGTTTGGCGCACAAGATCGTACCGTAGTTGCGGTAATTGGTGACGGTGGTTTCCAGATGACTTTGCAGGAACTAGGTACCATTATGCAAAGCGGCGTTGATGTAAAGATTTTGATTCTGAACAATCGCTTTTTAGGCATGGTGCGCCAATGGCAGGAGTTATTTAACGAGCGTCGCTACTCGTTTGTAGACATACAAAGCCCCGACTTTGTACAGGTGGCTAAAGGCTACGGCATTGCCGGTCAGTGTATCAAGGAGCGCGAAGAATTGCAGCCGGCTTTACAAGAGATGTTAAATCATAAAGGCTCTTATTTACTGGAAGTATTTGTAACCAAAGAGAACAATGTGTTTCCGATGGTGCCACAAGGCTGCAGTGTAAGCGAAATCAGACTTAAATAACCCATCACCATGAGTAACGACAATACATTACCCGAGGGTAAACAGGAATTTAACATCACCGTATATACCGAAAACCAAATAGGTTTACTGAATCGTATCGCCATTATTTTTACTCGTCGTAAAATTAATATTGATAGTCTGAACACATCTCCTTCGGAGATTGACAGCATTCACCGCTTCAACATCGTAATTACCGAAACTGAAGACGTGGTACGTAAACTGGCCCGTCAGATTGAAAAGCAAGTAGAGGTATTAAAAGTATACTACCACACTAATGCCGACGTTATCTGGCAGGAAATGGCTTTGTATAAAGTACCGGCGGACGTGATAGCAGAAAAAGTTGCCGTTGAACGCTTACTACGCGAAAACGGTGCCCGTGCAGTAGTGATCCGTAAAGATTATGTGGTATTTGAGACTACCGGTCACCGCGAAGAAACAGATAATCTGATTAAAGTGCTGCAGCCGTTCGGACTTATCGAGTTTGTACGTACGGCCCGCATCGCTATCATTAAAGACAGCGAAGGCTTTAACCGCAAACTGCGCGAATTTGAACGCAGGGAACCGGGAGAAGATGTCATTGAAAACGAATACCTGAACCAGAGAGACAAGGTATTTACTATGTAAGGTTTCCTTACACCACTTAAAGATAAATAATACACATACAATAGAAGTCGGAAAACTTAAAACCGAAAAGCAAAAACAAATCAAATCATGGCAAAATTAAATTTTGGCGGCACCGAAGAAAACGTAGTAACCCGCGAAGAATTTCCGTTATCGAAAGCACAGGATGTTTTAAAAAATGAAGTAGTAGCGGTTATTGGTTACGGTGTACAAGGTCCGGGCCAGGCGCTAAACCAAAAAGACAATGGCATTAATGTAATTGTTGGTCAGCGTAAAAATTCAAAAACCTGGGATAAAGCAATCAGCGATGGCTTTGTACCCGGCGAAACTTTATTTGAGATTGAAGAAGCTCTTGAAAAAGGAACCATTATTTGCTACTTATTAAGCGATGCTGCTCAAATTGAACTTTGGCCAACCGTTCAAAAACATTTAACTCCAGGTAAAGCCCTGTATTTTTCACATGGTTTTGGTATCACCTTTAACGAGCAAACCGGCATCGTTCCACCAAAAGACGTCGATGTATTCTTAGTAGCTCCTAAAGGCTCAGGTACTTCACTGCGTCGTATGTTTTTACAGGGTCGCGGCTTAAACTCAAGCTATGCTATTTTCCAGGATGCTACCGGTAAAGCTTCTGACCGCGTTATTGCCTTAGGTATTGCTGTAGGTAGCGGTTACCTGTTCGAAACAGACTTTAAAAAAGAAGTATTTAGTGACTTAACCGGCGAGCGCGGTACTTTGATGGGTTGTATTCAAGGTATTTTTGCGGCTCAGTATGATGTGTTACGCAGCAAAGGTCATACACCTTCTGAAGCATTTAACGAAACTGTTGAAGAGTTAACTCAATCACTGATGCCATTGGTTGCCGAAAACGGTATGGACTGGATGTATGCCAACTGTTCGACCACTGCACAACGCGGTGCATTAGACTGGTGGAAAAAATTCCGTGATGCTACTAAACCAGTGTTTGAAGAATTATACGAAAGCGTTGCTACCGGTAAAGAATCTCAACGTTCTATCGACAGCAACAGTCAGCCAGACTATCGCGAAAAACTGAACGAAGAGTTAAGAGAATTACGCGAAAGCGAATTATGGCAAGCCGGTAAAACCGTACGCAGCCTGCGCCCTGAAAACCAGGAAGTAGAAGCTTAAAAGACCTCACCCCGACCCTCTCCAGAGGAGAGGGAGGTTAACAATTAAAATTTAAACCAAAAATTATAAGATCATAAGCCCTCCCCTTTGGGGAGGGTTTTGGAGGGGTTATGGGACAAACATTGTTTGATAAAATATGGGATGCGCACGTGGTGAGCAGCAAAGAAGGATTCCCGGATATTTTATACATTGATACTCACTTTATACACGAGGTAACCAGTCCTCAGGCCTTTGATGGTTTACGCCAGCGGGGCTTGCCTGTTTTCAGGCCGAAACAAACGGTGGCTACGGCCGACCATAACGTACCTACCTGGGATCAGCATCTGCCCATCAAAGAAGAGCTTTCGCGCTACCAGGTAGATATGTTGACTAAAAACTGTGCTGAATTTGGCATTGAGCTGTATGGTTTAGGCCATCAGTATCAGGGTATCGTACACGTAATTGGTCCGGAACTGGGTATTACCCGTCCGGGTTGTACTTATGTTTGTGGTGATAGCCATACTTCAACACATGGTGCCTTTGGTGCTATTGCGTTTGGTATTGGCACTTCGCAGGTTGAGCAGGTGTTGGCTACCCAGTGCTTGCTACAGCAACGCCCTAAACGCATGAAAATTGAGGTGAACGGTGCCTTGCAAAAAGGCGTAGGCGCTAAGGATATTATCTTATACATCATCTCCAAAATATCGGCTGCCGGTGGTACCGGTTATTTTGTAGAATACGCCGGTGACACTATCCGCTCTTTAAGTATGGAAGGCCGCATGACCATCTGTAACATGAGCATCGAGATGGGTGCCCGCGGTGGCTTAATTGCTCCCGACGAAACGACAATTGAATACGTAAAAGGACGCAAATTTGCTCCTCAAGGCGAAGACTGGGATAAAGCAGTTGATTATTGGAAAACGCTATATTCTGACGAAGATGCTCAATTTGACAGTGAACTCTATTTTGACGCTGCCGACATCGAGCCAATGATTACTTACGGTACCAACCCGGGTATGGGTATCGGTATTACACAGCACGTGCCCGAAACTGCAAGTTTTGAAGCTAAAGAGCAAGGCTCTTACACCAAGGCTTTAAATTACATGGGCCTGCACGAAGATCAAAGCTTGTTAGGTAAACCTATCGACTATGTATTTATCGGTAGCTGCACCAACTCGCGCATTGAAGATTTACGCCTGGTAGCCGATTTTATTAAAGGCAAGCACAAAGCAGATAACGTAACGGTATGGGTAGTGCCTGGTTCTAAACAGGTACAGCAACAAGCCATTGCCGAAGGGTTGGACAAAATATTTGAAGCAGCAGGCTTTCCATTGCGCGAACCTGGATGCAGCGCCTGTTTAGGCATGAATGAGGACAAAATCCCGGCAGGTAAATATTGTATATCTACCTCAAACCGCAATTTTGAAGGTCGCCAGGGACCAGATTCCCGTACCTTTCTGGCCAGCCCATTAACTGCCGCAGCAGCCGCAATTACCGGAAAAGTAACTGACATTAGGGAATTACTTCAGGAAGAAGAATTAGTAGGATAAGCGATGGCAACCAAGATATTTAAACATTTACAATCATCTATAGTGCCGTTGCCTATAGAAAACATTGATACCGACCAGATTATTCCGGCCAGGTTTTTAAAGGCGACCACGCGTGATGGCTTTGGCAACAACCTGTTTCGCGACTGGCGCTTTGATAAAGAGGGCAATCCCAAAAAGGATTTTGTACTCAACCACCCTACTTATTCGGGCAAAATACTAGTGGCAGGTAAAAATTTCGGTTGTGGCAGTAGTCGCGAACATGCAGCCTGGGCCATTGCCGATTATGGCTTTGACGTGGTAGTAAGCAGTTTTTTTGCCGACATTTTTAAGGGCAACGCCTTAAATAACGGCTTACTGCCCATACAAGTAAGCGACGATTTTTTAAAGAAGCTTTTTGACGCTGTTTATGCTGACGCACATGCACAAGTTGAGGTTGACCTGGATAACCAGTTCATCAAAATTGTAAGTACCGGCGAGCAGGAAACTTTTGAGATCAATCCGTATAAAAAAGCCTGTCTAATAAACGGGTATGACGATATAGATTATATCCTGAGTAATAAACAACAAGTAGAAGAATTCGAAAAAAGATAATTACAGGTTGACAGCCACAGTAGGCTTAAAACATCAACACATACATGGGGATTAAAAAAAATATATTAGTTATTCCGGGTGATGGTATCGGGCCGGAAGTAACTACTTGGGGTCAGGCTGTATTGAAACACATAGCTTCGGCATTTGGTCACGAATTTACTTTTGACGAAGCACTGATGGGTCACGTGGCTATTGAGGCTACCGGTAACCCATTACCTGACGAAACACTGGAAAAAGCTAAGGCCAGTGATGCTATTTTATTTGGTGCAGTAGGCCATGCCAAATACGATAACGATCCATCGGCTAAAGTACGTCCTGAGCAAGGGTTACTGAAAATACGTAAAGAGCTTGGTCTGTATGCCAACCTGCGCCCTATCGTTTTATTTGATGAATTGCTTGATGCTTCAAGCTTAAAACCCGCTGTACTGCGTGGTACTGATATCCTGTTTTTCAGGGAACTGACCGGCGACGTTTATTTTGGTGAAAAAACACGCAGCGAGGATCGCAACACTGCATCCGACTTGATGATTTATCACCGTTACGAAGTAGAGCGTATTGCCCGCAAGGCATTTGAGGCAGCACGTGCCCGTAGTAAACGTTTATGTTCGGTAGATAAAGCCAACGTACTCGAATCATCACGCTTATGGCGCGAAGTAGTGCAGGAACTGGCCAAAGAATATACCGATGTGGAAACTGAGCATATGTTTATAGACAATGCCGCCATGCAACTGGTTAAAAACCCTAAAAAGTTTGACGTGGTCTTAACCGCTAACCTGTTCGGTGATATTTTAACTGATGAAGCTTCACAGATTGCAGGCTCTATGGGTATGCTGGCTTCAGCGTCTGTAGGTGATGGCACCGGCTTTTTCGAGCCTATCCACGGTTCGGCACATGATATCGCCGGACAAAATAAAGCTAATCCACTGGCTTCTATTCTATCAGTTGCACTGATGCTCGAAATCAGCTTCGGTTTAAAAGAGGAGGCTAAACGCATTACCAGCGCCATTGATCATGTACTGAAAGCAGGCTACCGCACCGGTGACATCGCCGATGCACAAACCGATCCGGAAAAGATTTTAGGCACCGAAGCTATGGGCCAGATGGTACTCCAATTCTTAGCTAAACCGGCTTTAACATAACGATTTCAACTATAGCAATCATAAAGAGATTTAAGAATGACTCATCTAACAATCAGTAATTCATTCTTAAATCAGTGAAATCAACATTAAAAGTTTATGAAGTGGAACGCAGATTTATATGATGATAAACACAGCTTTGTTTCTCAATTTGGAGCAAGCGTGGTAGAATTATTAGATGTAAAAGCAGGCGAGCATATTCTGGATATTGGTTGCGGCACCGGCGATCTTACTCACCAAATACAGCAACTGGGCGCTGAGGTAAGCGGTAGCGATTACTCGCCCGAAATGATAGCACAAGCACGTTTTAAATATCCTGCCATTAATTTTGAGGTTGCCGATGCGGCCAACTTTACGGCAGAGTATCCATACGATGCTGTTTTCTCGAACGCAGCACTACACTGGGTACATAATGCCAGCGGCGTAATCAGATCGGTGCATGAAGCGCTTAAGCCTGGTGGACGCTTTGTGGCCGAAATGGGTGGCAAAGGTAACATCGGTCAGTTGAGGGCAGCCATTAAACAGGTATTGCAGCAAAACGGCTATCATCAGCAGGCCGAAACGCAGGTCTGGTACTTCCCCTCACTAGGCGAATACACCACCCGATTGGAGCAACAGGGTTTCCGCGTGACGTTTGCAAGTCATTTTGACCGCAAAACACCGTTGCAAGACGGTGATCAGGGTGTAGCCAAATGGATCAGGATGTTTGGTGCACAATACTTCATCGGTATTCCGGATGCAGTGCAACCGAAGCTGGTGCAGGAAATAACGGATTTGCTGGAGCCGTATTACAACGAAAACGGGCAATGGTATGCCGATTACAAAAGATTAAGATTTATAGCAGTAAAAGAATAACCTGATGTTTGGGGACCTGTACTCAGATTGCTGAATCTGCTTGACCTCGAACATTCGAACTCAAAACAAAAGATAAAGACATGTTACACGATCCAAACCGAGTTTATGTATTTGACACCACCCTGCGTGATGGTGAGCAAGTACCGGGCTGCCAGTTAACCACGCCTGAAAAGATTGAGATTGCGCGCGAACTGGAAGCGCTGGGCGTTGACATCATTGAGGCCGGTTTTCCGGCATCAAGTCCGGGAGATTTTCAAAGCGTGGTAGAAATTGCTAAGGCTGTTAAAGCACCAACGGTTTGTGCCCTTACCCGTGCACACAAAGGCGATATTGATGCAGCCGCCGAGGCTCTGAAATATGCCAAGCATCCGCGTATACATACCGGGATTGGCTCGTCGGACATGCACATTAAAACCAAATTTAACAGCACCCGCGAAGAAATTTTGGAGCGCGCTGTTGAGGCGGTTAAGTACGCCAAAAAATCGGTAGAAGATATTGAGTTTTATGCTGAAGATGCCGGCCGTGCTGATATTGAGTTTTTAGCCAAAATGGTAGAGTCGGTTATTGCAGCCGGTGCCACTGTGGTAAACATCCCCGATACCAATGGTTACTGCCTGCCCGATCAGTACGGAAGCAAAATCCGTTTTCTGAAAGAAAACGTTAAAAACATTGATAAAGCCATTATCTCAGTTCATTGCCATAACGATTTAGGCTTAGCTACTGCTAACTCGGTAGCCGGTTTACAAAACGGTGCCCGCCAGATTGAAGGTACCATTAACGGTATCGGCGAGCGTGCAGGTAATACTTCTATTGAAGAAGTGGTGATGATTTTGAAAACGCATCAAAGCTTAGGCTTGCATACCAATATTAATACACAAAGCTTTTACGAACTAAGCCGCATGATCAGCACCCAAATGCGCATGCCGGTACAGCCTAACAAAGCTATTGTGGGCAGCAATGCATTTGCACACAGCTCAGGCATCCACCAGGATGGTTTTTTGAAAAACCGTGAGAACTACGAGATTATTCGTCCTGAAGACGTAGGTTTCCCAAGCGCCAGCATTGTACTTACGGCGCGTAGTGGCCGCCATGCTTTAAAATTCCACTTAGATCGTTTGGGCCATAATTTAAATAAAGAAGAATTAGCCGAAGCTTACCGCCAGTTTTTAACCCTGGCTGATAGTAAATTAAATATAGATGATGCCGACCTGCTAACCTTAGTGGCGCATCGTTTGGTTAAACAGTAATATATGGATACCGAAACTCAAAAGCAGCTCCATTTTACTGAAGCTAATGAACGTTTAAAGAATGTAGTCAGACGTACGCCACTTGAGTTTAACCAGGGCTTGTCTGACAAATACGAGTGTGAGGTTTATTTAAAACGCGAAGACCTTCAGGTTGTACGTTCTTATAAACTACGTGGCGCCTACAACATGATCAGCCAACTCACGGCCGATCAGTTAGCCAAAGGTGTAGTTTGTGCCAGCGCAGGTAACCACGCGCAGGGCGTAGCCTTTTCGTGCCGTAGAATGGGCATTAAGGGCGTTATTTTTATGCCCGAGATTACTCCAAAGCAAAAGGTGAAACAGACACAGATGTTCGGCAACGGCAATGTGGAAATTGTATTAACTGGCGACACGTTTGATGACTGCTTGCAGGAAGCCTTAGCTTACACCGAAGCGCACGAAATGACCTTTGTACCGCCTTTTGATGATTACCGTATCATTGAAGGCCAGGGCACTGTAGGCTTGGAAATAATGGAAGATTTACCAGACACTCAGGTAGTGATTATGCCCGTTGGCGGTGGAGGTTTGGCAGCAGGAACCGGCACTTACCTAAAGCAAGAAAATCCGAAAATTAAATTGATTGGTGTTGAGCCAGACGGCGCACCATCCATGGTTGAGGCTATTCGCCGCGGACAACCTTATACCCTATCACAGATCAATCGTTTTGTAGACGGGGCCGCCGTTAAACGCGTAGGCCAGTTTACTTACCAAATATGCAGCGAGGTATTGGATGAAATGCTATCAGTACCCGAAGGTAAGGTTTGTACCACCATTTTGAAGCTGTATAATGAGGATGCCATTGTAGTGGAACCTGCAGGCGCACTATCGGTAGCCGTACTTGATTTATGCAAAGAGCATATCAAGGGTAAAAAGGTGGTTTGCATTATCAGCGGAGGCAACAACGATATTGACCGCATGGGCGAGATAAAAGAGCAATCTTTACTATACGAAGGTCTGAAGCATTATTTTATCGTCCGTTTCCCGCAACGTCCTGGTGCGTTAAAGTTGTTTGTAAACAATGTATTAGGGCCGTATGATGACATCACCCGATTTGAGTTTATTAAAAAAACCGAGCGCGAGCGTGGCCCGGCCTTGGTAGGCATCGAGCTTAAATCGGCAGACGATTATCCGGCATTATTACAGCGCATGGAAGCCCATCGCTTTGATGTGATAGAAGTTAACCGCGACCAGACCTTGTTCGAGTACCTGGTATAAAGCAAAAAGGGATAAACGCAAATCTGAGTTTATCCCTTTTTTTATTGATATACACACTAATTCTTTTTTACAAATACCGCCCGATATTTCTTAATATAATCTGACGGATTCATACCAAATTGATTATTAAACTGCTTTCTGAAATATTTTATATCCATCATACCTACATGGAAAGATATCTCACTAATGGTCATGTTGGTATCAATCATCAGCTCAGCTGCCCTTCGCAACCGTATAAACCTTACAAATCCCGTGATAGACAAGCCAGATATCAATTTAACTTTGCGATACAGGTTCGAGCGGCTCATCCCTATCTCGTTAGTAAATTTTACAATATTGAAATCCTCTTCGCCAATATTTTCATTAACAATGCGGATACATTCCTTCAAAAATTCCTGATATTCTGGCGATACCTTAAGGTCTTGCTTTTTTAAGCTTACTTCGTTGTAGAAATATTGCTGCAGGGCATTCCGGTTCTTAAGTAAGGTTTTTACCCGCGCCATCAACATTTCACGCTCAAAAGGTTTAGTTATATAGTCATCAGCCCCGGTGCGGGTGGCTACAAGGCGCATTTCGTCGTCACTAATGGCAGTAAGCACAATTACCGGTATATGCGAAAACTGAGGATCTGCTTTAATTTGACCACAAAGTTCCACCCCGTTTTTGCCGTCCATCATGATGTCGGTAATTACCAAATCTGGCGAATATTTCACAATAGCTTCATAACCTATTTCAGCATTTGCTGCAGTATATACCTGGTAATCTTTCCTTAGTACCGACTGAATATAATCACGCAACTGAGTATTATCTTCTACCACCAAAATACTATGGCGGGTATCAGCCCAACTTTCAACTGGGTCGAGCTCTTCCAAACCAGGCTCAGCAGGTAACAATTCAGGCTCGGGCAGTTCTGTCAATGCAGATTTATATTGTTTAATATCCGTTGCTCCGCGCGGTATAGTAATCTCGAAAGTAGCACCCTCTCCTTCTTCTGAATAATAAGACAAAACTCCGTGATGGGCGTCTACATAAACTTTAGCCAAATATAAGCCTATGCCAAAACCAGGCTTATTTGCAGTAACCGATGACGGGCTGCGATAATAGCGGTCGAATATGCGATCACCAATTTGCGCAGGAATACCCGGACCATTATCAGCCACACGCAGGCCAACTTGTTGGTCATCGCAAAATATAGTTACTTTCACTTCGCCACCCTCGGGCGTGTATTTGATCGCATTTGAGTACAAATTATTGATGGCTACCTCTAATTGCCCGGGATTGCCATTGATCAACACGTCGCCACATTCTTCAGTTAACTGGTAGCTAAGCTTTTTTAACTCTGCCTCCCTGTGAAAATTTGCAAATAATTCCTTACAAAGTGCGTTGAAGTTAATGACGGATAATAATGGTGCGGTGTCCTCTTTTCCTATACTTTTAAATGCCAGCAGTTGGTCAATTAATTTTAAAAGCTTCTGTGCATTGGTATAAACCAAATCAAGCCCGTTCTTATCATTTAGCGGAACCTGCTTTTGTAAACAATCCTTGAGTGGGTTTACAATTAGAGTAATCGGTGTTCTAAATTCATGAGAAACATTGGTAAAGAATGCACTTTTACGCTCATTAAGTTCCTTTTCTTTTTCAGCATTTGCCGTAGCAAGCTCAACTTCATGTTCAAGCCTGGACTTATTAACCCGGTAACGATTGTATAAGTATAAACTGGCTGATGTAATGAAAATATAGCCCAGGTATGCCCATACAGTCCGGTAAAAGGGTGGAAGTATTATAACAGTAAGCAATATTGAATCAGTTCCCCAGTTACCAGACGCATCGCTCCTTTTAACGTGCAGGTAATAAGTCCCTTCATGCAAATGGCTATAACTTACAGCATCAGACGAGGCCGTTTCCAACCAGTCTTTATCCCAGTTTTCTAAGTAATAAGCATACCTAACTTTGGCAGATCGACTTAAATCTACTGATGAAAAGCCAACCGAAAGTTGCCCGTTTTGATAAGGAACTTCGATATGATTTATACCTATATTACTTAAACCTTTTACATACTTACTATTTGACGTGATTAATTGATTGTCGACCTTTATTGAAGTAAGATATACCTGTGCTGATGATTTACGAGAAAACGGGATACTATCTGGAAAAAACCGGGTAAACCCACCGATACCCCCAAAAAGCATTTCTCCATTTCGAAGTTTGAGTGCGGCGTTGTATGAAAACTGGTCACTTTGCAAGCCACTCTCGCGATAAAAATTTCGGAACTTTTGATTAGATGGATTAAAACATGACAAACCTCCAAATGTGCTTAACCATAAATTACCCTGCTTATCTTCTAATATACTGAGCACAGAATTATTGCAAAGACCATTAGCATCACTGTACCGTCTTAACACTTTTCCTTTTTCACGGTCAAATAAAATAAGCCCCCCGCCTTCAGTACCTATCCAAAAATTTCTCCTTCCATCTTCGTACAAGGCCCTGATAGGCTTACCTATACTATAAAATTGATGATCACGTTTACTCCGGTCTATAAGACATAGATAATGCGCATTGCCTGCCCACAACCGGCCATTACTATCCTCTGTAAAAGCTACAATATTGTTTAATTCTTTATCAAACTGCGTGAACTGATCTTTTTGCCGATCATAATAGAATACGCTACCGCCAAATGTTGTAGCCCACAGTTTATGCTCATGATCTTTATATAAAAGCCAAACATAATTACTGATTTGCCCTTTCGGCGAAATACACTGGTATCTTTTAAAGTCTCCAGAGCTTGTTATAAACTTATTGATTCCACCGCCATATGTTGATGCCCACGTAACGCCTTCATTATCATTCAAAATACTGGTCACCAAGTTATTGCTCAAGGATGCAGGACTACCCGACACATGTGAATAAGCTTTTGACACTTTGGATACAGGATTCCAAACATCAATTCCGCCGCCATCAGTACCAATCCACAGCTGTCCTTTATCATCTTCAGCAAATGTCGAAATATAGGGATAAGACAAAATGTCTTGTCGCTTTAAACCATATGTTATAGCATTAAAATACGAATCGCCTTTATCTAAAACATTGATGCCGCCCTTTAATGTACCTATCCATAAACGCTGTTCATTATCCTGAAAAATAGCTGGAACTATTTCACTACTTATAAAGCTGGTTCGTTCTACCGACGGATAGTAATGCTGAGTTGTTCGAGCGTTTAAATTTACTTCGAAAAGCCCGTTACTGGTGGTGCCCACCCATAAATTGTTAGAACCAACCTGTAATATCGATACTACATCTTCAGTATCTAACGAAGATTTAAATAACTGCGATGATTTAATTACCTTGTTTTGAGACGAGCGGTAAAAATATAACCCGTTACCGGTACCGATCCAAAGGTCGTTTCCTACCGGGCAAAGGCAATTGATGCTCGTCAGGTTGGTAATTACAGGCTCTACCCGATTAAATTTAGATGAATAACGATAAACGCCATGACCGTCTATGCCGATCCATGCCCGGCCCGCGGTATCAAAAATTATAGACCTTGCATTATAGTTCGTTGAATACTTCCCGTCCTCTTGAACAAGGGGTACTAAATGGGCTATTTCTTCATTTACTTTCTTAAACATCAGCCCTTTTCCGTTGGTACCTACAAACATGTTTCCGTACCGATCTGCTTTCACAGTATTTACCGCATTGGTAATCTTAAAAACTTTTTCTGATTGCGTTGATTTGCAGCGAAGTGTAGTAAAGTTTTGAGAAAAACGATCGTATATACCAACACCCTGACCAGTGGCAGCCCATATTCTACCTTTGTTATCCTCGGCTACGGAGTAGATATAATTGTAGGGCAAAGAGTTTTCTTTATTAGGATGATTCCGAAATGTGGTAAACTGGGTTCCATCATAGCAATTAAGACCATCGTGCGTGCCAAACCACATAAACCCAAGGTGATCCTGAAATATACAGTTTACAGAATTGTTAGATAGTCCGTCATTAATATCGATTGTTCTGACGGATAGTTTTTGCCCATAACTAAATTCTGCAAACAATAAACACAAAATGATAAAACAGCTATAAATTTGGGGCATTTTCTCAGTGCAATATTGGCTAAAAATATGCCTTAAAGTTACTGTATATTACATACGATATAACAAATAATTGACATCCTAAATTGGTGTCAAACATAAGCAGCAGTTATCCTCTCATACAGATATCATTTGTTTGAGAGGATAATCATTGAGCAAAATGGCTCCTATAAGATTAAGCACATTAGTTTGATATTAGCTTATCTGTTAAACAAGTCGTATCTGTTCGCTACACTTGGCTTTACTATAAAAAGTTAATGGCAAATTAACAAAACCTTCACAATCTGTCAGGTTTCAATTTACATTACGATCTGGTCAACATTTTTCACATGAGTGGTGAAGGTAAATTTTGGGTTTCCGTTGTATAGTTAATATAGTTTCAATGCGGGTTAAAATCAAAGTAAAAACATAGTGACAGTATATTTTTTGGCTGCTTACCCCCCTTTATCTGGTCAATTTAGACCCCTGCCCTAACCTCAATGTGTAGTTAATTTCGTTTGTACTCCTTTTCGAGTTCACCACCGATTACAAACATTATTAACTTTTATTATATGAGAATTTATCTACTAAACATTCCAGTTTCTTAAAATCCGTTTCCAATAAAGTTCGCAGCTCAGAGCTACAGAACTTGAGTACTTACTCAATGACGGCTCAACACTAATTTACAGGTGTGGCCTATCCACATTTTCTTATTAGCTGAGCGCCGTCATTTCAATCTTATAATACAGCCATATTGATAACGGCTGGCTGGGCAGTTGTATATAACCGATTAACATCTTCATTGGATTACCTGCACAACCATTAGGCAATTATTACAAAGGCTTAAAAAATCATTCATTATGAAATTGAATTTCTACTTTTTAAAAAATTACAGATTTCACTGGATATTAACCTGGTTAATTTTAGGTTTTCCGGTATTATTATTTGCTCAAAACGTCTCGATAGAAGGCGTTTTGAAAGATGCACAAGGCCCGATTGCAGGAGCAAGTGTTGCGGTTAAGGGCACAAATGCCGGTACACGCACAGATGTAAATGGTGCTTACTCGTTAAAGGCCGATAAGAACGGTACACTCGTTATTTCAATGGTTGGTTATAAGCCACGTTCAGTATCGGTAGCTGAT
Organism: uncultured Mucilaginibacter sp.; assembly: GCA_913775265.1. GTDB lineage: Bacteria > Bacteroidota > Bacteroidia > Sphingobacteriales > Sphingobacteriaceae > Mucilaginibacter. Next base: position 8,172 of record CAJYJH010000098.1, on the reverse strand, counting down.
TATAAGGCTACCGGATCAGTATATCGTATTGATCTTACGCTTGAATCTGACATGAACAACCTTAACGACGTTGTCGTAGTAGGCTTTGGCAAGCAAAAAAGGGTAAACCTAACTGGCGCAGTTTCTACTGTAACAGCTAAAGATCTTGCTAACCGCCCTGTACAAAACGTAACTCAAGCTTTGCAAGGCTTGGTTCCCGGTCTAAATATTTCTCAAAGTAATGGATCGTTAGAAAGTTCCCCGTCAATCAACATACGTGGTACAGGATCAATCAGCGGAGCGTCTTCTGCATCTCCCCTAATATTAATTGATAATATGGAAGGTGACCTTAATAGCCTTAACCCGCAAGATGTTGAGAATATATCAGTATTAAAAGATGCTTCTGCTTCATCTATTTATGGATCGAGAGCTGCTTTTGGTGTAATATTAGTAACTACTAAAAGAGGTAAGCTGGGTAAAATCCAAGTAAATTATAACAACAGTTTCCGCATTACCAGCCCGGTTTACAGACCTGAAATGCTTGACTCTTACAGCTTTGCTTTATATTTTAACGATGCAAACATCAATGGTGGAAGCACTGCTTTTTTCGACAATGAACGTTTGCAGCGCATTAAAGATTACCAGGATGGTAAAATTAGCGCAAGCATTATACCTAACCCATCGAATAAGCAATACTGGGCTGATGGATACGCCAATGGCAACGATAACGTTGATTGGTACAAAGCAATTTACAAAGACAATTCGTTTGCCCAGGAGCATAACATGAGTTTGTCTGGTGGTAATGAAAAAACGACTTATTACTTATCAGCAAACTTTCTGGATCAAGCTGGTTTGATGCGCTATAATCCTGATGGATATAATCGATATGGTGTAACGGCTAAGATCAATAATAAAATCAGTGAATATCTCGACTTGAATTATTCTATGCGTTTTTCGAGAGAAGAGCTAAAACGCCCGTCTTTCATGACTGACGGTTTATACAACGACCTTGCCCGTCAAGGCTGGCCAGTGTTACCTTTGAAAGACCCTAACGGCTTTTTATATTCATCACCTTCACCGGCATTAGGCCTTGCCGAAGGTGGACAAGACAGAACTACAAAAGACTGGAATTTCCATCAACTACAATTAGTGCTGCAACCCATAAAAGGCTGGCGTACCACTGCCGAGCTAAACTATCGTATCCGTAATGATTTCCGCCATTACGATGTACAACAGTTGTATAACCATGATGTGGCCGGCAATGCTTATGTATTTGGAAATAGTTCTAACGTTTATGAGTATGCCTATAAACAAAATTACTTCAATGCTAATATCTACTCTGAGTACAGCAAAAGTGTACAAAGAAACAACTTCAAGTTGTTGTTAGGCTATCAAACAGAGATAACGAAGTATCGTGATTTGAGTGCTTTACGTCAGGGGGTAATCGTGCCATCACAGCCAGTATTAAACTTAACATCAGGTTTAGATCCTAATGGCAAAGTGATTGCACCATCAGTAAGCGGCCAGTATCAGCAATGGGCTACAGCAGGTTTCTTTGGTCGTTTAAATTACGATTATGATGGCAAATACTTATTGGAGGCTAACCTGCGTACAGATGCTTCTTCGAGGTTCCGTGCCGATAAACGTTGGGGGGTATTTCCTTCAGTATCGGCAGGCTGGAATGTTGCCCGCGAAGAGTTTTGGGGCAGTTTAAACAAAACCGTAAGTACTTTTAAATTCCGCGGTTCATATGGTAGTTTAGGTAACCAAAACACAAATATCTGGTATCCTACATACTTAACCATACCTTATGGTGCCGGTAACGGAGCATGGTTAGTTAACGGCCAGCAGCCAAGTACAGCCGGGGCACCTGATTTAATCAGCACTACATTAACCTGGGAAACCGTAAAAACTTACAACGGAGGTTTAGACTTTGGCTTGTTTGACAACAGGTTAACCGGTTCATTCGATTACTTTGTTCGCAAGACAGTAAATATGTTAGGCCCTGCCCTTGAACTGCCAGTAACATTGGGTACAGGCGTTCCTCCAACAAACAACACTGATCTAAAGTCTGTAGGTTATGAGTTGGAAATTGGCTGGAATGACCGCTTAAAGAATGGTTTAGGTTATAATTTTAAACTTTTATTCTCGGATGCAAAAATTACGGTAACTCGTTATCCAAATCCGTCTGGTACCCTACTTAAAGGTTATCGCACCAACCAAGCTCTGGGTGAAATCTGGGGCTTTACTACAAAAGGTATTGCGAAAACACAAGCCGAAATGGATGCGCATTTAGCCACATTACCAAACGGTGGACAGTCAGCAATTGGTAGTCAGTGGGCCGCTGGTGATATTATGTATGTTGATTATAATAATGATGGGAAAGTAGATTTTGGTGGCAACAGCGAATCAAACTCAGGTGATCGTCATGTAATTGGTAATAACACTCCACGTTACCGTATAGGCTTTGACATGGGTGCAGATTACAAAGGTTTCGACTTCAGAGCATTTTTTCAAGGCATCTTGAAAAGAGATTACTGGACTGACAGCTATTTATTTTGGGGAGCTACAGATGTAATCTGGTGGTCAACCGGTTTAACTCAACATTTAGACTACTTCAGAAACGATCCGAACAGCCCGCTGGGCGTTAATCTGGACAGCTATTATCCAAGACCGGCTTTTGGTAACAATAAAAACCGTCAGGTTCAGAGCCGTTATATTCAAAATGCAGCTTATTTACGCTTAAAGAACGTACAGTTAGGATATACTATTCCAAACATGATGAGCAAAAGAATTGGTATCTCTAAATTAAGAGTATTCGCGTCTGGCGAAAACCTGGTAACCTGGACAAAATTAGCTAAGATGTTTGACCCTGAAATGTTAGACTATAACTGGGTGGGCAACCCTTATCCGCTTCAAAAAGTAATCTCTTTTGGTCTAAGTGCTACATTTTAATATGATCCATTATGAAATTTGATCAAATAAACTATAGAAATATCTGTGCTTATTTTTTATTGAGTATAGTGTTATTTATCTCAGCTTGCAGAAAACAGCTCGACCAAGAGCCGATATCTCAAATTACACCTGAGAACTTTTTTACTGAGCAATCGCAGTTAGGCGCTTATGCAGTAGCGCGTTATGACTCTATCTTACCATCACACAGGCAATGGACCTTCGGAACTTTTGGAACAGATGCTAATACTGATAATATGGCTACTCCTGATCTGAGTCCTCGTTACATGCCAGGGCAATGGCGAGTAGCTGCCGACGGTGGCGCTTGGTATTTTAACAATATTCGTCAACTGAATTATTTTCTTTCACAAGTTTTACCCAAATGGAAGGCCGGGCAGATTACTGGTAGCACGGCCACCATCAACCAATATATTGGCGAAATTTACTTTTTGCGTGCTTACGAATATTTTAGAAGACTTCAAGCCTTGGGCGATTTCCCCATACTCAGATCCCCACTGCCTGATGACCTAAGTGCACTTACTAAAGCCAGTGAGCGCCGCCCGCGTAATGAGGTGGCCAGGTTTATCTTGTCTGATCTTGACTCTGCAGCTACTTTACTGCAATCAGGCCCGGTAGGTAACAAAAACCGGATATCTCAGGAATGTGCTCTGTTGTTGCGCTCGAGAGTTGGTTTGTTTGAGGGCACCTGGGAGAAGTATTTTAAAGGAACTGCCTTTGTACCAAACGGCACCAACTGGCCCGGAAAAAATGCAAGCTACAATGCTAACTATCAATTTCCTTCAGGCAGTATTGATGCCGAAAGCCGGTATTTTCTTAGCGAGTCTATGAAAGCGGCTCAGGCTGTAGCCAGCAAAATTTCATTAGTTAACAATACTGGTATTATCGAGGCAGCCACTAACGAGAACCCATATTTCAATATGTTTAGTGCAGTTGATATGTCGGGCTATAGCGAGGTATTATTATGGAGACAATATGCGCCTAACATCGTCACTCACAACGTCCCCGTATATGCTATGATAGGCAACTACGCCACAGGTTTAACCCGAAGCATGGTAGAAAGCTTTGTGATGAGTAACGGTTTACCAATTTATGCATCAGGTAGTGGCTACAAAGGTGATGATTATGTGAGTAACATCAGAGCTGACCGTGACGGCAGGTTGAACTTGTTTTTGAAGGAGCCTGGCCAGAAAAATGTTTTGCTTAATGCCAGTGCAGGTACTCACGTTACCGCCATTGAACCTCTACCTTTAATTACTACTTCAAGCTGGGAGCAGAAGTATTCGACCGGATATGCTATTCGTAAAGGCCTTAATTACGATGGTGCCCAGGCACGTAATGGTGGCGGCTATACTGGTAGCATTACTTTTAGAGCTACAGAAGCTTATTTAAATTATATTGAGGCAAGCTACGAGCTGAATGGCACGATTGACGGAACAGCTGCTGGTTATTGGGCACAAATCCGTACACGCGCCAAAGTTGATCCTAACTATCAGAAAACTATTGCAGCAACCGACATGTCTAAAGAAACATTAGATATGGGCGCTTATTCAGCCGGTGTCTTGATTTCACCAACGCTGTATAATATCAGACGCGAAAGAAGATGCGAGTTGATGGCTGAAGGCCTACGCTATATGGATTTACAGAGATGGAGAGCAATGGATCAGATCATTACTCAACCTTACCACTTCGAAGGGTTTAAATTGTGGGGACCTATTCAGTCTCAGTACGGAACCTCATTAGTGTACGGTGCATCTAATTCCAGAGCAAACGTTTCTGACCCGGCTTTAAGTGTTTACTTGCGTCCGCACGAAATCAGAAATACTGCGTTATCATATAATGGTGCTAAATGGATTATGGCGCATTATTTAAGCCCTATTGCCGCGCAGCACTTTATCATAAGTTCGAGTAATGGAAGCAGCCCAATTTATCAAAATCCGGGATGGCCTACAACAGCCGGCGGTACACCGCAATAAGCTTAGTTATTGTAATATTTATTAAATTAATGTTTAAGGTAAAATCCCCTGAGAGGTGTACTTTCAGGGGATTTTCATTTTCTAATAAGCCAGATACGTTTTCACATTAACATTAATACGACTACCCTCCTCAAACGCACCTAAATTAAAATTAACAAAGTGAACTCGGGTTTCGGCATTGGCTACATGCACTTCTTCGTAAGCGCCCTTAAACAATATTTCTTCAACTATCCAGTCACCGCTACTATCAACCGGCTTTATCCATTCAGGATAAATTACAATCTGCTTTTCGTTCGTAGTTATATTCAGTTTTTGGATATCCTTATCGGTCAACACATTGCAGTGCGATAGTAGCAAAGCAGTGTATAAGTTTTTCGGCTGGTTGTAAACATCCTTTGGCACGCCCATCTCTAACACATGTCCGCTTTTAATTACTACCAGTTCATCTGCCATTGATAATACTTCGGCGGGGTCATGAGATACAATAATTACGGTAAGGCCGGTTTCTTTTACTACACGGCGAATATCCTGCTGCAATCCATCCCTAAAAGTAGTATCTACCTGGTTAAAAGGTTCGTCTAACAGCAAAACCTCAGGCTTAGTAATCAATGCTCTGGCAATGGCTACGCGCTGCTTTTCGCCGCCGCTCAGTTCAGATACACGCTTATCGGCCAGGTGCAGCATGTTCAGCTGGCGCAATAGCTTTTCGGTTTGCTCTTGTTTGGCCTGCAAATTAGTATTGGGCATCAGGATAGCTACATTGTCCCACACCTTGGCAAACAGGTTTAAATCGTCGGTATGTTGGGTAACCATTTTCATGCTGTCATGGCCCGGAATCAGCTTTTCATCTGGTCCCCAAACGCGTTCGCCTTTAAATTCTATCAATCCGGCATCAGGCGTAAGCAAACCAAACAACAAACGCAGTAGCGTGCTTTTACCACTGCCACTTTCACCGATAATAGCTGTTATTTTACCTTGCTGTATACTAATATCAATTGATTTTACGCCCGATTGCAGTTTGCCAGGATATACCTTGCTAACACCGGTAGCTTGAAAAAAAGCCGGATTTACCATGCCGCAAAGATATACAAATGCAACAAAGGCCACCTTAACAGGCAGCCTTTGAAAGATTATTAGAAATATTAAGTTTAAAACCCAAACATAAACCCGAACGAGAAGTTACGTAAACCATCCTGAGCAGGGGTATCAAACATATCGTTGAAGTAGTATTTGGCGTATACACCCCATGAGCCATAACCCACCCGGCCGGTTAAACCGTAGCGAACTTTAGTGAAATGATAGTCATCGTTAAATTTCTGCTTGCCGTTTTCGTCGCTGATTTGCTTAACACGACCGTTGTAAAGAATGCCAATCATCGGACCACCTGCCAGGTGGAAACGTTTGCCTTCGTTATTTACATGGCTCCTCCAATCAAATGTTAACGGGATACGGAAGTAGCTCGAAGTAAAGCGATTTTTGCTGTAATCAATGTTATCTTGGGAATAAGCAAGCGTTGGCTGGTCTTGTTGTATAGTGATGTTTTCGCGCAAACGGATATGAGTCCAGTCAAAACCACCTGATACATAAATGCGAAATGCACTATTAAAACGGTAACCTACCTGCACAACGTCAAAACCAACATTACTGCTTTTCCATGACCGGTAGCGTAAAAAATTATTTTGCGGAGACAAGCTAAAGCTGCCATTGTCAATCAGGGTGGCTAAACCTAAATCAAAACGAGAGAAAGTCAACCCCCAGGAAAAACCAGGCTCTTTAGAAACTTTTTTTACAGTATCCCGGCGGTTTACTGAAACGGAGTTGGCATCGTCGCCCTGGCCAAATTTAAACCTGAACCCTTTGCGTTTACTTTTAAGTGTATCGGTTTGTGTTCTGATAGTGTCACCTTTTTCGGTGACCGTAGTGGTAGTAGTTACCTTAGTGGTGGTAGTAACGGTTTGTGCAAACACACCGGTAGTTGCTGCACACAGTATGGCAGTATAAATAAAGCGTTTCATGTGAGTGTTTATTTGAATGGTATATGGAATAGACTATTTTTCTTTTTTCACTTTAAATAAGCCCAAATTAACTCCGGTAATGTTGGCCTGGTCATCATCGGTTTCGGTAAACTCAATCAGTTTATCTTCGCGTTTGTCTACAGTAGCAATCACCGCATTAATTAATCCGCCCAGTGTATGGATGCCGCGTTTCTTTTTACGCTCAGGCTGGCGGGCCAATACGGTTTCAGGAGTTTTTATAACATCGGGCTGACTGATATTTTCAGCTGTTAACCTTTGATTATTTAAGTTCATGTCAGGAACTACGGCCTGATGTTCGGGCTGGTTGTTCACTGCTGCCAACACCGGATGAGTTTCGGCAATCATCACCGGCAAAGTTTCCTGAACGGCTACTGATTTTGTTGACGGTTCTCTTACCTCCTTAACCTTATTAGTTACCTGGCTGATGGTGCTATGTTTTACGTGAGCTATGGTATTGATAACAATGTCTTTATTTCCACTTGTTTTTATTACTTGCTCAGCAACATCCGGAGTAACAGTTTTCATGCTATTTTTTTCAGATTGACCATCAACCAGTGTCTGCTTTTTCTGTACAGCTACCTGGTTTTGTTGTACTTTAACCGGCTTATTAGTTAAAAACCAAGCCGCAGTACTCAATAAAATAACAGTGGTTGCCGCTATACTCCATACCGGCGACAGTTTGCGTTTTTGGGGGCCGTTTAATTCGGCAGAAATATTATCCCAAACCCGGGCAGAGGGCTCAACCTCTAAACCGCTAAGCTTAGTGCGGAACAAGTTATCAAAATCTTTATCCTGCATATTCATATTGCTTTCCCTCCAATTGTTCAATTTTTTGTTTTAAAATAGCACGTGCCCTTGACAGTTGCGATTTAGATGCCCCCTCGGTGATACCTGCCATATCGGCTATTTCGCGGTGCGAGTAACCTTCAATAGCATACAGGTTAAAAACCATACGGTAACCCGCCGGTAGCTGATTAATCAGGCTCATCAAATCTTTAGCCTCCAAGCTTGATGCAGCAAGCGCATTTACCGGCTGCTCATAACCACTTTCTTCAATATCCAGTTGCACCATTTTATGATGCTTGCGATAATACTCTATCGACGAGTGTACCATAATGCGCCTTACCCATCCTTCAAAACTACCGTCGCCCCGGTAATCATTTATTTTTTGAAAAACCCTGATAAAGCCGTTCTGCAACATATCTTCTGCT
>CAJYJH010000097.1 GCA_913775265.1 uncultured Mucilaginibacter sp. | reverse complement strand
CCGCAAATCATCTTACAAAGAACGTGCTGCCTTTGTTATCAAAACCGGGAATGATGAAAAACGCATTCGCCTCAGTGACTTTACGGTAGATGGCTACTTTACCTACAACAAAAATCAAATCATCTACGCCTCGCGCCGGCCTGATGCTCGTTGGAGTTACCGCGAGTACAATGAACTGAAGATTGTTGATGTTCAAACCGGAAAGCAAAGGACTCTGACTAAAAAAACCAAGTATTTTGCACCGGCCTTTAATCAGGATAACAGCCGCGTAGTTACGGTAAATGTGTCGCCATCGGGCAAATACAATTTGCATGTCTTAGACGCAAGTACCGGCAAAATCATCTCGGAAGTGCCAAATCCGGACAATGTGTATTACACTTATCCTAAATTTTATAACAACGATCAGATTGTAGCCGCCATACGCCACTTCGACGGGCGGATGTCGGTCTCTTTGATAGAGATAACTACCGGTAAAATTACGCCATTGACGACAGAAGATATTTCGCCTAAAGCGTTCCCGGTGGTGCAAAAAGATACGGTGTATTTTACAGCAACCTCAGGCAATATGGATCGCCTGTTTGCAGTGAGCGTACCCGATAAGCAGTTGTTTCAGCTCAGTAACGATTCGCTGCAGAGCGTTATCGGAAATTATCAGCCCGCTATCAGCAATAGTAATGTAAGCTGGGTAAGCTTCAGTGCATTTGGATATCGCATGCACGAGGTTGAGAAAAATACAATTAATTACTGGCCGGTTGACGCTGTGCAGCCATTATCAGACTTTAACATCCGTTCGCTTAGCCGGGATTCAGCTGCTAACATTTTGGCCGAGGTTACGCCGCTCAATAAGCCTGTTCGCAAATATCCGAAACTAACCAGGCCATTTAACTTTCATAGCCTAATTCCCAATATTGATGATCCGGAATATTCTTTCTCCTTGCTGGGGCAAAACATTTTAAACACGGTAGAAAGCGAGCTATCATTTACCTACAACCGTAACGAAGGTTATAAACAGTTCGGTTTTACCACCACCTACGGTGCCTTATTCCCTTATTTGTTCACTAACGTGAACTACACGTTAGACCGTCGCGACTATGGGTTTGACCAAAACCGTAACCCGGTCGAAGTGAATTGGAACGAAACGCGCTTGCAAGCCGGATTGCAGTTGCCATTGCTGTTTGCAGGCGGACGGAATTACACCCGCTTTAACTTTGTAAGCAGTATTAACTACAGCATTAACGATGTTAAACAGGCAGCTTTTAAAAACTCCCTGCCCAATAATACTTACCTAAATAATTCGGTAACGTTTACCAACCAGATAGCTAAGCCTTACCAGTTGATCTACCCGCAGCTGGCACAAAATATTACCTTAACGTATCGCAATACAATTAATAGTCTTAACGCTCATCAGTTTTTGGCATCGGGCACATTCTACTTCCCCGGATTGGTACGGACACATAGCTTAGTTTTCAATGTAGCCCATCAGCGGCGCGATCGTAATTACAGTATTTTCTCTAATCAATTGTCTTTTTCGAGAGGCTACACGTCAGATAATTTGTATCGTACCTACAAGGTAGGCGCAAACTACCACTTCCCGATTGCTTACCCGGACGCCGGCTTTGGCAACCTGGTTTACCTGCTGCGTTTAAGGGGTAACTTGTATTATGATTATACCCGTGGAAATGATTTTTACCGAAACGGCGCAGCATTCAAAGCTGATTTTCGGTCGGCCGGAGCGGAGCTGTATTTTGATACGCAATGGTTTAACCAAAGCCCTATCACCTTTGGTGTAAGATATACCCGCTTGCAGGATCAGGATGTGTTCGGCGGTAACGGACCTAACCGCTTCACTTTAATCCTTCCGTTAACAATCCTTTAATCGTGGTACGGCTCGTTGGCTTTAGCAATTATACTTTTCACACGTGACTCATCCGTTTCATCAACCGAATCTTCGGGCGATAGAGTATTGAGCATGATAGCTGAGTTAAAATATTGCATGGCGCTTGGCTTGCGTACACGGGCTGATGAATGGACAATTGTAGCCCCGGTAAAGTGTACCAGGTCGGCTACGTTGTTTTCGTTTAAACCGCTACCGGGCATAATCTCGATGCGACCTGCAGCTTGCTGTATCAGTTGAACTATTTTGCTTGCGCCTTCCATAACTGTGGTTTTACCGCCTGAGGTTAATATGCAGTCAAAACCCATTTCAATTACATCTTCCAGCGCTTGGAACAGATCGTTGCTCATGTCAAAAGCACGGTGAAAGGTGGTTTTTAGGCCTGCTTTTTTCGCCAGCTCAACCAGCTCTGTGCAGCGGGGTTTGTCTACCGTGCCGTCAGCATTCAATATACCAATCACCACAGCGTCGCATTTTAATAAACTGCAAACCTCAATGTCGGCCTTCATGGTATCAAACTCATGCTTGGTGTATAAAAAATCACCGGCGCGTGGGCGCAACAGCACATGGATGGGAATATTTAATTCGTTACGTGCCACTTTAATTACGCCATAAGAGGGAGTGGTGCCACCCTCGTGCAAATTATCACAAAGTTCGATGCGGCTTGCGCCGCCCTTTTGCGCTGCAATGGCAGACTGTACTGAATTTGCACAAACTTCGAGTTGGATTTTCATGGCAGGTAATATTGAGGTATAAGATTTAAAGTATCAGCTTAAATAGTTACGATTGTTTGTGGCAGCAGAACAAAAAGCGCCCGACAGTTAATAAAAACTCTTGCCGTCAATTAACAGGTCTTGTTTATTTTTATCGCATACGGCATACGAAAATCCTTTTTGAATGGCGTAGGCACCATATTCACCTTTTTTATTGATGGCCAAAAAGCCTACCTGTATTTGTTTAGCTGTTTCGGGTTTCTTTTTGATGATGCGCTGAACGGCCTCTTTGCAGGCTGCCTCGGGCGAAAGGCCCTGGCGCATCAGTTCGACCACTAAAAAGCTGCCTACATTACGGATCACTTCTTCTCCCACACCAGTAGAAGTGGCACCGCCAACTTCATTGTCCACATACAAGCCAGCCCCAATAATTGGGCTGTCACCCACGCGGCCATGCATTTTAAAGGCCATGCCGCTGGTGGTACACGCACCCGAAATATTGCCTTTAGCATCAAGCGCCAGCATACCAATAGTATCATGATTGTATTGGTTACCCGGCAAACCTTTGCTATTCTCGATGTTGATGACCGGTTTATATTCCGCTTTTTTCAACCACTCTTTCCAGGCTTTTTCTGAGTCGGCCTGTAGTAGCTTTTCTTTTTTGAAACCCTGCTCCACGGCAAACTGGGTAGCACCTTCGCCAACCAGCATTACGTGCGGGGTTTTTTCCATCACCAGTCGTGCTACAGAGATGGGATGAGCAATGTGCTCCATGGCCGCAACCGCGCCACAGTTGCCGTTTTCGTCCATAATACACGCATCCAATGTAACATGTCCGTCCCGGTCGGGGTAACCCGAACGGCCTACAGTGTGGTTGGTAATATCTGCTTCAGGTATTTTTACGCCAGCTTCAACGGCATCCAATGCCCGTCCGCCGGCCGATAATGTTTTCCAGGCTTCCTGGTTGGCGGCGATGCCAAAATTCCATGTCGAAATAACAATTGGAAAGCCTGTGGCAGTTGGCACAGATGGCAATGCGTTTGCCAACACTTGTTTAGATAAAACAGACAAAGAAGCACCGGCAGCCGATAGCTTTACAAATTTGCGGCGATTAAACATAGAGCAGCGTTTATGATACAGAGCAATAAATAATAGGGGTGAAAATAACGATTATCGGTTAAAAGTAAGCCTTTGACCACGGTTTGTTTCGTTAAACTTACCTTCGCTGTAAACCACATTGCCCGACACCAACGTGTGCTTAATACTTGCCGGGAAGACAGTTCCTTCAAAAGGGCTCCATCCGCACTTGTATAATGTGTTATCGGCGGTAGCCGTCCAAGGCTGATTTAAATCAACCAATACTAAATCGGCCCAGTATCCTTCACGTATAAAACCACGTTTTTCTATCTGGAAGCAGGTGGCTACGTTATGCGCCGTTTTTTCGACAATTTGTTCTAAGCTCATTTTGCCTTGCTGATGTAAAGCCAGTAAAGCCGGTAAGGCATGCTGCACTAATGGGCCGCCGGATGGCGCCTGTAGATAAGGCTGCGCTTTTTCTTCAATGGTGTGAGGCGCGTGGTCGGTCGCAATCACATCGATTCGTCCATCGAGTACAGCCTTCAAAATCGCGTCGCGATCTTGGGCCGTTTTAACGGCCGGGTTCCACTTTATTAAATTACCCTTGGTGGCGTAATCCTCATCTGTAAACCATAGATGGTGCACGCAGGCTTCGGCCGTAATTCTTTTGTCTTTTAAGGGAATATTATTACTAAATAGCTCAGTTTCTTTAGCGGTAGAAATATGCAGGATGTGTAGCCTCGCGTTGTGTTGCTTCGCCAGTTCAACTGCCATTGAAGAGGAGAGATAACAAGCCTCGGCACTTCTAATTTTTGGATGATAGTCGATAGTAATATCATCACCCAACTGGGCTTTGTAATGAGCTAAATTGTTTTTAATAGTCTGCTCATCTTCGCAATGCACGGCAATTAGCAGGGGCGATTTGGAGAATAGATTTTCCAGCGTTTTAGGATTATCTACCAGCATATTACCGGTAGACGAACCCATGAAAACCTTAATGCCGCAAACGTTAGCCGCGTCGGTACGCAATACCTCATCCAGGTTGTCGTTGGAGGCACCCATGTAAAACGAGTAATTAGCTAACGATTTTTGGTCGGCTATGGCATATTTATCTTCCAGTAGTTGCTGTGTAAGCGTATTCGGTACCGTGTTAGGCATCTCCATAAAGGAGGTAATGCCCCCCGCTACAGCAGCCCGGGCTTCGGTATATATTTCAGCTTTGTGAGTCAGGCCCGGCTCGCGAAAATGTACCTGGTCATCTATGCATCCCGGCAGCAGGTGCAAACCTTCCGCATTAATTACCTGGTCGGCAGGGCTGTTGATGGATTGATCAATACGTTCAATAAAACCGTCTTTAACCAATACATCGGCTACAAAACGGCGATTTTCGTTTACTACCGTAGCAGCTTTAATTAATACAGTCGCCATGCAGCAAAGGTAAACGAGGAAATCAAAAATCAGTCGTAAAAATGAAAAACATCGAATTGTAATTTAACTGATTTGACTGCCGACGCAAGATGTTAACGCACCCTCAGGCAACTACCAACTTATAGTTGGGTTTGAAACGCTTTCTTAAACGCGCGAAAGGTTTTTCAATAAGAAAATGGCAACTTACCGATAACAGGGCGGTTAACGTAGTAACAGCAACGTAGAACATGATAGGATGTCTGCCCTCGCGCAAGAATGAAAGGGTACTAATGGCAATCATATGCGTTAAATAGATAGCATAACTCAGCCGGCCAATCCATACCAAAACAGCTGAAGATAAAAACCTTTTTAAAGGTTTGTAAGCCTTAATGTTGATGATAGCCGGTATAATGACAAATAACGAAAGCCCCTGTACCGAATAACGAAGGGTGTTACGGAAAAACTCATTACGATAAAACAGGCATCCGATAATGGCCGCTAAAGCCAGCGAAAAAATCTTTTTGTCGGCCAGTAATTTAGCAAAGGTTCCTGATACATTTAAGTGCAATAACAGGCTGGCCAGGCAACCGTATATGATCGAGTCAAAACGGGTATGCGTCAGGCAGTAGGTATACCGCTCAGTGATATCGCCGCTGTTGCCGTACATCATCGTGCCGGTTATCCTGAAAGCTAATGGTATAAATAGTAGTAATACCAATGCGCTGACAAAAAATTTGGGCGTTTTGGCCAGTATTAAAAATAAAGGTGGAAAGAGTAAATAAAAATGCTCTTCTACAGCTAACGACCACAGTATTTTACAGATGGGCGATGTATGTAATGGATGGTTAAAGAAGTAATAGTTTTCGTAATAAAATAAAGATGCCCAAAGCTCGGCAGTATTAAAGTTAGCATGTGTAAACGCTATATAAACGCCATATAGTACCAGCATAAACAGCAAAGGCGGATAAAGGCGCAATAACCTGCGGGTAAAAAAAAGTTTAAAATCAATATCCTGATGAGTCGTGTATTCGTCAATCAGCAGGGTGGTAATCAGGTAGCCGCTAATGAAGAAAAAAATAGTAACGCCTAAGCCGCCCGGTACAATACGCTCAAAACCAATGTGAGCTATAAACACCATCAGAATGGATATTCCGCGCAAACCGTCAATGGACGGCACATAGGCTGATAAGGATTTCGACATATCTCAGGTCTTCAACACAACAAAGCGTTTTTCAGTCGCTTGCTTTTTCAAGGCGTTATGCAAATGTTTTATGCTTTAAAATAGCTGATATGAGCCTTTTACGGCATTGATGCATTTGTGTTATAAATGTAACAGGTTTATTTTAATAAACCATAATTAAAAAATTACTTAACTCGTAGTTTGATGTTTTGATAACAGCGAAAATTAAGCCTTGCTAATGTCAAACAAACAGGCGCATTAAGGCTCAACTTTACAACTTAGCAACTAAACTGTATCTTTGCGCGCTATGGGCGTACCTTTTGAAGATTTTAAACTTAACCGGCAAATTTTAAATGCGATAGCCGATGCCGGTTACACAGAAGCTACGCCAATTCAGCAAAAAGCCATTCCTCCTATACTAAACGGTCAGGATGTTATGGGTATAGCGCAAACCGGTACGGGTAAAACGGCGGCCTATGTGTTACCGCTGCTAATGAAGCTCAAATATGCGCAGGGCAATGATGCCCGGGCATTAATTTTAGCGCCCACCCGCGAACTGGCCATGCAGATTGAAGAAAACATCAGGCAATTTGCCGCAAATACCGATTTGCGTACGGTAATTCTGTACGGTGGTTTAGGCCCTAAAACGCAGATTGAAAACATCAAAAAAGGTGTGGATATTATTGTAGCTACGCCTGGTCGTTTCCTAGACATTTATCTGGCTGGTCATATCCTTACCAAACCTCTACAGGTATTGGTGCTGGATGAGGCCGACAAGATGATGGATATGGGCTTTATGCCTCAGATCAATCGTATTTTAGAAGTGGTACCGCGTAAAAGGCAGAATCTTTTGTTCTCGGCTACCATGTCTGATAAAGTCCAAATGCTGTCAGGTAATTTTTTAGAGTTCCCCACCATTGTTGAAGTTACTCCGCAGGCCACACCGGCTCAAACTATAAGTCAGTATCTGTACTTCGTACCTAACATCAAAACCAAAATCAACCTGCTTAAAAAGCTGTTGGACAGGGACGAGGAGATTAAAAAGCTGATTGTATTCTGTAAAACACGTACCTCTGCAGAGGATGTGTACAAGTTTTTGGTGCGCAAGTTTAATGATGAGCAGGTAAAAGTATTGCATGCTAATAAAGGTCAAAACACCCGTATCAATTCCATCAACGCCTTTAAAACCGATGAGGTTAAAATACTGGTAGCTACTGACGTTGCGGCCCGCGGTATAGATGTAAGTAACGTAAGCCACGTCATAAATTTTGATGTGCCTATCGTTATTGAAGATTACGTGCACCGTATTGGTCGTACCGGTCGTGCTTTGCAGGCAGGGGAGGCCGTTACGTTTTGTAACCCGGCCGAAGAATATTACCTGGAAAAAATAGAGAAGCTGATTCGTCAGCCTATTGAGGTGTTGCCTTTACCGGCAGATGTTTTTGTGGAAGAAACGCCTTACGAAGAACGGCAGGAACAAAACCGTGAGATTGATATGCAGAAACGCCGTGAAAACCCGGAGTTTAAAGGTGCATTTCACGAAAAGAAGGAACGGGTGGAAAAAAAGCCAACCCTTGGCCATAAACAGCAGTTGGCTAAAAAACACGGCAAACCGAAAACAACCCGTGGTAAATCAATCCGAAAAAGAAAATAATGAAATTCAGACTTACACCTTTAAATTTTGCTACGGCATTTTTTATTGTGCTTGCTTTAATTACCTGGTTATACAAACCGGTAAGTGTTACCGGCAACAACCTAAAGCAGTGGACAGGCACTATTGCACTGGTATTTTTCTTTTTCGGTATTGTAGCATCGTTTTTAGACCTGATTTTTAGAAACTTTTTTCCGCAAACCAAAACGCTTTGGCTGGTAGAGATGAGCTTTATACTGCTCACCGGCGTTATTTATTTACTTGTTAGACATTAAACTTCTATGAAAAGAGCTGAAATAAAACTGATAGTTGATCTTGACGATAACAACGTTCCGCAAAATATTACCTGGCAATCAACCGACTCAGAGAATCAGGAGGCCCTGCCCGTTAAGTCTTTTATGCTGGCCCTTTGGGATCATAACTACAAAAATACTCTGCGTATTGACCTATGGACCAAGGATATGCCGGTAGATGAGATGAAAAAGTTCTTTTTTGAAACCCTACAAACGATGGGCGACAGCTTTTTACGTGCCACGGGCGAAAAGAATATTGTAGAAGATCTGCGCGATTACTGTGCCCACTTTGCTGAGAAAATGGAAATCACCAAGTAATTCTTCGGCAAAGTCATTTAAAATATTAAACGTTCAGTATCAGGTTGATGGTGATCATTCATCAACAACCTGATATATTTATAACCTATACCATGCAACCAAAAGCTTATTTGTCATTTGTTGGGTTCGTAATTTTCATGGCCGCCACCTGGTGCCCTTTGCTTCGGCCATTCGGTATCCTGAACTGGGACGCTTATGATTTAAACAAGCCTTATGGTATGGTGATGCTTTTAGTTGCTGTAATTGGTATCATAGCCATTATGTTAAAGCAGCAGGGCTTGGCACGTGTTGCCGCCTGGGCAGCACTGGCGTTAACGGTTCTCTTTTATATTGCCGCGCAACTTAAAGTTAACACTACTTTTAGCTTTATACCATTTAAAGTGATGGCCGGTTTCCTGACTAAGTTGATCAAGTTTAAATGGGGCTGGTACTTGTTGTTTGCTGGTGCTGTGCTAAGCGTTATTGGTACGTTTAAGTCGGATAAAAGCATCAGGGCTGACTTGAGTGTCTGATATGTCGTTGCTTGGCTTAAGATAAGCCGAGATTTAATAAGCCTGCATCTCACTATACACCGTCAAGATCAGTGTCCCACTTCGTCGGTTTTATCAATAGTGAGGGTTAGCTGTCGTGTTGCTAAACGTTTATCAAACGTTACATTGAACACCATCAAATTGCTGATTGATATTTCTGTTTAAACATTTTTACATATTTATCCTTAGTTTTGAATAACGGAAACCATTGGTGTGGTTATTCCGTTAAAGCATCATCTTTAACCTATACATGTTTAAATTAAATTTCCGTACCCAGGTACTCACCGGGTTTGCTTTTTCTATTGTGCTGGTTTTAACGGTAGCTTTTTTCTCTTACCGCAGCATCAATCAGCTCAAAAACAACCAAACACAGGTAGAGCATAGTCAGCAAATTATTAATACATCCCGTAAAATCCTCCAACTTTTGGTTGATGCCGAAACTGGTATGCGTGGTTACGCAGCTTCCGGAAAAATGAAATTTTTAGATCCGTACAATGCTGCTCTGCCTCAAATAAACCAGGCATTTACCAAGTTAGAAAATTTAGTGAGCGAAGATGCGGATCAACAAGGTAATGTGCGTGATTTATCTGCGTCTGCCAACAGCGTGCTCGCGCTCATGAAAACCAATATAGAAACTCGTGATCAATATGGTTTAGACTATATGGTGAAGCGTGATATGCTCATTAACGGTAAAGCGTTGATGGACAATGTGCGCAGCGTGTTAGACAAAATTGATTTGGTTGAGGGTAAATCCTTGCGTTTTGGTAAAGAACAAACGGCAGCTGCTGCGAGTGCTACTATCCTCACTATCACAGTCGGTTCCGTCGTTTTCCTCATTATAATTATTGTATTGTTTATATACATTCAAAAGACATTTGAGCAGCAAAAGAAAATAGAGGCAGAGATTAAGGATGCCAATATCGAATTGGGCAAGGTATTAGCCGAAAACGAGAATAAAAACTGGTTGCTTACAGGGATCGGAGAGCTGAACGAGAAAATGCAGGGCCAGCAGAATGAGAAAGAACTGTCTGATAATGTGTTGAAAGAGGTTTGCCGTTATACCGATGCCCTGAGCGGTACTTTCTATTTATATGAAGGCGAAAAAGAGCAGCTAAATCTGTATTCTTACTATGCTTTCCATGATGTAAGCATGGTAAAAAAAGTAATTAGCATGTCCGAAGGCTGGTTAGGGCAAGTAGCTAAGGATGAGAAAGCAGCTACTATTAAAGGCACGCTAAACAATAAGCTTCAGCTGCAAACTTCGATCATCAACCAAGAACTTGCCGAAATCCTCATTGTGCCATTCTTCTTTGATAAGAAGTTAATCGGTGTGATGGAGATTGCCTATCAGCATGAGATCACTCCGTCTCAGCACGATTACATTTTGGCCGCTGCAGATGATATTGGCATTGCCATCAATACCGCACAAGCGCGCACCATTATGCACGACTTGTTTGAGGAAACGCAGCAGCAAGCCGAAGAGCTGGAAGCGCAGCAGGAAGAAATGCGCGTAACTAACGAGGAGTTATTGAACAAAACTGAAATGCTGCAAGCCTCGGAAGAAGAACTGCGTGTTCAGCAAGAAGAGTTACGTACCATCAATGCTGAGCTGGAAGAAAAGGCCAGTTTACTTGAAGAAAAGAACCAGGCCATTGAAGAAGCTCGTGCAGCCATCAACTTGAAAGTTAACGAGCTGGAAACTACAGGTAAATACAAATCTGAGTTTTTAGCCAACATGAGCCACGAGCTGCGCACACCACTTAACAGCATCCTGGTATTGGCGCGTATATTAAAAGACAACAAAACCGCCAATCTGAGCGATGACCAGATTAAGTATGCCAGCGTAATATTCAACGCCGGTAATGATTTACTTACGCTCATTAACGACATCCTCGACCTATCGAAAATTGAATCGGGCAAGCTGGAAATGCAGAACGATGACGTCGAGGTGGCTGAGATATTAAAAGATGTGGAACAGTTGTTTGCCGAGGTTGCCCGTAACAAGCAGATCAAGTTTACCACCAACTTCCGCGATTTACCTGAAACCGTATTTACCGACAAGGTACGCGTGGAGCAGGTAATTAAAAATATGCTCTCGAATGCCTTTAAGTTTACCTCAGAGCATGGTGTAATTAGCGTTAATGCCAAGCCGGGCAACAAGCCAAATACCATCAGCTTTGCTGTTAAGGATAGTGGTATTGGCATAGCGCCCGAAAAGCAAAAGCTTATTTTTGAGGCATTCCAGCAAGCCGATGGTTCTACCAGCCGTAAATACGGTGGTACAGGTTTAGGCTTGTCCATCAGCCGTGAACTCGCGTTCTTGTTAGGCGGCGAAATAAGTGTAAGCAGCGAGGTAAACGTAGGTAGCGAGTTTGTGTTAACAATTCCGTTTTCGGCAACCCAGGTTGCTGCCAAACCATCCGATGAGCCGGTTTTACCTACAGTAGAAAGTTATAATCAGCTAAATAACTTTTTGCAGCCTGCACAAAGCGCAGTAATAGCACCCGGCCGTTCGGTGCCTTTAGTGGTAATTGTTGAAGACGACCGCAACTTTGCAGATATTTTACACGACTATGCCCGCGATCATGGCTATGACACTGTCATGGTAAGCGAAGGCACACATGCCGTCGAAACTATCAAAGAAAAAATGCCCGATGCGGTGATATTAGATATTATGTTGCCGGGCAAGGATGGGTGGCAGATTTTAAAGGAGCTGAAGGCTGACGAAGTTACGGCAAATATTCCGGTACATTTAATGTCGGCAGGGGAGGCGGCTGCCAATAAGGTTCGACGTGAAGGAGCAATCAGCTTCATGAAAAAGCCGATTAACACAGAGACACTCGACAAACTCTTTACTGATTTGATGAGTCAGAGTGGCATTCAATTTAAGCAAATACTGTTGGTTGAAGACCATGAGGCACAAAGCCAGGCACTTAAAGAATTGATGCAGAAGCAGGGCATTACGGTTGACCAGGCTTTTACTGGTGAGCAGGCCTTTAATATGCTTAAAACTAACGACTACCAATGTGTGATCCTGGATTTAAACCTGCCCGACGAATCAGGCCTGGATTTATTGGATCGCATTAAAGCTATAGACCGATTTGCTGCTTTACCAGTTATTGTAAATACGGCGATGGAGTTGGATAAAACATCAGTTAACCGCCTGATGCAGTATGCCAATGCCATGGTAATGAAAACCAATAAATCGGCCGATCGCCTGATTGATGAGGTTAACCTGTTTTTACATAAAGTAAGTACCCACCCTGCTCCGCAAGCTGCATCAACTAATAAGGCGGTGGTAACACCTGCAAAGGGCAAAGAAATTTTAAAAGGCAAGAAGGTGCTGATTGTAGATGATGATATGCGTAACATTTTTGCCTTAAGCAGTGCCTTACAGCAGTACGATTTAAATGTAGAAATAGCTAACGACGGTGATGAGGCCTTAGAGAAATTGGAAGCCATTGAAGGCGTTGATATTGTGTTGATGGACATCATGATGCCTAAAATGGATGGCTACGAAGCTACCCGCCAGATACGTAAGCAAAACAAATGGAATAAGTTACCTGTAATAGCATTAACAGCGAAGGCTATGAAAGAAGACCGCGAAAAATGTTTAGCGGCCGGTGCTAACGATTATATCACGAAACCCATCGATATGGACAGGCTGATATCATTGATGCAGCTGTGGTTAGAGGGGTAATACATGATAGAAGATGCTAAAGAGGGGCACCTGTTGCAGCCTCATGAAATTGAAGATTTAATAAACGTAATAAAGAAATTATATGGGTTTGACTTTTCGGGCTATTCAAAGGCCTCATTAAAAAGAAGACTTACTCGTATATTACAGCTTAAGAGGTTATCCTTTTACGATCTGAAGCACTTGCTGATTAATGATAAGGACTTTTTTCAGCATTTTTTGGAAGAGGTGACAGTAAACGTGACCGAAATGTTCCGAGATCCGCTGTTTTATAAGGCGATCAATAATCAGGTTTTGCCGTATCTTTCTACATTTCAGCATGTAAAAATATGGAGTGCTGGCTGCTCATCCGGCGAAGAAGTTTACTCGATGGCCATCTTATTAAAAGAAGCCGGGTTGATTAAAAAGTCGTTTGTGTACGGTACAGACATTAACACGGAGGTGCTAAAAGAAGCTAAAAAAGGAATTTATAGTCTGCGTAAAATAAAATCGTACGCCGAAAACTATCAGTATTCAGGGTTACCAGGTACGATCACTGATCATTTCACTATTTTGTACGATGCAGCAACCATTCATACTGAGCTTAAGCAGAATACATTGTTTTCGGTACACAATTTGATTTCTGATAACGTTTTCAATGAATTTCAGTTAATTAGCTGCCGCAATGTGTTTATTTATTTCGAGTCGGCCTTACAAGAAAAAATACTCGATTTGTTTTATCGCAGTTTGTGCCCATTAGGCTTTTTATGCTTAGGTAGTAAAGAAGCTATCCGGTCGGACGCATTTAAGAAGCGTTTTAAAACCATCAGTTCAAAAGAAAATATATACCAAAAAATTGGAGCTTAACGACGATTTGAAAAAGCGGTGGCACAACTCAAAAGTGCTGCTTCTGGGAGGCTCGGCTGGGTCTTTCAAAATACTTTTTCGTATCATAAAAACGCTGCCACCAGATTTCGGCAAAACTGTGATCATCGTTATTCACCGGAAAAAAAATTTTTTCTCAGAAATTGAGAAACTGTTTGGCGATCATAGTCGTATGTACCTCCGTGAGGTATGCGATAAAGATCCGATTCAAAACAATACGATTTATATAGCCCCTGCTAACTATCACACACTTATTGAAAACAAGTTGCAGTTTAGCTTAGATGTGTCTGAGTCGGTGTGGTATTCAAAACCATCTATAGATGTTACGTTTGAGAGCGCTGCAGAGACCTTTAAAGGTCAATGTACGGCTATACTCCTCTCAGGCGCTAATCAGGATGGCGCACAGGGCCTTTTAAAATTGCGGAATGAGGGTTCTTTAACCATCGTACAAAACCCGGCAAATGCTGAAATGGCTGATATGCCAAAAGCTGCCTTAAATATTAATGCGGCTGAATTGATACTGGATGTGGAGGATATTTATCAGTTTTTACACATATAGCCGATACTTTTTATAATTTTACGTTGAAACTATGAGTCTTGTTAACATACTGATTGTTGACGACAAAGAAGAAAATATCATTGCATTGGAAGCGTTGCTTAAACGCGATGATATTAATTTGATGTCTACCACATCGCCAAACGATGCATTACGCATTGCCTGGGAAAACCCGATCAGTATTGCTTTGGTGGACGTTCAGATGCCTAATATTGATGGCTTTGAACTGGTGGAAATGCTTAAAGCTAATCCACGCACTAAAGATATTTTAATCATTTTTGTTACCGCTATCTCTAAAGAGGCCAAATATGCCGTAAAAGGTTTTGGTACAGGCGCGGTCGACTATCTGTATAAGCCCTTAGATCCATATATCACTGCTGCAAAGGTTGATGCCTTTATCCAGTTGGCTCGCTCGCAGGAAGAAATAAAAGCTAAAAATGAAGAGTTGCAGAGTTATGCCATCATGGTCAAAAATTCTGCAGACATCATTGCTACAGTTGACCCGCAATACTTCAGACTAAAATCTATCAACCCAGCCGTACATAAATTATTGGGTTACCAGCCAAATGAACTGCTTCAGAAAAGCATTGTTGACCTGGTTATTGAGTCAGAACAACAGAAGTTCAGAGATAAGCTATCGAGCATCGTAAACAACAATGTAAGCCTTGCCGTTGCCGAGTTCCCGTTCGAAACCTTTGACAAGCGAATAGTTTGGGCCGAATGCCGTATTACTTACAGCAACAAAGTGCTGTATCTAAATATGAGCGACATCTCGCCTCAAAAAAGTTATGAACAGGATCTGATTAAATCTAAAGAAGCTGCAGACAAAGCACGAAAATCTAAAGAAGATTTTTTGGCAAGCATGAGCCACGAGTTGCGTACTCCTGTTAATGGAATCATTGGTCTCACATCTATGCTGCGCAAAACCATCCTTGACGAACAGCAAAGTAAGTTTTTAGATTTGCTGGAAGTATCGTCGCAGTCATTGTTAGGCGTTATTAATGACGTACTTGACATATCAAAAATTGAAGCAGGTAAGTTTAGCATCATACCCAAACCAAGCCAGGTGCGGCAGGTAATAAATTCTGTGTTCGATTTGCTGAAGTACAAAGCTGATGAGCAAGGTATTGAGTTAATACTGGAAATTGACGATGCAATACCCGAAACTTTGCTGCTCGATTCGCTCAGGCTCAACCAAATACTTTTAAACTTACTAAGCAATGCCATCAAATTTACAGCAAGAGGCTTTGTAAAATTACAGGTAGTAGTTGTGCAACGGATAAATGATAACGTACGGGTTAAATTTAATGTGGAAGATAGCGGTATAGGTATAGCCGAAGACAGGTTAGATAAGATATTTGACTCATTTGAGCAGGCCGAATCTGACACTATTACCAAATACGGTGGTACCGGACTGGGGTTAACCATTGTAAAGAAACTTGTTGAATTAAAAGGCGGTGACTTAACCGTAGCCAGTACGTTAGGGCAGGGCAGTACTTTTACATTTACCAACTGGTATAAGGTAACAGAAAAAGTAATTCAGCCTGCATCGATCAATGTAGTAGAGCAAGGGCGGTTAGAGCCTTTTAACGATGTAAATGTGCTGATTGCTGAAGATAACTTAGTCAATCAATTCATGCTTTCCAAGATGTTGAAAGACTGGAATGTAAATGTTGATATTGCAGAGAATGGGCAAAAAGTAATTGACAGGCTGAACGAAAACAATTACGACATTATTTTAATGGATACCCACATGCCTGAGTTAAATGGTTATCAAACGGCCAAGCATATTCGTATTCACTTTGCTGAACCAAAGCGCAGCATACCTATCATTTCGCTATCGGCAGCTACTTTCGATCATGAGCAGCAACAGGCCTTGTCCGCAGGTATGAATGATGTATTGTCTAAACCGTTTCAACCATATCAGCTTCACGAGAAAATGAAGCGTTTGCTTGATGAAGTACCTACGTTGAAATAGTGCTACAAGGATAAACTTAGCTGGCCAATCCCGGCTATTTTTGCTTCGTGTTCTAAAAGCCATTTTTTTCGCCAAATTTCGCCGGCATAACCGGTAAGCTCGCCGCTTGCGCCAATTACCCGGTGGCAGGGTATCACGATCCAGAGTTTGTTTTTGCCGTTTGCTGCGGCAATTGCTCTGATGGCCAATGGTTGCTGCATTTGTTTGGATTGCTGTGTGTAAGTAACTGTGCTACCAAAAGGAATAGTTTGCAAATGCTGCCAAACCTCTTGCTGAAATTTAGTGCCCTCGGGCTTCAACGGCATATCAAAAATCAAACGTTTACCGGCAAAATACTCATCCAGTTGTTTAACTGCCATCATCATAACTTTGGTAGGCGCTTCAGCGTTTTCCGGTCGGTCGTCACCAGTTACAGATATGGCTTTGACATAACCATCCTCCTCGGTGATGATGGCAGTTCCTATAGGCGTTGGATGATGATAAACAGGCATAGTAAGCAATTGACAGCCTGCGTAAGCATGGCCTTAGTCAAAGTTAATAATTTCTATATTTGCAGGGATGAATTTGTTGCGCCAAACTGTTGCCCTGTTAAAAAAAGAAATTATACTCGAGTGGCGCTCCAAATATGCATTTAACGGTGTGTTGTTGTACATTGCCTCAACGGTCTTTGTCTGCTACATCGCTTTTAACCTCACACCCAATTTCAAGAGCAGTTCCGGTTATCCGCTGGTTTGGAACGTGTTATTCTGGATCATTATTTTATTTGCCGCGGTAAATGCTATAGCTAAAAGTTTTTTGCAGGAGAGTAAGAGCCGATTGCTTTATTATTACACTATTGCCAGTCCGCAAGCTATTTTGCTATCTAAAACTATATACAATGCGTTATTAATGAGCCTGCTTAGCTTTTTAGCTTTGCTGGTATATATGGTGTTTTTTACCAATACTATTGGCGATACATTATGGTACTTTTTAGTGGTCTTGGCTGGTGGTATTACTTTCTCTACGGTATTCACTATGGTGTCGGCGATTGCCGCCAAGGCTGGCAACAACGGGACACTGATGGCAGTATTAAGTTTTCCGGTCATACTGCCGGTAATCATGCTATTAGTCAAAATCAGCAAAAGTGCCATGGACGGGATAGACCGTAGTTTAACTTACGGCAATTTCGGCGTGCTGGCAGCTATCAACGTTATCGTAATTGCTATTTCATTGATCTTGTTTCCATACCTGTGGCGAGATTAAGCTTAGCCACAATTTATTTTATAAAACACGTTTAAATATTACTTTTGGCAGTGCCATCATTGTTGGTCAACAAGCCTTTAAAATATCCATGCGCCGCATAATATTCATCGCTCTGCAATTGCTCTCTCCTGTATTTTTGTTGGCGCAAACGGGTATCATTACCGGTCGGGTGCTGCGTGCCGATACCAAAGAACCGTTAGCTAAAGTAAGCGTGTTTTTAAGCAATGCTACGGTGGGTACAACCACGTCCGAAGATGGTACTTATACACTACGAGGCATAAGGCCCGGTCAGTATGATCTGGTAACGACCTCGGTTGGTTATGAGGAGCAAACGCAGCAAGTGTTGGTGGGTAGTCAGCAATTGACTATTAATGCCGAGCTTAAGCCGCAGGTAATGCAATTGGGCGAGGTTATTGTGACCGATAATGCCAATTGGAAAAATAATTACGCCATGTTTCTTACAGAGTTTTTAGGAACATCCGCCAACGCCAAGCAATGTAAAATCACCAACCCGCACGACGTTACGCTAATTTATCGTCGTTCAAAAAAAACGCTGGAAGCTTTTTCGTACGATTTTATCAATATCGAAAATAAAGCTTTAGGCTACCGGGTAAAGTTTTTGCTTAAATCGTTTAAAGCCGACAAGTTGAACAATTTAATATCGTGGCAGGGTAGGCTACTGTACGAAGATTTGCCTGGCAGCGAAGCGCAAAAGCGTAAGTGGGAAGAAAAGCGGCAAGATACCTATTACGGATCGAGCCTGCATTTTTTCAGGTCGTTGGTAAGTGGCAACTATGCCAAAGAAGGGTTTATCATGAACATCCTGGCTCGAAGGCCTAACCCCGAACGCCCGTCTCAGGAATTGATACAGCGCAAAATAGACAAGTTTCAAATGGTCAATCGCGACTCGCTTAATTACTGGGTGAGGATGTATGAGTTACCTAAATATCAGGAAAAGTTATACCGCCAGCCAATTATGCCCGATCAGGTAGTGCGTCCAACTGATCGTAATGGCTTGTATGGTATTTCTTTTCCGGAATGCCTGTATGTTATTTACACCAAGAAACACGAAACCATGGATTTTAAGGATATCTACCGTCCATTGGATATGGAGAACTTTGAAACAAGTGTCGTAACTCTGTATAAGCCTTACGCAATGTTTGATAACAATGGTGCAGTGGTGTCATCACAAAGCACATTATTCGAAGGCACCTGGTCTAAAAGTAAAGTGGCTGAGCTGTTGCCGGTTGATTACGTGCCATCGGCATCTTACACACCACCTTACTTAAAGTAACCATATTTTAACCCAGACAATGCTATGCATACATAGTATTTGTTTAATTTGTTATACCTTTGCACGCTTAAAAACTATGAAATTTATATATCAGTCGTGGTGGAAAATTTTAGCTGTTATATTGGTATTTTATACCATGATAGCTGGTTTTTTACTACCCGTGCCGAGGCTGCCCATTTTGCATGAAACCATACGCAATGTATACTTCCATGTACCTATGTGGATGGCCATGTTGGTTGTATTTGGTATCTCGGTGTTTTATAGCGTCAAATATCTGGCAACCAACCGTGAAGAGTATGATTTGATTGCTGTAGAAAGCGTAAACACAGGTATATTCTTTTACGCCTTAGGGTTATTGAGCGGTATGCTCTGGGCAAAGTTTGCCTGGGGCGAATATTGGAGCAACGACCCTAAACAAAACAGTGCTGCCATAGCCTTTTTATTGTATTGTGCTTATCTGGTGTTGCGCAACGCCATCGACGAAGATCAAAAACGCGCCCGTATATCGGCCATATACAACATTTTCGCTTTCCCGATCATGATTGTGTTGCTATTTATCCTGCCTCGCATGACTGATTCTTTGCACCCCGGTAATGGTGGTAACCCTGCATTTGGCCGATATGATATGGATAACAATATGCGTATGGTATTTTACCCGGCTTGCATTGGCTGGATATTTTTAGGTGTTTGGGTTGCAACTCTGCGCTACCGTATACGTTTAATTGAGAACAAGCAAAATTCGATATAAGTAATGATAAAAAAACTGATTTTTCTGGCTGTCTTATTAGCAACCAACTTTGTTGCTTCGGCGCAAGATGTTGAAATGGCTGATCAGATGCGTAGTTCGGGTAAAATTTATGTTGTTGTTGTTACCATTGCTATCGTATTTGTTGGACTGGCCATTTATTTATTTACGCTCGATAAGCGCTTAAACAAGCTCGAAAAGAACAAAGACTAAAAACCTTTTTTGTTTTGCGATATTGTTAAATTAAACCCTAAGCAATTTAACTTCTCGTGCAGATACTCTTACCAATTATTTACTCAATATATCAATTATGAATGATCTAATAATTTCTGATCAGGACACCCACTTTTTTAGTGACGTGTGCAATAACTTCGATCATGCTGCTCAATTTACCAAGCATGATTCGGGTTTGCTGGATCAGATTAAATCGTGTAACAGCGTGTACCGTTTCCGTTTCCCTATACGTAAGGGTAATGGTTTCGAGGTAATTGATGCCTGGCGTGTTGAGCACTCGCATCACCAGTCGCCAACCAAAGGTGGTATACGTTACAGCGAAATGGTGAACGAAGATGAAGTAATGGCACTGGCCGCTTTAATGACCTATAAATGTGCTATTGTAAATGTTCCGTTTGGTGGCGCCAAGGGCGGTATTAAAATCAACCCTAAAAATTATACTGTACAGGAGCTTGAAAATATTACCCGTCGTTACACCGTAGAGTTAACCAAAAAGAACTTTTTAGGCCCAAGCATCGACGTACCTGCTCCGGATTACGGATCGGGCGAGCGCGAGATGAGTTGGATTGCTGATACCTATGCTACCATGAACCCTGGTCAGGGTGATGCTTTAGGTTGTGTTACCGGTAAACCTATTGCTTTGCACGGTATTGCCGGTCGTCGTGAGGCTACCGGTCGTGGTGTGGCTATTGCTGCACGTGAGTGTGTAAGCGTAGGCGAAGACATGCAGCGCATTGGCTTAATGCCGGGCTTAGCTGGTAAAAAAGTAATAGTACAAGGCTTAGGTAATGTAGGCTACTACTCAGCTAAGTACCTTTCAGAGTTTGGTGCTACAATTGTTGGCTTATGCGAGTTTGAAGGTGCTATCTACAACGAAGACGGTTTAGACTATGAGGCTGTTTTCCAGCATCGCAAAGCCACAGGTTCAATTTTAGGTTTTGCAGGTGCTGCCCGCGAGTTTACTAATTCAGGCGAAGGCTTGGAGCAACCATGTGATATTCTGGTACCTGCTGCATTAGAGAATCAGATTACTATAGACAATATTCGCAATATCCAGGCGAAGATCATCGTAGAAGGTGCTAACGGTCCAACTACGCCCGAAGCAGAAGCTGTTTTTTACGAAAATGGCGGCATCATTGTACCTGACATGTATGCAAACGCAGGAGGTGTGACTGTATCTTACTTTGAGTGGTTAAAAAACCTTTCGCACGTATCATTCGGCCGTATGAACCGCCGGTTTGAAGAGAACTCGAACCTGAACCTGGTAAATATGGTAGAAGGTATAACCGGCGTAGCGTTAACGCCCGAACAAAGAGCAACCATTGTTAAAGGTGCATCAGAGTTAGAATTGGTAAATTCAGGTTTGGAGGATACCATGATCCGTTCTTACCACGAAATTCGCGAAACTTTCAAAAATAATCCGGGTATCACTACTTTGCGTGTAGCAGCCTTTGTGGGTGCTATTAACAAAATTGCGGTATCATACCAAAATTTAGGTATCTGGCCATAATTAGTCAGCGTATTAACATAAATTCTCAAAGCGCCGTTCCTGCACAAGGAGCGGCGTTTGTTTTTTATCAGATTCTAACATTTAAAGTGTTATTTTGGTAGGGTTAAGAATGGTTCTAAATAAGATATATCGGTTGTAATAAACTGTATTCGCGCTACGTTTTGTATTTTTGTAAATTGTTTTACAGCAGGTAAAGTTTCATGAAAAAAAGTTCCATCTTAGGTATCATTGTTATTGCTGTTGCCATTGCGGTAATTATAAGTACTTACTCAACATCAAGTACTTACGGATCGTTTACTGATGCCAAAAAAAGCACGGAAGAATTGCACATCGTAGGTCACCTCAACAAAGGTAAAGAATTGTATTACGAACCTACTAAGGATGCTAACTACTTTTCTTTTTATATGCTTGATAATAAAGGCGAAGAGTGTAAAGTAGTATTTACTGGTACAAAGCCTCAGGATTTTGAGCGCTCAGAGCAAATTGTGCTCACCGGTCAAATGCGCGGTAAAGAGTTTCATGCCTCCAAAATTTTGATGAAATGCCCGTCAAAATACACGCAAGACAAAATAGAAACCACCGAATATAAATCAAAACAAGCCAGCTTATAACCGGGCGGCTTAGTTCAAATATTTTTTAATGACTAAAGTTTTTGAAGGCGAGCACCTGCTACCAGGGCAATTAGGGCAGCTTTTTATCATCCTTTCTTTCGGCTCGGCAATCTTATCGGCCGTTAGTTATTTTTATGCTGCCAACCAAAAAGATCAGCTCGATCAATCTTGGTATAAGCTGGGGCGGCTTGGCTTTTTTATCAACTCTTTTTCGGTAGTAGCTATTGGTGCCTGCCTTTTTCATATTATTTATAACCACCTTTTCGAGTATCACTACGCCTGGGCGCATTCATCGCGTACGTTGCCTACGCATTACATCATTTCCAGCTTTTGGGAAGGTCAGGAGGGGAGCTTCTGGTTATGGACTTTCTGGCAAGCCGTTTTAGGTAACATCTTAATCTGGAAGGCCAAATCATGGGAGAAACCAGTGATGGCCGTGATTAGTCTTTCGCAGGTGTTACTAAGCTCCATGCTGCTTGGTGTAGAGATATTTGGAAGCCGTGTAGGCAGCTCACCTTTTATTTTGCTGCGTGAGGCTATCGAAGCTCCAATTTTTACTCGCCCTGATTACCTACAATACATTAAAGATGGTAACGGCTTAAATCCAACCTTACAGAACTACTGGATGACCATCCACCCGCCAACCTTGTTTTTAGGTTTCGCATCAATGGTGGTTCCGTTTGCTTATTCAATAGCCGGTTTATGGCAACGCCGCTATAAAGAGTGGGTCAGTGCTGCTATTCCTTATGCTTTGTTTGCGGTAATGATATTGGGTACCGGCATTATTATGGGTTCGTTCTGGGCTTACGAATCTTTAAACTTTGGCGGTTTC
This sequence comes from uncultured Mucilaginibacter sp., assembly GCA_913775265.1. Classification (GTDB taxonomy): domain Bacteria; phylum Bacteroidota; class Bacteroidia; order Sphingobacteriales; family Sphingobacteriaceae; genus Mucilaginibacter. The sequence goes on along the minus strand of CAJYJH010000097.1, from coordinate 16,602 downwards.
TGGAACTGGGATCCGGTAGAGAATGCTTCGTTGATCCCCTGGTTGGTGCTGATTGCTGCGGTGCACGTATTGATTGTTTTCAAAAACACCGGTCATGCCTATTTTACAGCTACATTTTTAACGCTGATGAGCTTTGTGCTGGTGCTGTATGCATCGTTTCTTACCCGAAGTGGTATTTTGGGCGAAACTTCGGTGCATGCTTTTACCGACTTGGGTATGTTTTGGCATTTGGTCGCAGATATTATCATCTTCCTGATATTGATGGTAGGACTGCTGGTTTGGCGTTGGAAAGAACTACCTATCTCACAAAAGGAGGAAGAAACTTACTCGCGCGAGTTCTGGATGTTTGTAGGGTCAGCATTTTTGGCTTTATCCTGTTTGCAGCTGGTAGTAGTCACTTCGGTACCGGTTTGGAATGCCATGTTTAAAACTAATATTGCGCCGCCTGCTAACCCAATTACGCTGTATAACATTTTCCAGGGTGGTTTTGCGGTAGTTATTGCTATCTTTTTAGGTTTTACGCAATTTTTAAAATATAAAAAGACCGACGCTACCCGTTTCTTTATCACCACTTTGGTCTACATGTTTGTGGCAGCCTTAATTACCGGTGTTGTTGTTTACATCACTGGCCTTTACAAGCTCCGCATGGTATTTATCTTAGCGATGTTCGGCGCTATTTACGGTGTGCTGGCAAACGCCAAAATACTGGGCGATGCATTAAAGGGAAAATTAAAACTGGCCGGATCGGCAGTGGCACATATTGGTTTTGCTTTGATACTGGTTGGCGCTTTAATTGCCGCCGGTACCAGTAAAGTGGTTTCGCAAAACGATACTGGTGTAATCCGGGTAAAAGATTTTGATAAGGCAGGTAATCCGCGCGAAAATATCATGCTTTACAAGAACGAGCCGGTAATGATGGGCGAGTACCAGGTTACTTATTTTGGCGATTCGTTGGTGGCACCTAACCATTATTTTAAGGTAGATTATAAAAAGTTGGATGCATCAGGTAAAGTAAAAGAGCATTTTGTGCTGATGCCTAATTCGCAGGCTAACCCTAAATTCGGACTGGTTTCATCACCTGATACCAAGCACTACCTGCTGCACGATTTATATACCCACATCACCGCTGCACCTATTAAAGAAGAGGAGAGTATGGCTGCGGGTACTACCGAAGCCAGCCACGACCATGCTAACGAAGATAGCCATTACAATCCGCCGGTAGTGTACGAAGCCAGTGTTGGCGATACTATCCGTTTTAGAGAAGGTTACATGGTTTTACGCGGTTTAAACAAACAACCTAAGCTGCAAAACATCCCGCTAAGAGATAGTGACGTTGCGGTGGGTGCTATACTGGATATTGTATCGCACGGGAAGTCTTATAAAGCCGAGCCGGTATTTATGATTAAGGACGGCAACAGCTTTGACTTTGCGCGCAAAGTTGACGATGCCGGTTTAAAACTACGTTTGTCGAAAATTATACCCGACAAAAACAAGTTTGAGCTGATGGTTTATCAACAACCTGAAAGTGCAAAGCCATATATCGTGATGCGGGCTATCGAGTTTCCATATATCAACTTCTTCTGGTCGGGCACCATCATTATGGTGATTGGTTTCCTGATGTCGATCTTCCGTAGGAACAAGGAGTTAAAAGTGGTGCCGGTGAAAGCTACACCACAACCTACAAAAAAGAGAGCCGCTGTAGTTCGGTAATCACATCCAAATCCCTTCCGGTGAAAACAGGAGGGGTTTTGCTTTTAAGCAGAGTTTGTTTTTGTATTCCCCTTGGGCTTTACTAATATTGAGCACTTTATAAAATGACTATAATGGATTTTGAGAGGCATCGGGAAAGTATAAACAAAGATGGATTTACTGTATTTGACAATATTTTTGATGAAATTGAGATAGGTAAAATTCTTAGTGTAATCAACAAAGCAAACACACAGTCTGATACTTTCAGAAAATCTGATGATCTGTTTGCCATCAGGCAATTTTTAAACACGTTGCCCGAAACGGCACCATTAGTTTTGACAAAAAAGCTTAAGGAACTTATTGCAGCTATTTTTGGACAAGGCTATTTTGTTGTTAAATCCATCTATTTTGATAAACCTGCTAAATCTAACTGGTTCGTGGCTTATCACCAGGATCTTACAATATCAGTGAATCAAAAAGCAGAAGTAGCAGGTTATACGCATTGGACCTCAAAACAGAATCAGTTTGCCGTTCAGCCTCCCTCTGATATTCTCGAACAAAACTTTACTATCCGGATTCATTTAGATGATACCGATGAATATAATGGAGCATTGAAGGTGATGTCCGGTTCGCATCTTAATAGCGTATGTCGCTTAGATGATGCTGACCGTAAAAATAAGAGTGAAGTGTTTTGTAAAGTAAATCGCGGAGGCGTCATGATTATGCGCCCGTTGTTAATGCACGCATCCGACCGGACCATAAATGATAAACAGCGACGCGTGATTCATCTGGAGTTTAGCAAAGCTGATTTACCAAAGCCTCTACAATGGTCAGAAAAATATTCCAATTAATATTATGCGAATCACCCTCATAGGTTCAGGCAACGTAGCTACTCACCTCGGTGCAGCGCTTAAAAATGCCGGTCATCAAGTGGTGCAAGTTTACAGCCGCAATGCCGATCATGCTGTATTGTTAGCGTATCATATCAAAGCAGAAGCAATATGTAACTTGGCTGAGATAAATCTGGACACTGATTTGTTTATCATCAGCGTAAAGGATGATGTAATTGAAGAACTAGCTTCGGCGTTGTCTGTACATCAAAAACCTATCGTCCATACATCAGGAGCTACACCGTTAGCTACCCTGCAAACATATACAAACAAGGCAGGCGTACTTTATCCGCTGCAAACTTTTAGCAAAACTAAAGAGGTTAACTTTAAAGCGGTGCCGATGTGTATTGAGGCTGCTGACCAAGGTTTGGATGAAACATTAAAACAGCTCGCCTCGAGTATCAGCAATAGCGTTTACGCTGTTAATTCGGAGCAGCGCAAAATTTTGCATTTAGCGGCGGTGTTCGCCTGCAATTTCCCCAATTATTTATATCATGCATCGCAGCAAATTTTAGCTCAGCATCAGCTTGATTTTAATTTATTGCGACCACTGATCAGCGAGACGGCCGACAAGGTACAAGAGCATCTCCCTTCTGCAGTGCAAACAGGTCCGGCTATCCGTGATGATAAAAAAACAATGGCGGCACACCTGACGTTGTTAAACGGGAATGATGAGCTGACCACGATTTATAATTTATTAAGTCAGGCTATCATCAAAATGGGTAAGGCGTAACCCTCCGTTAAGTAAATTTATTACTTTTGCCGCGATGGATATTTTTAAAGTCAAGATAAGCTTTGAGGAGCCGGATCATGCACCGGTTGAGCTTCCAATTGCCGAAGGCGAATCGGTACTGGATGTATGCCTGGAGAACGGCATTGAACTACAGCATAACTGTGGTGGTGTTTGTGGTTGCAGTACCTGCCATGTTTACGTTACTAAAGGCATGGACAATATCCAGGAGATATCAGATAAAGAAGAAGATTTTATTGATCGTGCCGTTAACCCGCGCATCAATTCACGTTTGGGTTGCCAGTGTGTAATTATTGATGGCGACATTGAGGTATTGATCCCGGATCAGTCGCAATTTATGGGTCACTAAGCCTGTACATACAATTTAAATCTTCGGTTAAAACAACATTATAAAAATTTAAAGCTCATCATGAACAACGATAAATTTGCTCTGCCTATTCACTGGAACGACTATGAAGACATAGCCATGGGCCTTTACGAAAAGTTTGGCGACAACTTCGACGAATCAAAAATTTACCGTATTCGCTTTACCGACCTGTTGGATTGGGTTTTAAGCATACCACATTTTGCCGGTACACGCGAAGAAGCCAACGAAGGCCACCTGGAGCAAATACAATCTGCCTGGGTTTACGAATGGCGTGATAATCAATAAGTAATTATAGGATTTATTGAATTATTTCCTTAAAATTGTGTGATTTGATTAAAAACTTACAAAACGTTGTTGACTAAATTTAAGGAGATCACCACCTTCATTTTTGATGTGGATGGTGTGTTAACCGACGGGTCGGTGTATGTGAATGAGGCTGGTGAGCAAACCCGTTCTTTTAATATTAAAGACGGATATGCTTTGCAACTGGCGGTTAAATGTGGTTATAACGTAGCTGCAATTTCGGGCAGCCGTTCAAAAATTGCCATCTATCGTTTAAATAGCCTGGGCATTAAAGATATATTTTTAGGTGCAGGCGTAAAAACTGATACCTTTAAAACATATATTAATGAGCGCGGCATTAGCCCCATGAACGTGATGTACATGGGTGATGATATTCCCGATCTGGAAGTAATGCGCCAGGTAGGTATGCCGGTTTGCCCGGCCGATGCTGCCGAAGAAATTAAAGAGTTGTGCGAGTATATTTCGCCTATTGCCGGTGGCAGAGGCTGTGCCCGCGATGTGATAGAAAAAGCCTTGAAAATACAAGGCAAATGGATGGGTGCCGAAGCTTACAGCTGGTAGGCATCTAAATTCAGGTCAATGATGGCTGCATTGTTGATCTACAATCTCATCAACAAAAACATGAATATTCCTAAAATTATCCTCGCATCTAAATCGCCACGCAGGCAGGAACTGCTCCGCCAGATGGATGTAGATTTTGAGATTGTTTTGAAAGAAGTTGATGAGTCGTACCCGGATAATCTGACGCCCGAAGAAGTAGCGGTTTACATAGCCGAAAAAAAGGCCAAAGCTTATGATGGTACACTGGTACACGACGAAGCGGTTTTAACGGCAGATACCATTGTTACCATTGACGACCTGATATTAGGCAAACCCGAAGATGCAGCAGATGCCGTACGGATGCTGAAGCTGTTATCGGGTCGGGTACACCGCGTGGTAACCGGCGTTTGTATATTATATAAGCAGGAATATAATCTGTTTCACGATGTTTCGCAGGTGTTCTTTCGTACACTGACCGATGCTGAAATTGAAAGCTACGTACAAACCTATAAGCCTTTTGATAAAGCCGGTGCTTACGGTATACAAGAATGGGTAGGCATTACTGCTATACAGCGCATTGAAGGCTCTTATACAAATGTGGTTGGTTTGCCTACCGAAAAGGTTTACCAGCAATTACTCCGCCTGAGTACTTTATAATTTGCGTAAGCCAAAAAGCTCAGCTATCACCCCTTCTTTTAAAGAATAAGCCGACATAATTACGCCATTGACTTTTAGCTTGTTCATTAAATAATGGGTGAGTAGCGACGCTACCACAATCATATCTACCCGTACAGGGATAATACCCTTCATAGCCGCTCGTTCATCGTGATTGGCCCGCACTATATTTTTGATCACATTTTTAAGATCTTCCCATTCAAAATGGTAAACCGGTGTTTGCTTTAAATCAAAGTCGTTTCCTTTACTGCGTTCTATCAGTTCGGCAAAGGTTTCAAAAGCGCCGGATGAGCCGATTAGATTATTTATCGTATGGTCCCGTAGTACTGCAAAGAGCGGTGATAGCTTATCGTTCAGGTATTGGTGCAGGTCATTAATGTTCTCAGCACTGATTGGATCTGTTTTATTAAAAAGAGCCATCAGCCGCGCTGCACCAATTTCAAAGCTTTGCTTGTAATGGATATGGCGATCATCTCCTAAAATAAACTCTACACTGCCGCCGCCAATGTCAACAATCAGACTGTTTCGGCTGCCTATACAGCCTGATGCTTTCACGCCCTCATAAATGTAGGTAGCTTCTCGGTCGCCGCTGATGGTTTCGATGCGGATACCTGCACGTTCGTCTACTTCTGCCATAAATTGCGGGCCGTTAGATGCGCTGCGCATGGCTGATGTGGCAATGGCTTTTATCTGCGTTACGCCATGTTCCTTAATCAATCGGCCAAAGTTAATCAGCGTATCTACGCCTCTGCGGTAGGCATCCGGTTTAATGGTGCCTTCATTAATACCGCCTTCGCCCAATTTTACGCCTACATACTCGTGCCGTATTTCGGTAAAAAGCTTTTGAGGGTGGTGCTCGGCAATCAATAAATGGAAGGTGTTGGTGCCCAAATCCATCACAGCAACGCGGTTATTCATATCGCTAAAAATAAAAAAATCCCTGTTGATGTTTTACTCAGCAGGGATGGCATAAAAATATTACAATGCAGGATTACTCTTTGTAAAAAAACCATTTGGCCAATTCGCCATAGCTGGCTTTTTTGCCGTACATCAAAATACCTACCCGGTAAATGCGTGAGGCAATCCAAGTGGTAGAAATAAATCCTACAACCATCAATCCCATCGATAGGTACAATTGCCACTCGGGCACTCCAAAAGGTATCCGCACCATCATGGCTACCGGCGCTGTAAACGGAATCACCGATAACCAAAAACCAAGAGTACTATCCGGGTTCTGCGCCAAAAAGCTTACCGAAATAATATAGGTAAACAACAGCGGCATGGTGATCGGAAACATAAACTGCTGCGTTTCCGTCTCACTATCAACCGCCGAACCTACCGCTGCAAACAGGGCACTGTACAGTAAAAAGCCGGTTAAGAAGTAGAACAGAAAGTAAGCCACGATATTACCTATCGGAACGCCTTTTAAGCCTTCAATCAGTCCCAACAACGGGCTTTGCGGTGCATTAAAATTTTTGCTGGCTATGTAGCTTACCGCAAGCGACAAGATTATCCATAATATAAACTGTGTTAAACTTACCAGTGCTACGCCGATGATTTTGCCCAGCATCAATTGAAAGGGCTTAACGGACGATACAATCACCTCTATAATGCGGTTAGTTTTCTCTTCAATTACCCCGCGCATTACCTGAGCGCCATAAATAAACAGCGATAAATAGATCATGATGGCCCCGGCTACACCAATGCCATAAAGAGCACCGATGTTAGAGTCTTTATCACCCTCTTCGGTTACCTCGCGGGCACTGATGCTGATGCTGCTATGAATACTGTTTAATTTTGCCGTATCAATACCTGCCGCTACTAAAGAGTTGTTAGTGGCAATTTTATTCATTTGCCTTTCAATCTCGTCGGCTGTAACTACACTTGGCTTTTTGTTAGATAGTACTTGTACCGCTTTAGGCTCATCGTAATTTTTAGGAATGAGTAGTATGATTTCATCCTCGTTTTTTTTCAATCCTTTTTTGGCTGACGACAACGATTCGTTCAGGTTTTCGAACTTTAAATTCTTCTTGTCTTTCAGTTTGCCGGCAAATATACCGCTATCGTCAAGCACCTTTACTACGCGGGTGCTGTTCATTTCACTACTGTTTTTGTAGAGCAGGTACATTACGGCATACATACCTAACAAGAGGGCGGGCACTAAGAAAACGGTAATCAGGAAAGCCTTTTTGCGCACACGTGATAAATATTCGCGTTGTATAATGAGTAAAACTTTATCCATGGCTTAGTTTTTTTGGTTGACTTTTTGAATAAAAATTTCGTTAACGCTCGGTATTACTTCCTGCAAGCGGGTAACACTTACCTTCGGTATTAAGTATTGCAGCACATTGTTTACGCTGGTAGTGTTATCAAGCTGTAAACGTAGTAGATGCCCTTCGTCGGTTGTGCTTTCGCCCAATACCTGGAAAGGTTCCGTACCGTTAAAATTCAGCTGTTCGCCGCTATATTCAATGAGGTAAGTGTTGTTTCGGTAAGCGTTGCTGATATCCTTAATCCGTCCATCCAGAATTTTATGCGATTGGTGAATGAGCGCTATAGAATCGCAAAGCTCTTCTACAGACTCCATACGGTGGGTTGAGAACAAAATAGTGGCGCCTTTTTGGTTCAACTCCAGTATCTCATTTTTAATCAGCTCGGCGTTTACCGGGTCAAAACCACTAAAAGGTTCATCCAAAATAATCAGATCGGGCTCATGCAATACCGTAGCTACAAACTGTGCCTTTTGCTGCATACCTTTCGATAGCTCTTCTACCTTTTTATCCCACCAGTTTTGGATCTCCAGTTTTTCAAACCAGTATTTAATGCGACGGGTGGCCTCGGCCTGGCTCAAACCTTTCAAGCGCGCCAGGTAAACAATCTGTTCGCCGATGGCCATCTTTTTATACAAGCCGCGCTCTTCGGGCATATAACCAATACGCTCAATGTGCGACTGGTTCAGCTTTTCGCCACCGAAATATACTTCGCCCGAATCGGGTGCCGTAATTTGATTAATGATGCGGATAAGCGAAGTTTTACCGGCACCATTAGGCCCAAGCAGGCCAAAAATTTGTCCGCCGGTAACTTCCAAACTCACGCCGCTTAAGGCCGTATGCCCGGCGTATTGTTTTACAATGTTCCGAATACTAAGCATGGTAAAAGGATGTCAGTTGTTTAAGTTGATGAATTTAGTATTAAATTTTAGATAACGACTTGTGCCAAATGTTACAATTTATCCACAAATAAAAAAGCCAGGGCAGTTTTGCCTTGGCTCGCAATATTTTATAGTGTAATCATAAATTCCCTCACGCCATCTTCCTCAACTCCACAAACTCCACCTTTTTCCACGGATGCTCTTCTGCATGGTTAATAATCATATTATGCATATAATCATTACCAGGGTATGGAGTTAAGTGATTCTTCAATTGAGACAACGAGTTGACCTCAAAATAATGCGAGATATACCCCATGCCGTAAAGCCTGCCTTCTTCAATCAATATACAGCTATGTTCGTCGTTGGTGCGGCCTTCATCGCGTATGGCAAAGGTTGGCAGCGTTTGCTTTAAGCCTTCAATAGCCTGCTGTACTTTGTGGTTATAATCCTCTACACTTTCTTGACCGGTACAGGCGCATTGTACCTGTAAAGCTCCGGTACAGGTATCGTTATTTTTTTGAATGAAACAGAACTTAGGGCATAGCTGATAGGCGTCAATCAGCCTCAGTAAAATATTACGCCCCTCAAGCAGCGAGCTGCAAATATGTAACGGTGCCGAATATTTGCGGCGCTTATCAACCGCCATGCGCAGGTAGCCGCGTTGGTCCTCGTAAGTATACAAGCCAAAATTGAATTCCAGCTTTTTTTGCGAACGATTAAACTTAGGCCACAAGCGTTTAATCTCCACTGCCTCGGTTAACAGTGCCATTAGTTCCGTTCCGCATTCCTGGAAACTAATCTGGTGAATGTTGCGCATAAAATCCTGCCGCTGGGCACCGGAGTTGTTACCGCTGAAGTGACTGGCCACTCGCTTTTTTATGTTAACGGCTTTGCCTACATAAACCACTTTGCCTTTGTTGTCATGAAAATAGTAAACGCCGGGGGTAGGGGGTAGCTTGTCAATAAAGCTGCGGTGTAAGTTAGGCGGCAGCACCTGCTCTTTCGAGCGTTGTTTAAGCGCTTCGGGGATGTGCTGGTTAATGTCGTTTTCCAGCAGCAGTGAAAATAACTCGGCCGTAGCATCAGCATCACCGGCGGCACGGTGGCGGGCCGAGTTGCCAATGCCTAACTGGTGGCAAAGTTTACCTAAGCTATACGATGTCTTGCCGGGTAATATTTTGCGGCTTAATCGCACGGTGCAAAGCTTCGCGCATTGTAAATCATACCCGGCAGCAGCCAGGTGATATTTTACAAAAGAGTAGTCGAAGTTAACGTTGTGCGCAACAAAGATGTGCCCTTGTATCAGGTGATAAATATCGTAAGCTACCTCTTTAAAATAAGGGGCCTCCTGTACCATCTCATTGCTGATGCCGGTGAGGGTTTGTATATAGATGGGTATCTCTTTGCCTGGATTAATTAAAGTTTGGTAGCGTTGAATTACTTCTTTACCGTCATGAATACAAACGGCTATTTCGGTAATTCCGTTAGCGCTGGCATGCCCGCCCGTGGTCTCGATATCAACAATTGCATACATCTAATATCAAAATTAAGAAAAATAATGATGCTAAAATTGTTAGCGTGTAAATTGTTGATTTAACATGACGCTTTAATTTTGAGGGGTCTTGCTATACGCCAGTTATGCCCCTTAAAAACATTTTTAACGCTTAGTGCTTTATGAGTAAAACTAAAAAGAGATGAATGCCTATCAAGAAAAATGGATTGAAGTACTCAATAACGCGAATATAAAAGACTGGAAAATTAAACCTGTAGACGATGATATCCTGGTGGATTTACCCGAAAGCAGCCATGTGCCTACTATTATGGAAAATCTGCCCGATGTTATTGCTACCCTGGCTTTGGATATGAATTTACCAACCGAACGGCTTAAATTTATATTGCGACATGCAGGCGAAAAGCACGAATATATCTTGAACCCTACAGATCAGGATTTAAATACCGGTAAAAAATAAAATAACTTGTAACAAGTTGAGGGTAAGGTAGTCGAATGGGAGTATCACCTAAAATACTATCCATATGCCTATATCTAACTTGTTCAAGCGTAATTCATCGCCCAAAGAGAAAAAATCAAAAACCCGCGATTGGTTTGATGCCATCCTGTTTGCCCTGGTGGCATCAACTTTAGTTCGTGGTTTGTTATTTTCGGCCTATGCTATACCCTCCGGCTCGATGGAGGGTACCTTGCTCACCGGCGATTACTTATTTGTAAGTAAAATAAATTACGGACCGCGTATGCCCATGACTCCGGTGGCCGTGCCATTTCTCGAATCGACCATCACCAGCAATAACATTAAAACTTATTGGGATGGCATTAAGCTGCCATATTTCCGTTTGCCGGGGCTGTCAGAAATTAAAAAAGGCGACGTTGTAGTTTTTAATAAGCCCGAAGAAGCTGACCCGGCATACGACCGCCCGGTTGATGTGCGTACTAATTTAATTAAGCGTTGCCAGGCTACGCCGGGCGACGAATTGCGAATTATTAACGGCCGCGTTTTCATCAACGGCAAGCCGGCAATCGAAGCTCCCGACCAGCAAACCTCTTACCAGGTAATTACCGATGGCAGTACGCTTAACCCTAAGCTGTTGCAGGAATTGCGAATGGAAGTTTTGCAGCAGATGAATGATACGGCACTGATTGTGAACATCCCTAATCAAAGCCTGTCTGCCTTTAAACAATACAGCAATATTAAAAAAGTAGTACAGGTAAATGATCCTGCAGGGCAAATGGACGCTGAGGTGTTTCCGCATAACTCAAAATTTGCCTGGAACATTGATAATTTTGGTCCGTTAATGATGCCAAAAAGGGGCATGACCATTGCCTTGAATGATTCGACCATGACACTGTATCGCCGTGCTATTGAGCTATACGAGGGTAACCGTGTGCAAGCCAGTAATGGCAAAGTTTTCATCAATGGCAAACTGGCGAGTCAATACACCTTTAAAATGAATTATTATTGGATGATGGGCGATAACCGACACAACTCGCTCGACTCACGTTACTGGGGCTACGTGCCTGAGGATCACATTGTAGGCAAAGCAATGATTACCTGGTTCAGTACCGATTCGTCTGCAACGCTGCTTAACAAAGTACGCTGGAACCGCATTATGAAACCAATCCGGTAGCAAATTAAAGTTTGAGCTTGCTTGATAGGGTAGTTACGCATAAGCCCATTACAGCAATCAGCACAAAGCTTACCCGTAAACTGAAGGCACCAGCTACAAAACCTATCACCGGCGGGCCAACCAAAAAGCCCACAAAGCCAATGGTAGATACCGCAGCCAAAGCCAGGCCGGGCGACATTGTTTTAGAGCGCCCGGCTACGCTGTAAACCATGGGTACTACTGATGATACACCAAAGCCCACCAGCAAAAAGCCAACCATGGCGGTGTACAAATGCGGGAATATTACGGCTACCATTAAGCCCGATGCTGTGAGCAACCCGCTCAATTGGAGGGTTTGTTTTAAACCGAAGCGCTCGGCAAACCAGTCGGCCACAAAACGCCCCAGAGCCATGGTACACATAAAGGAGGTGTAACCGGCTGCCATCCATCCAGCCTCAGCATGTATAACTTTTTTAAAGTAAATCACGCTCCAGTCAAACATAGCGCCTTCGCAAATCAGGGAGCAAAAGGCAATGATTCCTAATTTGATGAGCGGACGGTCGGGCAGGGCAAAGGCCGGTCCGGTATCGCCAGACGAACTATCGTTAAATAAATAGCGCTGGCAAATCATAATTCCTAAAATTACAGCTAATACCACATAAGTGAAGTGATGGAGAGGGATAATGCCCTTGCCAATCATGTAGGTACCTATACCTGCACCTGCAAAACCTGCCAAGCTCCATAGCCCATGAAAAGAGGCCATAATGGGTTTGCCGTAAATTTTTTCGGTAGCTACGGCTTGTGTGTTCACTGCAATATTCACAGTGTTACTGGCAAAGCCGTAAAACACCATGCACGCGATGAGCGCTGTAACATTAGGTGCGTACCCTAAGCCAATTAACGCTATTCCGTAGGTAATAATGCCAATAATAGCCAACTTGCGGCTGCCAATGTGCGATATCATCCATCCGGCCAAAGGCAGCGACGCCATTAACCCAACAGGTATAGAAAATAAGATGGCCCCCAAGGCTGCATCAGACAGATTTAAGTTTTGCTGTATGGTGGCAATGCGAGATGCCCAACTGGCAAATATCAGTCCCGGTAAAAAGAATACCATGCCCACAGCAAACCGCAGGTAATATTTAGGATAAGAAAGAGCAGCCGTCTGTTCACTCATTGCAGCAGATTTTTTTACACGCAATCGTTGCTACGCATTGCATGTTTTAATAATGCTGCAAATTTATCGTCTTTTAATTAGTAAATAGTAAAATTAAAGTCCTTTTAGTTACGGAATTTTAATATCTATAGTCTGAAAGGTATGTGCATTGAAATATCCAAGGGCGCCATTATCAATATTAGATGGCGGGTTACCAGGCGTGGTACCGCCGCCCGGTCCGCCACGGCTTTGCTGCCTAAAGGTGAAAAAGTAAGTAAACACCGGTTTATCAATACACTGTATTTCTACCCGCGCTACATCTCCGCTTACCAGTTTATCAGTTTCAAAGTCATCATCATCAAAATAAAGATCCTGTTTAATGCGGTTACCATCAGTCAGGCGATCATCAATCACATAAATACGATTTACCTGTCTGCCATTAATATATTGGATAAAACGGTATTGGTTAGCTACATTCCTGGGGTCAGTAAAGTTTACCGATACAATGGTGCGTGATTTGCTGCCGAAGGTAATCTTGGTCAGCGTTAATGAGTCTGTTCTTACCGGAGTAGGCATTACGGAAGTGGCGGTATAAGTTTGCCCATCCACTGTTACTCGCATAGTGTACGTCCGGCCTGACACACCACGCAACGGCCCAAAGCTATATAAACCGGAACCTGTTGCCGTTTCATTAAAGCGATAGGTGTTTCCCACATTATCAGTCACCTGAACTGTAGCACCAGACACCGCAGGGTAAACATTGGTGGCGGCATAAGCCACAGAGCGGCTGATTTTGATAAACTGAGTTTCGCGGATGTTGGTGATGTTACCCTCAATCACTAATTGCGATGGAGAGGTATTAACATCAATATCAATCACCTTTTGGCAGGAGGTTAAAAGCCCTGAAACGGCCAACGTTAAACATAGCAGGTAAATAAGTTTCTTCATCTTATTAAAACTTAAAATTCCAAGTTACTGATGGGATGATACCAAATAACGAAGTTTGTACGGCTTCGGTGCGGGTAGGATCGGACGGTACATCACGGAAATCTACCGAGTAAGGATTTTTGCGATTAAGTGCATTATATAATCCAAACGACCAGCTCGAATGGAAACGCTTGCCTGTTTCTTTGCCCTCCAGTGTAGCGCTCAAATCGAGGCGGCTGGTATAAGGCAAGCGGTTGGCGTTGCGTTCGGTATAAAAATAAGTGGTGGTACCACCTATCTGGTATTTGCCGGCAGGATAAGTAACCGCGTTACCTGTACTGTAAATGTAGTTGCCAGATAAAGTCCAGCGTTTGCTGAGTTTATAGATACCAACCAAGGCCAAGTCATGCGTACGGTCTTGCCGGGCTGGGAAGTAGTTGCCGTTGTTTAATTCATCGAATTTACGCTCGGTGCGCGAAAGCGTATAGCTTATCCAGCCATTAAGTTTGCCCACCCGCTTCTTAGCGTACAACTCCAGACCATATGCCCGGCCGGTACCAAATAATAATTGCGACTCCACATTGGCGTTGGCAATCAAGCGTGCAGCGTTTTTGTACTCAATTTGATTTTGCATCCACTTGTAGTACACCTCACCCGAAAACTCAAACGTGTTATCCTTAATGTTTTTAAAATATCCCAAAGCTACCTGATCGGCAATCTCGGGGCGGATATTGTTACTGCTCATCACGTACTGGTCGGTAGGTGAACTGGACCCAGTGTTTGACAAAATGTGGATGTTCTGTGTGTTGCGATTATATGATGCCTTTACCGAGTTCTCGCCGTTAAATAAATAACTGGCCGAAAAGCGTGGTTCCAGGTTAAAATAGTTTTTTGCGATGCGACCGCCACCGTAGGTAGTTGCCGAGGTAACATCTCCGGCAGTATTGTAAGTACTGAATGTGCCCGGCCCCAACAAGGCGAACCAACTGGCCCGCAAGCCATAGAGTAACGTCAGATGCTCGTTAACCAGGTACTCGTCGGAAAAGTAAGCAGACGTTTCCAATCCGTAACGGTTTTCGATGGATAAGTTATTAAAGCTCGACGTGCCGCTGATGCTGATATCAGATGGTGCAATGCGGTGATGGGTGCCTTGTAACCCAAAACGCAGTGTGTGTTTGTTGCTGAAATATTGGAAGTCTTGTTTTAGATTAAAATCTCTAATTAGAGACTTTACTTCAAAATTATTGACGTCATCTAACAGCTTAATATTGTAGCTGTATTTGTTGTAAATGAGCGAGGTGTTTGAAAATAGCCGACTGTTGAATACGTGGTTCCATCGCAAAGTACCTGTGGTGTTACCCCAGTTGTTTGAAAATAAATCTTTAATACCGATGTTATCCTGGCCAAAATATCCCGACAAGTACACCGTATTTTTATCGTTAAATTTATAATTGACCTTGGCATTCAAATCGTAAAAATTTAACGTGTTGCCTCTGATGGCTGTATCGGGTGCAGCCTTGAGTAGAAAGTCGATATATGTACGGCGGGCGCTAATCATAAATGAGCTTTTATCTTTAATCAGCGGGCCTTCCACTTTTAGTCTTGAGGCAATTAAACCCAAACCACCCTGCATGGCAAAGTTTTTATTATTACCATCGTCCATCTTCACATCTAACACAGATGACAACCTGCCGCCATATTGAGCCGGCATGCCACCTTTGTATAAATCAGCGTTTTTAATGGCATCTGCATTAAATGTAGAAAAGAAGCCCAGTAGGTGCGACGAGTTATATACCGTAGCTTCATCCAGCAAAATCAGATTTTGGTCGGATGCGCCGCCACGCACAAAAAAGCCGGTATTGCCCTCGCCGCCCGATTTTACGCCGGGAAGCAGTTGAATAGTCTTTAATACGTCTTTTTCGCCAAACAATACCGGGATGTTATCCAGCAGTTTCATATCAATTTGCTCAACGCCCATCTGTGGACTGCGCACGTTTTCGTTTTTACGGTCGCCTGCTCTCACCACTACTTCCTGCAATTCTGAACCTGCCTTAAGCTCAATGTTGAGTACTGTGTTCTGACTAAGCGTAATGGTTTTAACAATAGGTTGATAACTGATGTAACTGATGGTAACGTTGTAGGCACCTTCGGTGCCGGTAAGCGAGTAAAAGCCGTAGGCATTAGTAGCAGTGCCTACGCGACCGCTGGCTGATTGCATGATTACAGAAGCCCCGATCAAGGTTTCGCCGGTGGCGGCATCCCTGATGGTACCGCTGAGGGTGAATTTTTTTTGTGCAGCGGCAGAAAGCGAACAAAGAGTGATAATAAGGCCACAAAATAATCTACCCAAAGTATATTGCATGTATAAAGTTAAATGTGCCCGTAAAAGTAACGAATTAGTGTAAACAGCAAGGGCAATCGAATGGTGTTTAAACATTTTAAGGTGAACTTTGATTGTGATAAAGTATCAGCAAATCAAATTCTAATTAAACGCTAATGAGAACCATCAAAAAAATACATCAGGCAGCTTATTCGCCCATAGCCGATCTGATTACTTACAGGGCCATCCCGACCGCCTCGGTGCAATACATCGATCCGTTTTTATTTCTGAACCACCATGGGCCACAGGTATACAAACCTAATAATCAGGGTTTGCCGTTTGGACCACATCCACACAGGGGTATGGAGACCGTAACTTTCATATTAGCCGGTGATATTGCCCATAAAGACAGCAGTGGGCACGAAAGTGTAATTAAGGCTGGCGGCGTGCAATGGATGCGTGCCGGCAGGGGACTGATCCATGCCGAAGTATCATCCGACGAGTTTAAGCAGCAAGGTGGCCCCTTAGAAATTTTGCAGCTATGGGTTAACCTTCCGGCCCGCCTTAAAATGGCGGAACCATTTTATATTGGCAAACAGCGGGATGAAATACCGGTATTACAGTTGGATAACGGCCACGTAGAAATGAGCCTTATCTCGGGCAACTGGACTGAAACAAAGGGGGCCTTTGAATCTGCCAATGATGTTTTTTTA
>CAJYJH010000096.1 GCA_913775265.1 uncultured Mucilaginibacter sp. | reverse complement strand
GAAAATTCCAGTTTTTAAAAGTTAAAGGATTGGGTGATTGAAATGTGTATTTATACTCAATAACACAGCCGTTACGCAGATTTGGCATAGCAAATTTTACGTGGCTCCAATATTTGTTAGTGTTTTCGGTAATAATTTTTTTTGGGTCTAGCGCGCTTTGTTGCACGTTACCTTGCTCATCTGTGTAATAGGTTATTCCTTCTATGTCTTTTATTTCCTGGTAGCTATTATTATCATACTTGTAAACTGGGATACTTACATCGCCATGCTCAAAACCTTTAGCATTAAATATTTTAATTTTAACATGATATTCGTGCATTAACGGAAGCCCATCGTTGCTGCTGATCCACGTTTTGCCATATTCATTCAACACCAGCGCGTTGGCTGTAGCATCTTTTGCATAACTGCTCATTTTGAGCTGATCATGGCTAAATTGGCCATAAGGAAAATCGTCGGCGAGGGCAGGGGCAGCACAAAGTGTTAAACCGCACCATAAAGAGAGTAAAAGTTTTTTCATGCATGAAAAAGTTTAGGACGGCAATTAAAAACTACCGCGTGGATAAATATAAAAACTTTCTGACGAAAGAATTAAACGATAATTACGACCTTTGTAAAAACGTCCCGCTAAATGAAATTGAACTTAAAACGTCCGCTTGCTTTCTTTGACCTGGAAACTACCGGGACTAACCTGGCCACCGACCGCATCATCGAAATAGCCGTTATTAAGCTTTTACCCGACGGTACTGAGCAAACTAAAAGGTGGGTGGTTAACCCAGGTATGCCTATCCCGCTCGAAACGTCGTTGATCCATGGCTTTTACGACGAGGACGTAAAAGAGTTACAACCATTCAGTGCCATTGGTGCTGAGGTTGCCGAGTTTTTAACCGACTGTGATCTGGCCGGTTACAACTCCAACAAGTTTGATATCCCCATGTTGATGGAGGAGTTTTTGCGCGCCGACATTGCCTTTGATTTAAGCGGACGCCATTTTGTGGATGTGCAGAACATCTTTCACCAGATGGAGCAGCGTACTTTAAAGGCTGCTTACCAATTTTACTGCCAAAAAGATATTGAGAACGCCCACTCGGCCGAAGCTGATACCCGTGCTACCATGGAGGTGTTATTTGCCCAGGTGGAGAAGTATAAGGATACTGAATTTATTGATAAAAAGGGAAATCGCACTATCCCCGTACAAAACGAGGTAGCCGCGTTACACGAGTTCACAAATATGCAGCGCGCGGTTGATTTTGTAGGCCGTATGGTTTACAATGATGCCGGCGAGGAGGTGTTTAACTTTGGTAAACACAAAGGCAAACGCGTAGAGGATGTGTTTGATGTTGAACCAAGCTATTTTGCCTGGATCATGAATGGCGATTTTTCGTTGTACACCAAGCAAAAGGCTAAAGAAATTTACCAGCGGTGGAACCAGAATAAAGCCACCCGGCCTGCAGCTAACAAACCTGCAACTGAACAGGGTGCTCCTAAAAAGCAGTCTTTCCCAAAGCCGTTTAACAAACCTCAGCAACAACAGCAGCGCAATAAGCCACCGCATCCGCAGGGAGGTAATCAGCATAAGCCCTACCGGAAACCCGAAGAGCCAGCCCAGCCGGTAAACGATGATATGTTGCAGCTGTTGGCTAATAAGTTTAAGAAGGGTTAGCGGGAGGTGGATTAGGTGAGCAGTTAACTTGTTGAGTAGTTAAGTTGTTAATTTGTTCATTAAGTAAAAAATACGGTTCATAAAACAAGATGCGAAAAAGCCATCTTGCTTTATGACCATGAACCATTACTCCACCAACTAAATAGGAATTATTCTAAATAGTGAGCCTCAATTTACAGCAGAAGTAGTAAGTTTGCAGCAAACGCAAAAACTGTGTTGCCATTGAGCAGTTACATCATCTATATCATTGTAGCCATTGGGCTTTTTGCCTTTGCTTCGCTGTTTGCCCTGTTTGGGGTATATGCAGAGCGTAAGGTGTCTGCTTTTATACAAGACCGTCTGGGGCCTACCGAAACGGGCAAGTTTGGCTTGCTGCAAACCCTGGCTGACGCACTGAAGCTGCTTCAAAAAGAGTCTATCATACCGCAGGCAGCTGATAGGGTGATGTTTGTGCTGGCGCCTATGATCATCTTTGTTTCGGTGTATATGGGGTTTGCCTGTATGCCTTGGGCGCCGGGTGTAGTGCCGTCTAAAATCAGCATTGGTTTGTATTATGTATTTGCCATCGTCTCTATCGAGACATTGGGCATACTCATGGCTGGCTGGGGCTCAAACAATAAGTACTCTATTCTGGGTGCCATGCGGTCGGCCGCACAAATTATTTCTTATGAGATACCTGCCGGCTTTGCGCTGATTGCCGTGGTGATGATTTCCCGCACACTCGATTTGCAGCAAATTTCTATTCAACAGGGTGTGCTGACTACCGAGACAGCGAAGTTTTTTGGCTTAATTGATGTTACACACGTCGGCGGCATTTTAAGCTGGAATATTTTCCAGGCACCGCACCTGATGGTGGCATTTGTAATTTATTTTATATCATCACTGGCAGAAAGTAACCGTGCACCTTTTGACATTCC
>CAJYJH010000095.1 GCA_913775265.1 uncultured Mucilaginibacter sp. | reverse complement strand
CCCGCCTCGGCCGAAGCGTCGGTATGCACATCAAGCACGCCGCCAATGTAGCGGGCAATCACGAGCGTATTACCCGTGCCACTAATCATCACGGGCACGCCATCAATAGTAAGCTTTTTGCCGCCGCCCTGCGGCTGGCGGGCATGCAGCTCAAAGTAAAAACCGTTAGCCGCATTTTTAGTGGTAATGTGTGCCAGGTCGGCCACGAGGTCGAGGTACACACGGGGCTGGGCGGCCACGTTCCAATTTAGCGAGGTCAGGGCTTCGAACGGGATCACTTCGCGGCCCTGTTCAAGCTGGGCAAACAGGTCGGCGGCGGCAATGGTGCGGGCCTGGTTGCCGTCGGGCGTGGGGCTCTGGGCCATGTCTACCACTACCAGGCGCAGGTCGGTACGGTTATAGTTGCCCGTAAGGGGGGCTTTGTGTTCTATATTCATGAGGGGGGTTTAAACGGTTATAATAAGGTTAGCAATGGTTAAAGGCTGGTTGCCTATAAAAACGGCGCCCGGCGGCATCACGGGTTCGGGCCTGCCGGCAATTTCGGCCCGGAGGCGGGCAATCAGCCCATCCATCTCGGTTTTGGTGTAACCGGGTATCTGCCGCTCTACCACGGTTTCGCGTACTACTTTTACGGTGATATCTTGCATGGTATGATTTTATTCGATGATGAAGTCGCCCCGCATCAGGGTGTTCACGGTGCCGTCGGTCAGGGTTTGTTTCAGGGCGTAAGTAAATCTGCCCTTCAGGTGCATTTTTCCGGCAGGTTTGTAGAGCCGTATCATGCTGTTGCTGAGCCATTCCAGACCATTACCTTCGGAAAAGCTCAACTTTACCAGGCCGGCATCGTTGGTAACCTGCATCTCGAATTTACTGCCCGAAACATCCAGATGACAGCTACCAAAAGTACCGTAAGTAAACTCGAAGCGGGTGCTAAAGGTGTCGCCGCTAACGGCATAAAGCGGCACCACGTTGGGTGTGTAAACGCCTGCTATGGCCATAGGGTTAGGTTTATATAAAAGGGTTAATAATACCGCAGCCCAGGGCATACGGTGTGTTACTATTAAAGCGGGTGCGGTCTACCTCGCTAATACGCGGACCGGGCTGCCGGGCCGTGCGGTTGGCCTGATTAACCTGCCATTGCGGAAAAGCAGCGCGGTTATCCTGCAAAAACTTTTCGGCCTCGTTGCAGTAGGCATTAGCTATGCTGCGGTACTCGGTGGTTATGCGCAGCACATCCTTGTAAGGCAGCGCCTGCGAATGTTCCGACCGTTTAACCACCGGCCCCGATGCCGTAAAGCGCACGGCATCGCCCTCGGCAAAGCGGGCAAAGGCAAAGTACACCAGCGCGGGCAGCAAACCACCGTAAGCAATGGCGTGGCCGTGCGCATCGGTGTACTCGCCGCCCAGCCACAAAGTTCGGTAAGCTTCGGCAGCATCTGGCTTAAGCTGGGCTATCCCCTGCTCGTCGGCCACAAATTGCCTGACGAGGCTGCTATACAAAGGCAAACCCAAAAAAGGTTTCAAGTCGAGGTTTTGTGCCTTGCGGATAAAGGCCAGCATGCGCCCCCCGCTCACATTACAGCTCAGATCTTCAAAACTGAGAAAGGTGTCGGGGTTGATAAGATAGGTGGGTTGGGTCATTAGGTTATTGAGTTATTAGGTTATTGAGTTGATGGGTGGTGGTTGATAGATCATAGTTCATGGTTGATGGTTCATTGATCATAGTTGGTCGTTGACGGATCATGTTTGGTGCGCGGGTTATCGCATGGGAAGATTAGAGGATAGCCTATACATCAGCTCATCGCGAGTAGCAGGATTTCTCGCTATCGCTCGAAATGACAGGGTGAGGAGAGAACCAAGAGACAAGAACTGAGAGCCAAGAGACAAGAGCCAGGAAAACATTCATTCATTCGCAAATCACTCATTCACTCATTGGCTTCTATTCACTCATTCTATCATTCACTCATTGCTTCCACTGGTACCATCGCACTCGCTTCATCGGGTTTAAAGCCATAGGCGTGGATGAGTATAGCAGTTTTGTTGTTGGCGGGTAGGTTGGACAGCAGCAGGTCGTTGAGGCTGTTGCCGGCTTTGATGCCGGGGGCATCTTCGGCAACGATGGCCGGGATAGCTACTTTGTTCCAGTTGCCCGAGGGGTTGATGTCGGTATAAAAATGGGCAAACAGGGTTTGGTAAACTTCGGCAATGTCGGCGCGGTCGGGCGCGGTAATGTCGTTAAACTCGCGGATAGCCTCCTTTTTTTCGGCCCCGTTGTTGTTGAGCCCGCCCTGCTTATCATTAGTCACCAATGCACGCGGGATGCTAAAGCCTTTGATGATCCTTGCTTCTATGCTCTTTTCGGTACTCTCAAACAGTTTGTCGTTATTCTGGATATCGTAAGGCTTAAACTCCGGGCGGGTATCTTCATCTTCGTACTCAATCACGATGATCTTCTGCGCACTTTTAGCTCCCTGAAAAATCCCCAAATCGCGCTCCAGCTGCGTGGGCGGACGGTTATACCCTGCCGTGTCGGGACTGTATGTATCGGCCTCCTCGCGGCGGGCCTTCATAAACAGCATGGTGCTGGGCAAAAAGCCGGTGGTTACCTCGCGGTTGTTAAAGGTTTTGATACCGGCCTCGGTTTCAAAATCCTCCCAAACGCTGTCGGCCTCAATCAGCGGATAATCGTCTACCTCGGGGTTAAAGTAATACAACTGTCCTTTGTAATGCTCCAATCCACCGGCTTCGGCAATCTGCTGTTTTACGATTTCGGGGTCCGGGTTAAACGGGTGCAGTACATGAAATTTAGACCGCATAATGTTTTTCCAGGTCTTGCGGCCCCAGTCGTTATACAGCACAAACTTGCCGCACAACTCGGGGCTATCGGTATTACCCATGCGGATGTCCTCAAACTTCACGTAATTCAGTTCGGAGATCTTGAGGTTGGCATTATAGTTAACCTGCACACCAAAGCCGCGAAACAGCCCCTTGTCCTCGCTGATGGCTTTGTCTAAACGCGCAAGGGTAAGTCCGCGACCGTTGACCACCTGCTTGCCTAAGCCCTGCTCTTCAAAACCGTTGCCGCCAATAAACTTAGCCCGCTTATTCCAGCAATCTTTAGCTGTAGGGCTGCCGGCCACCAGCTCGAGCATGCGCTGCGGGTAGGCATTGTCGGCATCGTAACTTAAAATGCCATAGGTTTGGTTAGGCCGAACAATAATACGGCGTTCTATCTGCGGTAAGTAGGTTTTCATGGTTTGGGTTGATTTACGCGCCTGCCGTTAATTTTACTAAACAGCGGCGCAATGTGCGGCATTTGCTCCAGGTACCAGGCCAGTTCGGCATCTGTGGTAGTATCCTGAGTAATGAGGTGCCCGCGCGGTATAAACTGATGCCGGCCGGGTTTGAGCACGTAGTTTCTTTTTTCTTTTGCCATTTTGGGATTGAGGGTTTGGGGTTGCGGGTGACGTCTGCTTACGGTTGCGAGATGTGAGTTGCGGGTTGTTGTGTGTTGAGGTGGCAGTTTTTGGGTAGCAGTAGCAGTTTGAAAAATCTGTTTTTCGGTGGCAGTTTTTGGGTAGCAGTTGCAGGTGTGAGGCACCTATGATTTAAACAGCAGGGTGCCGTTGCGGCACCCCGCTGTTCATCAAACTAAATACAACTCAAAAACGGTTGCTACTTATTTAGACATCAACTCTAAAGCGATTACCGAGTTGGTTGGCGAAGGCACTCCGCCAGCATCGGGCGAAATGATGACCGCGCGCGGCGGATAAGGCTCGCGCAGTTTATCAGGACTGGTCAGCTTTAACTTGTAGCCACCCTCTGTACCTTCGTCTGATGCGTTGCGCTCGGCTTCGGACATGATTAAACCGTTAACGGCACCAAACAGCTCCACCATCGAATCGCCGGATTTGTAGTTGTTAATGATGATGGCTTTAACGCGGCCATAACCCATGGCTTGTATCTGCTTTTTGATATCGGTAGTGTTACCGGCCAGGTTAAAATCAACCTCCTCGGTGTAACGCGGACCAACGGCCGTTTTAGCCATTTTTGATACGGCATTGAAACTGTTATTCGTACCTTCAAACTTGTAAATTTTGCCGGTACCCTCTGGCACGGCAACCAGTTTATTAACCACCAACGGATTGTTAGTATCGTACGAAATGGTAAAATCGCTTTCGTTAAAAATGTAAATTACATCCTCAATACCTGAGGTTACCGGGCTGGCCGCACCTAAGGCAAAACCAGCGGTTATTTTGTTATAGTCGGGCATAATATAGTTTGGTTTAAATAATTAGTAATTAGGCGCCTAAGTAGAACACCTCGTTGTAAAACTTCACTTCGGTGGCTGCTTTCATACGGGCTTTCATGCGTACCACGTTGTCGTTGGTATAGGGCTTCAGGTACACGGTAGACAGTTCGGAAACATCGCCCAAAAGGTCGACACCCAAAAACAGGTTAGAGGTGCGGGCGCCTACAATACAGTTGGCAAAAAAGTGGTTCATGGGCTCTAAGGGGATGCCTAAGTATTCCAGCTTTTTATCCTCGCTAAAGGCGCCCAATACGTTAAGTGCGCGGGCCGCCTGCGCCTCTTTGTACGCCAGGGCTACGTGCAACGGGATCAGGATTTTAAAATCGGGCTGCACACGGTCGGCATAATCTAACTGGGCATAAACCGACTGCAATACCGAGATGACGTTGCCCGCATTAATGTAGCTAAACGCACCTGCCGTAGCCGTACCGGTAAAGGTAGCGTTGCGGCGTTTGTTTACCTCGTTATAGTTACGCTGAAGCTTAAAAGTAGTAGCCGTAACGTTGTTGATGGTATACGACTGACCCGTAAGTTCGCCGTAAAGATCATCTTCGATGGTGCCGTCAACGGCGGTAAAGGTAATGATGTCGCCGGCTACCAGGCCTGCCGTGCTGTTTACGGTAACCACACCTAAAGCAGAGATACCGGTAACGCTCATGCCGGCGGCAGGATTGCCCGACAGGTTGACTTTGTAGGTATCGGCGTTACCTGCAATTTTAGGCAACAAACCCGGGAAAGCCGCCGAGAACGAAGCCTCCAGTACATTGCTTTTGCCCAGCCAGTACAAACGCTCGTTGGCAATTTGTATTTTGGTTAAGTAACGCTGCACTAAAAAGTCGGACAGGTCGATTGTGCCTTCGTAATCGCTAAAAGCACCGGGCTTGATGCTTTGCGATTCCCACGAGTTAACGAGCTTGTCCCACTGCTCCTGTTTCATAAACTCGTATACTACGGGGTCCAGGTAGCTTTCGGTCTGGGTGGCGGTTGTGCCCTGATCGTTAAACATGCCCGACGGGTTTTGCAGCACGATATCATCGTCGACATCCAGAATCAGCTTGCGCGATTTAACATCGTTGATCACCGTAAGCAAGCCGCGTTTCACCGAGTCGGCTTCGAGCAGGGTGCTGGCCATAAACCCGGCCAGCGCTTCGCCCGCATAGGTGTTATTGGTAAAAGTAAATTGTGCCATTGTTTTGGTTAATAGTTATTGGGTTATTTAGTTATTAGGGGGAGGATTAGTTATTGAGTTATTAGGTTATTGAGGAATTTGGGGGAAGTTCATCATGGATGCTGAGTGAGGTTACTATGCTTCGCCTGCCATCCCCACCGCGTCATGGCGAGGCACGAAGCCATCTCTTTAAGCCGAGCCAGCGTTTGGGCTTATTTCGCGATTAACCTGATGTATACCTGTCCGGCGTTTACAAGTCCTAAAGAGATTGCTTCGTTCCTCGCAAAGACGTGGTGGGATTTTGCGAGGTCTTAGGGACTAACGGACCTACCGTCTTACGGACCTACCGTCTTACGGACTCACTGAATAATGGACCTGCCGTCTTACGGACTCACCGCCTCAACTTGGTTCCTGGTTCTCAGCTCTTGGCTCTTTACTTGAGTCCTGCTACCGCAGCCTTCACAGCATTGGCGGCTAATGATCCCTGAGTAGGTTGTAAGAAGCCGGGGACGGCTGCTTCGGCTTTGGCTTTGTTGCTGCGTTGGGAGTTTTCGGGGATGAAGCTGGAGCGGATATCATTGCTCAGTTCTTCTTTGTTTTTACGGAGCTGACGGTTAGAGGCTTCCAACGCGGTCGAGGCTTCGGTGAGCAGTTCGCTTTGCTTGCCAATCAGAGCTTTCAGGCGTTCAATTTCCTGCTTTAACGCTTCGTTTTCGTCTTCAAGATCTTCTTCGGTGCGCTCGGTGTCGCCCTGTTCTTCTTCCTCCAAATTACTGGGGGCAGGTTTGCCTTTAGTGGGTTTCGGTTTTTTCTTCAGATCGAATTCTTCCTCCTCGTCTTCCGGTTTTTCGCCGGGAGCGGGTTTGCCGGTTTCTTCGGCTTTGAGGCCGCTTACAAACCTCATCAGTTTGTCTAATACCGATTGGTTTCCGGCGGCTCTTTCTTTGCTTTTTACGTTCATTTTATCGTTATTTTGATTAGGGGATTGGGCTAATTCCAATGCGCGGTCAATCACGCTGTCGAGGGTGGCGATACCGTCGATGAGGCCATTGCTGATGGCCGTTTGCGCCAGGTAAACTTTACCGGTTAACGGTTCCTGGCAAAGCACGCCGTCGGTTTTAACGTTGGTGAGCTTTAACTTGCCAGCGCGGTTGGTTTTCACAGCATTCATAAAAATATCGTTGGTCGGGTTCAGGATGTTTACCTTGATGCGGCCGTAGCTGCCGGCCAGTGCAGCAAAATAATCCTGGTTTTTGTCGGGCGAGGTATCGGCGTTGATGACGTGCTCTTTGTACCCCTGCTTTTGCAGCGCCTCGGTGTCATCCATAAAACTAATCATGGTACCGATGGAGCCAACCTCCACCGTTTGGTGCGAAGCGTAAATCTCCTGGCAGGCCGAACCTATCCAGTACGCCGCCGAAGCCATCAGGCCGTCGCAAAAGGCCAGCACCGGGATAGATGACTCGCGGATAACCTCGGCAAATTCGCCCGTACCTGCTACCGAACCACCGCCCGAATTTATTTTAAGCACGATGGCCTCTACCCTGCCGCTTTGTGCCGCCTGCTTTACCCAGGCCGACAACGTATCCGTACCCGGACTACCGCAGTAATCATCCTTCATCAAGGCACCGCTTACCGGAATCACGGCTACCGAACCCGGCTGAACGCTGTTCCAGATATTACCTTCGGTGACAGTTTCGGTAATTTGTCCGTTATGGTGTGCGGCGGGCATTTCGAGCGGCGGGGTGTTTATGTGGCCGCCCTCCTGGTGTAAAAAGCGGAGCGCCAGCGGTACCAGTCCGTGGGCCGTGCGCGGTTCCATCAGCCACACCCCACGGCTAATGGCCGAGGCCAGTTTGTTTAATCTCATTGGTTTAAATCAGTAGCACTAATTTCGGGATTAAACCGCTGAAAAGTGGTGACACAGGTGTGTCAGTAGTGGGGGGGAATGCTTGTTTTACTGATAAAGTTTATACTATTCAGCCCTGAAGTAATCTCTTTATGTTTGAAGCATAATCAATTAAAACAAAAAAGCTTTACCGGTCAATCAATATGATTTACTACAAAGTTTTCTTACCTTCAAAAAAAGTTAAACCTTATATACCTCCTCCGGTATGCTTAAACCTATCTTCATCATAACCTTGTTTTTATTAACTTCTTCGGTTTTTGCCCAGCCTAAAAACACTGTCATCGAAGGTGAAATTAGAAGCCTATCCGGCGGTAAAGCAGATCTCGAGTTGTTTAAATATATCAATGTTACAGAGAGCGTACCGTTAAATAAGGATCTGATGCAAGGCAAATTCAAGTTCAATTTTAAGCTGACTGAGCCCGCATACTTTAATTTACAAGCAGACAAAGCTGAGCTCACTTTTATGGTGATTGAACCCGGCGACAGCTTGCATGTGAGCATAGACGCAAAACTGCCTACCCAAATTACCATCA
Source organism: uncultured Mucilaginibacter sp. (assembly GCA_913775265.1). GTDB lineage: Bacteria > Bacteroidota > Bacteroidia > Sphingobacteriales > Sphingobacteriaceae > Mucilaginibacter. The sequence continues at coordinate 7,451 of CAJYJH010000095.1, read as the reverse complement.
CCGGAAAAGGTTCCGCCTCGGCAAATTATCAGTACACTGCAGCACAAAAATACAATAGATGGTTTAATCCCCCGGTTAAGATTGCGGTGGAGAACTACCAACCATACTTTACCTACATCGACTCGAACATCGCTGCACAGTTAGATTACCTGGACGCTTTCAAAGACCGTTTATCACCGGTGGCTTATCAAATACTGCGTGCCGACATTACATTCGACGGCGAGGTCCACAAATTCAGATTTTTCGCATCGCTGAGATCGCCGGAGGGTATTGATTTGTATTACAGAAACTTTACCCTGCGAAAGAAGATGATTGTGAATGATAGCATGGCCGGGTCGAGAAACTTATTAGAATATCTGTTGCAGCAAAACGAAATTGATTACCAGCGGCTGTGCAATATTGATGGAGGCAAATTCAGTTTTAACGGCAAATACCAGTTACTTAAAGCTTTAACATACGGCCGTGTTTAGGAACGTGCACTTGCACAGCTGATAATTCAGCAGGTTTCCTTTTTTGGCGACCAAATGGCGCTCAGCGCGAAAGATTACCTGGATGGACCGTACAGTACATTATTTAAAGAACGTATACGCACCCGATATGAATTACAACAAAAGTTTGGCGTGGGTAAACCGGCAATCGATTTTAACCTACCCGATCAAAGTAACAAAAGAGTATCCCTATCGCAATTTAAAGGTAAATTGGTACTGCTCGATTTTTGGTATAATGGCTGCCCGTCCTGCGCTTCGGTATTTAACGCCATGAGCGCCGTTAAAGCACATTTTAAAAACAATGCCAACGTAGTATTCCTGAACATTTCGGTCGACCAAACAAAATCTCGCTGGCAACAGGGCATTAGTTTATACAAAATTTCGGACGACGTTAATGTTTTCACCGAAGGCAAGGGTGAAAGACATCCGGTCATCACAACTTATGGTATAAATGGTTATCCGTCTCAGTTTTTGATTGATCAGCAAAGTCGCTATGTTAGCTATGCACCGCCGAGACCTGAATTGGATAACGGAAAAGCATTGATCGCTTTGATGGAACGTGTTTTATCGGCTAAGAAGTGATCTTTTTTTTGCCTATGGTTTGTGTTGTCACAAACCATCCGCCATGCTTTATAGCCAATTGTAACCCTGTTACACTAACCACCTACCTGAGGGTGGTGTGGTGATAATACTAAACACAAGCTACAATGACGGCTTATTCAAGCATATCATGCCATCGATAAGGAACTGTATATGTAAACTTGAAAGCTACTTTATCATGCTCCGATAGAGAATTATAATATTGATGAAAGCTCTTTAATAGCTCCTCACCCTTACCCATGCGCCAGAATATATCTAAAGGATCAGTTAGAGGGTAAGCTTTCCAAGGCAAGTCAATATCGATCTTTAAAGGTTCAAAATGACCGAAGGTTGTTAAGAAATCCCTTACCTCCATCAACGCAAAACCTAATAAATTCTGTCCACGCCATAACGGAGGAACTTGTGCATCCTCATCATTCTCTTTCAGGCCTATGCCCCAAATTGGACCTACTGGGCTTGCCTCAACAATGACGCGATCAGGCATAGATAATAAGAAACCGGCATAAGCCCCCATATTAGCGCAAGTCTTAGTGCGGAGGGAATGCGTTGAGGCTGACTTGTGCTTTTTGTTGAAATCTACTGATGCTTAGCCTTGCGCACCTGACAACCGTACTAAGACTTGCGCTAAAAGGGATGCCAGTATGCAACGACATTTTAAAGAAATATACTCGTCATACATCAAGCAAAAACATTAAAAAACAAAAATTTCCCCCACTCAAATTTGCTCACTGGCTAAAACTACTCAGTGCGACCTCTTTGATTCATTATCGCAAATTTTGCGTATAGCCAATAATTGTTCCTTTGGCGTTGGAATTAAAACAGAGTCGGGATAAGTTTTCTTTAAATTAGCGATAACACAATGGCAAAAGCGATCTGCGTCATTTCGGCCAATGCTTTTAAAGAGTTCATCATATACCTGTCTGAAATTGTCTTCAATTCGGGGTGTCCACTTTTCGTATACAGGCCGCATAGCTACTTTAGTACCCTCTCCATACGTTTTAAATGCATACTCCCGGCCAATCCGGTCAGTTAGATTGTGCAAACTATCTTTCGACACCGAATTAATGCCATCCGGGATTTCTTCTTTTACGCGCTGAAGATAAAATTGGATAAAAGCAACCCTCTGCTCTTCCTGCGGCATCGAAATTCGCAAATCAGAATCGAGGTAATGAACTAATCTTTGCTGTTGATACTCGGTCCAAAACATATGCTGCACCGGTTTTTGCCTGCAAGCTGTACCTAACACAAAAGCCAAAGCAAATAGCGAATAATGGAGTTTCAGGCTGAACATGTTACTAATATAAACAATTGGATATCTATGTACCTAAAAACAAGCGCAACGACTAAAAATAGTGGACATTCCGGCGTATCTATACATGTTTTCAGCCCCATTTTAGCGCAAGTCTTAGTGCGGAGGGAGCGCCCAGTGCCTGATTTGTATTTTCTTCTGAAACGTAAGCTTAAGTCAGCATTGCGCACTTGACAGCCGCACTAAAATTGCGGTTATAGGAGTTTTAGTTAAAGTTTTATGTCGCGGTGGTATTCTGTGCCTAATATAATCATTGTTACAACATTGTTTATCAAAAAATATCAAAGCTCAAGAAGACTTGTGCATATAAAGATGCGCTTCAATTTTGCTAATGTAAGATCAGGATTTATATTCGCTAATAAACCTTGTTCTAACAACGGAGTGTTTAAACCTAAATAAATGGATCAATTAAAAAGACTTTCAAATCAATTAGGTGGCAAAATTTGCTCGCAGGATAATTCAAATATGAATTTCAAGGTAAAGTCGTTTAGAGCTTTGATAATTAAAGATTACAAAAGCTATAAAATAAACATCGATGAATATGGGAACCTGTATGAAATACAAATAAAAACAAAAACAGATTTTACACTGTCAATCAACAATCCCGATAAGCTTTCATCAATTGACAGGTTAATACAAATTAAGGACAGCCCTTATCAATTATATCTCTTTAAAGAAAGTTATAATGATTTCATAAAAGGCCATAAATACGACCCTTTCTTAAGTGAATATTTTCAACTGTTTTGGAAAAGCTTTAGCATTCAAATAAAACAATTAGAATTGCTCGAAGATGAAACTCTTTCTATAAGAGAAGATGGTTTATTTTTTGTGCTGCGCAGCGGTAGAAACTTATCTTTAATAGTAAACGATGCCATTTCGTTAATTAAAAATAATACCAATATTTTTAAAAGAATTTCAAAAAAGATCTTGTCGAAAAATGTACCGGAAAATCTGAGGATATTATTGCCGTTGATGAAAAAATGGAGCATCTCGGATGACGCTGAGCGAGACAGAATGATAAAAAAAACAGGAGAACGCCAAAAGAAAAGTTTGATAAGCACTGTTGAGCCATTAATTGAGGAAATTAATGTTTTTTTAGATTCATTTGATGACCGACCTCTTAATGAAGAAGCAATGTTGTTAGGCAATTTGGCAGAATTAGTCAGCGAATTAAAAGTCGAAGCTAACCTTCTGTATAACGTGTAAATTCCTCCTTTACTGGCGCGAGTATGTAGCATTGGCGCTCGGGCTGATACTCGTGACTAATAAGTGAGGGCACCAATTACTGATAATTTACCAACGCCAAAATACTCCTGCCAATGAATAAAACTCTTTTTAAACATTGAATTTGCTTTCTAAAGTCATGACCGTACCCCGGCAAATAAACCTTACTATTGCTCCATGCTTAGCGTTAAGAACTGGCTCCATCAAACCCTCCCCGCCTACGCCATCATTTTTTTGATGATTGGCGCTGCCATGGTATTTAACAACAGGGAGATTATTTTGCCCGAGGTGAGCGCCCTGTACATCGGTTGTTTAATTTACCAAAACCCCGCATGGCTAGCCAGGCCTTTTCACTTGTTTCTGTTACCGTCGTTAACGGCGGTGGGTGGATTTTTCATCAACCGGCTGGAGCTGAACCTGGCGGTTAAACTGGTGATGGTGCTCGTATTGGTGGTAGCTGTTTTGATATTGTTTAAAAGCACGCTGGCCCCGGCATTCGCCACCGGCTTGCTGCCCGTTATCACCCATGCCGATTCGATGATGTTTGTTTATGCCATACTGGTTCTGACGCTTTTACTGTATATGAGTATACGACTGCTCCATCAACACTTACCACCAGCCGAGCCAATTAAACGGCCAAGTCATCAGCATAAATTGCTGTACCTAAGTTTTGCATCGGTGTAAATTATGATTTGCTATGCCATGAACTGGATGTTTATTGCCGCCATACCACCGGTGATTGTGGTGGGTTATGAGTCGATACATAAAGACGTTTACCCCGCCGGCATATTTGGCAAACAGGTGCTTTGCCTGGTTGTGGGCGCGTTGATAGGTACACTGAGCCTTTACTTGTTTAAAAACCTGTTGCTTTCTGCGTTAATTGATATGGTGCTGGTGACAGCATGGATTGGCATCGTAAAATTTAAGCTTACCCCTACTTATGCTATGTCGCTATTGCCCATGGTGTTGCCGGGATCGTCGCACACTTATTTCGGCTTATGGGTATTGCTGATGTGTTTGGTGGTGTTAGGGTTTGTTTGGGTGTATAAGAATATAAGGATGATCAGTATTTCTCTGCCAGGCCGCAGTTAATCAGGCACTCAAAGTAAAGTAATAATTCGGTCATACCGGTGAATATCGGCATCTCACAGGTCAGGCTCGCCGCTGCTTTAAATCCGATCGGCCATGTGCCACTTAGCACGTAGGGTGCCGACCTTCGTCGGCATGACCTAGAGGGATGGGGTGAATCAGCAAGCTTAGAACCGACTTACTTGAACTCACCCTTCACCAATTTACTAAAAACAAAACCGATCCTTATTAAACCAGTTAATTATCCTGAAAAGTGTTACCCGCAACAAGGTGATGCCTACAATTTAATTGCTGATGCTTAACCATAGGATATGCCTAAAATTAAAACAAATGATTCGCCGCTCGTCGTGATCCGCAGGGCGCTGTCGGAGTTTTTGCTGCTGCCGTCTGTCATTATTATTTTGTTTTTGGTGCTGGCGGGTTTCAGTAGTTATTTAGACCAGGAACGTATTGCCTCTTTGCGGCCGGTCAGGCATTTTTTGCAGACGCATATTTTTGCCAATCCCGATGCTACCAGTAATTTGCTGGGGGCTATTGTGTCAGGTACCATTTCGGTAACCACGTTGACCACTACCTTGCTGCTGGTGATTGTGCAGCAGTCGGCCGGATCGATGACGGCGCAGGTCTTCGACCAGTTTTTGCGTCGTAAAACCAACCAGTTTTACCTGGGCTTTTTTGTGGGGCTGGCCCTGTACTCCATGATTATTCTGGCGACGGTAAACAAGCCCTTTAACCCGGTTTGGGGCGGCACCATTGCCTTTTTGCTGACGGCGCTGGCACTATATTTCTTGGTGTTGTTGATGTACACCACCATTAACCAGATGCGCCCGGCCGAAATTGTGAATGCCATATACTACCGTGTACTGGCCGCCCGCGAAAGGCAACTGAAAGCACTAAGCTTTACCACCCCTATCCATACTACCGGTACCGACAAAACCAGCGTACTGGTGTGCGAAAAGGCCGGTTATATTATTGACATTGATACCACGTTTTTAGCCGGCTTTGTGGCCGACAACTGCCCCGAAAGTAAAGTTATACTTCACCGTTGTGTGGGCGACTATGTAGCCATTGGCGAAGAACTGGCCATCATAGTTAACGGGCAGGATAATGAACTGGCGCTAAAACAGGCTATCCATAAAAGCATCCGGTTTGATATACAGCGCGATATTGATTTTGACGCCGCCTATGGCATCACCCAGATCGAAACCATTGCCTGGACATCCGTATCTACCGCCCACTCCAACCCTGCTCCCGGCGTATTGTGTGTAAACGTAATGCACAATATTTTGGGAGCCCTGAGCGCCGAAGAAGAGCCCGACAAAGAGAAAGGCAGTTCGGCAATTTTATACAGCGACAACGTTTTTGAGAGCTTGATGGGCGGATTTGAAAACCTGCTGGTGGTATCGTCCGAGTCGATGCAGCACCAGGTGTTTTTAGGGGTGTTAAACACCCTAACCTCTAAAATGGACCGACTGCCTGCCGACAAACAAAAACGCGTGGAAGATGTATTTTTGCTATCGCTATCCGTAATGGGCGACCACGTGCTTACCCGCACGCTGGACAAGGCTTTATTAGCAGCCAGCCAAAAACTGCGCACACTTGGCTTTGCATCTACCGCGCAGGCGGTTGAGGAAGCGCATCAGCATTTGAAGGAAAGTGTTGGGAAGTTGAATTCGAGGTCGACCAGGGTTTGATTGATAAAATGCCTAATCCTGCAACCATTTCAAAGCCGCCTCCAGCGGCGGATCGGAAGATTTATCTTTACCCTTTTCCACCACCACATCAGGCTGTATGTTAATAGTATATTTCTTTTGGTTGCGGTCGGCTACGTAAGTGGTAGCTAAATAAAGGTATGCCCCGGTCGAAAGCTTGATGCTTTGATTTGCGGTAATATACCCCGCCGTAGGCTCACCAAAAAGCTTTGCATTGGGTTTGCCCACAAAGCACAGGGTGGTCATTTCGCCGCTGCTGCCGGTATTCGGGCCTGCCAACACCGCAATTTTGCTGTCGGGCCTGCGCAGTTGGTAAGCATTTTTGACAGTATATTGTTTACTGCCATTAACGCCTGAGCTTCCATTTTTATAAATCCAGGCATTTTTGCTTTTACTGCCGGGAGCAATAAAATATCCCAACGTCCCCTCACCTATTAACGGACCCAAACCTGAAATCATGGGGTACATACTGCCTCCGCCGTTTCTGCGCAAATCTACTACCCAGCCTTTTATTTCCTGCCGGGTGTCCATATCGCGAATGAATTGCTGTATACGGGTAGCAAAATTCACACCGGCCGTATCGCTGGTTGATGCAAAGGCCGGTACCGAGATGTAGCCGATAATGCCCGGCAACAACTTACCCTGGGGTTGCTCGGTAACGCTGTTACGCGTGGCATAATTTTGCGCTATGGTTTTAGTTTGATAGTTGGTATGCTTATCGCCGGCGAGCCGCAATCTCGACACGATGTATTCCAAAATCAGCGGACTATCATCCATCGTTAAGCCCCAGGCAGCCAGCTCCTGTAAGCCCTTATCTGTGGCTTGCCAGTTTACCGAATCAGCATAAATGGCACGGCGTTTTACCAGGTCAGTTACTTCGTGTCCAAACTTTAAAACATCTTTAGAGGTGCCGCCTGTTGTTTTGGCTACATCTTTTATATCAAAATCATCCACCCAGACGGTGCCGCTACCCATCACAAACGCCCCTACAGCCAATGTTTTAGTGTTAGTGTCAACCGCAATTTTTAC
>CAJYJH010000094.1 GCA_913775265.1 uncultured Mucilaginibacter sp. | reverse complement strand
CTCTTTCCCTACACGACGCTCTTCCGATCTTGGCGGATTAGCCACACCCTTGATCGGCATCAGGTAGGCACCGCCCATGCCAATCTGCTTCATAGCTTCCAAATCGGCGGTGATACCCGCTTTAGTTACGGCAGCCTGCATCCAATACCAAAACACCCAAGGTTTAGCCGACGGTGGCGGATCTTTGAAAAGCTTCTCTAAATCTACCCTGGCAATCTGGTTTCCACGGATCTGCCCAATGCTATTAAATGCTAATAAGCATAAGCAGACCGCAAAGGAAATAAACCTGAGTGTTGAGTTAGCCAGATGTCTGTTACTTCTTTGCATTATTCATTTTTTTGATGAAATTGGTAATGCCCTCGGTATTGCCCCGGTATGGGTACAAATAAAAGCTGTACTGGTATGGCTTAGCCGGTATCTGGTAGATATCCAACGGCGCAGCCACATCCGACCAGCTATCGTTACCACCTAATCCCATTTGTACTAAATCGATGTTTAAGGTTAAATAACCAGCATCTTTTAATTTGTTAGTATGTTTAGCGGCTACAATGTTGGCTTCCGTATAAGGCCAGGCGCTCATACTCAGCAAGCTGTCGGCAATTACTAAGAGGCCATTTTGCTTTTTGTCTGCCAAAAACATCCAGCGCACATCGGTACGGTTACCATTCTCTTGCGGAACGGCATATGGCTCCATGAACTGGTCGATAGGCATCTGATAAATGCCCGCCTCGAAACCCGAACGACGATCGATATAATTTTCCATCGGTCCGCGGCCGTACCAGCTGATCTGGTCGTAGCTGCGCTTGATACCGCCCTGCATGCCTACTTTAGGCAAGTTGGGCAATCCGTTTACTTTGGGATGGAATGTATAATCAACCTTAACCATGCCACTGCCGGCTATGGTATAGGTCACTACCGTTGCAGCGCTATCGTTTACTAAGCTATAATTGCTTGTTACCCTTACGCTGCCATCCGCCTGCTTATCTGCTTTGATATTAGTTAATTGAGGTACTGTAGTAAACCAAGGCTTCAGTTTGCGGTCGGCTTTCCAGCCACGGTGATCGTTATCGGTTACTGGGCGGCTAAAATGTGGCAGTAGCGGTGCAAATATTTGCTCCTGCCCGTTCAATCTATAGGATACCAGCGCCCCGTTTTGTTTGCTGATGCTAATATTGAAGCTTTTACCATTGATGGTGTAAGCATTGCTGTGATCAATCATAGCAACCTGTCCCGTTGACGACGATAATTTATTATGCTCAACAATAGGTGTCAGACTGAATTGATCTGATGCAATTTCGTAGCCTTTGTCAGCCCAAGGTGTACTCTGCATCAAAGAAAAATGAATGTCAGCCAGGTACTCAGATCCGGATTTCAAAGGCGGCAAATAAGATTTGAGGCTGATTGTCGTATCAGCTCCCGCAGCTAAATTAAACGCAGGTAATTGCTTCTGCATTACCAAGTGGCCATCCTGCCGTAATTGCAACATCACGCTGTAATTTGACAAGCTTTGCACTGCATGGCGATTAGTAATCTTGATCAAACCCTTAGATGCATCTACCAGTTCGCAGGTTACAGGCTGAAAAACGTGCTTACATTCAAACATGGCTGCTTTAGGCCGACCGTCTGAAGCTACTGTACCTTTAATGGTAAAATTGTCAAAATACTTTTCGCCATAGTCGCCGCCGTAAGCATAAAAAGGCGCACCTGCCGAATCTGTTTTTAATAAGCCTTGGTCCTTAAATTCCCATATGGCACCGCCGATTACACGTTTCGAGGCACGCCACTGGTCCCATAATTCTTTAAGGTTACCATTGGAGTTACCCATGGCGTGCGAGTACTCCACAAAGAATATCGGGCGGTTATCACCATTTTTTTGATTAACCAATAGCGGTGCGGTGTATAGGGCCGGGTACATGCGGCTTACGACATCCACGTACGGTTCATCAATAGGGTTTTGCAAACGGTGCGAATGGTCGTTAGGTTTCAAGTAACGGGCGTCTGTGACATCAATATACCCCTCAGCTTGCGGGGTACCCTGTGCAGGCTCATAATGAACCGGACGGGTAATATCAAAATCGTGAATCCAGGCAGCCATGGCAGCATGGTTAGGGCCGCGACCAGCCTCGTTGCCTAAACTCCACATGATGATGCTCGGGTGGTTTTTATCACGCATTACCATGCGAGTGGCACGATCCAGGTAAGCACTGGTCCAGTTAGGATCGTTGCTTAATTTAGAACCTAAACCATGGGTTTCGAGGTTAGCCTCGTCAATCACCAGAATACCATACTGGTCGCATAGATCGTACAGGTAAGGGTCCATAGGGTAATGGCTGGTACGAATGCAGTTAAAATTGAAACGCTTGATGGTACGCACATCTTCCAAAATATCTTCGCGCGACAAGGCCTTGCCTTTAATCGGGTGATGGTCCGGACGATTGATGCCGTACAGGTAAGTCACTTTGCCGTTAATGAGCATTTTGCTGTCAGTTTTCGAAAACTCAATGCTTCTGAAACCCAATTTACAGCTTTTTACTTCTAATACCCGACCGGTACTATCTTCTAACGAAAGCGTTAACGTGTATAAGTTAGGCTGCTCATCGCTCCATTTGGCGGGGTTGCTTACCTTAGTTTCGAGCAAACCAAACTTAACGTTGTCCAGTCGCGGATAAATTTCGTTGATGATACTTTCGACGCTGCGTTGCATTGGTTTTTGCAGCACGGCTTTATTGTTTTTATCAAACAACTGCGCTTTTAACTGATAACCTGCTATGGCTTTCCCGGTCAGGTTTTCAATCCGAGGGCGGATGCTGAGCAATGCATCTTTGTATTGCTTATCCAGCTTGGTTTGATAGAAAAAGTCGGCAATGCGCAATTTAGGTTCCGCCAGTAACATCACTTCGCGGTGGATACCGCTTAAACGCCACTGATCCTGATCTTCCAGAAATGAGCCATCACTCCAGCGGATGTTTTGTACCGACAAAACGTTTTCGCCGGCTTGAAGGTATGGGGTGATATTAAATTCGGACGACAGAAAACTATCCTCTCCGTAGCCTAAAAACTTACCGTTTAACCAAACCTTAAAACCTGAACTTACGCCGCCGAAATGCAGCGTCACGTTCATGTCTTTCCAGTTGGCAGGTAAAGTAAATGTGCGCTGGTAACTACCAACTCCATTGTAATCATGCGGCACGTAAGGTGGGTTAACCGGTCGGAATGGATACACCGCACTTTTGTAAATAGGCTTGCCGTACCCTAACATCTCAACGCTCGATGGTACGGTTATTTTTTTCCAGCCTGATACACGCGCTTTGTAAAAGTCTCGAGGCGCATCAGCAGGTTTTTCGGCAAAACTAAAATCCCACTGCCCGTTCAGTGACATCATTCGGCCCGATTTTTCGCGGTCACCCTGCAAGGCGTCGGTCACGTTGCTAAACGAATACGCGGTAGCACGCGAGGCATCGCGATTGATACCGCTTACCAACGGGTCTTCCCAAGGCTCGGTATTAAAAACAGTTGGCGCGTTAGGCACCGCAGCCGGAGTTTTATCAACCAACTGGGCAGAAGCTGCCACCGGCAATAAAGCTAATAATACGCCGGCCCAAAAGGTTTGCGTAAACGTTCTGGAAAAAGCGGACGTATGATAAACAGATTTATGCATGAATATTTATATAGCAGTGTATTGTACTGCGTAAGCTTTATCTTTTTGTATTGATAGTTCGTAAGTATTGTTCCCCAATGATTTCAGCGTTTCGCCTTTGCAAACAGGTTTGCTTTTGCTCTTAATGCGGAGTACCCCAGTACCTGTAGCACTGCTTAAATTAATTTTGTTGGTGGTACAATGCACTTTAATATCGCCCTTAGGTGTTGGTATAGCACCTTCCATCCATTTTAGTCCGCCTAATTGAGGCTCGATGACGTAGGTTTGGTAACCAGGTGCAGTAGGTTTTACGCCTAAATAATATTTTCCTAATAAGTAAATTGGACTGGCACCCCAGGCATGACATAAGCTTTTACCAAACGGACGACCGTACATAGCATAATGCTCTGCCCCCTTCTTGTCGGGGTTGTACTCTTCCCAAAAAGATGTAGCGCCCAGGTTAAGCATGCCTCCCCAATAATCTTTCATCTGCTTCAACACATAATATTGCTCGCCCATAGCGCACAACGCTTCCAGCTCGTAAAAACGCATGTAAGGTGTGGTGATTTTTTGAACCTGATCATTCATCAACACGTATTTCTTGACGTCCTGCTTTTGTGCTTCGGTAAAATAGTTGAAGAAGATACCAAACATGTTAGCGTATCGGGTTACGTTGTCTGTAGGCTTACCATCAACGCAGCTATGTACCAAGGCATGCTTCTGCGCATTCCAATAGTAATTAAATAGTTTAGCCTTTAAGTCTTTAGCTAAGGCACTGTATTTTTCGGCACCTTTAGTATCATTCATAATATTGGCGCACAAGGCCATGCTTTCCAGGCTGCGGCAAAGCAGCATCTGTTCAAAACTTACCTCGCCTTGTTTACTCAGGCCATCGGCCCAATCAATAAACACCCAGTCGCCCGAAAGCCCTTGCATTAATCCGTCGGTGTTACGGCGCGATAAGCAATAGTTCATCATGCTTTGCATACCAGGATATGATTGCTTGATGAAAGCCTTATCGCCGCTATGCTGGTAGTAATCGTAAATGCTGATAAACCAGTAAAACGTATAATCCATAATGGTATTGATATGGCTGGTTACCGGATCTTTACCACGCAGGGCACTGATAGTGCGTTTTACAGTAGGCGAATCAAAATACAGATAGTAGTTCATCAGGTAACTTTGTGCCGCATCTCCAGACCACACCCAGCGGTCGCGCTTAATACCGTCAATAAAAAACTCGCGGGTATTTAGCTGCATGGTATAAGCAGCAACATCCCATATTTTATTAATCTGCTCATCAGAACAACGGAAACTACCGCGCTGCTCCACCGGCGAGTATTCGTACAGCATCGACACATCGTTGACACTCACATCGCCGTCATACTGCACGTTAACGTACCTGAACGCGCGGGAACCGTCTAAAGTAATATCACCGGAGTGCTGCTGATCTGCATCTACAATATCCAGCAATTCGCCGCCTTTGGTATCTAAAGCCTCTTCTTTCGATTCGCCATAGTATAAGGTTACTTTCCCCTTACCTTTAACACCGTGCAGTTTTACATAACCAAAGGTTTCCTTACCAAAATCAACCAGAATCGACTTGGTTTTTTTATCCTGACTTACGGCTTTTTGCGGCACTGTTGGTAAGCGGAATTGTGATGGCGTTGATGTTGCCGCATTGAAATTCCAGGCACCGGCGGGTACATATTGGGTAGCAGATACATCCGAGGTTTTACCCGAAGCATCAATCCACTCTTTATCTTCAAAAGTTACCAGCCAAGAGGTATCTGATACCACATGCGGACTTTTTACAAACACAGCCGGTACACTGCCCTGGTTATATACTTTGAGGCTGATGCGGTGCTTACCTGCAGGTAGCGTAATAGTTTTAGGATAGCCGGTAGCAGCTTTGCCATCTATCTTAAGGTTATACTGTCCTTCAACGGCAATCTCCGCCTCTTCGGCCGAACTCAGGTTATAGTCTTTATGAAAATCAATCAGCACATAATGGCTATCCAGCTTCCAAAACGGCGGAAAAAAGGAACCACGTTCGGTACGACGGTTTTGCATTTTGTTGCTCAGCCAAATTTCGTAATCGCCGGGATACCATATCCAGGTAGCTTTGGTTTGGGCTTTAATTTCGGCAGCCCCGCCTATAATCATGGCAAAGCACAATGCGAATTTTTGTGCTGCTTTTGAGGAATATAAAAATTGAGGTATCAGTTTCTTCATCAGGTTAATGTCCGTTAAAAATGATGTAAAGGCCAATCATCACTAAAGTTAATAACACCCAGGCAATTTTAACCTTGGATGATGTTTTTGGCATATCTCTTTCCTCTTGCAAACTGGCAATGTAAACCTGAGGGTTACGGTCGAGCAGTGAAACCAGTAAACCAATGATAAGCAGGAACGCGAATACGTAGAAAGACAGCATCAAGTAATGCGGCCAGAAATGGTATACATCTTTAGGGAAAACCCACAAATAAAGAATGCCTACCAAAAGACTAAAAGCTGAACCAGCCGACAGAATAGTGTTTACGGCCGAGCGCGTGGTACGTTTCCAGAACACGGTCAGCAAAAACACCACCGACAAAGGCGGTGCAATAAAACCTAATATCGACTGAAAAACATCAAAAAACTTAAGTCCCTTAATGCTATCAAGGGCGATAGCCACACCTACCGATAAAATACAGCCAACGATGATCGACAATCGGCCTACGCTGATTAGCTGTTTGTTAGTAGCTTGCTTATTGATCCGCTCCGCATAGATATCCATCGTAAACACAGTACTCAAAGAGTTAAGCGACGAACCAATAGTACCTACCAAAACGGCAATCAATACTACAATAACCAACCCATTTAAACCGGCAGGAAACAGGTTAGTCACCATCGTCATGTACGCCAGGTTTTCGTCCTTTAAATCGGGAAAAATGATATGGCACAAAATACCGGTGAAGATGAACAGCGGTAAGGACAATATTTTAAGCCAGCCAATAAAGTTAACGCCCAACTGCCCCTGCTCCAGGTTCTTGGCACCCAACACCGACTGCACCATTGACTGATCGGTACAAAAGAAAGCTACGGCTGCCACGGGATATCCCAGCATAATAGCATACCATGGGTAGTTAGGATCGGAAGCCGGGTGAAACAAATTCCAGAAATGGCTTGGTACATGATTGTAAACATATGACAACCCGCCTGCACGTTTAACGCCGAGCACGGTAAGCATGATGGAAACGCCGATGAGCAAAAGCATTTGAAATACGTTTACTTTAGCAATGGCCGTTAACCCACCCATGTAGGTAAATAAACCCGCAAACGCTACCAGTACGATGACCGATTCCCACATCGGGATGCCCAATATTTGCCTAACCAACGTACCGCCGGCGTATAAGCCTAACGACAGCCAAGAGATTTGTATTTTAATTAAAGCATACCAGGCTAAGATAGTACGGGTAGATTCGCCGTAACGCTGGCCCATAAACTCGGGCATGGTATTCACTTTAGCTGCCAGGTAACGCGGTGCAAAAACCAATGCCAGCAACATCAAAAATAGAAATGCATACCAGTCGAAATTGACCGCTACAATACCTGTGCTAAAGCCTACCCCGGCAAACGCCACTAACATAGAAGGCCCTACGTTGGTGCCCCACATGTTAAAGCCAATGCTTGGCCATTTAAGCGATCGGTCGCCAAGAAACAGGGTCTCTTCATCGCCGCGTTTGCGATTCTTTAACGAAGCCTGGATTCCTAAAAAAAGAAGAATAGCTACGTAGGCGACTACAATAGCATAATCTAAAGTGGTTAAATGTTGTAAAATATTACCCATGGGTATTGGTGTCGGTATTTAAAGCATCGGCATTGATATCAAACTCAGCTAAGATGTCTGCAATCTTTACAGGCATGCCGGTTTGCAGCGAACGGTCCATAGCTTGTAATAAGGCAATAGTGCCGATGCCTTCTTTTAAGTCCGGGTAGGCAGTTTCGCCGCTTTCGAGGCAATCAGCAAAATACTCTAAGTAATTTTGATACTCACCGGCGTGGTGGCTTTGGCCTTCAA
Source organism: uncultured Mucilaginibacter sp. (assembly GCA_913775265.1). GTDB lineage: Bacteria > Bacteroidota > Bacteroidia > Sphingobacteriales > Sphingobacteriaceae > Mucilaginibacter. The sequence goes on along the minus strand of CAJYJH010000094.1, from coordinate 76,542 downwards.
ACCGGAAATAATATTTGATGGTGCTGTCGCCCCAATGTACAATCCTTTCTTCGCCGGTGTTGTCGGTTACCGAGTAACGTAATTCATGGTAATCAGCTTGCGATGCACCTTCAGTACCGCGCAAAATAACCGTCATACCGCTGTCGCGTTTGGTGGGCTGTGTGGGTCCGGTGTAGGCTCCGCTTACCCGGGCTATGCGACCATCAGTAGCTTTAAATATAAAGTGCATGGTATCATGATTCTTCAGTCCGGCAGTTTTACCGTTGCTGCTAATCATGCCATAACCCATTACTTCTTCAATGTTGGGCAAGTACCAACGGATAAAATCTACCGGGTGACTTAAGCCGCCGTATAACCATTTAAAGGCATCCTCTAAAGCCCAGGTTTTTTCCAAAAACCAGCGATGATCAGCATGGTAATGCGATTCAATGGTGATCAGTTCTCCTATCAAACCTTCCTTAAAATCTTTTTGCTGACGTTTGGCCGGTTCAAAAAAGCGTGAGCTTTGACCTACAAACACCTTTTTACCGGTTTGGGCCGAAATTTTTATCAGCTCGTTAGCCTGACTCAGGTCGTCGATCAACGGCTTAGTACAAACCACATGTTTACCGGCTAACAGTGCCTGTTTGATGTGATCGGCGTGCAGATGGTCGGGCGTGTAGATGGCTATAATATCTATCTCAGGATTGTTAAGCATATCCTGATAGTCGGTAGTATAATTATCGAAGCCAAACTCCTTGGCGCGGCGCTTACACATGTCCAGGTTGCGATCGCATACCACGGCCAGTTCTATTTTGGTGCTTTGCAGCGCTGCCGACATGGTGCTGCGGCCTTCGCCTAATCCTAAGATGCCTAATTTTAACATGGGTTGTATGATAGGTGGTGTTAGTTTGTATAATGTTTAAGATTGTTTTACCGGTTGCATAAACACCCAAACCTCGCCCGGTTTAGTACCGCTTACGCCTTCCTGGTATTGCTTCATGATGGTGTTCCAGTCGTCTACCCGCGGGTTGTTTTCTGAGGTTTTGGGATTGAGATTATCCAGGCTTTCGCCTTTGGTTATACTGATGATGAGCATTAATTGCCTGCCGTTTTTGTAAACTAACAGTTGCTGAAAACTGGCGTTGCAAAATCCTTTTGCTACTTCCGGCCATTTTTGAAACTGGGTAGCGTGGTAATCGAGATATTCCTGTTGCTTTTTAACGTCACTTACCAAATTGGCTGTCAACACAATATTATCCCATTCTCTAGCTACGGTTGTCCCAGCACCGCAGTGCTGTTGAGCATTAAAAGTATAAAAAGGTGTAGTGTAACTTTTTACCTCAGCGCTGCTAAACATACTTTTAAGCTGTTGCGCAATGCGCTCGGCATTTGGAATGTTGCCGAATATGGTCAATCTGTTTTGCCACTGGTAAATTGCCGAAACCGGAATGCCGTTGCGCATGCATAAGTCTTTCACTTTGGCTACATCCGGCGTCTGTCCCTGCTCTGCAATTACCTCAATTACCTGCGGCTTATCGGCTTTAATGTCATAGCCTACGTAATTGATGGCTTCGCGCTTATCTGCCGGAGCGATATACTTCAAAGACGTTAAATATTCTTTTTGTAAACCCGCGTTTTGCTTTACTTCCTGGCTGACCTGTGGTCCGTTATTAGTCCAATGATTGTCGGGACCATTGGCGTTCTGCAAAAATTTATCTGCCGGGCACCAGTTGTTACGTACCGTAAAGCCTGACGAGCCTTCATCACAATACAGATAAAACCAATGATGCATATCGTGCGCGTAAGGAACTTTGTATACGCTATCTATGCAGTTGTTTTCGATGACCGAGCCGGGCTGAGCAGACAGCGTATAGATACCCGACACGTCATAGAGATGCTTGCCATAACGATGAATTTTATTGCCATAGATGCGATTGTTGCTCATGGCATTTTTGAGCTTGGTCCAACCCCAGCCCATGCTAATGCCGGAGTAAGACACTTCGCTTATATCGTTATGTTCAATGTTGATATTTTTGACATACCCGGCGCCAATACCAACGCAGCCCCAATCTTCATTGGTTACGTCCGTAATCAGGTTGTTGCTAACCAACTCGTTAGTGCAAACCTCGCGAGGATCAGAAGGGTTGTAAGGTAAATGGGCCTCTATCGCTTCATCCGAGTAAGTACCTACCTGAATAGCCGTTCCGCCAATATCTTTAAAAATGTTGCCTTTTATGGCATCATCATGTGTACCGCGCTGATAATCTAAGCCGGTTGAGGCCATGTGCTCAAAACGGCATTGTCCAAAACCTGTGTGATGTGCGTAGGCAACTTCGACCGCTGCATTGGGGCGGCCTACCCATGCCTGGTTTTCCAGACCGGCTTTTTCGGGCGTACCTGCAACTTTCAGCTTGTAAGCATCCACCATGTACATACCTGCCTGATGCGGTACATGCCCTTGCTGAGATGGGCGCAACCAGGTGGCATACTCAAAATTAATGCCCTTCAAATATACATAACTTACCTGCCTGTCGGCCGTGCCGGTAATGTGTAACAGTGTTTGCAAAGCCGGTACTGTAACCTGCGCTTGCACCATATTTTCACTGGCGCGCGGCCAATAATAGAGTTTTCCGGCTTCCTGATCGGCAAACCACTCGCCCGGTTGATTTAAAAATTCAATCGCGTTGTTCAGGTAAAAGGCGGAGTTTCCGTTTTTCTGATTGTTTTTATCAATCACGGCTTCGGGCCAGGGATGCTCGAACTGGATGCGGCTTTCTGGCTGCTGAAATGTCAGTTTGGTTTTGTTACCCTCGGTAGCGATACTTTTAACCCTCAGATTGGCAATAGCCCACATTTGGTGAATCACCAACTCCATCTGCCCTGCTTTTGCTGGCAGCTTTACCGATGGGGTTGGAATCCACATTTCCTGCTTGGCTTTATCAACCGACACAATTCGGCTCATTTGATCATTGTTATCACTCTCACGGGCACGAACAGCCTTTCGACCATTTACCCACAATTGCCTGAACTGAAGTCTGGAGCCCTGATAATAAGGCAGGTTAGCTACCCAAACTTTGCCTTTAGCGTTAGCCGGTAAGCCTGCAAGGTGTGTACTTAATTTTTTCCACCCGGTCACATTTATACCACCGCTTAAAACAGGAGTTTGATTGGCCGCCGCTTGTATCCAGGTTGGCGATTGTGCCGTTCCAGAATCTTCCGGACGGATAAATACGGGTTCGTTCAGTTGATAGTTACCGCCCGAGACAATGATGTGTATCCCTTCTTTTATACTTGCGTCATTAAGCCTGCGCAATTCACGCGCCTGGCGCAACGCAGCGTTTAGTGTAGCTTTGGGCTGTTGCTGTGTGCCGAGATTACTATCGCTGCCAGATGTTGAAACGTAGATATCCGCTGCTTTAACATTTACGGATACAGTAGTCATCCATAATGCAAAGAGTATATATTTAAAAGCGGATTTCATGTGCGTTTGTTATAAATTCTATTGAGCGATTAATATTTTCAAAGTAGCATCCCCGAGCTTTAGTCGTTTTGGAACACCGACTTGACATAGGCGGTATTAGCACTAAAATTCCACTTCACGTTGCGCGGATCTTTTACATCGCGGGAACGCTCGATGACCAGCCAGCCCTCCCACTTCATTTTATCTAATGTCTTTTTAACTTTTTTCAGATCGATTTCCGGATCATTCTGTAGCCAAACGCCATCGGTGTTGCTGCAATGGATCTGGCATATACGCTTTTTACCTAAAATCTTCAACTCTTCACTTACATCACGACCATTATCTAATGCGTTAGCAAAATTGAAATAGCTTTTAATAGCCTTTGAGCCCACCTCGTCGAGCAGTTTGGCTTCGTCGGTAGCACTTAACGAGGTTTCGATACCAATTACTACACCGGCCTGCTCGGCTTTCGGCGCAATCATCTTTAGCCGTTCAATCACCACAGGTCGCAGTTCCGGATTTTTAGACAAATCGCTATTAACGCCTAATGGCAAAAACGCCACTTTAACGTTCATGGCTTTCATGGTATCAATACAATCTTGCACCATGCGATCTACCCCATCGCGTTTAGCGAATGATTGCGCGAAGAAGCCGGTCATGCCCAAGGAGCATATGTCTAAATTGAACTCTTTCGCTTTATCTAAAAACTGTTTTCTTATTTCGGGATTGGCTAACTGACTGTCAAATGTTTCGCGGTTACCCAAACCACCCATATCAACCTCAACACCGTCAGCCCCGACTTCTTTGCTTAACTGAAATGCACCCAGCTTCTGCCGTTTTAATATCATTAAATCAACCACCGCTACTTTATAACGCTGAGATTTTGCAGCACTGGCAAAAAAAGCCGCCCAACTGTTCTGCGACAGCGCCACACCTGTGGTTGCAATAGCGGTTTGAGCGAGAAACCTACGTCGGGATGACTGACTGTTATTCATATCTCGTTGGTTTTATAAGTGGTTGTTCTTTTAAAATGATCGTTATTTACTTAGCCGCCGCAAAAACTTTTTCCAACTGGTCGAAACCATGAATGGCATTTGCCGGCAGGTTTTCGCCTTTGGGACCGAATACGTACATGGCCGGATATTTTTCGATAGTCACTTTCGACTCGTCTACCTTACCATCAGCACCTTTAACGGCGTTGATATTCAGGTGGAATTGCTTAGCCACAAAATCGTACATAGCCAGGCGTTTTGATTTGCCGTAATCGTGGCCTTCTTTCGAGAAGTGGGCATTTTGCACCAGCTCAGGTTTGCCATAGTAGCCATAAATCTTTTGCAGATAAGGGAGGTCAGTATCAGGTACATTGGCCGACCAGTCGCCACCGTCTGAGATAACCAGTTGCGGCCGTGGTGCAGCCATAGCAGCCACCTCATCATTGTTTGTACCACCGCCGCATAAATGTACCGGCAAGCCACTCTCGCAAGGGCAGCCACCCGAAAAGTAGCTTGACAGCATCACTACGGGCACACTAACTTTAATACGATCATCCAATGCCGTTACCAGCATAGTTTGGCTGCCACCGCCCGATGCTCCGGTGATCGCTACCCGCGTTGGGTCAGCATCTTTCAACGACAATAAATAATCTAAGATGCGGAAGCTGTTTAAAGCCTGTATGGTCATGGCCAGGCTGCGGCGATGGTCTTTGCCATCAAATTGCAGCAGCGACTCGCCCCAGGCAAACAAATCATAGCTGATGGCCATGGCACCCATACGTGCCAGCATAGCGTAACGATACTGCCCATCGGCACGGTAACGGCCATCGCCAAAGTGCCCGTCCGGACAAAGCACTACCGGAATTTTTCCATTATGCTTAAGCGGCTTATATAAAGATCCGCACACATATACGCCAGGTAGTGTTTCGATAGCAATGTTTTCAACCGTGTAACCATCCATCACCCGCTTTTTGGTGATAATAGGTTTTGATTTGGGTTTGGTAGGCATTGGCGATAATTGCAAGGCCTGCAACATACAGGGTTTCAGATCGGCCTTGCGGTTTTCCCAGCTTGCCTTATCATGGTAAAGTGAAGAAAGATAAGCCAGCTTTTCGCGCCCCTCTTCGGGTGTAATGCGCGAATATTCAAAATATTTAAGTTTGAAGGTATTCGGGCTTTCCTCGTTCACTTTCATATCCAGCGGAGCCAGCACCGCAGCCAGTGTTTTGGCTGCCGTGGTTTTATAGCGCCAGTCGGCATAAGGTACCCACTGGTCTTTTACCATATCCTCCGAGTACTTGATCTTTACATGGAAACGATCCTGCACTTCGGCAAGCACTTGTTTAAGCGGCTTTTTATACTCAAAGTCAGAATTATTGGTTTGGGCATGAACAGCCAGGGCACTTAATAGCCAACAAGCTATTACAGTCCATCCCACCAATAATTTAGCACCCAAAGATTTGCCTGCTGTTAACTTCATCTTATAAATCTTTTGCGTCGCCTTTAGTTTCGGGCAGGGTGTAACCTGCTACCTTAGGCCACTCACCGTTTTTAATCTCTACCAGTTTAAACTTACTCGGATCGGCCGCTACATGCTTAATGCGCTCACGACGCCAGGTATAAACAAAATGCACCATGCCATCACTGCTTTGTATCACCGACGGATAAGAATACTGACTGATGGGCGAATCTTCTAAAATCAGCGCCGCATACCAGGTCTTCCCATCTTTCGAAACAGCTACATTTAATGGGGTACGTGCACCTTTGGCTAATTTACCGGGCGGCAATACGTGGTTATAAACCAGTAGCTGGCGACCATCTTTCAGCGTTACGGCATCAGTACCTGAGTTATTGTTGGGTAAAGATGTCTTAGCCAATGGTGTCCACGTCATCCCCTTATCGCTCGACCATGACTCCAGAATAGCTCGGTTACGGCTGCGTGCTAAAAGTTGCAGGCGGCCGTCTTTATATTTCAGAATGCTTGGCTGTATCCCTTCCAGTGTGTCAGGGCCGTTAGCAACACTTATCTTTTTCCAGGTTTTGCCAAAGTCGGGCGTTACTTCAAAATGAATATTCCAACCGCCTTTCCCTTCGGTACTGGTTGGGCAAAACAGATTTTTACCAATCAGTTCGGGCTTGTTTTTGATGGGACCTAAGTAACCTTCGGGCAAAGCTTTTTGTTCCGACCAGGTGATGCCACCATCCTTTGATGTTTTCAAATAGCCTTTCCAGGTAGACGGGCTTGGGCCAATCTTGTAAAACAGCATCAAGTTCCCATTAGGAATCTGGTACAAAACCGGGTTCCAGGTTGGGTAACGCAAGGTATCATTTTGGATGCCGTTGGCTACGTTCTGCCCTTCGGTCCACTTGCCATTTACCCGGCGGCTTACCCAGATACACACATCCGGGTTACGCTCTTTGGTTCCGCCAAACCATGCAGCAACCAACCCTTTTGGCGTTTGGGCGATGGTAGCGGCATGGCATTCTTTGTAAGGTGCTTTCTCGTATATAAACTCATCGGTAACGATGCCGGTTCGCCAGGGGTTAGTTTGTGTTTGCGCCATCCCGGCAGTCATCAAAACCGACAATAATAGTACAGATAAATATCTCTTCAAACTCATACTCAACAGGTAGTTTTATTGTGCCGTTTTTTGTGCCTCGGCTGCTTTAGCAGCAGCTTTTTTTGCTTTTACGGCATCGGTGTAAGCTTTAAACATATCGTGCCAGTTACGGCCGTGCGTGTTTAAATACTGCTCGTTTTTAGTTTTATAGATCTCGAAAATAGCTGAGATCTGCGTCATATTTTTATAGTCGATAGCCTGCTCACGGGCTTTCTTTAGATTGTCAACTAATACTTTCTCTTCCGGCTCAGTTAAGTTAGGAACAATAGCTTTGTAACCGTTTAGCGTAAACGCTACTTTGCCGATGGTATATTTGTCTAAAATCGCTTCTACCTGTTGTTCATTTAAATTTTGGCGAAGGCCGGTCATCAAATTTTCATGTATTGATTTAGGCATAGCCGAAATAGCAATTACTTGCCTATCCAGTGTAGTTAACGGATTGCCGGTAGCTGGGTTGATACCCGCCGGTACAGTGGTGTATGGATGATCGTTGTTCCAGTCGCGAATGGTTTTAAGATGCGTAGCAATTAAATCCTTCACCGCAGCTTCCTTCTTTGCATCATTAAGCGCTAATGATGTCACCCACTCCCCAGCTTTCTTATCCGTTTCCTGATCCGATTTGGCTCGGGCTTCAGGACTCATCGTTGTTTTAGCATCAGCAGGCACTGCCGTTTGCGCGCGCGTTGCACCAGCCAGCAAAAGCGTTGCGGCAACACAGGTGAACAATGGCTTGAAAGACTTTCTCATATTTGGTTTTCTATTGGTCTGTCGTTAGGTTATAAATCAGATTTGAAGTTGTAACTGCCCGAACCGGCTTCAAAAACGGCCATACCGCCATCCATTTTTACAAACTTTAAACCTTCGGCTATTGTGGCCTTTTTGCCGCTCTCAGTCACATCATCTGCCGACTTTGCAGGGATGGAAATCAACGCTGTAGAATTTGCCGGAATGCTGATATCCCAAGTAAAGTTGCTTCCTTTTTTCCAAGCGCTTTTTACCAGACCATAAGGGGTTTGGTAAGATGCTGTGACATATTTCAATCCGTCAACCATAGTTGGCTTCATGATGATCTGCTTAAATCCGGGTTGATTAATACCGGCTTTGATAGCTGCCAGATTTTGGTAATACCAAACAATCAAATCTCCTAAGAGCATCACGTGGTTGCCTGAGTTCATGCTTGGGTTGGCAGTATCGCCGTTCCAAAGTTCCCAAATGGTGGTAGCGCCGCGCTCAGCCATGTAGCCCCAGCTTGGGTAATCTTTATTGGTAGCTAAGCGATAAGACAAATCAGGACGGCCATATTCTGTTAAGCAGCGCATGAGCCATTGGGTGCCGATAACACCCGTACCAATATGACCTTTATCGGTGGTAAGTACTCGTTGTACAATATTGTTAAATACTGGTTTGCGATTAGCTACCGGAGTAATATCAAAATACAAAGGCAACAGATTGGCAGTCACCGTACCGTTATCATATTGCTGTGTTTGTGCGTTATAAAACTTGGCATTAAACGCATCAGCAATTTTAATTGACAGTGCCGAAAATTCTTTCGCATCCTCTTCTTTATTCAAAAGCTTGGCAAAACGTTTCATCAAAAACAGCATGCGATGGTAGTAGGCTGTCGCAATTAATTGCCCGTCGGTTGTCCGGCTACTGTCTTTAGCGTGAATGAGTTCCAATGATTCGGGCGGTACACACCAATCGCCATATTTATCTTTGGTTACAATGTAGTCCTTCATGTACTTGGTGCGCATGTAGGTAAGCCACTTTTTCATGGAAGCGTAGTGCAACTCAACAGGACGCAGGTCGCCGTATTGCTTGTATAACATGTCAGCAATCAGGATGTAGGTGCCCGGCCAGGTCATGTTATCACTGTAATAGTTCCAGTAGGCCGGTGCCACGTCGGGTATAGCGCCCTCTGCTGTTTGTGATTCCTCAATGTCATTCAGCCATTTGGCGTACAGCTTTTCATTATCAAAAATGAAACTTTCCCCTAACGAACCCGTGGCACGGTCGCCTAACCATGGCATACGCTCGTTACGCTGTGGGCAGTCTATAGGCATCCCTTTATAGTTGCCGGCTACACCCCACCATGTGTTTTGGTAAACCTGGTTTATTACATCGTTGGATGTTTCGAAACTACCGGTGGTAGCCAACGCATCGTACATTACCTCTCCGGTAAAGTTGCTTTCAGTAGGTTTGCCCGGATAACCAGTTACTTCTACATACCTGAAGCCGTGGAAAACGAATATCGGGTGCCACGTTTCTTCAGCACCGCCTTTCAACGTGTAAATGTCAGTTACCTTCGCATCTCTTAAGTTAGCCACATACAAGCTACCGTCTTTTTGCAGTGTTTCGGCAAAGCGCAAAGTTACCTTGTCGCCGCGTTTGCCTTTTACTTTAAACTTGATCCAGCCGGTCATGTTCTGCCCCATGTCCATAATCCAGGTGCCGGGTTTAAGTTCATTTATTTTTTTAGGCTTAAGCGTTTGCATTACCTTAATGGGCTCACTCATTTGCGCCACTAATGTGCTTGTGGGTGCAGGCGTCAGCTCCGGTTTAAACCATTTAGTGTCCTGATAACCTACCTTATTCCAACCGGTTAATTCTTTGCGGGCGTCATATTCTTCGCCATCGTATTCATTGTTACTGCGGATGGGGCCATCAGCCGTCATGCGCCAGGTTTGGTCACTTACTACAATTTGATGATGACCATCCTGGTACTCAATATCCAACTGCAGCAGCATTTTCGGAAAACCGAACTCTTTTACCTTTTTTGGTTTATACTTAGGCCGCATGGTGAAGTAACGACCGTTGCCCAACACAGCAGCGATGGCATTTTTACCTGCCTTTACGTTAGCGGTAACATCGTAAGTGCTGTATTGAACCGACTTATTATAATCGGTCGGCATTTCGGCTAAAACCTGATCGCCAATATGCGCACCATTTACATAAAGCTCGTAATGGCCCAAACCCGAAATGTACGCCACTGCACGTTTAATTTGGTTTGCAGCCGCAAACTCTTTACGATAATATCTTGCAGATAATCTTGAAAATTTAGAAACACTATCCCACGCAAAGCCTTTTTCCCATCCAATCCACTTAGCTTTCCAATCGCCTGGTAGCAGCAAACCCATGCTCCAGCGGGCAGGCTGGCTCCAGTTACTATCCCCATTGTTAGTGTAAACCTTCACTTTCCAAAAACAGGCAGTACCGCTTTTCAGGGCTTTCCCTTGGTATGGAATCATGATCGATTCGCCGGAATTGACTTTGCCCGATGTCCATAAGTCGCCTTGGTTAGCGGCGAGTTTAGCTGCTGATGACGCGACCAGCACTTCATAAGCGGTTTGCTTTATGTTACGGCCGCTGCTGTTTAACTGCCAGCTCAGGCGTGGTTGCGTTACATCAATACCCTGCGGGTTTATCAGCATTTCGCAACGCAGCTTTTGCAGCGTAATGTCTGCGGCAAAGGTTTGCCCGCAAAGCATCAACGCTGCCATGAACACTAAAAACCGTTTAATCTCTTGCCTCATTATCTTCCCGAAAAATCAAAGTATAAATTCAGTTCTTTGGCACGCATGGGCTCTTTCTCGTAATCGTAATAGATGTTTTTCATACCCATTGGCCCGGTATCTTCAGCACCCAAAGTTTTGTTGCCGATAGCGCTGATGCCCTGCATAAACGAAATATCACCGGATGGAAACTTGATCACGTAGTTATGCCATTGGTCGTCATGCGGAGCCGGAGAGAACAAGCGTAAAAAGGTATCTTCATCTTCGGCCACTACGGTGAAGGGCTGGCCGGTGGTATAAAATTTACACCAGTACAAGTTGCTGTGATAACCTTTAAACTCGGGGTATACCCAGCTTTCGCCCGTTTCGGTGTTATTGTAATCTTTTTTCCAAACGCCTAAACGGGTTCCCTTCATGCGGTTTTTCCAGACCCGGTACGGACCGCTGCCCATATATTCCACAGATTTGATCTGCTTTTCGGGGAATGAAAAATTAACACCTACAAAATTCGTGAAGTAGTCGCCTGGAAAATAGCGCACCTTCATTTTGATCCAACCCGACGGGTATATGGTCCATTGTAAGGTATTAAAGCTATTCTTCCTGTCGTAGGTTGATTCGATCACCAGGTTTTTGCCGTCCATCTTCCGACTAAAACCTTTAAAATTCGTCACTCCCTCCTGCAAAATCGGGCCGTTATTAAACGGGATAACACCCTTAGCATTCTCAACACGGCTTAATATACCGGTCGACTTGTTGAACAAAACTTTAATGCCATTAACGGCTACCTGATACGAGGAGTCGGCTTCGGTAAGCTTCACTTCGTTCTTAGCGTCTTTAACCACCAATTTGCGGGCTGTGCGTTCCGGCTTGGTAATCGGCCAGCTCCAGGTAAACAATTCTCTTTTGTAACGGTCGGTTACTGTGATGTATAGAAAGTCGTAGCTTTTATAATCGGATGGCAGATTTACTTTTAAATCGCCTTTCTCAAACGGTCTGATGTTGGGTGATGCAATGTCAAACTTAACTTCCGCCTCCTTAGCCTTGCCATAAGTATCTGCCACGCGAACCAGTTTACCACTGAAAGCGCACTGGTTAATGTTGGTAAAGGTATAACGATTTTCGAGATGAAAAATACCGTCGAAGCCTGAGGCTATTTCCCGGCGTTCGAAACGTACGGGCGACCAGATTTCTTTAACCGTAAAAAAGCTGCCTTCCTTTTCGTGGAACGGACCAACAATGCCATCGGGACCATGATCTTTGTCGGTATCTATAAATCCGTTTTTGTCGGTACGCACTACGCCCTGATCAGCAAAGTCCCATAAAAAACCGCCTGCCGATAATGGATTGTTCCACATGGCTTCCCAATAATCCTGTAAACCAGCACCGTGTCCGCCATCGTACATGCCGTGTAAAAATTCGGTAGGCATCACAATGCTGTGGCCATTGTCATAATTGCCTATGCCATAATTAAAATCGCGGTAATGTTGGGTATCAAAACCTCCAAAATCTTCCCATGCATGTATCACCGGGCGTTGCTGCACATCCCACTTACGAAACAGCGGATCCAGCTCGTAATTGTGACCGCCTTCGTTACCATTTACCCAAAACACAACCGACGGATGATTTTCATCGTGTTCCATCATAGCTTTCAGTAATTTGGTGCCGGTAGGTGTGTCGTAGTGGCCATGCCAGCCGGCCAGCTCATCCAATACGAACAGCCCCAGTGAATCGCAAGCATCTAAAAAGTGGTCATCCGGCGGATAGTGCGACATGCGCACGGCATTCATGTTTAAATCTTTTATGAGATTAACATCCTCAATGCTGCGCGTTTTACTTAATGCGCGGCCGGTAGTAGGCCAAAATGAGTGGCGGTTGATGCCCTTAAACTTTATTTTAACGCCGTTAACATACACGCCATCACGTTGTTTAACCTCGATAGTGCGAAAGCCAAAACGCTTGGTAACAGTATGTATGACCTTGCCATTGCTAACGAGGTTAAAAACAGCTTTGTACAAATTCGGTTCCTCGGGCGACCATACCTTTGGAGCCGTGACCTTCGTTTGCAGCAGTGCAATGGTATCGGTCACCGACGCAGTTGCTGACGTATTAACGGTCTGCCCTGCAGCATTGTAAAGTTGTACAGTAACGTTGCTGTTAGCAGGCGCGTTTTTCAAACAAACATTTGCCTTAAATGAGCCGCTGGACTGGGCATTTAATGTTACCCGGCTAATATTTTGAACAGGCATCGCCTCAAGATACACGGGACGAAAAATACCGCCAAATATCCAGAAGTCACCTTTGCGCTCCGCTTCATTAACTGACTGATTAGCTGAATGCTTAGCTACCGTAGCTTCAAGTAAATTTGTACCGTCAAACTTAAGTAGCGGCGTAATGTCATAGCTAAAGGCATAGTAGGAACCCTGATGTACAGCTCCTGCAGGTTTACCGTTGATTTTAACTTCGGTGTCCGTCATGGCGCCTTCAAACACGATCTTTACCGTTTTGCCTTTAAATGATGCCGGTACTTTAAATTTATATTTGTATTGCCCTACTTCTTTACCTCGGGCGGTATCTTTAGCCCAACCATAATTGTATTTGCCAAAACCCTGCAGTTCCCAATTGGAAGGTACAGGGATGGTTGTCCATTTACCGGAATTGCGGCCGGCAGAGCAGTAAAACTGCCAGTTAACGGTGTGGTCGCTACCAGTACCTGATAAATATAACTTTTGGGTTTGCTGCGCATAGCTATTTAAGCACGCTGCTAACAACAAGCACCATGTCAGTAATTTTAAGCCGGTAATTTTAATTACACCCATACTTTTAATTAACCGGATTGAATTTTAAAGGGTTATCTGTACGGAACGGTACCGCAGGTAAACCGGCTTCGTTATAAAAATTAGGTTGAGCGGCTTCGTCCCATGCAAAGCGAACAGCGACCGGCTTTTGCACCGATGGTGCCGACAGCACCAGTTGGTTATCTTTGATCATCACGTTAGCGGGCACAAACTTTTTATCCGACCCGGCAATGGTAAAATAGTTTAATGGTTTACCATCATGGCTTACCAAACCGCCACCGGTATGATTGAAAGATATTACAGCCTGATCGCGCTCTACTTTCATCTCTTTAAATGACGGGCCGGAATATTCAACTTTCATCCCATAGGTTTTAGCTAAAGCGACGAGCGCCAGGCGGCGGCCGATCTCCCATTTAAAAGGAGGATGGATATTTTTTACGTTGTCGTTCAGGTCGGTAGTTACAATCATGCCGGTGTACGGCATTTTTAATAATTGCTCTTGTGCTTCCCTAAACTCAGGTAGGGTTTCGTTGGTAAACTTTTTATCCTGCGAGTTGAGGTAAGGTGCCAGCTGTACGTAGTAAAAAGGCAGGTTTTTATTACCCCAAGCCTTTCTCCAGCTATCCATAAGCACTTTCATTTTATAGATGTAGCTGGTAGTTTCGCCTACATTACTTTCGCCTTGATACCATAAAAAACCTTTAAGGGCATAAGGGGCCACGGTTTCAATCATGGGATGATAAAACTTACCCGGGTCGCCATCTACCTTCACATTTTTAAAGTAAGGCTCGCGCTGAAATGCCGCTTCATCTATCCAGGGCTTAATACGGCTACCGCTTACGGCAGACGAGATGATACCTACTGGTACTTTTAATTCGGCCTGAATTTTTTTTGCAAAGAAGTAGCCTGCGGCCGAGAAAGCACGCAAAGCAGAATCCTGCGCAATGCTCCAGCCACTATGTGTCGAGTCCGGTTTAACTTGCCTTTTACGGTCTACCAAAAATATGCGGATGTTAGGATTGTGGGCTCTGTCCAATTCGTCAATAGGTGAATTGGTCGTGCTGGTGTCCGGACGCGCTACCTTGCTGTTTTTGCGCATCTCGTACTGCATATTACTCTGGCCAGAACATAACCACACCTCTCCCACTAATACATCGCTCAGCACAATTTTATTAGTCCCGCTAATGGTCAGGTTTTCACCTTTTGCAGAAGCCGGCATCGGGTTGAGAAATACTTTCCATTTACCGCCTGTATCAGCAACCGTAGTTTTTGTTTGCTTGCCGAATTTAACGGTCACCTTTTCGCCAACACTGGCCGTGCCCCAAACCGAAACCGGCTGATTGCGCTGTAAAACCATGCCGTTGCCCAATATTTTAGGCAGAACAATAGCAGCATCACTTTTAGCGGATAAGCTTAAGCTAACCGCAGCAGCAATCAGTAAATGAGGTATCCGGCAGTTAAACATTAGTATGGTTTGGTAGTAAATGACTTGATATAAAATGCGGCCTGTTTAACCGGTTCGCCTGCTTTAGGTAAATCGTATTTTTGATCGGTTGGCGAATCGGCATCCGGGAAACGACGTACATCACCGGTGCGGAACACTACCCTGCTGATACTGTTTACCGGTTGAAAAAACAACGACGGCGACAAATCTTTTCCGTTTACATTCAGGTAATAAAAGCGGGTATCTACATTAAATTTCAGTTTAATATCGTAAGCCTTATTAGGCTCATATTTCATGAAACCTTTGTAACGGTAGCCTGCCTTTGCAGTAAACGTACCGGTCGAATCAAAATTAAGACGGATGGCAGCCTGGCCTTTCTCATCCTGGAACTCGATACTTAATAAGCCTGTGTTATTTTGAGCAGGAACAACGGTAAACTCCGCAGCTAATTTTTTAGATACCGGAACAACCCTTTCGGCCTTCGCATAATCAAACTGGTCCCAGTCTTTCAATGTCAGTGCTTTTGTACCGTCGGGTGCTTTGTCAATACTTACAGGCGCCCATTGCGGACTATAGATATTCCATTTATCCAGTTCATGACCTTCAGGCAGTTGACCAAAGTTTTCGTTAGCCTGATCTTTAACTTTGGCAGCAACCGGCACCGGAATAGATGACACCCAAATATCTTCTTTGTTCATGCTATAAGTCACCCATAGCTTGCCATCCGGCGGCGTACCGTTGCCCTCGATGATGCCACGCACATACTGCGGACCGTACGATTTATAATTACCGCCGTAACGCATGGTAGATATTTCGCCATTAACCAACAATAAGTTTTTATAATCTAAACCGTTATCACTAACCGAAATAGCCAACGGCCAACGGAACTCAGAAGGATTATATACCAATGCATACTTACCATCAGAGGTACGTTGTCCCCATATTTTGGCGTTGCTGTTTACCACGCGAGGAGCACGCGAGGCATTCGCGGGCCAGGTTTTTCCGTTATCGGTGCTGATAGACGTTAAGGCATTTTTCCATAAACCCACCACGCGACCATCAGGCAGATGGTAGTAATTAAATGCCTTGTAATCTTTATGCAGCGGGATTAACGGGTCTTTGCGATCTGTTTCTTCCACCCACTGCATCATCATTAGTGGGTTAGCCATCAGCTCGTCGCAAGCCTGCACAAAGCCTTTGTCTTTACTCTTTTTATAAAACGGATAAGATGTATTGCTTTCGTTCCACTTAGGATTGTAATGAATAAAGTAGATAGGGCCGTATTTACCATTAGGCAGCACCTCTCTGATGACACGGCCTATGCCCAAACCATCATTTGGGTCATCATGCTCATCTAAACAAATACCGTAAAAACCTAATACAAATAAACGTTTAGATTTAGACGTATAGAAGCCCATACGCTGATGCATTACTGAATATAAGTCCTTGGCCGCACCTTCATGACCCGGCTTAGTAGTGCCATCAGGAATTTTGTACTGCGGGAAAACCACCGTTGGCTTAGACCAGGTGTTTCCATTATCTTTAGAGGTAATGACCAGCGTTTGGCCCGGAGGTATACTCTCGCCTACTTTGTCGCTCAAGTACTCTACATAAAAAGTATTGTTCCAGTAAGCCAGCATAGGCGCATGGTTGTAGGTAAAACCAAAACCTTCGGCCTGCTCAGGGTGCTCGCGGTTTGCGCGGAATATTTGTTTGCTGTGTACACCAACTACAGAACTTAGCTGCCCGTGGTGATAGTCGACATTAGACACGGTGTTACCGGTGTAACGCACGGTATCCTGAGCCCAGACAGAAGCCGATAAGGCCAGCGCAGCAACAAAAGGTAAAATATGTTTTTTATCAGTTAGCTTCATAGATAGCAGTGCAGGCAAGCTTATTGTTGCCCTATTTCTTTTTGGATATATTTTAACGCTTTGGGCGTTACTTTAAATATAGTTCCGTGTTTATGACCCTCAGGCACACTTACCTGGTTTGATACATCGGCGAACGTCTTAAAGTCGGTGGTGCGCATGGCGCCGTAACGCTTTAAGCGGTACGAATCGTAATAAATGAGCCAGTCGTTGCCAGCTTTGGTTGCGTTAGGTCCTTCTGAATACATTTCGGTAAAACGCTTGCTGTAGTCTTTGTAAGGACCTAACGGACTAATGGCAAACGCGACTAAAATATTACGGTTAGGCCGGGTATTATCCTTCATCACCAGCACGTAATCCTGGTGTCCTCTTTTCAAAATCTGCGCATCAATCACACTAAACTGCGGATCGAGAAATAACTTGGCCGGGCTGAATGTTTTAAAATCTGTGGTGGTGGTGTAATACAAACGATGATTGTTATCTTCATCCTCCTGTCCCTTCGGGAAACGGTATGGAATAGTTGATGCCCAAACAATGATAAATTGTTTAGCCTCATCATCATAAAACAGCTCAGGAGCCCACACATTAACGGTAGTTGGCTCGCCGGCCATAATATTAATGTGCTGCTGTGCCGACCAATGCACCAAATCTTTAGAGCTGGCGTAACCAAATCCCTGGTCGCCTTTCCAACCTGTGGTCCAAACCAAATGATAAGTGCCATCCGGACCTTGCACCAATGATGGATCGCGCATAATGTTAGCGGTACCGGCTTCGGGTTTTAAAAACACGTGGTTCAAATCGGTCCAATGGTACGCATCTTTACTATACAACAGGCGCAGACCTGCTGATGCCGGTTCGTTGAACGATGTAAACATGTAGATGCTTTTACGGGAGGCACATGACGTAATGAACATCGCCAGTCCGAGCAAACCACTTAATATGACTCTCCTTTGTTTCATCATCACTATATCGAGTCCAGTATCAACACCCAATCATTACCGTTAGCCGGGTTGCCTGGTGGATTAAAGTTTAATGTTTTGGATTTGGCCATTATCGTGCCGCCTGTAATCTGCCCGTTACGCGGGTTGAACCACGACGCTTTGACCTTGCTGCCAGATAATTTGGCCGTGTTAACCGCAAAGTTTTTACCGGTGTAAGTGTAAATAAAGGCGTACTTATCGCCGCGGGTGGCCAGTAAGTAATTGTAACGGGTACCTTGTTTGCCAGCTACTAAAGACTGGTCGGGTACGCGTTCAAAGTACGGGCGCGAAAGCATCAATTGCTTTAAATACACCATTTGTTTGGCTCCCGGATCATTAATAGACTGGTACCAATATTCCTTAGAGCCGTAAGCGCTCATCTTATCACTTGGCTTATGCATTTGCATTACATCATTGTTACCATAAGTATAACCGCAAGCACCTGCAAATACCGACCAGTAACCATAGCGTCTAACGTCAGCAGCCTTCCAGCGCGGAAGCGTCACATCATGTAAGCCGTAAGGTATTTTTTCGTAAGATGGCTCAGCATCCAGAGTTGGTTTAACTGGTGTTTTATTATAATCAACATTCACATATTTCCAGTTATCCTCGCCGTATTTTAAGTCCTTTTTAGAAGTATCCTGTGCGTATGTGCGGTGACCTGACTGGAAACAATTAAAATCTAACCAGTTTTCGTTATGGAACCATGTAGATGACTGTGTGCGGCCGCGGGGATGATAAGTGATGAGTTTTTCCGGGTTTTGTTGACGTAGCGTTGCGCCGATAGCGTTCCAAACGTCTGTGCACTCGCTTCCCGAAATATCGCCACCGTTCATCCAAATAATGTTACTCCTGTTTTTATAACGCTCGGCTAAAAAGTTGGCATACACCTTGGCATTTTCGGCATTGATGTGGCTTGCTTTCGCTTTTACCACCGAACCCCAAACCGGAACTAAAGCCATATAAATGCCTTTTGCAGCAGCGCGATCTGCTATCCAGTCAATATGATCCCAATAATCGTATTCCGCAGCATTTTCCGGATTGTTGCCGGTGGTTACTTTGGGTTTAGCAAGGTTGCTGGATACCAAAGCCGAATCGCCATAAGCGTTTACTTCTTTGATGTCATGAATCACCATCACCTGTATTACATTAAATCCTTGCTGACGGCGGGTCTCCAAGTATTTTTCCGCTTCGTCGCGTTTCAGTTTAGAAAACAGCAACCAACCGGTATCGCCCAACCAAAAAAATGGTTGGTTATTGTTTACCGTAAAATACCGCTTGTTGGGCGACACTTTAATTTCGGGTAAAGCTGCAGGTTCCGGTTTCACGAAGCCAAAACCAATGATTGCCAGCAATACTATCCCGATGATTTTCTTTGTCGTCATAAAAACTTAGATACGTTTTAACCAAAGCACCACTGCTCCATTGGCAGGGCTTTGTAAATTACTGATCTGGTTACCCTTTATTTTTTTTACACCAGACAATGTGTTACCTGTTTTAGGATCGATCCAGGTTAATTGATAATTAGTGTTGGCCGGAACATCAAGTGCAGACACCTTACCGCTTTCACTATACACAACGTATCCCTTCCCTGCATCACCCATTGCCCACTCATCTTTCGGTGTACCGCTAAATTCGATTGCTTTCATAGAAGAAGCATCTGCCAACAATTGGCTGCTTACACCTGCCGGAAGATTAGGTAATGAACCGCCGGCCATAAATGCCGCCCAACCAAACTTGTCGAAATTATCTCCAGAGTAGATAACAGCCTTTTCGGGATATTTCTGGCGGTACTCATGCACGGCACGATAAACCTGCTCAAACGAGGTAGCTTTTGGCTTTAGCAAACGTGCATGCTGGCGAGGTGCCAAGTTGAGTCCGCCTTGCGGAGCGTAGGCTTTGCCGTCGGCCTGGTAGTGCCAGTAGCGGATGTCGATCACATCAATAGCTGCTGCACGTGCCGGATCAGCCAGGATAGCGTCCTGAACGTCTTTTGTAGTACTTAAGCCGATAAGCTCCTTTTTACCTTTCTCTTTTTCCCACTGCTGTATGGTTTCTACCCAAAACTGTACAAAGTGCAGCGGGCCGGTAAATTCGGCTCCGATAAATTGTATGACACTGTTGTTATCAGCAAAATTATCGAGATTTTGACGTATGAAAGCCTGATGCAATTTGCGGCGTACCGGATGGTTTACATCGTAAAACTGCTCCGACATGAATACCCGTTTGTCGCCCGCAAAAGGTACCGGTTCAGGGAAGCCGGTGTTGTTAATATTGTTTACCGGACGCCAAGGAAAATCAGCATAGTGAGCGCCTGCTTCAATAATGTTATGTTGGAAATAATTCTGATTAATCAGTACCAGACCTTTTTGGTCGGCCAAATCGGCAAATTGTTTCAGGCGATGCCAATACCAAGTATTGTATGTAGTTAAATCGTACCTGCTTAAACCATCCCAGGCCACATCCTGTCCGCTGCGGGCAAAAGGCAATTCATAAAATGGAGCCCAAACGTCGCCATCCATACGGCGGATACGTTCGTGGTCGTCGCGGCGGCGCTCATACCACAAAGCATAATTTTGCTCAAAACCAACAATGTGGTCTTTTTGCATCCAGTTGATGACGTCGTTTAAATCATCAGTAAGACCTGTACCTGTACGGCCAGGCACCCAACGGGTAACGGCAGGTTTAGCTGTCTTTTTCAGATACACCGGGTCTACTGAGCCATTCCACCACGGAGAATCCTGGCGCATGCCACTCAATACGGCATTACCTCTAATCAACCATCCATTCTGTACTTTCATTGCACCCGCCATCGCTGGTGCCAGTGGTTGCTTGTAACCAATCTGATCAATAGTTTTTGCTCCGTTTGTACTTACAGCAATCGGATTGCGTTGCGGAACCTGGCTGATCCAGTCGTTTATAGTAACAGCCGGATTAACCGAATTGGCGGTCAGTTCTGTCGCCACTTTCACACTTGGGCTGCTTGATGCCTCGGTTTCAACTTTTAAGATATCGGCCTGTGCATCAACATCGCGCCCTAAACGGTCTTTTAGTTGGGCATAATAGAAACTACGCGGGCTGATGGTGTTGTTTGATTCGGCCCAATAACCATCGCCTGCAAATTGTGCCCAAGTACCAAATGCCCAGTTTTGAGCACCGGGTGGCTGGTAGCAATCTACGCGGGCCGCGCTACAGTTCCAAAACAAGCTATTCGCTGTGTTCCAACCAGCACCTTGTCCGTCTTGTCCGCGGTTCATGAAACTTAACGCTTGTCCGTCAATATTCATCACATCATACAGCACGCCCGAAGCCCAACTGTCAATCGGACCACTGAAGCTGTACGACTGCCAGTTCTGGCACTGGACAAAGGCATTGGGCCCGGGTGCACAATAGCCAACGGCAAAATCATGGTAGCCACGTTCGGCATACAAACGCTGAAATAGCGTTTGGCCTCCCATAGTTAAAAATGTATTACGACGGTAACCACCGATTTCGGAAACCGGCGCTAAAGATTTGCAATCCTGCACCGTAACACGGTTGCTCGTCTCGGTCACAAAAACAGCCGAGCCCGCGAAATGCTCAAAGGTAACCTGCCTCACCCAGGCATCGCGCACGTCCTCTAAAGTGATAGCCATCCAGCGATGAGCCTCATCTTTAGGGTTTGCGCTGTTAAAGGCAGATGATAAACGTAGATTTTCGATACCTATATTTTCGATGCGACCTGTCCAGGTGTATGAACTAATCAATCCACCGCCAAATGCAGTGTCTAATGCTGTAGTAATAGGCGCATCAATAGTCACCGTGTTACCAGATATGGCAGTAATTTTTCTATCCCAAATTATATCGCGTTCTCCGGCTTTCCAACCTAAGGTAGTGATACCACCACCAAAGTGATCCGTCTTTAAAAACTTGATCCACTCTTTGGTGCTTGGCCGGCGGATCTGCACATTGTCGCCAACTTTGAATCTGCCACCTGCAACATGAAAAGACATGGCATTTACAGGCACGTAAGCGTCATTAATCTTTACGGCATCAGCCATCTGCCTGTCGTCCTGACCAAAAATACGAATCAGTGTTTCGCGATCTGTACCTGCGCCTAAAAGCACAGTACCATCGGTACCCATACCGCTACCTCTTAGCACTACGCCCGAGGCTTTGATATGCAAAGCCCCATCTACCTGATAAGTTCCCTTGTTAAGCAGAACAGCACCCCGGAAGCCATTCTTGTCTAAGGGCAACTTCGAAACATAGTCTAAAGCCGCCTGAATGCGTAAAGTTGCATCGCCAGATCTAACCGGCACAGTTACTTTAACGGGCACCAAAGGAATAGGCTGCTCGGATGCTTTGTATCCGCAGTACGAATAATCGGGTATGCGGTCGCCTTTGGCATCAACGCTATAAACCAGTTTGCCGCTTTTATCGGCGGCAACTGGTGGCTGAGGTTTAGCTTCTTTAGGCTTGTTTTGGCTCCATGCGGGCGCATGTATCATGCACCCTAACATGCAACCAACCAAAAATCTTACGGTATGTCTGTACTTGCCTGACATGGATTTTATTTCGCTGCAGTAATGCTTTTTTCGCCTTTTGCTGCTAATGAGTTTAAGTAAACTTCGATGTTGCTATAACCGCCACCGTTTTTAGCCATTTTGGCTGAGTCGGAAGCGTCTTTAGGATTCAAACCGTGCGCAGTTTCCCAGGCATCAGGCAAGCCATCGTTATCGCTGTCTTTGTAAGGGGTACCTTTATAGTCAGGATATCCACCTACCTGGCTGATGTCGGTAATGATGCCGATTTTGTAGGAATCCAACGGTAAACGGCGATGCTCAAATTGCTTTTCAGGTACCTTTACACCTTGTTTGTAGTCAATTTTACCAGTTGCCACTTGTTTAACGATGCGTGTGTCAACCTCATCACGGACCGGAAGCGTTGCGCCTACGTTAGTTAACACAAACTGACGCGCTGTTTGCGCAGGCATAATTTTTACCGCCGGCATTGGGAATGGTTTATTCCACTTCATATAATCTTTATACTGACCGGCATCTTCCATTTCTTTACCACCCGGACCTTCTACCTGTACCCCACCAGCCCAATTATCGGCAGTTACCTTAGGATAGCCTTCCATGATGTTGCCATTCACATAGGCCATACCGAATACGCGCTCTTTCAGCTTGCTGCGTCCTGTTTCAGGTTTCAATATACGGTGACCTACTGCCTCATTTTTAGGTGTAGCAGGTCCCGGTTGGAAATAGTTATTGATGATATTAAACTTAGCAGTATAATCGCCACCGTCCATAGAGCGGTGTACCCAGTTAAATACAACGTTATTTACAAAGTTGTAGATGCCGTTCCAACCGATGGAAGGATTACGACCGGTATTATCTGCCCAAAGGTTGCGTACCAGCATACAGTTTTCGCCGCCGGTGGTGCTGCCAAATGCATGGTTCCAGGTATCTAATGATTCTGAGTAGATACAGTTAGAAATCGTAACGTTAACGGTACCTTTCTTTTCGTCTTTGCTACCATCGCCAGGATCAAACATGTGGCGGTAGATTGACATGTTTTCATCTAATCCCCAACTGGTTGAGCAATGATCGATGATGATGTTACCTACCGGGTTTCCACCCAATGAGTCATCACGACGGCCTACGTTGGTTTCGCCGCGGCGGAAACGCATGTAGCGTACTACCACATCGTGCGTATTGATCCAAACTGACTCGCCAGCTACACAAACGCCACTGCCTGGAGCAGACTGACCTTCGATAGTAATATAAGGGGCCCTAATAATTAATGGTGTTTTGATACGGATGATGCCTGATACGTTGAAAACGATGATGCGTGCACCACCCTGCTCACAAGCCCAGCGCAACGTACCCGGACCACTATCGGCCAAACTGGTTACTACATAAACTTTGCCGCCGCGACCGCCAAACGAATGCGCACCGCCACCCTCAGCACCCGGAAAGGCAAGCATGTCCGACTGTGGCAAATCGGTAGGGCGCGAAGCCCATGGAATGTATGGCTTACCATGACGCATGTCGTAATCAACTGCGGTGTAAGCTACTTTCCACGCTGAATCAGACCGGCGCTCGGCCTCTTTCATCATGGCTTCACTTTGTGCCTTAATGTCGGACGGAATTTGTGGATACTGTGCCCAAGCTGACTTAGCCGCCATGGTGGCGGAGCATAGCAAAAGCAAAAAAAGTTTATTCTTCTTCATAATTGTTTGAACTCAATACAGTTAGTTCCGTAGTATACACCGCAACCGGTTCACAACACTATGTTGATCCTTAAACGGCTTACAGAAAAATCAGAATTGTTAGGTTTGCCTTGATTCTCTAATTCAAATATGCAACGGGTTACCGCAAAAATATTGTACAATCTTAACTTAGTGATGTAAAATATTGTCATTAGACTTGCTATAAGCTATATAAGATAGTATATAGCGAAGTTGTTACACTCACACCTGTAATGGCCGGGAAATACTTAATTATCTAATCAAATTTTAATAAAAAAGGCTGCTTTACTTTCGTAAAACAGCCTACAAACTAATTAACTAAACAATGTAAACTAAAGGATATTGTGAAACAGCATTATTGCAGCGGATCAAAATTACCACCCCAACCAACAGTTTGTTGGAGATTGGCATTATTAGTTAATGCTCCGGTAGGAATACCAAAAAAGTAGGTTGCCTCAGGCTGATATGATATCGCAGAGTTGTCTAAAAACTTAGTAGTAACTTTAAAACTCGTAGCATATAAATTATCCAGGGAGGTATTTGCAGACGCATCTCTAGTGCCGGCTATATAATCTGTAAAAGATCCGTTGTTATTTAAAACAACCACTACGCCCATTCTTCTTTTACCATTAAGCACACTGGTAATTAAACGCCGTCTTTGTAAGTCCCAGAAACGTTTACCTTCAAAAGCAAACTCAATTTTCCTTTCTTTCATTATCGCATCAATCATTTGCTGCTTAGTCATTCCTGCCGTTAAACCGTATAAGCCATCGTTCCCCGCTTCAATACCTGCACGCTTGCGAATGTCGATGATACCAGTATAAGCTTCGTTACCAGTGCCCAGGCGATTTAATTCGGCCGCAGATTCAGCAAGGTTTAAAAGTACTTCAGCATATCTGATTTCTATCCAGTCAGTTCCGGCAAATTGCAAACTCGAGGTGGCAATAGTCGGATCAATTGCCTTACGTAAATACAAGCCGGTTGCACTGGCGGCTACCGTCTCTGTAGATGTTAATTGAGTAGGTGCTTTTGAATTGTTTGCATAAAAATAAGTCCAGGCACGATAACTTGAATTTCCAGGTACAGGATATAAAGCACCATTGTATGCAATGGTCTGATCAAAACGCGGATCGCGATTTTTGTAAAAAGTTTGAGCAGAGTAAGTATACTTCGATGTTAATGTATCTTTACCATCTTTCATGGGGAAGGCTCTGGCTAGGTCCCATGTAGGCTGATTTGATCCACTTCCAGCTGAGCTAACAGCTCTGGGAAGTGTATTATTGGTATAAGTGTTTGGATTGCGCGTATTATCAGCAGTAGCGGTATTATATTGTGTAACTAATACCTGCTCACTGTTACGCTCTAGTGACCACATCGTGTAATCAAATTTTGAATACAATCCAAAGCTGTTTGCCTTTAAAATATTAACCGCGTTAATGTTTGCATCGTATGCAGCTTGCCAGCGTGTTTGGTCACTGTTAGGATTGAATAACGGGCTAGCATAGGTAACTAATACCCTACCTAAAAAGGCAGCTGCGGCTCCTGATGTAATTCGGCCATAGTCGCTGGCATTAGGCCATTTACCAGGAAGATATTTAACACACGAATCCAAATCGCTCTTGATTAAAGCAAAGGTTGCCGCTGCATTGCTTCTCGGTATCAACGCCGCCTGTTTGGCATCGTCGCCCACAGCATCCAACGGAGTAGTAATTAAAGGAACGCCACCATAAACCTTTGCCAATTCAAAATAACGATAAGCACGCCAAAAATATGCTTGTGCTGTAAACCGGCGCTTCACTGCCAACGGCAAGGTACCAGCGTTTACATCACGAATGAACATATTTATAGTTCTAATCTTTCCATAGTTATTTGACGCGGCGTTCGATGTACCGATATCACCTACTGACAAGATAGTCAACGTCCCCCTAGTAAAAGCATTATCACTATACTGCTCTTCTGTCAAAGTGTTTACAGTTCCGCTTACTGCTCCACCCGAATTGCCAAACCATCCGGGTTGATTTTGAGTGTATAAGTAATCTACACTTAATTTTGTGGTAGTAGAATCATTATAAACCTGATTAGCAAGAAAGTTACCTAAGTCCTGCTTTTCCAAAGTTTTTTTACAGCTGCTTAATGCAAGTACGCTTGCACAAAACATAAATATATTGATGTGTAATTTTCTCATGACTTTAAATTAAAACCCTACGTTTAAACCCAATGAAACTGTTCTTAAAGCCGGATAAGTGTACAGGCCTGTTTGCAAATCGCGATATCCGTTAGGGAATGGATTAATAAACTGAACCGGATTGGTCGCAGTTACAAAAACTCTTGCGGTATTAAAACCAGCTTTTTTAGACCAATTGGTTGGAATGCTGAAATTGAGTGTTGCATTTGAAACGTTCAAAGACGTAGCTCGTACTAACCAAAAATCACTCGATACATCGTATGTTGCCAAATAACCCGGCGCAGGAAATCTGGCGTCGGTATTAGTTGGTGTCCAATGGTCAGCCCAGTACACCGGTCTGTTGTCTGCAATGGAAGCTCCACTGCTTGATTGGTTAAAAGGTTTCTTGCCATCAATGGTTGTCCAGCCTCCCCATGAAGCTCCCATGATAACGTTTAAATTTACCGGACCATAGCCAACGCTAAAATTAAGGCCCAAGCTATTATGATTGCTTGATTTTTTAGTGAGATATTTTTGATCACCATAGCCTTCGGTAATTACGCCATCGCCGTCCAAATCTTCGTAATTAATCATGCCCGGCATAATACGCTGCCCTAATATTTTAACGTTACCTGCGCCGCCCGCTGCTGCTGCCCTAGACGCAATTATTGCATTTGCGTCTTCTTGAGTTCTGATGATGCCTAAAGACTTATAACCCAATACACCCCGGTCACTTGATCCACCGGTTAAGTCCTGTATAGTGCCAACCAACGCAGTTGAAATGTCGTATTTTAAATATTTATTATCATTCCATGAAAAAAACGGACTAAAGCTGTAAGTGAACTTACCCACGTTATCGCGCCATCCCAACTGCAATTCATACCCGAACATATTAACTTTACTATAGTTTTCGGTAGGAACGTTTGCGCCGATGGTAGCAGGTACAGAAGACGATAAGCCTGTAAGCAAGTCATAGCCATGACTCCAAAAATAATCGGCAGAAAAAGAAAGTCTATTTTTAAAGAACTGCATATCTACACCATAGTTAAGCTTGGTTACATGATCCCAAACAACGTATTGGTTTGGAATTGCCAAATTTGGAATAATGGCTAAGCCCCTGTCGCCCTCGTTGAAAACTGCACCGCCACTACTGCCCGTTCCTGTAGTGTAACTTGCCTGATATTGATAAGGGCGGGTATTATCAGTGCCTACTAAACCTGCCGACACTCGAAATTTAAGATAATCCATCCATTTTACGTTGTCTTTGAAAAATGACTCCTGAGACACTATCCAGCCTAAAGATGCTGCCGGAAAGCCGCCCCAGTTGTTGCCCGGCGCAAATCTTGAACTGCCATCAGCTCTGTAAACTAACTGTACTAAATATTTGTCAGCATATGAATAGTTTAAACGAGATATAAACGATTGAAAACCAAACTGGCTAATTTGGCTTGCCTGAGTCGAAGTTTGAGTGCCGGTGGCAAATGTTTGATAAGGCAATGCGCCAGCTATTACGCCTTCTACCATGCCCGCTACACCTTCAGAATTAGATTCTCTTTGTTCGTAAAGCAGTAAGGCTGTAACGCTATGTTTGCCAAAAGTGTGGTTGTAATTTAAACCGGCATCTAATTGGTAATTATCTGCAAACACCGGATTCAGACGTATTCTATCTCCGTTTGAAATTGGATTGATACTAACCAATGATCCACCTGGAATATGTTTGTTTGCACCTAAGCCTGAATATTTATAATAATTGAAAGTAGTACCGAATTGCTTACCTAAAGTGTTATTTAAATTTTTGTTTAACGTTGCCGTAGCAGTTAGTCCCTTGATACCAGGTATTTCGTAGGTGATCCTTCCGAGCATGTTAGTAACATAATTTTTACTTTCTGTAAAGTTATTAGAGTCACGTACCTGAAAATAATTGATATTATCAATACCTCCGCTTGCAGAAGCACCTAATATCACCGGATTGCCGTTAATAAAATATTCTTGCCAAGGCTGAACGTTTTGTAAAGTGGCAACGTCGTTATCTAAACTTTCGGATGTGCTACGCAATTTGTAAAAGTAACTTCTTGAGTAGCCAACATCGGTACTTAAAGAAGCCGAAATTGTTAAACCTTTTACAGGTGTAACATCAATATTTGCTCTTAACCCATATTTGTTAGAATTGATGCCTTTAAAGTTTGATCCTTGTTTTACATAATCAGCACCAACAAAATACTTCACCTTATCTGCACCACCGCTAACATTTACAGCTTCACGCCACACATTAGCATTCTGGAAGGCCTCTTTTAAATAATTATGGCTATTGTTGGCAAAATAATCTAATTCGTCCGGCGTGTACCAGTCGGCAAACCTTGTGGTTGCAGTGGTACCAGTTCCGTTGCCATAGTAAACTCCATTGTTGAGTATAGGATTTTGCGTTACTAGATAGCCATCTGCGTTATAGTAGTTAGGTTGAAAAGTGGCCGGATCTGCAAGATAAGACGAGCTGCCAGGCACAGTACTTATTGCGGCTCTGCCTTGATTATAGTCATTGACAAAATTACCTAACTGAAGTGCGCTCATCATCTTGGGCAGCATGGTTGCGTTAGAAACACCAAGCGAACTGCTAAAGCTTACGCGGGGTGCACCTTGTTTGCCTCGCTTCGTTCTGACAAGTACAACGCCGTTCGCACCAGAAACGCCGTAAATAGCCGCTTCTGCATCCTTTAAAATGTTTACGCTTTCGATCAGGATTGGATCTAACAACTCAAAATCAGCCTGTGAGCGAATCACGTCGTCAATTACAAAAAGAGGATTAGTTCCTTGCCCGCCATCTTTGGCGAATGCTACCGGGTTACGAATGGTAATCGTTGCCGGTTGCCCCGGACGTTGAACGCCACCGGAAACGCTTAAACCGGGAGCACTGCCTCTTAACAAAGCACTGGCATTAAGTGCCGGTACATCTTCGACCTTCTTAATATCAACAGTCGAAACCGCACCGGTAAGGGTTACCTTACGCTGGGTACCGTAACCAACCACAACAACATCTTCAAGACTATTATCTTTAGATGGCGCCAGTTTAGCATCGTAGTTATTTTCGCCTACACGCAGGGTGCGCTCCTGATAAGCATAACCAACATAACTAATACCCAAAACCACGTTTTGTGCATTTGTTACCTTTATGGAATATTTACCATTTACATCGGTTTGCGTGGCTGTGTTGCTGCCTTTAACCCGAACGGTTACACCTACAAGGGGTTCATTTGTATCATTGCTAATTATAACACCGGTTATGGTTCGCGTTTGTGCAAACACAGCACCGGTTAAAACGAGCAACAAAAAACTCAGTAAAATTTTCTTCATTGTTTAGTTTGTGTTGTTCAATAATTGGATGAGAGCTTCTTCTTTTAATTGGATGGAGTTTATTCTTTATTTCATATGTATTATCTTTAAATGAATGTTTATTAAAAGGCCTGTAGTATTTAAATACGGCCTTGGTATTTTTAATTTTGTTGTTTGCCGTTTTTCTCGTCTTTGATGCGGGCCATCCAGGCAGCTTCTTCTTTTTTCATGTCGATGCCGGCCTTTGATAGATAGTTATTGATACGGCCTTTGTATTTGCCAAACCATGCATGCTTTTTCTCAGATGATTCGGCATCCATAGATTTTTCGCGAGCTTCGGTTAACCAAGCTAAAATTTGTGTTTTTTGCGCGTCGGTTAAGTTGGGTAACATGGCCTGGTAAGCGGTGTAGGTAACGTTAAGCACATTGTAAGTCATGCCGTCTTTTACCTGATCAATCTGAGCCGGAGACAGGCCAGCTTTTGCAAGCTTTTTTAAATATTGCGGGTGTAGTTTATCTACTTTAGCAGTTGTCTCTTCTTCAACTGCTTTTAGTTTAACATTAATCGCTTCTTTGTCGGCATCGGCTTCACTTTTTATTACCGTTTTCTTGTTGTCGCGCAGTACGTAGATGTCGTTTAAGTCCTGGTACTGTTTAGCTACTACGTCGGTCACCTTATTTGCCTGTGTTGAGTCTAACAAATTAAGCCCTTTTACAATTTTGGCTGCACGGGCATGTACCGTTTTGCGGTAAGCCATTTCCTTTTCTACCGCTGAAGCATTGTCTTGCGCCCAGGCAGATGCGGATTGGACCAGCAAAGCTGCAAACAGGCAATACACTAATCTTTTCATCACTTATTATATTTAAAAGGGTTGAATACTAAAATTTGACATCGCCGCAGAAACGTACTTTCAGGCCAAGTTCTTGCAAGGCAGCAGCTTTAACACGACAGGCTTTGTGAGCCATTTCTTCGCTTGTAGCGTATACTACCTGGATGTGATTAGCTTGATGACGGCCCATCATCTGATTTTGAGACACACCTTTCAATGTAGCGTTCATGATGGGCCACTGCGACGTAGTTAAATTCCAACGGCGCTGTGTTTCTTCTTCAGGCAACAACACCGACTCTCCTACTCCCAAGTCGCAATGCAGTTCGTTGTTCATCACATACACACGGCTCCACACCATATGGCCAGGCTTACTGATACCCTTTAAGCTACCACCACCCAAACGGAAATACATAGCGGGCTGGCGTTCACTCGATGCGCCTTCGTAACCACCAATAAAGTGAGCCGGTGGTGCAGCACCCGAAATCAGGAATACCCAAACAAAATCGTTAATACCGTTACCCTCAAAATGCTCACCCCAACGTATATCGTGCAAAGTAGTTTCGCCAGGCATACCTAACTGTTTCCATAAATGGTATGTTACCAGAGCATCAATACCGGCACACTCATCTACTTCGTTAAAATGCGGTAATGCATCACCTGCATAAAGTTCTTTGCCATTGGTGGCATAAACTGGTGGCCTGTCTTGATTATTTAATAAACCTTCAACCAGATCGCTGGCCGGGGTTAAGTCTTTTAGTCCCTGCTGGTATTGAATACCAATAGTATCGCAACCAAACTCATCGGCAATACGGGTTGCAGCAATGTACATCTTGCATTGCTCCAGTGTCTGTGCTTTAGTTAGTTCGGTTTCGGGTTGGCTGCCCCAGTCAAACTTCATACCTTTTTGTAGCAACCAGTCTAACACTTTACGTGCTTCATCATCGGTTACTAATTGCATAGCTGCATATAGAGACGATTGGCTTAACCTCTCCTTAAATATTCCGGTAGCGTGCAATAAATCGTCAGGAATAATGGCATTAAACATACCCATACATCCCTCGTCAAACACGCCCATAATGGCTTTATTATTTTTCAGCTTTCGGCCAAACTCACGACCTAAGGTTTCGTCATCAGATGGCAGGCTCACATGCTCAAAACTTTGCACATGCGATTGATCGTGGCTTACCGAACCGTTTTGCAACCATTCCTGCAATTTTTGCGTGAAAAACTCATCGGTGAAGTTTTCGCTCCACAAAGTGCTGTATTTAACACCAGCTTTGGTTAGTGAGCCGTTTAAGTTTAACATACCTACCAAACCCGGCCAGGTACCGCTCCAATTGGCAACAGTTAAAATGGGGCCTTTATGAGTTGTTAAACCGGCCAAAACGTGGTGGGTATATTGCCAAACGCTTTCGGCAACGATAATAGGCTGATCGGGATTGATGTTGCGGAATACTTCGATCCCCATTTTTTGAGAATCGATAAAACCGTGCTGCTTAGCTTCATCGTACGGATGAGCGCGTTTAACGGTCCAACCTTGTTTAGCCAAGGCAGCAGTTAACTGCTCTTCCATGGCCTGCTGCGCTGCCCAGCAATTCTGATTAGCTGACAATCTTAAATCGCCGCTGGCAACTAATAATACTTGTTTGCTGAAGTCTGTTTCT
Source organism: uncultured Mucilaginibacter sp. (assembly GCA_913775265.1). Lineage (GTDB taxonomy): Bacteria > Bacteroidota > Bacteroidia > Sphingobacteriales > Sphingobacteriaceae > Mucilaginibacter. The sequence goes on along the minus strand of CAJYJH010000094.1, from coordinate 44,665 downwards.
GACATAGTAAATTAAGTGATGTGCAGCAACAGTCACTTAAAACAGACCGGATAGAATTAGACCCAAATTAGATTCAATTACGCGCAGAAACAAAATTTAAACGATAAGTATCTGACGAACAACTAAAATGGTAACTTAATAATGTTGGGTTTGCCTTGGTAAACTGGTTAGCTACACAAATATGAATTATGATTATAAATTATTTTTGCAGTTTTTTATCAATTTACTGTACAATGTTATCATCAGAACCTTTAGTCGCTTTACATAGTCACAAACATCTGTCTGAATCCTAAGTGTTACAAAAACACTATATGACCTTACAGAAAGCATAAATTTTATGAGTAAGAAATATAGTGCTTGATTATTTATCTGAATTTTGTAAAGAAAAGCTTAAGAAAATAAAAAATTCATAAGACAAATCAGTACAAAGTTTTAACAATTTTTAATAACTCTTTGTACTGATCTTGTTAAACAATGGCTACACTAAATTGGCGATGGATAATTGTTGCTGAAGGTTAGTGTAATTGTCATAGAGATCGACGACTTTATTTTGCACTTCAGACGAAAAATTACCTACGTCGCGGCGGGTAAACGTAGACAGGTTTAGTCCTCGTTTTTGAAGATAGAACTTAGCAACAGTAGGATATACATCGTGCATAACATCCATGTTGTCTATGAAAAACTGTTGTACTTGATTAACTTCGGCAATTAACGACGCGTTGTCATAATTGTCACACAACCAAACGATCAATTCGGGAAAGTAATTGCCTTGGATACATGATAACCCTGCCGACCCGGCCTTTAACGATTCTACCGCATGAACCATGTAGGCATCATATAACCCAAAAGTATGTCGTTCGGTAGATTTTAATTTGGCTTTGATCTGATTTAAATCCAGGCAGGTGTCTTTATGGTAAATAACACGACCGGTGTCCACAAACTGATGTAATTGCTCAGCAGACAAAACGCGCTTGTAAGGAACCGGACATTCATAAAAACCTAAAGGTACTTGCTCCGTCTGGTTGATTAAATCAAAAACACGATCGTTAAAAACAGCATCGCTTTCGGAGCTGTCTGCCAATAAACCGGTAATGGCTATTACAGCCTGTACACCGCAATCGTATACCTGCTTAACAAACTGCGCCTGGTTAGCGATTTCGCCGCCGAAGGTACCGGTGGCCACTACAGGCACTAAGCCGTTAGTCACTTTTACCACATGCTCAATAATCTGTATGCGTTCAGCCTCGGTCAGCTCGAACATTTCGCTCGACAAACAATTAGCAAATAAGCCTGCCGCACCGGCTTGCAGGTAAAACTCTGTAAGCGATGTCAATGCATCAAAATCGATGGAGCCGTTGTCTTTAAACGGCGTTAACATAACCGGGATAAAGCCTTTTTTATCGTTGCGTGTCTGAGTATTCATGGGTGGTGTAATATGATCAGTTATGATATAGTAATTTATTTAATTAGATTGCTGAAGTGGCCGCAGACTTTTGACGCAGCCTGGTGATGATAATACCGGTTAAAAAAATGGTAAGTGTACCAATAACAATCACCATATTTTGATGCAACGTATTGCGTATCCAACCGTAGTTTTCGGGCAGCAACGGCGAAAGTGTCATCCAGATAATAACTAAGATTCCAACGGTGATAGCAATGATAGCCTCGTGGTTACGGGTTTGTTTACTGATGATGCCTAACAAAAATAAGCCCAGCATACCGCCCGCAAAAATACCCGAAAGCTGCCACCAGATATCCAGCACGCTTTTAACACCAATCATGGCTATACCAGCAATGATACCTGCAACGCCAGCTACAATAGTTGCCAAGTGCAGCAAATTCATGGTTTGCTTATCGGTGATATCAGGTTTAAAATATCGTTTGTAGATATCCTCGGAAAATACTGTTGCAGAAGCATTCATGCCCGAACTAATGGTACTCATGGCAGCCGAAAGAATGGCTGATACGATCAGGCCTACCAAACCTGCCGGAATTTTAGTAACCATGAAATTAGGCATCACCTTGTCACCGTAATCTTCAGGTTTTAACGACGCCGCTACCCGTGCAATTTCGCCGGCTGATGCCCCCGGCGACAATCGTTCGACAGCTACCTGATGACGCAACACCTCGGTAAGTTCGGGGTGAACCTGGTAATAAGCATACAGGCTTGAACCTATAACACAAAACAGCAAGGATACAGGAACGTACAACACCACGCAAAGCCAAATAGATTTAACGGCTTGTTTTGATGATGATGCCGTATGGTAACGCTGTACATAATTTTGGTCCATACCAAAATTGTTGAGGTTGATGAAGAAACCATAGAGCAGCACGACCCAAAAAGTTGATTGCTTAAAATCGGGCAGATAACTGCCTAAACTAAACTTATTATCATGATGACCGATATCAATAACTTTGCTGGCCCCTCCGGGCATATTGGTAATGATGATGTATAAAATCAGCAATGCACCAAACGTTTTGATGATGCCTTGCACCACCTCAGTCCATATCACCGCCTCGATGCCGCCCAACACGGTATAGATGATGATACAAATACCCATGGTAAGGATAATAAGCTTCATGCTATAGCCGGTAAGTGCCTGTAAGCTAAGTGCTATACCAAAAAAAATTGACCCCATGCGGGCTAATTGCGTAAGTAAAAAACAGATTACCGCATAGGTACGTGCCCATGCTCCGAAACGATGCTCTAAATGTGTGTAAGCAGATACCTCACCCGTATGCCGGTAAAAGGGAACGAAGTATTTGGCTGCCGCCCAAGCTGCTAATGGCATCGAAATACTAAATACAAAAGCATTCCAGTTGGTGCCAAAAGCTTTGCCCGGCACACCCAAAAAGGTATTGCTGCTTAAAAAAGTGGCATAAATAGAAATGCCCAATGCCCAGCCCGGTATGCTCCCGGATGCTTTGGTAAACTGCTCGGTGTTTTTGTTGCGGCGCGAAAAATAGAAACCAACCAGCAGCATTGCCAGTAAATACACAGCAATAACGGCAAGATCGAGCGTTGGCAAGCTTCTCATTGAATGGATTTGTGTAAGAGTTATAATTGGTAGCCCTGACTAATAAGCCAAACGCATTTCACAAATCTATCAGCTTAACCAACAATTGTTTTATGATATTTTTTCCTTGTCTTATAGCATTTTATCCTAAACAGTATAATATTGCTATTTAACCCTGATAATAATTGTAGAAGGTTTAAGTACGTCGGCAGTGGCATTTACTGTAATTGTACCGGGAGTTTTACCAGCTTGCACAATAGCCAGGCATAAGCCATGAAACGCTTTGCGTTGCGGCTCTTTAAAGGATTCCATGCTGCTTTGCGAACCATTATCAACACCGGCTAAAAAGCCCTTACCTTTGATGGAGAATTTAATCAGGTTATCAGCGTTCGGCACTACATTGCCATTTTTGTCCAAAACGCGTACGGTGATAAACGATAGATCGGAGCCGTCCCGCTTTAAAAGCTTACGATCAGCAATCAACTCAATACGGTCAGGTTCTGATGCTGTTGACACTTCTTTAATCAGTACAGTTCTTCCGTTTAAACGAGAAACAGCTTTCAAGGTGCCCGCCTCAAACGGAACTTTCCAGGTCACATGCAAATCATCGACCTGCTTTTTCTGTGTTCCTAACGAGCGACCATTCAGGTATAGTTCCACCTCATCCGCATTATTATAATATGCCCAAACATCTACCGTTTTGCCGGGCTGCCAGTTCCAGTGCGGCAACAGGTGCAGTACCGGCTTGCTCGTCCACTCGCTTTGGTACATGTAGTAAGCATCCTTGGGGAACCCCGCCAAATCTACGATACCGAAATATGAACTGCGTGCCGGCCACGGGTACGGTGACGGCTCACCCAAATAATCAAAACCTGTCCATACAAACAGGCCCGACAAGTAATCGTATTTTTTGATGATTTTCCAGGTTTCCTCATGCGTTGAGCCCCAATAGGCAGCTACGTTATCATAAGCAGTAATGGCAAACTCGCTGTTGCCCTGGGTGAATTTGGCTTTAGAACTGGTTGGCCAGTGCCGGGTGCTATCGGTTGGCGTATCATAAAATCCGCGTGTAGCATAAGCCGACATAGTTTCGGTGGCTAGAAACTTTTGGTTAGGATAATTTTTCGGAAAATCGGCGTAAACCTCATGATGATAATTGAGGCCTACTAAATCCAACGCACCCGATTGGTAAATAAAATTCTTTTTAGGATCAGATTCGCTTAAAGCTGAAGTAACCGGGCGGGTTTTATCCAGACTCTTTACAATGTCTACCAATTCGCGGGTAATGCTGATGCCGGTGCTGTCAAACTGTTCGCGGATCTCATTACCGATGCTCCACATGATGACTGAAGGGTGGTTACGATCGCGTTTAACCTGATCTTCTAAATCGCGTTTGTGCCATTCCGGAAAATACTGGTAATAATCCTGCTTATTCTTTTTCTTCCGCCACATATCAAACGCTTCGTCCAATACCAAAAAGCCCATGCGGTCGCATAAATCCAAGAATTCGGGTGCAGGCGGGTTATGAGAGGTACGGATGGCGTTACAACCCATGTCGCGCAATATTTCCAGTTGGCGTTCCATGGCCCGCATGTTTACAGCTGCACCCAAAGCGCCTAAATCGTGGTGCATACAAACACCCTTTATCTTCATGGCCTCGCCATTAAGCGAGAAGCCTTTGTTGACATCAAAATTAAAACTGCGGATGCCGACGTAGGTTTGATATTTGTCGAGCACTGATTTGCCGGACACTACCTGTAACACTACCTTATATAAATTAGGCTGATTGACAGACCACAACCTTGGCTGACCAACAATTATATTTTGCGCAATGCTTTGCAATGTATCAGCACCTTCAATAGCAGTAGAAAAAGAATTGACAAGTTGCTTATTAGGCCCGTAAACGGTTGCTTTAAGCCGCAGGTTAGGCTGATGCACCGCTACCTGGGTTTGCATACGGATGATGGCGTTGGAGTTGTTCACCTGCGTAGTAACGAACGTACCCCACTGCGGGATATAAGATTTACCGGTTGTAGTTAACCAAACGTTACGGTAAATACCCGAACCGGTATACCAGCGCGAATTAGGTTGAGCAGAATTATCAACTTTGACTGCGATAGTGTTGGCTTGGCCGCCGAAGTGCAAATACGGGGTTAAGTTGTATTGAAAAGATATGTAGCCGTTAGGCCGCTTACCTAAATAATGGCCGTTAATCCAAACCTCGCTGTTGCAATACACACCGTCAAAGTCAATAAAAACATTTTTGCTCTGAGATGATACCGGCACGGTAAACGTTTTACGGTACCAGCCAATACCGGCAGGCAAGCCGCCTTCATTTTGGCCGGTGTTATTTTTTTCGCTGAAGGCACCTTCAATGCTCCAATCGTGCGGTAAAGTTAATTGCCGCCACTGGCTATCGTTGTAAACTTCCTCTTTAGCAGCAGTCTCATCGCCTAAATAAAATTTCCAGCCGTTATTAAAGCTTTCAACTTTACGGCCCAAGCTTTGCGCTTGAACAGCCCCTGCCAATAAACAAAAAACAAGGAGTATTATGTATCCCTTAAATCGCATATTTACTTACTTAATCCCCAACCCTCGCCGTTTAAACTAAACGGCATTTGCAATACCGGCAAACTTAGTTCTTTTTTGCTTTTGATGGTGGCGGCGCCACAAAGCTAACCAAGCTTTTACCCATATCTTTAGAGGTAGCCACTGCAATACCACGCTGGTCGGCTTTGTTTACAGCACAATAAAAATGATAAACCACACCCTCGTATTTAATGACACATGATTTATGGGCAAACATATTGTCGTAAGGTTCCGACGATTGGATCAAGTCATCGCCTTTCCACTCGGTCCAGTTAGTCAGATCATACGAGCAGGCAAAACGGTTAAAGGCTCCGCCTTTGTCTTTCCAGAAAGCTCCAAAGTAAAACATTACCCAAACGTCGCCTATCTTTTGCAGGTAAGGATCGCCGGTGATGCCAATGTTATGGTTGAGGATAGGATTTTTTTCTGCGCGTTTCCAGGTCACCATATCATCAGAAAAAGCCATGCCGATACGCTCGGCACCGCGCTTTTTGTTCACACTATCGCCATTGGCGTTATAGTACATGATGAATGGATGGCCCAAGCTATTGGTTTTATCCCAAATCACAGTTTCTTTATACAATGTGTGATTATCCCACCATTGCACGTTTGAGTCGGTAGCCATCAAAACCGGCTTGCCCAAACGCTGCCACTCATGAGCAACGGAAGGATCTTTTTCGGTGAAGGCAACACTGATGGAAAGTAAACCTTTTTCGTACCCACGGTCGTGCCCGCCAAAGTACGACATCCAGTATTTATTCTGATATTTTTGCAACTCATAGTTGCCTCCCCATTTGGTGTCCTGCAAAGCCGGATAGCCCGCTTTTTGGTTGCTGTCCCAATCGGTGGTGTCACTAAATGACATAATTCTACCTAACTGCTTCCAGTTCAGTAAATCTTTGCTGTTGGCCAGCCACGTTTCATATCCCCTACCATTAAAAATCAGGTAGGTCATGTACCATTGATTGTTCTTGCGAAACACCGTAGGGCAATCCATTTTCTGGCTGTTATCTGCAGGTGTAAGTACCATGCCGTATTTAAAAGGAGTTTTCACTTCCTCATAAATTTTCTGCATTACGTTGTCTGCAACTTCCTTTTTAGCCGTTTGCGCCCATGCGGTCGTTACCGTAATTATTAAGGCTGCAGCCAAAATCTGGCTTTTAATGGCTGTAAGATATCTCATTGTGTTGTTTAAGTATTAATAGTTGATTATAGTTGTTTTTTAAATCGGTTCAGTAGGCAAACTAATTTGCAGTGATATGATATTTACCCGAGCCTACCTTAAGCACGACTTTACCATTAGCATTCATCGTGTTCAAAGCCGCCTTGCCATTAACGGCTAATTTAGCTGCTTTACCTACGGGCAAATAAACCACCGCATCGCTATTAACAGGTATTTCAATATCTAAAGTAAACTTATTACCATCGCGCAGCCATTTACTGCTGACAGTACCGTAGGGAGTTTGTGTTTTAGCCTCGGCATGGTTTACATCACCCACTGGCTCCGGACGGATTTCAACATTGCGGAAGGCAACGCTGTTTGGCGTTTGACGAATACCGGCCAAACCACTGTAAAACCATTCCATTAAATGCCCTAACATCAGGTGGTTGTTAGACACCCCAGGCAGGGCCTGCCACGATTCGGTAAGGGCCGTGGCACCTTTGGCCAACTGGTAGCCATAACCCGGCACATCCGAACGATTATTCATGGCATAAATCACGTCCGAACAACCTTCATCATCCAGCACGCGCAGCAGATAGCGGTAACCTATATCGCCAGCAGTTAAACTGTCGTTGCGGCTTCGCAAATCTTGTACAATATTGTCGACCACAGCAGTTTTGTATCTCGAATCTACCAAACCACAGTAAATGGCCATGGCATTAGCCGTTTGGCTACCCGTTCCGTATTGTTTAGTTTGCTCATTAAAAAAACTTTTGTTGAACGCCTGCTTCACCTCTGCCGCTAATTTTTGGTAACGATCAGCATCGGCAGACTTGCCTAACAACTGCGCCACTTTTTCGGCAATTTGCAGATCATAATGATAAATGGCGGTCGCAGTAAGTCCCTGAGGCGTGTTTTGGGATAGTCCCGGCGACTTAGGCCCAATATCGTACCAATCGCCTAAGCCTTGTTTCAGGATACCTTTATCAGCTTTACCCTCAAGGTATTTTAGATACCGCTGCGTCGTGGTGTAATTATCAGCCAAAACCTGCATGTCGCCATACCATTGGTAAAGATACCAAGGCAGAATAATGGCGTTGCTGCCCCACTCAGGCGAATCGCGGAAAGGTTCGGCAAACTTAGTAAACTCAGGTGCAATTTCGGGAATAAGGCCCTCATCGGTCTGCGCTACCTGCATATCATTGATGCACTTGCGGCTCAGGTTAGCAATATCATAAATGTATTGCATGGAACCACCCACCAAATGCGCCTCTTCCAGCCAACCCAACTTTTCGCGGTGCGGACAATCGGTAAACACGCTGGCCATGTTACTTTTAATAGCCCAATCGATTAGACTGTAAGTTTTGTTGAATAGATCGTTTGAGCACGAAAAACTACCTGTTGCAGCAGCGGCGTTGCGGGTATGTAAGCCTTTAACAGAAATTAGTACGGGCAAACGCTGCGGGTTATCTTTACCCTTCGGCGCAGCACCTTCTACCTGTAAGTAACGGAATCCGTAATAAGTAAAACGTGGCTGCCACGTTTCTTCACCATCACCTTTGAGTATATAAGTGCAGTAGTAAGGTCCACCCGAACCGCCCTGATTGGCTGAACCATCGGCGGCTTTAAGCAATTCGGCCGGCGTAATTTTTACTGTGTCGCCTTTTTTTCCCCTTACAGTTATTTGCGGGATGCCTGAAACATTCTGCCCTAAATCAAACATCCATTTGTTGTTTCCTAAGTCGGTTGTTTTTTGCGGTGCAAACTGGTCAAATATCTTTAATGGATCAGCCAGTTGTGCGTTCAGCACCGGCGAGCCATCTACCACCATCACATTTTTCCAGGATTTATCATTAAAAGCAATAGTATTCCAGCCTTTTTGTTCCAGGTTGGCGTTGTAGTCTTCGCCGCCGTAAATACTGGTAAAAGTTACTGGTGACGGAGACGTTCTCCAGCTTTCGTCGCTTATTACATTTTCGACAGAGCCATCGGCATATTCTGTTACCAACCGGCATATCATTTTAGGGAAACCGTAGGCACCGGTAAGTTTGCGATAACGCTTGTCGCGTGGAATGAAGTAGAAACCATTACCCAACATCACGCCCATAGCATTTTTGCCTTGCTGAATATTTTTGGTAACATCAAAAGGTACATACAGTGCCTGTTTGTCGTAGGCCGTCCATCCCGGATCCAAAAAGTGATCGCCGATCTTTTTACCGTTCACGCTTAGTTCAAAATGCCCCAGGCCGCAGATGTATAAAGTCGACTTTTTGACCGGCTTTTTTACAGCGAAGGTTTTGCGCATTAAAGGCAACACATCATTCAAGGTGCCCAGCTTTTTCGGTCCGCGCCCATGTAACAAAGGTACAATGCGTGAGGTGTCCGGCAGCTTTTCATAGCCAATCCACTTAGCGCCTTTCCAGTCCTGAGCGTTAAGCAAGCCCATTTGCCAGCTTTGCGGCTTACTCCAACTGGTTACATGGTTTTGGTTGTCCCAAACCATTGCCTTCCAGTAATAAGTTTTTGCACTTTGCAGTGGTTTGCCCTGGTAAGGGATTTGGATAGATGCCGAAGAATTAACCTTTTTAGAATCCCAAATATTACCTAAGTTTCTCTGCAAGGCAACCAGGTTATCGGTTACCAGTATACGATACGCTTTTTGCCTGATGTTAAACCCGCTGCTCAGCAACTGCCAACTCAGTTTGGGAGCCGGGTTTTCAATTCCTGATGGATTTGCCTTATACTCACACTTTAAAGTACTTATCTGTAAGCTTTGTGCTAAGCTGTGTAAGGGTAATAAAATCAAGAATAGGTAAAACTTCTTCATTGGTTTACTGTGGGACTTTTTATTGCATTTCAACACTGGCTATGCTTAAACCATCGGCTGCCGGGGCCGTAATCAATACCCGGTAGTTACCGGCGTTTATACTGGTGCCGGTAGTGGTTGCTGCCGTCCCCGATTTACCTTTTTGTACGGGTTTAAACGACAATTCTTCGATTTTCATCACCGTACCATCAGCGGCCAAAAGTTGCATGTTTGCCGTAAAGGTCTGGTTGGTTAAATTATAGTACTTAATGCGTAAGGCATACAAATCCGCCACACCCGGATTGATGTTGAATACAGCAGTGCCTTTAGTCGGGCTGAATCGTATCACTTTACGACCGCTCAGCGTGTCGGTTTTGGCGCTACCCTGTGCTAAAGCATCGTCGGCTTTGTATGTAACTGTCTTCCTTAAATCGGTAGCCGGTTCGAGCGTGTTGGCAGGCAATACTATGGCCAGATACATCAGGCTACCTTTATTTTCTTTTAAAGACACTATTTCATTTTGCTTATAACGTTTGCGGTACAGCGGCATATCGTGGCCGCCCTGTGCGCTCAGTTGTAAATTGAGGCCGGTAACTTCAAAGTCTTTGAGCCAATCCGGTCTTTCGGCTGCAGCAATATCCATAGCTATATAAAGGTCGCCGTCTTGCGCCATCGTGAACTGCCCGGTACCCTCATTCTTAGCTTCAGTTCCCGTTTGAATCCAATCTGCCCCGTATAATGAGGATGGCAATTTATTGAAAGTAGTCTCGTTATCGTCGATATAAACCTGATCACCTATATCCAGCCAGGTTTTAGCTTTTACTGATCGACTACCCGTCAAATTCTTTACAATACCTGTGGATGATGGCGCAGCTGTAGCCTTGCTGTTTAGTGTACTTATAGCGATTGCTGAGACAATGGCCTGGCCCGAATAAACTTCGGGGAAGGTAATTTGTAAATTACCACCTTTAATCGTAGCAGAAACTACTTTCTTCAATCCAGTATTATAGCCAGCTTCCTTCCAGATGTCGAGTTTAGAAATCATGGTTTTACCATTCACCGCCACATCAAACTGCCGCCAGCCATTGCAGTCCATGCCACCGCCGGTACCATACCAGGGTTCGTTAAAATAGAGCTCGATTTGATAAGTACCATCTGCAACGGGAAAGTTATACTGTAACTTATCTGTTCCATAACGGTAAGTTTGAAATAGCTTGCCGTCTGCAGTGTTACACATGGCATCAAATGTGCGTTGCTGACTGGCAAAAAACGCCGGAATGCCTTTGTAATCATCAGTCCACGATTTTGATCCCCACGTACCACCTGCGGTCTGATGGGCATCGGCCTGCCATGTATTACCATGTAAATCAGTGTATTCTGGTCCGCCGCAATTTACACGATACAAGTATTTTTGCCCGGCTAGCGGCTTCAGTAAATCGCGCTGATTAGCGTATAACTGTTTGTAATTCGGTGCTTGAGGCAGATTATTCAAGACAATATAATCTTGTGCCACAGCTTTACCATCTACGTAACCAACTGCATACAGCACATTGTACTTTATATTGACTTTATCCCACTGAAAATGTGTGCCTATCCCCTGTTTTTTTTTACGGCCTAAGGATGCTGATTTTACATCATTAAACAGCTCAACCTCATCGCAATTAGAATATACCGTAATGCTATCCTTTATCCCCGGCGATAACCAGCGATTGGGCCATGTATGCGATACAATGTAAGCCATTGACTCTTTATGCTTGTCGGCATAATTGGCCCTGAACATGTAAAACACATCCAGTGGTTGCCCCCAAGGTGTAAACAGACCTTTGTAATTTATTGGCCCTACGCGGTCTAATTCACGGTAACCTTCTCCCCCTTGTATACGGCCTGGATTTTCGTGCGAATACAATAACCAATGATACTGCCCGGCTACTTCATTCTTAGCAGCTTCGGCCAAACGCACTTTGGTTTCCATCAGTTGCGTCATGCGGTCTTCGCTTACAGGACCGTTGGCTACAAACGGGCCTTCAGTATGCAATTCCAGGCTGCGCCAGGCACCATACTCACCTACCAGTATTTGTTTTTTCAGATCGTCGGCATAGGTTAATGGGTTGCCGCCATAGGTACCTGTCCAGTTTTGCGGCACATCCCAATCGGTGCCTTTACCGCCATTGCATGTAGTTACCAGCCGTTGAATGGATGCTGTAGGGTCAAGTTTACGGATCAACTCTGTACACTCACGGGCAAAGTCTTCTGGCAGTTTGCTTTCATTTTCTAATCCCCACATGGTTACCGATGGGCTATTGCGTCTTTCCTTAATCCAGTCCACGATCAGTTTTTTATAATTTTCTTTGAACTGTGGTGTGTTATACCATATGTGAGCAGAAAACTGAGGCCACCAAAGTAAACCCAATTTATCCCAGTATTCCTGATATTCTAAATTATGAGGCTGATGCGCATCCCGGAAAGCATTAAACCCCGCTGCACGTACCTGCATCACCCGTGCCTTAATTTCCTGAGTTGTAAAAGCGTGACTGCGGCCCATCAAATGCTCATATTCGCCAATGCCATTGATGAATACCGGTTTGCCGTTCAGATAAAACCGGCCGTCCCCATTTGTTGAAGTTAAGGGCCACTTAACCCAACGGATACCGTAAGGTGTGCTTACTTCGTCAATTGTTTTACCGTTTTGTATGACGCGCGTTTGTAAGCGGTACAAATATGGATTTTCTAAAGACCATAAATGTACCAAACCGGTTAAGCTAAATTTTTGAGGTATAGTGGCCGTTGTTGTTGCTCCAAGTTGCTTACTTGTCTTAGCACTGGCTACAGTTTTGCCTTGAGCATCCAGCAATCTACTTTCGACAACGATGCTGCCGGCCGCCTTGCCATAGTTTTTCACTTCGGTTTCCAAATTGATGTTGGCTGACTTCTCAGACACCGTAGTATCATTCCACAAATGCACACCAAACGGTTCAACCCGCATCTGGTTAACTGCCATTAAATGCACCGGCCTGAATATACCCATGGGTTGTGATCCTTCCGAAAAGCCCACTTCGTCCGAACATCCGCCACAAACCCAGGGTAAATCCTGAATATTTGCTGGATGATCGGCTCTTACGGCCAGAATATTTGATTGGTTAGTACGTATTGCGTCAGTCACATCCAAAGTGAAAGATGTACGGCCACCGGCATGGTAGCCAACTTTTTTCCCGTTTAACCAAACAGTAGCGTAGGAACTTACCCCTTCAAACCATAAAAAATAGCGCTGACCAACAGATAATGGCTTTGCCGTGAATGTTTTGCGGTACCAGGCATAACCATGACGGTTACCATGCTTTAAACGGCGGTAACCTTCGTAAGCATCCCAGTTATGCGGAACAGTTACTGCCTTCCAGCTTTTGTCGTTGTAACCGGGCTGCTCAAAACCATTGTGTTGGTTTGACTGATCGTGTACTACGGAACGCCAGCCATTATTTAATAATAAATCCTGACGGGCTTGTGCAAAGCCAGCAGCAGCGGCCAGCAAAAGCACTGCTTGCAGCACAACGAAAGTAAAAAAGCCTGAAGTAGATTTTTGCCGGTCAGAAACGTTCATTCGATATAATTATAACTGCTTTAGTTGAGCGTTAAATTGATAAGTCTTGCCTTTTTGCGTAGGGATAGTCACCACCTGATCTTTATATCTTAAAACACATTGATCACCGGCGGTTGAAGTTACGTCCACCTGCTGCAATTGCCCGTTTTGCCATTTAATGTTAAGCGTAAAACCACCACGTGCACGGATGCCTTTCACCTCGCCGTTGGGTAAGGCCGAAGGCAAGGCAGGCAGTAAATTGATATCCTTACCCTGACTTTGTATCAGCATTTCGGCAACACCGGCCGCTCCACCAAAGTTGCCATCAATCTGGAACGGTGGATGTGCATCAAACAGGTTATGGTATACGCCGCCCTTTTCATGGTTTGGCACTGCGTCCGCCGGCGAAAGCAACTTAGTAAGCATCAGGTAAGCATGGTTGCCGTCAAGCATACGCGCCCAAATATTTATTTTCCAGGCAATGCTCCAACCTGTGCCATCATCGCCACGGTAATACATCGATTTTTTAGCGGCCTGCATTAGCGCGGCATCTTTGGGTGTAATATCAGTACCAGGGTAAACGCCCCACATGTGTGATACGTGTCGGTGAGTATCGGTAGTATCATCTACATCCTGCATCCACTCCTGCAGTTGCCCCGCACGACCGATTCTGTTAGGTGCTATCTGTGCAAACTTAGTTTCGAGTGTTTGGCGGAAGGCGGCATCTTCACCCAATATTTTTGACGCGGCAATGCAATTTTTAAATAACTCGCGGATGATCTGATGATCCATTGTCGGGCCAGCCACTAACCCACCATGCTCTGGCGAATTGGACGGGGTACTGATCAGGTAACCGGTTTTGGGATCTTTGATTAAAAAACTGTTGAAAAACTCGGCGGCACCCTTCATTACCGGATAAGCACGATTTTTAAGGAAAGCTTTGTCCTGCGAAAACTCGTAATGTTCCCACAACTGCTGACAAAGCCAGGCCGCCCCCGTAACCCAAATGCCATGATTAGAGGCGTTAACTGGTGCCGTACCGCGCCACAAATCCGTATTATGATGCAGAACCCATCCCGGCGCGCCGTAATGTGCTTTAGCGGTTAGCTGACCATTCTTTACCAAATCATCAATCATGTTGTATAATGGCTCGGTGCAAGCTGAAAGATTTAGCACTTCTGATGGCCAGTAGTTCATCTCCAGGTTTACATTGGTTGTAAACTTACTTCCCCAGGGCGGTGTAAGCAGATCATTCCAAATACCTTGTAAATTGGCAGGACCCGTACCGGGTCTTGACGATGAGATTAATAAGTACCGTCCGTACTGCATAAACAGCGCTACCAAGCCCGGATCATCCGAACTATTAAATTTAAGAATGCGCTGGTCGGTGGGCAATTCAGCATTTTTACCCGCACCAAAACTAACCGAGAATGTATTGTATAACTTTTGATAATCAGCTGTGTGTACCGCCTTGATGCCTTTATAAGTTTTTTTGCCTAAGTTTTGAATAGCCGCTTTGCAAAGTGCATCTGGGTTACCAGAAACATCATGAGAGTTTTTAAAACTTGTGGCTGCGGCCAGATAAAGTGTGGCCTCATTGGCACCTGTAACCGAAATACCATCGGTAGTTAAATTTACTTTACCGCCCGCAGCTTGTATTTTGAGGTAACTTACTCCGGTTAGTACACCGTTGCTTACTTGCAGCAATAAGGCAAGCGTTTGATTGTCTACTTTGCGGATGTTATATTTTTTATGCAGCGTGCTTAATACCGCTTTAAAGCTAACGTGGCCGGGCTTATCTGCCGTAAGGTGTATAGCAATCACCTGGTCGGGCTTGCTCGAAAAATACTCACGAACAAAATTAACGCCGTTACTGGTGTAACTTACATGAGCCGTAGCATTGGCGATGTCGAGGTTGCGTTTGTAATTGCTGACAGGCCCCTGTTTTGCAAATTGTAAAAACACGTCGGCAAACGGCTGGTAGTCGGCATTGTAACGCGGAAAAGCCGGCGGGTTGAAATCCTGTATCCAGTATTTCCAACTTTTAGCCAATTTAATACCGCTTTCTGCTGTGCCGCCTTCGGGATATACCGATAGCTCTTTGCCTTCGCTCGTAAGGCCGCCTTTGTCCCAGTAATTGATGACTTGTATGGCAATAACGTTATCACCCGTATGAAGCAGCTTAGCCGGGATGGTATATTTACGATAATCCGTACCTGTAGTTGTACCTACCTGCTCGCCGTTAATGTAGGTAAAATCCATATCACGGATGCGGCCCAGGCTCAACACCAGATTTTTACCTGCCCAATCTGCTGGTACATTAAACGTTGTACGTAACCAAACCGCCCCATCTACCCCTTCAAAACCGGGTACTACCTCCCAGCCTTTTTGCGTGGGCAGGTTAACGCTTTTCCAGTTATTATCAGTATAGACTACATCTTTGGCAGCCGTTTGACTACGAACCTTTTTAAACCAGGTTTCCTTTTGAGCCTCATAAGTGTCTTCGTTAATTTTTAAGCCCATAAAATGAGCCTCGGCCAATTCTTCGGCTTCTTTACGTTTGCCTTCAAACAACAGTTGCCTTATCGGCTGCAGGTACTTCACCGCCCCTTCGCGCTGGTAGGCCCGCGGGCGACCCGTCCACAAAGTCTGTTCGTTGAACTGTATGCGCTCGGTATCAATGCCGCCATAAATCATGGCACCAAGCCGACCATTTCCGATAGGCAAAGCATCCGTCCACTTACGTGATGGCTGGTTGTACCAAAGCTTTAGGTCTGGCGATTGAGCAGTTACCGCATTCGGTTTAATTAACGCACCAAACAGCAAAGCGGCAAATAATACTTTGCTTATTGAAAGGCGTAGTAACAAACTTTTTTGTAGAAGCATCACTTGGTTAATTAAACAGCCAGCGTAAATCTTTAATGTTTCCGTCAGCCAATAGCCCGGCATCGTAAACCGGTATTTGCTGATTATCGGCAACAAAACCTAAAATCAATCCGGCCCCTTTGCTCAAGTTTAGTGTATTGGTACCCGGTTTAAAGCTGTAAGTATGTATGTTAACAGCCGGCATACCAGGTATCAACACCGCGTTTGATATCTTCACATCGGCCTGGCCAAAATCATTGGCACTGGCATCTGTTTCTAATTGCGGCGTGGGCGAATAGCGCTTGGTTCTTTCGTTAAAAAAGCCAACAAGCACTTTAACCGGCTGCGCATTGCTAAACTTAATGGCAGTACCGTTGGTCATCTGTTGTGCCTTGGCTAACTTCACTCCTTTTAAACCTACCAGTTCTGCAGCTACACTTTTTACTACGGCAGCCGTATCGTTAAAAGGCTGCGCACCGCTCTGCAAAGTGTACATGCCGTCTCCCCCACTAATAATGTTCACCTGTGCGTTAGTAAAAGTTTTTTTCTCCACCTTTTTAGCGGTATTTGCCGGTGCTTTAAGTGAGTCGATATTCTTTTTAAAATTAGCCAGTTCCTGTTGGTATAGCGGATAAAGCTCTACCCAGGTTTTCATAGCGCCGTTAAGCCCGTTAACCGGTATTTTACGCTGACGGGTTTGCATACTATTAGCGTATAAGTAGGTATCTTTAGTTAAGTCGACTAACTTTTTGTAATAGGTTAAGCTGCGCTCCATATCCGGAACTGCCTTTTCCAGGTCGGCCACGTTGTTGGAATATTTGTAACGTAGAATATGTATTGCCGCTCTAATTTTTGCCGAGTAGCTGTTGGCCATCGCATCATAGCAGTACATGTCGTTTTTTAATCGGTCGAACTCTGCTTTGTTACGGTTGATGCCCGGCGCAGCTCTATCAATAGCCTCCACGGCTTTTTTGCCGAATACCGGAATACGGTCGGCCACCATAAGGGGTGTTTCGCCTATATGCGGCTCTTTGTTCCATTCTTTAATTGTGTACTCACTCAATATTTCTCCAACAGGTGCTTCCGAGTTATAAAGCAAACTAAACAAGCCAAACTTTTCGGGATTCACAAACTGGCTCATCAGCATGCCTAATGTCATCGTCTGGCGGTTACCGTCGGTTATGCCCACGCGGCGTAAAATCTGCGGTGATATTTCGCCCGACTGCTCATAGGCCTCTAAGATTTCTTTGCCTTGCTGCTCTGTACAGCCGTATCGCGCAGCCAACTCTTTACCCCAATAATTAATCTCGTCTTTGCGGTCGCGGTGGCAATTCCACGAGTAACGTGCCCACTCTTTGTACCAGATCCAATCGCGGTCTAATTGCAACAGGCGCTGGTTGGCTTTATCGGCCGAGTATGGCCAATCCCAATAAGACGCCTGCGGATATAAATGTAAGCCATTAGCCTCGTAAACATCGTGCATAGCCAGCACACACTTTTGTATAAAGTCTGCCGAACCATACCTGAACGGTTCAAGGTTTGCTAAAATATGTACGTTCTCAATCTGCACCGTACCAATGCGGCTTAACGTGCGGTGCAAATCTGCCCATTGCCCATGCGGTTCGTAGGTTGTTAATGCCTCGCCATTGTATTTAGCCATGGTGTACAGGTTATGATAGATAGGCTGAGCATCTTTCATTACGCGCGGCGCATCACTATCATGCGCTCTTAAAACAATTGGCGGTTCATCCGTGCGGTTAAGCTGTTTCAGCCCGTCTTTCACGCCCGGTATGATTGTTTTAGTGAACCAGTCCACATCATCCTGACCTACACCTTCCATGGCCTCACCCAATGTGATGAGCAGGCCTACATTGGGATATTTCTCCACAAAGGCCGCGATGGACTTACGGGTGTAATCGGCAATCAAAGGCACAATTGGCCGATTACGGTCTTGTGTGGCTAAGTGGTGCTTTTCAGCAAATGGTTTCGGGATGATGATGTTATAAAAACCCTGCACCAGCCAAATACCTCGACGGTCGGCCTCCTGAGCTAAAAAGCGATAGATTTCCTCGTTCTTTTTAAATGTAGCCTCATCAACCTCCAACGCATATGGATACTCTTTTACTTTAACTAATGAGGAGAATGGGTGACCGTTCCATAAGTACAGAGAGTTCATGCGATTAGATGCCAGCGAGTCTAGATATCTCAACCATAAGGCTTTATCGTAAAACCACGGGAAGTTCTCCGGCGTGTAAGGATATTCGTAAGTGCCGCGGCCCGGCAGTAGTTCCGGCTTCTGCACACCAACACAAGCCCCGCGCATCACCATTTCGGGTTTATCGGCTTGATGAATATCTGCAGGTAAAGTATTTTTTTGATTGATGATATCACTTAGCTCCAGGCAACCATATAGTGCACCCGAATTATCTGCACCGCCGATAACAATAGTGTTTTTTAAGGATTGTATAGTGAAACCTTCTTTGCCGAGTAGCTTTGAGCTTGCGTATTTTATTTTTTGAAAGCCGGATTTAACAACAGCATCATTTACGTTACCAACAGCAATAACCGCACCCTTTGTTGCGGCCGGCCATTTGTTAATTACCGATGCCGTATAACCATGAGCTTTGAGTGATTCCACCAACTTAGCTGCGCCATATTTAACGCGGCTGTGGCTATTAGCAGCGACTACTACACTTACACTTTTAGTCGGAGGAGTATTTTTTGCATTCACCGTTACGGGCAAACACAGAACTAAAAGGCCCACCATTAGCCGACCCAATTTTTGCTTTGGCATACTTTATCGTTAAGCCGTTTTGATAACAAACGTACCGACGGCAAAATTTGCTAAGCCGTTTTGCAGCACCAAAATATCAAATACGGTATGAGGTTTAAAATGATTAACCGGTTTTTTACAAAGCCAAAACTACCTTTAGCAAGCCCATTAACACTATAACATTTTTTCTAAAAGTTATAATATATTACCTCACTTAAGCTACTTCACAGCTAACTTTGCCTTAATATGTTTTAAGTCTGCAGATTTGGCAATCTCTTTTCCGTTAGCATACACATGCAGGCCCTTGCCTTTGCCGTAGCGGCTGCCATCAGTATCCCACAAGATAGAAATATTTTGTCCGTGGTATAACACATTATTCAGGCAAAACCATTTCCATTGGCCTTGGGGTATTAGTGGGTAAATCTCCAACACGTTATCAGTGCGAGGCTTTAGTCCGATTAAATCACTGATCACTAAATCGCAAAACGTAGAATGGTTATAGTAACTGCTGCGTGGGTTATCGCCTTTCAGCCATTCGCCGTTTTTCTCATCCTGGTACTCACCCAAATAAGGTTGCCCGCGCTTTTGCATTGAGTTGGCGTACTTATGCAGCTCGTTGTAAAATATTTTAGCCGACATACCATCCTTATTCTTGTAATTGGTGAGCAGATTAGCTAAACCGGTAAGCGTTTGTGAAGTGGCAAACGGCCATACGGCACCATCCCATTCACAGCCATGCCCGCTGCCATGCGTGCGGAATAACGGATGCCTCCGCTCAGCCGTGGTAATTCCCCATGGAGCATTAAAACCCTTTTCGTCTTTTAGCTGCTCCCATTGTTCGGCATACTTGGCCTTATCATCGGGCAGGTTAAAATACCAGGGAATGAAGCCCAACTCCTCCCGGGCATCGCAAAACTTACCGTCGGGATATTTCACTTTAAAAAATGCAGCTTGGTCGTCCCATAAACTGTCCTGCACAATTTTTTTCAGTTGGACTGCTTTAGCACTATACAACCTTTTAAGCGTATCGTTGCCTAACAGTGCCGCCATATTAGACAATGCTTTGGCGTTGCCATACATGTAACTGTTGATGGTTGGGCGACGGTTTTTGAGTTTACGAGATCCGCTGATCGACTCTTCCATGGCATCGCGCACATCAAATTGCCAGAATATCTGGGTAGGTAACTGTTTTTCAGTTTCCCAAAGGCGGTAGTCGGCATCCAAAGCCGGTAACCACTTTTCAACCGATGCCTTATTTTTGTTGACCAAGTAATAATTATAAACGGCATCATCCAGCCAGCTGCTAAAAGCATGTAAATGTGGCTTGGGCGTTTTAGGATCTACAAATAGCCAGAAATTGATGTACTGATCAATATATTCCGGATTACGTAACCAACGGCCTTCGTAAATATGATGGCCCAATGCACTGCTGATGGTGTTATACTTACCGCCGTGGTTCATCTGTGTAATAAACTCGGTGAATACGAAGCCGTCCGGCGTTTGCTTTAAGTGTTTACGAAACGTCCACCAACGATAATAATACATCTTTTCGATAACCGGGTCAGGACATTCGAACAACGGAACATTTTTGGACAAAAATTCGAACGTTTGCTGGTTAGGTACATAGTTTACCACCTTTTCGGTATCGATGCGGTTAAACTCGTTGACGTAGTTTTCTAATTTACTAAAACTCAGCAGTTGCTTGTTTTGCGCTTTCACGTTACACAGGCTTAAACACGCTGCTGCCAGCAAGGCCGACTTTTTTAAATTCCTCATTATTTCTTTCTGTTCTATCTAATGATCTTTTTAGCTACCGGTAGTTTAAAGGCTGTGCTGATTAATTTATTTATCGTCTAACTGATAAATGCGGATGGCGTTATTGCCCCAAAACATAGCCTGCTCCTGGGTAGTATACTTGGATACGTAATTTTTTACGATCTCCAGCATTTTGTTGTATCCGCCTGCTACTATACAAACCGGCCAGTCAGATCCAAACAGCACCCGTTTAGGACCGAAGGCTTCGAACACGACATCCAGGTAAGGTGTAAAATCTTCTTCCTGCCAGGCTTGCCAGTCGGCCTCGGTAACCATGCCCGAAACCTTGCAGTTTACATTCTGGAACTTTGCCAACGCCTGGATGTCAGTTGCCCAATCTTCCATCTTCTGCTTTTTAATATCCGGCTTGGCAATATGATCTAACACAAAACACTGGTTAGGATATTCGGCAGCCAACTGCGCAGCGTATTTTAACTGGTCCGGAAAAATTAATATATCGTAGGTAAAACTGTACTTGCTCAATAAACCGATACCATGTTTAAATGCATCAGTAAGCATCAGATCACGCTGTGGCTCGCCCTGTAAAACATGACGAAAACCTTTCATCTTTTTATACTGACGGTAATGGATCAACCGGTCTTCTACATTTTCGGCCCGCAAGTCAACCCAACCTACAATACCCCTGATGAAATTATTTTCGGCAGCCAATTGCAGCAAAAAATCATTCTCTTCCTCGGCCTGCACAGCCTGTACAGCAATACAACCATGAATGCCGTTATATACTAAAGACGGTAATAAATCTCCCGGAAGGAAATCTTGCCGGATAGATTGCATATCCTCAGTGATCCAGCTGTCGCGGACCGGATTATAGTGCCAGAAATGCTGATGTGCGTCGATTTTTTTGTTCATGGGAATAGGTTACTTAAATATTTTGATTAGCATAAAAATTTATCAATGGATAGCATCAACAACAGGCAGATTGCACCTGACAAAAAGCACGTCATATTGTATTCAGCTCTCTTTAGCTGCGTAAAAACTATAAAGAACGCATCCGATTGAAAACACATTGTTTTTACGATTGAGCTTAAAATTTCGGCCTGACAATTGAATATTCGGCGAGGGTTAGAAACTTATATAATGTTTATAAATCGGTTAACCAAAGAGATAAATTTTGCTGTAAACAAACCTATACATTATTAGCTTGATATTATATTAAATTATCCCACTTCAGTTTTTCCGACAACAACGCATCTCACTTAACATGTTCTATGTTACAGCTTCATTTGAAGCGATAACACGTCAAAATTCAAATTCAGGAATAATACAACGAACGAGATAATTTTTCACATCCGTGTAATGTCACCGCATTTTTACCAACTTTAAGACTGCATGATAATATGATATAAGTAATAGAAAATATACTGTAACCTTACATTACATTCGCCATGGATATTTGAACCAGAACCAATGCTTTTATTTCCTGTGGTGGATCGCTTAAACGGGCAACGTCACCTCCAGAACCTGAATTTTGAATGCTCCAATAAACTCATGATGAAAAAAAATTTAGTAGGCTTTTTTGTAGTAGCTGCTGCCTTGTGTGCTAATCAATACGCACATGCACAGTACCCTGTTATACCACCTGCCGTACAGGCCGTTGCCGACTCGGCGTTAGCGCAAGAACAACGCTCGTCAGACGCTGCCTGGCAAAAGGCACTGCCCATAATCCAGCGTGATGAAAAGGCGGGCAAACCATACGTGCCCTGGGCAGCAAAGCCTTCAGATCTGCCTCAGGCCAAAATCCCGGCATTTCCGGGCGCTGAGGGCGGCGGTGCATTTACACCAGGCGGCCGTGGAGGCAAAGTTTTTGTAGTGACCAGTTTGGCTGACCGCGGTCCGGGCACTTTGCGCGAAGCTTGCGAACAAGGTGGCGCGCGTATTATTGTGTTTAACGCGGCCGGCATCATTCATTTAAAAAGTCCGGTAATTATCCGTGCCCCTTATATCACCATTGCCGGCCAAACAGCGCCGGGTGATGGGGTTTGCGTGGCCGGCGAATCGGTTTGGATTAACACGCACGATGTAGTGATCCGTTACTTACGCTTCAGACGAGGCGCAACTGATGTAGCTCGTCGTGATGACGCTTTGGGCGGCAACCCGGTGGGTAATATCATCATTGATCACGTATCTGCCAGTTGGGGTCTGGATGAAAACATGTCTATCTACCGGCATGTGTACGACCGTAACGGCGCTAAGCAGGAAAAGATGCCTACGGTGAATGTGACTATTCAAAATTCCATCTTCTCCGAAGCTTTAGACACTTATAATCATGCCTTCGGTAGCACTATTGGTGGCTTAAACAGCACCTTTATGCGTAACCTTTGGGCCAACAACATTGCCCGCAACCCTTCCATCGGTATGTACGGCGATTTTGGCTTTGTTAACAACGTGGTATTTAACTGGTGGAACCGTAGTGCTGATGGCGGCGATAACAATTCGTTCTTCAACTTCATCAACAACTATTTTAAGCCAGGCCCCATTACGCCTTTAGATAAACCGATTGGTCACCGTATATTAAAACCGGAGTCTGGCCGGGCCAAAGATAAATCGACTTTGTTTGGACGCGTTTATGCCAACGGTAACATTATGGAAGGCAACGAACGGGTAACCAAAAATAACTGGGACGGCGGTATACAAATTGGCGATATGCCTGATGCCGGGCGATATACAGACAGCATCAGATCTGACAAACCGTTTGCGATGGCTAAAGTGAAAACGCTTTCAGCTAATGATGCTTACGCTTATGTGTTAGACAATGTAGGTGCTACCTTACCTAAACGCGACGCGGTAGACAGCCGTATTGTTAAAGTGGTTAAAACCGGCAAGATTGTTTACGTAGAAGGCACAGCTAATAGCAAAGGCAAAGAGTTTATTAAGCACCGTTTGCCCGACGACTCATATAAACAAGGTATCATTACTGATCCTGCCCAGGTAGGTGGCTATCCTGAATACAAAGGTACACCTTACAAAGACAGCGACAATGATGGTATGCCCGACGCGTACGAAACGCAACACGGTCTTAATCCGCGCAGCGCGGCAGATGCCAGCAAGCTTGCTAAAAACGGCAACGGCTATACTAATATCGAAGTTTATTTAAACAGTGTTGTCGACTTGGATAAAGTAGTACCGGCTGCTGGTAAATAACGCTTAAACTCATTGATGTTTTCAAGGCCGTTCAGGATCATCCCTGAGCGGCCTTTTTATTATTTTAACCTTTTTATTTGAAAGACTTCGACTACCAAACAGGATAGTTGTAGAAAGTAAAAATCATTAAAAACCAATTAATAACCATTCGGTTATTTTAATACTTATTAAAAAACTTAACTAAAATGAACGAAAAAGATAAACAAAACAGGCGCATACTGATTGGCGGACTGGGAGCTGGCTTAGCCGCTACCGCCATTGCCCCTGTTTTTGCAGCCGAAAGTAGTGAAGGTGCTGTGGCAGGTGCCGCAAGTGCAGCTCTGCAAGACCCTACCAGCAAATACCCCAAACCACCATTTAAAGGCCAATCACAACCATGGCCGGGCTTGGCCGGACAAATGGATCCGAAACCCGATCATGGCGAAACCAGTTATAAAGGATCAGGTCGTTTGGCCGGGCGTAAAGCCTTAATAACCGGTGGCGATTCAGGCATGGGTCGTGCAGCGGCTATTGCCTATGCCCGTGAGGGGGCTGATGTGGCCATTAATTATTTGCCTGCCGAAGAAGCAGACGCTAAAGAAGTGGTAGCTTTGATTAAAGCAGCGGGGCGTAAAGCAGTAGCCATTCCAGGCGACTTACGTACCGAGGCATTTTGCCAACGATTGGTATCAGAAGCGGTTAGCGGCTTAGGTGGGTTGGACATTGTGGTCAGTAACGCGGCTCGTCAGCAGGCACGTCAGTCAATCTTGGATGTAAGCAGCGAAGATTTTGATGCGACCATGAAGACTAATATCTATGCTCCGTTCTGGATCATTAAAGCAGCCTTACCGCACTTAAAACCGGGCTCGGCCATTATTGGTACTACGTCCGAACAGGCTTATGATCCATCACCCGATTTGTACGATTATGCTCAAACCAAAGCAGCAACCATGAATTTTGTAAAGTCGTTAGCCAAGCAGTTAGGGCCAAAAGGAATCAGGGTAAATGGTGTGGCCCCCGGCCCCATCTGGACACCATTACAAGTGAGTGGCGGTGCCACTCAAGAAAAACTAAAAAGCTTTGGCGGCCAAACACCGCTGGGCCGTCCGGGGCAACCTGTCGAGTTGGCCTCTATATACGTACAATTAGCTGCCAGTGATGCCAGCTATGCAACCGGACAAGTTTATGGTGCAGCAGGTGGTGGCGGTCAGCCATAAATAAAATTTAATGATGACTATAAGCGGTGTTGTAGAACACCGCCTATTTTGTTTAGTAGTAACCCTTAATTCAGCAAAAGCTCAGCAATCAAAGCAAATAACGCTGCTGCCAAAGTATTGAGAAAATTAACCGCATCGTTCTTTAGTAAGCCTTTGCGTTCTAAAACGGCGCCCAATATCGAGTCAGTAAAATTACCCAAAGTACCGGCAGCCAGCAGGATGACAAAATGCCTGTCCAACCCAAAGCCTACGGCATAAACACAGGCAATCACGGCACTTCCCGCTAAGCCAATCAACGTACCTTCTAAACTTATCACTCCATCTAATCCGGCCTGATCAGCTTTAAAAGTGCTGATATTGAAAAACCGTCGGCCGTAAACCATACCTAATTCAGACGCCAGTGTATCCGCCGTAGCGGCGGCAAAACAGGCTCCGATCATCAAACGGCAAACATCAACAGCTGATTGAAATATTAAAGCCAAAGCTCCTGCCAAAGCAGCTACACCAGCATTAGCCAGCACTTGGCTGGCTTTGCGTTGTCCGCCGTCGGCTTCGGCGGCTTTTAAACGTTGCTTTTTTTCTTTTTGCCAAGCCGTTGACGCAGTCCCTAATAGGAAAAAAACTGTCATCAGCATCAGTCCGGTAACCCCGGCACTTAACGTAAGCAGCACTGCACAGGTACCACCTGTTAGCGCAGCCGAAATGGTCAATTTTTTAAAATACACACTCAACACCATACCTCCGGTGATGATGATTAAAGGAAGTAGTAAATTGGAACTAACTGGCATATATAATGATGTAAAGATAGCCATAACAACTTTTGCGATCGACACTTTAAGTTATGACCTCGAAAAATGGCAGGTTCATTTACCTTTGCCTTATGAAAGATATTCTGGGCAAAGCATTGTACGATTACCATCATCAGCAAACACCAGGCAAACTGTGGATTCATAATCAATACGGGCCCAAAGAGCCTATGCCCGTCGAAGCCTATTTTAGAGTAGAAGACGACATGCCCGATTTAGAATGGTCGGCTCTGAATGAGTGTCGCGGCAAGGTGCTGGACATCGGCGCAGGCGCAGGCAGCCACGTGCTGGAATTACAAGAGCGTGGTTACGACGTTACGGCGTTAGATATATCACCCTTAGCAGTTGAAGTAATGCAGCAACGCGGGGTAAAAGAAGCTTTGGCCGGGGATGTTTTCAAGTTCACGGGTGAACGTTTTGACACCCTGCTATTATTGATGAACGGTATTGGCTTGGGCGGTGATCTAACAGGACTCGAAAATTTATTACAACACTTTAAAACGTTACTTGCCGAAGGCGGGCAGGTGTTGTTTGATTCATCGGATGTGGCCTATCTGTACGAAGGCAAAATACCTGAAACTGGCTACTACGGAGAAATTGCCTATCAATACGAATATAAAGGCCATAAAACCGATTGGTTTAACTGGTTATATGTTGATATGAATACCTTAAATGATGTAGCCACTCGCGCAGGCTTTGAGGTCGAAATTTTATATGAAGATGAGTTTGCTCAGTATCTGGTGCGGTTGACGCAACTATAAGCACATTGTTTTAGCCATCGCCGGAGTTTTGTGTAAAAAAGACGATGCATAAAGCTCCAAAATATGGCTTTCGTACAGATTTAGTTACATTCAACTCAGCAAACTTTCATTTAACTAATTCTGTATGAAAAAAACTTTATTGTGTGCTTTATTTATCACAACCGGCTTGTGGGCAAACGCCCAGGATGCAGTTGTGTACCAAAAGCCGCCGCAGGCCATGACTGATCTGCTTTTGGCCAAACCTACCCCATCAGTAAACATTGACGGTAAAGGTGAGTGGATGTTGCTGAGCCAACGCAATGCGCTACCATCGGTTGAGGAATTGGCCCGTCCGGAAATGCGTATTGCGGGTATGCGCATCAACCCTAACAATTTTGCGCCCAGCAGACAGGTAATCTCCTATAGCGGATTAAGCCTTAAAAATATTAAAACCGGCAAAACTTATCCAATCACCGGTTTACCGGCAGGTTTAAATGTTGGCGGTGCCTCGTGGAGCCCCGACCAGTCTAAACTGGCGGTTATTCAAACTAACGCCAAGGGAGTTGACTTGTACGTCATCAATATCGCTACACAAAAAGCTACCAAAATTAATAAGCTTCCGCTTAACAATGTGATGGGCGGCGGCGCTACCTGGGTAGACAATAACAGCTTACTATATCGGGTAATTGCCAAACCAGCCAGCATGGCTCCGGTAAAACCGCTATCGCCAACAGGTCCGGTGGTGCAGCAAAACTTAGGTAAATCTGCCCCGAGCGTTACTTACCAGGATTTAATTAAAACCCCATACGACGAAAAACTATTTGAGTTTTACGGCACTTCGCAGTTGGTGATCAACAAAAATGGGGTGGAAACTCCGGTAGGTAAACCGGCTATTTATGCCTCGGCTGCACTATCGCCGGATAAAAAATATATGCTGGTACGCACCCTGCACAAGCCTTTCTCGTACCTGGTAACGGCGGCAGGTTTCCCGTCGACTGTTACCGTGACCGATTTGAGCGGTAAGGTACTTAAAACCGTAGCCAACCTGCCATCGGGCGAGGTAAGGCCATCGGGTTATGATAACATGCAGAATGTGCCCCGCAGTTTTGACTGGCGCGATGATGAACCTGCTACGCTTACGTGGGCTATGCCTTTAGACAGCGGTTTGATCCGTAAAAAGGTAGATTTTCATGATGCCGTTTACGCTTTAGCAGCACCGTTCACAGGTGATCCTAAAGAGTTGTTTAAAACCGAACAACGTTTCCGTAACGTGCAGTGGGGCAATGCAGATTTAGCTTTGGTATACGAAGGTTTACGCTCAAAACAAAGCACCCGTGTTAGCCGCTACAACCCAAGCACAGGTAAACTCGAGAAACTATGGGACCGTAACCAAACCGACGTTTACGGCAACCCCGGCGAACCCGTTACCGACAAAAACAAGTTCGGACGCGACGTTATTGTTACCGTTGATAATGGCTCTAAGCTGTTAATGAATAACATTACCGGCTCATCGGCAAAAGGCGATTTACCTTTCCTGGCTAAGTTTGACTTAAACACTAAAAAGAACGACATCATTTGGCGTTGTAACGAGGGACAGTATGAGTATGTGACTGATGTGATTGACCCGGCTAAACTAACCTTAGTTACCCGTCGCGAAACGCAGACCGAGGTACCCAACTACTACATCAAAAACCTGATGCTGCGTATTGCTGATCAGAAAATCACCTCGTTTACTAACCCTTATCCGCAAATGCAGGGTGTTACTAAACAAAAGATACAGTATAAACGCTCAGACGGCGTGGATATGACCGGCGACCTGTATTTACCCAAAGGTTACAACAAAGAAAAAGATGGTCCGCTGCCGGTGCTCATTTGGGCTTACCCTGCCGAGTTTAACTCTGCCGATGATGCAGCACAGATCCGTGGATCTAAAGACCGCTTTATCACTATTAATCCGGGCGGCCCGATCTTTTTCGTGACCCAGGGTTATGCAGTACTGGATAATGCCTCGATGCCGATCGTAGCTCGCGATGGCAAAAAACCGAACGATACCTTTGTGGAGCAGCTAACCATGAATGCTACCGCAGCGATTAACAAATTAGCCGACTTAGGCGTAGGCGACCGTAACCGCGTAGCTGTAGGCGGCCATAGCTATGGCGCCTTCATGACTGCCAACTTACTGGCACATACCAACCTGTTTAAAGCGGGCCTTGCCGAAAGCGGTGCCTACAACCGTACCCTAACACCTTTTGGTTTCCAAAACGAAGAGCGTACTTACTGGGACGATCCTAAATTGTACTATGATATGAGTCCGTTTAGCTTTGCCAACCAGATAAAAACGCCATTACTGCTAATTCATGGTGATGCCGACGATAATACCGGTACCTATCCTATTAACAGCGAGCGTTTGTTTGCTGCTGTTAAAGGCTTTGGTGGTACGGTACGCTTTGTGTTTTTACCTTACGAAGCCCACGGTTACCGCGGTCGCGAAAATCTGATGCACAAACTTTGGGAACAAAACGAGTGGATGAACAAATACGTTAAAAGCGCCAAACCTACTCAAACTGCCCAAGTAAAATAGCCCGCAGTATTTGATATCCACAAAGCGCCTCAGACAATTATAACTGTCCTGAGGCGTTTTTTTTGTTTCCCTTTACCTTCATCTTTAAAGTATAAACAGCCTTTGAGGCGGTAATGAATAACGTTGTGCCATTCCTCCCTCCGAAACAAACATTGGCTGTCCAAGGCTCAGCAATGGCGATAAGCCCTATTTGCTTACCATCGGGTGCAAAAATATACACACCCTTGCTGCCGGTTAAATAAACGTTGCCTTGCTCATCCAACGCCATACCGTCCGAGCCTTTATTGGTAAACAATTGCTGATCGGTAAGTTCGCCGTTGGCGGCTATACTAAACCGGTAAGTCTTGTTGGCTTCTATATCAGCTACGTAAAGGTATTTGCCATCGCGGGTACCTGCAATGCCGTTTGGCTTTTTCAATTGTGCGCTAACTATTTTGGCTTGCCGGCTTCCGGCAGGCAGGTAGTACACTTTTTCGCCGTCCACTTCGGTAATAGTACGCGTCCAGTACGGACGCTGATAATAAGGATCAGTAAAGTAAATACCGCCTTTGGCGTCCATCCATAAATCGTTAGGACCATTAAATTTTTTGTCGTTAATGTCTTTGAGTAAAATGCTCTTGCGTTTACCCTTTTTGTCAAAACACCAAATTTCGTTATTGGCATCGGCGCAGGTAATCAGGTTGCCTTGCCGGTCAAAATACGTCCCGTTTGATCGGCCCGCGCTATCGGCAAACTTGCTCAGCTTACCGTTTACATCATACTTCCAAATAGCATTATTAGGCTGATCGGTAAAAAATACATTGCCTTGGTTGTCTGCCGCCGGACCTTCGGTGAACTCAAATTGTTTACTAATAAGCTTTGGCTTTGTGTCGGGAGCAAACAAACCGGTGCTGCTGTAAGTACTGTCGGCCGCATGGCGGTTAATACTTACTTTTGCAATGTTTTGATTTGGCTTATGGGTGCATGGTAGCAACATGCCGGCTAACGGCAGGCAACCTAACAGGAATATCGAGGCAAACAGTTTCATAAATCATTGGCTTTAGCGTGCCAATATCAAACTTTTTTACGCACTGCGGTTATCTAAATATTAATTAAATTCATGTACTCTAAAGATCAGGCATCACAGTTAAGGCAAACATTCTGGACTACCTTCGGACAGTACCTGTCGCCGCAAATGTCGGCCGACGGGTTGAAAATTAACTGGATCAACTACAAAACCGGCATCAAGCATCTTCATTTTAAGATGCAGACCGATAACCGCTCGGCCTACATTGCCATTGAGCTTTCGCATCCTGACCCCGGTATCCAGGAATTATTTTTTGAGCAATTTATAGAGCTAAAAGTGGTTTTGAACAGTACCTTAGATGAAGAATGGGAATGGAGCCTGCATATGCCCGACGAGTACGGAAAAACCTTAAGCCGCATTTACAAAACTCTAAATGGTGCCAGCGTGTTTAACCGCAACGACTGGCCCGCACTCATCTCCTTTTTTAAGCCGCGCATTATCGCTTTGGATGATTTTTGGAGTACGGCCAAATACAGTTTTGATGCCTTAAAGTAGGCGTACAACAATCCGATTGTGCCGATGTTACCTTTTGTATGATGATGTTATTATTCAGCTTGCTCATGGCTATGCCTGGGCAGTTTCAAAACAAAAGGCAGCTTTTATTATTTGCCGACGGCGAAACCAATACTAAACTGCAGCAGCAACTGAAATACCTGCGCCAGGATGCCGAGGGTTTAAAAGAGCGCGACATTGAAGTGAAAGTAAATTATAGAGACAAAGAACCCGAGGCTTTCAGTAAACGAAAAATCAAAGCAGCGTTTACAGCCATATTGGTGGGCAAAGATGGTGGTGATAAAATAACCTCAACCGAAGCCATTACTCTGCAGAAACTGTGTAGCACCATTGATGCCATGCCCATGCGGCGCAGCGAAATGAAACGGCACCCTTAACAGTATTTCGTAAATGGTTAAAATAGCTATCTTTGTAGGCTTTAATTAACTACACAGCCATGCCGGAACTATCAGTTGTTATAACTGTGATGAACGAAGAGGAAAATATTAAACCTCTGATAGAAGAAATAAGAAAAGCATTACCGGCAATTGATTACGAAGTAATTTTTGTTGACGACGGATCGGAAGATGGCACCCGTCGCGAGATTATTGCCCATGCCGACGAACGCATTAAGCTGGTTGAGCTGCGCAAAAACTACGGCCAGAGCACTGCCATGACCGCCGGCATTGACCACACCACCGGCGAATATATAGCCCTATTAGACGGCGACTTGCAAAACGACCCGAGCGATATTCCGTTTATGCTGCAAAAGCTGAAGGATGAAGACTGGGACGTAGTAGCCGGAAACCGGGCCAACCGCCAGGACGGTATGGTACTGCGTAAAATACCAAGTAAAATTGCCAATGCCCTCATCAGACGCATGACTGGTGTTTACATTAAAGATTACGGCTGTACCCTCAAGATATTCCGCCGCGAGATAGCCGAAGATTTAGGCCTGTACGGCGAATTACACCGCTTTATACCCGTATTGGCTAAGTTGCAGGGTGCACGCATCACTCAGGTTGATGTAAAGCACCATGCACGTATACACGGTAAATCTAAATACGGAATCAATCGTACCTTCAAGGTAATCAGCGATTTGATCTTGATGGTGTTTTTCCGCAAGTATATTCAAAAACCTATGCACCTGTTTGGCAGCATTGGATTCATCGCTTTCTTTTTGGGTGCGCTGATTAATGGCTACCTGTTAGTGCTCAAACTTTTAGGACACGATATTTGGGGCAAACCGTTGCTGATATTAGGATTGATATTTTTACTGGGAGGTGTGCAATTAATCACCTTGGGTATATTAGCTGAGGTGAACGTCCGGACTTACTTCGAGTCGCAGAACAAGAAAACTTACCAGGTCAGAAAATTCTTTACAGGTAAAAGTACCGTTGCCTGATCAAATATAAAGGCCCTCCGTATTGGAGGGCCTTTTTGCATTATTGCGGTGGATTAGTTCTGGTGGTATCCATACGGCGTGCGGTGTCGCGCGCTGTAGTGTCTGACATTGGGGTAGACATGGTTCCGGCCGAGTCCATTTTAGTGGTGCTGTCGCCGCTACCGCTGGCTGCACGCTCAGAGCTGCATCCTGCAGCTACCGAAGCTACGATTGCCGTTATAAAGGCAAAACTCAAAAGTTGCTTTTTCATAGGATCTTGTTATTTGTTGTTTCCCTGTTAACATCATTTAACTGATATTGTTTAAGTTAGACGAAAAATCTCTATAATTTTCTATTAACCTCTTGATACTGCTTATGTAAAAAGTAAAGTACTTGCGTTTTGACATGCCACTAATGTTATATATTAGTAACGCAAACCCGGACATTTATGGACACGACCTTTGTTAATGATGAAGACTTTTTGCAACAAGGTTTCACCATATCTACTAATAATAAGCTGTTGGATTTCGACGTTATATATAACTTCCTGGAGAATGAGTCGTATTGGTCGAAAGGGATTGCACCCGATACGCTAAGGAAAGCCATAGACAACTCTCTTTGTTTCGGTATCTATCATCAGCATAATTTGTGTGCTTTTGCACGTGTAGTTACCGACAGGGCAACATTCGGTTATATTTGCGATGTGTTTGTACTGGCGCCCTATCGTGGTCGGAGTCTTTCAAAATGGCTGATCCAAAACATTACCCGGCATTCGGAGTTGACTAACTTGAGGCGATGGTCGTTGG
The DNA here is from genome assembly GCA_913775265.1 of uncultured Mucilaginibacter sp. Lineage (GTDB taxonomy): Bacteria > Bacteroidota > Bacteroidia > Sphingobacteriales > Sphingobacteriaceae > Mucilaginibacter. The sequence continues at coordinate 11,831 of CAJYJH010000094.1, read as the reverse complement.
CTACGGCAGATGCGCATGGCTTGTACCAGCAATATGGTTTTGAGCCTTTGAGTAAGCCCGACCGATGGATGGAAATTTTTAAACCCTACAAACCCGCAGCAGGAGAATAACCAATGAACATAAAGAGGCTGATTTTAGAGGGAGAAGGTGTTTCGCTCGATTTTAAGAAAACCATTACCAGCTGCGAGAAAATAGCCAAAACCATGGTATCTTTTGCCAATAACAAAGGAGGCAAACTATTGATCGGCGTGCTTGACGATGGCACCATCAAAGGTGTAAAGTCTGAAGATGAAGAGCGCTATATGATTACTCGTGCTGCGCATTTTTTTGCCCGCCCGGCACTCGAACCGGCTTTTGAAGAAATTTATGTAGACGATAAACTGGTGCTGGTTGTAGAGATTGACTCCAGCGATACCAAACCCCATTACGCCCTGGGTGATGACGGTAAATGGTGGGTTTACATCCGCGTACAGGATAAAAGTGTACTGGCCAGCAAAATTGTGGTAGATGTACTTAAACGTGCCGACAATAACGAAGGTGTATTAATTGAGTATTCATCCAAAGAAAAAGCCTTGTTAGAATACCTCGACCGACACGAACGCATCACCGTTAAGCAATATTGCGAGCTGCTTAACATGGGTCGCCGCCGCGCACAACGTATTTTGGTTAACCTGGTATTATCTGGCGTAATCAGGGTACATACTACCGAAAAGGAGGAGTTTTATACAGCTGCCTAAGCCGTTTAAATTCCTGATCAAACACACATCTCCCGTACACTTAACAACATGTCTTTCACTTTCAGCAAATATGTTCCCTATTATCGTGAGAACCTTAAACTGGCTATCCCGGTAGTGATATCGCAGTTGGGGCATACGCTGGTGCATCTATCTGACAGCGTTATTGTGGGCCACTTTGCCGGTACCATATCCTTGGCTGCGGTATCTTTGGTAAACAGTGTGTTTGTAGTAGCCATGGTAGCCGGTTTAGGTTTGGCTTATGGCCTCACTCCGCTTATTGCCCAATACAACGGGCAAAAAAACTATGCCGAGTGTGGTAAATTACTCTCCAACAGTTTGTTCATCAATGTAATGTCGGGCTTATTGCTGTTTATTATTATTTATTTTGGTGCAGGTAAAGTGCTCGACCACTTGGGTCAATCGCCCGAAGTTTTAGCGCAAGCCAAACCATTTTTGTTGCTTATTTCAGCCTCTATTGTACCGCTGATGCTGTTCAGTACCTTTAAGCAATTTGCTGAAGGACTTGGCTTTACCAAACAAGCCATGAACATTACCATTTGGGGCAACGCGCTCAATATTTGCCTGGGGATCATCTTTGTAAAAGGTATGTTCGGCATTAAACCGATGGGCATTAGTGGTGTAGGCTATAGTACACTGATTGACCGAACGCTGATGGCAACGGTAATGGGTTTCTATGTGTTTAAATCAGACCGCTTCAAACCGTACCTGCGCGATTTTAGCTTAGGGTATATTAAACTGCAACGCTGCAAAGAGATTTTAAAACTCGGGGCACCTATTGCTATGCAATACACTTTTGAAGTAAGTGCCTTTAGTGCGGCCGCTGTTTTAATGGGACAGTTAGGTGCCGTTCAACAAGCAGCCCACCAAGTAGCCATTAACATGGCATCGCTTACGTACATGATGGCCAGTGGAATATCTTCAGCAGCGGCCATTAAATCGGGTAATTATTTTGGAGCCAAAAGTTACGGTGATCTGCGGGCATCGGCTATGGCCAGCTATCATATTGTGTTGTTGTTCATGACTTTTACCGCGTTGATTTTAGTTATATTTAACCGTGCACTGCCCTGGATTATCACTTCAGACCCAGCCGTGGTGGAGGTGGCCGCTCACTTATTAATTTTGGCGGCTATATTTCAAATATTTGATGGCACACAGGTAATTGGTCTGGGCATTTTGCGGGGTATGGGGGATGTGAATGTGCCCACCTTTGTTACGTTTTTAGCTTATTGGATAGTGGGCTTGCCGTTAGGCTATTGGTTAGGCCTAAAATTAGGCTTGGGTCCAACCGGAGTTTGGTACGGTTTAGTAGCGGGATTGGGCGTAGCTTCTGTATTGTTGTACCTCCGATTTACATCCACCACAAAAAAGCATATCGAAAACTACATTTTTAACGATACGCTAAAAATATAACTCGTTAGCTACCTTGTAAGTATTGCAATGCGCTTCCACAATATCTTTGATGTCAGGAGAATAGCCGCCGCCCATACTTACCTGCACGGGAATGCCGGCCTGCTTACAGTGCTGCAGCACCAGCCGGTCGCGTTCTTTACAGCCTGCTCTGCTTAGCGCCAGCTTACCTAACTTGTCTGATGCTAACACGTCCACCCCAGACAGATAGAAAATGAAATCCGGCTTTTGCTGTTCAATCAACTTGGGTACATGCTGCTGCACCAAATTTAAAAACACGTCATCTTGCACCCCATCCGGCAATGGCACATCCAGGTCAGACTTCTCTTTACGGTACGGGAAATTGTTGGCACCATGCATGGAAAAGGTGAACACCCGCGGTTCCTGCTCAAAAATTTCGGCAGTACCGTTCCCCTGGTGTACATCCAGATCAATGATAAGTATGGATTTCGCCAAGCCACGATGCAGTAGGTAGTTGGCGGCGATAGCCTGATCGTTTAACATACAAAAGCCCTCGCCCCAGTTGCTGCCGGCATGGTGCGTACCCCCGGCTACGTTAAAGGCGACACCATTGTCAAAAGCGTAGTGGCAACCATCAATGGTGCCCTTTGCTATGCGTATCTCCCGTTCCACCAACTGGGCATTCAGCGGGAAGCCAACGCGACGCTGCTCTTTAGGCGATAAGGTTAAATCTCTTAGCTGTTCCCAATACGTTTTATCGTGCGTCCACAGAATCGTTTGCTCATCCAGTGGCTGCGGCGAAAACAAATTATCTGGTGTAATTACACCTTCGTGCAGTAACTGCGCCGGGATAAGCTCATACTTCAACATCGGAAAACGATGTCCCTCCGGCAATGGGTGGGCATAAATGGGATCAAAAGCTATCTTCAGCATATTAGGAGTAACAGCATACTGGCGTCGTTACTTGTATTTCGACTTTCGGTAATGAGCAAAACATCATATTATCTCATCCTGTTTTGCCAAATTTCTACTTCGGTGCTTGATTTGGTTGGCATACAATCCAGCCTAAAATTGCACTTGATGCACAGCTTCCGCTAAAAAACGCGCTGCCGCGTAAACATCAGTAAAACTATTGTAGAGTGGTACCGGACTCAGCCTGATCACGTTTGGTTCGCGCCAATCGCCTAACACACCGTTTTTCACCAGCGCATCAAAAAATTGTTTGCCGTTTTGCTTACAGATGATAGACAATTGACTGCCACGCTCGTCAGGATTTTTGGGTGTGATGATTTTGAAAAGCTCCTCACCTGCCTGTTGATTGATATCATTAATTAAAAATTCAAGGTAAGCAGTTAACCGGATAGCTTTTTGGCGGAGGGCGGCTACGCCTCCAGTCCTTTCAAAAATATCCAATGCGGCCTTGTGAGCCGCCATGAGCAGTATCGGACTCGTGCTTACCTGCCATCCCTCAGCCCCTACTTCGGGTACAAAACCGGGTGCCATCTTAAAGCGGGTATCATTACGGTAGCCCCACCAACCTGCAAATCGGTCGAATTCCTGGTTAGCGTGATGCTTTTCGTGAACAAATATGCCACTTATGCCTCCTGGTCCGGAGTTCATGTATTTGTAAGAACACCAGGCGGCAAAATCGGCACCCCAGGCATTTAGCTGCAGAGGCACATTACCGGCAGCGTGCGCGAGGTCAAATCCTGCATAAGCGCCTGCCTGATGCGCTGCAGCAGTAATAGCTTGAAGATCGAAAAATTGACCGGTGTAATAATTGATACCACTAAACATTACCAAAGCCAACTCGTCGGCATGTTGTTCAATCTGCGCTACAATATCTTCGGTACGCAGGGTATGTTCGCCCTCACGGGGCATCACTTCAATTACGGCATCTTTGTAGTTGTAACCATGAAATTTTACCTGGCTCTCTACCGCGTACTGGTCAGACGGGAAAGCCCCGCCCTCCATCAATATCTTATAACGCTTGCCTTTAGGTTTGTAAAAACTAACCAGCAATAAATGCAGGTTAACAGTTAGTGAGTTCATTACCGTAACCTCGGCTGGTTTCGCCCCCATGATGCCGGCCAATGTGGGTTTCAATAGCTGATGATAAGCCAGCCAAGGCTCATCACCCTGAAACCATCCCTCAACTCCCAGATTTTGCCAGTTGGCCAGTTGCCGGGTCAACTTCAGTTGCACTGCTTTAGGTTGCAGGCCTAACGAATTACCGCACAGGTAAATCATCTCTTTACCATTGTGCTGCGGCTTCAAAAATTCATCACTAAAAATTTTTAGTTCGTCCTGCTCATCTAATTGTCTGGCAAACCCGGCGCTGTTTACAAATTCCATTGGTCCAATATTACAAAAAAAGGCAGCGCTCAGGCTGCCTTACTATATTATATTCAAAGTTTATTACAACTCTACTTTAGCGTGCTCGCCGGGCTCGTATTTACCGCCGGTTATTACCGATTTTATCCACTTAATAGCCAGCCCCACCGCGCCTGCACCGTTATCCCAGTATTCAGCATCGCTCAAATCTACACGCAAAAGGGTAAGGCTAGGGTCTTGTAACCCGTCTTTAAAAAATGCCTCTATAAACGGATCCCAAAGTTCTTCCATCTTGGCGCGGTTATCAACCACCTGCGCCACACCATTAAGGCTGATATAAGTACTTGAACTGCTGTTGGTGTAAGTAACATTCACCTTATTATCCAGCGAAATTTCGGCTACTTTAGATGAAAACTCGTTAGTAAAAAACCATAAGCTGCCTTCTACATCTAATTGGGCGGTAGCCATCGGGCGGCTGTGAAAACCCTTGTCAATGGTAAAAGTAGTCAGCATAGCCGTTTTTGATTTATCAATCAAACCGCGCAGGTGCTCTATATCTTCCAGTTTTTTTAAATCGCGTTGATAGTCCATAGCTAATGTTTTTTAGTTAGATAAACTATAAACCACTTAAGCCGCTTTTTGATTGGGAAAATTTAACGATTAGGTTTACTTACATAAACATTACCCTTTACATAATAACGATAAGGCAGCAAAGCATCCTCGGCAGCATAGGCAACACCAATTCGTGGAACAGCGGCAATTTGCTCAGGTTCAAAACTCAATCCCTGATCTTCGATCCATAATTGGTCACTTTGCAAACTGATGCCGTTAAGTTTTCGGGTGATACCCAATGCCTTTCCTACCGAGCCAGGCCCAGCGGTAATATTAGGTTTAACCAAAGCCATATTTCGTCGGGCAAGCATCACATCAATCCCTACAGTTAGATTGATGGCCCTGATAAGTACGGCATGAGGTTGGCCTGCTACGGAGGTTACCACATTAAGCATTTCGTGTATGCCGTAGCACAGGTAGACATAAGCAATACCACCCTGCTCAAACATGGTTTGGGTACGCGGCGTTAAGCGGTTGCCGTAAGCGTGCGAGGCCTTATCGACCACACCGTTATAGGCCTCGGTTTCTACAATGTATCCTCCGGTGGTTATGCCATCGATACAGGTGTATAAGTATTTACCCAATAAAGCTTGCGCAATTTGAGTAACGTCGTTACCGAGATAGAATGATTCAGGCAGTTTCATCTTTTAAAATATCCAGTAACAATTTACTGATTTCACGTCCGCGGGCGTAAACCATATCGTGGCTGCCGCCCTCGATGACGTGAGTAGCTTTCGGAATTTTTTTGTGCGGAAAAATGATGTCTTTTTCACCGATGATGTGATACAGCTTCGCGTCAACGGGTTTAGGTTGCCACCTTAAAATAGCATGCATAGCCCAACGCATGAATTTGGGCGACGAGTTGCGGATCATATCTACAAACAAAAATCCTGACTTCCCTTTTAACTCCCCGAACAATGGTTTGATTAAAAAGCCCATTGACGTGTAAAAGCCATGCGGAATGATTTTATAAACCGGCACCCGCCTGAACAACTTAAAATAACCAGGAAACTCACTGGCATCTTTTACACTGGAAACAATGATCGCTTTATCGAGCTTAATTAAACTACTGATCTCGACCGTTAGCATCCCTCCCATCGACACACCCAACACAGCCGAACCGGGCGTAATCCCGTAGTGATCAATCAGCTTTTGGGCATAGGTGGTCAGCGTATCTTGCTCGTCGGGCTCCAGCCAATCCATGTGCAACAACTTGTAACCCGGTAAATCCAGTTTATTAAATAAGCGGCGGTCGGCAGCCAAGCCCGAAATCAGGAAAATTTTCTGCATTTAAAAGTTTAACAATTTTACCAGTTCTTCAAGATACAGCGCATCCGTTTCGTCAAACTGGTCCAGCTGTTCGCTGTCCACATCCAGCACACCTGCTACCTGACCATCACAAAATATCGGCACCACAATTTCTGACTGCGATAAAGAGCTGCAGGCGATGTGCCCCGGAAAGGCTTCAACATCGGGCACAATCAATGTTTTTTGTTGCTGCCAGGCTGCACCGCAAACGCCTTTACCCATGCCTATGCGGGTACAAGCAACGGGGCCCTGAAAGGGGCCTAACACCATTTCGTCACCTTTAATTAAATAAAAACCTACCCAAAACCATTTGAACTGCTCTTTTAGCGCAGCGGCCATATTGGCCAGGTTGGCCGTTAAATCGGTTTCGCCTTGCAGCAGTGCTTCTATTTGTGGTAACAGCGATTGGTATTGCGCTGCCTTGTCGGCAGATTGCAGTATTTGTAAATCTTCGGCCATATTGCAAAGGTATGCACCAAGGTTGTGAAACAATTTAAGTTAAATATCATATTTAATCATTTATTTCGCGTTGCTGCCTATATGATTGTAAGCCTTACTATTGTTCGTTACCGAAAAGCCTTTATTCCGCTGGCCTTGCTGGCTATGGCTTTGCACCGCCTGCTACTGATGTTACAAAAAGGTTGTACCTTCTGGAAGTTGATGGGTTGCGGCCGCAATGGCTCTTTTGACTTAAAGCCCGACTGGCAGCAATGGGGTCTGCTGGCTACCTGGAATAGTCGCGCTGATTTTGATAACTTTCACCAACGATCTTTTATTGCCGGCTGGTGGAGAAAACTGACTACCGAAAGCTGGACTTTGTTAGCCGAACCTCTGCAAAGCCATGGCACTTGGGACGGTGATATGCCTTTTGGCAAACCGGATGTTAAAAGCTATGCCGGACCGGTAGCCGTACTTACCCGCGCTACTATTAATTTAAACCGACTAAAAAATTTTTGGTCGCACGTGGATGCAGCGGCGCGGGTGATGGCATCGTCCGAAGGATACATTACGTCGGTGGGTATTGGTGAAGCACCGGTTTTTAGGCAGGCTACTTTTTCGGTATGGGAAAGCCTGGATCATGTGAAAGCCTTTGCTTATAAAGGTGGAGAACATGCCGACATCATTAAAAAAACCCGAAGCGAAAACTGGTACAGCGAAGAGTTATTTGCCCGTTTTAAACCGGTTACCGCCTGGGGCACACTTCACGGCGCCGATCCTTTGCAGGGTAAAATTAAATTTTAAACCACATGAGAGTTATTGCAGAACTACCACACCCCGACTTTAAAGTTTCGATATTTAGCATGAACCGCAAGTTTATCATCAAGATGGAACAAGGCGCATTAGAGCAAACTTACAAAGTAGCTGAGGCAGATTTGATGGATGGCGTGAATAGCGTGTTCGAATTGTTAGACGAGGCTTTTTACCAAACTGTAGCGGCTCGTTTTACTGAAATGCGCAAAGACTGGCGCGAAACATACAACCGGTACAATTAATTGTAGCTGCACTTGCAGCTAATGGCCTAATTTTTTATAGATAACTGGCACCAAGCAATCCCCGCTTAAATACAAAACGGCCGCTAAATTGCGGCCGTTTTGATGATATATATAAAATTGAGGGAACTTTATTTTTAGAAACCCATGCGTGGTACTGATGCCATTTGCTGACGGCCGCCACCATTGTTACCGCGTTGCTGACCATCGCCACCGCGATTGCCACGGTCGCCGCCATTTGGGTTACCGTACTGACCTTGTCCATCGTTATTAGATGGACGGCTATACTCACCTTGCGGACGGTTGCCTCTATTGTACTGACCACCATCATTGCCACGGTTGTCGCCGCCATTGTTAAAAATACCACCCTGGCTACGGTCGGGTCCGTAGTTGCGGTTACGGCCGTTGTTGCCATCATTATCATTCTGGCGGTTGCCATTCCAGCCACTATTGTTGTCGTTCCGGCGACCGTTCCATCCGTTATTATCATTTTGGCGATCGTTGTTCCAGCCACCATTGTTGCGATTTTGCGGCATCTGACGGTCGTACCCTCCTCTGCCGCTACCGGCGTTGTTAGAGTCGTATGGCGAGCTTGGTAAGCGGCCACCGTATCCACCACGATTGTCGTAGCGATCATCGTTACGCTGTGGCTGGCGGTAAACGTCGTATCCTCCCCTACGGTCATATCCGCCACGATTAGCATACTGGTCGCTATTGCCACCCCAGCCCCCCCGACGGTTACCGCCGAATTTGTTGCGATAAAAATCGTGGTTAGCATATGGGCGCTGTGCTCTTACCTCGTAGCGGCGGGCATTCCGCCAGTCGTAGTCATGGTAGCGGCCTGGTAAATACTGGCCGCTTATCCAACGGTCATCATCGTCCATGTAATAATAACAATGCTCGGGTACAGAGTAGTAAGCCTCGACATCGGGCAAATAGTAAAAATCATCGTACACAACCGGAGGCGGAGCCATAATAGGTTTGTGCACATTAATCACCAGCGGGCCTATTTGCATACCAACACTCACACCCACCTGTGCTTTTGCAGACTGGGTAAGTAAACCGCCGGCTGCTAAAAATATAGATAAGAAAATCTTTTTCATACGCTGCAAAATTTGTAGGTATGACAGGGTATGGCTCGGCAAGGTTTAACGACTTAAATAATAAGTATTTTTATAATTAAAAAGCTTCACATGACGATAATTTAAAGGTTTATGGCGATGTAGCAATATTGTTAAATACCGGTAGTGGTATTTCTACATTTTATTATTTTACTTTTGATGCATAACTAATTAACCTATGAAACTGAAAGTCGCTTTTTCGTCTTTTATCCCTTTGATTGCCGCGGCGGGTTTGCTGTGGTACAACGCCAATAAACCGCTGGTTGCCAATATGGTCAATCCCGACGCTGATAATGCCGGATTAAAGTTACCTGCTGGTTTTGGCGCCCTGCGGGCTGCCGAAAATGTGGGGAAGGCCCGCCATCTGGCTGTTACTGCCGGTGGCGACATCTACGTTAAACTTAACCGACCTAAAGAGGGCAAAGGAATTGTGTATTTGCAGGATGCCAATGATGATGGCAAAATGGACGATACTAAAATGTTCGGCAACTACGGTGGCACAGGTATGTACATCAAAAATGGCTACCTGTATGCTTCATCAGATACCGAAGTTTTTAGGTATAAGCTAAATGAGAACGGGCAGGTGACTAACCCCGAGGCACCCGAAAAAATTGTTACGGGACTGATTGAACGTCGCCAGCACGAATCGAAGTCCATCGTGGTGGATAACAACGACAACCTGTATGTAAACATCGGTGCATACTCTAACTCTTGCCAGGAAAAAGACCGTACGCCCGGATCAATGGGTCGCAAAGGTTGCCCTATCCTTGATTCGGCAGGTGGTATCTGGCAGTTTAAAGCCAGCAAGGCTAACCAAACTTACAAAGATGGGGTACGCTATGCCACAGGATTACGCAACGTGGTTGGTTTAGACTGGAACCAGCAAAACAATCAGCTTTTTGTAATGCAGCATGGCCGCGATCAGTTACATGACTTATTCCCGGCTTTGTATACTGTGCAACAATCGGCTATTTACCCTGCCGAGTGTATGTATGCCCTAAAAAAAGGCGACAATGCCGGCTGGCCTTATATTTATTTTAACCAGGACCTCAACAAAAAAATTGTTGCACCCGAGTACGGCGGCGATGGCAAAAAAGAGGGCAGTAAAGAATATATCAACCCGGCAGCAGCTTATCCAGGCCATATGGCACCTAACGGCTTGTTGTTTTACACAGGCAATATGTTCCCCGAAAAATATAAGAACGGAGCTTTCATCGCTTTCCATGGTTCATGGAACCGTGCACCGGAGCCTCAGGCAGGTTTCTTTGTGGTTTTCCAACCCTTTAAAGACGGCAAGCCATCCGGAAAATACGAAGTGTTTGCCGACGGATTTTCTGGCTCACCCGAAAAAACAGCCAGTGGCCGCGCCGACCATAAACCTTGTGGCTTAGCCCAGGGACCTGATGGATCGCTGTATGTAAGCGACGATGTAAAAGGTACTATTTACCGTATTGTATACAACAAATAATGAGCAAGCTTAATATACTTATCGTTGCTGCACTACTGAGTTTAAGCACCGCAGCAATGGCACAAAAAAGCCCGGCAAAAAAAGCCGGTACGGCCAAACCCAAAGCAACCGGAGCTGCACCAATAGCCGAAGACGGCAAAACGGTGTATGCGCAAAACTGCCTGAGCTGCCACCAGGCTGATGGCGGCGGCGTACCTAACATGAACCCGCCGCTCATCAAAACTGATTATGTACTGGGCGATAAAGACAGGCTGATCAAAATTGTTTTAAATGGCTTTAACGAACGCGTGGAAATTGAAGGTGAAATGTATAACAATGTGATGCCTGCGTTAAATCACTTAACCGACAAGCAGATTGCAGCTGTGCTTACCTACGTACGCAACAACTTTGGCAACAAGGCCAGTGCGGTTACCCCTGTAGAGGTTAAAAAAGCAAGAGGCAAATAAGTTTAGTTACTTACAACATCTTAGAGCGCCCGGCAGCAAACCGGGCGCTTTTTTGTTAAAGGTACATTTTGACAGAATCAATCACTTGAGGCAAATAGCTTCGGCCGAACAAATTGAGATGCAATAACAAGGGATATAAGTTCCACAAAGCGGTTCGTTGCTGCCAACCGGTAGCCAGCGGGTATGCTTCGTTATAGGCGGAATAAAAATTAGCGCTAAAGCCGCCGAAAAGCGTAGTCATGGCGATATCAAACTCGCGATGGCCATAGCTTACAGCAGGGTCAATCAGGTAAGGTTTGCCTTCAGTATCAATCAAATAGTTGCCTCCCCATAAATCGCCATGCAGCAAAGCGGGTTGCTCTTCGGCAAAAAGCTGCGGTAAGCGGATGTACAACTGATCAAACAGTTCCACTTGTGCGGTGGTCAGCAAACTGCGGTCGATGGCGGTTTGCACCATAGGCTGCAGCCGCTCATGAATAAAAAAGTCGGACCAGGTATTATGGCGAGTATTGCTTTGCGATAAGCTCCCCATATAATTATCATGATTAAAACCATAATTCGGCGCTTTACACTGGTTCATGGCCGCCAGTTGCTGCCCTAAAGCTGTCAAGGATGCTGACGACTTTGAGCCGGCTTCCACCCATGCTAAAATTAGAAACGCATCATCTTCAAATGCGCCGTGTGCTATCTCTTGCGGTACAGCCACGGTTCGTGTTTTACGGATGGCAGCTAAACCCTCACTTTCGCGTTCAAACATCAGAGGATAAGCGCTTCGGCTGTTGAGTTTCATAAAGTACTTGTCGCCGTTGGTAATTAGGCTAAAGGCCGAACTGATATCGCCACCAGATACAGCCTTGGCATCTTTGATTTCTACAACTGTCCCTTTAGCGGCAGATAAGACTGCTTGCAAATGTTGAATAAATGCT
>CAJYJH010000093.1 GCA_913775265.1 uncultured Mucilaginibacter sp. | reverse complement strand
TTTACACCTTGCAATCAGGTCTTCGGTTGAATATTTGTGTTTTAGAAACAGCATTTGAAAGGTAGATGAGAGATATTGCGAAAAGGTTGCACGGCTTTTTTATTTTTTTTAAAAATATTTATAAAATCCCGACCAACCGCTTTTTTTATCTTTAAACGCAATGGAAAAATTCGCTTTGATCTGTTTACTGCTATCAATAAGCTCCGGCTATTTAAAGGCACAATCCAATACATCAACCTATACTTTATTTAAGCCCGACCGCGTATTTGACGGCCGGGACATGCATACCGGCTGGTGGGTACTGGTACACGGTAACCAAATTGAAGCTGCAGGCCCATCTGCACAGATTAAAGTTCCGGCGCAAGCTGATGTAAAAGTATTAAATGGCATGACTTTGATGCCAGGCATGATTGAAGGCCACTCCCATTTATTTCTGCATCCGTACAATGAAACCAGCTGGAACGACCAGGTGTTAACCGAAAGCCGCGCCGAGCGTACCGCCCGCGCGGTGAACCATGCCCGCGAAACACTGCTGCATGGCTTTACTACCACCCGGGAGTTGGGTACCGAAGGTGCCGGTTATGACGATGTAGGTTTAAAATCGGCCATTGATAAAGGCGTAGTCCTTGGCCCTCGCATAATTACTGCCACCCGCGCTATTGTGGCTACGGGCAGTTACGGACCGAGAAGCACTGTAGCCGAAACTATTTTGCCACAAGGAGCCGAAGAAGCAGACGGTACAGATGGCCTGACTCGTGCTATACGTTCACAAATTGGTCACGGTGCCGATGTCATTAAGTTATATGCCGATTACCATTGGGGATTGAATAACCAGTCGGCACCAACATTTACACTCGAAGAACTAAAACTGGCCGTACAGGTAGCTGGCAGTAGCGGCCGAACTGTAGCCGTACATTCCAGCACCGCCGAAGGTATGCGGCGGGCCACTTTAGCCGGAGTAACCACCATCGAGCATGGCGATGATGGCACTCCCGAAATATTTAAGCTCATGAAAGAACACCATGTAGCTTTATGCCCCACGATAGCCGCAGACGAAGCCATTATGACCTACCGTGGCTGGAAAAAAGGCATAGACCCGGAGCCTGAACGTGTTAAACAAAAACGCATTTCTTTTACCCAAGCCCTTAAAGCCGGTGTTACTATTTGTTTTGGAGGCGATGTAGGCGTTTTTCCTCACGGTGATAATGCCCGCGAATTGTTATTGATGGTAGAGTATGGCATGAAACCGATTGACGCTTTACGCTCGGCAACGACTATCAATGCTGAGGTATTCAGGCTGCCTCAGTTAGGACAAATCAAATCCGGCTTTCTGGCCGATTTGGTAGCCGTTGAAGGTAACCCGGCAGAAGACATCAAAGCGGTTAGAGCCATAAAAATGGTGATGAAGGATGGGTTAATGATTAAGTAAATTGCCATCGGGATGAGCATAAGGCTAATTAAATATCCCTCAAACTTTTTACAACTCCCACCCAATAAATTCAGCTTTTCAAACGTGCAGTCTATGCACTTTTGGCTAACTTTAATCCCATGATCGAATAATTCTTTTGTGATATGAAAAAACTATTACTCTTATTAACAGCGTTTATCTTTATCCAAAACACGGGCTTCGCCCAACAACACCTGCTTTGGATGCAGCAACCCACGCTATCGCCCGATGGAAAATGGATAGCCTTTGAATATAAAGGCAATTTATTTAAAGTACCTGCCGGTGGTGGCACTGCCACTCCGTTAACTATCAACAGTGCTTACAACGGTTACCCTATTTGGAGCCATGATAGCAAAACGATTGCATTTGCATCCGACCGTTATGGCAACTTTGATGTGTATGTAATGCCAGCCGACGGCGGACAAGCCACCCGACTGACTTTTGCGTCTGACAAAGACATTCCGCTCGATTTTTCGGCCGATAACCAAAAAGTATATTTTGGTACCGACCGTCATGATATCTATTCTTCGGTTCGTTTTCCGGGCAATGCCTACTTTCAAAAAATGTATGTGGTGCCTGTAAAAGGGGGCCGCAGCGTAATGTATAATTCGGCAGGTACCGAGTATGTACATTTTAATAAAAGTGGCGACAAATTTATTTTCCAGGATCGTAAAGGTTACGAAGACCCTTGGCGCAAGCACCATACCTCGGCTATTACCCGCGATATTTGGGTGTACGATGTACCTAAAAAAGCTTACACTAAAGTATCAGATTATGTAGGCGAAGATCGTGAACCGGTTTGGGGTAATGGCGATAACTTCTATTATCTGAGCGAGCGTAAAGGTAACCAAAACCTGTTTCGCGCCTCGTTAACTGACGTAAGCAACCCGGTACAGTTAACCACCTTTACCAAAGACCCTGTACGTAACTTGTCAAGATCTGATGATGGCACCCTGGCGTTTACACAATGCGGCGAACTTTATACCATGAAAGATGGTCAGCAACCAGCTAAAATAAACATTGCACTGAGTGCCGATTTTAACGGCGACCAGGTGCAGAACATGCCGGTTAGAGGCGATGCTACCGAAATTGCCGTATCGCCTAACGGTAAGGAAGTAGCCTTGGTTTACCGGGGTGAAATTTTTGTTACCTCGACCGATGGCAACATCACCAAACGCATTACTAATACACCTTACCAGGAGCGCATGGTACAGTTTAGCCCTGATGGCCGCTCGCTTTTATACTCGGTTGAAAATGCCAAATCGTGGGATATTTATAAAACTACCCTGACCAGCCGTACCGAGCCGTACTTTTTTGCGGCTACCACACTGACTACCGAGCCAGTGATTAATACCGACAAAGAAGAGTTTCAAGGCTTGTACTCGCCGGATGGTAAGAAAATAGCTTACCTGGAAGAGCGCAACGTGGTCAAAGTTTTTGATCTGGCTACTAAAAAAACAACCACCGTATTACCGGCCGGTATCAATTTTTCGTATGCCGATGGTGACCAATATTTTTCGTGGTCGCCGGATAGCCGCTACTTGCTTTTACAATCTGAAGAGGGTGGCTATGGCCGCAGCGAAATCGCATTGGTGAAAGCCGATGGCACCGGTCAGCGCATTAATTTAACCGAAAGCGGTTTTGACGATGGTCGTCCTAAATGGGGATTAAATGGTAAAATGATGTACTGGCAGTCGGACAAGTTAGGTATGAAAAACTTATCGCGCGGTTCGCAGACCGATGTTTATGCCATGTTTTTTGACCAGACTGCCTGGGACCGCTTCCGTTTGAGCAAAGAAGACCTGGACATTCGCAAACAGGAAGAAAAACGCGACTCGCTGAACCGGACAACTACACCGAAAACCAAAAGTACGCCGGCTAATGCTAAAACGCCGGCAGGTGTGGCTCCTTACGAGTTTATGCCTAACTTTAAAAACCTGACTGATCGTACTGTGCGCTTAACTATGGGTTCAACCGACATTGCCGACCAGGAAATGTCTAAAGATGGCGAAAAGCTCTTTTACCTGGCCAGGTATGATAAAGGTTACGATTTATGGCAAAACATACCTCGCACCAAAGAAACTAAAGTACTGGCCGCGCTTAATGCTCCGGGTGGATCTTTAGAATTAACACCTGATGGCAAAAGCCTTTTTGTATTGGCTGGTGGTAACGTGATGAAGGTGAACGTTGACGACGGCAAAATAACTCCGGTAAAAATCAGCAGCACTATGGATTTAGATGCCACTGCCGAGCGTACTTATGTATTTGA
Organism: uncultured Mucilaginibacter sp.; assembly: GCA_913775265.1. Lineage (GTDB taxonomy): Bacteria > Bacteroidota > Bacteroidia > Sphingobacteriales > Sphingobacteriaceae > Mucilaginibacter. The sequence continues at coordinate 239,994 of CAJYJH010000093.1, read as the reverse complement.
CCACGCCTGGAAACAGGTCACCAAAAAATTCTTTGATCCAAACCTGCAGGGTGTTGACTGGAATTACTACCATAATACTTACGCTCAATTTTTACCGCACATCAATAATAACTACGATTTTCAGGTATTATTGAGCGAGTTTTTAGGGGAGTTAAACGGCTCGCATACAGGTGGCCGCTATTCGCCGCAATTCCCAAATGCTGATGAAACTGCTGCTTTAGGTTTGCTGTACGACCAGACTAAAGGCGGCAACGGCCTGGTGGTCGAAGACATCATTACCGGTGGCCCATTTGATGTAGCCCGCACTAAAATGAGAAAAGGTTACGTGATTGACCGGATAGACGGAGAAGCCATTACAGATGATGCAGACTGGGCTAAATTGCTTAACCACAAAGCTGATAAATATACGCTGATAAGCTTCCACGATCCAAAAAGTGGGGCTAAGTACGAAGAGAACATTAAACCCGTAAAACCGGGATTTGAGCGCAGTGTATTATTATATAACCGCTGGGTGCGCGTGATGGAACACTTAACCGATAGCCTGTCAAATGGACAGGTAGGTTACGTGCATGTACAAGGTATGAACGATCCCAGCTACCGCGTAACTTTTGACAAAGTGCTGGGCCGCAACTATGGGAAAAAAGCCCTGATTGTTGACACCCGTTTTAACGGCGGTGGCTGGCTGCACGATGACCTTGTGACCTTTTTAGGTGGCAAAAAATACTTGGACTTACGCCCGCAAGGTCACCCGACGGAAGGCGGCGAGTCTCTAAATAAATGGAACAAACCAAGTTGTGTGTTAATGAGCGAAGGCAACTATTCGGATGCCTTCATTTTCCCATGGGCTTATAAAACCTTAAAATTAGGCAAGTTGGTAGGTATGCCGGTTGCAGGTACCGGCACCGCTGTATGGTGGGAACGCCAGATAGATGGCACCTTGGTATTCGGTATACCAATGGTATCAACCTGGGGCATTGGCGAAAATCATCCTACAGAAAATTACCAGGTAGAGCCGGATATTAAAGTACTGAATACTTACAATAGAGTTTTAAAAGGCGAAGACGAACAACTGGAAGCTGCTGTTAAAGAAATGCTACAAACCGTAAGGTAAGATACCCCACCCAACCCTCCCCAAAGGGGAGGGCTTTGAAAAAGAATACCGCGTAAAAAATGTCATCCCGAACGGCAGTGAGGAATCTTGCTACTCCAATCTTATCAGTTGAAGCAAGATCTTTCGCTATCGCTCAAGATGACATTTTTCTTTTTAAAATCCTACCCTTTGGGGAGGGTTTGGGAGGGGTCTTATATCAAATCAAACCCAATATCTTTCCTAAAATACTTGCCGTCGTAATAAATACGGCTGGCATCTAGGGTAGCTTGTTGCAGGGCGGTAAACATATCATCCTGCAATGAGGTTACAGCCAGTACCCGGCCACCGGTGGTAATCACATCATCTCCTTTCAGGCTTGTACCGGCATGGAAAGCTATTGAACCGCGTACATTATCCAGCCCGGTAATTACCTTATCTTTTAAGTATTCGCCAGGGTAACCACCTGCTACACAAACCACAGTAGCTGCAACTTTGGGCGATATGGTAAATTGCTTTTCGATCAAGTTACCTTCGGCTACGCCCATCAATAAATCAACCAAGTCGGATTCGATACGTGGAAGTACACTTTCGGTTTCAGGATCACCCATGCGGCAGTTGTATTCAATTACTACCGGCTCACCGTTGCAGTTCATCAAGCCAATAAAAATAAAGCCTTTATACGGGATCCCCTCTTGTTTTAAACCTTCAACAGTAGGTATTACCACTTGGTGCTCCACCTTTTTCATAAAAGCCTCGTCGGCAAATGGCACCGGCGATACCGAGCCCATGCCACCAGTGTTTAAACCGGTGTCGCCCTCACCTATCCGCTTATAGTCTTTAGCTTCAGGCAATATCTTGTAGCTGTTGCCATCAGTTAATACAAAAACCGAAAGTTCGATACCTTGTAAAAACTGCTCTACCACTACTTTCGAACTTGCTTCACCAAATTTGGCTTCGGTCAGCATTTCTACGAGTTCCTGCTGTGCTTCCTGCAGGCTGAGGCAAATTAACACGCCCTTACCGGCAGCCAATCCGTCAGCTTTAAGTACTACAGGCAAGCCTTGCGTTGCCAGGTACTCTAAACCATCCTGTAAAGTCTCGCGGGTAAAGGTGCGCGATGCAGCCGTAGGGATGTTATGCCGCTGCATAAACTGTTTCGAAAAATCCTTGCTGCCCTCTAATTGTGCAGCCTCTTGCTGCGGACCAATTATCGGTACGCCCTTTAATTGCTCATCATTCAAAAAGAAATCATGAATACCTTTTACCAACGGTTCTTCCGGGCCTACCAGTACCAGGTTAACTTGATTTTCGATCACAAAGGCTTTAATACCTTCAAAATCGGTCACTTTAAGGTTAACATTGGTTCCGTACAGGCCAGTGCCTGCATTGCCGGGTGCAATAAAAAGCTTTTCGCATTGGGGGCTCTGGCTTAGTTTCCAGGCAAAAGCGCTTTCGCGCCCTCCTGAGCCAATCAACAGGATTTTCATGGCGGTAAAGATAGGATTTTGGAAAAGAACCAAGAGCCAAGAATCAAGAACCAAGATATAAATCTCCTTTAGTCTGTTATGACAAAGTCTTGGTTCTTAGCTCTTGGTTCTTGGCTCTATGCCCAAAAATCTCTACCTTTACCTGCCATAATGGCTTTTAAAGCCTGTTGGCGCAATTGTTGGGATAGACGGATTATATTAAATTTAACATGTTAGGATTTATCAGTAAGCTTTTTGGAAGTAAATCAGAACGCGATGTAAAAAGCATCCAACCTCTGGTTGAAAAAATAAAAGGTGAATTTGCCAAGCTCGAAAACCTCAGCAATGATGAATTGCGGGCTAAAACTTTAGATTTTAAAGCAAAAATAGCACAAGGTCTTTCTGCCATTGATGAGCAGATTCAGGCTATTAAAAGTGATATCGACTCGGCTCCAGACATGGATGTTAACCAAAAGGTTGAATTATATACCCGTGTTGATAAACTGGAAAAAGATCGTAACAAAGAACTTGAAGTTATTTTGCTCGATATATTGCCATCAGCTTTTGCTGTGGTAAAAGAAACTGCCCGCCGTTTGGCCGGCAACCCTGCCCTCGAAGTTACCGCTACCGATTTTGACCGCCAGTTAGCTGCGCGTAAAAACAACGTGGTGATTAAAGGCGACAAAGCATTACACAGCAACACCTGGATTGCCGCCGGTAACCAGGTTACCTGGAATATGGTACACTATGATGTACAGCTGATTGGTGGTATTGTATTGCACACCGGTAAAATTGCCGAAATGGCCACTGGTGAGGGTAAAACCTTAGTAGCTACGCTGCCTGCTTACCTGAATGCATTAGCTGGTCAGGGTGTACATATTGTAACTGTGAACGATTACTTGGCACGTCGTGACTCGGAGTGGATGGGCCCGCTGTATGAATTCCACGGTTTATCTGTTGATTGTATTGATAAGCACGAGCCTAACTCAGAGTCGCGTCGCGAAGCTTATTTGGCCGACATTACATTTGGTACCAATAACGAATTTGGTTTTGACTACCTGCGTGACAACATGACACGCACCCCTGAAGAGTTAGTGCAACGCAAACTGCATTTTGCCATGGTGGATGAGGTTGACTCCGTTTTGGTTGACGATGCCCGTACACCTTTAATTATTTCAGGTCCGGTTCCTCGCGGAGATCAGCACGAGTTTTATATGCTGAAGCCACGTATTGAGCGTTTAGTAAATGCACAAAAAGCATATATCAATACCGCTTTAAACGAGGCTAAAAAGCAAGTGAATGAAGGTAAAACCGGCGCTGATGAAGGCGGTTTGGCTTTGTTACGTGCTCACCGTGGTTTGCCAAAAAGCAAAGCATTAATTAAATATTTGAGCGAAGGCGCTAACCGTACCGTTTTACAAAAAACAGAAAATTACTACCTGCAAGACCAAGGCAAAGAGATGCCTAAAGTTGATGCTGAATTGTTCTTTGTAATTGACGAGAAAAACAACTCGGTAGAACTAACTGAAAAAGGTATCGAGCTAATTACCGCGTCGGGTGAAGATCCGCATTTCTTTGTGATGCCGGATGTAGGTACTGAAATTGCCAAGATAGAAAAATCAGATCTGTCTGCCGAAGATAAAGTGGCTCATAAAGATGAGCTGATGCGCGATTTCTCTATTAAATCGGAGCGCATCCACTCGGTAAACCAATTACTGAAAGCTTATACCTTATTTGAAAAAGACACTGAGTATATCCTGGACGAAGGCAAGGTAAAAATTGTAGACGAGCAAACCGGCCGTGTATTGGATGGCCGCCGTTACTCTGATGGCTTGCACCAAGCTATTGAAGCTAAGGAGAATGTAAAGGTTGAGGATGCAACTCAAACTTTTGCTACCATCACACTGCAAAACTACTTCAGGATGTACCACAAACTTTGTGGTATGACCGGTACTGCCGTAACTGAGGCAGGTGAGCTTTGGGAAATTTACAAACTGGACGTGGTTGAAATTCCAACCAACGTAGTTGCCAAACGTGATGACCGCCAGGATTTAGTGTACCGTACCGTACGTGAAAAATACAACGCCGTTGCCGACGAGATTGTAAAATTAACAGAGGCCGGTCGTCCGGTACTGGTAGGTACTACCTCGGTAGAGATTTCTGAGTTATTGAGCCGCATGCTTAAACTACGCGGTATTAAACATAACGTACTGAATGCTAAAATGCACCAGAAAGAAGCCGATATTGTGGCCGAAGCTGGCAAGGCAAGTACGGTAACCATTGCTACCAACATGGCTGGTCGTGGTACGGATATTAAGCTTGGCCCTGGTGTTAAAGAAGCCGGAGGTTTAGCTATTGTAGGTACCGAGCGTCACGAGTCTCGCCGTGTTGACCGCCAGTTGCGTGGTCGTGCAGGCCGTCAGGGCGATCCGGGTTCATCTCAGTTCTTTGTATCATTAGAGGATAACCTGATGCGTTTATTCGGATCGGAGCGTATATCTAACCTGATGGTACGTATGGGTATCGAAGAGGGCGAAGTAATTCAGCACTCCATGATTACCAAATCAATAGAGCGCGCTCAGAAAAAAGTTGAAGAAAACAACTTTGGTATCCGTAAGCGCTTGCTGGAGTATGACGACGTGATGAACTCACAACGTACCGTAGTTTACGCTAAACGTAAAAATGCCTTGTTTGGCGACCGTTTGGATGTTGACATCAGCAACACTATTTACGACGTAGTTGAGGATGTAGTAAATGAGTACAAAGAGTCTAACAACTTTGAAGGTTTCCAACTGGAGCTGATCCGTCTGTTCTCGGTAGATCCGGAAATCACTCAGGAAGATTTTGCCAAAGCTAATGCTGCTACGTTGGTTGATGGTACTTACCAGGCCGTAATGGAGTTTTACAAACGTAAAACTGAAGCTATTGCCGAGCAAGCGTTCCCGGTATTACAGGATGTTTACGAAACCCGCGGTGAGTATATCGAAAACATTGTGGTTCCGTTTACCGATGGCGTACACGGCATACAAGTAGCTGTTCCGCTTAAAAAAGCGGTTGAAAACCATGGCTTAGAAGTATTTAAATCGTTCGAGAAAAACGTAACGCTTTACTTGATTGATGATGCCTGGAAAGAACACCTGCGCGAAATGGACGAGTTAAAGCAATCGGTACAAAATGCCGTTTACGAGCAAAAAGACCCGTTGTTGGTTTATAAATTCGAGGCATTCGAATTGTTCCGCCAGATGCTGGCCAATGTGAACAAAGAGCTGGTAAGCTTCCTGTTCAGAGGCGGTATTCCGGTACAGCAGGCTCCTGAAGAGGTGCACGAAGCTCAGCCTATCCCACGTACCGACATGCGCCAAATGCGTATGAGCAAACCGGAACTGGTACACGAAAGCAACGGTGTGCCTGACGAAGAATTACAGGAAATACAAAAACAACAGCCTGTACGTGCTGAGCAAAGAATTGGTCGTAATGATCCATGTCCTTGCGGTAGCGGCAAAAAGTTTAAAAACTGCCACGGCGCTTAATAGCTGCCAGCAGTCTGCATAAAACTACGGCCCCATCTCTAAGTTTCCAATCCGGAAATTTGGAGGTGGGGCTATAGTGTTATAATACATCAATGAAATATTATAGTCATTTGATACTAAATCTACTTTTTAAAAGCTTAACCGGTATGATTGCCGGCTTGCTGCTGTTATTTATAACGTCCAGCATTGCGCAGGCGCAAACCCGTGGTAAGCTCGAAATTATTAAAGATTCGCGTATTGATACGCTGATTGCACGGCGTTCGGCCATTGGTAAAAACGGTGGTAAAGTTCCCGGAAGTGGTATATCGGCTTATGGCTACCGGGTACAATTTTTTAGCGGGGCTAATCGTAAGGATGCCTTTAATGCTCAAAACAGGTTTCAGCGAATGCACCCCGAGTTGCGCACTTACATCAGCTATAAAGAACCAAATTTTAAGGTAAAAGGCGGCGATTTCCGTACCCGACTTGAGGCTACCAAGCTGGTCGAAGAATTGAAGGGTATGTTTAGTCCGTTATTTATCATTTCCGAAAGAATCAACGCGCCTAAGCTTGACATTAATACTCCCACACCATGATGAAAGAACAAATACAGGAACTATCTCAAAAAATATTCGGTGATGTGGTAAATAACCGCAGGCATTTACATGCCAATCCCGAACTTTCTTTTCATGAAGTGGCTACCTCTGCTTACGTAGCCTCTAAGTTAGATGCCTTAGGTATCCCTTATGTGCGTATGGCTGATAACGGCATTGTAGGTTTGCTGTCGGGCAACAAGCCCTCTAACCAGGTGATTGCTTTACGGGCAGACATGGATGCTTTGCCTATTACTGAAGCCAATGATGTCCCGTACAAATCACAAAATGCAGGCGTAATGCACGCATGTGGTCATGATGTACACACTTCATCATTGTTAGGCACAGCTACCATCTTAAGCAGCATGAAAGATCAGTTTGCCGGAACGGTAAAATTCATCTTTCAACCGGCCGAAGAAAAATTACCGGGTGGCGCTAATTTGATGATACAGGAAGGTGTATTGGAAAACCCAAAACCGCAGGCGGTAATCGGTCAGCACGTTATGCCGTTGATTGATGCCGGTAAGGTCGGCTTTAGGGCGGGTAAATACATGGCCAGCACAGATGAAATTTATGTGAACGTTAAAGGCAAGGGTGGGCACGGTGCACAACCACAACAGAACGTTGACCCGGTTATTATTACGGCTCATATACTAACGGCTTTACAACAGGTAGTAAGCCGCTTTGCCGATCCTAAGAGCCCATCGGTTTTATCGTTCGGTAAAGTAATTGCCAATGGCGCTACTAATATTATCCCTAACGAAGTTTACCTGGAGGGCACCTTCCGTACTATGGACGAGCAATGGCGCCAGGAAGCACATCGCCGCATGAAAAAAATGGCCGAAGGCATTGCCGAAAGCATGGGTGGCAGCTGCTATTTCAACATCATGAAAGGTTATCCTTTCCTGATTAACGAAGAAAAATTAACTGCCTCTGTACGCGGATATGCTGAAGATTATTTAGGTAAAGAAAACGTATTAGACCTGGATATATGGATGGCTGCCGAAGACTTTGCTTATTATTCGCAAGTGGCCGACAGTTGCTTTTATCGCTTAGGTACCCGCAACGAAAGCCGTGGTATCACATCGGCTGTACATACGCCTACTTTCGATGTAGAAGAAAGCGCTTTAGCCGTAAGTACCGGATTGATGGCTTATATGGCTTTAAAACAGTTAGGAAATTAATTTATAGAAGCAATATCCTAAACAAAGACGGCCTTTTCTTACTCAGAAAAGGCCGTCTTTGTTTATATAATAATTTTGGTTATTCAGCTTTAACTTTTTCAGCCTTGCTTAGCACCTCGGCTAATTTAGCATCAAGTGCATCACCGCGTAAGTTTTTGGCTATCACTTTTCCGTTAGGATCTAACAAGAAGTTTTGAGGGATGGCTTGTACACCATACATCTGGGCTACTTCATTATTCCAGAATTTAAGGTCAGACACATGCGTCCAGGTTAGGCCATCTTTGTGAATTGCAGCTAACCATTTATCTTTAGCTCCGGGCTGATCGAGTGATACCCCCAACACGGTGAAATTGCGGTCTTTATACTTGTTGAAAGTGCGTACCACATTAGGATTTTCGGCCCGGCAAGGTCCGCACCATGATGCCCACAGATCTACCAACAGGTATTTACCTCTGAATGATGATAGCTTAACCATCGTACCACTGGTATCGGCCATGGCAAAATCAGGCGCAATGGCGCCAAGTGCTACGTTTTTCATTTTAGCCAATTGCTCGCCAACTTTTTTTCCGTCTTCGCTCTCTTTTAATGATGGTGACAGCGAAGCATACAAAGGCGCGATTTCTGCATAGTCAGCGCCGTAAGCTAATGTACGCAATACATTTAAACTGATAACAGATTTTGGATAAGCCTTTACAAACTTTTTATTAATAGGATCGGTAAGTTCATCTGCTTTTTTATCTAAAGCCTCCATTTCCTGCTTGTATTCTGCCGATTCGCGCTGAGCAGGTGTAGCGGCCTTCATTTTAGCCGTCAAGCTTTCATAAATATCATTCACCGGCTTCATTGCTGTTTTATAAGCCCGGTTTTCGACATTGGTAGGTGTACCTGTAATGACAGCTGTTCTTAACGAATCGGCAGTATTTTTAACTTCAATCACACCCGGCTCAAGGTATACCTGTTGTCCGTCGCGGCTTTTAGTTAAACCATTACCAGCTTTATTTAAGCGCAAAAAAGCTTGTATAGGTGCAGTACCGGCTGTTCCTTTAAACACAAAAGCACCATCACTAATAACTGTTGAATCAGTTATGGTTGCACCGTCCTTGCGGTATTGTAAATAGGCCTTTGCAGGCGCTTTAATACTCCCCAATTTACCTTTGATGGTAAATGTCGGGGCTTGGGCCATGGCAGCAAAAGGCAACACGGCTAAGGCGGTAATCAGTGCTTTTTTCATCGATTTAATTTTTGGATGTGACAAGTGCTTAAAATACAGTTTAAATTAACCTAAACTGCTTATTACAAATCTAATAGTTAACAGCTAACATACAAGTCCTTAACAAACATTTGACAAATTACAATTAATACCACTAAACCAGTAGACTTAATCAAGTTTCTCATTAAAAAAGTACTATTTATAGCTGAGGCAGGCAAGCTGCAGCTATATTTTGGCTACCTGTAGCCTTTTACTTTAAAAAATCATAACTTGCCACTTTTACTTAAAAAACATCAGGCCATGACTACAGAAACGCTTGACATCAAAATAACCAAAAATACGCAACCACGCCTGGCTCAAACCGACTTTAGCAAGCTGGTATTTGGTCATACTTTTACCGATCATATGCTGGTGGCAGACTATGCCGACGGCGAGTGGAAAAATTTTCAGATTATACCCTACGGCGAAATTGGCTTAAGTCCGGCTATTTCTGCACTGCACTACGGACAAGCCTTTTTTGAGGGAATGAAAGCTTACCGCCAGCAAGACGGACAAGTGTCTATATTTCGCCCGGACAAAAATGCGGCACGCTTTAATAAATCTGCACAACGCTTGTGTATGCCAGAGTTACCTGTAGAGCTGTTTACGCAAAGCATTGCTGCCTTGGTTGACGTAGAACGCGACTGGATACCAACTGCTGAGAATCACTCGTTGTACATCCGTCCGTTTATGTTTGCTACCGATCCTTACCTGGGCGTAGTGCCATCAAGTACTTATAAATTTATGGTGTTGACCTGCCCGGTTGGCCCTTACTTTACCAAGCCTCTACGTGTTAAGTTTGAAACGCATTTTACCCGCGCTGCCGAAGGTGGTTTTGGTTATGCTAAAGCTGCCGGTAACTATGCAGGTGCTATGTTGCCTAACCGCCGCGCCATGGAAGAAGGCTTTGACCAATTGATATGGACAGACGCTAAAGAGCATTTATATGCCGAAGAAATGGGTGCTGCCAACGTAATGTTTTTGATTGATGGTAAATTGATTACCCCATCAACCCGCGATACTATTTTAGATGGCGTTACCCGCGATACTGTTATTGCCTTAACTAAAGACTGGGGGGTTCCGGTTGAAGAGCGTCGCGTATCCATCGCCGAGATTGTAGACGCTGCCAAAAGCGGTAAGTTAACTGATGCCTTTGGTGCCGGTACAGCTGCTACCATTGCTCCCGTAGGTTCTATTAACTATAATGGTGAAGAATATACGCTGAGCGACCCTGCCACACGCGAGTATTCTAACAAAGTGTTTAACACCCTAAACGATATCCGTTACGGACGTACCGCTGATACGCATGGATGGAATTACATGGTGTAAAAATCTTTAGATCTATAAACAGCACAGGCTGCTTCATTGAGTTGAAGCAGCCTGTGCTGTTTATAGGCATATGCCTTTGTTAAGAAATGACTAATTTACTCAGAAGCCGGTTTATCATTTAAAGGTACAACCAATACCGGCACCAACGATTTTCGCACCACATCTTCAGCTACGCTACCCATCAGTAAACGGTCGAAACCACTACGATGGTGAGTACCAACCACAATCAAATCTGCACCAAACTGCGCACCGCAGTTGATGATTCCTTCAGCGCTTGATCCGTAATCGGTATACTGAGTAACCTGCAAATCGCTGCCATATTTCTGCACAATGCGATTCAGCAGGCTGTCTGCCGCCTGGTTTTGCGTGTTTAATATTTCCACATTATTTACATCGGCCGTACCTTCCAGCGGTAGCCCAAACGTAGTATCATTCATGGGAGAAACCGCAGCAGGGATTGGTTCGATGATATTAACAATAGCAATGACAGCACCCATTTTACGGGCTAAGCTAAAACCATAGTCTGCGGCATGATCGGCATATCTGCTTTCGTCTATACCTACTAAAATCTTTTTAAAATCCATTTTACAAGCGGTGAGTGTACCATGTTATAAAACAGATAAAGCCATTTTGTTTTATAGCCAGTATATACCCGGGTATAATAAAACAAAATGGCTTTAATATATACTGTCTACGGCACAACAACTATTAGTAAAGCAACCTGAACTTAATGGTGTAATCAATAGCTTTTAGCTGCCGGAGCAACTGCTCATCGTAACCTGCATCCACGTCGGTGATAACGTAACCGATTTGGGCATTGGTAACTAAAAACTCGCCTACAATGTTAATATTATGGCTGGCAAATATTTCGTTGATCTGTGCCAGTATACCTGGAACGTTTTTGTGGATATGTATTAAGCGGTGAGCATTGTTTACCCGTGGTGGCTGCAAATCCGGGAAGTTACAGCTGGTATGGGTTTTACCCTCATTCATAAACGCAATTACACGTTTGGGTATAAAGTCGCTGCTGCGCGGATTATGTTTAGGGTCGTCAAATATGATGATGCCGTTCTCGCAAGCCACTTCACTCAACTTGCGACTACCCACCTTACCAAAGCACCCGATTACTTTTAAACGGCCTGCATTTTCTAACTGCTCGGGTGTAGGCTGATGTGCTTCGTCGCACAATAAAACACCGGCTTCTTGCAGATATGCCTCGGTAATTTCTTCCTTTACCCTGATATTATAACCTTCTTTTTGCATTTGGGCAATAGCTTCAGGTTCAACCTGACCCACTACCAAACATTTGATGCGATTTTTTGGATAAGAAATGGCCCGCGGTAAACGGTTAATGTATAAAAACTCATCCAGGCTTGGCGTTACATAGTCCGCCTTTTCTACAACCGATTTACGGGCAATATTCTCGGTGAATGCAAAAAACTTTTTAATTAAGCCCGACTCTTTTAGCTGAAAATCAGAATAGCCATCACCAATACCAAAAATATCACCTTGCAGGTTAAGCTCTTTCAGCAACTTTACCTTACCACCTTCTTGCGACAACGGATTGCTGCGGTCATATCCAATGATATTTCCCTGTTCATCAAACTCAAAAGTATTGGCGTAGATATTCTCTTTTTTGATATGATACTCGCTAACTACAGGGGTAATAAACTCTTTAAACCCACCAGATACAATCAGTACATCATCATGGTGTTCTTTAAAAAACTTACTGTTGCGCGAAAATGAAGGTGATACCTTTTTGCGCAAGTGTTTAACCAATTGCTCTAAATGGTTACGGTTTGCCTGCAGCAGTTTTACCCGTCCTTCTAAACTATCGGCAAACGATAGTTTGCCTTCCATAGCGGCATTAGTCAGGTCTTCAATCTGCTGGTAAATAAGTTCCCGGTCGGGATGATCGTTCAGGCTGATACGCGCCAGTTCATCAAGCGCTTCTACCTGTGTAAACGTACTGTCGAAATCAATTATATAATACTGGCCCATGGTTGCGGGCAAATATAGGAGAATGGTTGATTAATCAGGATTTTCAATATAGCTAATTGCCTCTTGCAGTAAAGTAACGAACAAATAGCTAATTGCCTCTTGCAGTAAAGTAACGAACAAATAGCTACGAAGTTTTTAACGCCGAACACACCTCCTGAATAGTTTGTTTAACCGGCTTAAACGTAATATTAATGGCCTTTTTAATCTTGCTGTTATCGTAGTTCTGCTCAACCGAAGCAGCCTGCGCAGCTATTTTATCCAGGGCAGGATCATTACCGGTTAAGGCAGACCAAAAAGAGGCACCGCGCCAGGCTAATTCCAGCATCCAGGGCTTGGCTTCGGTAGTGGGAGGCTGTACGCCAAAGCATTCAGCTATATTCTCAGTCAGGTCTTTGAACTTCCAGTTTTCAGCATTGATGATGTATCGCTCGGCAGTGATATCGCTGTTCATCAGTTCAATCATGCAACGAGCCACATCATCAACATCTACCAGCCCACAACTGCCTTTGGTATAATATTTCAATCCGCGACGCACGGTGTCAAAAATTTTCCCGCTGCCGTCAACGCCTGCTTCGGGACCAATAATAACCGACGGATTTACAACTACGCCTTGCATCCCTTCGGCAATACCCCGCCATACTTCCATTTCACTTTCCAGCTTAGATACTGCATAATTGTTATTGGCAGGTGTTTCTTCGAGATAATGCTTTTCGGTAATCAGCTCGCCCGGTTTGGCCTGGCCCAATGCCGCAATAGAGCTAACATGTACTAACCTGGCATCATAATCTAAACACAAATTAACCACATTAGCAGTACCCTTTACGTTAGTGTTGATCATGGGCTCTTTATCAGCCTCTTTAAACGATACCCATGCTGCACAATGGTACACTTGGGTAATACCGCCGAAAGCATCTTCGAGCGTTGGGCTATCCAGTATATCTGCTTCCCGCCAATCAATCAAATGGCTGTAAGGCAATAAAATCTGAGGAATTACAGAAGCTTGGCGCTTAAGGCACCTGATAACGATATTTTGTTCTGCCAGCCGGCGGGCCAGTACTGAACCTACAAAACCTGTTGCGCCGGTAACCAGAATCATCTTATAGGGTAAGTTTTATAAAAACGGGGCAATTTAAGTTAAAAAATGGATATTTGCGCTTTTGTAAATAACGGATATGTCATTAGCGGATTTCTTTACCCCGGTTGATTTAAGCAGAGTAGCTCCCGGTGAGGGGTATAAACCCAGCCAGTTAGGCCAAAAAATAACAACTTATACAGAGCGGTTTCCTGACCTGGAAGATGACAAACCCGACCTGGTAATTTTTGGCGTACAGGACGATCGTAATGCAGTAGGTAACCCCGGCTGTGCACTCGGCCCCGACTATGTGCGCGAAAAATTGTACCGCTTACACCAGGGCGCTTACAACACTAAAATTTACGATTTAGGCAACATTAAGCAAGGTGCTACGGTTAACGACACCTATTTTGCCTTAAAAACCGTAATTAACACGCTGGTTAAGCAGGATATAGTTGCGGTAATATTAGGCGGCGGACAAGACCTTACTTACGCTCAATATTTGGCTTATGAAGACATGGAGCAAAAAGTGGATTTGACGGTGATTGATTCGCATTTTGACCTGGATGAGCAAGCCGAGATGGAAGATGACGATGCGACGGATTCCAAGTCATACCTCAACAAAATCTTTTTGTACGAGCCTAATTACCTGTTCAATTTTAGCAACCTGGGTTATCAAACTTATTTCATCAGCCAGGAAAGCCTCCGGGTGATGGACAACTTGTTTTTTGATGTTCACCGTTTGGGCGAACTGATGGGCAACATCGCTATTACCGAACCTGTAATCCGTAATGCCAATATTATCAGTTTTGATATGGGCGCCATTCGTTCATCAGATGCCATGGGCAACGCCAACGCCACACCTAACGGTTTTTATGGCGAAGAAGCCTGCCAGATGTGCCGTTATGCCGGTTTTAACGACAAGCTGAGCTCGATAGGTTTTTATGAGTTTAACCCTGCTTACGATAGCAACGGCCAAACAGCCACCCTGCTGGCCGAAATGATCTGGTACTTTATTGACGGCTTTTACAACCGTAAAAAGGATTTCCCGCTGCAGCCTAAATCGCAATACTTGGTTTACAAAACCACGCTGAAGCATGAAGAACACGAAATTGTATTTGTAAAAAGCAAAAAGTCAGACCGCTGGTGGATGCAGGTACCCTACCCTACCAACGGCTCGCTGAACGAACGCTATCACTTGGTACCCTGCCGTTACGAAGACTATACCACCGCTATTGATGGCGACATGCCCGACCTGTGGTGGCGTACTTACCAAAAGCTGGCTTAACACCCATCGTTTTTTGTTAATCTAACGGATTATAACAATACTGTTAATTAATGTTATACCGTGTACTTAAACAAGTGTTTACCCGTTTTAGTACATCATTTAATGTCATGCTTAAAAAACTTTTTATTTATATAGCAGCCAGTTTACCGGCGACAGCTTTGGCACAAACTACAGATGCATTTACCATTAACGGTAAACTAAATACAGTAAAAGAGCCGTACAAAGCTTACTTAAGCTACAAATCTGGAGGTAACACCGTTTTAGATTCGACTGTGTTGGTGGATGGGACATTTCAGTTTACCGGCAAAGTTGCTAACCCTACAAGTGCTTTGATGCTGGTGGATCGGCATAACCAGGGCTTTGTTGGATTTAATAAAAATGATGATGTGTTAAGCTTTTATGTTGAGAAAGGTAATATCTACATTGCCGGAAACGACTCTATCTCTAAAGTAAAAATTACTGGTTCGCCTATCAATACAGACAACGAAGATTTAAGCACTATGCTGGCTCCTTTGTATGTGAAAGCGCAAAAACTTTACGCCGAGGTACAGGCGGCTTCCCCTAACCAGCAGCAATCTACGGTGTTTCAAAACACCATGCAGGATAAGTTTAAAACATTGCAAAAAGAGCGCGAGAAGGCTTTAAGAGAATTTATTGTCGCTCACCCGGAAAGTTATTTAAGTTTAATGGCATTAAGCTCGATGGGTGGTCCCTCGGCTGATATCAATGTCATTGAACCATTATATAACGGCTTGTCTCAAAAATTAAAAGACACCGAACCAGGCAAACAGCTTAAACAATCATTTGCTGCGCTTAAAGCAACGGCTATTGGTACTATGGCGCCCGATTTTACGCAGAATGATGTTAACGGTAAACCGGTAAAGCTATCTGATTACAGAAATAAATCTTACGTGCTACTCGATTTTTGGGCGTCCTGGTGCGGCCCCTGCCGCCAGGAAAATCCTAACATAGTACGCGTTTATAACAAATATAAAGACCGCAAATTTACGGTTTTAGGCGTATCGCTCGACAAAGCTACCGGCAAAGCTGATTGGCTTAAAGCGATAAAAGATGATGGCTTGGCGTGGACACAGGTATCCGATTTGAAATTCTGGAATAACGAAGCCGCTGCGCTTTACTTTGTGCAGTCTATCCCTCAAAACTACCTGATTGATCCGAACGGAAAAATCATTGCCAAAAATCTGCGCGGCGCAGAACTGGAAGCCAAGCTGATTGAAGTTTTAGGAAAATAAAGTTACCGCGAAGGCTGTAATAAATTTAAGCCCTTGTATTTGGCAATTTTTTGTTGATTACGAGGGCTTACCTTTTTATAATTTGAGCCAACGTTGCCCTCAAACTTTTATCTTTGTTGCGTTAAATAAGGTGATGGTGCTCCACCTATCAAACCGCTTTAAAAAGCTGATGACGCCTGCCCCTTTATCTTATATTTTTGCAGGTTTATGCTCACTCATTCCTCTATCAGCAAGTACCCCGCTTTGCAATATGTACTGCGCTGGACGCTGATTATCATCCCGGTGGCTGTAGCTATCGGCACGTTGATCGCACTTTTTTTATGGCTGCTTAACTCGGCTATTCATTACCGCTTTACGCACAGTTGGTTACTCTACCTGCTGCCAGTGGCCGGTGTGGCTATTCACTTTTTATATAAGTTATATGGGCAATCGGCCGAACGGGGTAATAATCTAATTATCGACGAGATACATCAACCCGGTGCCGGTGTGCCCAAGCGCATGGCTCCGCTTATTTTAATTACGACGGTAATCACTCACCTGTTCGGCGGGTCGGCAGGGCGCGAGGGTACGGCGGTACAAATTGGTGGCAGCGTAGCGCATTGGATGGGTAGCCTGTTTAAGCTTGATGCGGATGATATGCGTATCGTGCTTACCGCTGGCGTAGCTGCCGGTTTTGGTGCCGTATTCGGTACACCGCTGGCTGGTGCAATCTTCGCGCTCGAAGTATTGACATTAGGCCGTATACAATATACCTCGGTATTACCCTGCCTGATGGCAGCATTGATTGGTGATGCTACCGTAGCTGCGTGGGGTGTACATCATACCCCTTATCATATACGTTTTTTTACCACCGGGCAAACGTTTTTTGGGAATCATCTTAACATTGATTTTTGGCTGTTGATAAAAGTAATTATTGCTTCTGTCTTATTCGGATTAACGGCTTACCTGTTTTCTCAAACCGTACATGGCGTAAAAAAACTGGCGGCGTTATTTATTAAATCCACCTGGCTAATCCCGGTTGCAGGGGGTGTCACTATTATTTTACTAACCTTGATTTTGGGTAAACCAGATTACCTGAGTTTGGGTGTGGATGCAGAATATCCTGGTGCTATAACCATTGTATCTGCCTTTGAACAGGGTGGCGCACATTTTTTTAGCTGGTTATGGAAACTGATTTACACCGCTATCACTTTGGGTACAGGCTTTAAGGGTGGGGAGGTTACACCACTGTTTTATATCGGCTCAACGTTGGGCAATACACTTGCTAACATACTTAATGCACCGGTGAGTTTATTTGCTGCTTTAGGTTTTATCGCCGTGTTTGCTGGCGCGACCAACACCCCATTAGCTTGCACTCTAATGGGTATCGAATTGTTTGGTAGCCAGCATGCTTTACTTTTTGCGGTCGCCTGTTTTATCGCCTACTTTTTTAGCGGCAGTAAAGGCATTTACAGTGCACAGCAAACCGCGATTATCAAATACCGATTTTTTAAAACTTAAGCCGAACAACTTTATTGAGGAATATTTTTTATTACCTGCTCTTTAATCAGCTGCACCCATTGGCCATACATTTTTCCGGAAGGGTGCAGGCCATCAGTCGCGGTAAGTGAGGCATCTGTTTTGGCTACACGCGAAATTGGGGTTATATTGATATAGCTTACACCTACTTTGGCAGCCTCTTGCTGGTTGATAGCATTATAGGCATCTATTTCGCCGGCAATGCGATTAGCATCCTGCCCGGCAGCGAAAGGCGTTACGCCCCAGTCCGGAATAGATACCACAAAAACATGCTTAGCATTACCTTTAGCAAAGGTCAGCGCCGTATTAAGCAATTGTACGAACTCGGTACGGTAGGTATCTATATTATAATGGCGGTACTGATTGTTGACACCAATCAGTAAAGTTACCAAATCAAATTTCTGTGTAACAGCACGACTTTTTATAGCACTAATCAATTCATCCGTGGTCCAGCCTGTACGGGCAATAATCGTAGGCTCGCTAACTTTATAATTAAGCTTATTGAGTTCTGCACTTAGCTGATAAGGAAATGACTGTTCCGCCGGTACAGACTCTCCTATCGTATACGAGTCGCCTAAAGCCAAGTAGCTAAACGACTGATTATTAGTCGCAGTAGTTGTTTGTTCGGTCGATGGTACGTATTCCATATTCTTATCAGTACAGCTTAATAAAACAATGCTAAGCAGTAACAACTTTACTATTTTCATCGATAACCTCCATACCAAATTGTACGGAAATTTCGCGTTTCAAGATTTCCTTTACTTCATTTATATCAACCTCATGACCTAACTCTTGTTGCAGCGAGGCAACGGCTTTGCCTTCAATGCCACAAGGCACAATATGGCCAAAGTAACTTAAATCGGCGTTTACGTTAAGAGCAAGCCCATGCATGGTTATCCAACGGCTGCAACGTACGCCCATGGCGCATATCTTACGGGCATTATCGTTGTCCGCATCCAACCATACTCCGGTATAGCCCGGATAACGGCCGGCAGTTACGCCATAATGCGCTAAAGTTTGTATAACAGCCTCTTCGAGTGTACGCAGGTAAAGGTGTATATCGGTAAAAAAATTATCAAGGTCTAAAATAGGATAAACTACCAGCTGGCCCGGACCGTGGTAAGTAATATCTCCTCCGCGATTAATCGGGTAATAAACAGCCTGACGCTCGGCCAAACCAGCTTCGTCTAACAACAAATGCTCAGCCTTACCGCTTTTACCTAAAGTATATACGTGGGGGTGCTGGCAAAAAACAAGGTAGTTTGGCGTTTTAATATCATCGGCTATCTCACCACTATTAATTGCGGCTACCTGCCGGTTACGAATTTCGGTTTTTAATTGTACGCTGGCACCAAACAATTTTTCCTGACGATCCCATGCTTCTTTGTAATTAATCAATCCCCAATCCTGTACTTCAACCTGTTTATTCTTCATGGCTTAGCCTTTAACGTAACCTATCATATAATCCTCGTAGTGCAAATAATCAACCTGATAATTCAGATCAACGTCTCCTTTTTGCAAATCTGCCTTCAAACTTCCTTCAGGCGTATACGCAAAAGGGTGCAGTTTAATATGGTCGACAAACGAGACTTCCTTTTGCCCATAACATTTGTAAATAGCCTCTTTAGCACACCAGCATACGTACAAATGCTCAATTTTTTGCTCCGGGTTAATGAAAGCTAACTCTGCAGGACGCAAAAATTTAGGTGCAATGCGTTCTACTTTTTGTTTTACCAACTCAATATCAATGCCTACCGGGCGGCTTTTGCTTATCATCACAGCAGCATAGTCAAAAGAGTGACTCAGCGAAATTTGATAGGGCATGTTAACCAAATAAGGCTTACCATGACTGTCTATACGGCAGTCTATGTACTCGTTGGTGTTCAGCATTGTGCGCAGCAAAACACGGGTGCCTAACCAGTGCAGATGGCGTTTACCATTGGCCAGTTGGTCTACATAACTTTTTTCCTGCTCGTTAAGCTGTAACTGATGGTACAAGGTATCAGCATCTTCCTCCATACGCCATAAGGCAAATTCGGTATCCTCATCAACCTGCTTTCTGTATGCTATGGCCATAATTATTTACAAAAACAGAGCGCAAAATTAGCTTAAATAATTATAATTTTGACCCGGAAACCCGTCACGGCAAAATGATTTTATCTGATAAACGCATCCTCGAAGAAATTGAAAAAGGCAACATTATTATTGAGCCGTTTAAGCGCGAATGCCTGGGTACTAATTCCTACGATGTGCATTTAGGCAAGTACTTGGCTACCTACCGTAACCGGGTGCTGGATGCCAAAGTTCATAACGAGATAGACTCTTTTGAAATTCCTAAAGACGGGTACGTACTGCAGCCCGGCGTTTTATATCTTGGCGTAACTACCGAGTATACCGAAACACACAAACATGTGCCTTTTTTGGAAGGCAAATCGAGCACCGGCCGCTTGGGTATTGATATACATGCTACTGCCGGTAAAGGCGATGTTGGCTTTTGCAACACTTGGACGCTCGAAATTTCGGTAGCACAACCTGTGCGTGTGTATACCGGTATGCCCATCGGCCAGCTAATTTACTTTGTAGTAGAAGGCGATATTGAAACGCTTTACAACACCAAAGGCAACGCCAAATACAACAACCCAACCACCCGGCCGGTTGAAAGTATGATGTGGAAAAATAAATTCTGATTTATGCGTTATTTACTTACAACTAAGTAAATTAACACCAGCCTTAATGCTGTATATCACAAACCTGCAATAAGGTAAAACGCTACCCATACCATGAGCTTTAAGAAACTTTTACCCGGCCTTTTTATACTGGCTTTAGCTGTTATGGCTACAGGTTTTGTTATACGGGGCGATGATGATCCTATTCAGAAAATTGTTGCCCAGTTAGAGAAATGGATTGAGGAACGACCGCAGGAAAAAGTATACCTGCAGTTTGATAAACCTTATTATGCGGTTGGTGATGATATTTGGTTTAAAGCTTACATTACCGTAGGTCCTGAACATAAGCTATCAGCTCTAAGCGGTGCTTTAAACGTAGAACTGATTAACGAGCAGGATTCTGTTAAAAAATGGATTAAGCTACCAGTAACCAGCGGGGTTACCTGGGGCGATTTTGCATTGAGTGATACCCTGCAAGCCGGCAATTACCGTGTGAGGGCCTATACCAACTGGATGCGCAACGCGGGCGAAGATTACTATTTTGAAAAAAGCATTGCCATTGGTAACGCTGGCAGTAATAACGTATTTACCAAAGCTACTTACAGCTACAGTAAACTAAATAATGCCCAAAAAGTAGATGCCAGTATCAATTTTGCCGACCTTGATGGCACTCCATATGCTGCCAAAGAAGTTAATTACGCGGTAAGAATTAACGAAAAGCAAATACTCAAGAGCAAAGGACAAACAGATGCGCAAGGCAATTTGGCAGTAAGCTTTGTTAACGCTACCAAGGCTGCCGTGTCATCCGGAAATATTATTACACACATTAAGATCGCTGATAAAAAAACGGTGACCAAAACCATCAGCTTTAACTCAGTATCGGGTCAGGTTGATGTGCAGTTTTTTCCGGAAAGCGGCAACATGGTTAACGGCATACGTTCAAAAGTTGCATTCAAAGCCGTTGGTTCAAATGGGTTGGGTATTGATATCAAAGGCGAGGTTACCGACAATAACAACAATGCGGTGGCAGCTATAACCACCAGACATTTAGGCATGGGCGCATTTGCCTTTACCCCTGAAGCCGGAAAAACCTACCAGGCCAAAATTACTTACCCGGATGGCTCTCAAAATACTATTACACTGCCTAAAGCCTTAGATGCAGGTTACGTGCTTACCGTAAACAATACTGACACGGCTAACATTAGTGTACGAGTAAATTCTAACAACATGAACAGCAAGGATGCCTATCTGATCGCCCAGTCGGCAGGTGTGGTTTGCTATGCTGCCCGTAATAAAGATGGTAACGGGTCATTTGGGGCTACCATTCCAAAAAGTAAATTCCCGTCGGGCATAGTGCAGTTTACTTTGTTTTCGGGTGCGGGTCAGCCTTTAAACGAACGCGTAGCATTTATACAACGCAATGCCGATTTGCTAAAATTAAATGTCAATGCACCGGCATCAACGTCTGCCCCTCGCGAAAAGGTAAAGATCAATCTGGATGCGTTCGATAACGATGGGAAACCGGTAGTAGGTGTATTTTCGGCTGCGGTAATTGACGAATCAAAAGTTCCGGTTGATGAAGCTTCAGAAACTACGATCCTTTCCCAACTATTATTAACATCAGATATTAAAGGTTATGTTGAGCAGCCTAACTATTATTTCACCAACACCTCGGCTCAAACCATAACCGATCTGGATAACCTGATGCTAACACAAGGCTACCGGCGGTTTGAATGGAGTCAGATTATTAACAACCAATTTCCGCCAATAGAATACCCGGCAGAGACAAGCCTGCAGATTTCAGGCACTATAAAAACGTCGGGTGGCAAGCCTGTACCTAACAGCAAGGTAACTTTATTTACTACAGCCGGAGGCACTTTTATTATAGATACTGTTGCCGATAGCCAGGGGCACTTTGCTTTCAAAAACCTGATATTTAAAGACAGTATCCGTTTTGTTTTACAGGCCCGCAATGCTAAGGGTGGCAAAAACGTAGATATTGTGTTGGATAAGTCGCCGGAGCAAGCTATAGTAAAGGCCCGTAATGTTCCGGCAGCTCAAATTTCGGCAACGGCTAATTTAATCTCTTACCTCAAAGCCAGCAAAAAACGGATTGAAGAAGAGACTAAATATGGTTTGGGCAATCATGCTATCGTACTTAAAGAAGTGGTAGTTACCGAAAAACGAAAACCTTTGGTTCCGCACTCTTCTAACCTGAACGGCCCGGGTAATGCCGACCAAATAATCACCAGCGACTTTTTTGACAAGTTGGGCTGTGCTACCATCGATCAATGTTTACAAGGCCGGTTATTAGGAGTAATTTTTCAGGGCGGCATACCCTACTCAACCCGCAGCATGGGCAGACCGATGCAGATTATTCTTGATGGCGCTTATGTAGATGGCAGCTTTTTAACGTCTATTCCACCGATGAATATAAGCAGTATTGAAGTATTGCGGACTATTGGTACCACCGCTATATACGGTAGCCAGGGCGCTAATGGTGTTTTAGTAATCAACACCAAACGTGGTGGTGAAGTTACTGCGAATGCTTCACAACTATACTCCCCAGGGGTTATAGCCTATACCCCTAAAGGATATTACACATCCCGGCAGTTTTACGCTCCAAAATACGACGACCCGAAAACTAACTTAGTGGTAGCCGATTTACGAAGCACCATACACTGGATTCCCAATATTTTAACTAATGATAAGGGTAATGCCTCATTTGAGTATTTCAATGCTGGCAGCAAAGGCACTTATCGTGTGGTTATCGAAGGCTTAGACAGTGATGGCCATATCGGCCGCAGGATTTACCGCTACCAAGTACAATAAAGCTGGCAAATTATCTGTCGGAAGCACTTATTGCGCTTTCGACAGATAAAATTTTTCCCAAAAATCTTCTGATTTAGTTAAGCTACTACGGTCAAAATTGATGTCGAAACGTGCAGATCAATTTTTCTATATTATCCTGGTCTTCTATCTTATTTTTCCGGCTAAATAACCTGTTTAGATTAAAAATTTGCAGTGCTTTGGAAGCAAAGATTGTTTGATAAGAGTTACGTTTATCAGCACCAAACCGGCTCAACTTTATTCACAAACTGGATTTTAACACTTTTATTATTGTTTTTTAAGTAACTTTGTGCTTACTATTATGCCAACAGAAATACAGGAAGAAACGCTGACGCTTGAAGAGATATTAGCGAGCTTAAAAGAAATGCACCGCCTGATTTTGTGGAATGATGACGTGAACACCTTTGAGCACGTCATATACTGCATGATGAAATACCTGGACTACTCTGAATCGCAAGGCGAAAAGATTGCCTGGAAAGTACATAACGAAGGCAAATGCGCTGTTTTGGAAGGTTCATTTACCGAAATGGAAGTGTACCGCAAAATATTGCAGCAAGAAGGCCTGACTGTTTCTGTAGATTAAAAGAGGCTGCCTTTCCCTCAAATCAAGGCAGAGTTATTTGCACAGTCGTGCCGTTAAGCTCTGATAAACAAAATTTTACTGACCAAAATTAACACTCCGGTAAACTAATTGGAATGTTAATGGCCAGCCCGCCATCCGAAGTTTCTTTATATTTAGAGTTCATATCCAATGCCGTTTGCCACATAGTTTTCACCACGGCATCTAAACTTACCTTAGCATTATCAGGATTGGTTTGTAGTGCAAGCTGCGATGCGGTGATAGCTTTGATAGCCCCCATGGTATTACGCTCAATACACGGTACTTGCACCAAGCCTCCGATTGGATCGCAGGTAAGACCTAAATGATGCTCCATAGCAATTTCGGCAGCCATGAGTACCTGTCGTTGCGAACCGCCCAAGCATTCGGTAAGCGCTGCTGCTGCCATGGCAGATGACACGCCGATTTCTGCCTGACAACCGCCCATTGCGGCCGAAATGGTAGCCCCTTTTTTAAAGATACATCCTACTTCGGATGCGGTCAGTAAAAACTGGATGACCCGCTCTTCAGTGTATCCATCGCAAAAAACAATATAGTACATCAGCACTGCAGGTATTACTCCGGCAGCTCCATTAGTTGGTGCCGTAACCACCCGACCAAATGAGGCGTTTTCTTCATTTACGGCCAATGCAAAACAGCTTACCCAATCTAAAATATTCTGAAAGCCGTTGCCGGTTTGCCTGACTGCTGTTACCCACTCATCAAAATCAGAATAGCTACGATCACCTATCAGCTTTTTATTTAAACCCGCAGCACGACGGGCTACATTCAAACCGCCAGGTAGACAACCTTTGGTGTGACAGCCCCTGTAAATACATTCTTTAATAATTTTGAATATCTGCAGCACGCCATTTTTAGTGTCGGCTTCAGGTCGCCATGCCTGCTCGTTTTCCATTACTACTTCCGATATCTTCAACCCGGTTTTGCGGCACCAGTGTAGCAGTTCATCAGCAGTATCGATTGGGAAGGGCAAATCAACTTCGGTCGCTGTATTACCATTACCACCTTCTTTAATTACAAAGCCGCCTCCTATAGAGTAATAAGTTTCGGATATGGCTTTTCCGGTATTTAAAAAAGCTTGGAAGGTTACCGCATTAGGGTGATATGGCAAGCTTTGGTCAAACAGAAAAAGCAAATCGTCGTCAGCAAAAAAGCTTACCTCATGTTGCCCAACTAACTTTAATTGATGCAGGCGATGTATTTCGGCAATTTGAAAATCCAGCTGATCAACGGCAAAAGTAACTGGGTCGTGACCACTCAAACCCAACAATATGGCAATATCGGTACCGTGGCCTTTACCTGTTTTGGCCAGTGAACCGTAGAGCAGTATTTTTATTTGCACAACATTGCCCAACACTTCTTGCTGCTGTAACAACTGCACAAATTGTTGTGCGGCCCGCCATGGCCCAAGGGTGTGCGAACTGGACGGACCTATACCAATTTTAAAAATATCAAATACCGAAATCTGCTCTCTTTGCATGCACTACAAATTTACACATAGTAAATGGCTCAACGCTATTGGTTATATAAAATTATATAAATACCTTAAGCCTCAAATCAACACTTTAACACAACACATTATGGAAACTTACGACGGCTACTCGTCTTCTGCATCTGGCCCTATCTCGGGCGCTTTTTTAATCTTTGGTCTTGCTATATGGATCTTAATGATTGTTGGCTTTTGGAAAATTTTTGTAAAAGCCGGTAAACCGGGATGGGCAGCTATTGTCCCGATCTACAACATCATTGTATTACTCGAAATTATTGGAAAACCGGTATGGTGGATCCTTTTACTATTTATACCCTGCGTAAATCTTGTGTTTGTTGTATGGATGTACAATTTGCTGAGCAAGAGCTTTGGGCAGAGTGAAGGCTTCACTATCGGCTTGCTGCTCTTACCATTTGTGTTTTTTCCACTTTTAGGCTTTGGGAACTATCCGTATTTAGGTCCGGCAGGTGCCGGTATGGTTAACAGGTTTAACGACAGCGATTACAGAGATCCGTTTAACAATAACACGCCACCTCCACAGGTGTAAGTATACTATATATGCGTTATGCGCTTTATTGTTTTTGCAGCCAGTTGGTATTTGTAAACTGGCTGCAAAAACATTTACTCCCCTGCCCTTTTAAATACCTGACGGGTATTGACTGTCCGGGTTGCGGTTTTCAGCGATCGGTCATCATGCTTTTACAGGGAAACTTAAAGCAAAGCCTTCACTTTTATCCTGCAGCCATTCCGCTAATGATATTGATGCTTATTCATTTTTTAGATAGCCAATACCATTTTGATAAAAAGGGGTGGATTAAAACACCATTAGCTATTATTACCGGCTCAATCATCGCAGTGAGCTACGTTTTAAAAATGACGCATTAAATTGTTAAAGCGTTGTTTCCTGTGAGATGATATGATTGTAATCTTTAATTATAGTATGTAAAAATTGGAGGCTATCCATCTCTGGTTTGGGTTGAATCCGTAAATGTTCAGATATCTTTTGAGCCATATTAAATACTACAACCGTATTTCCTGTTTGCCTGTAAGTTTGTATCACTTCGTGTATCAGTTCTACTTCCCGGTCGTTTAATTGAGATACCTCAGTATACACGGGTTCGTAATTAAGATCGGCAGAAGTAAAAGCTATCTTATCCATCTGAGTACGCGGTTCCGTTTTAATTAAAGTAGTTCCGGCCACCATATCACCTACCCGCTGTTTCTTATCTGATACCGCCACTGTAATTAAACCACACAAACTGGAAGTAAACGTAAAATCAACTATACGGAATAACCAACGCAGCAAATATTGCCCAACGGTAGGTTGCGCACCATCTAAGCTTATTACCTTAATTTTACGTACCCGTT
Source organism: uncultured Mucilaginibacter sp. (assembly GCA_913775265.1). Classification (GTDB taxonomy): domain Bacteria; phylum Bacteroidota; class Bacteroidia; order Sphingobacteriales; family Sphingobacteriaceae; genus Mucilaginibacter. Next base: position 213,450 of record CAJYJH010000093.1, on the reverse strand, counting down.
TACCAATGCTTTGCCCGTTCATAAATATCTCGCAAATCAGATCATAGAAAACATACATCGATGCATACACGATAATGCCGATTAATACCATGAGGTTGCTCAAACTTTCATAACCACCAGCGATAATAACTAATATACCACATAAGATAATAAGTAAAACAAAAAGGCAACCATCAATAAGCCGAGCCAACACGCGGTCGCCTAAATCGGCTACTTCATAATCAATATCAATATTTTGCGAGGTGTGTACGGTTATGGTTTGCATGCTAACAAATATATTATTCAAATCGGTTTACAATCATTGAAAGCTATTATTTTTCTCGCTATTTTAAGCCGGTTTTTACAATTAACCTAAGCCATGCGCGAACCCTTATTTGTTAAGCAAAACACAGCCAAATGGAAAAGCTTTGAAGATGGTGCAAAAGGTACCCCTGATGAGCTGGCCGACCGTTTTATACAAATAACAGACGACTTGGCCTACGCCAAAACTTTTTACCCTAAGTCAAAAACCACGGCTTATCTTAACGGACTGGCCGCTACCCTGCATCAGTCTATCTACAAAAACAAAAAGGTAAAAAGCAGCCGCTTCAAATTATTTTGGCTGTACGAATTGCCGCTGCTATTTAAAACTTATCAAAAGCAGCTATTATATGCCTTTCTGTTTTTTGTGTTATTCTGCCTGGTAGGCATATTATCAGCGAAATACGATACGGATTTTTTGCAGATTATACTTGGGCCTGCTTATGTAAACATGACCAATGAAAATATTGCTAAAGGCGACCCGTTTGGTGTTTATAAATCGCAAGATGCGTTTCTGATGTTTTTTGCTATTGGCAGTAATAATATTTTTGTATCGTTCGTAACTTTTGTGGCCGGTGTTTTTGGGTCAATTGGGACGGTTTACTATCTGTTCAGAAACGGCGTAATGTTAGGTTCATTCGAGTATTTCTTTTTTAGCAAAGGCTTAGGATGGCAATCCATATTAGTCATCTGGATACATGGCACGCTCGAGATATCATCTATCATTATAGCTGGTGGCGCCGGATTGGTATTGGGCAACAGCTTACTATTTCCGGGCACGTATAATCGTTTTACGTCATTTAAACGCGGAGCCAAAGATGGCATGAAGATCGTTATTGGCTTGGTGCCCATATTTATTGTTGCTGCTTTTTTTGAAAGCTTTATTACCCGGCACACCGAAATGCCCCTTTGGTTGAGTTTGCTTATTTTGAGTTCATCATTAACCTTTATTATCTGGTACGTTATCATTTATCCAAACCGATTATTTAACAACAAAACCTTAAATGCAACAACCGAAAATTGAATTAGCTAAAGCCCGTGATTTAGGAGAGATTGTTAGCGACAGCTTTACTTTTATTAAGCAAAATTTTAAACCTCTATTTACAACGGTAATCACTTTTTGCGGCCTCTTCATTATCGCTACAGCAACTACCTATGCGTTGCAGCAGGTTAAAGTTTTAGATATGCAAAAGCATATTTTCGAAAATAACTATCAAACTTTTGATACCGTTTCCGACCGTTTTGGTGTAGAGTTTTTTCTGTCGATACTTTTTATGATGCTAAGCTACACATTGATGATTACCACAGTGATTAGCTATATGGCTTTGTATAAGCAGAAAGGAAATGCTGCGCCTACAAACGAGGAAGTTTGGGGCTACATTAAATATTATTTTTTCCGCGTGTTAACAGCGGCCATTCTGCTCACCGTTTTACTGGTAGTTGCCACGCTGGCCTGTGTTATTCCAGGCATTTACGTGTATCCTATTTTCGGTTTGGTATTTCCGATCATGATTTTCGAAAACGCAAGTTTTGGATACTCATTTAGCCGGAGCTTCAATCTTATTAAAAATAACTGGTGGGCTACCTTCGGCACACTATTCGTTATGACGATTATTGTTTCTTTTGCGTCCCTGATTTTTGCATTCCCCAGTTTTATAATCACTATCGTAAACGCCTTAACTCATGGTAAAAACACGGCATCTACATCGGTACCGCTTGCCATTATTGTGGGTTTGGTTCAGCAAATGGCCCAACTGCTTTATGTACTTCCATTGGTAGCTTTAGGATTTTGCTATTGTAATTTAAACGAAATCAAAGAAAGTTCGGGACTAATGGATCGTATCAACCAATTTGGTAGCAACTCGCCCGACAGCCATTTACCTGCCGAAGAGTATTAAGTATGCGTTTTATTTACTCCTTCATCATTTTGTTGTTATTAAGCTGCTACGCTTGGGCTGGTAAGCCGGTAATGGTTAAGGCTGTATTGCACAACGACAGCAGCGTAGTACAGATCAAGCACTTTGATGATGCTGAGCTAGCCCGGCTCAAACAAAAACCGCAATTTCAGTACAACAGCGAACCATCCGGTCCATCGTTATGGTCGAGGTTTTGGCGGTGGTTCTGGCATTTATTTGATGGCGTAGATGCACCAAGGGGCATAGGCATGCGCTGGTTTTTTATTTTCTTAAAGTATTTATTCATTTCTTTGGGTGTAGCAGCCATTGTATTTATTATCTTAAAATTGGCCGGGGTGGATATACGAGGTTTGATTAAACGAAAATCAGCCGATGCAAGCATACCATTCACCGAAACGCTCGAAAACATACACGAGATAGATTTTGATTTAAACATTGATCAGGCTATCGCTCAGCACAACTATCGCTTAGCAGTAAGGTTATTATATTTAAGATGCCTTAAACAATTGAGCGATGCTCAATTAATAAACTGGCAGATAGATAAAACCAATGCTGCCTATGTGAACGAGTTGACCAATCCTAATCAGCGCGAAGCTTTTGCTGTACTTACCCGACAATTTGAGTTTGTATGGTACGGCGAGTTTGCCATCAACAGTCAGGGGTTTCAAAACATTAAAACGCTGTTCAGTAACTTTAAGCAAACGCTGGCATGAAGGATTTTAAAATCATCACCCTCATTGGCACACTGTTGCTTGTAGTTTATTTAGTAGCGCAGTATAATAAACCGGCGCCTGTTAGCTGGCAGCCTACACTTTATTATGAAGATAAAATTCCGTTTGGCACTTATGTATTGTATCAGCAGTTAGAGAGCTTATACCCGAACAGTACAAAGGTTCAAACTAACGCCCCTTTATATAACGCCCTCCATCAAACCGGTGTAAAGGGTAATTACTTTATTATTGCAAAAACCATTAATTTAAGCAAGACTGATGTAAACGAACTTTTTAAATTTGTTAAAGCCGGGAACAATGTGTTTATGACAGCCTTTGTTTGGCAGGGACATTTACCCGACACCCTTCGGTTTAAAACCCAGGCCGAATTTGAAAAGAATAATACCCCTATCAACTTTGTTAATCCTCAGCTCAGGCGTCCAAAAAATTACCGTTTTCAGCGCGACTTAACCAGCCAGTATTTTAGTCGTTTTGATACCGCCAAAGCAGTTGTATTGGGCAGTAATTCTTTAGCACACGCCAATTACTTACAATACCCGTTGGGTAAGGGCCACCTGTACATCAGTGCCACCCCCCAGCTGTTTACCAATTACAGTTTGCTTACACCGGATGGAGCAGATTATGCAGCCAAGGCACTCTCCTATTTGCCGGCCAATACAACGCTGTATTGGGATCACTACCAAAACCAAGATATTCCCGAAGATAAATCGCCGTTGCGGGTAATATTTGCTCATGATAACTTACGCTGGGCCTATTCGCTGATGCTGTTAACTGCACTGCTTTATATTATTTACGAAGTAAAACGCAGGCAGCGCATTATTCCAGTTATTGAGCATTTACAAAACAATACGCTTGATTTTGTTACCGTGGTTGGCCAGGTGTATTATGAGCGGCGCGATAACAGCAATATTGCCCATAAAAAAATCACCTATCTATTGGAGCACTGGCGCACGCGATACTATCTTAAAACCAGTAAGCTTGACAAAGAATTTACGGAGTCGTTAGAGAAGAAAACGGGCTTAGATCATCAATTTGTTAAAGAGCTTGTCAACCTTATTAATTATACACATGTGCAGCAAAAAGTAACCGACCAGGAACTGATTGCACTGAATAACGCTATCGAAAAATTTTATTCCCTATCAGGTAAATAAATGGAAGAAGAAATATTTGAACAACGAACCGATTTGAGCAAACTGAGCCAGGCGGTTGAATTGATGAAAACCGCCATTGGTCAAATTGTAGTTGGCCAACAGGAAACTGTGGAGCTATTGATTGCCGGCATATTAGCCGACGGCCATTTATTGATTGAAGGCGTACCCGGCGTAGCTAAAACCCTGACCGCTAAGCTAATATCCCGTGCTATTGACGCGCAATACTCGCGCATACAGTTCACACCCGATTTAATGCCATCTGACGTGATTGGCACCGCAGTGTTCAACCCCAAAACTACTGAGTTTGAATTTAAGCAGGGCCCAGTGTTTGGTAACATCATCCTGATTGATGAAGTAAATCGGGCCCCGGCCAAAACTCAGGCTGCTTTGTTTGAAGTGATGGAAGAACGACAGGTGACTGTTGACGGCACACGTTATCCATTACAAGAGCCGTTTGTGATTTTAGCCACCCAAAACCCAGTTGAACAGGAAGGCACCTATCGCCTGCCCGAAGCTCAGTTAGACCGATTTTTGTTTAAAATAGAGGTAAAATACCCTACCCTCGAAGACGAGATTGCCATCCTGACCCGTCAGCACCAGCATAAAACTGCCGACCAGCTTAACGACATTGAGCCTGTATTATCGGCACAAGATATCATCAGCATTCGTAAGCAGGTGCGTGAGTTGTATGTGGAGCCTAAGATACTGGAGTTTGTGGCCAAAATTGTTCATGAAAGCCGTAACAGTAAGTCGCTTTATCTGGGTGCATCGCCAAGGGCCTCTTTAGCTATTATTAACGGGGCCAAAGCATTAGCGGCCATGAAAGGTCGCGATTTTGTAACACCCGAGGATGTGATTTGGATTACACCGGCCGTATTGCGCCACCGCATTATGCTAACGCCTGACAAAGAGATGGAAGGTGTTACCCCTGATGAAGTTGTAGCTCAGATAATTCAGAAAATTGAAATACCCCGCTAATTGAAAAAGCTGTTCGGCCTGTTTTATACCAATCTTTTTTTAACCAGCCGTTTGTGGGCTGCCCTGATAGGCTGCAGTGTATGCTTTATGCTCGGTTTCTTTTTTGAGTGGCTGGGAATTATTCCTTACGTGCTTTTAAGCGTTTGCCTGTTACTGGTGCTTACAGATTTGCTCTTACTATACCGCACTACCAACGGTGTGTTTGCACGCCGCCAGGCGCCCGAAAGATTGAGTAACGGCGATGATAACGAGTTGAGCATTTACATCGAGAACTTTTATCCTTTTACTATACAGGCCGGAGTTATTGATGAAATACCTCACCAGTTTCAAAAACGTGATGTTTGGTTCAGTACTCATTTAAAATCGCGTCAGCACAAAGTACTCAGTTACGTTTTAAAACCTTTAAAACGAGGTGAATACGACTTTGGACTGGTTAGGGTGTTTGCACGTTCGCCATTGGGTTTACTGAGCCGACGGTACAATTTTAAAGAAGCAGAGGTATTACCGGTTTACCCTTCATTTTTGCAAATGCGCCATTACGAACTGATGGCCATTTCTAACCGGCTGAACGAGATCGGCATCAAAAAGATAAGACGTTTAGGGAATAGCACCGAGTTTGAACAAATTAAAAACTATGTACCCGGCGATGACTACCGGGCCATCAACTGGAAAGCCTCTGCACGACATGGCATCTTGATGACCAATAGTTATACCGACGAGAAATCGCAGCAGGTTTATTGTATTATAGATAAATCGAGGGTAATGAAGATGCCTTTTGAGCGCTTGAGCCTGCTCGATTATGCTATTAACGCCAGCCTAGTACTCTCTAATGTAGCCTTGCTTAAAGAAGATAAGGCCGGACTCATAACCATTGCCGAAAAAATTGGCGCTGTGATACCTGCCGAGCGTAAACCTGCACACATTAATAAAATACTGGAGGTATTGTATAAAGAAAAAACACGCTACCTGGAAACCAATATGGAGATGTTGTATACCACTGTTCGGAGGGTAATTAAACAACGTAGCTTAGTGGTATTTTTCACCAATTACGAAAGCCTGTCGTCTTTACAGAGACATCTGCCCTTTTTAAGAAAGATAGCCGGTTTTCATTTACTGTTAGTGGTGTTTTTTGAAAACACCGAACTAAAAACGCTGAGTCAACAACCTGCTGCTGATGTGGAAGGTATTTATATTAAAACGATTGCTGAAAAGTTTGCGTACGACAAAAAGCTGATTGTAAAAGAACTGGCCAAGCATGGCATCCAGTCCATTTTAACGTCGCCACAAAATTTAACGGTGAGTGCGGTAAACCGCTATTTAGAATTAAAGGCAAGACAAAAAATATAATTTGCCTTACCTTGCCTGCAAAGTGTAAATACTTTGAATATAGATGGGTGTATTTATGTAGTGGTTTAGCTTAAAATGCATTAAGCCAACTCGTTTTTGTTAGGACATTAAGCTTACAAACAACTCCGGACCTTTGATTATCACCCACTCAAATATCCTTGCCTGCAGTTGTCTCTTCACTTGGGTAATTTGTTTCATAATGTTGATAACATTGCAAATGATATGCCTCTCGTGGTGAGTATTTAATATTTAATGCAAAAATAAAGTAGATTATACTAAAATGTGTCATTAGTTAATCATTTGATTAACTAAAAACAACCTAAACAACGATTTTGCGTAAAAAAACAGTTTTAAAAACAAGAAACCCTGTCTAATAAATCAGACAGGGTTTCTATGGTGTATATTATTTTGATATTGATGTTGATTACATCATACCGCCCATGCCACCCATTGGAGGGGCGCCGGCGCCAGCTTTCTCTTCTTCCGGATCATCGGCTAACACACACTCGGTAGTTAACAACATTGATGAAATAGAAGCAGCGTTTTCTAAAGCTACACGAGATACTTTAGTAGGATCGATAACACCAGCGCCAATCAGGTTTTCGTAACGGTCAGCACGTGCGTTGTAACCAAAGTCAGCACTGCCTTCTTTTACTTTTTGTACTACGATAGAACCTTCGATACCTGCGTTTTCACAGATTTGACGTAATGGCTCTTCGATAGCACGTTTGATGATTTGGATACCGGTTTTTTCATCTTCGTTAGCACCTTGCAAATCGCCTAAGGCAGCAACGGCACGGATGAAAGCTACACCACCACCAGCAACAATGCCTTCTTCAACAGCAGCGCGGGTTGCGTGTAAAGCGTCGTCAACACGGTCTTTTTTCTCTTTCATTTCAACTTCGGTAGCTGCACCTACATATAATACAGCTACACCACCTGATAACTTAGCTAAACGCTCTTGCAGTTTTTCTTTATCGTAATCAGATGTTGTAGTTTCAATCTGAGCTTTGATTTGGTTAACGCGGGCTTTAATGCCTTCAGCATCACCAAAACCATTGATTACCGTAGTATTATCTTTGTCGATAACTACTTTCTCAGCAGTACCTAAGTAGCTCAGGTCAGCATTTTCTAATTTATAACCACGCTCTTCAGAGATTACAGTACCACCGGTTAAGATAGCAATGTCTTCCAGCATAGCTTTACGACGATCGCCAAAACCAGGAGCTTTAACAGCAGCTACTTTCAGTGAACCACGAATTTTGTTAACTACCAAAGTAGCTAAAGCTTCGCCGTCTAAATCTTCAGAAATAATCACTAAAGGTTTGCCGGTTTGTACTTGCTTTTCCAAAATTGGAAGCAATTCCTTCATCGAAGAAATCTTTTTGTCGTAGATCAGGATATAAGGGTTATCCAGTTCTGCTTCCATTTTATCGGCGTTGGTTACAAAGTACGGAGAAAGGTAACCACGGTCAAACTGCATACCTTCTACAGTTTTAACTTCAGTTTCAGTACCTTTAGCTTCTTCAACAGTAATTACACCGTCTTTACCTACTTTGCCCATCGCGTCAGCAATCAGGGTACCGATTACTTCGTCGTTGTTAGCAGAGATAGTAGCAACTTGTTTAATTTTGTTATTGTCTTCGCCTACAGTTTGAGATTGCTCTTTTAAGTTGGCAACAACTGCAGCAACAGCTTTGTCAATACCGCGTTTTAAATCCATTGGATTTGCACCGGCAGCAACGTTTTTAATACCTGCAGTAACAATAGCTTGTGCTAAAACGGTAGCCGTAGTAGTACCATCACCTGCAATATCAGCAGTTTTAGAAGCTACTTCTTTAACCATTTGTGCACCCATGTTTTCTAAAGAATCTTTCAGTTCGATTTCTTTAGCTACAGTTACACCGTCTTTAGTAATAGCAGGAGAACCAAATTTTTTGTCGATAATTACGTTACGACCTTTAGGACCTAAGGTTACTTTAACTGCATTAGCCAAAATATCCACACCACGTTTCAGAGCATCGCGTGCTTCAACGTTGTATTTAACTTGTTTTGCCATAATTTCTTTAATGAATGTTTTTAGTTAATGGTAGAATAAGTGAATGACGATACTATCATTATTCAATCAGCGTCATTCAGCCTTTCCGGTATTGTTTAATTATAATATACCGTATATGTCGGTTTCGCGCATCATCAGGTACTCTTTACCATCAATAGTAATTTCGGTACCACCGTATTTGCTGTATAAAACTTTGTCACCTACTTTTACAGTCATAGGCTCATCTTTTTTACCGTCACCAACAGCTACTACAGTTCCTTGTTGAGGTTTTTCTTTAGCAGTATCCGGAATGAAGATACCAGACGCAGTCTTTTCTTCGGCAGGAGCAGCTTCTACTACTACTCTGTCGCCAATAGGTTTAATGTTTAATGACATAATTATAATTGTTATACTTAATTGTATGTTTTGCTTGCTTTCGAACACGAATTATGCCAAGCCGGTAACAGGTTACCAATTGGCATAACAGACTGTTGTATTGTCAGTATTGTACAAATAGGTTTAAATTAAGCGGGACAGATTTACCTTACACCAACATGACAATGCCATGATGACAGGCGCCGTAAAACTAAAAAAGGCTTCGGAGATTCCGAAGCCTTTTCGCATTAACTTATTGTTATTTATTTTTTGGTGCTGTCTGCAGGTTTAGCAGGCAACGATAATGGCGTTGATGATGTACCCACCGGACCAGTTGGTTTAGACGCTTTCTGAATCTGGTCGCGGTAATCAGAACCTGATGTAGTGTTGCCGCCTTTTAAAGCTACATTGATAGCTAATGAAAGTACCATTAAAGTAATAGCTAAAACCCAGGTTCCTTTTTCCAAGATATCACCGGTTTTTTGCACACCTAATAGTTGTGATGAGCTCGAAAAGTTTGAAGACAAGCCGCCACCTTTAGGGTTCTGGATTAATACAATGACTCCTAACAGTATACAAACCAGGATAGCAAGGATGATTAATACTAAGTACATTTTATGCGTTAATTTATTTTCTTTTGTAAAATTTCAATCTGGTTGGCAAAGTAACGCCTTTTTTCCGGATTTTTCAAGATTAATATTTTATAAGCAGCTATGGCTTTGGAATATAACATCTGGTCGGCGTAAATGCGGGCCAGTGTTTCGGTAATCATCTCGTCCTGATCTTCGCTGCTTTGACGGGCCTTATTTTCGTTATCCAGTTTATCGCCGGTTGGTGGCTTAATTTGAGGATCTTCCTGCAAAAAACGCTCTAAGATTTCGTCTTCCTTTTTACGCTCCTCGGGCACTTCTGCAATTGACTCAGCTTTATCTGTAGCAGAAGCGACTTCTATTGAAGGAGTAGCAGCGGCAGCAGACTTATTCATTACGTATGGCTGGTAAGTAGCGCTATGCTTACTACGTGTTTTATCTAACCACCATAAAAAGCTGTAAGGCATTTTATCGTCGTGGTAACGTGTCACCTGCCCTTCGTCTGTATTTATAACTTCAGCGTCTTCGTGTGCAGCAGGCTCCGGTTCCACAACTGCTTTTGCCTTTACATCGTCAACCACTATCTGGTTGCGGTCAATGAAAGCGGTATCAAAAACAAAATAATCGTTAGCTGCAATATTCTCGATGATGAGTTGCTGCGTTTCGGCTAAAGGTGCAGGTACTGCAACAGGTAATTCAGAAACCGGCTCAACTCTATTTTCTTCAACTTCAGGCTCAACCTGCATTAAGTTTTCCGCAGGAGGCTCAATCGCTGGTACTGCTTCTAATACCGGCTCGGCTTCAGTCACAGCTAATTCTTCCGGTGCAGCAGTTTGTTCAGGCTGTTCAGTCGCCTGCTCCTCTGATATTGGCGCGGCTTGCTCAACGGGCTCTTCCGGTAAAACTTCTGCTGGTCCTGCTAACTGCTCTTCGTTAACCTCTGCAATAGGTTCTTGATTGGTGTCGGTGTTTTCCTGCTGTGCTGCAACCTCAGTTATAGGTTCGGTTTCTATAACTTCCGGCTGAGGTTCTTCGGCAGCTTCGGTTACTGCTTCTGTCGGAACGACAGCTTCATTACCCGTGTCGTTGTTTTTAAAAATAATCTGCGTTTCGTTAACAGCAGGCAAACCGGATGTGCGCAGTACAATTTTTTGCAGAACAGCACTGTCGGCAAAACCGGCAGCAGCCCGGCTTAAATGAGCGGTATCGCCCGAGTACCGTGCCCGTAAGGCATGCAACAATCCCATCTGCGGAAAACGGTCTACCAGCGATTGCAACTGACTCATCTGCTCCTCATTAAAACGGCCAGGATTAATCAGCAGTTGCTTAAATATTTCGTTATAGGGGTGTTGATGATCTTGTTGCACGTGGTTGAAGCTACTAAATTGATTACCAGTTTGCAAAAGCTTTATTAAAAATATCCTCGGTAAGTTGTTGGTTAATTACACGGATCAGGTTCTGTTCCTGCGAGTTAATGTCGCCCGTAAAGTCAGTATATCTCGAAAACGACTGCTCAAAATCGGGAGATTTTTTCTTGTCTTTATAGTTTACATACTTTACGTTAACCGTAATGGTTAAGCGGGTAGCCGTAGCCAGGGGGGCCGTATTGTTGTTAGTAGCCTGTACCGAAACCGGCGCATAGCTAAACCCGGTAATGGTACCCTCCATGGTAGCGTCAGCCTCTCCTCTTACAATACCCAGTCGGGATTGCGAACGGATCCTATCCTTTAAAGCCTCCGTGAACAACTGGCTTAAGTTATTAACCACCAATGGGGCCGTATTTTCAAAATACTGCACATTGATGGTTTTCATGTCAATAGGAATAGATGCGCCGCTCAGTGTTACCGAGCACGATGAATATACCATGGCTGCCATCACTACAACCAAACAAAAAAACCTTTTGAGTAACATTACAAGTTTAATTCTTTTATTTTCCGGTACAGCGTCCGCTCTGATATGCCTAACTCGTGCGCAGCCAGCTTACGTTTACCTTTATGCTTTTTCAACGCTTTGCGTATCAGGTCTGATTCTTTTTCAATCAATGACAATGACTCTTCTACCTCTTCGGCATGATGCGTGATGATAGAATCGTTATTATGTGTATTAACAACGGGCTGCTGTATGGTAAATTGTGGCTCTGTATGCGAAGGCAGCTCAATATCATGATAAAGCTGACTTAAGGCCTGCGTATTGGGTGTATAATTGTTAGGCATACCGCCGCCATGTTCAATAATTTCGGCAACCAGCTTTTTCAGCTCCACCATATCACGCTTCATATCAAACAATACCTTATACAAGATATCCCGCTCCGAAAAATCTTCGCGGTTTTGATTTTCAACACGCATAGGTAAATTGCTGCGGCCTGCCTCTTGCGGCATATAGTTTAACAGCGTAGCTGCGGTAATGGTACGGTCGCGTTCCAATACAGCTAACTGTTCGGCCAGATTTTTTAACTGGCGCACGTTACCCGGCCAGCTATAATTTGAAAGCACCTGTTGTGCCCCCTCATCCAAACTCAATGCAGGTGTGCGGTACTTATCAGTAAAGTCTGCCGAAAACTTACGGAACAACAAAAAGATATCTTCTTTACGGTCGCGCAGAGGTGGTATACGCAGGGGTACGGTATTCAAGCGATAATATAAATCCTCGCGGAATTTGCCGGCTTTTACCGCTTCGTAAACATCTACGTTGGTAGCTGCAATTACCCGCACGTTGGTCTTTTCAACTTTGGATGATCCGACCCTGATAAACTGCCCCGATTCCAACACACGCAGCAAGCGTGCTTGGGTACCTAATGGCATCTCGCCTATCTCATCTAAAAAGATGGTACCACCGTTTACCGTTTCAAAATAACCTTTCCGTTCGCCCACGGCACCGGTATAGGCACCTTTTTCATGACCGAACAATTCTGAGTCGATAGTGCCTTCAGGTATCGCACCACAGTTTACAGCAATAAATGGCCCGTGCTTACGCGGACTCAGGTTATGTATAATATGCGAAAAGGCTTCCTTTCCGCTACCGCTCTCCCCGGTAATCAACACCGAAATATCGGTTGGTGCTACCTGGTTAGCAATATCTATAGCCCGGTTCAGTAACGGCGAATTGCCGATAATCCCGAAGCGTTGTTTAATTTCTTGTACGTTCATAGAGTAGATTATAGAGCCAAGAACCAAGAACCAAGAGCTAAGACTACTTAACTTACAGGCCTGTTTACTATATGCTCTCTGAATGCAAAAATCATTTTTTGAACCTCCTGAACCAACTCAAGACAGCTCCTCAGTTTATCACTATCTCCATATGCTCTTCTCTCGCAAATCAGTAATTGTGTTTCTAATTCGAAAGATGAAGTTAGTGCCGTCGACAAAAACTCTGCATTATGAGTATTTGTTCTCTTTCCCGACCCTTCTGCAATGTTTGAAGGTATTGAGCAAGAGCACCGGTTTATTTGATCGATCAAATTGAAACGCTCATCAAGAGGCAACTCCTTGCTGTAATTATAAGTCAAATCAGTCAGATCCATTGCCTTTTGCCAGACTTTCAAATTTTTAAAATTGTGCTTCATTTAAAATCCTGGCTCTTGGTTCTTAGCTCTTGGCTCTCATCACTACACAACCCTTCCAATTAAAGTAGCCGTGGTGCAGCGGTCTATTAATACATTTACGTATTGGCCTGGTTTGTAATTTTCACTTACCGGGAAAACGACCATAGCGTTGTTGTTGCTGCGGCCACAGTAATCGAGGTTAGATTTTTTGGAAAAACCTTCAATCAAAACTCGCTGCACCTTACCTACCTGCTCCTGCAAACGTAAGTGCGAATGCGCCCGCTGTTTGTTTACAATTTCGTTTAAACGGCGATTTTTTACCGCTTCCGGGATGTCATCAGCATAACGTTTGGCCGCTAAAGTACCCGGGCGCTCTGAGTACATAAACATGTAGGCATAATCGTACTGCACAAAATCCATCATGCTTAGGGTTTCCTGATGTTCCTCTTCCGTCTCGGTACAAAAACCTGCAATTACGTCTGTTGATATGGCGCACCCTGGTATAATACGACGAATAGCATTCACCCTTTCCATATACCACTCACGGTCGTAAGTCCGGTTCATTAAGTCTAAAACCCTGCTATTGCCCGATTGTACCGGTAAGTGTATGTAGTTACAGATATTCTCGTATTTAGCAATCGCATACAATACCTCGTCGGTGATATCCTTAGGATGCGAAGTAGAAAAACGAACCCTTAAATCAGGATTGATTAAGGCAACCATTTCCAGCAGTTGTGCGAAATTAACGCCTGCAATATCATTAATAGAAATTTCAGCGGCCTCAGTTACCTCCGGCTTCCATTTGTATGAGTCAACATTTTGGCCCAAAAGTGTTACCTCACGGTATCCCTGGTTAAACAGATCAGTACATTCTTTGATGATAGATTGCGGATCGCGGCTGCGTTCGCGGCCGCGGGTAAATGGCACTACGCAAAATGAGCACATATTATCGCAACCACGCATAATAGATACAAAAGCATTGATGCCATTGGTGTTTAAACGCACAGGATTGATATCTGCATAAGTTTCCTCGCGAGACAGCAATACGTTTACTGCTTTTTGACCATCATCAACCTGATCAATCAAGTTAGGCAAATCGCGGTAAGCATCAGGGCCTACGACTACGTCAACCAGTTTTTCTTCCTCCAAAAACTTTGCTTTCAGGCGTTCGGCCATACAGCCTAATACACCTACTATCATGCCCGGGTTTTTAACCTTGGCTACCGTAAATTCTTTTAACCGGTTACGAACACGTTGTTCTGCATTTTCGCGGATTGAACAAGTGTTGATAAACACTACGTCGGCATTATTATAATCTTTGGTAGTTTCAAAGCCTTTATCCAATAAAATAGAAGCAACAATTTCGCTGTCCGAAAAATTCATGGCACAGCCGTAACTCTCGATGTAAAGTTTTCGACCATTATATTTTTCAGCGGTTTGCTCCAGCATCATTGCCTCACCTTGCCTGCTTTCATCATGTGTTTTATCCGGAGTTAGCAAATCCATCATCAATAAAAATTTTTGAGTTGCAAAAGTACATATTTTTTATGCAATAGCGTGACATATTGGCAGCACAATTAAATATCTACCTTTTTATTACACAAACGCTGCTCGTAGTGAGCAGTCAAGCCAATAAGCTTTTAAATTTCACTGCAAATGCGTATTTTGGAAAAAAATACGAACAAGCTAAACCCTCCATAACGCATTATTTAATTAACGGAGGATATATTATAAATGACATCTGATTTTTTAAAGCAACGTTGGAAGAAGATACTGGTTGTTATTTTTATAGTATTCTTGTTTTTAATTACGGTTGTAGCCTACTTTGTTAACCGTTACTGGTCGCCAATTTTAGCCGACAAGGTACGCAGTACTGTTTTAAACAGTACCGACAGCCTATACCAAGCCGAATTTACCGATGCCAACCTGCATATTGTACAAGGCAAAGTAGTTATTCATAATTTTACCATTAAGCCTAACCTGCAGGTTTACCGGCAAAAGCTAAAAGAAGGCGATGCGCCCAACAACCTATACACGCTTAAAGTAAAACGGATTGTTTTCAGGCATATCCACCCCCTCAAACTTTATTATCAGCGTAAGTTAGATATCAAGCAGATTGTACTGAGCGCGCCCGAACTGGATATTGTGTATCGGGCCGTTAAAAGTAAAGATAGCGCCACACTAAATAAGCGCACTGCCTGGCAACATATAAAAGGCACGCTCAAATCGTTGCATATCGGCGAGATTTTACTCAATGATGTAAAACTGACTTACCGCGATAGTGCCGTTAAGCAAGCTTGCGTTTCTGAGTTTAAAGAAATGAATTTATTGGGCAAAGATCTGCTGATTGACTCTGCCTCCCAAAAAGACAGCTCAAGATTTTATTGTTTTAAAGATATCCAACTGGAGTTTAACAACTTAAGCCGACCGGTAGCAGATAGCTTATACAATGTAAACATCAAACTTCTAAAATATTCTGCTTTGCTGCGTAAGTTGGAAGCCTATCATTTGGCGCTTACTCCTACGCCCGACTCCATAAAACTTCAGCAAAAAAAGCGGACTATTTTTTCTTTCAATACTGATACACTACTGGCCAACGGGCTTGATTTTAATCAATATTACAGGCAACATAAGTTTTATATATCGCGCTTAGCTTTCCTTACAGGTAATTTATCAGTAACAGCCAATCCGGCCATCCAGCCTAAAAAGACGGACAGGGTGGCTACCTTCCCTAACGTAGCTATACGTCAGCTCAAAACAGATTTTAAGTTGGATACCATTCAGCTTAATCAAATCAATATAACCTATAAAGGTTATGGCAAACGATCGCATAAGCAAGGCACAGTAACCTTCGATAAAACATCAGGATATATTTTTAACGTTACTAACAACCCGGCTGCATTGCAAAAAAACAATTTTGCCAGTGTGCAGGTACGCTCCTGGCTGATGGATGAAGGTGCTTTGCAGGCAAATTTTAATTTTAATCTTACCGACTCAGCCCATTCTTACAATTACCAGGGCAGTGTTGGCGCTATGGATCTGGAAAAATTAAATAAAGCAGTGATGCCGTTCGGACTGGTTAAAATTACCTCAGGAAACCTGGATAAACTAAGCTTTGATATTAAAGCTAACAGAAGCCTCTCTGAAGGCAATGTCAGCTTTTTATACCACGACCTGAAACTGCATATTTTGAAAATGGATACGGTATCTAACCGATATAAGCACCGGGCTATTGCCTCATTACTGGCCAATGCCCTGATTGTAAAACGCAACAATCCCGACCGCATGGGAGAAGCACCGCGTGCTGTACATGTTACTTATGTTCGCCAGCCGGATACCTCATTTTTTAAAACTATATGGAAAACTATATCCAACGGGATAAAGGCCAGTGCTGGTTATGATGCAGTCACCGAAAAACAGGTAAAACAGCACATCGCCCAACACCGCTTGGATAAAGCCAATCGCCGTATTAAAAAAGCTATACGACAACAAAAAAGAGCGAATCGCCGCCGCAAAATTGAATTTGAAAAGCAGCGGTAGCGTTATTGATTTAAGAAATATTATTCAAGCTAATTTTATCAATAATATCAATTCCCTGATAAATTAGATATCAATTCGAATAGCCTTAAATCCTTTCACTTAACAACTAAAACTTTATAGTTAATTATTGCTTTTGTAAGATATACTCTTCAAATGCAAACTAAACAATACCCATTTTTTATACAAAGCACCGTTGTATTATTCGGGCTTATTTTATTTGTTTATGTTTTAGCTACGCTGTCCGATATACTTATACCACTGGCATTTGCTGCGTTTATAGCCATACTGCTAAATCGCCTGGTTAATAAACTCGAACGATTCAAGTTGCCGAAGATAGTCGCTATATCTGTAGCTTTACTGATAGCTACTGTTTTTATTGCAGGCGTATTTTATTTTTTATCATCTCAAATCGCGTCGTTCGGTGCCACTATACCAGCACTCAAAATAAAATTCTCCCACATTATCAATCAACTACAAATGTGGACCTTCAAGCATTTTGGCATCGATACACAGCGCCAGGCTACGTTTATTAAAGATGCGGTAAATAATAGTAAGGGCCTAGTAGGACAGACCATCACTACCGTTTTGGGATTATTAAGCGTAGTGCTGTTGATTCCGGTGTATGTATTCCTGATGCTGCTTTACAAAACACTTATCATCAATTTTCTGTACGAGGTTTTTTCCGAAGAGAACTCCGTACGGGTAGCCGAAATTTTGCAGGAAACCAAATCGGCTATACAAAGCTACATTGTAGGATTACTTACCGAAACATTGATTGTAGCCATCATGAACTCAATTGCCTTACTATTGCTCGATGTTAAGTATGCTATACTGTTTGGCGTTATAGGCGCATTATTAAATATGCTACCCTACATTGGTGGCCTGATTGCCATCGCACTGCCAGTACTCATGGCTACAGTAACTAAAGATGGTTACTCAACCCAACTAGGTATCATTGCCGCTTACCTCGTTATCCAATTTATTGATAATAACATCTTAGTACCACGTATAGTATCATCCAAAGTGCAGATCAATGCGCTGGTGTCTATTGTGGTGGTGCTTTTGGGAGGCGCATTATGGGGCATATCGGGTATGTTTTTGTCTATACCATTTATTGCTGTACTAAAGATAGTATTTGACCGCATTGACGATTTGAAACCTTGGGGCAAATTATTTGGCGATACCGTACCTACGCGTAATATAGGCCATATTTGGTTAAGGCGACGTCAGCGCTTAAGCCAAAGCCAGATGTAATTATTTAAATTTAAGGATCACCGTTTTGCCCGAAACACCCTCGAGCAAGGGTTTAAAGATGACTTGCGCATTTTGTCGGGCTTTACCGGTAATGTCCATTTGTTGGGCATTATCTAACAGTCGCTTCTCGGCCAGCTTGTAAATATCTTCTACCATGGCTTGGGTGGTGCTTGGTAAAATTACACCGCTTACATCGTAAACTTTAGAGCGTTGATGATCGAGTTTGGCGTAACAAATTTCGGGCTGGGGCAAAACTACGGTTACGGTTTTTTGGGTAGCATCCTGGATAATATCTTTACGAGCAACCTTTGTTAAATCGATGCAGGCGGTTACTTCACCTACCGCTACAAACAATACCCGCTCGTCGGGCAAAATGGTATGGATCTGTTTTTTTTCGAGCACGTCTTTCATGCTGTATTTTACCAGTTCGAGTTTACCCATACTGGTAATTTTCTCTACCATCACATCTTCGGTTACCTCGCTGCGCACTGCCGTAAACTGGTACTTCATGTAAAAAAACAGGAAGATCAAAAAGCCAACGATAATTAAAGATAGTATAAAGCTTAAATAGGTACGGATACGGGTCATAGTGCAAAATAAACAGCTTTATAACAACAAAGAGCAGACATTATTGCCTGCTCTTTAATTTGATTACAATAACGTGTAATTATTGAAATATGATCAACAGCATGATTATGCTTTTGAGCCGTAAGATACATTTAAAGTAAATGGTACGCTTAACGCTTTAGAGATAATACAGTTCTTTTTAGCATCTTCTGCTATGGCAGTAAATTGCTCTTCAGATACACCATCAATAGTAGTGGCCTGTAAGTCTAAATGGATACCTGTTATTACCAGATTATTCATATCTAAGTCTAACACAGCAGCAGTAGTTAAATCGCCGGGCGTAAAACCTTGCTGACTTAAAGCCGCGCCAACAGCCATAGTAAAACAACCTGCATGTGCAGCTGCAATCAACTCTTCGGGGTTAGTACCTACACCTTGCTCAAAACGGGTTTTGAACGAGTACTGGGTGTTGTTTAAAGTAGTGCTTTGTGTAGAAAGTTCGCCGCGGCCTTCTTTTAAAGTACCGTTCCAGTGTGCCTTTGCTGTACGTTTCATGGTTTTTAATTTGTTATTAGTTTTGAGGTTAAAATTGTTTTCTTCTAAATATTGTGCTACCGCCACTGTGCCCGTTCGTATTGCGGCGGCCATTGCACTGTACGTCCTAACTCGTGGGCAGCCCGCAATGCAAAGTGCGGATCGCGGAGCATCTCGCGTGCCAGTAAAACTAAATCGGCTTGCCCGGTTTCTATAATTTGGTTTGCCTGATCGGCTGTGGTAATTAGGCCTACTGCTCCGGTTAGTATACCTGTCTCTTTTTTTACCTGCTCCGCAAACGGAACCTGATAGCCCGGATTACTTGGTATTTTGGCATGAGGCACGTTACCCCCTGATGAACAGTCAATCAAATCTACACCTTTTTCTTTTAGTACAGCAGTCAGCTTTACCGAATCCTCAATGGTCCAGCCACCTTCGGTCCAATCGGTAGAAGAGATGCGTACAAATAAAGGGTATTCGGCAGGCCACACTTCTTTCACGACATCCGTTACTTCTAAAAGCAGCCTGATCCGGTTTTCAAAAGAGCCACCATACTCATCGGTTCGCTGGTTGCTTAAAGGCGAATAAAACTGGTGCAACAGGTACCCATGCGCGGCATGTATTTCGGCTACCTTAAATCCGGCCTCAACCGCACGTAAAGTAGTTGCTCTAAAGTCAGCTTTTACTTTTTCAATTCCGGCCTTGTCTAAAGCTATTGGTGCTTCTTCCCCATCTGTAAAGGCTAAAGCACTTGGACCAACAGTTTCCCATCCGTTTTCATGAGTCGACGGAAACTGCTTACCGCCGCTCCATGGCTTGTCATGGCTGGCTTTACGGCCGGCATGAGCCAGTTGAATACCGGCTGTGCAGCCCTGCTGTTCAATAAAGCTAGTGATTTGCTTAAGTTTAGCAATATGCTCGTCTTTCCACAAACCCAAATCAGCATAAGTAATTCTGCCTTCCGGCGAAACGGCGGCAGCTTCGGTGATAATTAAACCGGCGCCACCGGTAGCCATGCCTCCCAAGTGCACCAGGTGCCAATCATTGGCAAAGCCATCTTCGCTTGAGTATTGGCACATGGGCGATACTGTAATGCGATTTTTGAGTTCTACTCCTTTTATAGTAATGCTTGAAAATAAATTTCCCATAGTTTTTGCCAAAGCTAAAATCCTAACTTTTAATAATGCGTTAGGTTTTGTTAATTTTATAATACTGGCATTGGTATGATATTTTCACCAACCTTTAGGGCTTTTTTAGGTTTTTCGATTATATTGCTTAGCGATAGAGCAAACGCTCGCTTATGATTACAACTAAAACGAAAAATATTTGAGTACCTATACTACACTAATTGTACTAAGCGGACTGGTGATTTTTTCGTACCTGTTCGACCTGATTGCCGGTAAAACCAAGATACCTTCCGTACTGCTCCTGCTGTTTTTGGGTGTAGGCATCAGGCAGATTGTTGAATACTTCCATATTCATTTATTCAACCTATCTAATATCCTGCCTACGTTAGGAACACTCGGCTTAATTTTGATTGTTTTTGAAGGTGCGTTAGAACTAAAATACACGCCGGACAAAAACGCAGTAATTAAAAAATCGTTCTTTTCGGCGTTAATCATCTTACTGTGCACAACGTTTACTATATCATGGATTTTATACCAATTAAGCGGAGGCGATTATTATCTCTGCTTTATTAATGCTATCCCATTCTGTGTCATCAGTTCGGCTATTGCCATACCCTCAGCATCGAGCATCACCAAACATAAAAAAGAATTTATAATTTATGAATCGTCGTTCTCAGATATCCTTACGGTAGTGCTCTTCAACTTTATGTTGGGCAACAAGCACATCAGCGTTGGCTCTTTTGCTAAATTGGGCGTCGAATTAACCACCATCCTGGCTTTTGCTTTGGCTGCCTGCTTGCTATTACTTTACTTGCTCGGCCGCATTACACATCATGTTAAGTTTTTCCTGATCATAGCCATCCTTATTCTGGTATACGCCATCGGTCAGTCTTACCATTTGTCGGCCCTGATTATCGTACTGTCCTTAGGCTTATTTTTAAACAATGCCGACCAGATCAGGCCTCAGTGGTTTAAAAAATATTTTATCTATCATGGCTTAAATATCGACTTAAAACAATTGCTGCAACTATCAGCCGAAAGCGCCTTTTTGATGCGCACTTTCTTCTTCGTGATTTTTGGTTTTACCATGGATGTTAACCAGTTGCAAAAATGGTCCGTTTTGATCATCGGCGCTTTTATCCTGGCAGCTATTTACATCATCCGCTTCTTGTATATCCGGCTGGTATCTAAAACTGATTTGATGCCCGAACTGGTTATCGCACCACGGGGCTTGATCAGCGTATTACTATTCTATAATTTGCCTAAAGATTTACGACTCCCCGGTGTTGAAACGGGGTTATTATTCGTCGTGATACTGGCTACCAGCATTATTATGAGCATCGGTTTGTTTATTTATAACCGGAGGGTTAGTAATAAAGAATTTGAGAATGTATAGCCTTTAGTTTTTGATTTCATCGATTAGGGGATGATTTCACTGATTGAGAAATGATTTGTTATTATAGATAAGTTGATACAATACGTTGTGATTTATGTTAGACAAACTTTTATCACACATCGAAAAAATCATTATTCAATCGGTGAAATCAAAAAAGAACCACCCGCTAAACTTCTTATCTTCGCAGCATGGCGCCTGAAGAAGCTAAACAACGGATTGACTCTTTGACTGCTGAGTTGAAGCAGCATAATTATAATTATTATGTACTGGCTCAGCCTACCATCAGCGATTATGATTTTGACCATTTGCTTAAACAACTGGCCGAACTGGAAAAGCAATACCCGGAGTATGCCGACCCGGAATCGCCCACCCAACGTGTAGGTGGCGAGGTAACCAAAGAGTTTAAAACGGTAAAGCACCGCTGGCCCATGTTGTCGTTAGGCAACACTTATAACGCTCAGGAACTGCTTGATTTTGACCAGCGGGTGCGCAAAGCTATAGGTGACAACTTTGAGTATGTAGCCGAATTAAAGTTTGATGGTCTTTCGATGAGCATGACCTACGAACAAGGCAAACTGGTACGTGCCGTTACCCGTGGTAATGGCGTTGAGGGCGATGAGGTAACCACCAACGTACGCACCATACATTCGGTACCTAAAAAACTGGGCGCAGGTAATTACCCTGACTTTTTCGAAATACGCGGCGAAGTATTAATGCACCGCAAAGCTTTTGAGCGCTTAAATAATGAGCGCATTGAAAAAGGAGAACTGGCTTATGCCAACCCACGCAACTTTGCTTCGGGTACCATGAAGTTACAAGATTCGGCCGAAGTGGCTCGCCGTCCGCTCGATTGCTACCTTTACTTTTTATACACCGAAAAACAGATATTCAAAACCCATTGGGATAGTTTACAGGCAGTAAAAAACTGGGGCTTTCATGTAAGTGAGCATACCCGTTTGTGTAAAAACATAGACGATGTACTGGCCTTCATCAGCGAGTGGGAACAGAAGCGCTTTGACCTGAGCTTTGATATTGACGGCATTGTTATTAAAGTAAACAATTACGCACAGCAACAGGAGTTAGGATTTACCGCCAAAGTTCCGCGCTGGGCCATATCCTATAAATATAAAGCCGAAAGGGTAGAAACCGTACTGGAAAGTGTAGCCTATAACGTGGGGCGTACCGGTGCAGTTACGCCGGTGGCCAATTTAAAACCGGTACTACTGGCGGGCACCACTGTTAAACGTGCAACCCTGCATAATGCTAATGAGATATTGCGATTAGATTTACACGAAGGCGACTCGGTATATGTTGAAAAAGGCGGAGAGATTATCCCCAAGATTATCAGCGTAAATCCCGAAAAGCGCAACTTAGATGCAAAACCAGTAGCCTACCGTACTACCTGCCCTGCTTGCGACACACCGCTGATACGGAAAGAGGGCGAAGCCGCTTTTTACTGCCCCAACGATGAAGGCTGTCCGCCGCAGATTGTAAGTAAAATGCAGCACTTTGTGAGTCGCCGCGCCATGAATATTGATGGCTTGGGCGACGAGACGATTGAAACCTTGTACCAGCATGGTTTTTTGTCGCACATCAGTGATATTTACGAACTGCACAACCAAGCTGATGCCTTGAAGCAGATGGACCGCTTTGGTGAGAAGTCGATCACTAACATGCTTAAAGGGATTGAGCAGTCGAAAGCAATGCCTTTTGAGAAAGTATTATTCGGCTTAGGGATCCGCTATGTTGGCGAAACCGTGGCCCGCAAACTGGTAGCTCATTTTAAAACACTGGAAAGACTGCAAGCAGCAACGCTGGAAGAGTTAACCGCAGTTGAAGAAATTGGCGAACGCATTGCACAAAGCCTGGTTGAATACATGAGCGGCGAGGTGCATCAGCAGGAATTACAAAAACTACAACAACAAGGGCTGCAATTTACCCTCGAAGAAGCCGAAGTTGTTTTACAAAGCGACAAGCTGGCCGGTAAAACTTTTATTATTTCGGGCGTATTCGAAAAGTACTCGCGCGATGAGCTGAAAGAAGTAATTGAAAAAAACGGCGGCAAAATAGTGAGCAGCATCTCGTCTAAACTCAGTTATTTGGTGGCAGGGGATAACATGGGACCATCAAAATTGGAAAAAGCCAATAAATTAAAAATTCCTGTTATTAGTGACGATGATTTATTGGATTTGATTGGATAGTAGTAATGGAAATCTGGTACACAGCAAGAAAGCGATTTACTATTGATAATGAAAGTTGGCCTGATTACATAGATTGGGCAAAACTGTACACTGTGAACAAAGAGTTAATCACATTAGATTTTAGCTTGTGCGAACCCACTATCAAAGTAAATTTTGAAAGCGGAACTTTTAACAAAGTGGCTGTCGTATCTAAAAACTTATACTTTACGTATTGCTACAATGATCTTGATTTTGTTGTCGCCAACACGTCAAATACATTAAATTATAACATTCTTGCTGTTGCTTTTAATCCATTAAAGGAATGCAGCGGTTATCTTATCAACAATTTTGTTTTTATAGGATACGATTTAATGGACCAATCAAACGATACCAGTTCGCTTACAAACTGTGGCGGTTTTGAAGATGTATTTAACTACAATTTGCTTAATAAGCACGGCTTGATTAGTGATTTTGCAACGGCATCAAAAATAAACACTTTGCTTATCGAAACTCATCCTGAAGAATATCATGCGGATACAAACATTTGGGCAATCTGGAAAATGAACAATGAAGACAATTCCTAATTATGTAAAAAGCCAGTCACTAAATCGAGTGTTAACCCTATCATTTAACGCAATTTAACACTTGCTTGCCTGTATTTTTCGCATATTTAGCCAACGCTATTTATGCAGATCAAAGCTACTTTATCACTCTTTATTTTGTGCCTGGCCTATTGTGGGGTTATGGCACAATCTTCCACGCTAAGCGGTACGGTTAAAAACAATACCGGAAAGGTTGTTCCGTTTGCTACAGTACTTATTAAAGGTACCAGCCAGGGCTCGTCGGCTAACAGTGATGGTCAGTACAAACTTGCGCTAGCTGCAGGTAACTACAACATCGTTTTTAAAGCTATTGGTTACCGGCAAGAAACCCGTACGGTTAATTTAACCGGCAATCAGGTGTTGGATATTCAACTCACGCCCGAGGCTTACCAGTTGCAAAACGTGGTAGTCAAAGCCGGAGGCGAAGACCCGGCTTACGGTATTATCCGAAAAGCTATCCGTAAGCGAAAAGGTTATCTACGCGAGGTGAAAGCCTACACTTGCGAAACCTACGTTAAAGGACTGCAACGCCTACTGGCCGCTCCTAAAAAATTTATGGGCCGCGATATTAACCAGATTGGCCGCGAATTAGGACTGGACTCTAACCGTAAAGGTATCCTGTATTTTTCGGAGTCGGAGTCTAAACTCAGCTTTACTCAGCCCGATCTGTATCACGAGGAAATGATTTCGTCCAAAGTATCGGGCAGTAACCGGGCGTTCAGTTTTAACCGGGCATCAGAACTTACCGTTAACTTTTACGACAACCTGCAGCATTGGGATGGCCTGAGCAACCGTCCGCTCATCTCTCCAATTGCCGAAAACGCCCTATCCTACTACAACTATAAATACATGGGCCTTACAGTAGAAAACGGCGAAACCATCAACCGCATCAAAGTGATTCCCAAACGGCAGTACGAACCTACTTTCGAAGGTTATATTTATATCATCGAGGATAGCTGGCGCATACACAGTGCCGACTTGTACTTAACCAAATCATCGGGCATCAATATTTTAGATACGATTGCCGTAAAACAGCAATATATCCCGGTAGAAAATAAAGCATGGATGCCATCGTCGGTTAAGTTCGAATTTAAGGGCGGCTTCCTGGGCTTTAAGTTTGCCGGGTATTTTCTGGCGGTTTACAAAAACTACGACATCAATCCGCAGCTTAGCAAAAAAACCTTTGCTGAAGTAATGAAGGTCACGGCTGGCGTAAACAAAAAAGATTCGGTGTACTGGCAACAGGCCCGCCCCGTTCCGCTAACGGACGAGGAAAAAACCGATTATGAAAAAAAGGCCGTACTGGCCCGCAAGCGTGAGTCTAAACCTTATCTTGATTCGTTAGACCGGGTGTTTAACAAAGTCACCGTTCCCCGTTTCCTTTTTTCAGGGTTGAACATCAGTAATCGTTACAACAAAACATATTTCCGTGCCCAATCAGTACTTGGGTCGCTGCTGTTTAATACGGTAGAAGGTTTTGCTGTTAATTACGGAGCATCTTACGTAAAACAAATAGACAGCCTCAACAACAAATACCTGCGCTTAGGCGGACGTGTACGTTACGGTTTTAGCAATAAGTTATTGCATGGCAACATCAATGCCACCATCCCGGTAAACAGTTACACCTTTAATGTTTATGCCGGGTCTGATGTGGTTGACATGAATAACAAACAGCCGATCTCTGTTTTAGCTAACGAATTCAGCAGTCTATTTTTAAGGCAGAACTACCAGAAGTTATACGACAAGCATTTTATAAATCTTTCTGCTTCGCATCGCATAGCCGGAGGCTGGCAGGCTACTGTTGGCGCCGAGTATGCCGACCGTAGATGGCTGAATAATACCTCACAGTATAGTTTTTTCCGTAAAAATCGCCCGTATACTTCCAACAATCCATTTATGCCCGACGCGGATGTACCGTTGTTTCCGCAAACGCAGTCGCTTAAAGTTAGCGTAAACACCAGTTATAACTTTAGTAATAGGTATGTTACTTATCCAACCGGGCGGTACTATCTGCCATCGGCTTATCCAACGCTTAGCTTTGGCTACACCAAAGGCATCAAAAACGTATTAGGATCGGATGTAGATTATGATTTACTTACCGCCAGTTTAGCAAAAGACAATGTTAGCCTGGGTATGTACGGTAAGTTTTCTTTTTACGTGGGTGCCGGTAAGTTTTTAAACAATAACCAACTTTTTTATACCGATTACAAGCACTTTGCCGGTAACGAAATTTTGCATTATCAGGATGCGCCCGATGCCTTTTTAATGCTTAATTATTACACCTACAGCACCAGCAAGCAATACATGGAAGGCCATATTGAGCATAACTTTGGCGGCTTGTTTTTAAGCAAGATTCCGCTCATCCGTAAATTGAAGCTACAGGAAATTATCAAAGCCAATTACCTCACCACACCCGATTTAAAAAACTATACTGAACTTGGTGTTGGTGTAAGCTGGAATGGTTTGAAAATACTGTACGGATGGTCGTACAACAGAGGCATGAACTCTAATAATGCATTGCGCTTTGCCATCAGTTTATGATAACCGGGAGGCTGAATGCCAACCCCATATTACTAACTCCTGTAACAATTAATTAATACAAATAACTACTAAAATCTTATCTTAGCAACCCTTAATAAGATAGATGGAAATGTTTCACGGAACCGGAGTGGCCATGGTAACTCCGTTTAACAGCGATGGCGGGGTAGATTATGCCGGCCTCGAAAACCTAATTAATTACCTGATTGATGGTGGTGTAGATTACCTGGTATCATTAGGTACAACCGGCGAAAGCGCAACCCTGAGTAAGGAAGAGAAGAAGAAGGTTTGGGCTTTTACAGCTGAAAAAGTTAATAAACGTGTACACCTGGTAGCCGGTATTGGCGGCAACAATACCTACGAAGTAGTTGAAGCTGTAAAAGAGTTTGATATTACCGGTTATGATGCCATCCTATCAGCCAGTCCGCATTATAATAAGCCTATACAAGAGGGTATCTACCAACATTACAAGGCCATTGCCGAGGCATCGCCGCTGCCTATCATTTTATATAATGTTCCGGGCCGCACCGGCAGCAACGTTAGCGCCGAAACAACAATAAGGCTGGCGCATGATTTCAGCAACATTATTGGTATAAAAGAAGCGTCAGGCAACTTCGACCAGTTTAACCAGATTATGCGCGATAAACCGGAGAGCTTCCTGTTTATTTCGGGCGATGACCCGGTTACGCTGCCAATGATGGCTTTAGGTGCCGTAGGTGTTATTTCGGTAGTTGGTAATGCTGTGCCTAAGCAATTCTCAGATATGATTAAGCTTTGTACAAGTGGCGATTTTAAAGCCGCTCAGGAAGCGCATTATCAGTTCATTGATTTCACCCGTTTAATGTTTTCTGAAGGCAGCCCGGGCGGTGTTAAAACTGCATTAAAACAATTAGGCGTTTGCGGCGACACTCTGCGTTTACCCTTGGTACAAGTAAGCAGTGCAACCGCAGATAAAATTGCAGTGGAGCTGAAAAAGATTGTCGGTTAATTAATCATAAACTTTAATACATAAAAAAAGGGGCTGTTTTCCAAACCGGAAAACAGCCCCTTTTTCTTTAACACAGAATAGTGTATTATTTTAGTGGATGCCCATAAACAGGCGTTTCCAGCGTATTTTATTCAGGAAGGTACCATTGCTGTCCCAGCTCATCCAAACAAACAGCGCTTTGCCCACAATATGATCTTCGGGCACAAAACCCCAAAAGCGCGAATCGAGTGAGTTATGACGGTTATCACCCATCATCCAGTAATAATTCATTTTAAAGGTATAGCTGTCGGCTTTTTGTCCGTTGATGTAAACATCGGTTCCTTTAACCTCTAACTTGTTACCTTCATAAACGGTGATAGCACGGCGATAAAAAGGTAATGTCAAGCTATCCAGTTTAACGGTCCAGCCCTTTTTAGGGATGATAATTGGCCCGTAGTTATCCTGGTTCCACTTATTGAATGGCTGGTTACGGGTAATGTATTGTGCCGAGTTAGGGAAAACCTCACCGCCATACTCTACCGAATCTTTCGGGGTAATGTGTGGTTGTACTTTGGTAATATTGGCATATCCTTTCAAAGCATCAGCAGAAGCTTTGGTCATGGTAGGATACGGCGTATAATCGGATAACGTGATATGCAGTTCGTCCAGTAATTTCGGATTTACCTCGGTACCGTTGGTTTGCACCTCGTAGTTAATCTGCCCTTCCGGCGGATTAGGATTAGGCTTGCCGTTCACGTATACCTGCGCATTTACAATAGAAAGTGTATCGCCGGGCGCACCCTGGCAACGCTTAATATAGTTTTCGCGTTTGTCTACCGGACGATAATACGGCGAATCGGCTTCCATCGGATAGTTAAAAACAACCACATCCCCCTTTTTAACCTCACTTAAGCCAGGCAAACGATAGTAAGGAAGTTTTACACCATCCCAATAAGCTTTGGTACCGATGATTGGCATAGTATGATGCGCAAACGGAAATGCGATAGGCGTCATGGGTGTACGGGCACCGTAATTAACCTTACTTACAAATAAAAAGTCGCCAACCAGCAACGAGCGTTCCATCGACTCGGTAGGAATGGTATAGGCTTCGATAAAAAGCGTACGGATCAGCGTAGCGGCAACTACCGCAAAAATGATGGCGTCAGTCCACTCACGGGCTGCACTTTTTTTCTTCTTGGGGGTATCAGTCTCTTTTTTCTTATCCCAGAATTTCCAATTCATATATTAATTTAGTTAAAACCTGTTAATCAGGCATTAAAGGTAAACATATCTGTCACCGGGAAAAATCCTTTTTTATCTTTCAGCCATTCAGCAGCTAAAACCGCACCCAAAGCAAAGCCATTTCGGTTATGTGCGGTGTGCTTAAACTCAATAGTGTCAATTTCAGAATCGTACATTACCGTATGTGTACCTGGAACATTCTCAATTCTTAAAGATTCTATCAGCAGCTCGTTACCCGCAACTACATCTTCAGTAAGTTCGGCATCGTCGCTCACCACTATATTTTTCCATTGTTGTTTGGCATCTAAACCTTCCAGTATACCCTCGGCAATGGTAATAGCCGTGCCACTTGGGGCGTCCAGTTTTTGGGTATGGTGTATTTCTTCTACCTGTACATCATAATATGGGTAGTTATTCATCACCTTAGCCAGTATACGGTTAACGTGGAAAAAGATGTTTACACCCACGCTATAGTTTGATCCGTAAAGCAAAGCATGATTACCGGACAAACATTTTTCTTTAACTTCATCAAGCTGCTCGTACCAGCCGGTGGTACCAATAACAATAGGTACACCTGCTTCAAAACAACGGTCGATATTGCTTAATACTGATGATGGTGTACTAAACTCAATAGCCACATCTGCCTTTTTCAAGTTTTCAGCAGTCGCTTCGTGAAGATTATCTTTATCTATTTTGAGTACAATCTGGTGCTGACGCTGCAGGGCAATCTGTTCTATAATTTTGCCCATTTTGCCATAACCCAATAATGCAATTTTCATTTATTACGAATGGTTATATTTTATTAGTAAATGGTAAGGTGGTTTACTTAAGGCTAAAGGTAAGCTTTAATACCGGCATTACCGAAGGAATGCCGCTGGAGGCATAAGTTGGCCCAGTGATAATGCCCGGCGCTATCTTAAAACTCAAATCCCTATCCATAGTATAAGAATGTATAAACTTTGCAAAAATATAAGCGTCGATGGTTTGAATTCCCCACACACCTATAATACCAAAAATACAAAGCTGAAAATTACGGTCGGAGCCACTGGCAGCATCGGCTAGGGTTTGAGCGCCATATGACAAGGTAGATGCGTAAAGCCTACCGACTTCAGAATTTGGATCGGGACGTGGGCGCAAAGGATCCTGTTTAAGCCGATAAACCTCTAAATATCGTTTAGCATCTTGTTTATTAATGATAGCATTATACACAAAAGCGCCCAAGCCACCATAAATCAACGGCACTTTCCACCAGTGCTTATTGTAAATTTGACCCCATCCGGGTACCATCAGCGAGCGCTTAACAGCTGTACTGGGCAGGTGGGTACTGTCGGGGTTGTATTGCTTTTTATTCTTCTTATTGAATACCTGCGGGAGGATAGGCTTTGATTTGGCAGAATCAATCACACGGTTCAGGCTGTCTTTACGGTTTACAGTTTTTACAGTGTCCGGCTTTTGGGCAAAGGCGGTCAGCGATAAAAAAACAAAAAAACAACCAACAATAAACCTGTTCATACTACCAATCCAGCATTTGTAAAATACGGCTCAAATCATCTTCAGACATAAACGGGATTTCTATGCTGCCCGTACCTTTATCGCTAACTTTAAGTTTAACTTTCGTACTAAACTTTGACGCCAGGTCATCTTGGATTTTTTGTATCTGATATGACGGCGTTTTTGCCGGTTTGCGATCGTCTTTTTTGGCAGGCTCCTCATTATGCTGCAGGGCGCGTACCATTTCCTCTATTTTACGCACCGATAAACCGTGCTGTAAAATTTGCTGATGCAGGTGTACCTGCTTAATCGGATCGGCAATGGTGATTAACGCGCGGGCATGGCCCATGCTGATGTCGCCATCACGGATAGAAGCCTGTATACTTGGCGGTAATTTAAGTAAGCGCAGGTAGTTATTTACCGTCGACCGGCTTTTGCTCACCCGTTCGCCCAACTCCTCTTGCCTCAGATCGCACTCGTCCAACATACGTTGAAAGCTCAAGGCAACTTCCATCGCATTAAGATTTTCGCGCTGTATATTTTCAATCAACGCCATTTCCAGCATTTGCTGGTCGTTAGCGGTGCGTATGTAAGCAGGTATGGTTACCAGCCCGGCACGCTTGGAGGCACGTAAACGACGCTCGCCCGAAATTAATTGGTAAGAGTGCGAGTTTACCCGTCTAACGGTAATAGGCTGTATCAAGCCCTGCACTTTGATAGATTCGGCTAATTCAATCAGTGCCTGTTCATCAAAATCAGTACGTGGCTGATAAGGGTTGATTTCAATCTCGGCAATTCGAATTTCATTAACCGAACCCAAATTAGCAGACGGTTTATTACCATCCGTTTCGGGCGAATTATAATTAGACTGAGGTTTAGTACTGCCTGCACTGTCGAGCAATGCACTCAGTCCTTTACCTAAAGCTTTCTTTTTTTCTACGCTCATTACTCAATTTAAACTGCTGCAGGTGCTGCTTTGCCTTTCGACTCTGTTAAACCGTTTTTGCGGATAATCTCGCGGGCCAGGTTCAGGTAGTTGATGGCGCCTTTACAGGTTGCATCGTGCATAATTACCGACACCCCGAAGCTTGGTGCTTCGCTGAGGCGGGTATTGCGTTGTATGATGGTATCGAAAACCAAGTCTTCAAAATGGGTACGCACTTCTTCAACCACCTGGTTAGACAGGCGCAACCTTACATCATACATGGTTAACAAAATACCCTCAATATCCAGTTCCGGATTTAAACGGTTCTGAACTATTTTGATGGTGTTAAGCAATTTGCCCAAACCCTCTAACGCAAAGTACTCGCACTGCACCGGTATAATTACCGAATCGGCCGCGGTTAGTGCGTTAATGGTAATTAAACCTAAAGATGGAGAGCAATCGATGATGATAAAATCATACTGATCGCGCACTTTGTCCAAAATGGCTTTCATTTTGTACTCGCGGTCGGTAAGATTGATCATCTCAATCTCGGCACCTACCAAATCAATATGTGCCGGCAACAAATCCAGGTTAGGAGTTTCCGTTTTCTGGATAGCCTCAGCAGGATCAATCTGGTTGATTATACACTCGTAAATGCTGTTTTTGATTGTACGCGGATCAAAGCCGATACCGGACGTTGAATTAGCCTGAGGATCAGCATCCACCAGCAACGTTTTATATTCCAATACGGCCAAACTTGCAGCCAGATTTATAGACGAAGTTGTTTTACCCACCCCACCTTTCTGATTAGCTAAAGCTATAATTTTACTCATTTTTATACCTCACAATTTACAGCACCTTGCCTTTTCCTGGTTTACAAAGTAAAGCTAAAATTTATACTTTCGCTTTGTTGTAATCAGGGGTGTAAAGATACGAATTTAAACAATTCGGCAGCCCGGCATGTTCGTCTAACTTATAAACACTTTTTTAATGATCACCATCATTGCCTCTACTAATCGCCCCGCAAGTTCAACTCTAAAATTAGCCAAATATTATCAAAAACTGATGTTAAATAAAGGCGTGGAGGCAAACATACTATCGATGGCCGAACTACCAGCCGACTTTATACAAACCGATATGTTTGGCAGCCGTAGCGAAGCTTTTGAGCCCATACAACAACTCATCACCAATACACAAAAATTCCTGTTTGTTATTCCTGAATACAACGGCAGCTTTCCCGGCATCTTAAAAGCATTTATGGATGCCTGCACTTTTCCGGATAGCTTTTATGATAAAAAAGCAGCACTGGTTGGTTTATCGTCCGGCACCTATGGCAACGTGCGTGGCTTAGAGCATTTTGCCGGCATTTGTAGTTACCTTCACTTGCATGTGCTGCCGCTGCGGTTGCATATCCCGGGCATTCGTAAAGAGATGAATGCCGAAGGCACCCTGTTTGAAGAGAAAACCGTAAACTTTGTTAATGAGCAGGTAGATAAATTTCTGAAGTTTTAAGGGACATACGCTTTTAAAGGGCTTTAGTGTTTAAACAGCTTTTTTAGCATACCGAAAAACAAATCTTTAATTAAAGGGGTTGATTATTATACTATTAATTACAATCAGCCCATGAAATTTACCCATTTACTATATGCCTCTGTAGCAGCAGCCACCGTGTTTAGCAGCTGCTCCCAGCAAAAAAAGCCAGATCCAAGCCAAGCCGATACAACCGCTAATGCTGCGGGGCAACAAGTAGAGTTACCTGCTCCCTATGCCTCAAAATCTACCTCTGTTTTCTGTAAGGTAATTGGCTGGCCAAAAGGCAAAACACCAACAGCACCAGCCGGATTTAAAGTGAGCCTGTTTGCCGAAGATTTAAATAACCCGCGCAATGTTTATGTGGCACCAAACGGCGACGTATTTGCTGCATTGGCTACCACCGAAGCTTCGGGTTTAAAAAAGGCACAGTCGAAGCTGAGCGGCAAAACCGAGTCGCAAAATATGGGTGAAAGCCCTAACACCATCGTGATTATGCGCGACCGTGACGGTGATGGCGTTGTAGATAACAAAGGCTTATTTTTGAGCGGCCTGAACCAGCCATTTGGTATGGCTGTGGTAGGCAAGTGGTTTTATGTAGCTAATACCGATGGTTTGTGGCGTTACCCATATAGTGCCGGTGACACCCGCATTACACGTCCAGGTCAACGCGTTTTAAAATTACCTGCCGGTGGTTACAATAACCACTGGACCCGCAACTTGCTGGTGAGTAAAGACAGCACCAAATTATACATTACAGTAGGATCAGGCAGTAACGTGGCCGAGCATGGTTTGGCTAACGAAGCCCGTCGTGCCAATATCTTAGTGATTAACCTCGACGGATCTAACGAAAAAATATATGCCAGCGGTTTACGCAACCCTGTTGGTGTTGGCTTTATGCCTGGCACTAATACCATTTGGACTGCTGTTAACGAGCGTGATGAATTAGGCGATGAACTGGTGCCCGATTATTTAACCAGTGTTAAAGAAGGTGGTTTTTACGGCTGGCCTTATGCTTACTTCGGTCAGCACGAAGACCCACGCCTGAAAGGGCAACGCCCAGACATGGTTAAGAAAACTATTGTTCCGGATGTAGCTTTAGGATCGCACACGGCATCGTTAGGTCTGGCCTTTTATGACGGAAATAACTTTGGTGAAAAATATAAAAATGCAGCTTTTATTGGTCAGCATGGTTCTTGGAACAGTTCTAAACTGGTAGGCTATAAAGTGGTAGCTGTGCCTTTTGAAGGTGGTAAGCCGGGCAAACCCGAAGACTTTTTAACTGGTTTTGTAGCAAACGCAGGTAAAAATGAAGTTTACGGTCGCCCGGTTGGCGTGGCTACTACTAAAGATGGCGCGTTGCTGGTTGCCGACGATTCGGGTAATAAAATATGGCGTGTAAGCGCTGAAAAATAAAATCAGCATTTTATAATTGAAAGACCTCATCTTCGCAAGCTGCTCAAAGCCGCTTCCTGGATGAGGTTTTTTAGTGAGAGCAGTATTCATTCCCTCTTTATCTGCGATGGTTAAACTGTTTACTTTTTCTTTACTCATTCTCTTTTTTTCTTTAAGTGTTCAGGCACAGCAAAGCGATACCCTGCAACGAGACAGCGCCAGGCAAATTCAGACAGTTACCGTTAGAGGTTACTTATCCGAGCAGCGCTTAATTCAGGTTCCGGCGTCTGTTGGAGTGTTGAGTGCTGCCCAGTTAAGCTTACAACCCAACAACTCATTAGTAAGTGCCATGAATACTCTTCCCGGAATCCGTATGGAAGAACGTACACCAGGAAGTTACCGGCTATCTATTAGAGGAAGCTTGCTACGTTCGCCATTTGGGGTACGCAATGTTAAAATTTATTTTGACGAAATGCCGCTTACCGATGCTGGGGGAAACACCTATCTAAATGCGCTTGATGTGAGCAGTTTGCATAGCCTCGAAGTTTTGAAAGGCCCGGATGGTAGTTTGTTCGGTGCTAACTCGGGTGGAGTGGTACTGATCAATCCAACTAACCGATTAACCGACAGCAACTATACCTCTCTTGGCCTTAATACTGGATCATACGGCTTGTTTCACGAAAATGCAGCTGTTAACCAGGTTTGGAAGCGCAATGAGTTAAACATTAAGCAAAGTTACCAGACCTATGATGGCTATCGCAACCACAGCTATATGCAACGGCATTATTTGCAACTGGTTAATAAATTTAAATACGGCCAAAGTAATCAACTCAGGTTGATTGGTTTTTACTCCGACCTGCAATATCAAACTCCAGGAGGCTTAACACTGGCGCAATTTGAAGCTAATCCGCGTGCTGCGCGGCCCGCTACGGCAGCTGTACCTGGAGCCATCCAACAAAATATCGGTATTACCTCCAAAATGCTGTATGGCGGCTTGGTGAACGAAGTACGTCTGAGCAACCGCATACGCAATGTAGCAACTGTATTTGGCTCAAAGGTTGATTTTGATAATCCATTCATCACCAACTATGAGCAACGCAATGAGGGCACTTTTGGCGGGCGCACTTATTTTGAGTTACACAACTCACCTACACAATCGGAATGGAAATTAAATTTAGGTGCCGAATGGCAACAAACCAATGCTGATATTAACAACTATGACAATTTGCAAGGTGTGGCCGGTAAGCCGCAGTCGTTAGATGAGGTAAACACAAACCAGCATTTCATTTTTGGCCGCTATGCTGCCACTTTTTTTCGTCGGTTAAACGTTGAAGCCGCATTGAGCTTGAATTACTATCAATACAAGTTCCGTAACATTTTTCCGCTTAACCAAACGGGATTAAATACCCGCAACTTCGACCCGCAACTCATGCCGCGCGTTGCGTTGTCTTACGAGTTTACCAATAACTTTATTGGCCGGGCATCCGTTAGCCGGGGCTACTCTACCCCTACCATTGCCGAGGTTAGGCCAAGCAATAATATCATCAACACCGATTTGCAGCCCGAAACCGGCTGGAATTACGAAACGGGCTTACGCTTGCGCAATACTGATGAAAGCCTGATGCTGGACGCCTCTGTGTTTTACTACCAACTCAACAATACTATCGTAAACCGGCGCAACGCCAATGAAACTGATTATTTTGTAAACGCCGGTGGTACCAAGCAAATAGGCTTCGAATTAAATTTTACCGGTTGGATTGTTAGGATTAAAAACTCAGGCTTGCTTCGGGGACTTCAATTTAATGAAGCCTTTACTTACAACGGCTTTAACTTCAGGCAGTACAACATTAACAACGTTGATTATTCGGGCAATCGTTTAACCGGTGTACCGCGACAAGTGGCCGTAAGTAGTTTACAGTTCAGATTGCCGGAATCATTATATCTTTTTATACAACACAATTACACCGCACGCCTCCCGGTTAATGATGCCAATACTGTATATGCGGGTAGCTACCATCTATTGCAGGCTAAAGCCGGCTGGCAAGTGCCCTGGCGGTTTAGAACACGATTGAATATTTACGCCGGTGCTGATAATCTGTTGAATCAAAAGTACAGTTTGGGTAACGACTTAAATGCCGTTGGAAATCGATACTATAATCCTGCCCCGTTAAGGAACTTTTATGCGGGATTGAGTTTGAGGATATAAGAGTTATTCGTCTTCTTTGTCTTAACAGTAGAGAACGTTTGAAGCAGGATTTCTCGCTATCGCTCGAAATGACAGGTTAGATGGTGGTTTATTGAAAAACTTAATTAGACTTAATCTCATCATTCATAAACTTAAATTCTGGATTAGTTTGCTTGATGATACCAAACTTCTTTTCGCGGCTCCACTTCTTCAATTCCTTTTCCCTGCTGATTGCATGATCAACATTGCTGAAACGTTCGTAGTGAAGCAAATAATAGCAGTGGTATTTTCCGGCGAATGTTGCAGAACTACCTCGGTTGTCGTAATGCTCGGTCAGTCGTCTTTGCAAATCGTTAGTTACTCCAATGTACAACACGTTTCTATTCCTGTTGGTAATGATATAGACAAAGAAGTTATAGTTCCACATTTTTAATTCCTCGGATTTACATCTAACGTTATATATAGCTAAATACAACCTCTCAAAACCCACTGTCATTTCGAACGACAGTAAGAAATCCTGATCGAACTATTCAAGATTCGCTAAAAAAGCCATCAACTCTCTAAACCTCAAACTTAATCCACCCCTCCCCCTCATAACCAAAAACAAATTGTTTTGGATTGATGATCTCTGCTAATATCTCAATAGAATCCACAATACGTGGACTGGGGCGATTAAAATATTGGTTGCCATCGGCAATGTAAAACCGTTTGTTTTTGATGGCCTGTAAATCGGCGAAGTTTGGTAATTGTAACAAGGTGCTTATTTCTTTTAAAGTACGCTCTACCGAAAAGCCACAGGCCATTACCACAACTACCTCAGGATCCTGCTCATACAGGTCTTCCCAATTTACATACGGCGAGTGTTTACCAAGCTCGCTTAAAACAGGAGTACCACCGGCAATAGTTACCAATTCGGGAACCCAGTTGCCGGAGGTCATTAAAGGCTCCAGCCATTCGATACATGCTACAGTTGGTTTCTTTTCTATGAATCGTAATTTGTGCTGAATAATATCTATGCGCTCCTGTAACTCTTCAAGCAGTTCATCGCCTGCTTTTACTGCATCCAAAGCTTTGGCAACCTCACGGATGTTATCCAGTATACCATCCAAACTATTGGGCTGAAGTGATATAATTTGTGCAGGCTTTTCCAATTCGGCAGACAGGGCCTGCTCTACCTCCGGCAACGACACGGCACAAGCCGCACACTGGTCCTGCGTGATAATTACATCAGGGCTTAGCTGCTTAATTATCTCGCTGTTTACCTCGTATACCGAAAGAGCGTTGGTTAACAACTGCTTTACTTTCCGGTCAATTTCCAGACTGGATAAATTGGCGCCTATCCGGTCGTACGAACAAACCGGTAGTTGTTTAACATTTTCAGGATAATCACACTCGTGCGACCGGCCCACCAGTTTACTTTCCAAACCCAAGGCACAAACAATTTCTGTTGCGGCCGGCAACAGCGAAATAACTTTATCAGCAGACATTTATAGCGGCTCGTTTTAATAAAATGCAAAGAAACTCTAATTTTTGGGCTAACTCAAACAAAATTGCTTGTTCGATATTCATTTTTCAGCTTACTTTTGAACAATGATTTTCCTGACATTCGTTCTGGGACTGGTAGTCAACTTTATTGGTTACATCCCCCCGGGCAATATCAATCTTACCTTAACACAAATTGCCATTAACCGCGGGATGCGTCAGGCCTTGCGCTTTATTACTGCTTTTTCGTGTACCGAATTTTTCTTTACCTTCTTCATTATGCAGGCAGCTAAGTGGCTGTCGGTTCAACCACATATCGAAACCATCATTGACTGGGTTATGGTGGCACTGTTCAGCACTCTCGGTACTATTACCTGGCTCAACCGCAAAAAACCACCCAGAGCAAAATATTCTGACCGCGAAAGTATCCGTTACGGTATCTTACTCGGCATTATCAACCCTATGCAAATTCCGTTTTGGATGATAGCCGGAACCTACCTTTTAGCTCACCAGTGGATTTTGCCTGGCTTATTTGCACTATGTGTATTTAGTTTAGGTTCGGCTGCCGGTGCTTTTTTATGTTTGTTTATCTACGCCAAGTCGGCCAGATACATCCAGAATAAATTTGAGCTGAGCACGCAGTTCATCAATACCGGCATTGCTCTTCTGTTTTTTGGGTTTGCGCTTTACCATATCGGCAAAGAAGTATACATCTTAGGCTGGCGCTAAGCAAACAGCACAAACAGTTATGCGTTAATTTAGCACAATTCTGTTTTATATTTGCGCATGGCCATCCAAG
The DNA here is from genome assembly GCA_913775265.1 of uncultured Mucilaginibacter sp. GTDB lineage: Bacteria > Bacteroidota > Bacteroidia > Sphingobacteriales > Sphingobacteriaceae > Mucilaginibacter. The sequence goes on along the minus strand of CAJYJH010000093.1, from coordinate 174,729 downwards.
AACTTTACCAGCTTTATCTGCAACATCCTGTTATCAGCACCGATACCCGTAAAATTGCTTCCGGCAGTTTATTTTTTGCCTTAAAAGGCGATAAGTTTGATGCCAACACTTTTGCGGCACAAGCATTAGAGGCGGGCGCGGCTTATGCGGTAATAGACAACGCCGCTTACCGAGTGTCTGACCGTTGTATACTGGTTGATGATGTTTTAAGCACGCTGCAGGATCTGGCACGCTACCATCGTAAGCAATTACAGATACCGGTAATTGGCCTTACCGGTACCAATGGTAAAACCACCACCAAAGAGCTGATTAATGCTGTATTATCTCAGCAATTTGCCACTTTGGCTACCCAAGGCAATTTAAATAATCACATTGGTGTACCATTAACTATCCTGTCTATTAATAACACACATCAAATGGCTGTTATTGAGATGGGGGCTAATCACCAAAAAGAAATTGCACTGCTTTGTACTATTGCTCAGCCCACACATGGTTTGATTACTAACGTAGGCAAAGCCCATTTAGAAGGTTTTGGTGGTGTAGAGGGTGTAAAAAAAGGCAAAGGCGAGATGTATGATTACCTGAAAGCGACCGAAAGCGTAGCCTTTGTAAACAGCGATAGCCCCGATTTGATGCTAATGAAAGAATCACGCGACTTGGTTAAGGTTGAATACTACGGAAAGTCAAGCGCGCTAAACACCATCAGTGGCAATCTGGCTGGCAGCGCCCACTATCTGGCTTTAAACTGGACGATTGCCGGGCGTGATCAAGAATATCACACCGCAACACAGCTCACCGGCGACTATAACTTAGACAATGTACTGGCCGCTATTTGTATTGGCCACTACTTTAAATTGAGCCCGGAGCAAATTAATACAGGCATTGAAGGGTATCAGCCCAAAAACAATCGTTCACAGATTTTAAAAACTGCTACTAATACGCTCATCTGCGATTACTATAATGCCAACCCAAGTAGCATGATGGTGGCTATCGACAATCTGAGCAAAATACAAGCAGCCAAAAAAATAATGATTTTGGGCGATATGTTTGAAATGGGCGATGATGCCTCAGCCGAACATGAGGCCGTTTTAAAAGCAGCGTTAGCAAACACTGATATCAAAGTAATTTTTGTAGGTAAAGAGTTTTCATTATTTAAACCCGATTACAACGCAGCTACTTTTTACGAGACTGCTGAGGATGCCATTGCTGGACTGCAAGCTGAACCTATTATGAATAGTACCGTATTAATTAAAGGATCGCGCGGAATGGCATTGGAGCGGCTGGTTGCCTTTTTATAAAAAAACTTAAACTAAGGCGGCTTGTATAAACTCTGTGATGGCTATACCTCAATTACCTATTGATAAAATACTGAAGCCCGTAAACCGGTTTATACACCACCAATACACCAGTGGTTTAGTATTATTAATGGGTGTAGTACTGGCTATTGCATGGGTAAACTCTCCCTTTCAAGCAAGCTATCATCACTTTTGGGAGATTGAATTGTCGCTTAGTTTTGACAAATACCAGCTTAAACATCCGTTGCACATCTGGATAAACGATGGACTGATGGCGATCTTCTTTTTTGTGATCGGCCTTGAACTTAAACGTGAATTTATGGCGGGCGAATTATCCAGTCTAAGCAAAGCTGCCCTACCCATGGTGGCTGCCTTAGGAGGCATGCTGGTACCTGCCGCAATTTACTATATCATTAACCGGAATACAGAAGCAGCTCATGGCTGGGGTATACCCATGGCTACCGATATTGCTTTTGCTTTGGCTTTAATATCAGCAGCGGGTAAACATATACCATCGTCAGTTAAAGTGTTTCTGTCGGCTTTGGCCGTGGCAGACGATTTAGGTGCGGTGTTGGTGATAGCTTTTTTTTACAGCACCAACCTGCAAATGATACCTTTAAGTATTGGGTTTGGTTTATTACTGGTACTTGTAGCGGGTAATGCACTGGGCGTGCGCAACACGGCATTTTACCTAATTATAGGTTTTGCCGTATGGATCGGCTTTTTACTATCAGGCGTGCATGCTACCATCGCTGGTGTACTGGTTGCTTTCACCATTCCGGCCCGAACTATTGTTGATGAAAAGGTATATGCCAATAAACTGAGACAACTTTCTTATGATTTTGAACATCAGATACCCGACAACAGCACACTTACCACTCCCGAACAACATCGTATTATTGAAAAAATAAAGCAATTAAGCTTGGCCGCTCAAACACCTCTTCAAAAAATTGAACATTCGCTGCATCCATGGGTTGCCTTCATCATTATGCCTTTATTTGCATTAGCTAATGCAGGGATAGTTATCGGCTTAGACTTTTTTAGCACGGTGATTAATCCGGTTAGCATTGGTGTGATTACCGGTTTACTCTTAGGCAAATTTATCGGCGTATTGCTGTTTACCTGGTTAATGGTGAAAACAGGCTTAGGTATTTTACCCGAGTCGGCCACCTGGAAACATATTACAGGCGTTGCTGCCTTAGCGGGTATAGGCTTTACAATGTCGCTATTTGTATCTGCCTTGGCGTTTGAACAGCAGGTGATGATTGATGAAGCAAAGTACGGGATTTTAATTGCCTCCGTAATTGCAGCCAGCATTGGTTATGCTATTTTGAAAAACACATCTGCACCGTCTGTAAGTACAGACACTAAGGTGCTGTAACTACAACATACACAATCAGATCTCTAATTACTTTCTAATAATATTGCGTCAAATTAGCATAATCCATATGCATAATTGGCATTTTTATTCGCCTGCTGTTTGCTACCGCTGATTATGGCCTCACGGAATGCTTTTTGATGTTTTTTAACTATACAATTAAGAGATATGGATAATTTAACATTGATTATAGCACAAGTAGGTGGTTTTAATTCGGGCTGGCTACTTATGATAGCCGTCGCCTTGATAAGCTTTGTAGTACAGTGGAGGTTTAAAAGCAAATTTAAAGAGTACTCTGAGATAAGCTTGTCATCCGGCCTTTCGGGTGCTGAGGTTGCCCAGCGTATGTTGCGCGATCATAATATAAATGATGTTCAGGTAATTTCAGTTGAAGGTCAGTTGACCGACCACTACAATCCCGAAAACCGCACCGTAAATTTAAGCGACGATGTTTACCATAGCCGCAGTGTTGCTGCAGCAGCCGTAGCCGCACACGAATGCGGGCACGCTGTGCAACATGCTAAGTCTTATAGCTGGTTAAGATTCCGTTCGGCTATGGTGCCTATTGTACAAACGGCCTCTACCATTACTCAGTGGACGTTGATGATTGGTGTAATGCTGTTAATATTTTCGGGCAATACGCTGGTGTTGTTTATAGGCGTGTTGGCCTTAGCTGTAGTTACTGCCTTTAGCTTTGTAACTCTGCCGGTTGAGTTTGATGCCAGCCGCCGGGCATTAGCCTGGTTAGATAACAACCACAGTATTATGCAAACCCGCCAAGAGCACGATGAAGCTAAAGATGCGCTATGGTGGGCAGCCATGACTTATGTGGTTGCTGCATTAAGTGCATTAGCTACTTTGCTATACTATGTGCAGCTATTAAATAGCCGTAGAGATTAATACCGGCACATCTTAAAACACAGAACCCTGTTTACCAAAATAAAAAGGGTTCTGTGTTTTATGCATTCTCTATTAACTGCTTAATAGTTTCGGCAGGTTCTATCACATCATAATTACTATCACCGGCAAATACTTTGGTAGTGTTACCATCAAAATCCTGCACTTCGTAAAAGTATAAGATATGATCGGTGTTGAAATATAGTTTACGATTATCGGGCGCTTCAGACAATACGATTATTTTAGCCATTTTTCTGTTGTAGTTTCTAAACCCAACAGTTGTATTCCGAATTCAGTTTTACGATTGAAATTCTGCAGATACGCCGGCAACATGAAGTTACGCTTAATTAAATTGAAGATTACTTACAGTCGGTGAACGATGACATTTGCTGACGCAAATCTTCAATATAAGCTTTCACCGCTTCGGGCTCTCTCCGATACTCAAATGTAACTTTGTGCTTCTTGCCGTCCTGTTCAATTTCAATCCATTCGGCTCCGCCGTCGGCACAATCAGGGCAGCCGTATCTTTCTTCTAAAACAAAAAATCGGGGCAAATCTATCTTATTAATGAGTTGCTGGCGTTGCTCAGAACTTAAAGATTGAGCACAGGTTTTAGATTCGTTGGTAGCATTTTTACGACGTACCAGTGTCACTTTATTCTGGCTAATGGTAATTTCGTTACGACAAAAGCCTACACACATGCCAAACGAGGTTCCGTATTTTATTGTTCCCTCCTGAGCTAATTGTTCTTTATCGCACCCGGTTAATAAAATACCGATTATTATAACAAACATTAAAGCAATGCCCAGAAGATTTTTCATGTATTAAGATTTATATTGGTACGTATGCAAACTTATCAATGCAACAGTTGCCTCATATCATTTGCAAAATAATTAAAAAAAAATAAAGCCCCGGTTAAAATCAACCGAGGCTTCAAGAAAGTTTTCAACAAACTCTTAATTCATTTTAAACGGAGCTATTAAATAAAACTCCGGTATTTGCACATCAAATGTTGCATTATCCATTAAGCGTAGCATTTGATATTCGCCTTTCATGCTGCCCATATCTGTTTTCAAATTACAGCCTGATATATATTCGTGAGACTCACCAGGCTCGATGACAGGTTGCTGTCCAACCACGCCTTCGCCCTCTACCTCGCGGCGTGTTCCGTTCGAATCAAAAATATGCCAGTGGCGACGCATTAACTGTACTGTATAGTCGCTTAAATTTTCGATATATATTTTATAGGCAAACATAAAATGCTCGTTTGCCGGATTAGAATACTCTGGCTGGTACTGCGTCTCAACCGAAACCCTAACCCCGTCTGTTATTGTAGTAGTTGCCATATTCAAATGTATACGATACAAAATCAATAATCAAGCCATTACAGGCGTATATTTTTCATTTATCTGCCATAAAATCTCATAAAGTTCTTCAATGTTCTCGGTAGATACCATCCTCATCCTAAACTCTTTGAAATTATCTAACCCTTTAAAGTAGTTGGAGTAATGCCTGCGCATTTCAAAAATCCCGGTTTTGGGCCCCTTCCACTCAATCGATTTATCGAGGTGAGTTTTGCAGGCATCAATACGCTCAGCAATGGTTGGTTTTTCGCGATGTTCGCCGGTAGCAAAGAAATGTTTAACCTCTCTGAATATCCACGGATAGCCAATAGCAGCCCGGCCAATCATCATCCCATCTACACCATACTCTAACCGCCAATCGGCCGCCTTCTCAGGCGAATCAATATCACCGTTACCAAAAATTGGTATTTGTATACGCGGGTTTTTCTTAATCTCTCGGATCAGCGACCAGTCGGCCACGCCTTTATACATTTGGGCGCGGGTACGGCCGTGTATAGTTAAGGCTTTAATACCTACATCCTGTAAGCGCTCGGCTACTTCATAAACGTTTTTGGTATTATCATCCCAACCTAAACGCGTTTTAACGGTCACGGGCAGGTGCGTAGCTTCGACCACGGCTTTAGTCATGGCTACCATCTTGTCAATATCCTGTAGTAAACTGGCACCAGCCCCACGGCAGGCTACATTTTTTACAGGGCAGCCATAGTTAATATCCATCAGGTCAGGTCCGGCCAGGGTAGCAATCTCAGTGGCGATGCGCATACTGTTAATATCACTCCCGAAAATCTGGATGCCTATAGGACGTTCGTATTCAAAGATATCCAGTTTCTGCCGGCTTTTAGCTGCATCGCGTATCAATCCTTCTGATGATATAAACTCCGTGTACATCATATCGGCCCCGTTTTGTTTACACACATAACGGAAAGGCGGATCGCTCACATCTTCCATAGGTGCCAGCAACAGCGGAAATTCACCTAAATCTATTTTTCCTATTTGTACAGACATGCTTATATTTAACCTCTGCAAAAATACGATTTTGCACTAACTCTATGATCACAGAAAACCCACAATATAAACACCGCATTAGTCCAGCTGCTCAGTTTATTACCTTTTGTGCAGTTGCATTCGGTTTAATATTGGCGGGCAATTTTATAGCACTGGGTATTATTTACCTGATGCATGGCATGGATACTGTTCAGCTTGTTATGGCTTTAGACCTGAGCACACCGGCTGCTGTACAATCGCTTTGGATATTACAGATTGTTGGTACCACATTGCCTATCTTGTTTACGCCTATCATCTTCGGAAAGTTTATTATGCATGAAACTCATGCCTATTTACGCACCGATACCCGCATATTCCCTATTGCACTGGTAATGATCTTCTTTATTATGGCAGCCAGCACCCCTATTATGGAGGTGTTGATTGCCCTGAACCAAAAGATGCAACTGCCCGACTTTTTAAAAGGCCTGGAAAACTGGATGCGTAACTCCGAAAATATGGCGCAAAAAGCAACCGCTGTACTATTAAAGATGGATACCTGGGTAGATCTGGTAAAAGTACTTTTACTGGTAGCATTGGTTACAGCCGTTGCCGAGGAGTTTATGTTTAGGGGTTGTTTACAAACTATTTTATTGCGATGGACGAGCAGTACCCACCTGGCTATCTGGATTACGGCAGCATTGTTCAGCGCATTCCACATGGAGTTTTTTGGCTTTTTGCCAAGGCTAATGCTGGGCGTTTTCTTTGGTTACTTTACAGCCTGGACTGGTAGTGTGTGGCCTGCCGTGTGGGCCCACTTTTTAAATAACGGAACGGCGGTATTAACCACTTACCTGTACAACCATAAAATTATTAAGCTTAATTTAAATGATCAAAACACGTTTAGTTATGGTTCGTATATTTTTAGTGTGATAATAACCGTAATTTTGTTTTGGGCTTACCGAAAAACAGCTTACGAAAAAAAACACCTACCTATTGTTAATGGAAAAAAATTGGGTTAAAATTTATACTTCAACCGATTATTATCAGGCCGAAATTATAAAACAAGTACTTATTGAACACGAAATTGGTGCGGTGCTGCTTAACAGGCAGTCATCGTCGCACCGTAATTTTGGTAACATTGAAGTGTATATTCACGAAGAAGATTTTAGCCGCGCCATTGAATTGATGGTGATGAACCAAATTAGTTTATGAAAACACGCGCCATCACCGGACTGGTTTTTATTGTAGTAATGCTGGGCTCTTTTTTTGCCAGCCCTATCGTATACTCTGTTTTTTATGGCTTGTTAGGTTTGCTTTGCCTGCAAGAGTTTTATGGCCTGCTCAAAAAAAGCGGCCGTCAGCCTAATACCATTATTGGTTTAATTAACGGGGTGCTGATATACGGTGCTTTTGCAGCATCTTTTTATTTCGATACCCTAACAGGTGCAGCAGCCATACATAAAGCTATCTTTTTACTGATTTTACCGCTGGCAGCTGTTTTTATCCAGGAGCTGTTCCGCGATTTGGAGCATCCGTTTGCTAATATCGGCTATACTTTTTTAGGATTGCTGTTTACCATTATTCCTTTTACATTTTTTCATACGCTGGGCTTTGTAACCAACGGCGGCTTTAATGCGCACATCCCAATGGGATTTTTGCTGATGCTTTGGGCTAATGATACGGGCGCTTATTTAGTTGGCCGACAGTTTGGCCGAACCAAGCTTTTTGAACGTCATTCTCCTAAAAAAACATGGGAAGGTTTTATTGGCGGTATTCTGATCAGTGCTTTAGCAGGGTACATTATCAGCCTGTATTTTCATGAAATGGTTTGGCGCCAATGGGTATCTGTAGCCATCATTATTGGTGTGATTGGCACGGCAGGCGATTTGGTAGAATCGATGCTTAAGCGCAGTATTAACATCAAAGACTCTGGCGGCATATTGCCAGGCCACGGCGGCCTGCTCGACAGGTTTGATGGCTTGCTGCTGGCTGCGCCGGTAGTTTTTGCTTATTTGTACCTGGTATTCAATCCGTAATTAAAACAGCCTATTTAACGCCTTACTATTGTTTTGCAACACAAGCTTGTATATAAGTGAAAAGATTTTGTGTTGCTCTATTGGTTAATTATTAATTTTGACGTTTTAATACACTCATAAAAAGCTATGACTTTTCATAAAGAAGGTTACACCTCCATGGCCTTGTGCATTTTGTTCATTTTTGTACTGAATGCGCTGGTTCACTTTTACTATCCCGATGCCACCATCCTTAAATGGATCATCTATACGCTGTCGTTTTTACTGTTTGTAATTATCCTGCAGTTTTTCCGCAGCCCGAACTTTGATATTACAACGCATAACCAGCATGTGATATGCCCGGCTGATGGTAAAGTAGTGGTTATTGAAGAAGTAGAAGAGCCTGAGTTTTTAAAAGATAAACGCATTCAAATCTCGGTTTTTATGTCGCCGGTTAATGTGCACGTTAACCGTAACCCTATAGCCGGTGTAGTTAAGTACTTTAAATACCATCCGGGTAAATATCTGGTAGCATGGCATCCGAAATCATCTACCGAAAATGAACGTACTACCATTGCTATCGAAAATGAGTCTGGTGTAACCGTATTATTCAGGCAAATTGCCGGTGCTTTGGCGCGTCGTATTGTATGGTATGTAAAGGAAGGCGAGGAAGTAGAACAAGGCCAGCAATTCGGATTTATTAAATTTGGTTCGAGAGTGGACATCTTTTTACCTTTAGGTACCAAGGTTAATGTAAACCTGGGCGATAAAGTAAAAGGTGGCCGTACTATACTGGCAGAGCTGGCTTAACCGTTTATCTTAAAACTATATTGATCCATTATACAATTATGAAAAAATTAGCATTAATTATGGTAGCTGCCTTCAGTTTGTCGGCTGCACAATCTTTTGCCCACGACCATGGCAAAGGCAAGAAAAAATGTGATGGCACTTGCTGCAAAAAAGAAGCAAAAGCTGCTGCTACCAAAAAAGCCGCAACTACCAAAGCGTAAGTAAACCTTCCGTCCGGAAGAAAATGAAAAGGTCCGTGTATGTTTATCATGCACGGACCTTTTTTATATTTTAAGTTAGTTTATGCTTTTTAGAACAACTGCTCGATAATCTGATCGGTAGATAAGCCTTCGGCCTCGGCATGATAACTCCTTACAATACGGTGCCTTAAAATAGGCTTGGCTACTGCCTGCACATCCTCAATATCGGGCGAATATTTGCCACTGATAACCGCATGACATTTAGCACCTAAGATCAAGAACTGCGAAGCTCTGGGCCCTGCTCCCCAATTGAGCAACCGTTTTATCTGAGGTGTAGCCAGCTCGCCTTGCGGACGCGTTTTGGCCACCATACGTACCGCATACTCCAGTACATGATCAGTTACCGGGATATTGCGCACTAACTGCTGAAACTCCACAATCTGGGCAGCGCCGATTATTTTATTTAACTGTACCTGCCGGGTTGACGTGGTACTTTTAACAACCTGTAACTCCTCAGCAAACGTAGGATAGCTCAAAGTGACGTTAAACATAAAGCGGTCTAACTGCGCTTCGGGCAGTGGGTAAGTCCCCTCTTGTTCAATAGGATTTTGGGTAGCCAGTACAAAAAACGGCTGATCTAACTTATGCGTTACACCGGCAGCAGTTACCGCCTTTTCTTGCATGGCCTCTAACAGCGCGGCCTGTGTTTTAGGCGGTGTACGGTTAATTTCATCAGCCAGCACAATGTTCGAAAACACAGGGCCAGGTATAAACTTAAAATGCCGGTCTTCGCCTAATATTTCCGAACCAACAATATCTGATGGCATTAAATCGGGCGTAAACTGTATGCGGTTAAAGTTAAGGTCTAACACGCGGGCAATGGTTTGTACTAATAACGTTTTTGCCAGGCCCGGCACACCTACCAGTAAGCAATGCCCGTTACTAAAAATAGAAATCAATACCGATTTAACCACTTCATCCTGCCCTACAATAACTTTACCTATTTCGGCTTTGATGTTTTGATAGGCCTGCTTTAAAGCATCAGCAGCTTCTACTTCTGAACGGTATGACGACATAGATGATATTAAGGCTTAACTTGCGCGGTTTGCTCAGGTTTTTCTAACCAGTTTTTCAACTGGGAACATGACTGATATTCAGGATCGATACGGATAAAAGTACTCTTTCTCTTTTTCTCGAACCACTCACTTACCGAACGGTTAACTTTATCGGCTTGGGCAACTTCCTTAAGCTTAGGTAAATCTTGTGCCAGGTTAGCTTTGTGTGCATCAGTTACCGAGCGCAGGTAAAGCACTTTATAGCTTTGCTTACCATCCTGTGCAGTGATCAGTTGTGGCTTTGAAATTTCGTTCACTTTCATGGTATCAACCACCAAGGCAACCTGCGGATCAAGTTTATTGGTTGGTATGAGCGTAGAGCGTGATTGCACATCTTCGGCATTCATCAGCATACCACCGTTGTACTTAGTCTCTTTATCGTCTGAGTAAACCGAAGCAGCAGTCGAAAAATCGATCTGCTTGTTTTTAGTAATCAGCTTGTAAACACTATCGGCCTTTAATTTGGCTCGCTCCAAACTGCCAGGTGTCACCACCGGAATCACCAGGATGTGACGGGCATGTACCTGCTCGCCGCGACGCTCAATTACCTGTAAGAAGTGGAAACCAAATTCAGTTTCAAATACCGGCGAAATCTCACCGGCCTTTAATTTAAACGCCGTAGCGGTAAACTCTTTAGCCATCGTACTCCGGTCAAAGAAACCTAAATCACCACCCTCAGGTGCCGAACCCGGATCCTGAGAATATAAACGGGCAATGTTACCAAAGTCTTCGCCGTTTTTAACGCGGGTGCGCAAACCTTCGGCTTTATCGCGGTAAAACTGTTTTTCGTCTTTGTTTAATTTAGGCTGAAAAACGATCTCACCTACCTCAACCTCTTTGTTGTAAGACGGCAAGCTGTCTTTAGGAATCTTATCAAAAAAGCGTTTAACTTCCTGCGGAGTAACACTTACCTTCTCGGTAATTTTACCCTGCATTTTTTCAGCCACCATTTGCTCTTTAATATCGGGGCGAATCTCATCCTTGTACTGAATTAACGAACGACCTAAAAATTGCTCTAAACGGTCTTGCCCGCCGGCACGCTGCATCATACCGCGCATACGGCGGTCTATCTGGTTGTCAACGTCATCTTCAGTAACGCTAACACTATCAATAATAGCTTGCTGAGCTAATAGCTTTTGAGTAAGCAACCTGCTTAAGATGGTACACTTAACACTTGGGTCGGGCTGGCCGCCATTGGCCAAATACTGGGCGTAAGATAATTCGATATCCGACTGTAAAATAACACTGCTACCCACCACACCGGCTACTTTATCTAAAGTGCTGCGTTGCGCACGGGCCACGGTAAATGCTAATAAACAACTTAAAAATACTATTCCAAACTTTCTCATGTACACTAATGTAACCGTTGAGCCATGTGCAGGCTAAACGTTGAATAAACCTCCGAATTTCGCAAATTTTCTGCACTTAGGGCGCATAAATATGTCATTATCTGCTTGTAGGCTAATAATATGCGAATATGCCCATAAACCCTCAGTTGCTTTAGCTATTTTTGTTAAAAATTGTTAAAGTGAAAGCGGAAATACTACCAGGCCAGTTAACTTACTTTTTACCCGAAGAACTTTACCTGCTTAAAGCAGACAAAGATTTTTACAGCCAACCAACTGCCCGCGTAGAAGAACCAACTGCCGAACAGCCTGTTGCCGCTCCTATTGAAACGCCTGCGCCGGTATTTAAGTACAAGGGCGGCAATCAAAAAAACTTTTTGATACTCACTCATTACCCGGGCGCAGATTTTATAGCTGACGCGCACTTGGCTCCTTTGACCAGCACTTTAGGGAGACTTAATTTTACGATGGATGATATAGCCATTGTAAACATCAACCACTACCGCGATCATAACTGGAAACAGTTTTTCGAATATTTTAAACCCCAAAAATTGATGGTGCTTGGTAAATCTGCTTTACCTGCCGATATGCCTATCCTGCCGCTCAACCAAATTATAGAAGCTGCCGGTTACCGTGCGCTTTATACTTTTAGTTTTGATGAGATGATGGGGCAAAAGGAAAACACAAAATTATTCTGGAACCAGATAAAAACTTTATAACATGCCTGCAACGCTTGCATTTGCTACCCACAACCAACATAAGCTACAGGAGGTTGCAGCCAAAACTGGCAACCGCCTGCAATTGCAAAGCCTTACTGATATTGGCTGCCATGACGAAATCGAAGAAAACGGAACTACCTTCGAGGCAAATGCTTCAATTAAAAGCCATTACATCTTTGACAAATACAAGCTTAATTGTTTTGGTGATGACAGCGGACTGGAGATTGATGCCCTGAACGGCGAACCGGGCGTTTACTCAGCGCGTTATGCCGGCGAGCATGGTAACCACGAGGCTAACATTAAAAAAGTATTGCAGAACCTGCAAGGCATTAGTAATCGCAGAGCCAACTTTCGTACTGTAATTTCGTTGATATGGAACGGGCAGGAACACTTTTTTGAGGGCGTGATTTACGGCAGCATTCGCCAAGAAAAAGCCGGTGCCGAGGGCTTTGGTTACGACCCTATTTTTGAGCCCGAAGGTTATAACATCACCTTTGCAGAAATGAGCATGGAAGAAAAAAACCGCATCAGTCACCGGGCCATTGCTATGGAAAAACTGATTGCATTTTTAAACAAACAGGTGTAAGCATCATCTGCTACACCTGTTTGTTTATTATGGTTTCAATAGTTTATTCTTTACCGAATCAATTACCTCCTGCTTACCGGGCAACAGCTTCAATACCGAGTCTTTAACGGCTTTAACCGTTGCTGAGTCTGGCAGTGCCAATGCTGGTTTTAGGGCCTCAGTTGCATTAGCCGGAACTTTTTTAGCAGTTGCATCTGTTGCCTTCTTGCCTTTCCCTGGTGGAGCCTTTGCTGCCGCTGCCTTTTTAGCCGCCGCCTTTTTGCGAATAGCCGCCGCGTAAATAATAGCTTCTTTGTTTTGCGGTCGTTCTTTAGGCTTCCACAAAAAGCCTTTCAATATTTTATCGTCCTCTTTTACATCCTTAATAGGGATGGCCTCCTCTTCTACCTTAGTAAGCCAGGTGACGTTATTTACTTTGTTCTCTTTAAAATTTATCCGGATGCGGCTGCTAATGGTTCGCATCAGTTCGGTTACTTTTTTGGTGCTGTCGCGATTGAAATAAATGGTTTCGGCGTTGCCATCCACAAAAAGCCGCTGAAACTTATTATTGGCAAAAAATCCCTTCATTCGCTTACCTGCCACCTGGTTAAAATGGGTAGAATCTTTGTTGTCTATATTAACCGTAAAGGCCGACAAAAACACATCCATATTATCAATCTTCTTATTCTTTAATTGCAGGTAAATCGTATCTCCCGAAATCTGCGAACCCTGTGTCCAGATAATCGGATCCACAAAGCAACGCATGGTGGAGTCGGCGTAACTGTAAAACATAGAATCAGCCTTGGCCTGCAAATCCGATTTAAAAATTTTGGCGTGATGATGGGCGCTCAAAATACGGATGCGTGCCGTATCGCTTAAATTAAATTGTCGCCGCAAATAAACCGAATCGAGTTTAACGGGCACTTTAGGTTTTACAACCGGCCTTTTTACTGCAGCCACAGCCGGAGCAGTTTTTGCCTTTTGTGTAGTATCGCGCTCGCGCGGCTTACCAAAAATATCCGGCCGCAAAAAGCTCATGTCCATTTTAATACCGACAGGCGGCATGGCTATTAAATTCTTAGGCGTTGATAGTTTTAAAGGCACCCGGGTAGGAGTCTCGGCCTTTGGTTTTTTTACTGAGGTATCCTTTATACCAGCTAAACGCATTCGCTCCTGCATTTCGCGTAGAGATTTGTATGTTAATATCTGCGTTTCGATGGTATCAGCTCCCCAATAAATGGTATCGCGTTTAATTTTTGGAGGTGGCTTTAGAGCAAGCGAATCATTTTTAGCTCGGGTAGTGTCTGAGGCTGTGATGTTGCCGGGCACTTTAGCAAGTGGCTTGGAGTTAACCGGCGTTGTTTTTTTTACTGCGGCAGTCGCCTTGGCACGAGTGCTTTTAACAATAGCGGGGCGCTTTGGCTTTACGCTATCTGTTTGGGAACTGTCGCGCTGCTCAGTAATCATAATTACATAAGGCTGTTCGGTAATTACAGCCCGGTCCGTTGCCCGGTAATAGGTACCCAATTGCCCTTTAATAGTTACCTTTTGCTCATTATCATTAAAAGTAACATTGCTCACCGCACGGCCATAACCTTTTAAGCGATCATAAAATAAACTATCGCCTTTTAAAGATTTGGTAGTTTGGGTGTACACATTGTTCTTGCTGAAAAAGGCTTGCTCTACTACCGTACTATAGTTACCTCTTTCTGTATATAAAGTATCTTTATCTTTACCCAATATGCGGGTAGGCCCGTAAAAATAAGAGATACGCGTACCCGAATTATACCGCAAGGTATCGGTTTTGATAGTAGCATCAACCGTAGTAAGCACTACATCATACCTAAAATAGGCGTCACGCGAGTTAGCAAAATAATAACCGTTTTTACTAATTAACGTGTTGTCTTTATTCACCAACTTACCTCCACCGGTGTAAGTGCCAATGCGTGTGGCGGTATTGTAAGTAAGGTAATTGGTAGTCAGTGTAGCATCGCGGTCAACCATGCGTACATTATTGGTAACCAGTGCTACGTGGGTATTTCCGTTGTAATACAACTTATCGCCATATACGTTAAGCGTATCTCCCTGATTAATATTTACGTTACCGAAGGCATCAAACGAATTACGTTGCGGATAGAAATAGGCACTATCCGATCTAAGTGTAGAACTCTCCTGCTTAAATACGCCTTTGTAAACTTTAAGAATATCTTCACCGTTGAGCTTTACCCCCACCGAACGCTCTGATTGTACCAGATTTACGATGGTGCGCTGAGGGCGTTTTGTGCCCATACCGTAACATTGATTAGGAAGAATATAAATAGAAAGAGATATTTTCTCACACTACAAAATTAGTTGTTTGATTGCGGTTATTTAAATTAATAATTTTGACCATGCTGCCCGTTCAAAACTTTACTGCTTATGTTGAGCAGCATCAGCTTTTTAATCGCCAAGACAATGTGTTGGCTGCGGTAAGCGGAGGCATGGATTCTGTACTGTTAGTTCATTTGCTCAAAGCTGCCGATTACACTTTTGGTATTGCTCATTGCAATTTTCAGTTGCGTGATGCCGAAGCCGATGCTGATCAGGACTTTTGCCGATCACTGGCGGCTGAGTTACAAGTACCGTTTCACACTATCAACTTTGACACGTTAACCTACGCGGAAAAGCAAAAAATATCCATCCAGATGGCCGCCCGCGAACTGCGCTACCAGTGGTTTGAGCAGATAAGGCAACAGCATCATTATCATACCGTTGCGCTGGCACACCACCAAAACGACACAATCGAAACTATATTGTTAAACCTTACACGCGGTACAGGTATAGCTGGATTGCACGGTATTTTGTCTCAAAACGGTCACTGGGTGCGCCCGTTACTGTTTTTAAACCGGCAACAGATTACAGACATTGTGTCGCAAAATCAATTACAATACCGCGAAGACAGTTCTAATGCTTCTACCAAATATGCCCGCAATAAAATCAGACACGAGGTTATCCCCAAACTCAAAGAACTCAATCCCAATCTCGAAAACACTTTTAAACGGAATTTATCTCTCTTCCGTGAGCTGGAACAACTGTTGCAACAGCAAGTACAGGCCATAAAACAAAAACTTGTTAAACAGCAGGGCAACGAAACTCACATCTCAAAAGCAGGCGTTTTACAACTGCAGCCACAACGTTTATTGTTGGGCGAACTGCTGAAAGCCTATGGTTTTAATGATACTGTATTAGATGACGTAATCAGCGCGTTACCTAAGCACGCCGGAAGAACATTTGAGTCTGCCGGATTTAATCTTTTGCTTGATCGTGAGAGCTTAATCATTACTCCTAAAACTGACTTAGCTCTTGCGCCTGTTTACATTGAAAAAGAAGACCAGGAAAAACAATATGCCGATGTTACTTTAAGGATAGCCCATGCGCCTGCGCCTTATTCGGCCGCGCCGAATAATTATATTGCAGCAGTGGATGAAGATTTACTGGTTTACCCGCTAACCATGAGGAGCTGGCAGGAAGGCGATTATTTTATGCCGTTGGGGATGCATTCGCGTAAAAAGCTGAGCGACTTTTTTATCAATCAAAAGGCACCCCGCTTTCAAAAATTACGTATACCTATACTGGTTAATGGCAACGGCGATATCATATGGGTTGCCGGTTACCGGTTAGACAACCGGTACAAGTTAACATCACAAACCAAAAAAGTTATTATCTTCGAACTATTAAACCATGACAGGTAGCGC
Source organism: uncultured Mucilaginibacter sp. (assembly GCA_913775265.1). Classification (GTDB taxonomy): domain Bacteria; phylum Bacteroidota; class Bacteroidia; order Sphingobacteriales; family Sphingobacteriaceae; genus Mucilaginibacter. The sequence goes on along the minus strand of CAJYJH010000093.1, from coordinate 158,331 downwards.
ACCGGCATTTATTGAAAAACAGTATTTAGGCAGAGAATGGATACCGGTAACCATCAGGCTGGTATTGGCTATGGTTTGCTTTGCCGTCTATTTTTTTACCGACGAAAATGCCGATATTCTGATCGTAGTCGGCTTCGCCATCATCATCATCTCTATTATTTTAGGATTTGTTGTACATTTTAGTACCCGGGTGCAGAACCAAAGCATTTTATTAAACGGCTTATGGACTACCCGCCTGGTAAAAATTGACCTAAAGAGTATTGTGAAGGTTGAAAAAGGCACTTACAGCCGTTACTGGTTTAACAACCCGGTATACAACCTGCACAGTAAGGGTTCTATCCGTTTTTATACTGCCGGTAACGAAGCCTTACACCTTACCGACCGCGACGGTTTAGTTTATATTATTGGCTCGCAGCATAGCGCTGAGTTTTTCAGGGCTGTACAGACCGAAATGGGTAAACTGAATTAAATTACCAATATTAACTTCGTTTATTTTCAATAAAAACGACCGGTCGTTTTCACCACCGGTCGTTTTGTATAAGCACTTTTTATCGGTTACTTTTTCAGTCCGATTTCACGCAGGCGTTCATCCAAATATTCACCGGCAGTCATGTCAGTGTATTTCTTTGGATGTTGCTCATCGATGCAGCTTTCCAGACAAGTTAGATCCATATCAGATTTTGGATGCAAGAAGAATGGCACCGAGAAACGTGAATTTTTCATTTCCTCTCTTGGCGGGTTCACTACACGGTGTGTAGTTGATTTTAATTTATTGTTGGTTAAACGCTGCAGCATATCACCTACATTTACTACCACATCTTCGCCATGAGCTTTTACCGGGAACCACTCATTATCGCGGGTCAACAGCTCCAGCCCATCAGCACTGGCGCCAATCAATAATGTAATCAGGTTAATGTCCTCATGTGCACCGGCACGTACCGCATCGGGAGCCAAAGCATCCGGATCTTCGATCGGGAAGTAGTGCAGTGTACGCAGTATTGAGTTACCGTTATGTACTTTGCTGTCAAAGTAGTCTTGCGGCAAACCCAGGTAAGTAGCAATAGCTTCCAGCAACAAGGTACCTGCGGCTTCCAGTTTTTGGTATACCTCGCGGGTAACAGTATTAAATTCAGGCAGTTCGTCTACATAAACATTATCTGGATACTGTTCCTTAATCGGGTCGCCATCAGTAACAGTTTGGCCAATTTGCCAAAATTCTTTTAAATCAGGAACCTTAAAACCTTTAGCCGTTTCTTTGCCTTTGCTGGTATAACCACGCTGCCCGGCCAGTTCAGGTTTTTCATATTTTAACTTCACATCCTCGGGCAAAGCAAAAAGGCTTTTAACCTGCTGATATAAGCAATCAATCAATTCTTTACTTAAACCATGGTTAGTAATGGTTACAAAACCGGTTTCGTTAAACGCTGCACCTATGGCATCAGAAAATCTTTTACGGCTTTCTGCATCACCATTTTTGTATGTATCTAAGTCTAAGCGCGGGATATTCACTGTACTCATAAATCCTTCTCTTAAAATAATGTGGTCAAAATTATTTAATAAATATTACATCAACATAGTATCGCATAAAATTCTTCGGTCGGTGGAACCACCTTAAAATATTTACACAATATAAATTACTAAGCGTTAAACACTTTTTGATACATCAAGTCTGATAAATATACATACACACAACAAAAACAATATGAGATTGCTTTTTCGATATATAACACTGAGTTGCACAGCATTGTTGCTGTTTTTTGCAACTCCTCAAAAGGCAAGCGCACAAGGCGATTATATTACCTTTCAGGATTTTTATGATGGTCTGCAGCCTTACGGCACTTGGGTAGATGATCCGCAGTACGGTACTGTTTGGGTACCCGATGTGGACGAAGATTTCAGACCGTACGCCACTAATGGCCATTGGGTGATGACTGAGTATGGCAACACCTGGGTATCTGATTACGACTGGGGTTGGGCACCTTTTCATTACGGCCGCTGGCGTTTTGACGATTACTATGGCTGGGAATGGATACCCGATTATGAGTGGGGACCGGCCTGGGTTGACTGGCGCACCGTAGATAATTATTACGGATGGGCACCCTTAGGACCCGGTTTAAGTATTGATGCCTCTTTTGGCAGCTATAACATGCCGCCCGATTACTGGACCTTCGCACCACAGGCGTATATCACCAGCCCATCTATTTATAACTATTACCTGCCACGCACCACAGTAATTAACATTTATGGACGCAGCAACGTGATACGTAACTATTATACCTACAATAACAACCGATATATTGCCGGCCCGCGCGTTAATGACATTGAACGTGTAACACGTAATCGTATCCAGATTTATAACATTAATAATATCAACAGTCCGCGCAGACCGTACTTTAATAACAACACACTAAACATCTACCGCCCTATGGTAAGGCGTAGTGAAGATGTGCATCCGAGCCGAGTGATAGATGCCAGAGCATATCGCAATGCTAACCCTAATTTTAACATTGGCGACCGCAACCGTGCTATTACAAACCGTATTAATGCCGCACGTTTGGCTGATGCCGCACGTAACGATAATAACCGGAACTTTGTGCGTGTATACGACCGTAGTAATGGTTTTAACAATGGCAGAAGACTTGATAAAAACAATCAGCCAGCTAACCGCCCAGGCTCTTCGGATAATAACAATGACCGGAACAGGTATAACGGTAGAAACCGTAATAGCGACGGACAGCCATGGCAACGAGGCAATCAGCCTAACCGCGATGGGCAGCAACAAAATGGCCAGCAGCAGGCAGACCAAAACGGGCAGCCGAACGATCAGCGTGGGCAACGTGGACGTTATGGCCAGTTTAACGGTGGCGACCCCAACCAGCAAGCTAATCCTGACAGGCAACAGCGGTTTGACCAGCGCAGGCAACAAATGGAACAGCAACGCCAACGCGATGTACAGCGCCAGCAACAGATAATTCCTGATCAGCAAAACCAGCAGGCTGACCAACAGCGTCAGCAAGCGCAACAGCAACGTTGGGAACAGATGCGGCAGCAACGTCAGCAAAACGATGCTCAGCAAAATCAGCAACGTCAGCAGATGGATCAGATGCGTCAGCAACAGCGTCAGCAAATGGACGATCAACAACGCCAGCAGCAGCGTCAGCAACTTGACCAGCAAAGGCAACAGATGGATGACCAACGTCGCCAACAGATGGAGCAACAAAGGCAACAGCAAAGGCAACAGTTCGATCAGCAGAGACAGCAAATGGATCAGCAACGGCAACAGGCAGACCAACAGCGGCAGCAAATGCAGCAGCAAATGCAGCAGCAGAGACAGCAACAGATGGATCAGCAACGTCAACAGGCCGATCAGCAGCGCCAGCAAATGGAACAACAGCGGCAACAACAACGCCAGCAGGCCGACCAGCAGCGGCAACAGATGCAACAACAGCGCCAGCAGCAAATGGAACAATGGCGCCAACGCCCGCAACGCGAAGAACGCCGCCCATAATATTTTAAAAGATCAACAGCTGCTATTGGCGGCTGTTGATCCTTTTTTTGTTATATAGAATTACATGATCAAAGTATACCTAACACGCACCGGCATTATCACTTTATTATTGCTTATAATAATTAGCATAAATGCTAACAGCCAAACCAACGACTGCCAAATCAATTTTACGGCTACTACCTGGGCCGAAGCTTTGAAACAGGCCTCCGCGCAAAATAAACCCATATTTGTAGATGCCTATGCTACCTGGTGCGGCCCATGTAAAATGCTAAAGGCAACAACTTTTAAAAATCCTAAAGCAGCAGCGTTTTACAATAAGAACTTTATTAACACGGCTTTAAACATGGAAAGCGCAAAAAACCCTTACCTGGCGCAAGAATGGGGTATGCGGGCCTACCCTACCCTGATTGTCTTTAATCCTAAAGGGCAAATTATTTTAAACACAGTGGGATTTATTACAGCCAGTGATCTACTGCGATTTGGTGAGGAGGCACTCCGCAGATACCAAGCTCCATAAAAAAAGAAAGTCGGATTGCTCTCGCAGCTACCCGACTCTACATCTACCTATGAAAAACAGCCCTTAAGAGTAGGGCTCTCTCTTATACGCAAAACAGATACCATAAGTTAAATTTATTTTTTCAGCTATAAATCCACCGTTTCCGGCTATCTGTAAATTTCTTTTGGGGAAATATTTACTAAGCGCCGTGGTATTTCGCGTTGATTATTCCACGTTTATTTTGCACTCACTGTCGCCCGTCGGTGCGCAAGCCAATAGAACTGGTATCGCGCCGGGCCGCAGCCGTATCATGTGGGTTATTAGACGGCCCTCCGTATGAATTATAGGGATTATCTCTACAGGCTGCCATAGTACAAAGTATGGCTACTACTATAATGTATCTTAAATTCTGCTTTTTCATAATGTACATATTACAAGTTTCATCATTTATTGTTGAGAAAATTTTTAACCTTAAAAGCAATTTAACAATTTACCTTTCCTCTAATAAATGTCACTTTAGTTAATATAAATATTAAACCATATTAATGTTAGCGTGTTAGCAGTTGTATAGTTATATTACGATACAATGGATTACAACGTCTTTTTATTAGCCACTGACCCTAACGACCCTTGCCGAGACGTGATCCACTCGCGTGATACTGCGCTTAAGGTAAAAGTTTACTGCGTTAGCGAAGAAGATTTTACTCCTGACGGTAACGAAATACAACTGTACGGTTACGCCGACGATAAACTTTATGCTTTCGAAACCATCAATATCACCCCTGACGATGCATTGGATGTAATTAGTGCTATACAGTGGTATGCCGAGTATATTGAGTTCCCTGATATGGAAATTTTACCTGAAGACCCAAGGATTGATAGCAATATTGCCATGTAAGCTTCATTCCTTTTTGGGGATCAAAACAATATAAATAATACATTGTAAGTAAAATAATACCATTATTATTTTACCATGCCTAACATTACAGAAAAGGATATTGTAGAGTACTTAAAACAGCAGGTTGCTTTTCATCAGCAAGAAGCTAAACGATTTGAAACATTGTTGCAAGGCTTTACGGCTTCTGCACCTACCTCTTCAAAAATAAAAAGTGATAACGCAGTAGCACCGCAGCCACCAAAAGTAAGTGAAACAAAAGCACCTGCACCAAAAAGTCCGGTTACCGCACCGAAAGATGATACCAATACTGAAGAGCAAACCAGCGTTGCCGAACCGGCTGTGCCTTTAGATATACCGGCAAAGTATAACGAAGACCTCCCAATTAATCAAAAGATAGGTTTTGCCTTAAAAGAGATTGGTTCGGGCTTTAACGAAGACATTGCCAATGCAATGGCACAATATGAGCCACGATCAGACGCAAAAAAAATAAGCCGGCAAATTACTGCCCCACTTGCCGAACTGAAAGAAGCAGGTCAGATTAAAATTGAAAAAGTTGGCCGCAAAGACAAGTTTTCATTGGCTTAGATTAACGCAAAATGGAGCTTCGCAGCCAATTTAATCATTAATGTAAATTTTTCATTAGAAAGAAAATAAAGCAAAACTGCACCTGTAAAATATTGTTGTTTAAACTGTTAATATTTAACTAATGGCAGACGAACAACAAGAACCGCTTCCTTCAGAATTATACCGGATAAGCCGGGCTCAGATTGAGCATCACGATAATGGCGTAAATCAACGCGTTATATGGCTATCCATAGGACAGTCGTTTTTTTTTAACGTTTATGCTATGCTGGTCACAGCCAAAGCCCCCACGCCCGAGCTTTTTAAAAAACAAGAAATGCTGGCCGTTATTTTTCCGATAGCGGCGCTGATTGTTTCTATTTTTACTTTTATAGATGTACTGGCGGGTATATTTTACATGCGTAAACTACGCATGAATTATAAGGGACATACCGATGGCAGCTCGAGCGAGTTCCACTATCCTATGCTAAACGGTAATAAATGGGACCGCACCTTTCAGCGTATTTCGCCGGTAATGATTCCGCTGGTATTTATCATCACCTGGATTTACCTCCTGTTATTTGATCATAAGTTACTTTAAAACAAAATGGGGTCCTGGCATTATGCCAGGACCCCATTTTGTTTTATCAAAAGGTGAGTTACACGCCACTGAACATAGAAAAACCACCGTCAACGTATACCACCGTTCCGCTTACAAAAGCAGAAGCATCGCTTAAAAGCCAGACTAAAGCTCCCACTAGCTCTTCAGGCTTACCAAATCTTTTATACGGTGTGTTAGACATTACCAGGTTACCACGTTCAGTATAGCTGCCATCAGGCTGGGTAAGTAGCGTACGGTTTTGCTCGGTCAGGAAAAATCCCGGTGCAATAGCATTCATGCGAATACGATCACCATATCTGTTGGCTGCCTCTAAAGCAAACCATTTGGTATAATTATCAATAGCTGCTTTAGCCATACTATAACCCAATACCTTTGTAACGGCCTGCTGCGCTGCCATCGACGAAATGTTTACGATGCTACCCTTGCCGCCATCAGCCATTACTTTACCAAAAACCTGTGTAGGCATTAAAGTGCCCCAAAGGTTAAGCTCCATAACCTGACGCATGCCGTCCATGTTCATGGTAAACAAGTCCTGATCGGGCTGTATCACGCCACCCGGCATATTGCCGCCGGCACCGTTCACCAGTCCGTCAATACGGCCATAAGCTTGCATTACTTTGTCGCGGGCTGCAATTAATTGCTCTTCGTTAAGTACATCAGCTACTAAAGCAATGGCTCTGCCACCCGAGGCGTTTATAGCCTCGGCACGCTCGGTAGCAACCTTTTCATTACGGCCTAAAATGCCTGCAATACCGCCGGCATCTACTATACCTTTTACGAAAGCATCCCCTAAAACACCGGTGCCACCTGTTACTATAATAACTTTATCTTTTAGCGAAAAGCTTTCCATATCGATCTTATTTATCTGCCTCGCAAAACAAATAAATTTAGAGCAATAAGATAAATTTTAATCGATTAAAATTGCATCAGTGATGCATATAATACTAAAACGTTTTCGTTAAATCGCTAACCATAAAGTATCCAAAAACCAGTTCCGGCTATCAGAAAAGTTTACTGTCGGCTTAAATCCGGCGTGTACTCCCATCTGGTTAGCCTCGGTCACAGTATACTTTTGTGATATTTCCATAAAGATGTATTCGTCTTTGCGGAAAGTAACAGTCTCATCACAAAGCTCTACCTTCTGATCGTCCAAACTGATTAAATAACTTTTGCACGAACCGGTTTCAGGGTCGTAGGTAGGATAATGTTCAAACTTACTTACATCAAAATTGGCGTTCAACTGGCGGTTAATACGCTCCAGCAAGTTAAGGTTGAAACGTCTTGTATAGCCAGCGGCATCGTTGTAGGCAGCTAATACGGTATGTGGATTCTTTTTTAAATCAACACCCATCAGCACCCGATCTCCAGCAGACAAGTGTTTGCGCAACTCCAGGCAAAACTCCTCGGCCTCGGCAACCGGCATGTTACCAATGTTTGAGCCTAAAAACAGCACTACTTTACGGCGGGGAGATATACGGGCTGCCTCGCCCATCATGTTAAAATACTCGCCGGTAAGCCCTTTAAGTTTAATACCGGGCAAAGTAACCGGAAGGGTTTCTTCTAAAAAGTTAATTACATGCCCCGAAATATCAATGGGCAGATACGTAAAATCGGCTTGCTGACTAATTAATTCGCGAAGCAGATAAGTCGATTTCATGGCATCGCCCGCCCCCAATTCGATCAAGTCGAAAGCGCTGCCATCAGCAATGAGTGCCTTGGCCAAAGCTTTTGTTTGCTGTGTAAATATTTCCAGTTCGCAATCGGTAGGATAATACTCCGGGCAATTCATAATTTGCTGAAACAGCTCATCACCTGTGGCATCATAAAAATATTTTGCCTGCAGGTATTTAGGAGTAGCCTTTAACCCGGTAAGCACATCTTCGCAAAATTGATGATCAAAGTCTTGCCCGGTTAAAGGGGAGGTAGCGGTATTTTCTATAGGTAGCATAATGTTAGGTATCAGTTATCGGGCCAACCGGATGCCGGTAAAATGCCAGCGTAAGTTGGGGTGAAAAAAATTGCGGTAGGTAATGCGGCTATGCCCCGGCGGGGTAGCAATGGAAGCTCCGCGCAGCACTTTTTGGCTCACCATAAATTTACCATTGTACTCACCAATAGCGCCCGGAGCCTTGTTAAAACCAGGATAAGGCAGATAAGCGCTTTCCGTCCACTCCCAGCTTTTACCCCAGTTAAATTGGGTAGCAGCAACCTCCCACTCAAACTCGGTAGGCAGGCGCATACCTTTCCAGGATGCATAAGCGTATGCCTCGTAATAGCTTATATTGGTTACCGTGTCTTCCGGGTCAAGCTTTTCCAGTCCGCTTAAGGTATAAACATGCCACTCGCCGTCTATTTGATGCCAGTACATAGGTGCCATTACCTGGTTGGTTTTTACCCAGTCCCAAGCCTCGGCATGCCAGTGCCTGAAATCCTGGTAACCGCCGCTGTTAATAAATTCCAGGTACTCGCCGTTGCTTACTAAAGCAGTGCTGATCTCGTATGCGTTCAGGTAGACTTTATGGCGGTTTAATTCATTATCAAAACAAAAACCTTCGCCCTGGTGCCCTACTTCGTAAACGCCCTCAGCAATACTCACAAAACCCGGCTGCTGTTCAAATTTGGGCGAAACATATTCTTTATTATAGGCAGGCATTAATGGGTTGTTACCCAAAATGTATTTAATATCGTAGTACAACAACTCCTGGTGTTGCTCTTCGTGATTTAAGCCTAAAATAAATAGTTCTTTAACCTCGGGCGATGGCTCGTGGCATAAAAAACTGTACATAGCTTCGTCCACATACTCGCGGTAACGGTAAACCTCTAACACAGTAGGACGGCTCAAATTACCACGATCAGTACGCACCACCCGGGCCCCTACGGTTTCATAGTAACTGTTAAATACAAAGTTGAAATCGGCATTATATTCCTGATAGCCCATAAAATAAGGCTTCAGTACAAAAGTTTCGAAAAACCAGGTTGTATGCCCGATATGCCACTTAGGCGGACTTACATCCACTACCGGCTGTACTACGTAATCTTCGGTTTGTAAATGGCTGCAAATATCTTCGGTACGGCGGCGTACTGCCTTGTAACGTTCAGCAAGGGTTATGCTATTGTTCACTATCTAAAAAGCGTTTTAAATCCGAAATTGTTTTGATGCCTAATTTATCTGTTTGCTGTTTACGCATCATTAAGGCATAGGCATTATTAAAACCAATAGGCTTTAACCACTGGATTTTATAACGTTTAATAAACTGCTGTTGCACGTATTGATAGGTTTTGTCTTTATCCGCTTCAATATGCTGTAAAACAGCTGGATTGGGCTGTAATAAAACCAGTAAGCCAGTGCCTGTATATTCCGGATAAAAATCGATTTGGTTATTGGTTAGAGCGTCAAAACAAATTTTAGTACCTCCCAAACCCGTTTTAGTTGCCGCATGGTAAGGCGTATAACCTTCAATTAACATACTGTACATATTAGCTAGTATGTACTGCTCACCAAAAACTTTGGATCCGATGCGTACCGTACCGCTTTTACCGGCTGTGGCGGGTTTGTATAAGTGCTGTGCTACCAAAAAATCTTTGGCTACGCGTTCGGGCGTTTGGTGCAGGTAATCGGTGCGGTAGTTGAGATCCGTCATCACCGAATCGTTGATATGGCCGCTTAGCATGTTCAAGGCTTTTTCCAGGTCCGGAAACTTTTGCAAAGCGTCCTGCCGTACAATGGGTGCTGCATAATAAGGCGGGAATATTTTTTTATCATCCTCAAGCACCACTAAATTATAAGCTTTGAGCCGCCCGTCTGTAGAGTAACCGCTGATGACATCTATTTCTTTTTCGAAAGCCGCTTTATACATCACAGCATCATTAATTACAATCGTGTGTATTTTCAGATCGTATTTCTTTTGCAAGCCAAGGTTACCGTCCTCGCGTCCCATAAACTCAGGCGTAAAACCAGCCGTTAGTTTACTTGACGACGAAGTTGGAATCAAATATAAAGCGGCAAGTACTATGGCAATAGCCAACATTGCGTATAGTCCGAACTTTAGTTTTTTAAAACTAATTTTTTGCAATAATGCCAAGGCTAAATCGAACAAAATGGCCAGCAGTGCCGCCGGGATAGCCCCGGCCAATATCATATTGCTATTATTGAGCGAGATGCCTCCAAAAATAAATTCGCCCAAACCACCAGCGGCTATGTAAGAGGCCAGCGTTGCCACCCCTACATTAATAACTGTAGCGGTACGTATACCCGCCAAAATAACCGGCATAGCTAAAGGCAGTTCTACCTTAAATAGTATCTGCCAAGCACTCATGCCCATTGCTTGCGCAGCTTCTTTAACCGATGGATTTACACCCGTAATACCCGTAAAGGCATTACGAATGATGGGCAGCAAAGCGTACAAAAACAAGGCAACAATAGCAGGTTTCGGGCCGATGCCTAACAACGGTATCATAAACCCTAATAACGCTATACTTGGTATGGTTTGCAGCACACCGGCTATGCCTAGTACCGCGCCAGAAAATTGCTTTTTGCGGGCGATGAAAATGCCTAATGGTAAACCTATTACAACGGCAATCAGCAAAGAAATAAAAGTAAGGCCAATATGCTCAACAGTTTGGGTAAGCAATTTACCTGATTGCTGCTGCATAAATTGCCATAGGGTTTGCTGTCCGTTCATGCCTTCGCTTGATTTTGATAACTCTCGTAAGCCAACATTAAATCAGTAAAGTTTATGGCTTTAAGTGTACCGTCTGCTAACTTTACATTCACAGGATGCCTGGCGTCTTTCAAAACTTCCATGGCTTGCCATATACTGCTGGCACCGTTTAAAGAGGCAGCTTCCTGAGCGCCTACTATATTGTCAGGCAAAGCAGAGGCAATGGCGTTGAGATTTACCGACCTCAACTCTAATTGCAATCGCTGGGACTGCAAAAAATCACTCACAAACCGACTGGCGGGTTTAAATAGCAATTCAGCAGGCGTGCCTTGTTGAACAATACGTCCCTGGTCCATAATTGCTATTTGGTCGCCCAGCTCAAAAGCTTCCTGAACATCGTGGGTAACCATCACTATAGTTTTGCGTTGCAGCTCGTCCAGCGTTTTAAAGTCGTCTTGTATTTTAGCGCGAGTGATGTTATCTAATGCGCCGAATGGCTCGTCCATTAATAAAACGGGCGCATCGGCAATTAACGCACGTGCCAAGCCTATACGCTGTTGTTGCCCGCCGCTCAGTTCATGCGGATATTTTTGCAATACATCATCGGGTAAATGCAGTTTTTGAATGAGTTCCTGAGTCCTATTTTTAATGCGTTGTTTATCCCATTTGAGTAGGCTGGGCACCACAGCAATATTTTCGACTATGGTATAATGCGGAAATAAGCCGGTATTTTGCAGCACATAACCTATTCCGCGCCGCAATAACTCAGGCGATTGGCTGGTAATATCCTGACCATTGATCCAAATTTGTCCGCTGGTAGGTTCGATGAGCCGGTTAAGCATTTTTAGGGTGGTGGTTTTGCCGCAGCCACTGGTACCCAACAAAACCAGGTTATCTCCATCGACCACCTCAAACGAAATATCATTTACCGCCTTAGCCTGACCGTAATGCTTACTGAGGTGCTCAACCTTAATCATGTTTAAATATATGCTGAATCAACAATAAGTTTACAGAGAACTTAAACCTTGTTGGTCGTTATTCTTCATCCAGCTTCATGAAAAGATTATTGAGCGATTCGCTGTAAGTAGGATGTGCAAATATGCCATACCGGATTTGGTCATAAGTAATGCCGCCCTGCATAGCCATTTGCAGTACCGACATAATCTCACCGCCTTCTTCGCCCAAAATGGCTGCGCCTAATATTTGCTTGGTTTCGGCATCCACCACGGCTTTCATCAAACCTCGGGTTTCACCTACCTCAACAGCGCGGGCTACATCTTCCATCTTAAGAACGGTTACTTTATAGTTGCGTCCTTGCTTTTTGGCTTCAGCCTCAGTAATGCCTATACGACCCAATTGCGGATCGGTAAACATACAGTAAGGTAGCGGACGATCATCCGTAGTTAAATCCTGGCTTTTTAACAAATTGCGCCATACGATGGTAAAATCGTTATAAGCAATATGCGTAAATGCTGGTCCGCCATTGATGTCTCCAAGTGCATAAACACCGGACACATTGGTTTCCAACTTATTATTTACTTTAACAAAGCCTTTATCATCAACTGCTATACCTGCCGCCTCTAAATTTAAAGCTTTGGTTTGCGGCTCTCTGCCGGCAGCAATTAACACATGGGTACACTCCTGTACCTCGGTGCGTCCGTCGATATCTAACGTAGCCAGTATCCGGCCATGATGATCTTTTTCAAACTTAGTAGCTTGCGTTTTTGGGAGGATAGCAATACCTTCTTCTTCTAAAATATTGCTAATCTCGTGAGCTACGTCGTCATCCTCATGGCTCATAATACGTTCGCCTCGCTCAAGCAGCGTAATCTGGCTTCCAAACCGTCTGAACATCTGCCCAAACTCCAGCCCAATGTAATTACCACCAATAATTAAAATATGCTGCGGTACGGTTTCCAGTTCCAGTATAGTTGTTGAAATTAAATAATCAATATCCTGCAAGCCTTCAATATCAGGTATTACGGGCTGCAAACCGGCATTTATAAAAATCTGCTCAGCAGTCAGCTCTTCGATACCTCCGGCATTTAACATAACCTGTACGGTTTTGGGTCCGGTAAAGCTGCCTTCTCCAAACAACAAATCGATATTCGGATCTTCTTCCAGGCTTTTTTGATTACCGCTGCGCGAATGCTCTACAATGGCATCCTTGCGCTTTTTTATCTGCGGCATATCAATGCTGTAACCATCAATATGCACGCCCAGATTGTTGCAACGCCCGGCCAGATAAGCGGCACGCGCCGATGCTACCATAGCTTTGGTAGGCGTACAACCATCGTTAACACAGGTACCGCCCACCAAGCGTTTTTCGATAATCGCTACCTTTTTACCCGCCTTAGCCATTTTGCGGGCCAACGGACTACCCGCCTGTCCTGAACCGATAATAATTACGTCGTACTGCTTCATTACTCGGTTACCTTTACGCCTTTCCAAAACGCGACATAATTTTTAATTTGTGCAGCCGCTTCTTTAGGCTCAGGGTAATACCAAGCCGCATCTTTGTTTTGTTGCCCATCTACCTCTATAGTGTAATAAGAGGCCAAGCCTTTCCAGGGGCAGGTAGTATGGGTATCTGAGGGTTTTAAAAACTCAGCTTTTACGCTGTTTTTAGGAAAATAATGATTATTCTCGATAACGACGGTTTGATCGCTGTCGGCAATCACTTGGTTGTTCCAGAGAGCTTTCATAGGTACGGGAATTACGGTTTTATACTTCGGAGGTTAAATCTCAGAGGTAACTTTGGTAAAATAAACTAAAGCCAAAATTGTTTGAAAACCAAGGAAAGACATACAGAGCAAAAAAGTGAAAATTTTTCCTAAAATATTTTTTTATTATTCAGATTATCGTCTATCTTTGCAGTCCCAAAATAAGGGATTTGTTCTTTAAAGCATGGTAAAAATTAAACGTTTGGTAATTGATGTTTAATTTTAAATATCATAACTTTAACCTATTAATTGGTCTATTCGTCTAGGGGTTAGGACGCCAGATTTTCATTCTGGAAACAGGGGTTCGATTCCCCTATGGACTACTTAAATAAAGTTTATCAATAACTGGTCTATTCGTCTAGGGGTTAGGACGCCAGATTTTCATTCTGGAAACAGGGGTTCGATTCCCCTATGGACTACACAAACAGAAAAGCCGCTAAAATTAGCGGCTTTTCTGTTTGTGTAGTTATTAATCAGCAGACATTTTCTCAACGCCCTGCATTCAAAGCAACCGTCTTAGTATTCTCAAACGAAATATTTGCAGACTTCTCCCCTGTGATATTTTTAATCAACTGTTCACATGCCATTTCAAAAGTCACTTTATTAAACTTGATATTCCTGACATCTAAAAAGTTCATATTAGGTTCTTGGGTGCAGATAATTATATTTTGAACCTCAAAACCATCGGTAGCCGGCCGTAATTCATCAGCACTAAATGCTAAGTACTCTTTTAACGATTGCTCGCGTACATCAATGGCTTTAAAAAAACCAAAAGCCTATCTACCATTCATCAGACAAGCCTTCTGTTTCTGACTTAGTCACAATGGCGCTCATGTGCCCTACTTTGGTACAAAAATCATCCTCGTTAGTGGTAATAGTAATTTGCATTTGGGCAACACGACCATCGGGTAGCACCACTGTTTTAATACAATTGGAAAGCTTGTTATACTTAGGCGAAAACCTGTCTAAAAATTCTTGTCCATCAAACTGAAAAATCATACACTACATTAATTAGAGGTTATCAATAGTTTATTTGCCTAATTATACTAAATTTTTATATTAATTGGCAAAAGCTTATTTACACAAAATTTAATTTTACAAAACATTTAATTAATCTTACGAAAGACTGGGCTCGATAGTTGCACATTTTCATCATTATACCGTACATTTCGCGCCCATTATCATCATGAAAATAGCAACCTATAACGTTAATAGTATCAACAGCCGTTTACCGGTGCTGTTACGCTGGCTGGACGAATCGCAGCCTGACGTGGTATGCCTGCAGGAATTAAAAGCACCGCAAGAAAAATTTCCGGTAGATGCCATACAAGCCGCAGGCTACCAAGCTATATGGCACGGACAGAAAAGCTGGAACGGTGTAGCCATTTTAGCCCGCAATGCAGAAATTAAAGAAGTGACCCGCGCACTACCCGGCGACCCAGACGACGAACAAAGCCGCTACCTGGAAGGCATTATAAATGATGTAGTTATTGCCTGTCTGTATCTGCCTAATGGCAATCCGGCACCCGGACCTAAATTTGACTACAAACTGCAATGGATGGAACGGCTTACGACCCATGCTGCTCATTTGCTCTCTAAAAATCTGCCGGTAGTTTTGGCCGGCGATTACAATGTAATACCCGCCGAACAAGATGTATACAAGCCTGAGCGTTGGATTGACGATGCTTTATTTAGGTCGGAAACGCGAGAAGCATTCCAGAAACTTATAGATCAAGGCTGGACAGATGCCATACGCAGCCTATACCCATATGAAACGATTTATACTTTTTGGGATTACTTTAGAAATGCTTACGGACGGAATGCAGGATTAAGGATTGACCATTTTTTGTTAAGTCCGGCATTGAGTGGCCGACTTACGGCGGCTGGTGTGGACAAACAGGTACGAGGCTGGGAGAAAACCAGCGATCATGCTCCCACCTGGATTGAATTAGCCTGATACCAAGTGATCAAACCAAGGTCTGTTAAATAAAAATACAGGGAAAAGATGCTGTTGCCCAACAGCATCTTTTCCCTAAACATGGTTATAATATCCAATTGACTATTGAGCGTCGTAAATGATCACCTTGTCAAACAATACCCTGAATTGATCTAAAAAAGCTTTGTGCACTTCATGTACCTGGTAAACATCATGTGCTGCCAAGTCATCAAAAAATACAACTAAGCTATACGTGTAGGTAGTATCTACCACGGCACGCTCGATAGGTGCCGGTGTGCCTATGTGTAGAGTTTTTATTACTTCAATGCTCTCCAGACTTTGTAAGCCCTGGCGGAAAGCTTGTTTCTGTTCGTCGGTTGTGTCGGCTTTAAGCCAAAATAATACGTGATGCGCTATCATGCCACAAATATATTAATCTGGTGTAGGTTTGCTAATTTTGTAGCTATTACAGCCGCCGTATCTAAAACAGGTCTAATTGGCGACCATATAGATTTTTCCCCTCGAACCTGAATCTTCCAACCTCATTATAATATCTTGTTGTACCAGTAAGTGAGTTAAATGTACGTTTTAACAACACCATAGTATTTGCCTCAAACGCACCTTCAAATTCCTGGTGTTGCCAGTCCTGCCAAGCGCGCTCGGCTTGCTGGTCATTCATTCTTCTGGCAATGGTCACATGCAAATGATTAACAAAAATCGGCGGAAATTCCTTGAAACCTTGAAGATGCTTTTTAAACCTTACCTGTAAACCTTTTATCATCTCAAGTAACGGTTTTTGCTGCT
Organism: uncultured Mucilaginibacter sp.; assembly: GCA_913775265.1. GTDB lineage: Bacteria > Bacteroidota > Bacteroidia > Sphingobacteriales > Sphingobacteriaceae > Mucilaginibacter. Next base: position 142,122 of record CAJYJH010000093.1, on the reverse strand, counting down.
CGACGTTTACGTAAATAGTATGCTTTTTAAACATGCCAAATCCATTTAAATTTATTTTTAATGGGTCGATACTGCTGGCATAGCGTTTAAACCATTGTATTAGCCTTTCTTCGTAATAAGCACTTTGTATAAAGTTACTTAACGTGAGATGAGGGATTAACCTGTCGGCGAACAAGCAACGGTACTCCACTCCAAAAATTCTTTTAATTCTTGCGATGTCTACATTTACATTTCCTGTTGGCGAAACAACCAGCAAATATTCATACTGAATCATAACTTATTGATTTTAGGTTTCTGTTCTCTAATATAATATCAACCAATTTCAATTTGCCAAAAATATTAGTATTTTTGATATTTTGTTAATAACTCAATTGCTTTCGAGCCATATTTCTGCAAGGGGCAAGCTACCTGCTACTCACTGCAAATTGCGTCACATATTTTTGTCACTATTTAAATGCAGTTACCAAATGTGAAGTAATAGCAGTTACTTTGCGCCTCACAAGTATATTTACAGTTTATTCATTCACACTTAACTTCATCATGTTCAATATTTGTTGCGTTGGTCATATTACAAAAGATAAAGTAGTTAATTCTTCGGGCGAGCACTACCTAGCCGGAGGCACTGCTTTTTACTTTGCTAATGCTTTGCATCAAATGCCTGTAAATCTTGGTCTGGTAACAGCGGTTGGACAGGATGAACTATCAGTAGTAAACCAGCTACAGCAACAAGGCGTAGCGGTTACTGCATTACCGAGCGAACACTCTGTGTATTTCGAAAACATCTACGCGCAAAATCAGGATCACCGTACTCAGCGTGTACTCCAAAAAGCCGAACCTTTCGGCACTGAGCAATTCACTGATGTTGAAGCCAGCATTTTTCATTTGGGCCCATTGCTGGCTGATGATATGCCTTTAGACTTGATCAAACATCTGTCGACTAAAGGCAAAGTATCATTAGATGCACAAGGCTATTTGCGCGAGGTACGCGACTATAAAGTACACGCTATTGACTGGCCCGAAAAACTGGAAGCCTTACCGCACATCAGCATCCTGAAAGTGAATGAATTTGAATCGGAAGTATTGACCGGCATTAACGACATACGCGATGGCGCACGCCAGTTAGCCGAATGGGGTATAGAAGAAGTAGTGGTTACTTTAGGCAGTGCGGGCTCATTAATTTATGTCAATGGCGAGTTTCATGAGATACCGGCATACGTGCCTACCTCAATCACCGATGCCACCGGTTGCGGCGATACCTACATGGCAGGGTACTTATACCAGCGCAACCAGGGGAAAGATATAGTAACATCAGGAAAATTCGCAGCCGCTATTGCCAGCTTAAAAATTGCAGCCCCCGGTCCGTATACGGGTACAGAAAGCCAGGTACTGCAATTTTTAAGCGAACACGAGCAGTAATCTATTTATGGTCTTTGTTCCAACCTATTTTTAGTTTGCCATCTTCATCCTGGCGGGCTAACAGGTGCAATACAATGCCTTTAAATCTGCGCTTTTCCAATTCTGCTTTATCAGTAATATTTTCATCTTTTTTAGGATTACGCAGCGGCACATCCAAGGCAATGTTAGTGCCTCGGGTAAAGCCGTAAACTCCGGCTACGTCAGCGTTGAGTACGCTTGAGCTGATTTTCATTGGGTTGATGATCACCTTTTCCCCTTCCAGATTAAAGCGTGCATCCAGCTTAGGGATCTGTATGTTGTTTAAGTCGCGGAACGGAAAGGCAAACTTGCCTACGCTAATCAGCGGGTCGAAGTTTAACAAAGAGGCCTGCCTCAGACTCACATCCACAATACCGTGTACCGAACGTGGCGACAAATCTCCGGCATCGGTAACGCCGCCGTTAATTTTAGCTTTGGCTGATAAGAAGCCCTGAAGATTTTTGTAGGTAAGCGACTGTAAGCCGAAATTATCAAACGACTTGAAAAACTCCCGCATATTTACATTGATCACCGCGGTATTTAAATCAAACCTATTCAGGTTGCCACTGCCTTGTGTTAAATGCCCGTTTAAATTCATGTAACCGCCGGATGTTTTAAGGCGCACGTCTTTCAGAGTTATACCATCATTAGTAGTTAACAAATCAGCGTGAACATCAGTAGCCAAAAACTTGCGATAATATACTTTAGCAACAGCCAGATGCATTTGTGCATTGCCTTTGTTAAGCACGGTACCTAATTGGTCAATTACGTTCGGGCTGTTGCCTGCAGAGTTAGTCCTTCGTGCTTCGGGACGCTTGCTTACCTGCTTACGAGCTGATAAAAAGCTTAGGAATTCTGCCAAACGCAATTCTGGACTGGTGATTTTCCAGGTGAGCAATATCTTTTCCGGTGCATCATAATACAAATTCAAAAAGTTATTTACCCTGCCTTCCATCATCACTACACTACGCCCACTTTGCAGTTTAATGTTATCTAAAATTAAATCGTCCTTTACAAAATTGAGCGAAAGCGAAGCATTTTTGAAAGGCAAATTACGTGGTAAATAAACAGCGCTTGCGTTTTTAAAGGCAATCACCCCGGCAATTACCGGCTTGTTAAGCTTTAAGTTCACGATATCAGCCTTGTAACGCAGTTTAATATCTGCGTTGCCTCCTGTAAATTTGGCGATATCAGTAAATGTATAATTAAGGTTAGCTAAAGGGAAATGGGCATCAAAATTTCCGGTAGCAATAGGTTTCTCCAGGTTAAGAATACTGCCTGTATCAATTAAAAACGGAATGTGGTTGTAACGGCCGGTAAACTTAAACAATCTAATAGCCGAATTAGCATCATCGTAACCCTTGTTGGCCGCCACATGATTTGTAAACTCTCCGGTAAAACTGCAACTATCAATAGCAGCACCCGGAATCATCAGTTTATTATTCTTGATGTCGCCTATTACATGTAGGTAAGGATCGCCGCCACCCAAGCTGCCTTTTATTTCGGCCTTGATATCAATTGGCTTAGCCAGATTAAACTTGTTGAGGGTTTTAGTGATGTTAGCCGCCAATAATGCCGAAGCATTACGCCAGGTAATTTGATTGGCTACTATATTAATAGAAAACATGGTTTCCTTTTTCCCGGTATCAAACAAGGCGTTAATTTGAAACGGATCTTCACCAATATTTAACCCTTTCGAAGTGACGTTGATTTTTTCCGTGTTTTCGTTGTAACCGGCTATCATTTGCCCGCTAACTACTTTATCTTTAATAAAGCTGCCTTTATTGGTATTGAATGCCAAACTCTTTGCCAGCACGTTTAATTGCAGATCGGCCCTCCAGCCCGAATCAGGATAATTCATTTTACCATCCAACCGGTTAATATAAAACTGGAATAATTTGCTGCTTTTCTGGTTGTTAACCGCAAAGCTGACTTTACTCAACGAGAATTTACCAAACTCAGCCGAGCTTCCGCTATCGTCTTTGTCATCGGTTTTCTTTTCAGGCTGTTTGTTCTTCTTTTTAAATACTGACGTATTGCTGTAGCCTGTACTATCTTTATACAAATCAATAACAGCATTGCTGATTTCAATATTACTGATGCGTATAGCACCGCGCAACAACGCAGCGGTATTTATAGATACATCAAAATCTTTAGCATCTAACAGCGTATGGCGGTGCTCGGCCCAGCGCTTATCGCGGATAGACACATTTCTAAGTGAAACGGATATACCCGGAAAGCCCTTAAAAAAAGTAGTTTCTATATCGCCTATAGTGAGTTTGCCATCCAGATTTTTATTCAAGGTACCCGTTATCAGCGTTAATACTTTTTCCTTATGGGTATTAACGTAAATAAACAGACCTACCGACAGCAGAATAAATAACAGGAATATACCGGCCACCACTTTGAGCAGCACCTTTAACCATTTGGGCATCTTCTAATTTTATGTAAGAAGCCTAAAAGGTTTAGATTTGTTTTAGTATAGCTGCTTACAGGTCAAACTTGTAATACTTTCCTCATAGTGATGCTATTCACAAGGGGTTTTACCTTGTAGCGAACCTGAAATTAATGATTATAGCACAAGCCCCATTTGAATGTCGCAACGCTCGTAAGGCGATGGGATACCGGTAATTTTAGTAAAACCTAGTTTGTAATACAAGTTTATAGCCGGCTGTAAAATGGTGTTACTTTCCAGGTATAATTGCTTAGCTCCTGCCTCACGTGCTTTACTGATGGCCGCGTTACCTAATTGCAAACCGATACCCTTGCCTTTAACTTTGGGCAATACCGCCATTTTAGCTAACTCAAAGGTTTCGTTCTCCATTTTAATAAGCGCACAAGCACCAACCGGCTCGTCATGGTTCAGGGCAATTAAAATGTATCCGCCCTTGTTCAAAATATATTCGTCAGGATGATCTAATGCTTTATAATCCGATGCTTCCATTTTAAAGTAAGCCGTGATCCACTCTTCGTTTAAATCTTTAAAAGCCTGTTTGTATTGAGGGTGATAATCTACAATCTCTACCTCTTGGCTTTTGCCAAACCTGTTTGCCTGCTCCATACATTTAATAATTTTTGCTGATTAACTCAACCACATTCCAGCTAAATATCCTTTACAGGGTATGTCAGCGAATTTATCGCAGCGCGTTTTCGAGTGGTGGATACAATTCTTCCCTCATATTCTACCCAACGATAAAGGAAACATGACAGAGCTTAGTTTACTGGCTGTCACAATAAGGTAGCGAACTTAGTGCTACCAAAATGATAAGAATGCCAAAGGATTGGCCGAAAGAGAAAAACGGCACACTAAATAATAAGCACAAAAATCCCGGCACCTTTATCAGCTACCGGGATTTGTATATTACCCTGGAGGTAAGTATCAGATAAAACTTAAACGCGTTTTGATTTGATACGAGCAGCTTTACCGGTAAGTTCGCGCAGATAGAATAATTTTGCACGACGTACTTTACCACGGCTGTTTACCTCGATTTTATCGATGTTTGGAGAGTTGATAGGAAAAATACGCTCAACACCAATACCGTTTGATACTTTACGTACGGTAAAGGTTTCAGTGCTGCCAGCGCTGTTACGTTGAATAACTACACCTTGGTATAGCTGCACACGCTCTTTGTTACCTTCTCTGATTTTATAGTGTACAGTTACAGTGTCGCCTGATTTAAATTCAGGAACTTGCTTTTTTTCAACTGACTGCTCTTCAACAAATTTTACTAAATCCATGATTTTAAGCTCTTAATGCGATTTTTAGCCCCTAAAAATCGGACTGCAATAATAGGAATTTTTCATGAATAAAAAAACATTGTTTTAAATTTTTGAATAATAATTTCCGGGAGTTATTTATCCTGTTGTAAGCCAGATTGCAAATACAGTAAAGGCACGCTTATAAAAATTTGTCCCTGCGCTACGCAAAATCTGGATTTATTCAAATCATCCAATATTTAAGTATCAACAACCAGTACCAAAACGAATATTATACAAACAAAATATCCCGATTGAATGCTTAACCGGGATACCAATAAAATCACGTTACAAACAATAGATTTCTTAAAAGTCCATTACCTTATTGCTTGCTGAATGAGTACACAATGTAACCCGTACCATTGCCAATGCTTACCGGCGATTTCAGGATCATATTATTACCATCATTGCTGCTTACCATTAACTGGTAACCTTGCTGTACGTTTTTGGCCTTATCACCCTCGTAAATCTTTTTAAACTGGAACATCTGTCCGTTAGCATCAGCATTATTTACTGACCAGTAGATTGTTTGCGAGGTTCCGTTATTTAAAGTATAAATACCATTGCCACTGTTAGTTAATTTCCAAGTACTGCCCACAAAAGCAGATGGCTTAGCCTGATCAAATACATTTGACACGGCGCTTTCTACTAAGCCGTCGTAGCTCACATTGTTTAGAGTCCAGGTACCGGTAAATTTACCACGGCCAACATTAGATACACCAGTAGCAGCATTTTGAGTTGAACAACTCACTACAGTGAGGCCAATAACTACGGCCATCACAATAATTTCAAAAATTCGTTTCATATGTTAAGTATAGATGTTGTTACCCGTAAACATAAATCCTGCCAAGCTTGTTTGCAGGACTTACTTATGGCATCAGTCTATATTTTCATTGAATAGATTGCTCTTGGCAATCACCTCCATATAAAAGCTTTCGTATTGTGGTAAAATAGTGGCTAAATCAAACTTACGGGCATGGTTGAGCGCATTCTCCTTAAATGTATTCAGTCGCTCTTCATCCTCTAAAATATAAACGGCTTGGTCGGCCATACCATCCAAGTCGGTTACATCGCGCAAAAAGCCGGTGTAGCCTTCTACGTTCAGTTCGGGCAATCCGCCAGCGTTACTACTGATGACAGGCACACGGCAAGCCATCGCCTCTAACGCGGCTAAACCAAAACTTTCGGACTGCGACGGCATCAAAAACAAATCAGAAACCGACATAATTTCTTCAACGGCATCCTGCTTGCCTAAAAAGCGCACATTGTGGCTTACGCCTAAATCGCGCGCCAGTTGCTCACACTCCGGCCTGTCCTGCCCATCACCCACCATCAATAGTTTTGAGGGTATACGGGCATTTACTTTGGCAAAAATCCGGATTACATCGGGTGTACGTTTTACCCGCCTGAAGTTGGAGGTATGTACCAGAATTTTTTCTCCTTCGGGTGCTATGGCTTTTTTAAAGTGCTCTTTAGGTGTATGGCTAAACCGGCTCAGGTCAATAAAATTGGTAATTACCTTGATATCTTTAGTAATGTCGAAATAGCGGTAAGTATCCTGCTTTAGGTGTTCTGAAACCGAGGTTACACCATCACTTTGATTGATAGAGAAAGTAACAACCGGCTTATAAGTACGATCATTACCTACTAATGTAATATCAGTACCATGCAGCGTAGTAATTACCGGAATATGAATACCATAAGTAGCCAGAATTTGCTTAGCCATAAAGGCTGCAGAGGCGTGCGGGATAGCATAATGTACGTGCAATACATCCAGTTTTTCAAACCTTACCACATCAACCAGGCGGCTGGCCAAAGCCAACTCATAAGGCGGATACTCAAACAAAGGATATTTGCTTACCGCTACCTCGTGATAAAATAAGTTTTCAGAGAAAAAGTCGAGGCGCACCGGTTGGTTATAAGTAACAAAATGCACTTGGTGACCGCGATCGGCCAGGCCTTTACCCAATTCGGTAGCTACAACACCGCTACCCCCAAAGGTTGGATAGCAAACTATGCCAATTTTCATGTAAATGAATTAGATTTAAGTTTGAATGAAGCTACCAAGACATTGCGGTGGTTTCATGCCCGCAAGTTTAACAGCATTTTACGGCAAATGTGTTAAACCCATGTAAAGTTTAGGGATGAGGAAGGGTCTTTATCTACACTCTATCACAAATATTACAAAGCATAGAAATAACACTATATTCGAACAATCTAAACCAAAAACCTATGGGATTATTTTCGGCAGAAAAACCAAAGCAGTACGAAATTGACGGCATTAAATTAGTTTGCATGTTTTGCAAGAATGATAGCTTTTACACCCGCAAAGAACAGCTGCATAGCCCAACAAGAACAATACTAAATTTGGAATGGACAGATGAAACAGCCACTTGTTTTGTATGCAGCAGTTGCGGCTACATTCATTGGTTTATGCGATAGGCTGCAGGTCTACCTTTTGCTTAGCCGAAGTTATCCACCAGGTATTACCATGAGGATCAGCAATGCCCGCACTGCGACCATAATCCTGGTCGGCGGGAGACATAATACTTTTTGCGTTCAGACTTAAGGCTTTTAGGTATACAGCATCGCAATCATCTACATAAATAAACAAACCCGCCGTTTGTACCGGAAACTCATTGGTGGCATCGGCAAACATTATGGTGCTGTTGCCTAAATTCATTTCGGCATGCATAATACTATACTCATCCCGCATCACCTTCACTTTTTCGGTAGCGCCAAAAACGGCCTGCATAAATTCGAAAAAGCCTGCCGCATTTTTTACAATGAGGTAAGGCATTACTTGCTGGTGACCCTGAGGTATAGTTAAGTTTTGCATAAGATTTTACAGGTTTATAATGGCCGTAAGTTACTTATCTGCAACCACATAAACCAAAACAATCTTGCACTACAAAATTACGGCTGCAGACCTTTGGCAATAGCTTCGTAAACCACATCCTGTATACGCGGACGAATACGGCGGCTTACCAGCAGTTGCGAGTCTTTAGGGTATACCCTGTTAGACAAGAATACATAAACCAGATTATACTGCGGATCTACCCAAACGCAGGTGCCGGTATAACCGGTATGCCCATAGGTTTGGGGCGATGCCAGGGCTGACGGATAATGCTTGCTTAAAACCGGATCCCAACGGTCGAACCCTAAGCCGCGACGGCTCACCGCCGATTGTTTAGCGGTAAATTCCTGTACCGTTTCGGGTTTAAAATACTGGATGCCACCATAGGTGCCTTTGTTCAGCAGCATCTGGAAAAGTATGCCCAAATCATTAGCCGAAGCAAACAAACCGGCGTGGCCCGACACCCCACCTACCATTGCTGCACCCTGATCGTGTACATAGCCAGTCAAAAGGGTACGCCTGAAATAAGTATCATTTTCGGTAGGTACAATCTGATCTTTGCTGAAACGGTTGCGGGGTAAAAAGCCGGCCGTTTGCATGCCTAAGGGGTTGTAAAAATTATCCTGTACATAAACATTAAGAGGCGTAGCCGTTACGGTTTCTACAATCTCTTTCATGAAATACATACTCAGGTCGCTGTAAACATATACCCCACGGGTGCGCAACGGCGAGTTAAGCATTTGTGGCCACATCACATCCTTAAAATAATCTTTACGCATGTAATAACCGTCGGCTACTTTAGTAGGGTATGCGGCAGACGAGTCGGGACTATGATCGGTAGCCTTAATACGCTCGTAAAACGGGATGTATGGGATAAGACCGGCCTGGTGCAGCATCAGGTCGCGCACCTTAATGTTGTTTTTATTGGTATTGCGGGCCAAGGCCAGGTAACTACCCACGGTTGAGTCGAGGTTAAGTTTTCCCTGCTCCACCAGCCTCATCACCTCCATAGTAGTGGCTGATATTTTGGTTACCGAGGCAATATCAAATATATCAGTGATCTTGTCGGGCTGACTTTTATCATAAGTATGGTAACCGTAAGCTTTGTTCAAAATCACTTTACCATCTTTAGCTACTAATACGGTAAAACCAGGCGTCGCCTGATCGTTAAGCGCTTCGCGGGCAATGATATCAACAGCGGCTAAATTTTCGGTTTTGATGCCGGCCGCCTCAGGCACGGTATATTGCAAACGTGTTTTGGCGGTTAAAAATCCTGAACCCGCAGTGTATTTCGCCGATGCACCGTTTTGTAGTTTATGCGTAATAGCTACGCCACCAAAAACAGCTTGCGCCGCATAAGCGGAGGCTACTGGCGAAATACGTGAGCACCAGATCACCGGTGTGGTTACCACATCTAACTTGTTCAGCGCAATACCGCTACCCCAATATACTACCACCAGCTTTTTAACCTTATCATTCATGGTAATAAAATTGAGCAGTTGGGTATTATTAAGATCAATATCGGTTAGCTGTAATATAATGGTGTTGTACAGCTTCAAATCGTCCGTTAGCTTATCTACTGAGCTATAAGTTAAGCCGTTGAAATTTTGTACACGGGTATACTTATTCAGCAAACTATCGAATACAGGCGCATAAGCATTAGTAAACCTTACACTGGCAACCGTGCTTTTATCCAAATCTTGTAACGGGACGAGGTTTTGCTCGTTGTTAAACAATACGGTCGACTGCTCGGTCAGTGCTTCATCAGTAACATAAGCAGCACCTGTCGGCAAGGTTAGCAAAGGAGGCTGTTGTGCGCAAGCGGTACTTAAAATAATAAAACCCGATATAACGACGGTTAACCAACCGTACTTATTTTTTCTCATACACCTTTTCGCCGTTTACATAGGTTTTTAACACTTTGATGTGCGGTAGGTCGGCACCTTTGGCTTTCATCAAATCCTGATCGAGTATTACAAAGTCGGCGTATTTACCTACCTCGATACTGCCTTTTTCTTTTTCCTCAAAATTGGCGCGTGCTGCCCAAATAGTCATACCACGTAAAGCTTCAATTCTTTTTAAAGCATTTTCCATCTGAAAACCGTTTGCCGGAAAGCCTTTCAGATCCTTACGTTCGGTAGCGGCGTAAAAAGTATAAAGCGGATTAATACTTTCTACCGGAAAATCGGTACCTAAAGGTAACCAGCCATTTTGCTGCAATAGTTGCTTATAAGCATAAGATGTTTTTAAGCGTTGTGCGCCCAAGCGCTCACCAGCCCACGACATATCTGAGGTAGCGTGGGTAGGTTGCACAGATGGTACTATATTATTATCGCCAAAATATTTAAAATCGGCCGTATCAATCACCTGGGCATGCTCAATGCGCCAACGACGGTCGTTTTTGCCTTGCAATACACCGGCATATATTTTTAAGATCACGCGATTAGCCGAATCTCCGATGGCATGGGTACACATCTGGAAACCTTTGGCCGCAATGCGCTGAGCTACATCCTTAAAATGCTGCTGATTACTCAATAAGAAACCTTTCCAGCCTTTCTGGTCGCTGTAGTCATGCAGCAAACAAGCCCCTCTCGATCCTAAGGCACCATCCGCATACACCTTAAACGACCGAACATTTAGGCCAGGTGTTTTGTAAGCACCACGGTTAAACAGGTATTTAATGTTCTCTTCATTATCAGACAGCATTACGTACATGCGCATCTTTAAAGCTTTCTTGTGCTGCAATTCGTTAATGATATTGATCATCGGATAATCCAACCCACAATCGTCCACCGTAGTTAAACCAACCGCAAAACAATTGTTTTGTGCATCTAACAAAGCTGCCTGTACCTGTGCATCATTGGGCTGCGGTATTTTGTGGGTAACCAAGTCAACCGCATTGTCAACCAGTATACCGGTCAGTTTATCATTAACGGTTTGTATCTGACCGCCTTCAATTTTTTGACCGGGCTTAATTCCCGCAATATTTAAGGCTGCTTGGTTGGCAATCACCGCATGCCCGTCTACCCGGTTTAAAACTACCGGCCTTACCGGGAACAGCGAATCCAGCTTAGCTTTGTTCGGGAATTGCTTTTTTGTCCAATCGTTTTGATCCCAGCCGCGGCCAATAATCCACCCCTCTTCAGAACGGCCGGCATAGGCCTGTACCGAGTCAATAATTTCTTCCCAGCTTTTAGTATTCTCCAGGTTTACCTCTTGTAAACCTAAACCGTAACGGTAAAAATGGGTATGTGCATCAATAAAGCCGGGATAAACGGCTTTACCTTGCGCATCAACTACTTCGCGGGCATCATAAATTTTCTCTAAGCTATCGGCTTTGCCAACGGCTACTATTTTACCGGCATTAACTACAAAAGCCTGAGCCTTGGTAAAATTACTATCAACGGTATAAACAACGGCGTTTTTAACCAGCAGATCGGCATTATATTCCTTTTGCTTACAAGCCGAAAAAAGTGCCAGCAAAAGCACGGGCCATATTTTTCTCATAATTGCATCTATCCCTCCCCACTGCTTAAAAACAGTAATCAACAACCTAATTATAAAGCTCCTTGCCCCGGGAGGATTGAGCAGGGAATTATATATACAACGTTTCAAAGGTAAAGTTATGCCGGCAAATTTTTAATTTAGGCCCCGAAATTGGAGGGATTTTTTTGATGTCAGATATTATTCAGCTTTTACCGGATGCCGTAGCCAACCAGATTGCCGCAGGCGAAGTAGTGCAACGGCCGGCCTCGGCGGTAAAAGAACTGGTGGAAAATGCCATCGACTCGGGTGCCGACAAAATTCAGCTTATTTTAAAAGATGCAGGCAAAGCACTCATCCAGGTGATTGATAACGGTTGCGGCATGAGCATTACTGATGCCCGCATGTGTTTTGAGCGCCATGCCACCTCCAAAATACGTAAGGCCGACGATTTGTTTGCCATACGCACCATGGGTTTCCGAGGCGAAGCCATGGCATCTATTGCGGCCATTGCTCAGGTAGAGATGAAAACCCGCCGCCATGAAGACGAGTTGGGTACCTGTATTTGCATTGAAGGTTCAGAGGTAATGAGCCAGGATGCCTGTGCAACCAGCGGCGGAACGTCCATTTCTGTAAAAAATCTCTTTTATAATACGCCCGCCAGACGTAACTTTTTAAAAAGTAATTCGGTTGAGCTCCGTCATATTATTGATGAGTTTCAACGGGTAGCTTTGGCCCATCCGCAGATATTTTTTACAATGCACCACGAAGGACAGGAGGTTTACCACCTGCCTGCAGCGCAGTTAAAGCAGCGTATTGTACACTTGTTTGGCAACAGCTATAACCAGCGCCTGGTTCCGGTTGAAGAAGATACTACTATCATTAAATTGCGTGGCTTTATAGGTAAACCCGAGTTTGCCAAGCGTACCCGCGGCGAGCAGTTTTTTTTTGTAAACAACCGCTTTATTCGGGATAATTACCTGAACCACGCGGTAATGACCGCCTTTGAGGAATTATTGCCAGAAGACACTTATCCGCTCTACGTATTATTTATTGATATCGACCCGAGCAAGATTGACATCAACGTACATCCTACTAAAACCGAAATTAAGTACCAGGACGAGAAAGCTATTTATGCTATCATACGGTCAGCCATAAAACGCTCGTTAGGTCGGTACAATATTACGCCTACGCTCGATTTCGATCAGGAAAACAGCATAGAGCACCTGATTACTCACAAACCGCTGGAGCAAATTACTCCGCCGGGCATTACATTTAACCCGGACTTTAACCCGTTTAATACCGACGAAAAAAAGCCGGCTGTAAGGCAAAGCAGCAGCTACCAGGAATTTAACAACCCATATAAATCGGGCATCCCGCAAAATTGGGAAACCTTATACGAGATCAGTAAGCAGGAAAAAGAACAGCATCAGCCCGAAATACTGCCTGACCATAGTTTTGAGGTGAACAGCGAAGCCGTAAGTAAGCCAAGCGAAAGGCAATTGTTCCAGATTCATAATCGATATATCCTGTCGCAAATTAAATCAGGCTTTATGTTGATTAATCAGCAAGCGGCGCACGAGCGTATATTATACGAACGTTTTTTGCAGCAGCTGCAAAACCACTCGGGTACGAGTCAGCAAAGCCTGTTTCCGCAAACCGTTACCCTAAACGGCAGTGATTTTGCCTTGCTTAAAGAACTTATGCCGGACATCAAAGCTTTAGGTTTTGACATCCGCGAGTTTGGTAAAAATACGGTAGTTGTTGATGGCGTTCCGGCCGATGTAAACCAAGGTAGCGAGCATCAGTTACTGGAGCATTTGCTGGAGGGATTTAAAAACAATCTGGCTATATTAAAGTTAGATAAGCGCGATACGTTAGCCCGCACTTTGGCCCGAAATGCTGCTACCAAAGCAGGCACACAGCTAAGCCTGGAAGAAATGAATTTACTCATTGATCAGCTTTTTGCCTGCCAGATGCCTAACCTCGCATTAAATGGCAAACCCGTAATCAGCACGTTTACCTTAAATGAACTGGCCGACAGGTTTGAAAAATGATAGTTTGATTTAAGAATTACTATAAAAGCACCGAGCTTATCAACCAAAACATTGATCAGTTCATCTACCGATATTTATGAGCGCATACAGGCAAAACCCTTTAGACAGCCTTACCCCGGTTGTTAAAAATTTACTGATTCTTAATATCATATTTTTTGTAGGCACTTGGTTTTTGCAGCGTTCGGGGTTAAATTTTGAACCTTACCTGGCCGCGCATTATTTTAATGCTCCTATTTTCAGGGTATGGCAAATAATTACCTACATGTTTATGCATGGTGGGTGGATGCATATTTTCTTTAACATGTTTGCCTTATTTACCTTGGGCCCGGCACTGGAATATACCATGGGGCCTAAGCGCTTTTTACAATATTATTTTATTACCGGTATTGGTGCATTAGCACTACAAATGCTGGTACAAGCCTTTGAAGTTTATCAGGTAGTTGGTACATTTACAGTGCCTAACGGCGATATTAGCCCCTACTTTGCTCAGCCCGGCTTTAACAAACTGGAAGAAATTTATTCCCCTCTTAGTGGTATAGTCGGTGCATCGGGTGCTATATTTGGTTTGCTGGTTGCATTTGGTATGCTGTTCCCTAATATCGAACTGTTTATCATGTTTATACCACTGCCGGTTAAAGCCAAGTATTTTGTGATAGGCTATATATTGATTGAGTTATACTCAGGTATTGCGCAAAGCCCGGGCGACTCGGTAGCGCATTGGGCACATTTAGGCGGCGCTTTATTCGGATTCATATTAATAAAAATTTGGGGTATGCGCAGGCCAAACAATTTTTATTAACTTATGTAAGTTATGTAATTAAACAGCTCTCCACTTTTATGAACTCGCTTTGGCAAGATATACGTTACAAGATGCTGCAATCGGGCACTCGCATCAACCTGCTTATAGGTATTAACGTACTGGTATTTTTACTTATCAATGTTCCGGCTACTTTGTTTCGCCTGATGGGAAATGGACTGCTCGATAATTTTTCGAACGAATACCTTGCCTTACCATCCTATCTTCCGAAACTGGCTACCCGTTTCTGGACGCCGGTTACCTATATGTTCATGCATCATGATATTTTTCACATTCTGTTTAACATGCTCTGGCTGTTTTGGATGGGTAAAATTTTTGAAGAATATTTGGGTAACAAACGGTTGGTAAACCTGTACATTATGGGAGGTTTGGCCGGTGCCTTGTTTTATGTGTTAGCTTATAATATATTCCCATTATTTGCCGATAGCGTGGCTATAGCTACCGTAATTGGAGCATCAGCCAGCGTAATGGCTATCGTAGTTGCTACCGCTACTTTACTGCCCGATTATACGATTTACCTGATGTTCATCGGTCCGGTTAAATTAAAATGGGTCGCGATATTTTATGTCATCATTGACTTTTTGAGCATTACCGGCCCTAATGCGGGCGGCGAAATTGCCCACTTAGGTGGTGCCTTATTAGGCTTTATTTATATAAAGCAACTAAAAGGCGGCCGCGACTGGAGCCGCTCGGTAGACAACATGTTTACCCAACGCCCTAAAGTTAAAGTAGTATCGCAAAACAAAAGTTATCAGCAGCAAAGCACCTCTGCTCCTCGTCAGGAAGAGATTGACCACATTTTAGACAAAATTTCGCATAGTGGTTACGAAAGCCTGAACAAACACGAGAAAGAGGTTTTGTTCCGCGCAAGCAAAAATGAGGGCTAAAAAAAACCGGCTTAATTTTATTGATAAAATATTTTTATGGCTCAGCTATATGCTGGGCTTTGCCTTGTTGGTAAGTTACCTGGCACCTATTACCGACCCCCGCAAATTTTGGCCGGTTGCATTTTTTGGACTCGCTTATCCTTTTTTGCTAATCAGCAACCTGCTACTACTGGCTTACTGGCTGCTGCGCAAAAGCAGATATATTTTACTACCGCTTGTTTGCATAGTATTGGGATGGGGCGTATTAAAAGCTAATTTTGGCTTTCGGTTTAAGAATCGGGAAACCGGCAGCAGAACTAATCCGAATGCTTTACGGATTATGACGTACAATGCCCACAACTTTAAACGTTACGGCGCAGAAAACGATCCTGAAACCAGCCATGCTATGCTGCTCATGATCAGCAATGAGCATCCCGACATCATCGGTATCCAGGAATTTTTTTCGCGTAAGCGCGGTCAGTATGCACTTAAAGATTCCATGAAGAAGATCATGCAATCTGATCATTACTTCTTTAAACCGTTTAATTTAAACACTGGGCGCGAAAGTACCGGATTAGCCATTTTTTCTAAATATCCCATTGTCAATCAAGGCGATATTATGCTGTCTGAAGGTGGCAGCGGCAATCAATGTGTATTTACTGATATTAAAAAGCTAAATGATACCATTCGTTACTACAATGTTCATTTGCAATCTATCCGGTTTGATACCGACGACTATACTTATCTAAGCAAAATGTCGAAGCACGGTAAAACAGATATCGGCTCATCTATGCGCATTGGAGGTAAGTTGAAGCGGGCATTTATGAAGCGTAGTGAGCAGGTTTTCAAAATTAAATCGCACGCTGCTCAATGCCATTACCCGTACATTATTGCCGGCGATTTTAATGACACCCCCGCCTCTTTTGCCGTAAACCAAAT
Source organism: uncultured Mucilaginibacter sp. (assembly GCA_913775265.1). Lineage (GTDB taxonomy): Bacteria > Bacteroidota > Bacteroidia > Sphingobacteriales > Sphingobacteriaceae > Mucilaginibacter. Next base: position 125,913 of record CAJYJH010000093.1, on the reverse strand, counting down.
GGCCAAAGGTATCAGCAATGCCTTTTGCGAAAAAGGTTCGGGCTTTGCACGTACCTATAATGGCAGCTTTCCTAATTACCAGATTGATTACATCATGGCCAGCAGCGGCTTTTCTGTTGACAGCTACCATATTGTACAAAAACGCTTTTCGGACCACTATCCTGTCTGTAGCAACCTACTGCTAAAGTAAGCTATCCTTTACTCATCAACGCTTAATTAAAAATTGTAAGTTTGCGCACATGAAACAAACTGTTTTTGTTTACAATACCTTAACCCGTACCAAAGAAGAATTTATACCTCTTGATGCGCCTTATGTGGGCATGTATGTTTGCGGCCCTACCGTATACAGCGATGCGCATTTGGGTAACGCACGCACCTATATATCATTCGATCTTATATTTAGATACCTTACGCATTTAGGTTATAAGGTACGCTATGTACGTAATATTACTGATGCAGGCCACTTAGAAAGTGACGCAGATTTTGGTGAAGACAAAATCTCCAAAAAAGCTAAACTGGCACAGTTGGAGCCCATGGAGATTGTACAAAAATACAGTACCGGTTTTCACGACGTCATGCGCGAGTTTAATGTATTACCACCAAGCATTGAACCTACTGCCACCGGCCACATCATTGAGCAGATTGAACTGGTAAAAATTATGCTCGATAACGGCTTTGCGTATGAGGTAAACGGCTCGGTTTATTTTGATGTAGAAAAATATAACAGCACCAATGACTATGGCGTACTGAGCGGCCGTCATTTAGAAGATTTGCTGAATAACACCCGTACCCTGGGCGGCCAGGACGAAAAGCACGGCAAACTCGATTTTGCCTTGTGGATTAAAGCCAAACCTGAGCACCTGATGAAATGGCCTTCGCCATGGAGCGTGGGTTTCCCGGGCTGGCATCTGGAGTGCTCGGCCATGAGCCATAAATATTTGGGTGAGCAATTTGACATTCACGGTGGCGGTATTGACCTGATCCCTACCCACCATACCAACGAGGTAGCGCAAAACCATGCGTGCTACGGTAAAAATCCGGCTAAGTATTGGATTCATACCAACATGCTTACTGTAAATGGGCAAAAAATGTCTAAATCGTTAGGCAATAGCTTTTTACCGCACGAGCTTTTTAGTGGTGATAATACCATCCTAAACAAAGGCTACAGCCCGATGACCGTGCGCTTTTTTATGTTGCAGGCCCATTATCGCAGTACGCTCGATTTTAGTAATGATGCCATGGAAGCATCAGAAAAAGGGTTTAAGCGCCTGATGAATGCCTACACTCTATTGGATGGACTACAGGCATCATCACAAAGCGAGGTAGAAATACAGCCTTTGTTAAATCAGTGCTATGAAGCTTTGAATGATGATTTTAATAGCCCGATATTGATTGCCGAACTGTTTGAGGCATCAAGGATAATTAACTCGGTGCACGATGGTAAACTTAAAATTGATGCCACCAACCTTGAACTGTTAAAAACACTGATGCAAACTTTTGTGACAGATGTTTTAGGGCTCAAGAACGAGCAGACCAGCAGTGACGAGTTACCAAAGGTGATCGATTTTATTGTTAACCTGCGTAGTGAAGCTAAAACCAACCGCGACTATGCCACATCCGATAAAATACGTGATGGTTTGCAAAAGGTTGGCTTCCAGTTAAAAGACAGTAAAGAGGGTACAACCTGGAATAAAATTTAAACACATTGTAATAATCTGGCAACAAAGCGGTATTACAAATCGCCTTTTAAACTGACGCTGTTACATTTGATGCGGCGGAAATGAAGAGATTACTTTTTGTTTTTGACAACTTTAAAAGTTTAAAAACGCATCTGATTATCAGCATTAAATAAAACAAGATTATAGCCTTTAACAATAAAACGCTAAAACGTAAGTTAAGGCTATAGTCACAATTTCTATAAATAAGCCATTGTTCCGGAATGATGAACATTTAATTTGGCTTCAATCTAACTATGAAAATGAACAAAGCTATACTCGCCATTGCCGCCTTTGGCTGCACTATGGCCTCTGCATTTGCACAAAAAGCCGCTACTGTACAAACTGTTGTACAAGCCGAAGATGAGTTTGTAAAACTGGCCGCCCGCAAAGGCATTAAAGAAGCTTTTTTAACGGTTACCGACCCAGAAGGGATTGTGTTTAAACCTGATGTTATTAAAACTACTGACTTTTACGGCAAAATAGACAAGCAGCCCGGCACCTTAACCTGGCAACCTAAATATGCCCGTATATCTGCTAATGGAGATCTGGCTTTTACTGCCGGTCCATACGTTTATCAAAACGGTAAAACCGAAGATGATAAGGTTTATGGCGATTATGTTTCTATCTGGAAATTAGACCAGATAAGTAACCGTCTTAAGCTGGTTACCAATTTAGGTATACAGCACCCGCAAAGCGCTGCCGCACAAACTACCGATATTAAAGAGCCGGTACAAACCAACAAGGTAGCTACCAGCGTTGACCCCTTTAAATCAAAAGGCGTTGTTTTAACTAATGACCGCCAGTTTAACCAAGGTCTTAAAATATCTACCGTTGGCACTTACAAAGAGTTTTTAACGCCTGAGGGACGCGTGTATTTTCCTGGCTTTGAACCTATGGTTGGTGTTGATAAAACGCTGAAATTTATGGCCAATCAAGCCATCAGCATTACGGCCGAAACTTTAAATGGTGGCCGCGCCAGTAGTAATGACTTAGCTTATACCTATGGCCGTGCACGCATACGTAAAGGAAATATAGTAAGCAACTATTACTACGTACGTCTTTGGGAACAGGATGCACAGCACCGTTGGAACGTCATCCTCGAAATTTTGTCGGCTGTAGAGAACGAATAGTCGCTTAACAACCTAATAACAGAGCCTGCCCTAAAGCAGGCTTTTTTTGTGCTGTAACATTTTGTGGCAGTTAAACTCTAATAAGCGCAGTGATATTCTTTTTTGTACATTCACGCAAATGATATTTTCATGAATCAGGCTCCCATCATTCAGATACGCAATCTTTCAAAATCTTACGGTTCCAAATTAGTATTAAAGCATTTAACGCTCGATATCTATCCGGGGCAGGTTATCGGGTACATCGGGCCTAATGGCGCCGGTAAATCAACCACAGTAAAAATCTTAACAGGCCTCATTCCCGAGTTTAGCGGCGAGGTATTGGTTGATGGCATCAGCATGCAGGACAATCCGCAGGAGATCAAAAAACGGATTGGCTACGTACCCGAAAATGCAGAACTGTACGAGGTGCTTACCCCCATGGAGTATCTTGATTTTATAGGCAAGCTTTACGGACTGGATGAAAGCCTGCTGCAAACCCGCGCACAAAAATTGCTGACGGCATTTGGCTTGGGCAATAATATTAATGACCGGATGGATACTTTCTCGAAAGGTATGCGGCAGAAGGTATTGCTCATCTCAGGTATCATCCACAATCCGCAGATTATAATTTTAGACGAGCCGCTTTCGGGCCTGGATGCCAATGCAGTAATTATGGTTAAGGAATTGATCACCCGTTTGTCTCAGGAGGGAAAAACTATTTTTTATTGCTCGCACGTAATGGATGTGGTCGAAAAAGTATCCGATCGCATATTGCTTATCAACAAAGGCGATATTATTGCTGACGGTACTTTCGAATCATTGAAGCAAAATCACTCTGACACGCTCGAACGTGTGTTCGCGAACCTGACCGGCCGTACCGAATCGGCCAGTGAAACCGATGCCATTATTAATGCTTTCGACTAAACCTTAACTCCTTTTACCGGAATGAATAATTTATTGCTGCGCATGGTTAGCGCCCTGATGCCCCTTTTAGAGCGGACCGGCGTTGATACTTATCAGCTTTATCAAATACTGCGCATCAAATTAATGATGGACGACCGCCGGCCCAACGCTATGTTTGCCGGCAGGCGAAAAGCAACGGCTACAGGTAAAACTTCTAACCCTTGGCTTGTTTCGTTGGGGACAGTAGTGATGGGGGTTTTAACCGGCTTGGTACTGATTGTATTTAAAGGCCCGCTGATAGCACAAACCGTATACTTCTCCATGTTCATGGTGCTGATGTCGATGACCTTAATTGCCGACTTTACCAGTGTGCTGTTAGATGTGCGCGACCAATACATCCTGCTGCCCCGCCCGGTAGATGACCGCACCTTGGCCGTATCGCGTATTCTACACATCAGTGTATATGTTTTCAGGCTGGCCCTGTTGCAAGGCTTAGGAGGATTGGTCATCATAGGTTTCATGGATGGTCTTGCTGCCGTTCCGTTATTTCTTATACAGCTTATCCTGATTACCTTCTTGAGCATATTACTGGTGAACGTGGTATATCTCATCATGATGCACACGGTATCGCCCGAAAAATTCAAGGATATCATCAGCTATTTTCAGATCGTTTTTTCGGTAGTCATATTTGGATGTTATTATCTGCTGCCGCGCGTTATTGATTTTACCAGCTTAGTACAAATTGATTTAACCCAAAAAGTATGGGCCTACTTTTTACCGCCGGTATGGATAGCATCGCTTAACGAAGTACTTATACATCCATCGAGGGCAACGCTGCTTACCAGTTTGTTGGCGATTATCGGCATCACGGCACCTATAGTAGGTTTATGGCTGGTTGCAAAAGTATTGGCTCCAGGCTTTAATAAAAGACTGGCCATAGCAGCCACATCCGACGGTAACACATCAGCTCCAACGGTCGTAACACCTAACAGCACTACAAAACCCAACTCCTCACTGGTCAACCAACTGGCTAAATGGCTGGCTTCAGATCCGGTTGAGAACGCAGGCTTTAATATTACCTGGAAACTGGCAGCGCGCATACGCGAATTTAAAATCAAAGTATACCCGGCACTGGCTTATGTACCTATCTATTTTTTGTACTTCGGCTTAAACGGCAAAGGCAGTATTGATGAGCGTTTTGATAAAATACAGTCAGGCTCGAGCTATATATTTTTAGTGTACCTCAGCACCTTTGTATTGTCGTCTATATTGCAGCATATCTCCTACTCCGAAAAATTTAAACCCGCCTGGGTTTATTATGCTCTGCCCATCAGCCAACCTGGCAAAATACTCTCGGGTATGTATAAAGCAGTGGTTACGCTTTACTATCTGCCTTACTGTTTCATCATTGGCGTAGTAGGTGTAGTGATTTGGGGGCCGAAGGTTATCAACGACATTATCCTGGCATCGGTTATCGGCATGATTTACGGGCTGCTCATGGCGTTGTTTATGGTTAAAGGATTGCCTTTCTCAAAACCTGTACTACTTAAACAGTCGGGCGGGCGGGTAGTTACATCCTTGCTTATTACCGGCTTGATTGGCGCTGTGGGCTTTGGTCACTATTTGCTATCGCGATGGGAAACGGTGATCTGGATTTTAATTATTCCGGCCGTAGCCGTTTATTGGATTATGATTTATTATTACAAACGCCAGGGCTGGGATAGCATTGAACTGGAGGAGTTTTAACAACCGTTTGTAAACATGAAATAATTATTATTTTTAGGGCTTATGCCCGCAAAACCAGCGCCCAAAAAGCTCCACTTTTTACAGTTAGTATTTATCATATTTTTTACCGTATCGGGCGGACCTTACGGGCTGGAGCCTTTGCTTACTTACGCGGGCGAGCACGGCGCTTTGTTGCTGCTCATCGTCACCCCCTTACTTTGGGATGTACCGGCCATATTTACTGTGATGGAACTCAACAGCATGATGCCAGTTACCGGTGGCTATTACGAATGGGTAAAATATGCTTTGGGCGGCCGCTGGGGGTTTTATGAAGGCTGGTGGACCTGGATATATACCTTTGTTGATCTGGCAATATATCCGGTTTTGTTTGTGGGCTATGCCTCTTATTTTTTCCCCGGTTTAGAACAACATAAAATATGGGTTTGCCTGGCTGTGATCTGGAGCCTGGCAGGCTTAAATATATTAGGCATTGTTCAGGTGGGCCGGGCGTCAGTACTGTTTAGTATATTAGTATTAAGTCCTTTCCTTATTTTGTTTGTTCTGGCCATCAGCCATCATGGCTTGGGCCATATCCCGCAGCCGGAGCTGCAAGGCATTACATTTCCATCACTGGGCATGGCACTATATACCGTCATGTGGAATTGCCTGGGTTGGGATAATATTACCACTTATGCGCCTGAGGTTGAGCATCCGGTGCGCTCTTATTTAAAAGCTATTGCCATTGCGTTTGGTTTGGTCATGTTGGTTTATGTCTTAGCCATATGGATTGCTTTACAATCGGGGGTTAGTGCACAGATGCTTAATGATAAAGGTTTCCCATTATTGGGTACCAATTTAGCCGGGCGCTGGTTAGGGGCATTATTTGCCTTGGGCGGCATGGCCAGTGGGCTGGGTATTTACACAGCCGTACTGCTATCGGTTTCGAGAGTACCGCAAGCTATGGCTACCGATAATTTACTACCGGCCTATCTGCACCGTTTACATCCGCGCTTTCATACGCCCTATGTGTCCATCATTCTGTGCTCGGTAGTGGTAAGCTTTATGGTGCTGTGGACTTTTTCTGAATTGCTGATCATTGATGTCACTGTTTATGGAGCAGGTTTGTCACTTGAATATATTACCCTTATCAAATTGAGACTTAAAGAACCGGACCGCCCACGACCGTTTAAGATACCACTCGGCGTAAGTAGGTTATGTATGGTTTTATTGTTACCGCTATCTGTTTATATTATTGCCTTGGTTGCCGCCTTTAATTCCGACGGCAGCGGTGTAAAACCAGCTTTGTTTGCGGTGGCGGCTCTCCTTACGGCCGAGTTGGGATGGCAGTTAGCTAAAAGAAGGAAAGCTGCTGTGATATCATAGGCCTTATTCGATATTTCTTATAATAGAAATACATTTCTTCAAAATCCACACAATGTTAATAATTAGTTAAAACCGATGTAAATTCTTCATGTTAATCCTGTACATAAAAAAATTTACATCATGGCAACTATCAAAAAAAAACAACCGGAAAATACTGAGAACGTAGAAGAGTCGGCTTTAAAAGAATTATTTGTTGACGAATTAAAAGACATTTACTGGGCTGAAAAACACTTGTCGAAAGCGCTGTTAAAGATGGCCAAAGCAGCCACGTCTGAAGAATTGCGCAGCGCTTTAGAAACTCATAAAACTGAAACCGACAACCAGGTGGCCCGCTTGGAGCAGGTATTTGAAATGATTGATGAGAAAGCTGCCGCAAAAAAATGTGATGCTATGGAAGGTTTGATTGCCGAATCGGAAAGTATTGTTGAAGATACCGAGGATGGTTCGATTACCCGCGATGCCGGTATCATTTCGGCAGCTCAAAAGTCAGAGCATTATGAGATTGCTTCATACGGCACATTGCGCACCTTGGCAAACACCTTAGGTTACAGCGAGGCTGCCCAGTTGCTGGAAGAAACACTGGCCGAAGAGAAAAAAACCGATGAGCTCCTGACTCAGCTTGCCGAAAGCACTATCAACGTGACCGCCAAAAAGGAAAAAGCGTAAGCAATAAACACTAATTATATTAGCAAAAAGTCTGACTCGATGAGCCGGACTTTTTGTTTTTTATTATCTTTGCACCCACTAAGATGAGTGTAGGGTTGAATTTTAATTTACTGGGCGAAAATTTATTATTACTGCCCGAACGGGCCATTTACTGGCAGCAGCAAAAAGCATTATTGGTAGCCGATGTACACCTGGGCAAAACCGGGCATTTCCGTAAAGCAGGCATCGCCGTACCCCAACAGGTTGCCCACGAAGACCTGAATACACTGACGCAGCTCATCAACCGGCATCATCCCGAAAAAATTTACTTTTTGGGCGATCTTTTTCATAGCGACATGAATGCCGACTGGCATAGCTTTGCTTATTGGCGCAATCAGTACCAGGATATTGATATGCAGCTTATTATGGGTAACCATGATATTATTACCGAGCAGCATTACCATGATTTAAATGTATCTACCCATGAGCAACTCGAGGCTGGTCCTTTCCTGATGCTTCACCACCCGCAAAACCAAAACTGCCTTAAGCAACATCAGCAATATATTTTTTGCGGCCACATACATCCAGGTGTAAAACTGGTGGGCAAAGGCCGTCAGGCCATCACCTTACCCTGTTTTGCTTTTAGCGAAAGGCAAGCCATATTACCTTCGTTTGGTAAATTTACCGGTCGGGTAGCCATGCGCCACCAGCCCAGCGACCAAGTTTTCGGTATTTTGCCTGAAAAGGTTTTTGCTGTATAAATTTAACGCTTGCTCAGGTAATCGTTAATGGTTGCTTCCAGCTTACCAAAGTCAACATCGCGCTGTACAATCTGCCACTTGCCGTTTAGTACATAATAAGTTGGCACTTTAGTAATGGCCCACTGTGCCGCATCAGCCGAATCGTCGCCTTTTAAATCGCTGTATTGTGGCCAGGTAAGTTTGTCGTCGGCAATGGCTTTAGTCCACCAGTCTCGCTTGGTGTCCATTGATATGCTAATGATACCTACCTTATTCATATCTATATTTTTCAGCAAACTTTTCACCATTTCCTGGTGATTCAACCGGCTTACCTGGTTGCCTGCCTTCCAAAATTCAACTATGTAAACTTTTTTATTAAGCTGACTTTGATCGAAAGCCTTCCCGTCGGGCGTTTTACCGGCAATGCCTGGCGCTGTTGCACCGGGCAGTAACTTCATCATCACGCCCAACTTACTTCCTAAAAATTTACCTTCTTCGGTGCTTTTAACATCAGAACTTAGCTTGTTATATATAGCGCTGTAGGCTTCAGCATCTTTCTCATAATTAAGGTTGAGCATCAGGTGTGCAGCAGCCTTACTATCCGGGTGCTGTTTAATAAAGCTTTGAAATGCCTCCAGCTTTAACTTGTCCATATCCAGTTTCTCGCTGACACCAAATACCGAGTTCATCTTCTTTTCTATCACCTTTTCCTGCGTAGTGTAATAAGCAGTCAGGTCGTTTTGTATAGCTGATGACGATTTAATATTAGGATACTGATCCAGATGTTTCACGTTTGCTTCAATAGTATACTGACCGGGTTCCAGATACACTTCTACAGGACTGGCCTTTTCGCCGGTTTTTTGTATGGTTAATGATCCATAACCACTATTTTCAATCGTGGTATCTACTTTAAAGGTACCGTTTGTAATATTTTGTCCGGCTAAGCTTTGTCCGGCAGAATCGGTTACTATAAAAGTACCATCATTTAAACCGGTAACACTACCATTAAACGTAATATGTGGCAGCTTTGAGGTGCAGCTGGCCAGCATTAAAACGCCTGCAAGGATAAGGGGATAAGTTTTCATTAAACTAATATAGTATAGGGACTAATATAGGCTTAAACTTAACAAACAAGTACAATTTCCTACTATTTTTAGAATGTTTCTAAATAGACAATATCTTGACATTAGGTCAAATCCATTGTCAGTAATAAGGTTATATTAAATATTTTTGCACGATAAAAATTTCTGTATAATGAGTGAATTAAAACAAACCTTTAACTCTTCACTGGGAAAGAAGCTGATCATGGCTTTAACAGGCTTGTTTCTGAGCGTGTTTCTGATTGTGCACCTGGGTGGCAACCTGCTGCTATTTAGCAACGACAACGGATACAGCTTTAACATGTATGCCAACTTTTTAACGCATTTCCCTCCTATTGAGGTGATTGCTTATTTGTTGTACCTGAGCATTATAGTACACGCTGCTTATGCTCTTATTTTAACCATTAACAACCGCAAGGCCCGTCCGGTTAGTTATGCTGTTGGTACCGAGTCTCCGGTATCGTTCTCTTCTAAAAACATGGGCCTGTTAGGGTCTATCCTATTATTGTTCATCGTTATACACATGGGCGATTTTTGGTACCAGTACAAATTCACCCACAATGTTGGTTACAAAGAGTATCGCACCAACGTTTTAACAGGTGAAAGGACCGTTACGGCATTCACTCCGGAGAAGCCAGACTTCGAGCATTCAATGACTTATGATGGCAACACCGAAATTACCCGCGTTAAAGATTTACATGCCCGCGTAGCCAGCAGCTTTAGCTTGTTATGGTATGTGGTTATCTATGTAATCGCCATGGTAGCCTTATCATTCCACTTACTGCACGGTTTCCAGAGTGCTTTCCATACTATTGGCTGGGTACACCGCAAATACAAGCCTATTTATGAGTTTATCGGCACTTGGTTATTTGCCGTAATCATTCCGCTTGGTTTTGCTGCCATGCCTATTGTATATTATTTTCAGAGTTTAAATAAATAAGCTTAACGGCTTAACACATAAATATCATTCACATGATTTTAGATGCTAAAATTCCGCAAGGCCCATTAGCCGAAAAATGGAGCAAGCATAAATTTAATTTAAAGTTGGTTAACCCTGCTAACAAACGTAAATACAACGTTATTGTGGTAGGTACAGGCTTGGCAGGCGCGTCTGCTGCAGCCTCGTTAGCCGAGTTAGGATATAATGTAACTGCTTTTTGTTTTCAGGACAGCCCACGCCGTGCGCACTCTATTGCTGCGCAAGGTGGTATTAACGCTGCTAAAAACTACCGTAACGACGGTGATAGTGTTTATCGTTTATTTTATGACACTATTAAAGGTGGTGATTACCGCGCCCGCGAAGGCAACGTTTACCGCCTGGCCGAGGTATCAGTAAATATTATTGACCAGTGTGTAGCCCAGGGCGTTCCTTTTGCCCGCGAATACGGCGGTTTATTAGATAATCGTTCATTCGGTGGTGCGCAGGTATCACGTACGTTCTATGCCCGTGGTCAAACAGGACAGCAACTATTATTAGGTGCGTTTTCGGCACTTAACCGCCAGATACACGAAGGCAAAGTTAAAATGTACACTCGTACAGAAATGCTTGACGTAGTAGTTGTTGATGGTCATGCCCGCGGTATTGTTACCCGTAACCTTAAAACTGGTGCTATCGAAACGCATGCTGCTCATGCAGTTTTATTGTGCACCGGTGGTTATAGCAACGTATTTTACCTGTCAACCAATGCTATCGGTTCGAACGTAACTGCTGCTTGGCGTGCACACAAACGCGGTGCTTACTTTGCTAACCCTTGCTATACTCAAATTCACCCTACCTGTATCCCAGTAACCGGTACCCACCAGTCTAAATTAACGCTGATGTCAGAGTCATTGCGTAATGATGGCCGTGTATGGGCTCCAAAAACCCGCGAGGTTGCTGAAAAGCTGCGTAAAGGCGAAATTAAAATTGAGAACGTTAAAGAAGAGGATCGCGATTACTTCCTGGAACGTAAATACCCATCATTCGGTAACCTGGTACCGCGCGACGTGGCGTCACGTAACGCGAAAGAAATGGTTGACGATGGCCGTGGTGTAGGTGGTTCAGGTATTGCTGTATTCCTTGATTTCAGAGATGCTATTGAGCGTTTGGGCGAAGAAACCGTTAAAGCTAAATACGGTAACTTGTTTGATATGTACTATCAAATTACTGACGAGAATCCGTACAAACAGCCAATGCGTATATATCCAGCAGTACATTATACTATGGGTGGCCTTTGGGTTGATTACAACCTGAGCACTAACATTCCTGGTTTGTATGCTTTGGGTGAGGCTAACTTCTCTGACCATGGTGCTAACCGCTTAGGTGCATCGGCACTGATGCAGGGTTTAGCCGACGGTTACTTCGTAATTCCTTATACTTTGGGTGATTACCTGGCTACCATCGGACCAAAACCGGTTGACAAAAATCATCCGGCGTTTGAGCAGACTAAAAAAGATGTTGAAGCTTATGTGGCTAAATTATTAGCACTAAAGGGTAACAAAACAGTAGTAGAGTACCACCGTGAATTAGGCCACATTATGTGGGAATATTGCGGTATGGCTCGTAGCGAAGAAGGTTTAATTAAAGCACGTGGCTTGATCCAGGCTTTGAAAGACGATTTCTGGAAAAACGCTATCGTAGTAGGTCAGAATGAAGAGATCAATGCCTCTTTAGAAAGAGCCGGACGTGTGGCCGACTTTATTGAGCTGGGTGCTTTGATGGTAGAAGACGCTTTAAGCCGTCGCGAATCTTGTGGTGGTCACTTCAGGGTAGAATCGCAAACAGAAGAAGGTGAAGCCTTACGTCATGATGACGAGTTTGCCTACGTTGCCGCCTGGGAATTTAAAGGCGAAAACCAACCTGAAGAACTTCACAAAGAAGAACTGGTGTACGAAAATGTTAAGTTAACACAAAGAAGTTATAAATAAAGTAGTTAGTAGTGAGTGGTTGAATAGTGATAAGTTATCAACTCGCCTATACAACCACTCACCACTTAACTGCTCACTAACTCACTAAGATATGAGTAACGCAAACGGAACGATGAATTTGACGCTGAAAGTTTGGCGTCAGAAAAATGCACAAACTGCCGGCAAGTTTGTAACTTATAAGGCCGAAAACATATCTCCGGATATGTCTTTCCTGGAGATGCTGGATGTAGTGAACGAGAGCCTAATTTTGGCAAAGGATGAGCCTATCCACTTTGACCATGACTGCCGCGAAGGTATTTGCGGTATGTGTTCATTATATATTAACGGCCGTCCGCACGGGCCTAAACGTGCAATTACCACCTGCCAGTTACACATGCGCAGCTTTAGCGATGGCGAAACCATCACTATTGAGCCATGGAGAGCAGCAGCTTTCCCGGTAGTAAAAGATTTAGCTACCGACCGCTCTGCTTTTGACCGTATACAGCAGGCCGGTGGTTACATTTCGGTAAATACCGGTGGTGTACCTGATGCCAACGAAATTCCGATCCCTAAAGTAATTGCTGACGAGGCTTTCAACTCGGCTACTTGTATCCAGTGTGGTGCTTGTGTGGCTGCTTGTAAAAATGCTTCGGCTATGTTGTTCACTTCAGCTAAAATCACGCAGTTGGCTTTATTACCGCAAGGACAGCCAGAACGTTACCGTCGTGTACAAAGCATGGTAGCGCAAATGGATGCCGAAGGTTTTGGTAGCTGTACTAACACTGGTGCTTGTGAGGCTGAATGTCCTAAGGAGATTACGCTAACCAATATTGCCCGCATGAATTTCGACTTCTTTAGTGCAAAACTATTCAGAGAAGAAGAGGTTCACGAAGTCAACCACGGTTAATCATCGTATTATAAATATAAAAAAGGCTTAAGATCATCTTAAGCCTTTTTTATTGCTTCAATATTTTAACTATTATTCTCATTGATCCACGCTAAAGCAACTATTTAATTTTAACACATTAACTATTTAACACTTTTATAGAATTTATATCTTTTTATTAACCGAATTATTAAAAACAGTTACTAAATTACCCTAATAGATTAAAAGCTATAGTGCTTTCAATAAATTATCAGGATTATCTATGTATCAATCAGCACATTTTAGTGAGTATAACGCCATCAGTGGCGTATGGGACGAGATGTATAACGAAAATCATAACATTCGTGAGCATTATCAACGTGTTATTTCTTACTTATCTAAAGAATCAGCTGATAATCTAAATAAAAAGGAAGAGCTGGCTCGCCGCTTATTCATGACGCAGGGCATTACCTTTACGGTTTACAACAGCGGCGAGGGTATCGAGAAGATATTCCCTTTTGATATCATCCCCCGCATTATCACCGGCAACGAGTGGAAGTTAGTTGAAAAAGGTATCAAACAACGCTTAACTGCACTTAATCTGTTTTTAAGAGACGTATATCACGACCAGTTCATCATCAAAGATGGCATCATCCCTATAGATGTCATTTACTCCTGCCCGCACTTTTTGCGCGAAATGTACCAACTTGATGTACCGCACGATATTTATGTACACATTGCAGGTATCGATTTAATTCGTGACGAAAAAGGAGATTTCTATGTTTTAGAAGACAACCTGCGCACACCATCAGGCGTAAGTTACATGCTCGAAAACCGGGAGATCACCAAACGTCTTTTCCCTGACTTACTGCCGCAATGTAATGTTCGGAGCGTTACCGATTATCCGAACATTCTGTATAAAAATTTAATGGCACTATCACCGCGACAAATCAGTAATCCTACCGTGGTGCTGCTAAGTCCGGGCATTTACAACTCTGCCTATTTTGAGCATACTACACTGGCCAGGTTAATGGGCGTAGAATTGGTTGAAGGCCGAGACTTGGTAGTGAGCAACCACAAGGTGTACATGAAAACCACGACCGGTCTGCAACAGGTTGATGTGATTTACCGCCGGGTGGATGATGAGTTTTTAGATCCCTTAGTATTTAACCCTGCCAGTGTATTAGGCGTGGCCGGTATAATGAGCGCTTACCGCAAAGGCAACGTAGCCATTGTAAATGCCATAGGCAACGGTGTAGCCGATGATAAAGCTATTTATAGCTACGTACCTGAAATGATTCGATATTATTTGAATGAAGAGCCATTGCTTAAAAACGTACCGACCTACCAATTACGCAACGCAGATGAACGCGAATATACGTTTGCCAACATTAACACGATGGTGGTAAAAAAGACCAACGAGAGCGGTGGCTATGGTATGCTGATGGGCCATGCTGCCAACGAGCAGGAGATTGCAGATTACAAAAAAGAGATATTGAAAGATCCGCGCAATTTTATTGCCCAGCCTACCATTAGCCTATCGGCAGCGCCTTGTTATTTACAAGGTAGCCTACAGCCGCGACGTATTGACTTACGCCCTTATGCCTTATGTGGCCCGGATGGTATTGAGATAGTACCGGGTGGGTTGACCAGGGTGGCTTTAAAAGAAGGATCGTTGGTGGTAAACAGTTCGCAGGGAGGTGGCAGTAAGGATACTTGGGTGCTCGACTAATCATCTCAAACAAAAAGAAATTAAACGTATAAAATATATTTCTCCTTTAAGGGGATCAAAGGGACCAAATGTTAAGCAGAGTAGCAGCAAGTTTTTATTGGTTAAGCCGTTACATTGAGCGTAGCGACGGCATATTACGCATGCTCAAAATTAATTATGCATCATCGCAGGATGCTGTTAGGGAGTTTACCTGGAAACCGGTTATCCGTATATATTCGGTAGCTGATGCCGAGCAGATGAGCAAGCTGGATAATGACAGCCGCGCCGTGTTGGCTTATATGGTGAGCGACCGGACTAACCCAAATTCCATCTTAAATATGATTACGCTGGCCCGCGAAAACGCCCGCAGTGTACAGGAACATATCACCCGCGATTTATGGCAATGCCTTAATGAGTATTACCATTGCGTTAAAGATCCGGACGTTACCGAACGACTGCTGCACGACGACCCCATCAGCGTGCTGGACAACCTGAATAAGCAGATTATGCTGTATTATGGTACGGCTGAGGTAAGCATGGAGCGCGGACAAGGCAGGAGTTTTATGAACATTGGTAAGTTTTTAGAGCGCAGCATACAGGCCATTGATTTGCTGGATATCAAGTTTGGATCGGTAAACAACAACCCCGATTTACTGACAGATACCACGTATTGGAAACACTTGCTGCAATCAATAGGCGGTTATGAGTTATATCTAAAAACGTACCGGGATGGTATCGAAGCGGAGAGCGTTATGGAACTGGTGATGCTGAATACCGACTTTCCACGTTCGGTTATCTATTCGGTCAACAACATTGGCAGGTATTACGAAAGGTTGAAGAAAGAAAGCAACTTGAGCAACTATCGTGATATTGCTTTCCAGATGGGCAAACTGCAAAGCTCCATCCAATATAGTTCGACACAAAGCATCAGCGAGATCGGGTTGCACCAGTTTTTAACTCAAATTAAAACAGACCTTTATACCATAGGCAACCTGATGAACGAGCATTACTTTGCTAATTCCTGACTTTTAAACTGATTGATAAATGCCTGAATTTAAAATACAACATATTACCCGTTATACCTACGAAGGGATGGTACGCGACAGTGCCAACCAGGTTATTTTATTCCCGATTGTAGATGTACACCAGGATGTACTAAAGCACACCCTTACCATAACCGGCAACCCGGTGGTAGACACTTATGTTGATTATTACGGCAACGAGGTGGGCAGCTTTACTTACCTCGAAAAGCATAGCCGTTTGGTGATTAACTCCGAGGTGTTGGTGGTAACCAAGCCTCGCGAGTTACCGGCCGATGCTATGCCCGCATCAGAACAGTGGCAAAAGCTACAGGCGCTGCAATACATTGTACCCTACATAGATTTTTTAAAGCACGAGTATTTTGAAGCTTTGCCAGAGTTGCAAACTGTTATCGAACAGCAAAAACAAGACAATGAAACGCCTTACCAAACAGCCTTACGCCTTTGCGAATACGTATACCGTAACTTTAAATACCTGCCAGGCGTAACCACCGTTGAAACTACCTTAACCGAAGTATGGAATTTAAAGGCAGGCGTTTGTCAGGATTTTGCCCATATACTGATTTTAATGCTGCGGCTGCTGAATATACCGGCACGATACGTGAGCGGTTACATTTGCCCCAACCGAAATGGTATGCGCGGCGAAGGTGCCACCCACGCCTGGGCCGAAGTCTATTTACCCGACTACGGCTGGCTTGGCATCGACCCTACCAATAACTGTGTAGCCAACGAGACCCATGTTCGGCTGGCTGTTGGCCGTAATTTTTCAGACTGTTCACCAGTTAAAGGGGTGTACAAAGGATCATCTGGTCATATGCTTGAGGTTAAAGTGAGCGTGGAGTACCAGGATCAACCAAGCAATTCCAACGAAAGCACCTCAATTTTACCCGGAAACAGCTTTGTGCAAGCTGCCGAAAGCGAAGTGTTTACCACCAATAGTTACCGGCGTTATAGAGAAGCCTTGCTATTGCAGCAACAGCAGCAGCAACAACAATAATTTATAGATGAGTAAATTTACCTAATGAAAAATCCGGCTTGATTACGAAGCCGGGCTCTTTTATTGCAGCATCATTTTTAGGTTGATACCGAAGTTGGTATAAGCTGTATTAAAAGTTTGTGAGGTGTACGGCTTAGTAATGTTTGAATCGTAAAACAGGTTTAGGTTAAAACGCTGACTGATGACATAATCAATAGACGGACGCAAGGTGATGTTCTTGGCCCCTGACGATACCTCCGCAGTTTGCACATCGGCACGATAGATCATGATTTTGTTATCGCGTATGGCAAAGTCCATTTTAAAATTGATATCGTTGTTGGTTTTTGCGTTCAATAACCTAAATGGTAATCTTAAACTACGGGTGCGATAACCAAAGCCAAACACTACAATGTTTTCGTTTTGCTGGGCCAGCTGGCTATTCAGTAAGCTGAAGCTTAAAGTACGGCTTTTACGATACTCAGCGTTGATCGTCATGCTGTTTTTAAAGCGGATATCCATACCCACCAGCGGCACAAACTGCTCAAATAACGTCACCTGCGTAAACTGATAAAAAGGTAAAAAGTCTTTGTTAACATCGCGCTCGCTCGATGCACCGTTTAATTCTCTGTACCTGATAAGTGAATTGTAGCTGTTTACACTGTAAGTTGAACGATAACCATGACGCAGATCAAACGAATCAAATAATTCTTTAAGCCAGGTTACCCGACTCAAACCGTTATAGGTAAGCTGCCAGTTAGGGATTGGTATTTGCGGAAAACTATTTAAGCTAACTTTACTTGCATCCTTACCGCTGTAAGCGGCCAAGAACGAAGCCACCAATACATCTTGCTGATTTGGTCCGTAACCATCGCGGTAGCCGCCTGTACTACCTGTAGAGTTAGCATTTTGCTGTCCTAAGCGCTGAGAAATTACCTGACGATTATCCAACAACCGCTGAAAGGTGCTCGAGTAATTAGTTACCCCGCTGGCCTTGCTAAACGCCGTACCCAGCGACATGAAAGATACGCTGTAAGTACCCGAAGTAATAGGACTCAAACTTTCGAAGCTGCCCGAGTTAGTATTGTATTTATAATTAGTTTGAAAGTTGCGGTCGCGTGTGCGGAAAGCGGTAAGCTCAATATTTAAATCGGCAAACGGGCGGATAGTACTCCTGAAGTGCATATCCTCGTTAAGCGTAGTTGAGTATAGCTGATTCTGCAAAGAATCTGTGCTCAACCAGCCACGAGCTACCGCTTTAGCACGTATATCGGCCTGGCTACCTAATAAAAAGCCAATACCCGGTGCGTTATAATCCAGATCCTGACCGGCAAATGAGGTACCCGGTAAATAGCCAGGTAAAAAAGTGCCTTCGCTACGGGTATAGGTGGCACCCAGGTTTTTAATACTGGTTAACAAGCCTACCAATAACTTACTACCCGCACTGTTGCCATTGCTACCGGCATTATTGAATTTGCGCAGGTAGGCAAACTTGTTGTATAAACCTGTAAAACTTAATGTAGGGTTTAACTGAACCGAGCGCGAATTCTGAATAGTGTTACCCACGTCAAAAGCATCATTACGAAGCGCGAAGGTAGGCTGAGTTTGCCAGTTAAAATTTGTACTGTAACGTGCAATGGCACTAACCCAATCCAACCCCGGTATTTTGCTGATAGGTAGGTTATAGTTAAAGTTGATAGTATGATTATAATTGGTGTTGCGGCCCAAACGCTTCAGGTTATTCCACAAAGTATCGCGTTTTAAACCGTTAATGCGGCCAGCTGGTTCATCAACTATCGACAGGTTGGTAGCATCAATATCCATCTGCAACGATTTTGTTAAATTCCAGCCAATGCCGTATACCCGGGTAATGTTAAAGTTTTTATTGAAATTAGTAGTGGGTACCGGTAAAAAGTTGTTCGGATCGTTTTCGCGTAGCGTATTTTCAGAGTAAAAACGATCAAAACTAATAGCCAGATTTAAACGCGATGGCAGGATGCTAAAATTGATCTCTTTAAACAACGATAGCATATTACTTTTAATCACCTTTTCGAAAGGCGTATAATATTTAGCCGGATTAATGTAGTTGTAGGCCAGCGCTACTTTATAAGTTCTTTGTAAATCGTTCTCGGTTACAAAATCGTGGTGCTCGTATTCAGAATAAGCATATGTGCCCGACAAATTTTCTACATCCCAAAGTTTAACCGGATCGGCGGCATTGGTTTTAGCTTTGTGTACATTAGTTAGGTTGATGCTTTTGCGCATAGTATAATCCTGCGCTATGCGTTTAATTTCATCCCGCTTTTCCTGGGTCGGTGCATTAGCCAAAGCGTCTTTTAATTCCACATCGGGTTGGGCGGGATTGTATTGCGGCATAGCTACCTGCTGCGACAGGTTCACGTACATTGGGATATGCACACCACTTTTAGCCGGAAAAACTTTGCCTAATTCCACGTTACCTGCCACATCAAACGTTTGGTTATCGGCACGGCTGCGCTCACTCACGCGTTGTTCTATCGAACCAAAACCGACGGTAGTTTTACTACCGGCTAAAGTAACATCCGCAAAATCGGCCAGTCGGGCATTTAAGCGGGCCGTAGCCGCCCAACCACCACGTTGGTCAAAGTCGGTAAGCCGCAACTCGTTAAACCACACAATACCCGTTTTATCAAAGCTGCCCGTAGGTTTGTAAGGGTTACGCATACCCAGCATAATGGCACGCAACCGGCTCAAATCCGGCTGACCTTTAATCGTGATTTTATTAACGCCATCGGTGATCGTAAACGGAATGTTTAACGAAGCACGTCCAGTAGCTATAGCATTATCGCGGGCTAATTTAGCGCGGGTAAGGGCAGCCAGTTCAATATCCATCTGATTAGCCGTTGGCCAGATGGCACTCGGGTCGGTAGTACCGGGGCGGGTAATTTTTAACGGAATTTCGTACTCATAATAGTTGTCCTGATAATCTACCCCCAAGCGGATAAACGCATTCAGGTCATTATCATTTAACTGTTCGCCTTCTGCGTGGATAAACATTTGCAGGCGTTTATAAGCCCGCAAGTCATTATAAAAAGTACGGTATGCCGCTCTGGAATAACCACTACGCAGATTACTAACATTTAATGATAGCGACTGCTCGTTTAAGCGTGTATCGGTGCGCAGGTTATTATAATCGCGCTGGCGGTCGATGCCCGGCGGCAGCACGTAAGGTATCGGGCTGCGGGTACCATTAGCCTCCAGGTTTACAGCCTGTACGTTTAAGTTAGAGTTATCTATAGGCGGGTTTATCAATGCCGGATCAGCAATCACTTTGGTACTGCTTTTTTCAACGTTGTATGCGCGCCACTCTCCTCTTACCAACTGCAGCGTACCCATGCGTAATACAGCAGTATCAGCAAAATTGGTCATAAACATCCGCATATAACGGATGGCTTTAAAATCCTGGATATTACCTTCGCGGCTCTGGTAAGCAGCAATAGGCACCCTGAACTGGTACCAGCTCACACTTTGCGTAGTGCCATCAGCCAGTCTAACTTGTGAGGTCACTTTATCATTGATAAAGTTTTGCCCTACCACCATATCCTGCGGGCGGATAGATACTTTGTATTGGAAGTATTCATCAGCCTGGCTCATGCTGTTATCTCGGTTTAAATCTTCACCGTCAGGCAGTGAGGTAGACGCCGATGTTGATATACCTAACTCCGCCTGCGATTGCTCAGCAGTTTTAGAGTTACCCTCCGTACCGTTGTAACGGCTATAACGTTGCAGGATGCCTGCACGATTTTGGTCAAGCTGCGGCCCCTGGTAATACTGGTAATTATCTGATGAAGGGTCGGCTGCCAAAGCATTGGCTGCTTGTGGAGTTAGTTGTGAGCGCATTTGCTGCACAAAGCCCGAAAACTTGGTTTGCTCGCCGGTATCACTTAACCCGTCTAAACCAACGTCTTGCAAACGGCGGGCGTCCGGGTTATTATCAAAAGCATTAATTACCGGCTGCAAGCGTGGCACACGTCCCCATACGGTTTCATCAGTTTGGGTATTGCTGCCATCGGGCGGCAATCCATTTTCTACTGATTTGCGGCCGTCTTTTAAAATATCCTCAGAAACGCTGCCTAAGTTCAAATATAAATCTCCCCCCTGTGAGTTTGGCTTGTAGATGAAAGGGTCCATCACCCAAAACTCCATGTACTGCACGTTGAGCGACTCGAAATCGTTAGTCTCCAACTTACGGAACATACCGCCCCAGCGCGAGCGCGGGTTTTGCAGCGTACCGTCATTGTTAACGCCTGTAGTGGTATAGTTGTACTGACCACGGGTATTAGGGTAAAATGATAAATCGAGCGTTGACAACATGAGCGGTTGCCCAGTTACCGACTGCTTATAGGGAAATACCTCTGTTTCGAGCACCTGCCTTACGTAATGATTTGACAGATCAGTGCGCGACAGGCTGAACGTAGAACTTGAGTTATAAAATAACGGGTCGATGTTGTAAAATGCCAAACGGGCACGATTGTAGCCGTAGCTCAAATCATTAAACAATCTCGATTCGGCAAATAACTGAGGCGTACCTGATATCTGCCAGTTTAAAGCACCCTTTAAGTCGATGATAGATTGACTGCTTTCAAAATCGTCCAAATACGAGGTTCCATTTTTAGACCCTGCAAAATTTATGGCAGCAGGACTGCCCGGTAATAAGCGGGCTACCTCGCCCGAAAAGCTGATGAACGACGGCGCTTTGGTATTAATTAAAGGTAAGCGGTCCACTAAGCGTGTTAACCAGCGCGACTCGGAGCTATAGTTAGCATCCAAGCCCAAAATGGTGTTAGAAACCGACTCATCACCCACAATTTGCTTTTGGGTAAGTGGTTGCTCAGTAAGGTGCATTACGGTACCGCCCAAAAGTAATTTAGAGTTGGCACGATAATCAAAGCGTGAACCGTATAAAGTTTTCTGCTGCACGCCGAACAGCTCGTTGTTCTCAATATTTACCGTAAGTGGTTGCCCGGATTGCAGTAAAGACTGATTTAAAACGCGGATACGGCCAATACTGTAATCTACAGTATAATCGCTGCCTTCTTGTAAACGTAAAGAGCCTGCATTAACCACTACCGATCCCTGTGGAATATTGACCGCATTGAGTTGAAACTCCGAGCCGGATTGCGAGGCATATGTTCCTTTAATTACATAACGGTTGAGCTGTGGGAAGTACTGCTGTGCGATGGTACGAACTGAGTCGTACAAAGGCTGATAAACGTATCGGTTTTGTATACCCGGGCTATTAGTTAAGCGACGGGCCAGGTCGCTACCGAAGGGCTCTACTACCGGGAACATGATGCGGCCGTTTTGTGAGTCGATGGTGATGCCTTCTAAAAAGTCGAAATAACCATCAGGGCGGCGATCATTTTGTTGGGTCAGGTTATCCAGCCCTACCAACTGCAACCAAAGCTTACCTTTTACGGTGGTGTCGCCCTCAGTTAACGATGGTTTTTCGATACCCGATTGGTCATCCAGACGCGCAATGGTCATCCTAAAATTTACCTGGCTTACCTGGTACGCACCTAAACTGTAGATGTTTTTCATCATCAGGTCCCAGGTTGGCAAGTTAGTTTTCAGGATTTCGTTTTTCAACAATTTTACGTAAAGCGCCTTGGGGTTGGCTGCATCTACCGGGATGTCGCTCGAAAACTCACCTACCTGGTACTCTACGCCGTTATAAGTGTAACGGTAAGCTACGGCTAATACTTCGTCGTTATTTAACGGATAATTTAGCGAGATATAACCCAACTGCGGATGCAGCGTAAACTCACGGCTGGTTAGCTTGCGGGCGTAAGGCAACTTAGCATAGTTATCAGTTGCTCCGGATGCCTGGAAAAAGTTAGCCACCTCGTTTCCGTTGGTTAAACGGCCATTATTAGGCAAGCTAAATAACCGGCTTAATAAACTATTAGATTGCTGCGTAAAACCTGGTCCCTGGAAACCTGCAGGCAAACCCGAAAAGCCGCTTCCGCCCTGCACCTGCGTGGTATTATACGGACGGTTCTCGCCCAAATCCAACAAGCCGATAATATCTCTCGAGTCGGTAGTTGCATTGGTACGGTTGGTGGTCCAAACCTCAATACGGGTAATGGTAATGTTCGAACTGATGATAGGGATATTGGCCAGTGCCTTGTTATAGTTATCACGAAAGTATTGCGACAAAAAGTAATGGCGATTAGCTTCGTAATCGGTAGGCATTAACCTGAACTCGCCTTGTTGCGAGCCGTTGGTGATGGTAATGGTACGGGCTTGCGAACGCTGTTGCGAAAAGATACTGGTGACATCCAGCTTGCCAAACTTCAACTTGGTTTTTAAACCGAACAAGGCTTGGCTACCACGAATGAGCGAAGTATTGAGCGGCATGCTTACTGTACCGGCTTCTATCTTTTGAATAATTTCGTCGGGATGGCCGGTGTAATCCAACTTTACCTGGTTTTCGAACTGGAACTGAGCATCAGTATTGTAGTTAGTCGCAATCTTTAATTTATCACCGATGGTACCGGTCAGGTTCATCTGTATGCGTTGATCAAAGTTGAAATTGAATTGCTTACGCTGCCGGGCAGACAGTAACGGGTTTTGGTTACTGTTTACCTGGCCGGCAAACACCAATTGTGCCGAACCTTGCGGACGAATATCAATAGTTGAACTACCAAAAATTTGCTCGAAAGTGCGGCTGCGTATCTTGATTTGCGGAATAAAACCCGGTTGCTGCGATTGTGTGGCATAATTGTCGGCCAGCTGTTTAAAATACTCCCGCTTGTTTTGCTGCTGTGTAAGTTGCAGGTATTCGGTAAAGGTTAAGTAACGCGGCGCGCGGTACATCAGGTTACCTACCTTTTCAATTAATACGTAGCGGTTAGTTGCAGCATCATATTGAATGCTACGCTGCAGGTTAGGCGGATCAACCTCAAAACGGCCCTCCCGCATACGGCTGCTGCGCGATTGCTGGTTACGATAAGGCACACTGATGGTAAGTGAGTCTTTACCGGAGGCAGGCTTTTTCTGAGCGAAAGAAACCTTAATGCCGCCGCAAACAGACCACACCAATAGCCATAACACAACCCTGATGGTATAATTCTTAACCAAGCGCAGCGTATTAATTAATTAGAGGTATTGTTTATTATTTATAAGCTTTTTAAGGCAAACTTAATCAGTTGCTCAACTGACAGCGTATCGGTACTCCGGGCCATTTCCTGGTCAATCACCTTCTCGGCAGCGTTACGGGCAAAGCCAAGCATCACCAGTGCCGATAAAGCTTCATCCTTAACCGTATTGTTAGCCGGCATCGACATTAACGTATCAGGTCCTTCTTTACGCAACTTATCCTGCAACTCCAGAATAACACGCTGAGCCGATTTTGGACCAATACCCTTGATGCGTTGAATTTGAGTAACGTTACCCTTTACAATAGCCGTTTGTATTTCTTCGGGCGTGATGGATGACAGCATCATACGGCCGGTGTTAGGCCCAATGCCCGATACAGAAATGAGGTGTAAAAACAGGCGCTTCTCGCCTTCGTCGGCAAAGCCATACAAAGTATGCGCGTCTTCTTTTACGTGCAACCAAACATAAAGGCGGCAACGCTCGGCATCGCCCAGTTTGGAGAAAGTGTTTAACGAGATGTTGATGTGATAGCCTATGCCGCCAGCCTCGATTACCACATAAGCCGGACTTTTAAAAGTCAGCTTTCCGTCTATGTATGCGTACATGTTTATTCGATAATGTTGTATTTTTTACCTGATAAAAATACAAACAAAAGCTTATACGACGGCCTCAAAAAAAAGATACCTGTCAAGTTTAATAACTGACAGGTATTACATTTTACTGATATTATATTTTAATAACTACAGGTTGAGTTTCAAGCCCTCGGCCTGAGCTTTTTGCTGAGCATCAACTACAGCTATGGTGATCATGTTTACGATTTCGCGAACCGAACTACCCAGTTGTAAAACGTGTACAGATTTTTTCATACCCAATAAAATCGGGCCTACGGCTTCTGCCCCGCCAACCTCTTGTAAAAGCTTGTAAGCAATATTACCAGACTCCAGGTTAGGGAAGATCAAAGTGTTGGCAGGCTTGCCGTTTAGGGTAGAGAACGGGAAGTTATCCGACAGCAAGTTAGGATTCATGGCAAAGTTGGCTTGCATCTCGCCGTCAATCACCATATCAGGATATTGTTTGTGTAATATTTTGACTGCCTCGCGGGTTTTCTCCGGCACTTCGCCATCGTTAGAGCCAAAATTAGAGTAAGATAACATGGCTATGCGCGGGCTGATATTGAATTGTTTAACTGAGCGCTCTACCAATACAGTAATGTCTACCAGATCTTGGGTTGTAGGGTTTACATTTACCGTAGTGTCTGCAAAAAACAATGGACCTTTTTTGGTAATCATCATGTACATACCAGCCACTTTACTTACACCGGTTTCTGTACCTATAATTTGCAGGGCAGGTCTTACGGTAGACACATAGTTTTTAGTTAAACCAGATATCAATGCATCTGCATCGCCAAATTGCACCATGCTGGCACCATAGTAGTTACGGTCGCGCATCATTTTTTTGGCTTCATACAAGGTGATACCCCTGCGCTGACGCTGTTTGTACAAGTGCTGTGCATACTCCTCCTGCTTATCGCAAGGTTGTAAGGTATTGATGATTTTTACATCATTCAAATCCAGTTTGTGCTCGGCAATGATCTGCTTAATTTTTTCGGTGTTACCTAATAAAATCGGGATGGCAATACCTTCGTCTTTCACAATCTGTGCCGCACGAAGTATCTTGTAGTTATCTGCCTCGGCAAATACTACACGTTTAGGATCCTGTTTAGCTTTACCTGATAGGTTACGCATCAGCTTATCATCAGCACCGATACGTAAACGTAACTCTTCAGCATAGGCGTCCCAATCCGTAATTTCTTTACGTGCAACGCCAGACGCCATGGCAGCCTTAGCAACCGCCGCAGACACCTCAGTAATTAAACGCTGGTCCATTGGTTTCGGAATAATATAATCACGGCCGAAACGCAGGTTGGTAGTGTTATAGGCCAAGTTAACCGCCTCGGGTACCGGTTTGCGGGTTAATTCGGCAATGGCATGTACAGCAGCTATCTTCATCTCTTCGTTGATAGCTGTTGCACGCACATCTAATGCACCACGGAATATATAAGGGAAACCTAATACGTTATTTACCTGGTTAGGATAATCGGACCGGCCGGTAGCCATGATTATATCCTGACGGGCAGCAACGGCTACATCATAAGCGACTTCGGGCTCGGGGTTGGCCATAGCAAATACAATAGGATTTGGAGCCATGCTTTTCAGCATATCAGCGTTCACCAAATTACCAGCTGAAAGACCAATAAATACATCAGCATCTTTCATACCATCAGCCAGTGTAACTACGTCTTTACGATGACTGGCAAATGCTAGACGTATTTCATCCAAATCGGTACGCTCAGGTGTAATCAAACCGCCAATGTCAAACATCAACAGGTTTTCGGGTTTCACACCCAGCATAAGGTACATTTTGGTACATGATACCGCAGCTGCGCCGGCACCGTTAACTACAATTTTGATATCTTCCAGTTTTTTTCCCTGTATTTCGCAGGCGTTCATCAAAGCCGCACCCGAAATAATAGCCGTACCATGCTGGTCATCGTGCATTACCGGAATGTTCATCTCGGCTTTCAGACGGCGTTCAATCTCAAAACAGGTAGGTGCCGAAATATCCTCGAGGTTAACCCCACCAAAGGTAGGCTCCATCGCTTTTACGATGTTTATAAACTCATCAACATTCTTGGTATTCAACTCCAGGTCAAATACATCTATATCGGCATATATTTTAAACAGAAGGCCTTTACCTTCCATCACAGGCTTACTGGCCTCGGGGCCAATATCACCTAAACCTAATACTGCAGTACCGTTACTAATTACGGCTACCAGGTTACCTTTTGCAGTATACTTGTATACATCATCCGTATTCTTAGCTATCTCGCGGCAAGGCTCAGCCACACCCGGCGAGTAAGCCATAGTAAGGTCGCGTTGAGAGTTGGTAGGCTTAGTGGGTATTACCTGTATTTTGCCCGGACGGCCTTTAGCATGGTAATTAAGCGCATCTTGTTTACGTTGATTATTATTCATCTTCTCTTCATTCAGGTGGGCAAAATTACAATTCCTTTTTAAACTGGTGAAGGTTAAGCGCATATTAATCAGTATACTACTCGCAAGCCATTAATAAAAAGATTTATTAAACAGCATTTAATCAAGCTGATTTAAACGCAAAAACCGCGATGGGTATAGCCTATCGCGGTTTCGTTATATTATTAAAAAAGGTTAATTTCCTCCGCCAGCTACAGCTTCTGAGCTTAATAAAGCCAGTGCTTTTTCGCCTTTCATAGCCTTAGCAGCGGCCATACCTGGTGCGGTAATTTTTAGTTTTTGACCAAGAGCAGCCTTGGTACCGCGAATGTTGTTCCAGATGCGCAAGTCCTCTACATCGATGCCATACTTATCGGCAATACCACTCAAAGTTTCACCCCTTTTTACAGTATGGTAATTTGATTTTGCAGTAGCTGCTTCAGGGGCCGAAGTTGGCTCCGGTACGCTAGCATAAACCGGTTGTGGGTTTGTAGTTAATGCATCACCGGTTAAAGCACTGTACAATGCGCCATATTTTTCTTTACCCAATTGTGGGATAATCATGCGGCGCGGCGCTTTAGTAGTACCGTTGATGATGCGCTGTGTATAAGCTGGATTTAATAGAGCCAGTTCTTTAGCATCAATATTTAATACACGGGCAATGCTATTGATTGATACAAACTTATTGACCATTACCGTATCAGTATTCATGGTCATGCTACAGGCTTGCGGTATAATACCATGTTGGTTGTGGTATTTTAACACATACATGGTAGCAATAAATGCCGGCACATAACCTCTTGTTTCGGCAGGCAGATACTGACGTACCGACCAAAAATCAACAGCGTTAGCCTCTTGCATAGCACGCTCCACAGTGCTTTTACCACAGTTGTAAGATGCAATGGCTAACAGCCAATCGCCAAACTCTTGATAAGAGTCTTTTAAATAAGCCGCTGCGGCGTAGCTGGCTTGTATAGGGTCGCGGCGCTCATCAACATAATTATTCATGTTAAGGCCATAAATTTTTGCCGTAGACGACATAAATTGCCACGGACCAGCAGCGCCTACCCTTGATACGGCATTAGGATTCAATGCTGACTCGACGATAGACAAATATTTGATCTCTTCCGGAATACCGGCATCACGAAATGCCTTTTCGTAAATAGGGAAATAATATTTGCTCAGGCCCATAATGCGTCCCATTTCGGCACGGCGGGCAGGAGATGTATAACTATTGATGAAAGACTGTACAAATTCGTTATAGTCTAACTGAACGTCTTTTTGAATAGAATCTAATCGGATTTTGAATAGCGAGTTTTCGAATGCGTTTTGTTGCAGCTGAGCCATTACCGGCGCCGCAACGTTGCTTTTATAACTCTGCAGATAACTTTGGCCTAAGTTTTGTTCATCTAAAGTGGTATCCTGATATGTAGGTTGAGACCATACCTGGTAAGATTGAAACACCAAAAGGCATATTACAGCAGTAAAAAGTTTCTTCATTATTAGGATTACTTTTGCTTTGATTTGAACAAGTTTCAGTATTTGCTAAATTATTAACTTTTACGCAATCCCAAAACATAGGTTGCAAAATTTAACAATTTTTCTTCGTCAAACGCTTTTGTGATTAGTTGTAACCCTAACGGCAAATTTTGAGTATTGTTTTTTACGGGTATCGAAATTGCCGGCACACCGGCCAAAGAAGCCTGTACCGTAAAAATGTCTTCCAAATAAGTAACAATAGGATCAATGTCCTTTCGGCCTATTTTAAATGCAGGCTCAGGTGCTGTTGGCGTTAAAATAAAATCGTATTCCTCTAAAATTTCATTAGTTCGTTGCTGAATCAACCGACGTACTTTTTGAGCCTTGGCGTAGTATGCATCATAATAACCCGCACTCAATACAAAAGTACCCAACATAATACGGCGTTTAACTTCGGTACCAAAACCCTCCGAGCGTGAACGCTTATAAGTAGTCGTTAAATCCACCGCGTTAGGGCTACGATAGCCGTAATGCACACCATCATACCGAGCCAAATTAGATGATGCCTCGGCCATTGTAAGTATATAATAGGTAGGCACAACGTAATCCAGGTATTCAAAAGATACGGGTTCGACTATGTGGCCTTCTGCCTTTAAATTTTCGATGGTTTGTAATAAGGTTGCTCTTACCTCACTATCCAAGCCCTTGCTATCTAACACCTCCTGCAAATAGGCAATCTTTTTAACGCCGGTTGTAGTAGGAGTTACCTCTGTAAATTCAGGAACCGGTACATGCGACAGTGTACCATCATAATCATCGGGCCCCGCCATTACCTGGAATAGTAATACAGCATCTTCTATCGAACGTGTGATTGGACCGGGTTGATCAAATGATGACGCATAAGCAATAATACCGTGGCGTGATACTCGGCCATAAGTTGGTTTTAAACCAACAACACCACAAAAAGAAGCAGGCTGACGGATGGACCCGCCCGTATCGGTACCAATAGCTGCATGGCACATATCGGCCTGAACAGCTACCGCCGATCCGCCTGACGAACCGCCTGGCACACGGCTTTCATCAGCCATGTTTTTTACCGGGCCGAAGTATGAATTTTCGTTAGCGCCCCCCATGGCAAATTCGTCGCAGTTACACCGGCCGATGATAATGGCATCCTCGGCCAGTAAGCGCTCAACCACGGTTGATGAAAATACAGAAGTAAAGTTTTCGAGTATTTTAGATGAGGCCGTTACTACATGACCCTTGTAGCAAATGTTATCTTTAATGGCTATTACCATCCCGGCCAGGCGGCCAGTGCCTTCTCCGCTTTTAATCTTGCGGTCAAGTTCTACAGCTTTTTGTAAAGCCTCTTGTTCAAATACCTCATTAAAGGCGTTTAACCTTTTATACCGGTTAATGTTGGACAGATAACCTTGTACCAGCATTTCAACAGTAACATCACCGCTTTGTAAATCCTGTTTTATTTCGGTTAAAGAGGTATACGTTTTAGCCATAGTTCGCTAAAATAAAAAAACTTATCAAGTGATAACCATAATTATCCCTTGATAAGTTTAAGAAATGAAAAAACCGGTAATATATCCGCTTACGGATGTACGTTGGTTTTTTCTTCAGCAGTGTCTTTACTGTTCGATGCGTCTTTGAATTCTTTAACGCCCTGTCCTAATCCTTTCATTAGTTCAGGAATTTTGCGTCCGCCGAATAATATTAAAATAGCAACGATAATCAGAATGATTTCTGGTGCGCCTAATCCCATGATTGATAAATTAAATTTAGTATTCTTTCTTTTCTTTAACTTCCGGCTGTGTTGCCAGATCGGTATCGCTGGCAGCTACAGTGTTGTGAGTATCGGTTTCACTATAATTACGATTTACCGGTTCAGACGGTTTTTCGTCAAAATTATTTATCTGGTTATGAAGCTCACGCTTTACTCCTTCTGATGCGTCTTTAAAATCGCGCATACCTTTACCCAAACCACGTGCAAGCTCAGGCAGCTTATTGCCACCAAACAACAGCAGGGCTGCAAACAATATAAGTATTAACTCGGGAGTACCGATGTTTAAAAACAACAAAACCGAACTGAGCATATGCTTTTTACTTAAGGATACAAATATATACAATTATAACTCCTAATTGTTCAAACTTATTGTGACGCCAGCCAGGTTTTTGGGTTAACCGCCGAACTACCTTTGTAGAGCTGGAAATTAATCACCGTCTCTCCGGTAGCTGCATCGGTAGCCGCACTGCCTATAGTTTGCCGGGTGCTTACTTTTTGACCGGCGCTTACACTTACCGACTTTAAATTAGTATATCCAGTAAAATACGCGCCGTGATTTATCAAAACCAGATATGAACCCTCTATATCAACTACTTTACTTACCTCCCCTTCAAAAACAGCTTGAACTGCAGCTCCAGGCGATGTTCTGATATCAATACCCCTATTATCATTTTTAATACCATCAGTATAATATACACCAAAGCCTTGTATTATATAACCCTTGGCCACCGGCCATGGCAGTTGACCTCTGTTACCCAAAAAGCTGTTAGACAATCTTGCAGCTTCGGGTGTAGCCGATAAAACTTCGGCATCGGTGCTGCGGGTAATCGCTTTAGGCTTGGCGGCTACGGCTACTTCAGCTGCCGATTTGTTCTCTGCCTTCGCCTTTTCAGCCGCCAATGCAGCACGCCTTGCAGCTTCTGCACGTGCTTCGGCTTCTGCTTTGCGGCGAGCCTCTTCGATTTCGCGACGGATAGTGATAGCAATTTGTTGGTCAATCCGACGGCGTTGCGCCATCACTGTCCGCTGTTGCTTTTTAAGTTGCCCAGCTTGTTTTGACAGACCGGCCACTACAGCTACCTGGTTATTTTTTTCTTTACCCAGCGTTTCCTTTTCTTTTTCCTGCTCCTGCAACAAAGAGTTTTTCTCGTTTTTTGTGCGGTCGAGCTGATTTATTTTAACGTGCAGATCTTTTTGGGTGCCTTGTATGGTATTGGCCTGACGTTCGCGGTAGGTACCGAATTGCTGCAGATATTTTAACCGCTTATAGGCCTGATTAAAATCTTTAGAGGCAAACACAAACATCAGTTTGTTATAAGCACTTTGATTGTGGTAGGCAAACACAATCATGGCGGCGTACTCTTTCTTTAATTGGTCCAGTTGCCCCTGCAACGTGCGTACGGTGTTGCTGTTTTCGTTAATTTGACTGCTTAACAACCGTATTTCGGAGTTTACCGTGTTGATTTTTTCTTCGCGCAGGCTTATCTGTGCTTTTAAAATATTAAGCTGCTTTATACTTACATTTTTGTTTTTGGAAGTTTCTTCTAACTCACGGTTCAGTTGCTCCAACTCATTGTTTAGCTTTTCGCGCCGGCGTTTTAATTCGGAACTACTTTGTGCGTATGCCTGCGCTAAACCCAGCGTCAACAAAAAAAACAGTACAAGCTTTACAAATTTCATCAGCCCAAAATTATTGATTTTAATTGGCAGGTGAAAATCTATCCGGAATAGTAAAAGGATATTCGAGCGGCTGGTTAAACTCGGTACGGTTATATTGCAGTTCGGCCTGTATGTTTTTATTTTTTACCATAGAGGCAATATTAATTTGCGACGGAATAACGCGGTTATCTGCCTGAATAAACTGGCTATTACTTACTTGTAACGATTGCCCGGCTGCAGCATTATTTAAACTGGTTTGCGTCACTTTATAATCCGGCCCGATCAGCAGGCTGTAGATTATATTTTGCAGATTTCCGCTCAGGGTAGTATTTCCGTTAGCACCGGTAGTTACTTTGCTGTTTCCATTAAGCAGTTCAGGTATCGGATTACCTACCAGCAATGACTCGACTGTTTGGTAATTTACCTGACGGCTGGCGTAATTATAAATATAGCTGAAAGGTTTTTTTAAATACACGCCCTGCAATCGGTTAACTACCATTATACTATCTGGCGTAATTAATGCACGGGCCACTTCAACCCCTAATATAGCTGTAATAGATACCCATATTTTTTTTGTATGCTGTATACGGATATTCAGGGTAACATCATTGCTTTTACCATCTATGGAAAGCTTGGTTTTGGCTCGCCCCGAAAAGGTATTGAAGGCTACCTGCTTTTCTTTAACTGCTGCTATCTTAGCTAATGCCGGGTTTATGGAGGGTGCTACAGTAACCGTTGAATCTGCTTTGCGCACTACCAATTGCTTTTTTGCTTTACAGCCAAACATCGCCGCTACGCTTAACACGATAAGCAGCTTATTCAATATATTTCTTCTCATTAATTTTTCGATCTAAAAGAGCCGACTTTGAGCCGTATTCTTTTGCTTTTTTCCAGTTTTGAACGGCAGCATCAGTATTACCCAGGTAAAACATAATATCGCCTAAATGTTCAGCTTGCGTTGCACTATTCTTATTGTGCTGCATCGCTTTCTCTATCCACTGTTTTGCATCGGCATATTTTTTCTGCTTGAATAAAATCCAGGCATAAGTATCTTCAAAAGATGCGGTGTTAGGCTGCAGGTCTATACTATGTTTTGACATCTGGGCAGCCTTTTCGAGCTGCTCGTTACGTATAGACAGATAATAGGCGTAGTTGTTTAATGTGTAGGCATTATCAGGATTAAAAGTCAAAGCCTTATCATAGGCTGCATCCGATTGGCCATTATCCTTTAATTCGTGATAGCAATCACCAAGAGCAGTATAACTTTGTGCCGATAACTCTTTATCGTCGGTCTGTAACGCTATGGCATTCTTTAAATAACTTAACGCTTTAGCAGCGCTTTTTTTTTGCAGATGCGCTACGGCCACCAGGTAATTCATCCATGACTGGTTCGGGAACAGCGACAAAGCGTTCTCACCATCTTTGATAGCTTCATCCCACGCGCTTTCGCCTAACTCAAGCCTAACTAACTGCTCATGTACGATATAGATATTGCTATTGATCTGTACAGATTTTTTGTACACATCCTTGGCCTCTTTAAACATATTGTTTTGGGCAAGCATGTCAGCATAAACTGCCTGGACCTTGGCATCATTAGGATGTACCTCTGCCGCAATGCGACTCAGGGCCAAGGCACTGGCCTTGGCATTTGGGTCAGAAAACTTTGGTAAGTACCCCATCACAATACGTACCTTTTGGTCAACGCCCAGGTTAGGCGCCGCAAAGGCCAATTGCAGTTGTTTGAAACTGGTATCGTATTCTTTTTTTGCACGATAAGCATCGGCCAAAGCCAGGTGCAACATACCGTTATCAGGGCTAATGGCCTCGGCACGCTGCAATATCCTTAATGCTTTATCTGTTTGATTATTGGTGTTATAAATTTCGCCCAACATCAGATAGTACCTTACCTGATCGGGATTGTTGGCCAACAGACGCTCAATCTCGGCGGCTGCCAAATCAAGTTTACCCTGCTTTAAATATATTTTTTGCCGGCCGGCTGCTAAATCATCATTTAAGCCGGTAATCTCTTCAAGTTTGGTATAAACTGCCAGCGCTTCATCGTATCTCTTTTCAATATACAAGGCATTGGCCTTATCAAAATAAAAGTCGGGTTTATCGGGGTTGATGCGTAGGAGTTCGTTAAATACGCGCTCCAGTTTTTTGATGTCGTTAGTTTTCTCGTAACTATCGGCCAAGGCCACCCAGTACCATTGGTTGTTAGGTTTTAAGGCTACAGCACTTTCGAGCAGCTGCTGGGCTTCAGGCTGATTGTTCTGCAGTTTTTTGAGTGTGGCTAACTGATACATAGCAGCATCGTTACCTGCATCTATCTGCAAAACACGCGAAAACAATTCGGAGGCGCCTTTTTGGTCCTCGATAGTTTTTTTACGCATGCCTTCAAAATAAAGCTGCTGCACGGCAATACTATCCGACGAAGTTACAGGCCTGCGTCCCGGCTTGGCAGCGCCGCTACGGCTATCGCCCTGTGCAGCCGCTATTAACGGCGACAACATCAGCACCCAACTCCAAAACCTGACCTTTATCATTATACTATCCTATACCTGTATGTCCGTAACCACCCAAGCCGCGAGAGGTTTCGTTAAGCACCTCTACCTGCTCCCACTCCACTTTTTCGTGCTTGGCCACTACCATCTGCGCTATTCTGTCGCCGGCGTTAATCTCAAAATCGGTATCCGAAAAATTAATCAACAATACTTTAATTTCGCCACGGTAGTCGGCATCCACAGTACCGGGTGAGTTAACAATGCCAATACCATGCTTAAACGCTAAACCACTGCGCGGGCGTATCTGTGCCTCAAAACTTTCCGGCAGCTCAATGTGCAGACCGGTTGGAATCAGTTTACGCTCCATGGGTTTTAAAACTACCGTTTCTCCCACATCAGCTCGCAAATCCATGCCGGCGGCATGCAGAGTTTCGTAAGCAGGTAAGTTATTTTTCGAGTTATTGATAATTCTGATAATCATTTACTTTCTGAGTATGGCCATGATCTGTTTACGCTCGGTTACGAAAGCAGCCCCGGCAAACAAGATCAACAATAAATTGCCAATTATTAAATTACGATGAAATACGCTGAATGATAAAAATACAATAATGATAGCACTTACAAGGTAAATCAAGTTCTTTTTGATATTGTAAGGGATAGGATAATTTTTTTGCCCCCATATATAAGACAACACCATCATAGTAGCATAGGCTATTAATGACACCCATGCCGAAGCCATATAGCTATATTTAGGAATAAAAATAACGTTAAGTACAATAGTTAACAACGCACCAATACCCGATATATACAAACCATATTTAGTTTGATCGGAAAGTTTATACCAAACTGATAAGTTCATGTAAATACCCAAGCTTACATAACCTAAAAGCAATAACGGCACTGCTTGTAAACCTGACCAGTACAGTGCTTGCTGTGTAGCATCCCGCCCTTTAATAAAATATTTAAGCAGCTCTATGTTAGCAACCAAAGCAACAAAAATTAGAGAAACGGCTATCACAAAGTAGTTCATGATAAATGCATAAGTATTACCTGCATTCTTATTTTTTGCATGACTGAAAAAAAACGGCTCCGCTCCCAACCTGAACGCTTGCACAAAAATATTGAGGAACACCGCTATTTTGGCGCACGCACCATAAATACCAACCTGATTACTGCTTACGGTTTCAGGTAAAAACTTGCCTAATAATAGTTTATCTAAATTTTCGTTGATCACGAAAGAAAGGTTTGCTACTAAAACCGGCCAGCTATAAGTCAGCATCTCCCGAAACATCGGCCCATCAAAATTAGGGCGAAGCTGCAGTAACTCTGGCAGCAACAACAATAAAGTAAGAGCACTTGCTATTAGATTAGATAAAAACACATAGCCAATCCATCCCGGCCTAAACCAGGAAACTATCCATTGATAGCCAAAAGCGCGATGACTGATGATTAAAGGCAGCACATAAATGAATAGTAGATTAAGCAGGATAAAAACCAGAATGTTGGTACACTTGATTAATCCGTAACGGCCAGGCCTGCCATTAGCCCGAATACGGGCAAATGGAATAACACACCATGCATCTAAGAGTAAAACTGCTACAAAGTATAATACATATAAACGATAATCACTCAATGGCGATTTTGGATCAACTCTTACCCATGCGGCTATATCATTAATAAATGGCAATACGCTGAGTAAAAACAACAAACTGATACCCAATATAGCGCCAAAAGTATTATTATAGACTTGCTGCTTTTCATCAGGCCGTTTGGTTAAGTACCTGAAAAAAGTTGTTTCCATGCCAAAAGCCAGTACGGGATTAATCATAGATACCCAACTGAACATAGTGGTAAATATGCCGTATATCTTAGTGGGATACGCTTTTACATATATAGGGGTAAGAAAAAAATTTAATATGCGGGGAGCTATGGTGGTTAAACCATAAACGGCAGTTTGCCCGGCAAATTTTTTGGCAGTTGACAAATTTAGATAAATGATTGATTTGACTAATGTAGACGTTGTTCTGAGAGATGTCAGCCTGTTCAATAATTTTCAGACTCTAATCTTCCAGCTAATGCAGCGCTTACCTTTTTACTACCTCAAAATTACGATAGTTTTTCATCTCGCCTTCCTGGCTTT
The DNA here is from genome assembly GCA_913775265.1 of uncultured Mucilaginibacter sp. Classification (GTDB taxonomy): domain Bacteria; phylum Bacteroidota; class Bacteroidia; order Sphingobacteriales; family Sphingobacteriaceae; genus Mucilaginibacter. Next base: position 89,366 of record CAJYJH010000093.1, on the reverse strand, counting down.
CTACAGCAGTTACACGCGCTCTTTCGGGTCCTTCCTGGCACCATTCTAAAAACATATCGAGCAAGGTATCCTCAGCTTCAGCTTCAATAAATACGCCGCCATCAGGCATATTTTTCACACAACCTCTTACTCCTAACTGGTCGGCAACAGCTTTGGTGCTGGCTCTATAAAATACGCCCTGCACCTTACCTTGCACGGTTATATCTAAATGCTTAATCATAGCCAATAGAATTTCAAATGCAATTATACGGCTTCTACTATAATTAAAAGCAATTTAAAGCAAGCGCTTTACCTCAGAGTTGTCTGTAATCTTTAAGCCGTCTAAACCGGTAATCAAATTTAATCCGGGAGCTTTGCCAACTTCCAGCGTACCAATTTCATCATCAACGCCTAAAAATCTGGCACCGTTAATCGTAGCCCATTCCAACAACGTACCAATACTCAAAGCCGGAAAATGTTGCTGCAAAACACGCATTTCACTTAAAATACAAAGCTTATCGTTCGAAGCCAGGCTGTCGGTACCTAAGGTAATATTAAAGCCTTCGTCAACAAACAGATCTATTTTAGGCAGGCGCCCTTCAATGTAAAGGTTAGCCGACGGGCAAAAGCACCAGTTTATTTTACGATCGAAACGTTTAACAAAATATATATCTTTTAGATTAGTGCAGGTGTTATGCACCATCAATATATTTTGTCGGTTACTTAACAAGGGCAGTACCGATTGTATAGAGTTTCGGGCCTGAGGTTTAAAATAACTAATATCAATACCGAAGCTTTTGTACAAATCGTTAAAAGCACCCAGTTTGTACCGGTAAAACTTATTTTCGTCTTCGCACTCCTGGTTGTGTATACTCAACAGGTTTTCGTTGGCGTCACTATAATTTTTAATAAGCCTGAATAAGTCTTTGGAGACCGAATATGGGGCATGGGGTGTGATGGACGTAACCAAAGGTTTGAACTGCTTTTGCAGCTCCAAAGCGTTTGCAAAGGCTTCTTCGGCACGTTCTGGAAGAAAACTAAATAGTTCAACAAAAGTATGATAGTATAGCTTGCTCTGCTTTTTTACCTCAACACTGTTAACACTGTTAGATATATCACCAACGGCTACAATACCGTTAGTGTACATTTGTTCATCAGCAGCATAGGCAGCTTCGATAACTGCATCTTCACCAGCACCACGTAATTGCTGTACTGATTTAATAAATTCTACCAGTCCAGTTTGCCGGGGTGTTAAATCTTTGAGATGCGATAATTCGAGGTGACAGTGTGTGTTTACAAACCCAGGGCATATAATGCCATTAAGCTGCTCCACTTCTATATCAGGAAGGGCATGAGTACTGACTGAGATAATTTTACCGGAATCATCAACGGTAACTATTCCATTTTTTATCGGATCGGCACTAACAGGAAAAACGTAATCGGCTCTAAAACTTTTCATTTAAATGAAATTTATCATTCACCCTCACCCATCATAAAGTTTAAATGTAATGTTATTAAAAACAATATTACAATTAACTTTTAGTTGTTGTTTTTTAATTTTACAATTCAAAAACCCGGCGGCAAAGGTAGCCGGATATTTTTTATTTACATTTGTATTGTGAATGCAAACAACAGTAAAATTGATATCCGCAGCCTGAGCTTAGAAACTCTGACACAACAATTTGTCAACCTTGGCGAAAAAAGCTTCAGGGCTAAACAGGTTTATGAATGGCTTTGGAAAAAATCATGTTTTTCTTTTGAGGACATGAGTAATATTTCAAAAGAACTTCGCAAAAAACTGGATGAGCATTTTACCATCAACAATGCGGTAATTAACACTTCGCAGTTTAGTGCGGATAAAACTATAAAAAATTCTTTTAAATTATACGATACACATTTAATTGAGGGTGTTTTAATTCCGACGCCTGAGCGTATGACTGCTTGTGTATCATCTCAGGTAGGTTGCAGCCTCACCTGTAAGTTTTGCGCTACCGGATACATGGATCGTAAACGCAACTTGAATCCGGACGAGATTTACGACCAAGTAGTACTTTTGAACCAGCAGGCGCAACAAAACTATAACATTCCACTTACCAACATTGTGTACATGGGCATGGGCGAACCATTGCTTAATTATGCCAATGTACTTAAATCGATAGAGCGCATTACCGCCGAAGATGGTTTAAACATGGCGGCGAAAAGGATTACCGTGTCTACTGCCGGTATTGCCAAAATGATTAAGAAACTGGGTGACGACCAGGTAAAGTTTAATCTGGCTCTCTCACTGCATGCTGCTAATGATGAAAAGCGTAACCAGATTATGCCCATCAATGAGCAAAATTCTCTTAAAGCATTGGCCGAAGCTCTAAAATATTACTATAATAAAACCAAAAACGCGGTTACATACGAATATATCGTGTTTCACAACTTTAATGATGAACTGCAGGATGCAATGGAGTTAGCCAAATTTTGCAAACACCTGCCTTGTAAGGTAAACATCATTGAATATAACCCAATCTCGTTCGCAGATTTTTTAAATGCGGGCGAAGACAAAATTGATGCCTTTGCTGCTTACCTACGCAAACAAGGCATTATTACTAATGTACGCCGTAGCCGCGGTAAAGATATTGATGCAGCTTGCGGACAATTAGCCGTTAAAGATAAAGCAGTTGTTGCTTAATTCTTTTTAAAGAGGCTCTTTGTCTCAGTTTTTGGTAGGGTTGTTTAAATCAAGTATCTTCCGTGCATGAACCTGCAAAATACCTACCTGGGCAATTTTATCAACTTGTTGTTTCCGCGCCTTTGTCAGGCTTGTAACGGCAGTTTGCTGGGTTCAGAACACTTACTGTGCACCAGCTGCCTTTTTAATTTGCCCTATACCGATTTTCACTTGCAGCCAGACAATGCGGTGGCCCGACAGTTTTGGGGCAAAGTTGATTTGCAAGGCGTGTATGCACTTTTATATTTTGAGAAGGGCGGCAAGGTGCAACACCTGATGCACCAGCTCAAATACAAAAATATGCCGGCTATTGGCAACCGGCTTGGCACTATTGCCGGTGAGCAATTGCTGCAAACGCAAACATTTTCAAGTATTGACGCCATTATCCCGGTACCGCTGCATAAAAGCCGAATGAGAGAGCGGGGTTACAATCAAAGCGCACACTTTGCGGAGGGGCTGGCACAAAAGCTGAATGCATCTGTTGTTGAACGTCAATTAGTGCGCGGTGTAAAAACCTCTACTCAAACTCGTAAGAACCGCTTTGAGCGTTTTGCCAATATGCAACAAGTTTTTATGGTTACTAACCCTGAAGCACTGCAAGAGAAACATGTACTATTGGTAGATGATATAGTTACTACCGGCTCTACCCTCGAAGCCTGCGCACAGGAACTACTTAAAATCCCGGGACTAAAATTGAGTATTGCGGCGATAGCTTATACCGTGTAGGTGGTCGTAGTTTTTATCAAAATGACAATTTGCTACTTAAATTTACCCGCTTGACAGACAAACTGTTAGAAAATAATTAACAAACTATTAAGAATGCGTGAAACTTTGTTGGGAGTACCACCGTACAAATACCCGGCAAGTTTGAATTATAATCGATTGGCAGGGGTTGTTGTAAAAGGCGGCTCCTGCTTTTTTATTGCTTTTGGTAGCGGCTCAATTTTTCGTACAGGTTTTTCGGATCAAAAGGTTTCAGGATAAAGTCATCCATACCCGACTCTTTAATTTCGCCTAATTGATTGCTCAGCATAGAGGCAGTAAGCGCAATAATAGGCAGCTTTTTAAAATACTCTTCTTCTTTTGAACGGATTACGCCTGTAGCTTCTAACCCGCCCATTACCGGCATGTGTATATCCATCAACACCACATCATAGTCGGCTTTAGTGGTTACCTTTTCAACTGCATCTACGCCGTTTTCGGCAAACTCAGCCTGAACGCCCCATTTTTTCAATACTTTATTAATCAACAAGCGATTAATTTGATTGTCATCCACCACCAGCACGTTCATATTCAACCCATTCAGGGCATTATCAGTATCAGCCACAACAGTATTATTTGCTTTCTTAAAATTAATCTCAAACCAAAAGCTCGACCCTACACCAGGTGTACTTTCTACGTTAATATTCGAGTGGTGTAACTCTATCAAACGCTTGGTTATAGCTAAGCCTAAGCCTGTACCTCCGTATTTCCGAGTGGTATCGGCATCAGCCTGCTTAAACGATTCGAAAATAGTATCAGTTTTATCGGCAGAAATACCAATACCGGTATCGTTAACCGCAAACCTTATTTTTGCCTCACTAGCATTTTGTTCAATCACTGATAGCTGTACGGTTACGCCGCCCTGCTCAGTAAATTTAACTGCGTTACCAGCCAGATTAAGAAGGATTTGCACTAGCCGCGTGCGATCTCCCAAAATACAGTCAGGCACATCAGCAGCAATATCTTCTTTAAAATAGATATGATGATCAGCAGCCTTGAACTGCATGGAGCTGGCTACGCTATGCACCAGATCGCGTAAATCAACCTTAGTTTCTTCCAGCTCAATGTTGCCCGTTTCGATCTTAGTAAAATCAAGCACATCGTTAATCAGCGTCATTAGGTTCTCGGCCGAAAACTTGAGAATGTTCAGATTTTCTGCCTGAGATTCATCTACATTATCTTGAGACAGCAAATGCGACATACCAATCACGGCATTAAGCGGCGTACGTATCTCATGGCTCATCACAGATATAAACATATCCTTAGCCCGACTTAGTTGCAGCGCTTCTTCTTTAGCGGCAACTAAATTATGCTCTGCATTTTTACGGGCAGTAATATCGATGATAACTTCGATGTATTTACTAACAGCACCAGCATCATCTAATATTACAGAGTTAATTACAGTTAGCCATATCGGCTCCCTGTCTTTGCGATAAGCCAGCACATCAACCTCAAAAGACTGCTTATTTTTAGACAGCTCGCGTGTTCTTTCAATAATGCCGTAATCGGTCAGTTCGCCTTTAAGCGCATCACCTAAATGCTGATTTTTAACTTCATCCAGTTTAAAGCCGGTAATATCTTCAAAAGCAGTGTTTACCCACTCCACTTTCCCCTCGCTATTATTAATAACTACACCACTTACTGTGCTACTGGCTACTAATGATAGCATGGTTAACTGGCTCTCGGCAATCTTACGCTCATTAATATCAACACATACTGTTACCTGACGTTCTAACTGCCCCTCGTTGTTAAAAAATGGGCTGTTTGATAAGAAAACCCAAACAGGAGTACCATCTTTTTTATAAAGTTGTATTTCTACCTCGTAAGGATTATTTTGGTCATAAGACTGCTTAGCATGATTGGCAATTTTAAGATCTGTGTATTCACCAATCAGCATATTGCCGAAAGTTTTACCTTTGAGCTCATTAAGTGAGTATCCAAGTATATGCTCTAAAGCCTCATTCATCCACAAAATAACACCGTCCTGGTCTCGTATCACTACGCCACTTGGCGATTTGGCTGACGCAAATGACAGAATCTCTAAGTCGCTTTCTACATTTTTACGGGCAGTGATATCGATCAATATTTTGATGTATTTATCAATTTTGCCGTCACTACCTGCCACTGGCGAGTTCATCACTGATAGCCACATTAAATGCCCGTCTTTGTGCTCTATCTTAACTTCGACTTCGAAAGCTTTTTCTGTTTTAAGCAGATCCTGTATGCGATCGTTTATTTTAGGATCATTATAATCACCTTTAAAAACATCGCCCATCTGCCGATTGTTTAAATCAGCAAAATTGTATCCGGTTATATCTTCAAAAGCCTCATTGGTCCAGATAATCCGATTATCTGCATCGGTAATTGCAACACCGTTACTAACCTTGCTGGCAACTAAAGAGAGTTGCTCTAACTGAGCCTGCACTTTTTTGTGCTCGGTAATATCCCGGCCACTGGCATACCATTTACCGTTATGGTTGATGGCCGACCAGCTTATACATTTTTCGTCGCCATTTTTGGCAACCACACAAGTTTCAATTTCAAAAGACCTGTGACTGTGTAACCCGATCTCTATCTGTTGCGCAAATTGATCACGGTTTTGCCCTACTACAAACTCCCAAAGCGAATGCCCAACCAGTTGAGCTGGCTTGTACCCTAAAATAGCTTCAGTTGCATTATTAATATGCTCTATTTTGGATGTCTCGTCGGCAATAAAATGTATTTCGGACGAACTGTTAAAGAGCGTAAAAAAGTCTTCGTGCTGCCTCAGCCTGAACTCGAGCTCTTTTTTTTGCTTGCGTATAGCCAGATGCGACATAACCTCGCTGGCCAGGGTTTGCAAAGCGTCGCGCTGGTCAACAGTAAGTATCTTGGGTTGATGATCAAATATACAAAGCGAACCTAAGCGGTGACCGTCAGGATCAATTAATGGGGCGCTGGCGTAAAACCTCAGCCCGAAATCGCCCTTTACCGATTCGCTTTCAGAAAATATATCGTGCATGCGGGCATCTTCCACCTCTACCAGCTTATCGCTCATGATGGTGTACCTGCAAAAAGAATCAGCCCGGGGTACTTCGTCAATCGTAAGGCCTAGGGTTGATTTAAACCATTGCCGCTTGCCATCAATAAAAGAGATGAAAGCAAGCGGCACCTGGCATATGTAAGATGCTAAACGGGTAAGTGCATCGTATTCAGCTTCGGGGATGGTATCCAGGATATCATAAGACTCGAGCGCTTTTAAGCGTTCGTCTTCATTAACAGGTACCGGCCAGCGCTCTATTACCATATGCACTTACTTAATCAATAGTTTTGTTTAGTTGTACAGCGGGAACTTTTCAGTTAACGCATGTACATTCTTACGTATTTTCTTTAAAGAATGTTCATTTTCCGGATCTTTAATTACAGCATCAATCAATTCGGCAATTTGCTCCATTTGTTTCTCTTTCATACCACGAGTGGTTACCGCAGCCGTACCAATACGAATACCCGAGGTTACAAACGGCGATTTATCATCAAACGGCACCATATTTTTATTAACGGTGATGTCGGCGTTCACCAATGCATTCTCAGCAGCCTTACCCGAAATACCTTTATTTCTCAAGTCAATTAAAATCAGGTGATTATCTGTACCGCCCGATACAATCTCGTAACCCAGATCAACCAAAGCTTTGGCAATAGCCTGGGCATTTTGTTTTACCTGTACAATATATTTCATGTAGCTATCGCTCAACGCTTCGTGAAAAGCTACAGCTTTAGCAGCAATGATATGCTCTAACGGACCACCTTGCGTACCCGGAAATACGGCACCATCCAACAAGGCCGACATCTTTTTAATCTCGCCTTTAGGTGTTTTAAGACCCCACGGGTTTTCGAAATCCTTACCCATCATAATCATGCCGCCACGTGGGCCACGCAATGTCTTGTGGGTAGTGGTAGTTACGATATGGCAATGCGGAAGCGGATCGGTTAGTAAGCCACGGGCAATTAAACCGGCCGGATGCGAAATATCGGCTAAAACCAATGCACCCACCTCATCAGCTACCTGGCGGATGAAGGCATAATCCCAATCGCGCGAATAGGCAGAGGCACCACAAATGATCAATTTTGGCTTTTCCTGCAATGCAGTTGCACGCAGTTGTTCGTAATCAATTAAACCGGTTTCTTTTTTTACGCCGTAGAAAAAAGGCTGATATAACTTACCCGAAAAATTTACCGGAGAACCGTGAGTTAAGTGACCACCGTGCGAAAGGTCGAAACCTAAAATTTTATCGCCAGGTTGCAGCACAGCCAGCATCACTGCCGCGTTAGCTTGCGCACCCGAGTGTGGTTGTACGTTTACCCACTCGGCATTAAACAGTTCTTTAGCCCGCTCAATAGCAATGGTTTCAATCTCGTCAACAATCTGGCATCCGCCGTAATAACGTTTACCTGGTAAGCCTTCGGCATACTTGTTAGTAGCTACCGAGCCGGCAGCTTCCATTACCTGTTTGCTAACAAAGTTTTCAGAGGCAATAAGCTCCAGGCCTTCTTCCTGGCGTTGCTGCTCATCGTCTAATAATTGAAATATCAGTTTGTCTTTTTTCATGATGTTTAACAAGGGGCCTAAGTTAATCAAAATCAGCGTGGTGTTTTCGGCGCAATCCAAAAATTATTGTAATTAAGCCCTATTTGTATATCTATTAACTCTTGTTGCAGCATCTCGAGCATAGCCAAAAAGTTATAGATAAAATGCACTTTGTTTTCGGAGCTTTTGAGCATGGCGTTAAAATCCAGCCGCCCGTTGATGCGCAGCAAATCATCTATTGCTTTTTTCTGCTGCTCAATAGTATAAGGGTATTGTACTACGGTGTGTGTTACCTCTTCAGACCGGCTCATATAACGGCGGTTTACCCGCTCGTAAACCTGCATTAAGCGATACAGGGTAAGATCAGCCAATTCTTCGCCGGGCATAGCTACTGCTTCGATGCCGGCCAGCTCGGTGGCAATGTTGCCGCGGCGCTCCTGTTTAAAGCGTTCATCTTCCAACGGGCGTAATTGCTCGCATACATCTTTAAACTTTTTGTATTCGATCAGTTTACGGATAAGGTCTTCTTTACTGTCCGCTTCGCTTTCATCAGCTTCTGCCTCATAGCGTGGTAACAGCATTTTGGCTTTAATACGCATCAAAGTGGCAGCTACAAAGATGAACTCGCTGGCCACCTCCATATTAAGGCTGCTCATTTGATGAATATAGTTCAGAAAATCATCGGTGATGCGGGCTATGGCAATTTCATGAATATCCAGTTCGTCGCGTTCAATAAAAAACAGCAACAAATCAAACGGACCTTCAAACTGCGGTAAGCGTATTGCAAAGCTTTCATCTGCCATATCAAATTGCATTACCCCGGTTACAACCAACCAATATTTTAAAACTATTCACCAAACATCATTCTACAACACATCGCGTATTTCGAGGTGCGGAATCTTCTTACTTTTCCAGTCAGGCATTCCATTAAAAACTGTATAATAAACGTATTTTCGCTCCTGATTAATACCCGGTATTACCTGCCCAATCACTTTTTTTACTTCTTCGTGTTCTTTTTTTACAGCCGCACTGTCTTTTACATTAAATTTTGAGATGTAGTAAATCATAGGACAACTCCCCTCCGGGCGACTCTGATTAAATACTCTAAAAATTTTGGGTTGTGTAGGCAATTGTTTAATCACCAAAGGAAACGGGTATGCTTCATCAAGCTGTTTCATTAACCGACTGTAAAAGCTATCAATTTCTGGCTGCTTACTATAACGCCACATCATATTGGGCATTGAGGAAACACGTGCCAGATCAATAATACTTAAAGCATCAATCAGGTAACCTTTGTTGTTTTTCTGTTTGGCTTCCTCATAAAGCTCTACTGCGGTTTTACCGTTAGTGGTATATGGGTTCAAATCTAAATCAGTCAGTCGCCAGCCGTAATCAAGTTTATTATAAACAGCTGTGAGCAGCCACGTTTCGGGCCCATCCTGCAAGGTGTACATTGCGGTATACATCTCGCGGGCTAACGGTTGATAATCGAGGTAATAAGAATTTGCACCGTGATCAGGAGACTTTATTTTCTGTTCGCGTTTTAAATCGTGAACAGCATAGTATTCATCAAACATCTTATTTTTTCCTGAACGCATGCGCACGCTGCAAAGCTCAATAGTTCGATGCAGACTGGTATTTTGCAATAACTCTTTCGACATCAAATTTTCTACCATCCCGGGCTTGTTCTTTTTCAACCCATCGAGAAGTTTAGCATTCAGCTCATGAAAGGTTTCTCGAGGCCCGCTGGCAATTTCATCGTTTTTCCACACCCCCGATTCGTGTTTACTACAACCGGCTGCCAGTATATAAATAGTTGCTGCTAAAATTGTGATCAGTAGTTTAATAGGTTTCATTGAATAAATAACTTATACTCAAATATGCAGATAAGATTTATTTATTCATAAGCCGGACAAAGCTGGACGTATAATAATTGTCTGTTAAACGCAACCATTCAAAGCGTCATAAAAAGTTGATCGAATTTTATAATACCAATTTATTTTTTCAACTTTGTTTTTGAAAGTACTTTTATAAATTAAACACAAGAGAATTAAACAAACAAAGTCTGCCTTATGATTGTAGATGATTAACCAATAATTTCTGAGAGCGAAGTATAATGCCACGAAGGTAACAGCGCTCTGATTAAACAGCCTTAAAACAAAGCGCTGTTGCAATTTGTAAAACAAAATACCAATTTAAATAGCTTACTTTGTAAGTTATTACATTCAACTATTTACATGCAAGTACCTGCCGGAGATTTACTTCAGAAAATCAATTCACCCTCTGATTTAAAGCAGTTTAGCGAAGACGATTTAGAGCAGATTAGCCAAGAGCTGCGTCAGTACATTATTGATGTGGTTTCGGTAAACGGCGGCCATTTTGGCGCCAGCTTAGGGGTGGTTGAACTGACGGTTGCCTTGCATTATGTACTGAATACCCCTTACGACCAATTGGTATGGGATGTGGGCCACCAGGCTTACGGCCATAAAATACTTACCGGCCGCCGCGATAACTTTCATACCAACCGCATATACAAAGGCCTAAGCGGATTCCCAAAACGTTCGGAAAGCGAATATGATACTTTTGGCGTTGGCCATTCATCAACTTCAATTTCTGCCGCACTGGGTATGGCTGTGGCCTCGCATTATAAAGGTGAAAGTGATCGCCAGCACGTAGCCGTTATTGGCGATGGCGCCATGACAGCCGGTATGGCTTTCGAAGCATTGAACCACGCAGGTATTGCTAACAGTAACTTGTTGGTTATACTGAATGACAACAACATGTCTATCGACCCTAACGTTGGGGCGTTGAAAGAATACTTAGCTGATATCACTACTTCTAAACCTTATAACAGTTTTAGGGCGGATATTGGTTATGTATTATCTAAGTTGTCGGCCATTGGCCCGGATGCTTTGAAATATGCCAAGAAAATCGAGAAAAGCATTAAGGGAACCGTTTTAAAGCAAAGCAACTTTTTTGAGGCGCTTAAATTTAGATACTTTGGCCCTATTGATGGCCACGATGTGAAGCACCTGGCAAAGGTATTGCGTGACCTTCGCGACATACCCGGCCCTAAATTATTGCACTGCGTTACCGTTAAAGGTAAAGGCTATGCATTGGCCGAAAAAGACCAGACCAAGTGGCACGCCCCAGGTTTGTTTGACAAAATTACCGGCGAAATTAAAAAGACCTATTACGATAAGCCGCAGCCACCAAAATACCAGGATGTATTTGGCCATACCATTATTGAGCTTGCTGAACAAAACCCTAAAATTATGGGTGTTACGCCGGCCATGCCGTCTGGCTGTTCGCTTAACCTGATGATGAAGGCTATGCCCGAACGTGCTTTTGACGTAGGTATTGCCGAGCAGCATGCGGTTACCTTCTCGGCTGGTTTAGCTTCGCAGGGCTTAGTACCGTTCTGTAACATTTACTCCAGCTTTATGCAACGCGCCTTTGACCAGGTGGTGCATGATGTTGCTATACAAAAGCTTAACGTAATACTCTGCCTTGACCGTGCCGGATTTGCCGGTGCCGATGGCCCAACGCATCACGGCGCCTACGATTTGGCTTACATGCGTTGTATTCCTAACATGGTGGTGTCTGCTCCAATGAATGAGGAAGAGTTACGCAACCTGATGTACACCGCACAACAAGAAAACGTTGGTCCGTTTACTATACGCTATCCACGTGGCAACGGTGTAATGGTTGACTGGCAACGCCCGATGAAGGCCATACCGATAGGCAAAGGCCGTAAAATATGTGACGGTGAAGATTTAGCTATCCTTTCCATTGGCGCTATAGGTAACGAAGTTGTCAAGGCTGTTGCCGGACTTAACGAAGAAAGTTATTACCCTGCTCATTATGACCTCCGCTTTGTAAAACCGCTTGATGAGGCTTTACTGCACGAGGTATTCAGTAAATTTAGTAAGGTAATTACTGTTGAAGATGGTTGCTTAGAAGGTGGTGCAGGCAGTGCCGTACTCGAATTTATGGCAGACCATAAATACCAGGCTGAAGTAGTACGCTTAGGTATACCGGATGCAGTAATTGAGCATGGCGAACAGCCGGAGCTATGGGCCGAATGCGGTTTTGATGCTGCCGGTATTATACGAACCGTTAAACAAATGAATGTTAAACCAACTCAGCACATTATAGCATCATAAACTTACTCAGCATAATATTTTTATAAAGCAAAAGCCTGTTTCGTAACCCGAATCAGGCTTTTACTCTTACTACAGTTTGGCCGAAGCGCAAAATTAAAGGATCAACGCCCTTTTGCTGTAAAAATTCGCTATCGAGATCAATCACTACTCCCCGCTCATGCATTCCCTTACCGCTAAACTCTATATCAACGCCATGCTCATGAAAAGCCTGTCTGATGGCATCTCTGAGCGTTAAAGCGGGCTCAATAGTTACCAGCGTATCTAAATCGGGAAATTGTATTTCTGTTTGTTCACCTTTGAGTAAAGCATCAATGCTTTTATCAAAATTGCTTGGTGTTGTCATCTTAAAAGCGCCTGTTATAGTAAAATGTGTTTATACTAAAAAGTCATCTCTTTAGGTAAAGAGATGACTTTTTAGTAATGTATATCAAAAGCGTAATTATTTTTTTTGTTTCAGTAATTTAAGCAAAAACTGGCCATAACCACTCTTAGTAAGCGGCGCGGCAATCTCAGCCAATTGCTCTGCGTTGATGAATTTCATACGATAAGCAATTTCTTCAATACAGGCAATCTTGATGCCCTGGCGCTCTTCAATCACCTGCACAAATTGGCCAGCCTGCATTAATGATGCAAAGGTACCTGTATCCAACCAGGCAGTGCCACGGCTCAGGATAGCTACCTTTAACTTTCCGCGCCTTAGGTATTCTTTGTTAACGTCGGTAATTTCATACTCACCACGAGGCGATGGTGCGATATTCTTAGCAATTTCGACCACATCGTTATCATAAAAATACAGACCCGGCACAGCATAATCTGATTTGGGCTCAGCAGGTTTCTCTTCTAATGATATAGCATTTTGCTGTTCATCAAATTCCACTACACCATAGCGCTCAGGATCGGCTACCTGGTACGCAAACACCATACCGCCATCCGGATCGCTGCTTTGCTGTAATAAGTGAGAAAGACCGTCGCCGTAAAATATATTATCACCTAATATTAATGCTACTTTATCTGTACCAATAAAATCAGCACCTATTACAAATGCCTGGGCTAAACCGTTGGGCTCAGGCTGTACAGCATATTCAAACCGGCAACCTAATCTTGACCCATCACCCAACAGTTTTTGAAACTGCGGCATATCATGAGGCGTAGATATGATCAGAATTTCTTTAATACCTGCCAGCATTAATACTGACAACGGGTAGTAAATCATCGGTTTATCATAAACCGGCATTAATTGCTTGCTAACTGCTAAGGTTAAAGGGTGCAGTCGGGTTCCGGATCCGCCCGCGAGTATTATTCCTTTCACAATATGTTGTTTAGAGTGATTATTGCCCTAAGATAGAAAAAGCATTTAATATCAAGATTAATTATGCACCTGCTAACTTTTCTTCCAGCTCCTGATACCATTCTGCACCATATTTACGGGTAAGCGGTTCTTTTAAAAACTCATGTACGCGTACTTTCAGCTCACTGCCAAAACCACAAGCCGGGCTGCAAATATTCCACCGGTCGTAATGCAATACATCAAACTCAGGATAATTAGTAATGCGTATGGGGTATAAATGGCAGGATATAGGTTTCCGCCAGTTGATGGCACCATCTTCCCACGCCTTTTCTATAGCACACTTGGTAATACCGTTTTCCCAGGTTACATAAGCACATTCCTTATTAGTATCCACGCAAGGCGTTGTGTAGTCGCCTTCAAAATCGGTCACATGTGTTCCTTCAGCCTCTATAGTAGCTACGCCCTTCGCTGTCATGTAAGGCTTCACTTTAGGGTAAATAGCTTTCAATATATCTAACTCACCAGCCTCCAGCGGTGCACCCGAATCGCCTTCTAAACAACAGGCGCCTTTACACTTGTTTAAATTACATACAAAGTGCTCGGTCACTACATCTTCATGCACCAGCACACTGCCAACTTCAATCATCTTAACTTATTTCTTTATAGGGTTTAAAGGGTATTTTAAACCCTTTGCGTTGGTTAGCTCCATGGTAACGCTGCCAACTACCAGTTCAACATGGGCTTTAACCGGTATGCGGTTATTATCATCTGTTACCCAAAGGTACAGTTTACTATTTTTCCGAAAAATCTTTCCGGGTATAATGGTCGGATTAAATTTTAAACAATTAAAAGTTCCCATTGGGCAATCCACCTTATCTTTGCCCAAATAGGTAATGGTCAGGGTTTGTATTGCATCATCTAAAAAATAACGCAAGTCAAACTTCTCGCCTATTTTTAGTTTAGATACGTCCAGGCACCGTGCAAAATAATAAGCCGACGGGAAGTCAAATACTTTACCACTAAACGGATACACGCCGCTGTTTGCTGTTATCTTACCGGTTTGATGATCAAAAACCACATGGTCTTGATGTTTATACTTGGCCTCATGCCGGTCTTCGGTATACAAGTAAGGCAGCAATGTATTACGGTCTATAAAACTTTCGTAGCGGTTGCGCACTTTATAAAACACATCAAATGTACCGGCAGTATTACCATCAGCAATAATGTGCCAGGCAGATTTTCCTTCAAATTTGGTATCAGTATCAGCTACACGTAAATGAGCTTCGGCACCGGTAAACCAACCATACTTAAGCCTATAGTTTAGCTCTTCGCCTGCTTTAAAAGTAGGTTCAGCCAGTTTAACAGGTTCTTGCGCAGATGCATAGCTTGCCCATAGTAGCATAGCCAAACATAGCACGGCATATTTACGCCTGTGCCATCTAAACAAGCGTGAAATAGAACCAAACTTAAAGAACCCGCTAATTATCATTAATCTTTACGTTTATAAATAGGTACGGTAGAACAAGGTTCACCAAACATCAGGCTTTTGGCCACAGGCGTAAGGCGCTTGGTTAATTCTACATAAGCCGATGTTGGCACATCAATATCGCCACAACCTTTTAATACGATGCGTTGGTCACGAAATTGCTCTAAATCTGCCTTGGCTAATGCTTTTTCAAACAACACAGTTTCCAACACTTCTTCATTACCAAAAACTACCTCACGGGCGTAGGGCGCCAACCGGTTAGCAAGCAGCATGTAAGCCCACGCGGGTACAATAGCATCAGCGGTACAGGTTATGCCAACATTCTTTCCGGTATATTGCGCCCAGTCATGCCCCTTCACAAACTCACGGAAATCCTTTTCGCGAAGTATGAGTCCCATGTAAAGATTGTCTTTAATATCGTATATCACGCGTTCGCCTTCAGGGTAAAAGCTTGCCGGATCAAGCGTTACCAAACCACTTTGCGCTACCTTATTGATGATATTTTCCTGAATATCCATATGCTTTAAAATAAAAAATCCGGAAATAGTTTAACCTACTTCCGGATATAAAGTTACTTTAAATTTGATTACAAGAATTTGTAGCGGTAATCTTTTACATTGGCCTTATCTTTCAGGGCATCAAACAAGCGGTTATCCACTTGCTGCATCATGCTCTGACTTAATTGCTGCTTTTCGCGAACTGTGTTGGTTAACGGAGCAGGATTGATAAAGCTTTCAGGCGATACCACGTAAACGCCGTTTGCACCTTCAATAGCTTTTGATAACTTTTTAGGCTGTAAACCGAATACAGTACCAATTACTTTGTACTCTAAAGACAAACCTGGAATTACCGGATTGGCAAATACAATATTTTCGACAGGGACAACTTTTGCACCAACTTTTTGAGCCACTTGCTGTAAGTTGGATGCGCCGTTAAGAGCCGACTGCATTTTTTCAGACAATTGCTTACCTTTTGCCAGTAAAAGCACTTCTGGCTTAATTTGCTCTTTTACATCATCTAATGATAAAGTACCGGCCTTTTTAATTTGTGTTAATTGAGCTACTACATACTGATCGCCCAGAGTATAAACCTGGTCAACCACATCGCCTTTTTCAGCTTTGTTAAATGCCCATTTCACTAATTCACGAGCGTTATCTAAGCCTGGCAATGCCGAAGCAGTACCATTTACATCAGCAGCATTCTTAACTGTTAGGCCCGCTTTTTTAGCTTGCTCAGCAAAGTTATCGTCAGACACGTTACCTAAAAATGCTTGTGCCTTGTTATAAGCAGCCGACTGGGTTTTATTGCTGGCTTGTAAAGGTTTGTCAACTACAGCCACTTTAACCACTTTTGATGCGCCTTTTTGGCTCAGGATATTGATTAAGTGTACGCCGTATTGTGAAGTTACAATTTTGTAATCGCCAGGCTTACCGTTAAAAGCAGCTTCTTCAAACACAGGCAACATAGCGCCACGACCAAAAGTACCTAAGTCACCACCTTTTTCGGCAGAACCTTTATCTTCTGAGAAGTTTTTGGCAAACTCGGCAAATGGACGACCGGCAATGATTAACTTTTTGATCGAATCGGCTTTGGCCAGTGCCTTATCTACACCGCCGCTGGTAGCAGGGTTAATTAAGATATGACGTGCAGAAACTGAATCAGGACCAACGCGGCTGTCAACCAGTTTAGCAATTTTAACACTGCTGCCTGATACGTACGGACCATAAACAAAACCAGGGGCGGCATTAAACATCACCGAATCCAGTTGAGGATCTAACTGACCTTTGCGCTGATACACTAAAGGAGCTTTGCTTTCTGAGTTGATCTGAACGAATAATGAATCGTTAGTGCTTGCTCTAAAATCAGTGGCTAATTTGCTCACCTGATCTTTGATAGCAATAGAATCTTCTTTTGACGGAGCAGCGTTGAAGCTTAC
Organism: uncultured Mucilaginibacter sp.; assembly: GCA_913775265.1. Taxonomy (GTDB): domain Bacteria; phylum Bacteroidota; class Bacteroidia; order Sphingobacteriales; family Sphingobacteriaceae; genus Mucilaginibacter. The sequence goes on along the minus strand of CAJYJH010000093.1, from coordinate 72,466 downwards.
GTATTGGAAGCTTCTTACCTCTGACGGATTTTTGAACAACGATTTATGCTCATCATAATATTTCTGGTAGTCATCATTGGTTAAGGTTACTTTATTATCAGCAATAGAGCTGTAAGGCAATTCAACGTAATCAAATTTAGCCAGTTTATTTTTGGCCTGGTAAGCATCCTGTGCTTCCAGTGAATTTACGTAAAGACCATTGTGCACTAAAGCAATGTATTTTTCGATACGGCGGCTTTGAATTTTGGGAGCCATAAAGTTTGACCACTGCTCTAAACGAGGATCGTTACTTTTGGCATTTTGTAGTTCGCGCAAAAATCCATTTAAACGGTTGCGGTCCAGCTGTCCGGTTTTAGGGTCACCAAAAGCCTGCACAATTTGAGGATCGGGATTTGGGCCGCTAATCATGGATTTTACTTCATCATCACCAACAGCAACACCTACTTTATCCATCTCCCTTTTCAGGATAATTTCGCTTAAAGTTTGGTTCCACGCATTTTCCTGAACGTACTCTGTAATTTGCGGCGTTAAACTGGTTTGACCAGATTGCTGCATAAACATCTCAGTGCTTTGCTTTACCCGGTCCATGTAGCTGGTGTAAGCTACTTTTTCTCCTGCAACCTCACCCAATGTATTGGCATCACCGTTAATGAACGAACGCCCGTAGGTGATAACCTCACCTGCAATAAAAGCAAAAAGCGCCAAACCAATGACAACAACCAGGATTGTTCCCATCCGTTCGCGCAAAAAACCCATTATACCCATATAGCCTATAAAAAATAATTCTTACTTCGTTTAAAAGAGCGCGCAAGATACAACTTTTCGTAAAATTTCGGGAAACAAAAATTACTGTCCAAAGTTTTGATTAACTGGAATTTGACCGGTTGTATTTTGAATAATCCAAGGGTACATTGTTTCGTTAGTTGTAGCCCCTGTACCGTATAAAACGGTGCCGTTCGGCGATGTCATCTGTACAAACTTGTTTGAGTATATGTCACGCTTATTCTGATCCCAAATTAACTCCTCCGATTTAAAGGTTTCACCTTTTTCGTTGTTGGCAACCACATTACGCCGTAACTCAATAATTTTGTCACCCTCGCGCATTATACCGTAATCGGCTGTTATTTGCCCGGTTTGCACTACTCCTTTAGGCGTGGTTTCATACTTGATGATTTTTACTCCTTTAGGCATCTCCTTAAATTTTTTGTCGGTGTAGTCAAGCAACAAGGGCGCTGTAAGCCTGAATTGCACTTTAGCCGAATCGCTGTAAGTAACATCTAACCCGGTAGTAGTGCTGATAGGCTTACTTACCTCCTGCGATGAAATTTTCTGTATATCCTTCAAGCTATTTTCGCAGGCACTAAAAAGCAACAGGCCGGCCACAAGGGCCAGCCGGTACTTTAAATTTTGTATCTCTTTTAAAATCTTAATCAAAGCGGTATCTGGTAAACCAAGTGTCATTCAAGGTGAAGCCTACGTGTATGGTAAAGAAATTTTCTTTGATCAAATTATTTTGCAGTGTTCCGCGCTGTCCATATTCGCCGGCCAGGTTGACTTTATAAAAAGCACTACCATTACGTGGCAATGGCAAGCCTAATCCGAAACTTACTGCTTTAACATTAATGTTTGTATTATTAATATTAATGTATGTTTTTTCATAACGGGCCCCCAATCGGTAATCAATTAAAGCAAAGTAATTTTTAAGCGCGTTATTGTTTGGCGTAAATTGGCCACCTACGTTAAAAGACTGGGTATTTTGTAAACCTTGGTTTATACCTCCAATCGTTAACGAAGACCAATTACCACGGCTATAATCTGCTCCAATTAAAAACTTACCATCTTTTTGGTAAGATATGCCGATACGATGAATAAGAGGCAACTTAATTTTCCCGTTGCTAATTAACTGATTTGATATTGTATCAATCGCACTAGACTCACTACCATCAACATCTGTACGATACTGACTAACCACATTAGTAATGCGAGTATTTAAGCTGGTACTTGCCGAGCCTGAATAACCTAATACTAAGTGACGAGTTTCGCTGAAATCAATGTTTACCTGGGTACCGAAATCATAATTTAAACCACCAACACTGTTACTGCGTTCGGTACGTGAATTTAGTGCGCCAAAGAGGTTAGGAATTTCAGTTGAGCGAAACCTACGCAGGTTACCAAATATGTACGATACGTTACCGCCAAAAGATATAAGGCGACCTATGTTAAAACCATAACCTATATAGCCTTTTGATAACCCACCATCGCCTGTATATATATAATTCACGGCGTTGGTATCGGCAGGTGCTCCTGTACCAAAGTTAGACTGGCTTTGACGGTAATTATAACCTAATTCTGAGTAAGGCACCAAACCAAAGCTGATAGCTGAGTGCCTGGTTACTGGAGCAGCAAAATTAAAATGGCTTAACCTAAAGTTAGCGTTAGTTTGCCCGGTTACGGTGTTTTGTTTAAGGGTAGATATGTTGCCATAAACGCCTATATCAATAGTAGTAAGACCTATAAAGCTATAAGATGCAGGGTTAAGAATATTTACGGTGTTATAACCGCTGATACGGTTGATAGCGGTAGAGATACCGCCCATGGCCCGGGTTTGTGGTAACAGTGCATCATTTAATGTGCCCAAACCAAATTGCGAGTACGGAGAACTGTTTGTAGCAGTTGACTGCGCCATAACCGCGCCGCCAACCATAATAAGTAAAAAAGTAAAACCCGATCTTATATATTTAATCATTACGCTCTTGTATAGCTGCATTTAATCCCTTCAGAACCAGATAGGGTTCCAATTTTATATAGCCGGCAAAGATGCTATTTTTCAGCACAGTATCCAAAAAAACACTATCGCCGCCGGTGAGTATAATATTCAGGCGTTGGGCCTGTTTTTGGTAACTTTTTATAAACCCTTCTATTTCGTATATCAGTCCGTTTTGTACACCTGAGCGTATGGCATTAACCGTATTGTTACCGTAATAACCTGCAAAATCAGGATCGGCTTCAACTAAAGGCAAAACGGCGGTATAGTGCTGCAAAGCTTTATAACGCATATTAAGCCCGGGCGATATACTGCCGCCATAATAATTTGCGCCGGCGTCAATACCGTCATAAGTAATACAAGTGCCGGCATCTATCACCAAATTATCATCAGCGGGAAAAAGGTGCCTCGCTCCCAAAACTGCTGCCAACCTGTCCAAACCCAATGTTTGTGGCGTGCCGTAGTGGTTCTGAACATCTTGTGCCATGCTGCGGTTAAAGTATAAAACCTGTACCTGCTGCTCTAAAATGCCAAACCAGGTTTCCGTAATACCCCTAACGGTTGATATGATGGCTTTTTTAACAGGATACTTACTCAGCAATAACTGTAATTCGACGTGCGTCACCTGTTCGTAGTGATGAACCTCGACGAGCTGATCCCCATCAAAAATGGCGGCTTTGACAAGTGTGTTCCCTATGTCAATTACCAGTTGAGCCATTTAGGCTTTAGCCATGTTCAGTATAGATTCGAAAATAGCCAAACCGTCTTCGTTGGCCAGCAAGGTATCGGCTGCTCTTTCCGGGTGCGGCATCAAGGCAAATACATTGCGTTTAATGTTACAAACACCGGCGATATTTTCGATAGAACCGTTAGGATTAGCTTCGTCGGTAATGTTACCGGCCTCGTCACTGTAACGGAATAAAACCTGATCGTTATCATTTAAGCTTTTCAGCAAGTCTGCGTCTGCAAAATAATTACCCTCACCATGTGCAATAGGAATTTTTAATACCCGTTGCTCATCAAGCTGTGAAGTAAGCAGTGAGTTTTTAGTTTGAGGAATCAGGTAAGTGTTGCGGCAAATAAACTTACGGTTTTTGTTATGCAATAAAGCTCCCGGTACCAAGCCTGCTTCGGCCAGTATCTGAAAACCGTTGCAAATACCCATTACGTAGCCACCTTTACCGGCAAACTGAATAACCTCCTGCATGATAGGCGAAAAGCGGGCGATTGCACCAGAACGCAGATAGTCGCCAAAAGAGAAACCACCGGGCAGAATAACAACGTCAACACCTTGCAAATCGTGGTCTTTGTGCCACAAACGCACTACCTGCTGACCCATTACTTTTTCAAGAACGTAGATGATATCTTCGTCGCAATTAGAACCGGGGAATATAACTACACCAAATTTCATGCTACAAAGCTAATATAACCGCTTGAACATGAACGAATGTAAAAGTTAAAAAGTGTTAAACTGGAAGTAAATTATGCTGACTAACAGCAAAAAAAACAAGCTTTCGTACATCCAGCGCATGCCGGCGTACAAAAAATAATAAGCCGAAAATATGGCTACCGGCACTACGGTAATTAAAAAGTGACTTAAGCCAAACTCAGGACGTACATAGTAACAGGCTGCGCCAACCAGCACTATAAAAAACAACAATTGGAAAGTTTTGCGGATAAGCACATAGCTTTTAAAGAAGTTTTCCTGTAGTTTAAAAGTACCTAAAACCAGTATGGCCAGCACAGGTATAAGCGCTAAAAAATCGTATTTGTCGAGCACTTCAGGCATATTGAACTTGGCCCCGAGCGGAAACCAGATATGGGTAAAACCTGGTAAACGATCAGTTAAATAATAGGCTACACCAATAAAAAAATAAACCGTAATGTAACCAATTAAACTGGCTGCCCACTCCCGCCAATCAAACGGGCGAAAAATAATGAGCGCCGCCCATACAATAACCATCAAATAAGTACACGGGAAGTAAATTAAAGATCCGGCTGCTGCCAGCATACCTAAATCAAACGCCAGTGATTTAGATTCGTCGGTTTTATACAAATCCAAAATTTTAAACAGCATCCAAATGATGAAAAAGTTGCAAAGCAGCGGCGCGCTTAACATTAAGAATGGCGTAAACAGGCCTGACAACACTATATACAACAAGCCAGGTAAAAAGCTGGGGCGCCCTAATAGGTTATGAACGTTAATTAAATAATTGAGCGCAACAGCCTGGGCAAGCACTACTATAGCGGCTAAAAACACACTGAACGCTCCGGACGTTTGGTTAATGAGATGTACCGGTAGTAAAGAAAGCGCAAAAGGTTCGGCTAATTGCAAGGGGACGGTTGCAGGGGCAAACAACATGTAACCGCCACGCATGATGAATAGCAGCACAACCAGCCATAAAATATTGAGTGGGTTATATCTACGAAAGATGTCTATCATGCCGCGCTTAATTCTGCCGGCAATATTACCAAAAATTGTGCTAAGCTAACGCAGCCTGCGGAAGCGCATATTGCTTTACCATACGATCAACGATCTGTGCGGTTTCGTCAGGGAAGTTTACCTCTATGTGCTTACTGCTTTCTACCCAATGATTGATTAATGGAATATTAACTGCATTAATACCCGTAATAACCGGAACACCCAAACGCGACGCAGCCAATGCATTACAACGCTGCTCGTATTGCCCTGTCATAGGCACCATCATTACCTTTTTTTGCAGGTACAATGCTTCGGCAGGGCCTTCAAAACCTCCACCGGTCAACAACCCCTCGCAACTGGCCAAGCTTTGATTAAACTTAGCATTATCTACCGGGCATATCTGCACATTTCCTTCTTTAAATGGCGTTTTTTGCCGCTTAGAAAAAATATGCCATTCCACACTATTAATTTTACTTAAGTGTTTTACCAGTGTTTTATCGTCATACGCAGGCAGGTAAACGGAGTAATGCCCTTTGTTACTGGTTTCCATTAGACGTATCTCACTGCGGATTACCGGAGTATGGATAAAATCGTCGTACCGGTCAAAATGAAAGCCGATGTGGTGTGTAGTTGGCGAATAATATTTAAACAACCATTCCGCATAATTCCAACGGGCAGGGCGGGGTGTATTAGGGGATATAAATGAACACTGATGACTCAAAGACACCGAAGGTATATTCTGCAGTTTACAAGCCCAGGCACTTACTGGTTCAAAATCGTTAATAATTAAATCATACTGCTTTAGCGGCAAGGTGCGTACATCGCGCAAAAGCTGCCAAAGGTTCATGCGTTTAAAAGTAGCCCATTTGTCTACTCCTCCCCTGCGGCCAAATACAAAACTAAACCCATGAAACTTATACTTAAGCGGTTGCGATAAACCCACTTCGGCTTCGGTTCCGCTAATCAGCAAATCAACATCGCCGTATTGCTGCAGCAACGGCACAATTTCGCGTGCACGGCTGATGTGCCCGTTACCGGTTCCTTGTATGCCAAAAAGTATTTTCATGGTAGGATTGCTTGCAAATATAAACGGCTTTTAAGTTAATGCGTTTTTAAACTTTTGATAAATAATTATTAACTACAGTCATTTTTTTGACAAGTAATAGGTTGGGATAAGATACATGCGCCAGATACCGTTTATAACGCTCCAATATTATGACGCTTACACTCACTTAATTTTATTTTATTTGCAACTTGAAATGAGCAACGAACTCACCGACCGTAAATTTTGGGCAAACTATTGGGAATCAAAAACAGGCTTAGCCTTTAAGGTTCCGGCCAATTATACTTTCCATAAGCTGTTTGAGCAGTTACTGGCTGATCAGTCTATCGAGTCGGCTATTGAGTTAGGAGGCTTTCCGGGTTATTACGCTATTTTTTTAAAAAACTATTTCGGGCTCGATACTACTTTGTTCGATTTTTATGTTCATCAGCCGGTACTGAAAGAAGTACTGGCAGCCAATCATTTAAAAGAACAAGACATTAAAGTAATTGAAGGCGACTTATTCAAATACCAACCGCAACAGCAGTACGACTTGGTATTATCGGCAGGGCTGATTGAGCACTTTAACGACACCAAAGATATCATCAGCAGGCATCTGCAGTTTTTAAAACCCGGCGGCACTTTGTTTATTACCTTACCAAATTTTACTGGTGTAAACGGGTGGGTGCAGCGCCGCTATGATATGGACAATTATAATAAGCATAACATCAGCAGTATGAACCCGGGCAAACTGGCCGATTATTGCCGAGAGTTGGGATTGCAAAAGGTAGAGGCTTATTACTACGGACATTTCTCTATCTGGCTCGAGAATATGAAGCAGCAAAGTGGTGTCACCAGATCTTTTTTAAAAGCGCTGTGGCTGGCCGGTAAAGTTTTTACTAAAGCAATCCCTATCGAAAGCAAGACCCTGTCTCCTTACATCGTTGTCAAAGCTGTAAAATAATTTACAGTGTTCAAATGCATTAGTGGTTTTCCATTTTAAACTTTTCCAGCAGCACTTTTACATCAAGGCTGGCATTTAAATCTTCGGCCTTTTCGTCGTCTTCAGTGTCGCTGTTAAAATCTGCAGGATTGTATTTGTAAATACTCCATTCTCCCTGGTTATACTCCAAGGATGTTAAACTTTCCACCCAATCGCCGGAGTTTAGGTAAAGTACAGAGCCTGGCTGATCAGTAGCTTTAATCTGCCTGATTTCGGCATGATGGATGTGACCGCATATTACATAGTCGTAGCGTTTATCAACCGCCAGATCGGCAGCAGTCTGCTCGAAGTGATTGATGAATTTTACCGCCTCTTTTACCCTGCCTTTTATTTTTTGCGAAAAGCTCATTTTTTGGCGGCCTAAGGCAGTCAAACACCAGTTTACCATACTATTGATGATAATAAGCGAATCGTAACCCACGGCTCCCAACTTGGCCAGCCATTTGGAGTGTTGCATGGTTACGTCAAAAACGTCCCCATGAAAAATCCAGGCTTTTTTACCATCTACGTTTAGCAGCAATTTGTTGAGCAACTGAAACTGGCCGAGATTAAAATCAGTAAATTTACGCAGCATTTCGTCATGGTTACCGGTCAGGTAATAAACGGGAACACCCTCGGTGACAAACTTTAACAAGCGGCGCACCACCTTCATGTGCGCTTCGGGCCAGTACGATTTGCTGAACTGCCAGATGTCGATGATATCTCCGTTTAAAATAACCTGCTTAGGGCGGATGCTTTTGAGGTAAGTAAGCAATTCTTTAGCATGGCAGCCATAAGTGCCCAAGTGAACATCGGAGATGACAACAATATCAATATCGCGTTTAGCCATTACGGTTTTTTAACGTACAGCGTTATTACGGCAACCTGCGTTGCTGAAACGTTGAGGCCAGTCAGACAATTCTATTCGTCGTCGTCATCTTCTTTTACGCTTAACTCGTATGGGCTAAAGTAAAATGCAGCCAGCAACAGCAGCAGACCTATAACAACCAAGTAAGTGAACTCTACATACATAATAACAAGATAAAAGTCAGGTTAAAAAATTATTTTAACGTTAAGACTCCATTAAATCTTGAATAGCTACTAATGTGGAAAACTTTTTTTTATCCGGCTTAGCTGTTTTAAATGATGCTGGAGATGAATACGCAAAAACTTGATCCATTGTGCTGCCGTAAGCATCCCTAAGCCTGGGTGACTGATTTTGCAGGATCCAGCATCGTGTAGCGCTAATGCTGAAACTTCGTCCATACGCTTACGCACCTTTACGATTAAATTGCGGGCTTCTTCTTTTGATATTTTTTTGGTGAGACTAGCTACGGCAGGCGGCGCTTCACGCTTGCCCGGCGGAAAACGATCCAGAAAAAAGAGCAACCGCCCGTGCCAGTTTAAACCTTTGCCGGTTGTTACGCCCGTTTTACGGCAGCATTTTTCGGCAGCAATGGATGATCCCAGACTGGCCTGCATAATATGTGAATACACTTCCGCATAACTCCAGCCGCCGTTGGGAGGCGTTTCGGTAAACTGATCATCGGGTATATCGTTCAACTGCTGCCGGTAATCATCAAGCGCGGCATTAATCTCTTTATGTTCGGCAGCTATGTTCATAACAATCGGGTTAGCTCATCTAAACTATGAATTTGTACCAGTACATCATCTGGCTTAGGTGCCTTAAGCGGATTAAAATAAATAGCATCCATACCAAAATTCAGCGCACCGTAAACATCAGCCTCTAAACTATCTCCAATCATCATGCTCTCCTCTTTGCCGGCACCGGCCAGCTTCAATGCATGTTCAAATATGGCTTTGTCGGGTTTGTTGACGCCTATTAATTCAGATATAATAATGTTGGTAAAATACTTCTCTAAACCTGTACCACTCACCTTACGCCGGGTAGCTTCCTGGAAACCGTTAGTAATTAAATGCAGCCTGTACTTTTGCTGCAGATAGGCCAACGTTTCGTGAGCATGTGGGAATAGGTTGGTTTTGGTCGGGCAAAGCTCCACGTAAGCATCCTCAAAAGCAACCGGTACAATATCAGGATGCACACCCAAATCAGTAAACGTTTTGCGGAAACGGGTTTGGCGCAACGTTTCTTTATCAATTTTGCCTAAATGATAATCGGCCCACAAAGCATGGTTATTGCGCGTATAAGTGGCAATAAATTCTGTAGCTGATGCTAAACCAAGAGCTTCCAGCTCATGTAAAACAAACAGCTCCTGCAAGGTTTCCTCTGCGTTCCGGTCAAAATCCCAAATGGTATGGTCCAGGTCAAAAAAGAGGTGGGTATAACGTTTCATGATGATCTAACAATGTGCAAATATGCAGAGGCACCGGCTAATAATAAAACTTTCAAGAGGCTATATCTTTTCGCCATAAGCCAGATCACCGGCATCTCCTAACCCCGGCACGATGTAAGATTTGGTGGTCATTTCCTCATCTATAGCCCCTATCCATAAATGCGCCATAGGTAAATGGGCGCGTACATGCTCAACACCTTCGGCACTGGCAATCACTGCGGCTATGTGTAAAGCCGTCATGTTATATTGCCCCATCAGTTCTTTACAAACCTGCACTACGCTTTGCCCCGTGGCCAGCATCGTATCACATAAAATAAATGTTTTACCTTCCAGATCGGCGGTTGATATATGCTCAATCTGAATCGTAAACTCACCAGTCTTTTTGGTTTTACGGTGTGCGGTTATAAAAGTGGATGCAGCCTGATCAAATACGTTTAAAAAACCCTGATGCAAAGGTAAACCGGCGCGCAGAATGGTACCCAATACGGGTTGCTCTGCGGGAATATTAACCTGGGCTGTACCCAGGGGCGTTTGTACCTCTACTGCTTTATATTTCAACTCCTTGCTTATTTCGTAAGCCAGTATTTCGCCAATACGCTCCTGGTTACGCCTAAAGCGCATTCGGTCCTGCTGCTGGTCGGCATCCCTGAGCTCGGTTAAGAACTGATTACAAACGGTATTGATGTTGTTTAAAACAAAAAGCATAAGGCAAATTAATCATGAGGTTTGAGTACCGGATGAATAAACCATTTACACGTAATAAATGTTAGTTACCAGCCAAACATTTTTTACTTAAGGTCAACATATTAAACCGTTTTGATGACCGTTAGGGAAATAGCTTTGCTAAAAATATTCGTATCTTTATACTAATGGATTTTAAAATTAATTCGCAATATATTCCATCCGGCGATCAGCCCGAAGCCATCAGGCAACTGGTTGAAGGCGTTAACGGTGGCGAACAATACCAGACTTTGTTAGGGGTAACCGGCTCGGGTAAAACCTTTACCGTAGCTAATATTATTGAACAAACCCAACGGCCCACGCTTATATTAAGCCACAACAAAACCCTGGCTGCACAGTTGTATGGTGAGTTTAAGCAGTTTTTTCCGGAAAACGCGGTTAACTACTTTGTATCATATTACGACTACTATCAGCCGGAAGCTTTTATCCCGACTACGAATACCTACATAGAAAAGGATTTACAGATAAATGACGAGATTGAAAAACTGCGTTTGCGTACCACCTCAGCGCTAATGTCGGGCCGTCGCGATGTCATTGTGGTTTCGTCTATATCTTGTATTTACGGTATGGGTAACCCCGAAGATTTTACCAACTCTATTTTTAAGTTTGCCGTGGGTACCCGCATTAGCCGTAATGCATTTTTGCACCGGTTAGTCGAAATTTTATACGCCCGTACAACGGTTGAGTTTAAGCGGGGTACCTTCCGGGTAAAAGGCGACACGGTTGACATCTACCCTGCTTACCTGGATTATGCTTATCGTATCTCTTTTTATGGCGATGACATTGAAGAACTGAGCAGTTTTGACCCACAAACCGGCAAAACGTTGGAAAAGATGTCGAACATGGTGTTGTTCCCTGCAACTTTATATGTGGCACCGCGCGACCGTTTTACCAGTAGCATCTGGGCCATACAAGAAGAACTGGAAATGCGCAAGCAGCAGTTTATTGATGAAAAACGATTTCTGGAAGCTAAGCGACTGGAAGAGCGGGTGAACTACGACCTCGAAATGATACGCGAGCTGGGATACTGTTCGGGTATCGAGAATTACTCCCGCTTTTTTGATGGTCGTAAGCCGGGGATGCGCCCCTTCTGTTTGCTGGATTATTTTCCGGATGATTACCTGATGGTGATTGACGAGAGTCACGTAACCGTGCCGCAGGTAAGGGCGATGTATGGAGGTGACCGGTCCCGCAAAATATCTTTGGTTGATTACGGGTTCCGCCTCCCGGCTGCCATGGACAACCGTCCACTAAACTTTGAAGAGTTTGAGCGGTTGGCGCCTCAAACCATTTATGTAAGCGCTACCCCCGGCGATTTTGAATTAGAAAAATCGGGCGGTGTGGTAGTTGAACAAGTAATACGTCCCACCGGGCTACTTGACCCGCTGATTGAGATAAGACCTATCATTAACCAGGTAGATGATTTGCTCGACGAGGTTGATAAAACCATTAAGTTAGGCGACCGCGTATTGGTAACTACCTTAACCAAACGGATGTCTGAGGAGTTAGCCAAGTATATGGACCGCCTCGGTATCAAATGCCGGTATATCCACTCTGAGGTTAAAACTTTAGAGCGCGTTGAGATTTTAAGGGGGTTGCGGTTGGGCGAATTTGACGTATTAATTGGGATTAACCTATTGCGTGAGGGCTTGGACTTACCCGAAGTCTCTTTAGTAGCGATTCTGGATGCTGATAAAGAAGGCTTCTTACGTTCAGAGCGTTCATTGATCCAAACTATTGGCCGGGCGGCACGTAACGACCGTGGCCGGGTAATTATGTATGCTGATACCATTACTGAAAGTATGCGTGTTACCATTGATGAAACGACCCGTCGCCGCGAGAAACAGATAGCTTATAATGCCGACCATGGTATTGTACCTAAAACGGTCGGTAAGTCTAAAGAAGCCATTATTGAACAAACCTCGGTGGTCGACTTTAAAGGCGGAGTACAACGGGCTTATGTTGAAAGCGAAGAAATCAGCGTTGCAGCCGACCCTATCGTGCAGTATATGAGCAAGGGTGATTTGAAGAAAGCTATTGACAATACTAAAAAAGATATGTTGGCGGCTGCCAAAGACATGGACTTTTTAACCGCTGCTAAACTGCGCGACGAGATGTTTGCTTTGGAGAAAATGCTGGCCGAAAAATAAATTAAGTACAGAGCTTTATCTTTGAGTTATGCGACTGTCGGATCTGGATTTAAATAAGACCTATACTTACGCTGATTATTTGCAGTGGACATTTGAAGAGCGCCTGGAGTTAATTAAAGGTAAAATCTTTAAAATGACGCCGGCGCCTAATCTTTACCATCAGGATATTGTGATGGCTCTTTCATCTGCACTTTATAATCACTTAAAAGGCAAGCCATGCAAGGTATACACAGCACCATTTGACGTTAGGCTTCCAAAGTCTGCAATTAATGGAAATGACAAAGTTGTTTACACGGTTGTTCAGCCGGACGTTTGCGTTATTTGTGACACGAGCAAACTTGACATTAAAGGCTGCGTTGGTGCCCCGGATATTGTGGTAGAGGTTTTATCACCTGGTAATAACAAGAAAGAATTACGTAACAAATACGAAGTTTATGAAGAATCGGGTATAAAGGAATACTGGATCGTGTCTCCGCAGGATAAAACTTTTCTACAGTATACCCTTACAGACGCGGGGCGTTATCAGGCTTCGAGACTCATGACTACGGGCGACGAGGTAACTACACCTGTTTTACCGGGTTTTATATTGGATTTAGATGTGATGTTTGAAAACATTCATCCCGAATTATGACGGGTTGCTAACAGAGCATTTGTCATAAACAAACCTTTTTACCGTTATAAGATTATATTTGTAGACAAATTTTCATCGAATGTTTTTAATACGTTTTCTGATTATATCTATCTGTGTTATTTACATCATCCGTTCATTAGCACGTTGGTTTTTGCCAATGTTGTTTCAAGGGATGGTAAACAAAGCACAACAGCAACAGTTTAATCGCCAGCAGCAATATCGTCAGCAAGAGCCTAAACGGCCGGAAGGCAGATTGAAGGTAGATTATGTACCTCCTGCTCCAAAAAGCGCCATACCAGATAATGAAGGTGACTTTATTGATTACGAAGAAGTAAAATAAACGACTTATGAATTCGCCAGAAAGTTTATTTAAAGACCGTCATTATAGCTTACAATCGCTCATCACATTAATCACGGCAAACTATATTGTGTTTGCTATGGCCGTACAGTTGAGTGTAAGCTGCGAACGCATACACTGGTTTTTGTGGGTAGCCTTGGCGGGTTTAGTTTGGTATAATTACTACACCATTCGCCGCAACCAGGAAGAATTTGCCGAAAAGAAAACGCAGATAATTTATGCGGTTAGCCTACTGGGCATGGGCTTGTTATATTATCTCTTAGGCGTAGTAGCGCTGCACTGCGACATGGTAAAACCCTTGTAAACTAATCGTTTCTATTATCACTCAATTTTATATTTTTGGGGAATAAATTTTCCCCAAAGATAAATGAGTAATTGGTTTAAGCGCAACGGCATTCATTTTGCCATCATCGGAATTTTTCTTCTTATCTGCTTTCTATATTTTACCCCGGCTTTTCAAGGTAAAACTTTAGGACAAAACGACGTTACCCGGGCTCAGTCTACCCAAAAAGAAATCATGGACTACCGGGCTAAAGGCGAAACCATTTTATGGACTAACCAAATTTTAGGCGGTATGCCCGTTTATCAAATTTGGGCCCCTTATGCAAGTAATATTACGTCGCATATCGTATCTGGAGTTAAGGCTGTTCTTCCAAGCCCTGTTGATACCGTTTTATTACTCCTTTTAGGCGGATATTTTTTGTTCAGGGTATTAAAGATAAATCCGTGGTTATCTGCTGCAGGTGCCATTGCCTTCACTTTTTCATCCTATAATATTATTTTGATGGTAGCAGGCCATGCCAACCAGGCATTTGCTATTGCATTTTTTGCGCCCATTGTAGCCAGTATCATTTTAACATTTAGAGGCAAGTATCTTTTAGGTAGTGCGCTCACCGCTTTCTTTTTGGCGCTTGAGATACGGGCTAACCATATCCAAATGACCTATTACCTGTTTTTAGCGTTATTGATCCTGTTAGGCATTGAGTGTTATCATGCTTTCAAAAACAAAGCAGTAAATGCATTTATAAAGTCGGCGGCTTATATTTTCGGTGCAACTGTACTTGCACTGGCCGTAAATGCTTCTATCCTTTGGAGTACTTACGAATACGGCAAAGACACTATCCGTGGCAAATCAAATCTTACTAAAAACGTTACCGAACCCAGCGAAGGCTTATCTAAGGATTATGCTTATGCCTGGAGCCAGGGTGTGGGCGAATGTTTAACCTTTTTAGTGCCTAACGCTTACGGTGGTGCATCTGGTTTGCGCGAAATCGATCCGGCTAAATCAGCTATTACGAAAGCATTTACCGCTAAAGGCTTACCACAAGAACAAGCTGAAGGTTATACTCAGCAATTGGGCGGTGCCGGTATTTCTACTTATTGGGGCGAAAAACAATTCACCGAGGGTCCGTTTTATTTCGGTGCTATCATTTGCTTTTTGTTTGTGTTCGGTTTAATCATCGTTAAAAACCGTATTAAATGGTGGATACTGGGAACAGTGGTTTTAACGATGCTGTTGTCGTTCGGAAGAAACTTCCCGTTCGTATCCGACTTATTCTTCAATTATTTCCCGCTATATAACAAATTCCGGGCAGTTGAGTCTATTTTGGCTGTAGCCGGCTTATGTTTCCCGGTATTAGCCATCATGGCCGTTCAGGAAGCTATTACTACTACAGACAAAGCTGCTTTAGTAAAGAAACTACTATTAACGCTTTACATTGTAGGTGGCTTAACCCTATTGCTGGTGTTAGTACCAAGCGTATTATTAAGCTTTAGAAGCTCGAACCAACAGGATATCATTAATTATCTTGCTCAGGCATTCCAAGGAGATAGTGCGTTAGCTACCAGCGTAATGAATGGCGTAGTAAGTGATCGGGAATCATTGGCACGTGCTGATGCTATTCGTACACTGATATTCGTATTAATTACATTTGGTTTAATGTGGGCTTATTTGAAGCAGAAGTTCAACGCTACCGTTTTGTCTGTTGCCTTTTTAGCTGTTATACTGGTAGACATGTGTCAGGTTGACAAACGTTACTTAAGCAACGACAGCTTCACCGAAAAACAAGACACCCGCGATATACAGCCTCGCGAAGTTGACCAGTTCATCATGCGTGACACAGATCCGGACTATCGTGTTTTTGACATGACTCAAAGTATTTTGCAAGATGCCTTAAGCCCGTATTTTCATAAATCAATCGGTGGTTATTCTGCGGCCCGTTTAAAACGTTATGACGAATTAATTGAATCACAATTCAGCAAAAGCATTAATAATGATGTGTTGGATATGCTGAACACCAAGTATATCATTAGTGCTGATCCTAAAACGCAGACTGCTACGATGAAAGCCAACAGCACTGCTTGCGGAAATGCATGGTTTATACAAAGTGTTAAATTTGCCCGTAATGCTGATGAGGAAATGCAGGCTATCAGCAGCTTCGATCCTAAAAAAGAAGCTATAGTTGACCAGCAATATAAATCATTGGCAGAAAGCAAACCACATCCTATTGATGGCAGTGCTACCATTAAATTAACCAGCTACAATCCTGACCATATGGTTTATGAATCCGGTTCGCAAACTGAGCAGATTGCCGTATTCTCGGAAATTTATTATGATAAAGGCTGGAAAATGCTGATTGATGGTGCTGAGCAACCTTATTTCAGGGCCGACTACTTGCTACGTGCTGCTAAAATCCCGGTGGGTAATCACAAAATTGAATTTATATTCCACCCGGCTTCTTATTACACCGGCGAGGGTATTTCACTGGCCAGTTCAATACTATTGGTGATATTTTTGGCTGGTGCTTTCTTCATGGAGAGCAAAAAGAAAGAAGAATTAATACCTACTAAAAAAGCATAATCTACAGCTTTATAACAAAACAACAAGGGCTTGAAACTTTCGGTTTCAAGCCCTTGTTGTTTGTAGTGAGTTCGATTATAAAACAACCGTTGTTTTATAATAAGCCTCTTATCAACCGAACTACTTATTTAAGCTGCTTCATTACTTCCTCTATCGCGCGGTCGAGCTGCGGGTCGCGGTCTGTCATTCTATCGGCAAAAGCGGTTTTTATGTAGATATCCGGTTTCACACCTTCTTTTTCTATGTCCTTACCATCCAGTGTAAAACAGCCCCAAGCAGGTATACGATAACTCGAACCATCTACCAGGCCCTTTGCACTGGTAAAAATAATCCAGCGGTAAGTTTCGGTACCGATGATTTTGCCCAAGCCTAAGCTTTTAAAACCGGTAGCCGTCATTTCGCCGTCGCTCAGTGTTTGTTCGTTAATTAACAACACCATTGGCTTGGCTGCAGGTGCAAAGTTAGGCTGAGGTGTGCGTTGTCCGTCACGGTACTGCCATTGCAGGTAAGGCCGCTGCGATAAAAAGTTAAGAACGGCATCATGTACATTTCCACCGGTGTTAAAACGCAGGTCAAATATTAAGGCATCCTTTTTATAAGCATCACCAACCATGTCTTCCAAAAATGTCTCTAACGAACCAGTCGACATATCCTTCATGTGCACGTAGGCTATGCGGTTCTTGCTTTTATCGGTAACAGATTTGCGATTATGCTCTACCCATTCATCGTATAAATCGGTTTTAAACTTAGCCGATGCCTCGGGGTGGATTTTGACGGTATAATCTTTTCCTCCACGCTCAAACGTCAGTTCCATTTCGTCATCTAACGAAGGCTTAGTAAAGTAAGCATTCCGATCCTGGCTCTGATCAACCGACACGCCATTGACGGCTTTTAATTTATCGCCAGGTTTTAAGTTGATACCGGCACGATCTGCATTGCTCAAATTTAACACATGAGAAACTTTATACGGATCAGCATTATCAAACACGATACCGGTTTCCATGGTACGGTAGCGCAGGTTGGTACGCTCTTCTAAACCACTAGAGCTAAAGCCCATGTGCGATGAGTTAAGCTCGCCCAGCATATCTTTCAGCATCAACCGTAAATCGGCACGGTTGGTAACGTAGGGCAAATAAACGCTGTACTGGTCGTGTATTTTAGCCCAGTCGGCACTGTGGAAACTGCCGTCATAATAATTTTCTTCCAACCCAGCCCAAGCCTCATCAAACATTTGCTTAAATTCGCTTTGCAGGTTACGGTCAAAACGGTAGCTCATGTCTACGCGATCTACCTTGTTTTGGTCGAGATTGAGTTTATATAAATTGTTGTTACCTATCAGATAATATTTTTCGCCGCCGGTAATGATGTCGAAATTATAAAAATCGGCACCGGCTACTTTTTCGGTTTTAGGTGCTTCAAAGTTCTCTAACGTGGTACGGTAAACGCCCGGACGACCTTCAGCCTGATCAGAGCGATAGTAAGCCATAGTTTTATCACCTTTTTGTATCACATAAGGTGAGCTTTGCTGACCAAAGTTCGGACTGATGCGCTCCAGCCGCTTCATCAAATCTTCGGTATTAATAACTATACTCGCCGGAGCTTTAGGAACGGGCTGCTCAGAAATAGGCTTTTTGGCGGTATCTTTTTTGGTGATCTTCCTTTTATTAGCAGCAGGCTTAACCAGTGGAGCTTCGGGCTTCTTTTCTTCTTTAAATAAATCGCGGAATTTATCCAGCCGGAATGCCTCATCAAATTTTTGTAACGGCATACGGTAAATATGCGCATCGCCCGAACCGTACGGGTATTCGGGGCGGGTACGCGACGATGCAAAAAAGATATACTTACCATCGGGCGACCAGAACGGATCATCCTCGGTAACGCCGGTATTAGTTAAATTGAGCGTTTTGCCCGATTGCATATCATAAACAAACAAATCCTGCTCAAAATTGCGATGAGCAGTATATACTACATACTCACTATTGGGCGAAAATCTTGGCTGCGAATTTTGAAAGCCCCAGATTTCGTCTTTTGCAATGGTTTTGCTGTTTAGGGTTTTCATATCAATCAGCCTCACTTCATCGCGCCCGCTCAGGTACACGCCTTTTGTGCGATTTTTGTTTAGGGTGAGCATACGGTTGCTGCGCTTCTCGGAGGTGAGCTGCTTAGGCTTACCGCTGCCATCGGCCGGTACAGTATACCAATTAGTGTAGCCGCCCAGTGTTTGGTTATAAATGAGGCTGCGATTATCAGGTAACCATTTTACTTCCATCACCCTTTCGCCGCTATTGCGTTCTATCTGCCTGATAAATTTACCATCGGCATCGCTCACAAATAACTCGCCCCGCGATACAAAGGCCAGCTTTTTGCCGTCGGCCGACAAGTCAGCAGCTTCTACCTTACCAGCAATATCAAACTCTTGGTCCTTGGGTAAAACGTTATTACGCGACAGGTTAAAATTGAGCTTTTGCGTTTGCTTGGTAGCTACATCGTACGTATACAACTGGTAATCCTTTTCAAAAACCACCTTACTGCCGTCGGCACTTACATAAGGCCGTTTAATAGAGGTTTTAAAATTGGTAAGTGATGTTTTTTTGCCGTTGCTAAACGTATATAGGTTGTACTCTCCGTTACCTTCGTCAGATACAAAATAGATGTTTCCTTTACGGTCAATAGTCGTCCCGAAATCCTTACCGTTCCAGTTGGTGTACTGCTTGTAAGCTTTAGTTTTGGGATTGTACGACTGAATATCCGGATTATAATCACCTTTATAATGCTTGCGCTCAGCAAAAAGGTAGCTCTCCCAGGTATTATTAAAAAACAGCTCACCGGTTTGTGGGTGCTCGGCTATGCCATGGGTGGTATTAAAATAGTGGTCAAACAAACGCACCGGTGTACCTCCGGTACGCGGCACCCGGTAAGAACCAAATTGATTATAACGACCAGAAGTAAAATAAATCGTTTTCGAGTCCCAACTCCAGGAATCAACCTCATCAAACGATTCGTGATAAGTCAACTGCTTAATCTCCCCTCCGGCCAGCGGCATCACATACACATCGCTGTTACCATACTGGCTTGACGAAAAGGCCAGCCACTGTCCATCCGGCGACACACGGGCATTGGTTTCTTGCCCTTGCATAGCGGTAAGGCGCACAGCCGACGGGCTGTTTATATCTGATTTCCATAAATCGCCCTCGTAGCTAAAAATCACGGTTTTGCCGTCGGGGGTTAATGTAGGGTACGCAGTAAAATAACTGTTTTGTGGCTGCGCATGCAACCATGCTGGTAAGGCTGCACACGAGATGAAAAAGGCGTAGAGTTTTTTCATATAGTTTAATTAATTAAATTCTGTTACGATAAACGTATTTTTGAAGCATGCTAAAAGTAGTGCACATTAATACTTACGATGGCAACGGCGGTGCCGGCCGCGCCTGCCTGCGCCTGAACAAAGCATTGCATGCCGAAAATATTGATTCTAAGATTATTGTGCACTATAAGTTTGGTAAAAATCCTGCGGTGTTAACATTTAACAGCAATGCGTTGCAAAAGGCCTACACTGCTGCAACCATTGTGTTAGAGCGCATTATAGCCAAACGGTTGCTTAAACCTTTAAAGCGTACACCATTTTCATTTACCTGGTTCGGGCGTTCTATCGTTAATCATCCCGACGTAAAAGCAGCTGATGTTATACACTTGCATTGGGTAAACCATAGCTTTTTAAACCCCAGCCATTTGGCCGACCTCAAAAAGCTGAACAAGCCCATCGTGTGGACTTTTCATGACAGTAATGCCTTTACGGGCGGCTGCCACGTGCGCTATACCTGCGACCACTTTGTGCGCCAGTGCGGTTACTGCCCGCTGCTCAAAAAAGCAGATGCCAATGACACTTCGCATCAGATTTGGCAGCAAAAGCATGATGCCTACCAGCAACTACAGTTTAACATCGTCGCGCCCAGTGCCTGGATGTTGAGCTCAGTGCTACAAAGTAGCTTAATGCACGACCGCCCCGTATTGCAGATACCTAATACCTTAGAAACAGACATATTTAAACCATCGGACAAACAGGCGGCTAAAAAAGCTTTGGGATTACCCGAGGATAAATTTATTTTTTTGACCGGCTTTATGCCCTCGCGCAAAGACTTACATAAAGGCACCAGCTATTTACTGGAAAGTTTGGATTTGCTGAAAGAGCGCTTAGGGGTAAAAGCAGAACAGATTGAACTGGTGGTTTTTGGTAATCGCAACGAAAAAGATGTGCCTGACTTTCCATTCAAAACCAGCTTTTTGGGCACCATTAGCGATGATGAAAAATTAGCTCTGTGTTATTCAGCAGCTGATGCCTTTTTGATCCCATCGTTGGAGGATAACCTGCCGTATACGGTGATGGAAAGTTTGGCTTGCGGTACGCCGGTGATTGCTTTTACCACCGGGGGCATCCCCGATATGGTACAGCACGAGCAAAATGGTTATCTGGCCGAATACCGTTCATCAAAAAGCTTAGCTGATGGTATGGAATGGGTAATTAACCATACTGACCGCGCCACTTTACAACAAAGTGCCCGACAAGCAGTAATGACCAAATATGCCGAACCTGTGATAGCGCAAAAACATGTGCAGTTGTACCGGCAACTGCTCAACGCAGCAACGCCTGGAGGGCAGCATGTTTAAGCCTATACTGAGTGTAATTACTGTTGTGTATAACAACGTTGATCACATTGAACGCACGTTGCTTTCGGTCATTAATCAAACTTACGAGCGTATCGAATATGTGGTGATTGATGGCGGTTCGACCGATGGGACATTGGAAATCATCCAAAGGTATAGTTCTAAAACAACCCAACTCATCAGCGAACCGGATAAAGGCATTTATGATGCCATGAATAAAGGCTTGGTTTTAGCCACCGGCGATTACGTTCTGTTCATGAACTCAGGCGATGAAATTTATGCGCCTGATACGGTAGCTTCAGTTTTCGCTTCCGCGCCTGATGCTGACATTTATTATGGCGAAACTGAAATGATTAATGCCCAAGGCGAAAGTTTAGGGCAGCGCCGCCATAAAGCGCCTGAGAATTTTACCTGGCGCGATTTTAAACATGGTATGAGCATTAGCCATCAGGCCATTTACATCAAACGCTCATTGGTTCAACCATACGCTCCGGAATATCAGCTAAGCGCCGATATAGACTGGATTTTGCAAGCGGCTAAACGAGCCGGTAAAATTGTTAACGTACGCTGCTATGTGGCCAAGTACCTGGTGGGTGGTATGTCGAAAGCTAAACATAAACAAAGCTTGTTAGAGCGCTTTGCGATAATGCGTAAACATTACGGCTTGGCACCTACCTTATTTAATCACTTGGTAATTGCCTTTAATTTAGGCTGGTATTGGCTGCAGCATCGCCGCACTAATGACTGATGCTTAAATACAACAGACGTTAGCGCTTATTTTTTTCCAGTGTTTGCTTCAGAAACCTCACTCCCCGCTGCCATAAGCTACCTTTACGATTTTTGAGAAATTGCTTGATGGCTTGATAAGCCTGAGGGTTTTCCTGCATTACATCAGAAAATCGAGTAACCGGCTTTTGTGCTATTTGCACCTGGTACATATCCTCGTTGTTAGAATGCGTCCCGCTGCCATCGTGCCCGATGTTGTGAATGAGCGACTGTGAAGGATTGAGCGTTAGCCCGTGTTTAAGAAAGATGGATGCGTACCAGCGTATGGCCCAGGAGTTATTTTTACCCGCTTTAAATTCCTGCATCTGCTTCCAGAAATTCATGGTGCCTTCAATCGAAAACTGATAAATTTTAGCATCGTCGAACTGCACCATCAACTTGTCCACGTCAGGTTCAAAGTTCTTCCAGGCCCGTGCCCATGTGGCCCACCCCCAGCTGGTAGCAGCGCGATAAAAAAACGTTTCGGGCAGATTAGGGGTTTTTAAATTATACATGTAAGCACCGATGTGCATTACCTCGGGCTGGTCGACATACCGGTCAAGCGCATCGTTAAAATATTGCAAGGTATAGGGTGATGAAACCAAATCATCTTCAAATACGATAACTTTGCCATATTGATTAACCAGTTGCGTTACGCCATTAATGATGGAGTTAGCCAAACCTACATTGGTAGCACGTTCAATAATTTCAATGCGTTTAAAGCCGGTAACGGTTTTAGCAAACTGCCTTACCTGCTCAACGGCTTTCCGGGCCGATTCATCCTTCGGGGCGTCAGAAAATATAAACAGCTCTGAATGATCGGCCAGGATATTCTTACTTAGGCTATCTAAAGTACGCTGGGCATGGTCGGGCCGGTTATATAAAAATATTGCTATAGGTGCCAGTTGCCGCATACTCCAACTTATCAATTAAAATATTTGTGCCTGTGCATCAGTTTTGCTGCAAAGCACGGTATAGGCATTAGCTAACTGTTCCTGCTTCTTTTTGCCCATTAAACTACCCAAGCTATTTTTAATTGCAAACTCTGCACTGATCTTAATATCTGTCAGCAAGCTTTTGGGCTTCTTTTGGTTGATGTAAGTATTAAACTTAGTTACCTCGGGCTCAATCATCGATGTCAGGTCGCCTACAATCTCAAAGCCTTCGGTGCGCAGCAGGTAACGCAGTGAGGTTGGGGTGTAAACGTTAATATGCCCGTAAGCCAGAAAATGCTTGATGCGCCCATCTACATTGGCCTTATAATCGCGTGGTACTTCGATCACACACATTTTGGCTACACGCTTTAATTCGCGCAGTAATAAACGCTCATGCTCTACATGCTCCAGTACGTGCGAAAGAATAATTAGGTCAAAACTGTTATCGGCAAAAGGCAAATGGTAACCATCAAACACCTGCACCGATTTTAGGTTCTTAATATCGCGTGACCGGATATAAGCTACACCGCTATCCGAAATTTCAACAGCATGATATTCGGGCGCAAAATTTTGCTCAGAGAGTATTTTTAAAATACTGCCGTCGCCCGCACCTACTTCAAGCACTTTACTAAAAGTTCGGCCCTTGCACACCTCAACAATGTGTTGCGCCTTGTACTTAGCACCTAGCATACGCCAGGCTTCATCGTGCTTTTTATAAAATTCGTCGTAGGCGGTTTTTACGTTACCGCTCAGCTTATCATCAGCCATAGGTTAAATGCCCAAACAGTTGTTAGCCTTGTAAAATACAGTAGTTGATTTATAATAGAACAAGCCCGGCGATATACCGCTAAACGGTATTTGCTTAAATCCTTTATCGAGCAAGTAACTGATTCCATCGCGATAATCCGGTCTTTCTGAGTCATCAAGTACAATCACACCGTTCTCAGATAAAGCCTCTACAGCCTGGATGCAACAGTTTACCCGGTCGCGGCCGTCAACAATAATAATATCAAAAGTCTCACCTAATTTAACCGGCATACGGCAGTAATCGCCATCACGCTGTAACTCACAAAATATAATTTCTGCGTTGTCAGGTTTGGCTTTGCTTATTTTTTCAAACCATTCCTGGTCATGCTCTACCGATACTACAATACCTGTACGCTGTGCATAAAAGGTAGTAGAATTACCCGAACCAAACTCAAACACAGCATGCTCGGGTTTAAGGCGATCCTTAATAAAGTCGATAAAAGAGTAAGTTACCCACGGAATAGGATTATTATTGGCATCAACCGGAGCTTTGCTATCAAAAGCCTTAAACCAGCCAATGGTATCCAAATACCCTTTGCTGTTGAACGAGAGTAAAGAACGAAGCCTTTCCGGCTGTTTTATCAATTGCAGAAGTAAAGAAAAATTGCTCAACGATTAAATGCTTTTTGAAAAAGTGAAATTAAGAATAAAGATTTTAACATTTGCACGCCCTGTCCCCGAGTTTTAGGTATTAGCAGGATAAAAAACGTTGCTACGGCATAAGCAACTAATGTTGCGTAGGCTGCGCCTATAATTCCGTATGCCGGAATCCAGAAAATATTCAGCACAATGTTCACCAGCGCGCCAACTCCGGTGCGTAGCATGGATAGTTTAAAATATCCTTCGGCGATGAGGTACTGCCCGCTGGCACTACCTAAAAACACAAAAACACCGGCCCATACGTGCATTGCCAAAACCGGTGCGCCCGACCAAAATTCGGGGTGCTTATGAAAAGCTATCTGATAAATATACTTTGATGCAAAGGTCATGAATATGGCTATCGAGAGGCTAACGCCCACCATCAAATCGTACATGTTTTGCAATCGTTTATAGTACCGATCAATGTCTGTTTTACGGGCGTAAACAATAGCCGGAAAAACGGACGTTACAATAGCTACAGGCAAAAAGTAAAAGCTTTCGCTCAAACTTACTACCGTAGAGTAGATACCTAACTGCGCGCTGCCTAAATATCCTTCTATCATGGCTTGATCTATCTTCATATAAATAGATACCAAAACAGCAGAAAACGCCAACGGCCATGCATTTTTGAGCATATATAGACCAAGCGAGCGATCAAACTTCCAATCGGATAATGACAGTTTGTTATTGTGATATGCTAAAATATAACCAATAGCCAGAAGAACAGTATCAAACAGCAAAGCGCACACAAACCAGATGAGCGGCATGTGCAACAGTACCAAGCTTAGCTTGATAGCAGCTGAAACTAGATTGCCGGTCACCTGCACATACATCACATATTTAGCCTGCACTTTAGCCTGAAAGTAGCTTTCAATGATGGTGAAAGCCTGTACTATCGAAGTTAAAGCGACAATCAGAATGTATTCAACGGGGGTATCCTGGTGCCTAAAATGAGCCAGTATTTGGTAGGTAAGATAAACTAAAGGCAAGGTAGCAATACCAGCAATCAAGCGCATCCAGAATGCAGTACCTAACAATGTGTTTTGTTTTTTGGGATGATTAACTAGTTCGCGTGTAACGAAGCCATCCAATCCCAAAGCGGCTATAGCCATAAAAAACACCACAATAGCCATAGGATAATTCAAGATCCCGTTTTGCACTGTTCCCAAATAACTCGAAAGCACAAAAGTATTGACAATCATTTTGATCACCATACTTCCCACCTTAGCCATCATCAGCATCCCGGTATTTTTAAAATACTTTTCAAATGCCTGCTGGTCAAATCCTGGAATACTGGGTATGCGCATAATAACAGGCGCAAAGGTATAAAAATGTTAACTACAGCCCGCCGATTATCATGGGTAAGTTAATTGCGCTTTACACAAGTACAAATTATTGTGTTATTTTGCCAGCGCCTGTTTTAGGAAACAGTAAACTGATTTATCATGATACCCAACCATCCTGATTTTAAACCGCTGCACTCTTACTCGCAAGACGGCGAAGATATGCTGCTCAGACCGCTACTGATGGAGAGCGTACCCAGCTATGCCGACTACAAAGGCTTTTTTGTGGATATTGGTGCGCACCACCCATTTCGGTTTTCAAACACTATGCACTTTTATGAGCTGGGCTGGCGCGGCATCAACGTAGAGCCTACACCGGAAGCCATTGGCTTGTTTAATCAGTATCGCCCTAATGATGTCAACCTCAACATAGGTGTAGGTGCAGAGCAAACCCGGCAAACGTTGTATTGCTTTAACGATTCGGCCTTTAATAGCTTTGATGAAGTAACATCGGAAAGCAGGGATCAAGACAGCAGCGCGGTGCACATCACCGAAACCGTAGAGGTAGATATTTTTCCGCTGGCACAAATACTGGACGAACATTTACCGGCAGGCACCTCTATTGATTTTATGAGTGTAGACGTAGCCGGATTAGATGTAAAAGTGCTGCAATCTAATAACTGGGCTAAGTACCGCCCTAAGTTTGTACTGGTAGAAGATGTGGATATTAACTTTAGCCACCTGGATGCCTCAGAGGCGCATGGCTTTTTAGCCAATCAGGGTTACCAATTAGTAAGCAAAACTTTGCGGACACTGATCTTTAAACTGATATAGTTAAAAAAGCATATAAAACAAGAAACCCGAGCCATGGCTCGGGTTTCTTGTTTTATATCAGTTCCGGACTAGTTAAGCAGTCTGGAATTTTTTAGCGTTGATTTTACGCTCGTTCTCGTTCAAATAAATTTTACGGATACGGATGCTTGCAGGTGTAACCTCGATGTACTCGTCGGCCTGGATATATTCCATCGATTCCTCTAAAGAGAATTTGATAGCCGGAGCGATACGTACGTTGGTATCGCTACCAGAAGCACGCATGTTGGTTAATTGCTTACCCTTGGTTAAGTTAATCACCAAATCGTTGTCGCGAATGTGCTCGCCTAATACCTGACCTTCGTAAATGTCGATACCTGGCTCAATAAAGAAACGACCACGATCCTGTAATTTATCAATAGCGAAAGCAGTAGTTTTACCGGTGTCCATTGATACCAGTACACCGTTTGAGCGACCAGGAATTACACCTTTCCAAGGCTCATATGCTTTAAAACGGTGAGCCATGATAGCCTCGCCACCGGTAGCCGTTAATACGTTGTTACGTAAACCTATGATACCACGTGCAGGAATTTCAAACTCCAGGTGCTGTAAATCGCCTTTAGGCTCCATTACTAATAAATCACCTTTACGTTGAGTTACCAATTCAATTACTTTACCGGCAACATCACCAGGTACGTCTACCGTTAAAACTTCGACAGGCTCACATTTAACACCATCAATTTCTTTGATGATAACCTGTGGCTGACCTACCTGTAACTCGTAACCTTCGCGGCGCATAGTCTCGATCAATACAGATAAGTGAAGAATACCACGACCGTACACCAGGTAAGAGTCAGGCGATTCGGTTTCAATAACTTTAAGCGCCAAGTTTTTCTCCATCTCTTTGTATAAACGATCGCGCAGGTGGCGTGAAGTAACAAATTTACCTTCTTTACCAAAGAAAGGAGAAGTATTAATGGTGAACAACATGTTCATGGTAGGTTCATCGATATGAATAACCTCCAGTTGCTCTGGTTTTTCAAAATCAGCAATAGTATCACCAATGTCAAAACCTTCAATACCCACAACAGCGCAGATATCACCAGATTTAACCTCCTGAACTTTAACTTTACCCAAACCTTCGAAAGTGTAAAGCTCTTTGATTCTTGACTTTTGAATAGTGCCATCGCGCTTTACTAAAGATACCGGCTGGTTTTCTTTGATAGTACCACGGGCAACACGACCTACGGCAATACGACCTACGAAAGAAGAATAATCTAACGAAGTGATTTGCATTTGTAAGGTACCTTCGGCAATAGGTGCAGGAGGAATGTTTTCCAAAATTGCATCCATCAACGGGAAGATATCTTCTGTAGGTTTTTTATAATCAGTGCTCATCCAACCTTGTTTAGATGAACCGTAAATAACAGGGAAGTTTAATTGCTCTTCGGTAGCATCCAGGTTAAAGAACAATTCAAAGATTTGCTCATAAACCTCTTCCGGACGACAGTTTTCTTTGTCGACTTTGTTTACTACCACAATTGGTTTCAAGCCTAAAGCCAAAGCCTTTTGTGTTACGAAACGAGTTTGAGGCATAGCACCTTCAAATGCATCACACAACAGCAATACACCGTCGGCCATTTTTAACACACGCTCAACCTCACCACCAAAGTCGGCGTGACCAGGAGTATCAATAATGTTGATTTTAACGTCTTTATACCTAACCGATACGTTTTTAGAAACGATGGTAATACCCCGCTCACGTTCCAGATCGTTATTATCCAGAATCAGCTCACCAGTTTCCTGATTGTCGCGGAAAATAGCGCAGCTATGAAGGATTTTATCAACCAATGTAGTTTTACCGTGGTCAACGTGTGCTATAATAGCAATATTACGAATTTGATTTTGCATGAAATATGCCTCTTGAATTTTGCGCAAAGATAAGCTTAAATTATTGCATTTTAAAGCTTTGACTTCTTTTTACAATTATTTGAATATTAGGCATAAACACAGTTTACACAGTGCTATTTTATCAATGATTTGGTTATCTGTAAAAGCGTTAACCTAACAGTTGGCAGCGTTTCACATATGCCATTCAGGCATAAACCTACACCTTCAATTACAGCACTTCACGACTTCACAACAAAGTAAACTTTACATACTACACAACTGTTTACTACGTATAGTATCTATACAATCAGTAATTTTGCAGCATGAATTTTCAAACCATTGCCATTGCCATCATTTTTGCGGCAGCCGTATTTTACGTGGGCCGTTTGATTTATAAAAGCTTTGCAGCAAAAAAAGGCTGCGGCTCAAACTGCAAATGCGGTGTTGATTTTTCGGACATTGATCCGGGAAAACTGCGCTCATAAAAGCAGATTATCTTTTCGGATTTTGAGGTACTGAATAAACTTAGGCTGATTTTTCAATCAGGCATACGGCATAAGCTACCACACCTTCTTCGCGGCCTATAAATCCCATTTGCTCGTTGGTGGTAGCTTTGATAGAAATATCTTCTTCGGTAATGCCGGCAGCTTCTGCAATCTTCACTTTCATTTGCGGGATGTGAGGGTTAATTTTTGGTGCTTCGAGACAAATCATTGCATCAATATTTCCGATCTCCCAGCCTTTTTCTTTCAACAGTTCTACTACATGCTGCAACAGTATCAAGCTGCTGATCCCCCGCCAGCGCTCATCTTTGTTAGAAAAATGATAACCAATATCGCGCAGATTGGCAGCGCCTAATAAGGCGTCGCAAATGGCATGTACTATAACATCAGCATCTGAGTGGCCGAAAGCACCGGCATGATGCGGCAAGGTGACACCTCCCATTACAAACGGATGCCCTTCTTTTAGCTGGTGCACATCAAAACCAAATCCTACGCGTATTTTACTCATGGTACTATTTACGGTCAAAGTTAACACTTAGCGTAAAACGCAGGGTATTAGCCAAAGCACTTTTTTGTTGAGATGCGATGAGATAGGCTAAATCCAGGTTAAAAATATCATACTTAAAGCCGGCCCCAATAGTAGAATACTGTCTGTTACCCTTAGTTGGGTTTTCATAAAAATAGCCAGCCCTTACAAAAAAGCGTTTGTTATAACCATATTCAGCACCACCAGCGTAACTAATTTCTTTTAACTCCTCGCTAAAACCACCGGGAGCATCAGCAAAAGAGCCAAATATACCGGCAGGTACCGACCGGTTGTCATCGTACCCACTCACAATGTTGCCTTTGCTGTCGCGTATGGGCGGTGTAGGCACTAACAGCTTATTCAAATCAAGCGTGAGGGTAAATTGGCTGGCGTTGTCCAGATACCAGGTATCTGCAGCACCAATACGCAAGTTAGAGGGTAAAAAATAACTCGCGCCATTTTCTACAAAACTCATTTTAGTACCGATGTTTGAAAAATTGGCCCCAAAAGCTAATAAAGCATCTTTACCAAACTGCTGTGTAGGCTTACTATAATAAGCAGAAACATCTGTTGCTAAAGCATTCCCCGCTTTGCCCTGTTGCCCGTTGTAAACATTACCAGTGGTTAAATTAGAGTGAATGTATCGTACAGACAGGCCCAACGAAAAGTTTTGACCAAACTTACGGGCGAAAGTACCATCAATTGAAAATTCTGATGGACGGTAAGTACCCTGATCGTTTTGGTTTGCATCAATTAGTTGTATATTCCCTAAGTTAAAATAGCGCAAAGATAAACCGAGTGTATTGCGATTATCTATGCGGCGTGCATAACTTAAGTACGCCAAATTAACATCCGATACTAAATTACGCAACCACGGACTATAAGAAAGCGAAACATTATCCTGCCCTTCTATAAACGCCAGTTTAGAGGGATTCCAATAGTTGGCATTTGCATCTGGTGCGAGCGCCACACCTGCATCGCCCATAGCGCCTGAACGTGAATCGGGCGCAATCGTCAAAAAGGGAACGGCTGTGTTGATTCCTGCATTATTACTCCCGTTGGTAGAGGTACCGGTATTACCCACAGTTCCCTGTGCGCAAAGAACAACAGGCATTAAAAGCAAACCCCAAAAAAAAGCGTTAAGCTTCAAAAAATTCATTACCGCAAAATAGCTCTTATTTTCTTGAAAAAACGATTGTTAAAGTTGTAAGGATATATACACCTATCTACCCGACACAAAATGTCGTTATTTTTAAATATAACGTAACTTAGCCCGACCTAATACCGTTAAACAGCCTAATCGAAAAGATTAATTAATTTACCTTAAATAAATTACCGTCTAACGATATTAATTATTTTTACTTATTAAGTTGTTAAATATGATCAAGCATTTTACTAAATCTGCTTTATTATTAGGATGCGTGGGATTGTTGTTAGGCAGTTGCAGTAAACCCATGCGGTCGCAAAAAACCGGCGTTGTTTATAATAATAAATACAACGGTGGTTACATGCGCTTCCAAAAAACGCATCCTGCACCTGGGCCAGGCTTAATTCCGATTGAGGGCGGCACCTTTGTGTTGGGTGGCAGCGCCGACCAAGATGTGACTTACGACTATAATAATACCCGTCGCCGTGTAACTGTGGCTTCATTTTATATGGACGAAACTGAGGTCTCAAATCAAGACTGGCTGGATTACCTGCATTATATCAGCATCACCTATCCTGGCGACCGTGAATTATATTACAATGCCATGCCCGACACATTGGTTTGGCGCAGACCATTGTCTTATAACGAGCCTTATGTAGACAATTATTTAAGGCACCCTGCTTTTCAGGACTATCCGGTAGTGGGTGTTACCTGGGAGCAGGCGCAGGAGTATTGTGTATTCCGTACTAACCAAATTAATGAAAACACACTTCGTGAAACTGGTAGGTTAGCCAGTTGGAAAGATGCCTCTGGTAAAGGTGGCGCCGGCGCTACTGCTAACGGCGGAACTGGAGTCACTCAACCATTTGATACCGATATCTACTTAAATGGGCAGTACAAGGGTCAGGGAATTGACGGCAAAAAAATGATGCCCGACATGAACCCTCTTGCCAAACCGGGCAATAACGGCAAGGCTACTCGTACTGTACGTATGGAAGACGGCATTTTAAGACCGGCCTATCGCCTGCCTACAGAAGCCGAATGGGAGTATGCGGCTTTAGGCTTAGCTGGCAACACCGATTTTGAAAACATTGAAACCGGCAAAATATACCCTTGGAACGGGATGGGCGTACGTTCGGCACAAAAACGTACGCGTGGTATGATCATGGCTAACTTTAAACGCGGCGAAGGTGATAACATGGGTGTAGGCGGATCGTTGAATGATAAAGCCGACATTACTGCACCAGTACGCTCTTACCAGCCTAACGACTTTGGCTTGTACAACATGGCCGGTAACGTTAATGAGTGGACAGGTGATACTTACCGCCAGTTGACTTTTGAGGATGTTGAAGATTTTAACCCCTTCCGCGGAAATGAGTATACCAATAAACGGTTAGCCGATCCTGAAAAAGGTATTTACGCTAAAGATAAATATGGCCGACCAATTAAAGATGCTGCCAAATCGAACAAAAAACTGCCTTGGAGCGAGTTTATAGCTCAGCAGCAAGGCCAGAAACCAGCAACTACTACGGCAGCTACAACAGGTGGCGTACCTGCAGGCCCGGTTACTGCCTCGTTAAGCGGTAAACCTTTTAAAGCTGACCAAAGGGGTTATGTTGACTCAGTTGATAATAGTTTGTATGGTGTAACTACACTGGTTAACGACCACTCTAAAGTATACAAAGGCGGATCTTGGAACGACCGTGCTATGTGGTTAAACCCTGCTACCCGCCGTTATATGGACCAGGGCGAGGCCAGTGCCGAAGTAGGCTTCCGCTGCGCTATGAGTATGGTTGGAACATCAGAAATTAACCCTAACGGCAAACCGCACTTTAGCGTCAAAAAACCAAAGCCTTACAATCCCAAAAAATAAGCATGCATACTTGAGGATATAAACGAAGAAGACCGGCTGATCATCAGCCGGTCTTCTTCGTTTACGATTTTTGCCATACTATCTCTGCTACATAACGTATATTATTACTGTGTCAGCGCGTACTGCACCAGGTTAGCACCCATTTTTAATGCTTTTAATCGCACTTCCTGACTATCGCCGGCATAGGTTCCTAAATCTTCCCAACCATTTCCTAAATCGCATTCTACATCGTAAAAACAAACCAACCGGCCTTTATAGATCAGGCCAAAACCTTGCGGGCGTTTATTTTCATGTTCGTGTATTTTGGGCAAACCATTCGGGAAGTCAAATTTTTGATGATAGATAGGATGATTCAAAGGCAGCTCTACAAAATCGAACTCGGGGAATACCTTTTTCATTTGCGGGCGTATAAATTTATCCAGGCCATAGTTATCGCAAATATGCAAAAAACCGCCTCCGGTTAAATACTTGCGCAGGTTACGCACCTCCAAATCAGAGAAGATGACGTTGCCATGCCCTGTCATAAAAACAAAGGGATAATTAAATAATTCAGAGCTACCAACTTCTACCGTTTCGTCGTCTGCTTTAAAGTTGGTTTTGAGATTTTGATTGCAGAACTTAATTAAATTGGGTAATGCCGTGCGGTCGCCGTACCAATCGCCACCGCCATTGTACTTGAGCCGCGCCAGTGTGTAAGTGGGTACCTGCTGATAGCTGCACAGCAATACAGCCAAAAAAACGACACAAAAGGCTTTAATTTTCATAGACTTGATAAAAACGCCTTTGCCGTAATGCTATTGTTTAAGATGTCTCTTTACCGGTTCAAAAAGTTTACTTCAAAACAGGCTTCGAGAGCTGCAGTTTCGGTACGCAGGCGGCTATCACCTAAAGTTATTGGTTTAAAGCCATTCTGCAAAGCTTCGCCAATTTCTTTTTCTGTAAAATCCCCTTCAGGACCAATCAAAATAAGGCTTTTGCCACCTGCATGCAATTGCGAAGCTAAGCTTACTTTACTATCGCCAGGCAAACAATGCGCTATAAATTTTTGCCCGTCGAATGGCTGGCTGATCAATTTATTAAGTGGCTGTAAAGGGTTTAAAACAGGATGATAAGCTTTCAGTGATTGCTTAACAGCCGAAGTGATAATTTTGTCTAAACGCTCAACCTTGGCATCTTTACGCTCCGACCGCTGGCATAATGTGAGCGATACTTCATCAATACCTATTTCGGTAGCTTTTTCTAAAAACCACTCTATGCGCTCAATATTTTTAGTAGGTGCAACGGCAATATGCAGGTAATGATTACGCTTACCATACTCCTGTTGTACAGCAACAATCGAAAGAACCGTTTTTTTGGGATGAGGATCGATAATTTGAGCTGTATAGAAACCACCTTTACCATCTACCAGCATAACGGTATCATCCACCTGCAATCTCAACACTCTAATGCAATGCTTGCTTTCCTCCTCGCTTAAGGTGTAAGATGCAGCACCAACAGAAATATCCGGGGTGTAAAAGATGTGCATAAATGGATTCCGTTAATTAACGTCAGATACGTCTTCTTCGTTCAGCAACAGTTCAAGTTTTACCGATTCCACGTTTTGGTCAGACTTTTTCAGTACTGTTACATTGTAGCCGTTAGCTTCATGTTGCTCGCCTACCTCAGGTATCTTACCAAAGATTTCGCTTACCCAGCCCGATACGGTATCAAAGTCGCCGTCCTCAGGCAAGTCGTGTGGTAGCTCTTCGTTTACATCGTAAATAGAGGCTACAGCACTAACAATAAATTCGCGATCATTTACTTTATCCACGATCGGAATTTCTTCGTCGTACTCGTCCTGTATTTCGCCTACCAGTTCTTCTACAATATCTTCCAGGGTAACCATACCAGCAGTACCACCAAACTCATCCAAAACAATGGCGATCTGTATGCGCTTGAGCTGCAACTCGGCCATTAAATCGTTTATCTTTTTGGTTTCCGGGATAAAGTATGGCTTGCGGATAATGTCCTTCAACTCAAAATCCGTTTTACGGGCAATGAGGTGTAGAATATCTTTGGCATGCACAATGCCCACAATCTTATCAACCGTATCATCATAGACAGGCATACGCGAGTACCCTTCTGTAATCAAGCATTCTAGAAGATCATCCTGAGATGCACTGATATCGATACCCGATATTTTGGTACGGGGTACCATAATATTTTTCACCACACGCTCATTAAAATCAAATACGTTTTTAATCAGCTCGTGTTCGTTAGAATCTAAAGCACCGCTTTCTTTACCCTGCTCTAATAAGTATTGCAACTCCTCAGAGCTATGGTGCGATTCATCGCCATGTACTGCGTTAACACCAAACAGGCTCAATATAAAATTAGCAAAGGTGTTCAGCAACCAAATAGCAGGCCGGAACACCACAAAAAAGAAACGCAACGGATAAGATACTGTCATGGCCGTTCGTACCGAACGTTGTATAGCCAGGGTTTTAGGCGCTAATTCGCCAAAAACAATATGCAATATCGTGATGGTAATGAACGCCACCACATGGCTGATGTTAATCACCAGTTCTGAGGTAATAACTACACCAAATGCTTTAAATAAGTTAAGCATTAGGGTAGTCACTACCTCTTCACCCGCCCAGCCAAGGCCAAGCGAAGCAATGGTAATACCCAGCTGCGTAGCAGCCAGGTAACCATCTAAATTATGCATTATACCACGGGCAACTTTAGCCATACGGCTACCGGCCTTTGCCTGTATTTCAATTTGTGATCCCCTAACGCGTACAATGGCAAATTCGGCTGCAACGAAAAATCCGTTCAGCAGAACCAAAAATATGGTCAGGAAGATATGAAAACCGTTTATGTCTAAATCAGGGCCCATGTATTAGCTTTGGTACTCCGAGAAAGTTGACTGGTATAACTCCATGCTTTCTGTAATTACTTTAAGCGCGTAAGACTTACCCATCAAATGCTCAATGGTTACGTTCTTACCTTCCAGCTTTTTGTAATCTTCAAAAAAGTTTCTGATCTCGATCATCGCGTGAGGTGGCAATTCGCTCAAATCGTTAACGTAGTTGATAGACATATCGTTTTTGGCAACAGCAATGATTTTATCATCCTGCTCGCCGCCGTCAATCATGTGCATCACCCCGATTACTTTAGCTTCAATTAGCGACATTGGATAAACGTCAACCGAACTTAATACTAAAATGTCTAACGGATCTTTATCGTCGCAATAAGTTTGAGGAATGAAACCGTAATTAGCCGGGTATACTACTGAAGAAAATAATACGCGATCAAGCTTTAACAAGCCAGAGTCTTTATCAATTTCGTATTTAGCTTTTGATCCTTTCGGAATTTCAATGATGGCATTAACCACCTCAGGAATGTTTTCGCCTGGGCTAACCTGATGCCAGGGATGTTGTGTACTCATGTAAACTTGTGTGAATATTTAATAAATTAATGTTCGTCCGTTTTGTTTGGTAATTTACTTCTTTTTAAAAATGCAATAATCAGCGGCAGGCTGGTTACTACAATCAAAGCAATTACAATATAATGCAAATAATCTTTAAGTCCGGGATATTTTCTACCTAAGAAAAAGCCCGAAAGCGTTAACGTGGCCACCCAAGCCACGCTGCCTACAAAGTTATATAAACTAAATTTTTTAAAATTTACTTTAACAACGCCTGCAAAGATAGGCGCAAAAGTTCTGATTATGGGGAAAAATCTACCTAAAACCAGCGCCATACCGCCATATTTGGCATAGAACTCTTCGGCCATGACAATATAACGCTTTTTAAAGAATAAAGATTCTTTACGATTTTCCATGAAAGGGCCGGTGCGATAACCAAACCAGTACCCGGTGTAGTTGCCCAAAATACCTGCCACAATGAGCGATGATACTAAGGTATAAACAGATATGTCCAGAAGGCCAGTGGCGCAAAGAAGCCCTGCCATGAACAAAAGATAGTCGCCAGGTAAGAAGAACCCGAAGAACAGTCCTGTTTCGGCATACACTACAATCAATAAAAGGTAGAAGCCCCCTTTGCTAATTATAGATTGTGCATCCGTCAGGTTCTGTAGATGTTCCCAGAATTTTTCCATTCACAATATTTGTAAAACTACAAATATTAAATCAAATGCAATACCAACTGCATTTTATATCAGGTTTGAAATCAAGGCCGGGAAGATACCGATAACCAGGGTAGCCAGCGCCGATACACCCAATACGATCTGGTAATAGGCCGGAACCGTCAGTTCATCATGCTCAGCAGTATGGAAGTACATAGCTATAATGACCCTGAAATAGTAATAGATACTGATGATAGCGTTAATTACCGCAATGATAACCAGCCAGATCTGAAAGCGCGACATTGCTCCCGAAAACATCAGGAACTTACCCATAAAACCTGCGGTAAGAGGTATACCTGCTAATGACAGCATAGCTATAGTTAATACCACTGCCAAAAACGGATTACGCTTACCCAAGCCATTAAAGCTTTCGAAACTATCACTGCCTAATTGCTGCTGTACTAAAATTAATACCCCGAAAGCGATGACTGAAGCTACAGAATAGGCAGTAGCATACATAAATATAGCGTTGCCCGATCCGGCACTTAAAGCTACGATGGCAAATAACATGTAGCCGGCGTGCGAGATACTCGAAAACGCCAGCATTCGCTTAAAGCTGTGCTGATATAAGGCAGTCAGGTTACCAATAAATAAAGTAAGTACGGTGATCACCAGCAAAGTTGGCATCCAGAAATCGGCCATTGGCGCAAAGCTGATAGCGAACAAACGCAAGAATGCCGCGAACCCCGCAGTTTTAACTACAGTAGACATGAAAGCCGTGATCAACGTAGGCGAACCTTCATAAACATCAGGCGTCCAGAAATGAAATGGGGCCGCACCCACCTTAAAGCAAAGGCCGATGATCATTAAAATAACACCTGTATGAAACAGCGGGTTGATACCACGGGGATGTGCTACAGCCCAATCACGAATAGCTTCCAAACTAAAAGAACCTGTAGCACCGTAAATAAGGGCTACACCAAATAATAAAAACCCGGTAGAAAAGGCGCCCATCAAAAAGTATTTTAACGATGCCTCGTTTGATGCAAAGCTTTTTTTATCAATACCGGCCAGGATATACAAGCTTACCGACATAATTTCAATACCGATAAAGAGCATACTAAGATTATAGTAAGACACCATGACTACAATACCTGCCAACGAGAAAAGGATGATGGCTAAATACTCTGCTACATGCTCGCTGATCCGTTCAAAATATCCTTTAGATAACATCAGGATTAACAGGGTTGACACAATAGCGGTAGCCGAAAATGCGATCGAGAAATTATCAAACAGCATCATGTTGTGGTAAATAGGCACGGCACCGTTGTTCCATTGAAATACGGCTGATGCTAAACCCAGTAACAAACCCACTATGGTAACCGGCAGTAATAATTTGTTAGCCTTAAACAAGCCTAAGTACAACAGCACAATGGGCAATACAGCTATGATAATTAATGTGGTCATCGTATATCTTAAAGTCTTTTCTCTTTTTAATTTATTGATAGCGGTTATACACCGGCTGTTATTTATGCAGTAACGCAGCTTGTATTTTCTGGTTAACCGTATTCATCAGCATGGTTACCGATGGTTCAGTCAAATCCAGTACCGGTTTAGGATAAACGCCAATGATGATGATGAAGGCACAGACGATACCTAATATCAGTTTTTCGCTCAGTGTGATGTCTGTAAATAGTGTAGTAACAGCGTTGGTTTCGCCCTGCATTACATTTTTGTACATGCGCAGCATATATACAGCACCCAATATAATGGTTAACCCGGCAACAATACCCATCCACATGTTGTAGCGATAAACTCCGTTGAGCAACAAAAACTCCCCTACAAAACTATTAGTGAGCGGTAAGGCTACCGACCCTAATACAATGATTAAAAATACCGTGGCAAATTGCGGCGCAACTTTAGAGATGCCACCTAATTGGCCGATATCTCTTGTCTTTAACTGACGGCTGATAATATCCCAGATAAAGAATAAGCCTACCACTTCGATACCGTGGTTCAGCATCTGGATCATGGCACCTTGCAGGCCTTGTGTATTCCAGGCGAGTAAGCCGGCGGCAATCAAACCAACGTGTGCGATAGAAGAGTAAGCAATCAGTCGTTTACCATCTGTTTGCCTGAAAGCGATGATTGATGCATAAACAATACCAATGATAGCCAACCAAAGCGGGTTATTTTGCCATTCGTAAAAAGCAACAGGTGCTACCGGGATCATCCAGCGGATGGCACCGTAAATACCCATTTTAAGCATGATACCTGATAGCAGCATA
This sequence comes from uncultured Mucilaginibacter sp., assembly GCA_913775265.1. Lineage (GTDB taxonomy): Bacteria > Bacteroidota > Bacteroidia > Sphingobacteriales > Sphingobacteriaceae > Mucilaginibacter. The sequence continues at coordinate 34,005 of CAJYJH010000093.1, read as the reverse complement.
CTGCCCGCAGCCGGAGCCTCGGTGTAGGTATCAGGTTGCCATGTATGCAACGGGAATATGGGCATCTTGATGGCAAATGCCAGCAAAAAGCCTCCAAATACCCATGACTGCTGTGTAGTGGTTAAATTAAGCGCGTAAAATTTAAAGATATCAAACGTACGCTCAGGAGTTTGCAGGTACAGATAGATTAATGCCAGCAGCATAAACAGCGAACCTGCAAAAGTGTAGATGAAAAACTTAAGTGTTACTTTAACCCGGTTTTCGCCGCCCCACATACCACATATAAAGTAAATCGGTATTAATGCAACCTCCCATCCAACATAAAATAAGAAACCATCCAACGCTGTAAACACCAACAACAAGCCGAACTGCATAAACAGGATGAGTGCATAAAATACAGAAGCATTTTTATACTCGTGTTTAAAGGTAGTAGCAATAATGATAGGCACAAGCAGTACAGATAAGATGATTGGTATGATGTTAATACCATCAATAGCTGCCGTAAAGTAAATACCCAATTTGGGCATCCAAGCCGCTTCGGTAGTAAATTGCAAGCCACCTTGAGGGTTATACTGCGTAAGCATGTAAATGCCCAAAGCAAGTTCGACCAGCGAGAATAGTAAGGCAATATTTTTTACAGCATTGCTTTTAATAAACAAAAGCGCCAAGGCTGCCAGTAAGGGTAAAAAAAGTAGAAAACTAACCGTCATGGTATATGCAGTAAACGCTTAACTAAAATTTTATTAAACTATAGAGTAGTACGGCAATAATGCCGATAACCATCATCAACAAATAAAAACCAACATTACCGGTTTGCAGCAGGCGTAAACCACGGCCTGCCTCAATAGGGCTTTGCGCGACACCATTCACAATACCGTCTATACCCAACTTGTCAACCACTTTGTAAAAGAAAACAGATAATGCATCTAATGGACGACGGATGATGGCGTCATAAACTTCGTCGATATAAAATTTATTGAAAGAAAGTTTTTCTAAGGCCGGGCGCTCTTCATTATCAGCTAACGGCACTTCGGCTTTAGATACATATTTTACATAAGCATAAATTAATGCTAATACTGCACCACCTACTGATAGGCCCATCAACATCAACTCGGTGTTTCGGGCAATAAACATTTTACCGGTGTGCGCAGCCGAAGGACTTAATACCGGTTCGAGCCACTGCTCCAGCCAGTGATGACCGCCTAATGCTTCGGGCACACCCATAAAACCGCCTATGGTCGATAGTACCGCTAAAACAATAAGCGGAATCGTCATGCTTGGAGGCGACTCGTGCAGGTGGTGCTCCTGCTCGTGCGTACCTCTGAATTTGCCCCAGAAAGTCAGGAACATTAACCTGAACATATAGAACGAGGTAAACATAGCACCTAACACACCCAAAACATACAGTATAGGGCTGTGTATATAAGTATGAGCTAAAATTTCGTCTTTAGAGAAGAAGCCTGCAAAAGGTGGGATACCCGATATAGCCAGTGTACCAATCAACATGGTAATAAACGTTACCGGCAATTTACCTTTCAGCCCTCCCATTGAGCGCATATTTTGTTCGCCGCTTACCGCGTGGATAACCGAACCAGCTCCCAAGAATAAAAGCGCTTTAAAAAAGGCATGAGTTAACACATGGAAAAATGCACCGGTGTAAGCACCAACGCCTAAACCCAAAAACATATAGCCTAACTGCGATACGGTGGAGTAAGCCAGTACCTTTTTAATATCAGTTTGAGTAAGTGCAATCAGTGCGGCCAACAGTATGGTAGCAATACCTACAATGGCAATTACGTGCTGTGTTAACGGCGACAGCGTAAATAAGATGTTGGACCGGGCAATCATGTATATACCGGCGGTAACCATGGTAGCTGCGTGTATGAGGGCCGACACAGGCGTAGGACCGGCCATAGCGTCGGGCAGCCAGGTAAACAAAGGTATTTGCGCTGATTTACCGGTAGCACCTACAAATAGCAATAGCGTAATCAGTACCAGGGTAGTATCACCAGTGTGCATGCCAGCCGCTTTAGCGAACACCTCAGCATAAGTAACGCTACCAAAGGTTTTAATGATGATAAATACACCGATCAAAAAACCTAAATCACCAATGCGGTTCATCACAAACGCTTTCTTGGCAGCATCGGCATAGCTCGGGTTGGTAAACCAGAAACCGATTAACAAGTAAGAGCATAAACCAACGCCTTCCCAACCTATAAACATAATGACGTAGTTAGCTCCCATAACCAGCAACAGCATGAAGAACACAAACAAGTTTAGATAAGCGAAGAACTTACCGAAGCCTTTATCATGGCTCATGTAACCGATGGAGTACAGGTGAATTAAAAACCCGATACCGGTAATAATGAGCAACATGATAGAACTCAACCTGTCTACCAGAAACGAAAATGGAATATTTACATCGCCGACCCTGATCCACTCAAAATAAGTTTTGGTGATATGCTCGGCTGTTTTTACTTCCATAAAAACGCCTACGCTTATTAAAAAGGGAATTAAAACCGCTAAACTGGCTATGCCGCCAATCAGGCTTTTAGGTAAAGCATTACGGCCTAATCCGTTTATGATAAAACCTACCAGAGGTAATAAAGGAATAAGCCAGATGTATTTATCCATAATTGTGTTTATAGTATTCGGCAGTTAGTTATTAATTGCGATGAATCGATTTATGGCTGCCGGGTTTATTATAAGTTTTCTGTAATTGCTGTTGAAATGTTTAATGGCCGTGTGCCATTACCATTTCAGTCTGTTTAAAATATCTACGTCGATAGAGTTGGTATTGCGGTGTATCATCACGATGATGGCCAGGCCGATAGCAATTTCGGCAGCGGCCAGCGCCATAATAAAGAATACGAACACCTGCCCGTTAGGATCGTTGCTATAAACCGAAAAAACGGTTAGCAACAGGTTAACGGCATTCAGCATCAGTTCCACCGACATAAATACCACAATGGCGTTACGGCGAATGAGCACGCCGATTACACCAATTGAAAATATGATAGCGCTTAACAGGATATAATGGTTAAGCGGAACAATCTTGATGGCTTGGGTTAAACTTTCCATTTAGACGGTAACTTTAGGTTTATTATCGCGAGTGGCCAGCAATACAGCGCCCACCATGGCAGATAGTAAAAGAATAGACGATACTTCGAAGGGCAACAAAAACTCGCTGAACAGCACTTTACCTAAGTTTTGTACAGATCCTAAATTTACATTCTGTAATACTACCGGTTGCGATTTAGCTAAGCCTTTAAGTGCCGCTACCAGTGTGACCAGCAATGAGCCACCGCCAATAACCCCAATCATTTTTACATAAATGCTTTTGGTAGGCTCAGCATCCTTATTCAGGTTGAGCATCATCATCACGAACAGGAACAGTACCAGGATGGCCCCCATGTAAACAATAAAGTTTACAATAGCTAGAAACTGCGCGTTTAGTAAAATATAATGAATGGTGAATGTAAAAAAGGTAATAATGAGGTACAATACACTATGCACCGGGTTTTTAGCAAATATAACCAGCAGCGAAAACAGGATGGAAAGAAATGCAATAAAGTAAAATATGCTCATAAGGCTTTGAAACAAAAATACCTTTAACGGCCAATTGGTTAGTGCCGGTAAAGGTATATTCTTTTTATTGGTTTAAAGGCGGCTCAACTAATTTGTCTTTACCATAAATAAAGTCTTTGCGCGTAAAGTCGGTTGGTACGATGTCGCCATCCAGGTAAATCGCTTCTTTAGGACAGGCTTCTTCGCACAAACCGCAAAAAATGCAGCGCAGCATATTAATTTCATATACGGCAGCATATTTTTCTTCGCGGTACAGGTTTTCCTCACCTTCCTGGCGTTCGCCGGCTATCATGGTGATAGCCTCAGCCGGGCAAGATAAAGCGCACAAGCCACAGGCCGTACAACGCTCGCGTCCCTGCTCATCGCGTTTCAATGAATGCAAACCACGGAAGTTTTCAGAAAACTCACGCTTTTGCTCAGGATAACGTATGGTCACATCTTTCTTGAAAAAGTGCTTCATGGTGATGCTCAAGCCTTGAGCTATAGCAGGCAGGTAGGCACGTTCCCAAAAATTAAGAGGTTTAACTTCTATCAGTTTTCGCTTGTTACTTAATGGTTCCATATCAAGGTTAAGCAAAGTGTTTAATTAAAGTAGCAATTACACCGGTTAATACAATGTTGGCAATAGCCAGTGGTATTAACTTTTTCCAGCCCAGGTGCATCAGCTGGTCATAACGGAAACGCGGGATAGTCCAACGCACCCACATAAAAAAGAAAATGAAGGCAAATATCTTGGCGAATAGTACTATCACACCAACAATCGGCGCGATGGTTGGGCCAACATGGGCAGCCACCCAATCCATCCCCGGGTAATTATATCCTCCCCAGTAAAGCGTAGCCATCACAGCCGATGATACAAACATATTGATGTACTCGGCAAATAGGTAAAAGCCCAATTTCATGGATGAGTATTCGGTATGATAACCGCCTACCAACTCAGTTTCACATTCCGGTAAATCGAACGGACTACGGTTGGTTTCGGCAAAAGCACATATCATAAATATTAAAAAGCCCAGCGGCTGATACCATACATTCCAGTGTAAACCATGCTGCTGCTCGGCAATTTCTTTCAAGCTTAATGTACCGGTAAGCATTAATAAGGCGATAATGGACAAGCCCATTGAAATTTCGTAGCTGATGCTTTGTGATGCTGCGCGGATAGCTCCTAACAAAGAGTATTTATTGTTAGATGCCCAGCCGCCAATCATGATACCATATACACCTAATGATACTACGCCAAAGATGTATAATATACCTACGTTGATATCGGTAACCTGTAAATCAATTATGCGTGAGCCAATTTGCATCTGCGGCCCCCAGGGGATAACAGCAGAACCAATACATGCCGTCATGATGGCGAGTGACGGACCAACAACAAACAGAAAGCCGCTTGCACGCGTTGGGATAATCTCCTCTTTCATAAACATTTTGGCACCATCAGCCAAAGGCTGTAATATACCAAATGGCCCTGCCCGGTTCGGGCCTACCCTATCCTGCAGAAATGCAGCCACTTTACGCTCGGCGTAAGTAGAGTACATCGCTACTACCAAACTGATGGCAAAAATGACTAATACCAGTACCAGTTTTATGATTAAATCAGTTAGTTGCATTACAGTCTTGTCTCCCGTTCAAATTGTTCTTTATTAGCTTCCTGCAATACCGGGTTGGTTTTCACCACCGGTAGTGGATGCAAAGTATCGTAGTGGTTAGAGCTGATTACCGATTGGTTAGATACCTTACGCGGACCTTCAATTACCCAATCGCTGGTTTTCTTTTTATCAAAACGGCAGGTGTTACAGATAAACTCTTCCACCTCACCATATTGGTCTTTGCGCGCAGTTACGCGCAACACATCCTCACCTTTATACCAAAGTGTAACCTTGCCATTGCATTTTTCGTGATCGCAATTGCGATGCGCTTCAACTGGCTTAGTAAACCATACGCGGTTCTTAAATCGGAAAGTTTTGTCGGTTAATGCTCCTACCGGACAAACGTCTATTACGTTACCCGAAAAGTCATTATCAACAGCTTTATGAATGTAAGTCGAAATCTCGGCATGATCACCGCGGTTTAAAACGCCATGCACACGCTGATTGGTTATCTGATCGGCCGTAAATACGCAACGGTAGCACAAAATACAACGGTTCATGTGCAGTTGTATTTTATCACCAATGTCGATGCGCTCAAACGTACGGCGGTCAAATTCGTAGCGGGTTTTGGCAGCACCATGTTCAAAGCCCAAATCCTGCAGGTGGCACTCGCCGGCCTGATCGCAAACAGGGCAGTCCAACGGGTGGTTAATCAACAGCATTTCTACCACGCCTTTACGTGCTTCAACTACCTCGGGCGAGGTAATGTTTTGCACTTCCATCCCGTCCATCACCGTGGTACGGCATGATGCTACCAGTTTAGGCATAGGGCGCGGGTCTTTTTCAGAACCTTTGCTCACCTTTACCAAACAAGTACGGCATTTACCACCACTGCCCTCCAGTTTGGAATAGTAGCACATAGCAGGCGGTACAATATCGCCTCCTATTTGCCGGGCAGCATTTAAAATACTGGTACCAGGTTCGACATCAATACTAATTCCGTCAATAGTTACTTTAACCATTATTAGCCTTATTTCTGATATAAGCCAGATAATCTCCGCCTATAATCTGTATAACATCTTTATCAAACTCGGGCTTATAAACATATACCCAGCATTTGATCTCTTCTCCACCTTTCAACTGCACTTTAATCAACTCCCGGTGGTATTCATCTCCTTCGTATTCATCAAGTGCTGCAAAAACCTTTTCGGTTAATGCTAATTGGTATACCTCTCCCTGCACATCATGTTTCTCGTTTGCCGAGGTTATCAATGCAGGATAAGCGCCTAAATCAAATATCCTCCCCTTCAGTTTGCCTTTCCCCACGTATTGCATCAGTTCCGATACCGGACCAACTGCCTCGTTGTTGAAATGGCTAAGCAATGTGCCGTAAACAAACAGGTATTCCATCTTTTGCTTCCGTGCTTTCGCCCAACAGCGTGTTGATGTTAAGCTACCTCTTCTGGTTTGCTCAACGGATCTGCGTAATGTGCTAATCCGAAGTTACGGCTCACGGCCTCAGTCGGGTTGGTCACATGCCATTCAAACTCATCGCGGAAATGGCGTATAGCACTGGCTACCGGCCAGGCTGCCGCATCTCCCAACGGGCAGATGGTATTGCCTTCTATTTTTTTAGAAACATCCACCAGCAAATCCATATCACTTAATTTGCCGTGCCCATGTTCTAAACGGTGCAACACTTTTTCCATCCAGCCGGTACCCTCACGACACGGAGAACACTGTCCGCAGCTTTCGTGATGATAAAAGCGGGCAAAGTTCCAGGTGTTGCGCACAATACACTGGTCTTCATCAAAAGCAATAAAACCGCCCGAACCCATCATCGATCCGGTAGCAAAACCACCGTCAGACAATGACTCGTAACTCATTAAGCGCGACTCGTTATTGATCGTTTTCAGGATCAGATTAGCCGGCAATATAGGCACCGACGAACCACCTGCCACTACGGCTTTCAGGCGCTTACCGTTGGCAATGCCGCCACAGTATTCATCCGAATAGATAAATTCCTCAACAGGTACACCTAACTCAATTTCGTATACACCAGGCTTGTTTAAGTTTCCAGAGGCAGAGATTAATTTAGTACCGGTACTACGACCGATACCAATTTTAGCATACTCATCGCCACCATCGCGAATGATAGGCACCGTAGCAGCAATAGATTCTACGTTATTAACTACCGTCGGGCAGCCATACAAACCGGCGATAGCCGGGAATGGCGGTTTAATACGTGGATTACCCCGCTTGCCTTCCAACGATTCAATTAACGCAGTTTCTTCGCCACAGATGTAAGCACCACCGCCCGGCTGTACATACAACTCCAGGTCATAACCGGTGCCTAATATGTTCTTGCCTAAAAAGCCTGCGTTGCGGGCTTCGGCAATGGCTTTTTCCAGAATGCGGATTTGCGGCATCATTTCGCCACGTACATAGATGTACGAAGTTTTAGCGCCTAACGCAAAACTGGCTATAATCATTCCCTCAATTAACAAATGAGGGATGTGTGTCATCAAATAACGGTCTTTAAACGTACCGGGTTCAGACTCGTCGGCGTTGCACACCAGGTAACGTGGCACGCCTTCGGGCTTAGCCAAAAAGCTCCACTTCATACCGGTAGGGAAACCTGCTCCACCTCGGCCACGCAAGCCCGACTTTTTAACCTCTTCTACTACCTCATCAGGGGTAAGGGTTTTAAGGGCTTTTTCAACTGCGGCATAACCACCTTTTGAACGGTAAACATCAAAGGTATTGATGCCGGGTACGTTAATATGTTCGAGTAATAATTTGCGTCCCATTAGTTATTAGCCTTTGCTTTTAAATCACTAATCAACTTATCAACCAACTCGGTGGTCAGGTTCTCGTAAAACGTGTACTCAGGGCCAATCTGCAACACCGGGCCAAAACCACAAGCGGCCAGACATTCTACCCCACGCCAGCTAAACAACCCGTCAGCCGTAACGTCGCCTTCTTTAACGCCGAGCTTCTGCTCAATATGATCCATAATCTTTTCGGCACCTACCAGGCAGCAAGGACCGGTACGGCAAACCTCCAGCATATACTTACCCTGTGGGCGTAAAAAGTACATGGTATAAAAACTGGCTACCTCATAAACCTCAATAGGCTCAATTTTAAGGTAAGCAGCTACTTTATCCATCGCAGGTACACTCAGCCAACCTAACTCTGCCTGCGTTTCGTGAAGTACAGGCAGCAAGGCCGATTTTTGTCGGCCCTCAGGATATCGGCTTACCAAATCAGCAAACTTATTAAGTAAAGCCGCCGAAAACTCGACAGGCGCGTGGTTTACATTTTCTACTCTAAGCATCTAACTCTCCTGCAATAACATTTAAGCTACTCATGTTGATAATCGCATCCGACAATAGCATACCACGGCTCATATCAGCGTACATGGAGTAATTGATAAAGCTTGGCCTGCGGAAATGCAAGCGGTAAGGCGAACGCCCACCATCATTAACCAGGTAAAATCCTAACTCACCGTTGGCACCTTCTACCGAGTGGTAAACTTCGCCTACCGGCGTTGGTATTTCGCCCATTACTATTTTAAAGTGGTAAATCAGCGCTTCCATGTTGTTGTACACTTCCTCTTTTGGAGGCAGGTAAAATTCAGGTACGTCTGCATGAAAGATTGTCGGATCTTCTTTTTGTATTTTATCCAGCGCCTGTTGTATCATGCGCAGACTTTGCCACATTTCTTCGTTACGTACCAAAAAGCGGTCGTATACATCGCCGCTGGTACCAACGGGCACTTCAAAATCAAAATCTTCGTAAGAGCTGTATGGGTTCATAGCGCGTACATCGTAATCCACACCTGCAGCACGCAACAACGGACCGCTCCAGCTATAGCTCAAGGCGTCTTCAACGCTAACCGGGGCTACGCCTTTCGTACGATCAATGAATATACGATTACGGTTAAATAACGATTCGAACTCTTTCAGCACTTTCGGGAAATCGGCCAGAAACTTATTGATTTTGGCAAAGGCGATTTCATTAAAGTTACGCTCAAAGCCTCCCAAACGTCCAACGTTGGTGGTTAAACGTGATCCGCAAACTTCTTCGTAAATTTCGTAGATGGCTTCGCGATATTCCATCATGTACAAGAAACCGGTGAAGGCTCCTGTATCTACACCTAATACACCATTACAAATAATATGGTCGGCAATGCGGGCCAGTTCCATAATGATGACGCGCATGTAATCTACGCGTTTTGGCGTGGTGATATTTAAAAGCTTTTCAACCGTCATGTGCCAGCCCATATTATTTATTGGGGCCGAACAGTAGTTTAAACGGTCGGTTAACGGCGTGATCTGGTAAAACGGCCGGTGCTCAGAAATTTTTTCGAAAGCCCGATGTATATAGCCGATAGTAGATACGCCGCTTACAATACGCTCCCCATCCAGTTGTAACACATTCTGGAATACACCATGCGTAGCCGGATGCGTTGGCCCTAAATTCAGGGTCGACAACTCACTTTGTAAGTTGGTATCGGTATTTGTATTTAATGAAGGAAAATTCTGCATGGTCTATCTTCCAAAATAAAAATCTTTCTTATCTACCCGGTTCGGATCTTCGAGCGGGTACTCTTTGCGCATCGGGAATACGGTCATATCGTCAACATTCAGGATGCGAACTAAATTAGGATGCCCTTCAAAATCGACACCGAAAAAGTCATAAGTTTCGCGTTCCATCCAGTTGGCACCATTCCACAATACACTGGCTGTTGGGATACGCACGTCGCCATCAGGCAAAAATACTTTAATGCGAATGCGTACGTTGTGCACCAGGCTATGCAAATGATAAATTACGCCGATCGAATTTTCCTGTTCAGGATAATGGATGGCTGTGATATCCGTCAAAAAAATGAACTGTAATTGCGAATGACTTTTCAGGAATGTGAGAACATCTATGATTTGATCACGGTCAGTTTCTACAGTCATTAAGCCATAAGGTTCACCTATCAGTTTTACTTTATTGCCAAACTTGTCGGTAATTTGCTGCAGCAGTATTTCGTTAGTTAATGTACCCATTTACTGGATTCCGTATTGTGCTAATAATTTTTGATACTCCGGCGAATCTCTGCGACGCAAGGATTCAGTTTGTACCAATTTTTGAATATTCATGAAACCATCAATAATAGCTTCAGGACGTGGCGGGCAACCCGGCACATAAACGTCGACAGGTATTACCTCGTCAATACCCTGCAACACTGAGTAGGTATCAAAGATACCGCCACTTGATGCGCAGGCACCAACAGCCATCACCCAGCGGGGCTCCGCCATTTGCAAATACACCTGACGTAAAACCGGAGCCATTTTTTTGGATATGGTTCCCATTACCATCAACAGATCTGCTTGGCGTGGTGAAAAGCTTAAACGCTCGGCACCGAAACGCGATAAATCGTAATGCGAACCCATGGTAGCCATAAACTCAATACCGCAGCAAGAGGTGGCAAATGGCAACGGCCACAACGAGTGTGAACGAGCCAGACCGATAGCCTTATCTAATGAAGTTGCAAAAAATCCCGAACCTTCAACACCCGGCGGGGCGTTTACAATCTGAACATCACTCATTGGTTAATAATTGCTTTGGTTATCCGCAATGCGGATGCTTACAAATTTATTATTATAAACGTCATTAGGAACAGTGTAATATAGACAAGTCTGTATTTAGAACAAGTCTAAACAACCTCAATTCCAGTCGAGTGCGCCCTTTTTGAGTACATAGATGAACCCTAAAAGCAAGGTTGCCATAAAAATGAACATTTCAATAAGTCCTTCGGTACCCATTTGCTTAAAATTAACTGCCCAGGGGTACATAAATATTACCTCCACATCAAACAGTACAAACAGGATAGCTACCAGGAAATACTTGATAGATACTGGCGTGCGGGCGTTACCCACTACTTCGATACCCGACTCAAAAGGGGTTAACTTATCGGCAGTTTGACGTTTTGGACCTAATTTGTGGGTAAAAAACATGGTAGTTACCACAAAACCAATGGCCACAACCATCTGAATAATTATCGGTAAATAGTTAATTGGCAAACTTTGTGCTTCCATAAAAACAATATACTTGGCGCCTCTAATTAACAAAAAAGGCCGCACTTATGTGCGGCCTCAATATACAACTTTTATAGTTATTACTTATTTGCCTTTTGAACTTGCTTTAGCCGGGCCGCTTTTCTTTTGGAAGAAAGCCTGAGCCTGTTTGTTAGCAGGATCATTTTCGCGGGCCTTAGTGTAATTCTCAGTGGCTTTTGCATTATCTTTTTCTTTGTACTCTGCAAACGCACCTAAGTAAGCATACGCCTCAGCCAGGTTCTTTTTATCAGCCTCTGCTATTGGCTGTTTTGCTGTAATTACTGTAATCAGTCTTTCGTAGTACGGCTTAGCATAACCAACAATGTTGTTACGATCTTTTTCTTTCAAATCATACAAACGTGCTCTGTACAGCGTAACAGTAGGGTTAGGTGTAGTTAAAGCATTTTGTATGTGCGAGAAAGCAGAGTCGGCTTTAGCTAACAACATGGTATCTGCTACTGGTTTAGGATTAGCTTTGCTCGACAGTTGATCACCGTAAGCATAGTAGTAGCTGAAACCTTGAGCGAAATAATCATTTAGTTTAGCATTTTTTGACTTGCTGGTATAACGCTGGTAAGCGTCGCCTGCTTTTTGATAATCACGTTTTGCGTAATAAATTTTAGCAATATCAGCATTTAAATCAGCCATGGTGCTGTCCATCTGAACAGTTTTCTCTAAAGTTTGCAGTGCAGCAGTGGTATCTTTTGCTTTTAGCTGAATGCGACCTAAATAATAGTAATCATAAGGAATGATACGTTTAGGGTCAGCTTTTGCAAACCAGGTGTCTAATGCTTTTTTAGCAGTAGCAGCGTCATCATTCTCATAAGCAGCATAACCTAAATAACGGTAAGCTCTTGCATTTGCATTAGCAGCCTGAGTCAAGGTAGTTGCTTCGGTTTGTAAATCCTTAAATTTACCGGCTTGGTATAAAAAGTCGGCGTAACGTAAGCGAGACTCTACAGAGTTATCTGTTAAGGTCATGAATTTACGATATTGCTCAACAGCCTCGTTGATTTTTGCAGAAGCTTGAGCAGGTACTTTTTGTGCCCAACGTACGTCAGTTTCTGCCCACTCGCGGTAAGCCGGACCAAAGTTAGGGTCAATCGCTAACGCATCTTTGAATTCCTTTTCAGAATCTTCCCAGTTGTTAGCATAACGCCATAACACACCAGTAGCTACTTTAGCAGCTGCAGATTTTGGATTTAAGTTAAGCGCATCAGCATAAGCTTTGTAAGCCTCGTTGCTTTTTAACTGTGAACGGTAAGCGTCACCCAAAGCGATGAATAACTCAGGATCTTTGTTGTTTACTGAGATACCTTTGGTTAATACTGCTATGGCAGCATTAGCGTCCGGGTTAGGATCAAGCATGTAAGCTTCGCCCACGTAAACGTAAGGCTTAGAATCTTTACCGGCTAAAGTAGTAGCCTGGTTAAAATTGCTCTGAGCACCGGCTTGGTCTTTATTAACACGTGCTACTGCACCTAAACCTGCATAATTTAATGCTGATTTTGGATTAGCTGTTATGCCTTTGCTAAACGCTGCTTTGGCAGAGTCTGCATATTCCTGTTGTAGGTATACCCACCCCAGGTAAAAGAAGTTTTCGTCTTTGTTTGGTTGAGAAGCTGTCAGATTTTTTAGCATCGACTTAGCTTTCTGATATTGTTCGGCGTCAATAGCTTTCTTGGCGTCGGCAAGACTCTGCGCAAAAACTGATGAACCTATAAATACCAGGCCTACGGCTGCTCCAGCTACTTTACTTTTCAAATTAGTCATGTGCCTCAATTTTATAGTTTTAGTTAAGATGTTACTTTTTTAAAATCATTTCCCTTTGCGGGATTGAGTCAGGCAATAAACCCGACTTTAAAATAATCCGTTGTCCTTTGTCGCTTTTCATGAAAGCAGCAAAACCAGCTGCTAACCCCATCTTCCCTGAACTATCCAGGATATATAGACCACGACTAAGCGGATATTGTTTTAGAGCTAACGTTTCTTGTGAAGGTTTAAAGTATTCTGTCGGTGCTTTGTCATTGTTCTCGTCACGCACACCAACAATTTTTACCTTACTCACGGCGTCCGCATAATCTTTATCCGGATCATCCAGCCAGCTAAACCCTACTATACCTATAGAGTTCGGGTGCTCACTTACATAAGTAATAACGTCTTTATTTGATTTTAGTGCATAAACGTTACTCTGTTTTAACTCATTTCCCGAAAAATCTTTCAAATATCTGACTAAACTCGAGTTCGGATTGTCGAAAACAATGTTTTTGTCAGTCTTGATTTTGCCGTTAAGCATTTGCTTAATCTGGTTAACCGTAATCAACGTATCTGCCGATTGTTGATTAACAATTAACACTACTGCATCAATAGCAAAACGATTAACCTGAGGTTCGAGATTACGGTTTTTGAGTATTTGCCACTCGTTGGGTTTAAGCTCGCGCGACATAATTGCTACGCGAATACTATCGTTTAAGAAAAGCCTTAAAACATCATTTTCAGACTTATAAATAAACTCCGGTTTGGCATCGGGGTACAATGCTTTAAATACATAAGCTTCTTGCTCAAGAATAGGCTTAAATGATTCGTCGGCCAGAAACTGAGCCTTGCCTGTTATAAATGTATCATCCCCTTTTGCACGTAATGTTGTTGTTGGTTGTTGGCGGCAGGTGGCGAAAGCCAATGTTACGGCCAGCCCTAAAAATGTATACTTAAAACTTTTAATCATCGCCCTGTATCTGTTCTGAAAATGCGAATGAAACGTAAGACACCATATAGAATAAACAGCCCGCCAAAGGTGTAGCGCTGTGTTTGTGATAAATGAAGTGGAAGTTTATCCCAGAACATAATCATCAAACCTAAAATAACGACAACCACAAAGAAGGCTGCCCCTAAAATAAACAAAAACCGCCTTAGGGGCGATTTTTGTTCATCAGATTCAGAATTAAGCATTAATTACTCTTATTGATCTGCTAATGTAAATACAATTGGTACGGTATACTGTACACGAACCGGGCGACCATTTTGACGACCAGGCGTCCATTTTGGTGCTGATTTTAATACACGTACGGCTTCTTCTTCCAAGCCCGAACCTAACTGACGGCCAATCGGCTTAATGTCTGTTAAGCTACCGTCACGTTCAACAACGAATGTTACGTTAACGCGGCCTTGTACACCATTTTCTTGTGCTACCGATGGGTAACGTAAAGCTCTGCCTAAATACTTACCAAATGCTTCCATACCACCAGGGAATGAAGGTAATACCTCTACCGAAGTAAAGATCTCATTCGGGTTAGACTCAACTACCGCAGCACTTACCGGAGCGTTACCTACTGGCTCGTCAATACGAACGGTTTGCGTAGGGTCACCTTTGATATCTTTAGTACCAGGGTCAGCCACTTTTAAGTCTTCCTGACTTGGTGGATCTTTTTCGCGTACCTGCTCATCTGGTTTTACTACCGGAGGCGGGAAACGAACCTGATCCACTTTAGGTTTTTGTGGCTCCGGGCTTGGTGGTGGCGGCGGAGGTGGCTCTGCCTCATTAAGCGGCGGAGGTTGTGCAAGCACCACTTCCTCAATTTTAATTTTTTCCTTTGGCTTAGGTATAAAACCTTTGATCTTGTTGATGATAGTTGGCATCGAAACGGCCAAAATAAACAGGATAAGTGTTATAAATAACGCCTTAGCTGTATTCTTCGGGTTACTCTTACGCAATTCGTAAGCGCCGTATGCCTTATTTCTATCGTTAAAAACAACATCAAGCCATTCAGGTTTCAGTATGTCTAGTTTTGATCCTAAAATAGCCATGATTTATTTCTTTTAAATCTGTTTGTCTGTTAATTAATAAATCTTTTCGCGTTTCAGCAAATCAATTTCAACCGGGGTAATATCAACAATGGCGTAAAGCTTATTGTTAGTGATGTTTAGCTCATCAATCATATCAATCATATTTTTGTAGATTGATTTATCACTTGGCTTGATGATCACAAACATATCTTTGCCGGTTGTACGTTTAATTTCAGCGCCTTTTTCAATCAACACTTTACGTATACCGTCTTTACCGTAGTTGTCAACTGTTGGAGCAGATTTAGGCTCTGTAGGTACACCCACAAACCATTCCAATTTATTATCCTTACCCAACAACACAGTTACCGTTCTTGACGCTGCAATTGGCTCCTGATCTTGAGGCTGCTCTTCGTTTTTATCCGGCATGGCCAAATCCATGGCTTTAGCTTTTGACAGGGTAGTAGTAAGCATGAAGAAAGTTACCAGCAAGAAAGCCAAATCAACCATGGCAGTTAAATCTACACGTGTAGATTGTTTCTTACTTCTTACTTTCCCACCCTTCTTCTTACCCCCGCCGGAGGTGTCTAATTCTGCCATCTTATTATTTTCCTCTTAATGATGTAATTAAACTAAACTTGTTTACTTCTTGTTTTTGCAATATGGCAATGATGCGTTGTATTGTAGGGTACTCTTCTTTACTATCACCTTTGATAGTGATACGCAATTCTTTACCCGAAATATTTCTGTTTACAATACGTGCTTCTTTAATCCAGTTAAACAACTCGTTGCTAACAGAATCTGTAGGTATACCAGGCGCTTTATATTCTTTACGCTGATCACCATCAAGATTTATGTACTGTTTAGCTAAGCTGATAGGTACACCTATACTTGGCATTACCGCGAAACGCTCAATCTCTTTAGGTGTAAAAGCAATTTTGTATTTATCGCCCATACGCTGTAGCAACTGCTTGCGTACTTCAAAGCCTTCAACACCAAAAAACACCTTTCCTTTACCACCAATGGTAAGGGTTGCAATATCACTTTCTGGCAACAACACCTGTGAAGCTGACCCC
This sequence comes from uncultured Mucilaginibacter sp., assembly GCA_913775265.1. GTDB lineage: Bacteria > Bacteroidota > Bacteroidia > Sphingobacteriales > Sphingobacteriaceae > Mucilaginibacter. Next base: position 17,862 of record CAJYJH010000093.1, on the reverse strand, counting down.
GGAGTGTCTACCGGAACCGGATCTTCAACCTTAGGTTTTGCCGTTAATATAAAGAAGGTAAGCAATAGAAACGCCACATCACACATTGCGGTCATATCAATTGACGTACTCTTTCTTGGAATTTTTACTCTAGGCATTTTATATTCTGTTCTAAAAAATCAATAGTTAATAATGGGTTACTTAATGAAACTAAATCTGCCGTTATGTATTAACGGCAGACCAGCTCGCACCATTATTAATATCTTGATTTGTTTTTATGTGAAGCAGCAAATGTTTGTACAATGCTGAAACCAGTTTCGTCGATAGCGTAAGTCAATTTATCAATTTTAGACGTAAATACGTTGTAAGAGATAATCGACAAAGCTGAAGTTGCAATACCTAATGCTGTATTGATCAAAGCCTCAGAAATGTGAGATGATAACTCAGCCTGGTTAGGAGCACCTGAAGTAGCAAGTGTTTGGAATGCACCAATCATACCTACCACCGTACCTAACAAACCTACTAAGGTACCTACTGATACTAAGGTAGCGATGATAGTTAAGTTTTGCTCTAACATTGGCATCTCTAAAGCTGTTGCTTCTTCGATATCTTTTTGGATAGCCAAAGTTTTTTGATCAACGTCCAGATTTGGCTCTTCTTCCATCTCACGGTATTTTTTCAAACCAGATTTGATAACGTTAGCTACCGAACCTTTTTGTTTGTCACACTCAGCGCTTGCAGCTTCGATGTTACCTTGGTTTAGGAATGAATTGATTTTTCTAACGAATGCGTCAACATTACCAGTACCAGATGCTTTACCGATAACAACAAAACGCTCGATAGAGAATACAACCATCATTAAGAACATGGTCATCAGAACAGGTACAATCGGACCACCTTTATGTACAGTACCGAAAACGTCTACAGGCTCGCCTTTAGGATCGCCACCTTTGTAATGGCTAGCATCACCAAAAACGAAAATAAACAGCAATACGGCGATTACGAAACAAATAGGAATAACTAAAGAAGCGAAAGCACTTGAATTACCTGAGCTTTCTTTTTTAACAGGAGTAGTTGGTTTTGATGGTGCGGTTGCCATTACTTTAAATTTAGTTTTAGTTTTATATGTCTATTTAGTTAATTAAATATGCTCTTTTGGCGAATAACAAATTTATAATTTTATGAGTATAAAATTAAGCAAAATCTTATTCTTTACAATTATTTAATGTCAAACTTAGTAAGCGGTTTTACAACGGGTTTACTTATTAACGCAATCCATTGCGATTATTATGTTTAACCAAACAATTTTCTGCAATGAAAACCATTTTTTTTAATAATAGCAAGCTTTCGATATTAAAAAACTGTAACTAAAATGATATGGGCTGTCAGTTTTATGCCTTTTGGCTTGCTTTTATCAAAACTACCTCTTACATAAGTTAATTACCAGTACTTTTTAAAGAAACCTACAAGTTTTTGCTAAACTTAAAACAAAATCAATAGTTTTTAAAACGTTTTAGCAAAATTAACCGAATTTTCATGGTAATTTCACAAAAGGAGGAAGAGCTTTAACCGCCCGCTTTTTTTGCTTTATAACCATCAGTAGTTAAAAGTTGTAATATTTTATCGCGAAAATCGCCCTGAATTAAAATCTCATAATCTTTTACAGAACCACCAACCCCGCACTTAGTTTTTAATAGTTTTCCTAAAGCCTCAAGGTCGCTCTCAGCTCCGGCAAAGCCCGTAATCCGGGTTACTAGTTTGCTTCCACCTTTGCGGTCCAGGTAAATTTTTAAATTTTGCTGTTGCGGTGACAGCGTAGTTATATCATCGTTGTTTCCGGCTTCAAATTCAAAATCAGGGTTGGTAGAATAGATAATTCCACCGGAAGGCTTATTATTTTTCTTGCTCATAATCTACTCGCTGTAATTGCTGCCCACAATTACCTTTAATGATAAAGGTACAATTTTGATATCAATGGCAGCACCTACGTTCTGCGGTTCCCCGTCCAAATGTATTGGCCCAGCACCATTGCGTGCTACCTGAATATTTTTCCCGCGAATAATTTCGACGTATTTAGATTTATCGGCCGTTTTGTTAAACAGGCGCAGTCCCATTTCAGGAAAGCGATATAGCGGAAACGGTTTGATCACGCACACGTCCAACAGACCGTCTTGCACAGAAGCATGCGGAGAAACGTGCGCGTTGTTACCGTATTGTGAGGAATTGGCAAAACTCAGCATAAATGCATCGCGGCTGTAGGTTTTACCATCAATCACCATATCATAGCGCTGAGATTGGTAACTGATGATTTCGCTTACTGCTGATTTGAAGTAAGTAATGAATCCCCGCTTTTTTTGATGGGCAAAAACGTGACTGATATGTGCATCAAAGCCCATACCGGCCATGTTAAAAAACCATTGCCCGTTTAATTGTGCAGCATCTATAGTTTGAGTATGATGCGTATTAATAGCCTGTATAGCCTTGGTCGTATCCATAGGGATACTTAAAAACCGTGATAACCCATTGCCGGAACCAAAAGGTAAAATACCCAACGCCGCCTGGCTGCCAACTACCGCAGAGGCAACTTCGTTAACGGTACCGTCGCCCCCTACTGCAATGATGTTATGATGAGTAGTACTGGCTTCTTTAGCCAACCAGTGTGCATGCCCTGCCTCTTCGGTAAATACGATGGTAGGCTCAATGGTGTCTTTGTTAAGGTATTGCTTAATTAATTGCGGCACGTGCTCTTTAGATTTACCACCTGCCACCGGATTAATTACGAATAAAGCTTTCCTTTTCAACTATCAATACTTTTTCGGTATCAAAAGTAAGCCTATTTTCGGCTTTTGTAAAATTGTTTTACTTTTGCTACCTGATAGTGGACTGATTTGAAAATGCTGTTTACGCAGCCGGATTGCAACCACGTAAAAAAGTGCTAAAACCCTGTCTTCCTTTTTTACTCAATCCTTTCTTTTCCGGACACCTGATTGCAAATATTAACTTTTGACTAAAATTTTATGCCTTATTTATTCACTTCAGAGTCCGTTTCAGAAGGACATCCGGATAAAGTGGCCGACCAGATATCGGACGCGTTGATTGATAATTTCCTGGCTTTTGACGCCGATTCGAAGGTTGCCTGCGAAACGCTGGTAACTACCGGACAGGTGATATTGGCCGGCGAGGTAAAATCAAAAGCTTATTTAGATGTACAAAAAATTGCCCGCGATGTAATTAACCGTATTGGTTACACCAAAGGCGAGTACATGTTTGATGGCAGCTCCTGTGGCGTATTATCAGCCATCCACGAACAATCGCCTGATATTAACCAGGGTGTTGATCGCCAGGAAAAACAGGAACAAGGTGCCGGCGACCAAGGTATGATGTTTGGCTATGCTACCGTAGAGACAGACAACTATATGCCTTTGGCGTTAGATATTGCCCACGCTTTATTGTTGGAACTGGCTGCTGTTCGTCGCGAAATGACCGACATTAAGTATCTGCGCCCGGATGCTAAATCGCAGGTAACGTTGGAGTATGATGACAACAACCAGCCTCAGCGTATTGATGCTATAGTTATCTCTACCCAACACGATGATTTTGATGAGGATGATGCAATGCTGGCTAAAATTCGCGAAGACATCATCAACATTCTGATCCCGCGTGTTAAAGCCCGTTACCCTAAATATGCCCACTTCTTTAATGACGATATTAAGTATCACATTAACCCGACCGGCAAATTTGTAATTGGTGGTCCGCATGGTGATACCGGTTTAACAGGACGTAAAATTATTGTAGATACCTACGGTGGTAAAGGTGCACACGGTGGTGGCGCATTTTCGGGTAAAGATCCGTCGAAAGTTGACCGTTCGGCTGCTTATGCCACCCGCCATATTGCTAAAAACCTGGTTGCAGCCGGTGTTTGTAAAGAAGTACTGGTACAGGTATCATACGCTATTGGTGTAGCGCAGCCTATGGGTATTTATGTAAACACATATGGTACTGCACAGGTTGACCTCCACGACGGCGAAATAGCTAAAAAAGTAGAGCAACTATTTGATATGCGTCCTTACGCTATTGAAACCCGTTTTAAATTGCGTAACCCTATTTACAGCGAAACTGCTGCTTACGGCCATTTTGGTAAAGCCAGCGAAACCGTAACTAAAACCTTCGTAAGTCCTGAAGGCCGCGAGGTAACAAAAGAAGTAGAACTATTTACCTGGGAAAAATTAGACTACGTTGAAAAAGTAAAAGAGGCTTTTGGTCTTTAATAGCTTTTAAATATTGATTATGAAGCGGCAGAAATTTCTGCCGCTTTTTTTGTGGCTGCATGTTTATAACATTCTATATTTACCCGCATGCAACACCCTGAACACAACCCTTGGCAAATTACTTCCGAAAAGCAGGTTTATGATAACCCATGGATAGGCCTAACACATTACGAGGTCATCAATCCGTCGGGCAACGCGGGTATCTATGGTAAGGTACATTATAAAAATCGCGCTATTGGTGTGATAGCATTGGATGATGAACTGAATACCTACTTGGTTGGACAGTTCCGTTTTACGCTGAATGAATATAGTTGGGAGATTCCGGAAGGTGGCGGCCCGCTTGGTACCGATCCTCTGGAATCAGCTAAGCGCGAGTTACTTGAGGAGACCGGATTGAAAGCTAACGAATGGACTGAGATTAATCGCATACACTTATCCAATTCGGTTGGCGACGAGTTTGGCTACATCTACCTGGCTCGCGGCCTGGAACAGCACGAGGCTGAACCTGAAGAAACAGAAGAACTTATGGTACGCAAGCTGCCTTTTAGCGAAGTTTACCGCATGGTATGCAACAGCGAAATAACCGACTCAATAACACTGGCAGCCGTAATGAGGGTACAGCTGATGATTATGGAGGGGAGCATAAAATAATTGGATAAAGCTATTTTTAAACAAGGCTATAGACACTCATTAGTAACGTTTTACCTTCAGGTTATTTTGTTAACTTTGGTGTTTTGTTATGAGAAAACTGTTAGGCTACATCCTGTCTGCCATTCATTATCCGGCTTTTGGTTTTTTATTATTGTTGTTTCAACCTATACAATGGTTATGCTATAATTTAGGTGGCTACGGTCCGCATAAACGCTCGGTAGATATTTTAAACGGATTGCTCACCAGCACTTACTATTTGTTAGGGAACCGTGTTACCTTCATCAACCAGCAGCAACTACCCGAGGGGCGCCCTATCATCTTTATCTCTAACCACCAAAGCATGTACGATGTACCGCCGCTTATTTATAATCTGCGCCGTTACCATGCTAAATTTATTTCTAAGGTCGAACTTACCAAAGGCATCCTTTCTATCTCTTACAATTTAAAAGTGGGCGGTGGTGCCAACATTAATCGTAATGACCCTCGCCAGTCCATCACCGAACTGTTGAAGCTAGCTGGCCGGATGAAGGATAATAACTGGTCGACCGTGATTTTTCCGGAAGGCACCCGGTCTAAAGATGGAAAGGTTCGGACCTTTCAATCTGCCGGTGTTGCTACTCTATTAAAAAAGTGCCCTAACGCTTTATTAGTTCCTATTGCCATTAACAATGCCTGGAAAATGGTGCGCTATGGTATTTATCCGTTAGGCCCATTTGAACATTTAACGTTTGAAGTACTCACGCCGGTTGAACCCGATGGACGTCCGGCTGATGAGTTAGTAAAGCAAATTGAAGAGACAATTAAAGCTAAGGTGAACGTTTAGATATTCTTTTCTTCAATCATTTTAAAAAATTCGTCGCGGTAGGTATCGCCGATAGGGATAATTTTATCGCCTATAAAAATGCGGCTCCGCTCAATGCTGTCAATTTTATTGAGCGCTACAATGTACGAACGATGTACCCGGATGAAGTGCCTTTCAGGGAGTGCATCTTCTACCTTTTTCATATTCTGTAGGGTGATGATGCGTTCGGCAGGAGTAAATATGGAAATGTAATCTTTAAGCCCTTCGATAAACAGAATATTATTAAGATACACCTTCTGTATCTTATGCTCAGTTTTTACGAAGATAAAATCATTCGAAATATCAGATTGCGGATGTGCCGGTGCTTCTTCTTTTTCGACCGGCTTAACCGCCGGCGGAAACATGGTTGCATGCACTTTTTGCGCCGCTTTGTAAAACCGGTCAAACGCAATAGGCTTAAGCAGGTAATCTACTGCATCCAGCTCGTACCCTTGCAGGGCGTATTGCGGATATGCTGTAGTTAAAATTATTTTGGCTTTGCCGTTGGCTATACGCAAAAACTGGATGCCGGTAAGCTCGGGCATTTGTACATCTAAAAAAACCAGATCAATATCGCCATCCTGCACCAGGGTAAGTGCCTCAATGGCACTGGTAGTTGCTTTTACCAATTGCAAAAAGGGGATTTTAGAAATGTAGTCTTCTACCACGTGCAGAGCCAAAGGCTCATCGTCAACTACCAGGCATCTGATCATTTTATAAAGCTAAAGATAATTCGCAAGTATATGTATCAGCCGTTTCATTTATATTCAACTGATACTGATTAGGATACAATAATTTCAACCGCCGCTTAACATTACTTAGGCCAATACCACCGGCAGCATCACGGTTAAGCAAGTGTTTTTTGTTGTGCATATAAAAATGCAGCTTACTGTCATCAACCGAAATGTTAATCAGTATCGGATTCTGCTCATCGTTAGCCACGCCATGCTTAAACGCATTCTCGATAAAGGAAATGAGTAAAAGCGGTACAATACGCTGATAGGTAATGATACCTTCCACCCTAAAATCAACATGTCCATTAGCCCCGAAGCGTATTTTTTGCAGATCAATGAAGTTTTGCAGATACTGCAGTTCATGTGCCAGATCAACCTTATTATCGTTACACTCATATAACATGTAACGCATAATTTCCGAAAGCTTTAAAATGGCTTCGGGCGTATTATCGGCTCGCTGGTAGGCCAGCGAATAGATACTATTGAGTGAATTAAACAAAAAATGCGGATTAATCTGCGACTTTAATAAAGCCAGTTCAGCTGTGAGCCGCTGATTTTCCAAATCGCGCTGTACGCGTTCGTTCACAAACCAGTCTACCGTAAAATGATACAACAGGCTCAGCAGCATAAAAATGATGCTGGTAAGCAGGGTACTGGTGTAATAGGACCAAAAGCTAATAGTTTTACCACTACGGCTTACCAAAATATGCTCATGAAATACGGTGCCCAGCCCGTATTTTACAAAGCCAATAAACGCTACAGAGAGCAGCGTCACCAGGATATACCTTCGATATTGTTTTTTATCTAAAAACTGCGGAATGAGGTACAAGTAGTTGAAATAAAACAGACCAATATTGATGATACCGTAACCAATAAAAGTTACCAGCAAATCAACCAGTTTAAGTTTGGTGTTATTATGGGCAACAAGCATAAAAAAAGAAGTGATGCTTATCCAGAATAGCGAGTGCCCAAATATCTGCCAATATTTCTTCATTGCCCTAAATATAAAATTTATGGCACTAACTTGCCCCGCCAATTATATACACCCCGGCTTTTTGCCGATGAACAGGCTGTAAATATCGATGAACACTTTCGTCGCCATAAACTGCCGTTTATCTATAATTCGGGGCAGTTGGTCTAAATAAGTTTAGGAGCTGATTTTTTTGAATTTACTTTGTTTCATCAAATCAGTCACAATGAAAAAGCTAGTATCAAACCTTAATCCTTTTATATTACTGTTAGTACCTGTATTATTTGCTTTAGTACTTGGTGTAAGCTATCAGTTTGAGCAAGCCAAACACTTTGCCGATAGCAACAGCTTAACATCGGTTAAACATGCTACTTCGCTGTTTAGCCAAAGCATTCATCTGGTAAAAACCGTTTGCTCTGTTTCTGCCAATTTATGGTAATTCAAACCAGCAATCTAAACTTTTACTTTGGCAAACAGCCTGTTGTAAAATCCTTATCACTGCAAGTACCGGAGCAAAGCATTTTTGGTTTTTTAGGGCCTAACGGCGCAGGTAAAACCACTACCATTAAGCTCTTGCTTAGCCTTTTGAAAATACAGGAGGGCAGCATATCGATATTCGGGCAGGAATTGCAACGTAACCGGCTTAGTATACTATCGCAGATAGGTTCGCTCATTGAGCAGCCAGCCATTTACGGCCACTTAACGGGCCGGGAAAACTTGATTAACCGCGCTAAACTTTTACAAGTGCCGGTTAGCCGGGTTGATGACATGTTAACCTTAGTGCATTTAAAAGATGCCGCTCATAAAAAGGCAAGCAACTACTCGCTGGGCATGAAACAACGCTTAGGTATAGCCTTAGCCATGCTGGCCGACCCAAAACTACTAATCCTCGACGAGCCAACTAACGGCTTAGACCCTAACGGCATTATTGAAATCAGGGAGTTACTGGTTAAATTGGTTAAAGACCAGGGCAAAACTGTTTTTGTATCGAGCCATTTACTGGCCGAGATTGAGCGGATGGCTACCCACGTAGGCATTATCAACCATGGGGCGATGGTATTTCAGGGCAGTATTCAGGATTTGGAAAGCATCAGTCCGCCGATGATCCAAGTCGAAACAGACCAGATTGCTAATGCCGCTAACTTTTTGAAGAGTGCCGGCCATGAGGTCAACAACGTTACCGACACTTATATCACCTTGCCTTATACCTCTAAAGATGCCGTAGCTGCCATTAATGCCCGCTTGCACAACCAGGGGCATAAAATATACAGCATTGGTAAAGTGCAGAAAGATTTAGAGCAACTGTTTTTGAACATTACTAAAAACGCCTAACCTAAATCTATGAAAGGATTTTTACTATCACTGCAATCTGAGTTTTACAAGAGCCGGAAAACGTTAGGCTTTTGGAGCGCCGTATTATTGCCTTTACTGCTCACCTCGCTTATCAGTATAGGCTTTTACTTTAAGAGCGCTAAGTTGGCAGCCTACCCGGGAAAGGTGTTATGGGCGCAGTTCTCCGGCATTTCATTAGGAATGATGGGCACGTTGCTGCTACCTATTTTTATTATATTCATCGTCTACTCAGTAAATAGCGTAGAACATAAATCGGACACCTGGAAAACGCTTTTCACTTTGCCTATACCCAAATGGTCAATTTACAGCGCTAAGTTTTTTTACGCGTTTTTCCTGATCTTACTTTGCCTGATGCTGTTTGTTGCCTTTACAATCGGGTTTGGTAACTTATTAGGTTTGCTCAAACCCGAACTTAAGTTTTTAGATGCGCATATAGAAAAAGAGCTTTTTGATATTTACATCAAATTATTTTTAGGATCACTGGCTATACTGGCCTTACAGTTTGTAATGAGCCTGATTTGGAAGGACTTTTTGAAACCTATGGGCATTGGCTTTGTGGGCACCATTGTTGGTGCGATACTGGTGACTAACGTACGTTGGGAATATGCATACGCATTCCCTTATGCGCAACCTTTACACGCCATTATGGGCCTGAGCAAGAAGATCAGAGTTAATTCGGACTTAGAAATATTTACCAATGAGGTACTGGCCAGCATGGGTATTGCTACGGCAATCTTTATATTAGGTTATTTCATTGTGAAGCGCCTAAGCATTAAATAAATCGCCTACACTTACCACTATCAAACACAAAAAGAGACTTTTCGAGGTCTCTTTTTATGTTTCCGATTATATACTTTACACTGCCTTATCGTATAGGCTTTGGATAAACTGCTAAACTTTCATGCCCATCGGCATCGACAGACTGTACAGCAAAAAAGTAGTTATCTTTAGAATAGTCAGAAGTATACTCATTCCCGGTTACAAAAATTTTCTTTTCCCAATAAGGGCTAATCGTCTCGCGCATCAGGATGTAATAGCCAGCCGGCTTTTTGCCCGTTTCGGGCGTACTCCATTTCAAAGTCGTTTTATTAGTTAAGCCACTGGTACTTACTCCTACGTTTTGAGGCTGTGCAGGTGCCATGGCCAGGTTGGCCAACACCGATAAGTTCATCCGGGCTACCTTTTGAATATAGTCATAGTCGGCAAACTCCGGCAAATCACCATAATCAACTCCTTTTTCTTTACGGATATTTTGATGCTGACGGTTGAAATCTTCATTCATCTCAGTGAACCGCACTGCGGTAAAGCCATTCTGCAAAAAAGGCGTCTGGTCGCCGCCACGTAAAAAACGGTCGCGGCGGTAAACCATCTTCACATCCAGGTGGCTCACGTATCGTTCGGCAACTTCTTTGATATATCGTGCCAACTGCCTTGACGGGCTATCATTTTCGCCGCCGTTATTAATTAACGATGCTAATGCACGTGCATCACCATTTACGGTTGATGGTACGCCTTCGCTAAATACCCGAACGTTGGTGTTATTTTGAATACCATTTTCCATACCGTAGGTGTTACCCACAATATCGTTGTTCAGCATCGCATCCACATTCCACTTTTCGGCTTTGGCGCGTTTAGCTACATTGGTTGATCCGTTTAAGCCCTGCTCCTCGCCCGCCACCGCCATAAAGATAATCGTAGCCGGGAACGAACGCTTGGCCATCACGCGGGCAATCTCCATCGAAACAGCTGTACCCGAAGCATCATCAACTGCTCCCGGTGCCACCGAAGCTGAGTCCATCACGTTATTTACTCTCGAATCATAATGCCCTGAAACCATGTAGATGCGGGTATCATTCGGGTCAGTACCTCTTAAAATCGCTAATACATTTTTCAATACCGTAGGTTTACCAATACGTCCGCCCGCTGGCTGGGTAAAAGTATCAAATTCAACTTTCATGCGCCCGTTAGAGGTTGCCGCATAGTGTTCTAACTCGGATTTAATCCAATTACGGGCTGCGCCTATGCCGGTTGTTTTGCTGGTGGTATCGCTCAAGGTATGCCGGGTTTTAAAACTCACCAGTTTGCGCACAATAGTTTCTATATTTTGAGCCGATACCTCATCATTCATCTGCTTAATGGCAGCATCCTGCTTTATGGTGGTTTGCGCAAAGGCGGGTACAGCAAATAATAAGGGGAGTAAAAGTTTAAACTTCATGCAGTTTGTGTTTAGCTTAAGCAATATAAGCGATAGGCCAATAAATGCATGATCAGAAACAAGATTTTTACCATCTTTCCTACATCAAACCTATTCCTCCGCCCCTTCCAATATCTTACCCGGCTGTTTAAAATTGCTGCGTACAAAATGGCACCAGTCGCAGTCGGGTTTGCCGCAGCCGGTGGCAAAATCGTGGGCCATAATTTTGTGGTAAGTTTCGGTAAGTTGCCGCGTTACCAAAGACACATCTTCGGGGTAAATTACAATCTTTTCTTTGTGATAACGACCATCAACAGGCTCAATAAAATCAAACACTGTGCTTACTGCCTCCCAATTGTTCGTCTTTTCGTTGTCAATTAGTATTTTATAAAACACAGCTTGTCGCCAGTAGTCGCCTCCATTTGGTTTGTCAGCCGTCGGACGCATCAATTTTTCTTTGGCATACTTAAGCTTGCCGGTTTTGTAATCTACAATGTTAACTTGATTGCCGTTGATCTCAACTTTATCCAGGTTACCTTTTACCGGAACGCCATTGATTGGCAATGTACGCACCGGATATTCCACACGAACATTGGTATTCCATTGATTTACATTTTCGTTGTAAAACGCAGGCAAAATTTTGTCGCCGTAGTCCATTCGCAACTTAAACTCCTCGCTGGTAAAAGCATCGCGGTTACGGTGCATAAACCATCTGAACTCACGTACAAATTCATCAGCCGTACCAAATTTTTTATCATTATCACTCATACGCCTAAATGTGCGATAAAGCGCATGGTGCACTGCCGAACCAAAGGCCATAGCCGGGCTTTTACCGGCCGGTACCCTGATCAGGTTTTGGAAATAAAACTTCAGCGGACAATCCAGATAGCTGTTTAAATGCGTTACCGAAAGAACATAGTTTTGCAGTAACTGATTGATGTAGTTTTTATCCAGTAGCTGCACCACCGGCTTGTTATCCTCGGTAAACTGCGTAGCAAAGTAAGCCATCAGGGCATCCTCATTCACTGTTGGCTGTTTAACCTGCAGATGACTGGCCGCCAGTATTTCGCCTACAAACTGTGAGGCTTCCTGGTCTTTACCATTACGGTCTTTAGCCGCATAGGATATATGCAAACATTGCTTGGCCCGGGTTAAGGCTACGTAAAACAATCGCCTTGATTCTTCCTGCTGCGCATTTTCGTCGCCGGATGCCTGCATCAAGGTATCCGGAAAGCTAAAGCCTGTATTGCGCCCTTTAGTATCCCATATTTTCTTGGTGCAGCCTATTAAAAACACATGCTCATATTCCAGACCTTTGGAGCCGTGCGCCGTTAAAAAGTTTACGCCGTTTTCGGCATGTATAACCTGGTTCAACTCTAAACGGATATTATTCCGCTTCATCAAATCAACGGTAGTAATAATGTTCTTGAGTTTAACATCAGGACTCTTGCGTGCCTCATCGCGCACAAAATTGAATAGGTTGGTTAATACCTCCATATGCCAGCCTTTATCGGGCTGCTGCATAATGTATTTAAGTATACCCAAAGCCGTGATAACCTGCTGAAATAATTGCTGCAAGCTTAAACTCACCGCGGCCTTAAGCAAGAAATTAATGTCGGTAACCAACTGCCGCATTTCCATGTATTCTGGTTGCTCGAATAGGTTTACCTGACGATTAGGCTTCATTTCGCTTACGTAGCGACGGATGGAAGTTTTAGGCTCGTCGGACTGGCTGTAATTAGCTTTGGATACCGCAATGCTTACTTTGGCAATTTCGATAGGCGGAATATCAAAGAAATCATAGTGCATAATCTCGAACAGCAACTCATCGCCGCTGTAAGGCGAATCAAGTTCCATAGCCAGATATTGTAGTATATTGATAATCTTTTCGCCAAAAGGCAAGGTGAGAATATCAATTTTACGTTTGGTATTAACCGCCACCTTTTTGGCATCCAGGTATTGTATCAGTTGCTCTACCTGGTTATGGTTGCGATAAATTACTGCAATGTCTCCGGCAGAATTACCTTTTTCAATCAGGCGTTCAATCTGGAAGGCTACATCTACCAGTTCCTGATCCGGGTTTTCATACTCATTAATGATCGGCTCTACTATCTCCTTTTCGAACCGGGGATGCGAAGCCATCAGGTTTTTATCCAACCGTAACTGACTGGTTAACCGTTCGCGGTTGTTATTAATCAGCACACGCGATACATCCAGAATTACTTGGTTGGAGCGGTAGTTATTTTTGAGTACTACCGTGTATAAGGTGTTCACATAATCGCCGGCAAAGTCGAGTATGTTCTTCATGTTGGCACCCTGAAAGCGGAAGATAGACTGATCATCGTCGCCCACTACAAACACATTAGGCGTTTCCCAGTAAGTGAGCAAAAATTTAAGCAACTCGTTTTGTGAGCCGCTGGTATCCTGAAACTCATCGACCAAAATATACTGATGCCTTTCCTGATATCGCCGCAGCAGATTTTCACTATCGCGAAAAGCCTTCAGCACCCACATAATCATATCATCATAATCATACCGACCACGCTGCTGTAATTTGCTCTGATAACTGTCAAACTCTTTAACCGCACAAAGCAGTTTGTCCATCAACTCTTTGGCTGCATCGATGTCTTTTTGCTTAACATCGCCCTTCTGGATGCCTTTAGCCGCGTTAGGGCGCTTATAAACAAACTCTTCACGATTGGGCAAATCATCTATATACTCCTGCACTGCACGCTCAATCATAGGCAATTCCCAGTTTTCACGCTTCATGGTACTGAACAAGCCTTTCAGCCGGGGTACATCGTAGTAAATATCGCCGGTAAAACGCTTCAGTAAATGTTCGGTACCAAAATCATCCACCAGCTCTCTGAACAACATGGCCGATTCCAGATCGTTAAGCGGCTCCAAACTGAGCTTGCCGAAGTAATCCAGGTTTTCCTGGATGATGTCGTTACAAAAAGCGTGGAACGTATAGATATTAATGCGGTAAGCATCTGGCCCAATAAACTCAAAAAGACGCTTACGCATGGCTACTGCACCAGCATCTGTATAAGTGAGGCACAATATCTCATTAGGCTGCGCATCAGTTTCGAGCAGTATTTTACCAATACGGGCAGCCAATATCTGCGTTTTACCGGTACCGGGACCAGCTACTACCAGCACCGGGCCATCAACCTTATTTACGGCTGCTAATTGCTCGGCGTTAAGCTGAGCTAAAATATCATTAAACTTTTGGGTATATCGTTCGGTAGGAGACTGCATCATTACGAAAGTAAAGGTACAGATTTTGAAAATGCAGCGGCAATGATTTTTGGCGCGCCAATGCTCAGCACGCTTACCTTTGATACTTACTTTTGAGATAGGCTACCGAATCTGCAATCATCACCAAAAGCACATCAGTATCTACATCTGCCAGTTTTTTGATGTAAAGGCAGCCTTTTCCTAATTTATATTTACCGAGCTTTTGCAACAAAACACCTTTAGTATCAAAGTCAACAGCGAGGTATAAAACCAAGGCATTAGTCCGCGAAGCAAAACCCACCAATGGAGCATCACCTTCGTGGCCGCTATCGTATCTATAATGATAACTGCCATAACCCACAATAGCGTTTCCCCACATTTTGGGCGGCAATCCGGTTTGGCTTGATATTAATAAGTTTAATTCAAAGCAATCGGCTCGCCTGGCTTCGTTATCAATAGCGTTGATAAAATCTATTACACTGTGATTGGTTTCAACCGTTTTGTTTTTTGCCATATGATTAAGGTGTCTTAACTGGTTTACAATGTATTACTATTTGGAATAAAACCTGAACTACACCCATATTTCTCATATCATTTAAGCTGCCTATCTAAAAATATTATCCTTTTTTAACCAAATCTTAATCAACTTTTAAGCACTTCATTAAAAGTTAAAACTACTTTTATATATTACCCCCATGCATTGGTACGAAGATGAGGTGAAAGCCCTTGAAAAGAAAATAAGGGAACTGCCCTATCAACCCGAAACCTTATTTTACGGTAGTTCGAGTATACGTTTATGGGCAAGTTTAAATGATGACTTTGCTAATTACAAGCCTGTAAACCTTGGTTTTGGCGGATCTACACTGGCCGCTTGTGTTTGGTTTTTTGATAGGCTGATGATGCCTTTAAACCCTAAACGGCTTATTGTTTATGCCGGTGATAATGACCTGAGCGATGGCCGCATCCCCGAGGAAGTATTTATATTTTTTGAGCAATTGGTGGTAAAGGTCCGCCAACGTTTTGGCGACTTGCCTTGCTATTTTGTTTCTATTAAACCCAGCCCGAGCCGTTGGCACCTGGCCGACCAGTTTAGGTATGCAAACAACCTGATAGAAAGCGAAATTATTAAGCAAGACAATAATTGGCGCTTCATCAATATTTTTGAAGCGATGCTTGATGCCGGCCGTAACCCTAAAAAAGAATATTATGGCGACGACGCATTGCACCTGACACCTAAGGGTTATGAGCTCTGGACGCAGATAATCACCAAACAACTGTCGCGCTGATTTTAGAATTTTGTGATATATGCAAAAACGTGGACACTTAGTTATTAAAAGCCGTTAACCTCCATGGAAAGAGCATATCGTCACTGGTTCAGTAAAGCGCTTCAGCGTAATATGGAACTGCTGGTATTTGGCCATGCGGGCAGGGCGATACTTTTTTTCCCTACCCGTATGGCCCGGTTTTACGATTATGAAAACTGGGGCATTGTAGGTTCGCTGTTTGAAAAACTGGAGAACGGCGAACTGCAATTGTTCTGTGTAGACAGTGTTGATGCCGAAAGCTTTTACAACAAAAACATCCATCCGGCAGACCGCATAGCACGCTACATCCAATATGAGAATTATTTAATTAACGAGGTACTGCCTTTTATGCGTAAAATAAATGGCAGCAATCGCTTAGATGTGGCCGGATGTAGCATGGGAGCCTACCATGCCGTGAACCTGGGCTTAAAACATCCTCAGCTATTTACTAAAGTGACCGGCATGAGCGGCCGGTACGATTTAACCATACAACTGCCCAACTACGACGATTTGTTTGACGGATACCGAGATGAGGATATTTATTTTAACATGCCCCGGCAGTACATGTCTAACATGGTCGACGAAGAACTAATCAACACCATCAAACAACTGGACATCACCATAGTCATTGGCGAAACAGACCCATTTTTACCTGGCAACTTGGCGTTTTCCGAAATACTATGGTCAAAAGGTATTGCTCGTCAGTTCTATATCTGGGATAACAATGCACATCGGCCCCGTTACTGGCGGCAGATGGTAAAGTTCTATCTGTAAATTTACTTTGCTTATATTTATTGAGCTTCCTAGTTCAATTTCTTTTGAAGGTATAAGGCATCGCATTAAACTGCCCCGAGGTGATGGTGCCTAAAGTAATAGACACATAATTGCCATTATTGTCGTAATTAAGCTTGCTGGAGGTAAAGTTATATGTCCCGGTAATCGTCTTATTCACCGTATCTACAGCTGATATAATCACCGACCCTGAACTGGCCTGAGCTGCAATGCCATATAATACAAAATCATAATTGCCTGCTGATGTGAGTTGCTGTGTATAAAGGCTCATTGCCACTGGCGACGTTGCAGTACCATCAACCGTGTAAGTAGCAATAGGGAAAGTGCTATTATTAGGAGCAGTGGTTTGTTTTACGCTCGTTATTACTCTTTTTTGGCTTTTGGTACCAACGAAGCTAAATTCTTTCAAACCTGTAGCTGTTGTATAAGTAATGGCCGCACTCAGTGTATCGGGCGTCCAAACATTGCCGTTTATATAAGCTTGTAAAATTGGGGTTGTAGTAGTTGTACTATCTGTGCTGTCATCTTTCTTTTTGCAGCTTTGCACCATCAGGGCAGGTACCATGAGCATGAGTAGGTTAACCAAGGTTTTCATATATGCGCTTAAATTTTGCGCAATATATAGGCCCATGAAATGCAAAATTTTTATTTCACACTTTTTAACACTAATCTAATTCGGGTGTGATTTTGCTGTTACAGTTACAATAACACTTTATTTTTGCCGTTGTTAACCGCTTCGATAAACTTAATTAAGCCTTTCATGTAATTTTCCTGGTCGTCATACATAGCCAAATGGCTTCCATAAGGGCAGTACAGATAACTGCCATTCGGCAACTGTTTCGACATCCAGTCCATATGCTTTGGATCCATGATATCACCTTCGGCGCCAATAGTTAAGGTTGGAACTTTAATTTTAGGGAGGTCTGCTTTACGGTCCCATTTTTCGAGTTTACCGGACACCCCAAATTCGCTTGGCCCCTGCATGGTTACGTATAATGATTCATTCATTTTGCTGAATGACCGATTGATCGGCTCCGGCCACTGGTTTAACGGGATACGACAGACATGCTTCGCATAAAAGTTAGGCATCAGCAGCTGCATATATTCCGGGTTCTTAAAATCGCCTTTAGCTTCAATAGCTCTTATTTTAGCCAGTACTTTTGGGTCCATTTGCTTTGCCAACACATCGTTAGCATACTTTCCGTAATCAGGGCAACTGGCCATCATGTTTGAGATTACCAAACCTTTTAAGTGGTTTTGATATTTTAAGGCATATTCGATGGCTAAAAGCCCTCCCCACGAATGACCGAGTAGATAAAAATTATCCTTATCCAATTTTAGCGCCTGGCGCACCTGCTCCACTTCTTCTACGTATCTGGGCAGGCTCCACATTGAAGTATCTTTCGGATTGTCAGAATTACCGCAGCCTAACTGGTCATAATAAATAAACTCAATACCTTTATTGGGTAAAAAGCTTTCCATACACTCAAAGTACTCATGCGTTGCCCCCGGACCGCCATTCAATAACAAGACCTT
>CAJYJH010000092.1 GCA_913775265.1 uncultured Mucilaginibacter sp. | reverse complement strand
AAAAGGGCTGTAAAAAACGTAAACCCTTACAGCAGGGTAGAGGCCGAAACGATTGCCTGGGAGAGTGGTGTGGAAGTAGCCAGTGACGGTAAGGAGATTGTATATGTAACAGATGTTGACAACAATGATTACATCAAAATAAGAAGCGTTGACTTTGCTAAAGGGGCAACCCGCTTTGAAGCAAGCGTAATGCCTTTAGCCGGAGGTAGCATCGAAATCAGGTTAGACGAACCCGATGGGATTTTAATTGGTAACTGCAATGTTAACAAAGACAACGGTAAAGCAGCATGGCAAACCTTATCCGCAAAAGTTACTGAGGTAAAAGGCCTGCATGATGTTTACCTGGTGTTTAAAGGCGGAAATGAAAAGTTGTTTAATTTTGATTGGTGGCGGTTTGCAGCAAAATAATACTCTAACAAAAACGAAGAAATGAATACTCTTTATAAAAAAATATTGCCTGCGTTTGCATTCCTGATTTTCGCAGTAATTGGAACTTCCAAGGCACAGACGCAAACCCTTTGGCTCGACGAACTGGATCTGAGTAACGCCACCCAGGGTTACGGAGTGCCTTTAAAAAATAAAACGGTTGACGGCAAAATCATCACTATTGCAAGCAAAACTTTTAAACGTGGTTTTGGTACCCATGCCGAAAGCTCGTTGATGATCCAACTCAATGGCAAAGCATCGGCGTTTAACACTTACGTGGGCATCGACGATGAAATTAAAGGCCACGAACCTGCTGTAGAGTTTGTGGTTAACGGAGACGGAAAAAAATTGTGGTCGAGCGGTGTGATGCGTTTGGGTGATAGTGCCCGGTTTTGTAAGGTCAGTTTAACAGGTATAAAAATGCTGGAGTTGGTTGTGACTGATGGTGGCAATGGCAACTACTATGATCATGCTGATTGGGCAGATGCCAAATTTGAAACTAATGGCGAAGGTATTTTCACTTTTAGTCCGATTGCTAAAGTGCCATACATTTTAACACCCAAGGCACCTGCATCGCCTCGTATTAACGGCGCATCAGTATTCGGCGTTCGTCCCGGCTCGCCTTTGCAATTTCAGGTGGCAGCTACCGGTAATCGGCCAATGGTTTTTATGGCTGCCGGTTTGCCAAAAGGTGTTACTATCAACAAACATAACGGGCTTATTACCGGGCGTCTTAACAAAGCCGGAGCTTATATGGTAACGCTGACCGCCAAAAATGCCCAAGGAAGTGCACAGCGGAAGTTAAAAATTGTATGCGGCCAGCAAATGGCTCTTACCCCACCTATGGGCTGGAACAGTTGGAACTGCTTTGCGGGAGAAGTTTCTGCTGAAAAAGTTAAGCGTGCGGCAGCGGCAATGGTTAAAAGTGGGTTAATTAACCACGGTTGGATCTACATTAATATCGACGATTTCTGGCAAAATCACCGGGATTCTAAAGATCAAACACTGCGTGGTAAGTTTCGCGATGAGGCGGGTAATATCATCCCTAATGTTAAGTTTGGCAATATGAAAGCTCTTGCCGATAGTATCCATCAGTTAGGGTTAAAAGTGGGTTTGTACTCCAGCCCTGGTCCGTGGACTTGCGGTGGATGTGCAGGAAGTTATGGCTACGAAAAACAAGACGCTCAAAAGTACGGCGAGTGGGGTTTTGATTATTTGAAGTACGACTGGTGTAGCTACGGTAACGTGATAGATGGCCTGCCGGGTAATGATCCTAACAAAGTTAGCTCATTATCTTACAAGGGCGGCAACCAACTGGCTACTGCTATCAAACCATTTGATTTAATGGGCAAGTATTTGTTGCAACAGCCGCGCGATATCGTATTCAGCTTATGTCAATACGGCATGTCGGATGTATGGAAATGGGGCGGTTCTACCGGAGGATCACTGTGGCGTACTACCAACGACATTACCGATACTTGGACAAGCGTAAAAAACATAGCGCTGGCTCAGGATAAATCGGCCCCTTATGCAAAGCCTGGTAACTGGAATGACCCCGATATGCTGGTGATTGGTACAGTGGGTTGGGGTAACCCGCACCCAAGTAAGCTAAAGCCCGATGAGCAATACTTGCACTTTAGCCTATGGAGCCTTTTTGCTGCCCCGCTGCTTATTGGTTGCGATATGGAAAAGCTTGATGACTTTACGCTTAATCTGCTTACTAATGATGAGGTTATTGCCATAAACCAAGACCCATTAGGCAAACAAGCTACCTGTGTGCAAACCATTGGTGAGCTTCGTATTTATACCAAGCAGTTGGAGGATGGTAGTAAAGCAGTCGGTTTCTGCAACTTTGGGATACAACCGGTTAACTTGTCGTACAATGATTTTAACCAGTTAGGCATCGCAGGCAAGCAAACCGTTCGCGACTTGTGGCGACAAAAAAATGTGGCAGCAGTAGCTGTCGGTACAGACCGATTAGCTTTAAATGTACCTGCGCATGGTGTATTGCTTTATAAATTCACTAAAGTAAAATAGCAGACTTTTAGATATTGAAACCTGGCGGAAATTAAAGCATCCGCCGGGTTTTTTAATAGCTGCTAGAATTGAATTTTGATTAAATGCCTCTGTATTTTATCCATTTTTTGTAAAACCTGCGCTTGTTAAGGCCATATTTGTATATAACCGTTAACTTTGTAGCATCAATGCAATAATTACAAGGTTACGCTGACAGATTTTTTGCTTTAACAATCAATGACTGAAACCACAAGCCCTAATAAACCTCACTTAAAATTAAGGGCGTTCCGAGCGATAGACGAGCCACATACCTGCGAACTTTTTGTTGAAGGGCATACCAATGTGTTAGCCAGCATTGGCATCAAAAAGGTTACCTCATCAAAAAATGAATGGCAGTATAATCCTGCTGCCTTTGTGATTGTTGTTGAATCACTCGACGGGAAAAAAGTTTTGGGCGGTGCCCGTGTACATGTGTCGGGCGGCAGTCAGCCATTGCCTATTGAAGAGGCTACAGGTGCCATGGACCCTAATATATATGATTTGGTATGGCAAAAAGCCCAGACCGGCACAGGCGAAGTTTGTGGTTTATGGAATTCGCCCGATTTGGCTGGTTATGGTATTGGCAGTCCGCTACTCATCCGTGCAGGTATTGCTATTTGCAGTCAAATTGGTTTGCAATCTTTGTTTGCCTTATGCGCCCCTTACACGGTTAAACCGGTAGTGAATGCTGGCATGGTATTAATCGAAGACATTGGTAATAAGGGCACATTCTACTATCCAAAATTAGATTTAATTGCTACCTGCATGATTTTAGAAAATCTTTACGATCTGCATTTAGCCAAAGACGAAGACAAGGCAGCCATTTATCAGATGCGCGACTTGGACAAAGACTCAAGAATTAACAAGCTGAAAGACAAAGAAATTTTGATTGATCTACAGCTAAGAATACCTAAAATCGAAAACTGGAGTTTGGCAGATACGATTGCCCGGGCTAATAAAAGTCGCCTGGATAGTAATATAGATATCAATAAATTAAGCATTTTTTAAAAACAATTACCCGGGCCTACCAAACCTGCCTTCCCATTTTTCGTATAAACTAACTTATACGCATATATGAAGGATCTAAAATTGTACTTAACCGGTGAAGCTAATTCGCCAGAATTATATAAACCACTCATATTCAGGCTTGATAATGCACAAGACAAGCAGAGGCTTGAAGAATTGTTTACAAGCGGGCAAATATCTTTTGTTCAGAATGAAATGTATGGGCAGTTGCAGGAACTCATCAAGAGCAAGAACCCATCTGTTAAAATAAAAGCTAATGAGTACCCGGCTTTGATTGATACTTTCCTGGCTGGCCGGGATATAGATGAGTATGGCGTTTGGGTTTATTATCCTTGGAACAAGCGATTATTACATTTGCTGGATGAAGAAGATTTTGTAGAGGTTAGAACAAATAGAAATCAGTACAAAATAACCCGCGAAGAACAACATGAACTGAGAAAAAAGAAAATAGGTATTATAGGTTTATCGGTAGGGCAATCCATTGCCTTAACCATGGCTATGGAACGTATTTTCGGTGAGCTTAGATTAGCCGATTTTGATACTGCTGAGCTGAGTAATCTGAATCGGATACGTACCGGTGTACAAAATTTAGGTTTGAACAAAACGGTTATTGTGGCCCGCGAAATAGCCGAAATAGATCCTTTTTTAAAAGTGAACATATTTAGTGATGGTCTGACCGAAACTAATATGGATCAGTTTTTTACAGGGAACGGCAAATTAGACCTGTTGGTAGAGGTTTGCGATGGTTTAGACATCAAAATATTAAGCCGCTACAAAGCCAGAGAGTTGCAGATACCAGTAATTATGGATACTAATGATAAGGGTATGCTTGATGTAGAACGCTTTGACCTGGAACCTAATCGCGACATCTTACACGGCTTGGCTAACGGGCTTGATCCGCAAAATATCAAAGATTTATCAAACGAAGATAAAATCCCTTACATCCTTAAAATGATCGGAGCCGAAACTATATCTACACGGCTCAAGGCATCAATGCTCGAGGTAGAGCAATCTATCAATACCTGGCCGCAGTTGGCCTCTTCAGTTACATTAGGTGGGGCATTAACTACCGATGTCAGTCGTCGGTTATTACTCGACCAATTCCATCAATCTGGCCGATACTATGTGGATATGGAGGATTTGATTAAAGATGAGGATGCTGGTATAGCTCACGATATTCCTGATACTTACATCGGTCCGCCTGAGATAACAAGTGATGAGATGCTAGGTATAGTGGATGATTTTGTGCAGGAAGGACAAAATATTGATTTACCTGAAGATGTTATTAATCAAATAGTTGAAGCTGGCATAATGGCCCCATCAGGTGGCAATACGCAGCCATGGAAGTTCGTATACAATAAAAAGGGTATGTTTCTTTTCCATGACGAACATTATTCTTTTTCTTTACTCGATTTTGCCCACTTAGGTTCTTATGTATCTATCGGCGCAGTTATAGAAAACATCCGTATTAAAGCTTCAGCTTTAGGTTTCGGTATTCGATACAGCTATTTTCCGGTTAAAGGTAATCGTAAGTTAGTAGCACATATTGCATTTAATCATTCGGCAGAGCCATTGTATGCGCAACTGGAACCCGGCCTTAATATGCGTGTCACGAACAGAGACCTAACCGCAAGAGAAGTATTAAGTCAGGATTATTATGATAGGCTTATCTTATCAATCAAGTCAATAAGTGGCGCTGCACTTCACATCATTGATGAAGATACCACTATGGCTAAATTGGGTAAGATACTGGGAAAAGCAGAAATGTTGCGCATCCTGCATCCACGAGGGCACTATGACACGTTTACCCAAGAATTGAGATGGACGCCAGAAGAGATAGCCGGTAAGCGTGACGGCATGGACGTAAACTCTCTTGGGGCATCAAATTCGGAACTTGCCGGCTTTAAAGTAGCTGCAGACAAGGGCGCTATTGGTTTTCTTAGGCAGTTAAAAGGCGGTAATGCCTTTACAAAGATGGTAAATAAAGCCGTTGCCCATTCTTCCGCTTTAGGAATCATTACCATGCCCGAGTTCTCTGAAACAGCTTTTTTAGAAGGAGGACAAGCGGTTGAACGAATTTGGACGGAAGCAAATATAGCCGGGCTTTCTTTTCAGCCTATTTCACAACTGGTGTTTATGATGGCCATGCTTAACCATGACCCTGAGCAAATGCAGGACGACTACAGAAATCAGGTTGCTGAATTGCAAAGTGAATTTTATCACCTCTTTCCGGATCTAAAATCCCGGCAGTTAATCTTCATATTCAGGCTTTCTAAAGGTGGTAAGCCCAAAGTAAGGTCACTGCGTAGACCAATATCAAGCTTGTTTGTTAACGCCGATAAAGCTTAAGTGGCGGCTTGTATTATTTATATATATAATTTGCTTAGAAAGATGCGTATTTCAGCCGTGCATAAAAAGTTTTTGTTATTACTTTTTTCGGTTTTTTTGACAAGTTGTGCCGGTTATGCGCAAGTGGTGTACAATTTGAACAAAGGGGTTGTGAGTATTGGCGGTAAAGCAGAATACTATATTGATTCATCTTCGTCAAAAAGCATTCAAGCAATACAACGTCAGCAAGATTTCATCAAATCTAATAAAGATGTACCCGATTTCGGATTATTAAAAGTTCCGGTTTGGTTAAAGTTGCAAATTACTAATCAAAGTAATAGAAATGATTTGGTAGTAAAATTTGATCAGGCGCTATTATATAACATCGATTTTTACCGTCCGGAGGGAGGTGCCTACATCGCTAATCAAAGCGGTGATGCCCGGCCTTTTGATTCCCGAGCAAATAATTACCATAAGTTTATTTATCATCTTGATGTAGAGCCACATTCAACAAAAATCTATTATTTCAGGATTAAGTCAAATCTCAAGATGCAAATGCCGATTTATCTCGGAGATAGGGATAGTATCGAAAATAGCAACCTGGTTTTAAATACGTGTTTTGGGATGTTTTTTGGAATTATCCTTGTGATGTTCTTCTATAACTTGTTTGTGTATTTTTCGCTCAAAGATCCAATATATTTAATTTATGTGATCTATATACTGGTCGTGGGGCTGGTGCAGTCAACTTTTGAGGGATATACATTTCAATACCTTTGGCCAAATAATACCTTTTGGTCAGTAAGGGCATTCTTTATTCTTACAGCGTTAGTTAATATCACAGGTGTTGAATTCATCAGGCGATTTTTGAATACAAAGATTGCCATACCTAAACTGGATAAACTGGCATATATTATTTATGCTATATATTCAGTCGACGTCATTGTTTTATTACTGGGGAATTTTCATCTCGGATACCAAATAATTCAAGGTTTTGCAAGTTTAGTTTCATTGTACCTGCTGACGGTTTCGTTGGTAATTGCGCGCCGTGGTTATCGTCCGGCCAAGTTCTTTTTGATAGCATGGATTCCATTATTGGTGTCGATCATCATCTGGATTTTGAAAGATGTTGGTGTGCTACCTTATAATATCTTTACTAATTACAGCATA
>CAJYJH010000091.1 GCA_913775265.1 uncultured Mucilaginibacter sp. | reverse complement strand
TTAGTAGACTGGTTAACCATACGCGGAAACAGCACTACCGACATCGGCGAGCGGTATTGAATGAGCAGACTGGTAATCTCTTTTTCGCCGTTTTCGAAAGGCTCGGGCTGCCCGGGGCGTACGTCGTGGTCGGGGTGTTCATCCTCGTGCTCGTGCATACCCCAAACGCTCGATATACCGGTAAGCACCAGGTTATCTACCACGTTGTTTTGGGGTTTAATGATACCGATTACCGTGTAGGCATGTGTTTTATGAATATCGCTGTTGCCGGTAAGGCCGTGTGCGCCGTAAAAACGGCTGCCTACTTTAAGGTGTTGTTTGGCAGCCACCCCTGCCCCTACCGTTACCTCAAATTGACTTTGCCAAAAACGGCCCGTTTGCAGCGTCAGACCATAAAGGTTAATAAATGATGTGTCGGTACCGGCAATCCTGAAACCTTCGTAATTATCGCCCAAAGCCAGTGGCACAGCTCTTTTTACCAACGGGTTGGTCGCCAGCTGCCGGGCATCTTTTAGCGGGATGTTTCCGGTTGGAAAATCAATATAATAAATGCTGCTTAACACCAGTTGCAACGGGCTGCCTTTGGCGCCTACCACCAAATCAATGTCTTTGGCGTTGCTTTCCAGTTTGTCGTTGAGTTGCTTGCCGGCCAGCAGCAGCACGGTTAATATGCCTATGCCAAACGCAACCAGCATTACATTAAGCAAAGCGCTTAGTTTGTTGGCTTTTAAATATTTAACGCTTATTTGTAGGGCATTCATCAGTCCAGAATGTAGTGTTGACTTAAACGCTCTTTAACCCGCTTATCATGGGTAGATACAATGAGCGTTGACCGGTTGAGCCGCGATTGGCTGATCAAAATATCTAACACCGCTGCTGTGTTATGATCATCCAGGCTGGAGGTGGGCTCGTCGGCAACCAGCAAGGCCGGTTTGTTTATGACGGCACGGGCAATAGCAACACGTTGCAACTGGCCCTGGCTCAACTGGGTGGGATAACTACTAATTTTATCGGCCATATTTAGCGACGATAAAACTTCCATTACCCGCGCCCGGTCTTGTTTTAAACCGGCAAAGTAAGGCGCAATCAAAAGATTTTCGCCAACGGTTAAACTTTTAATCAGGTGCGGGCGCTGGAACACGATACCGATATGCTGACCCCTGAATTTGTCGAGCTCAGCGTTGGATAATTCATAGATCGGCGTTTGATTGATATGCACCTGGCCTGTGGCGGGGTTTAGCAAACCGGCAATGATGTTCATGAGCGTGGTTTTGCCGCTACCCGACTGGCCCAACAAAAGCCATTGCTCGCCCTGCTGTATCGTCCAGTCGGCAAAACGGAGCGATACCTGGCCAAATTGATGATTGACAGCTTTGATGCCTACCATAACTTACTGTGGGCTGTCCGTATCAACTTTTACCTGGTGGGCTTTCAGGTATTGCTTAAATACGCTTTGTGTATCAACTTGCTTATGCTTGCACGCAGGCTGTAGCATCGACACCAACAAAAACAGGCACCACCTCAGTCTTTTTAATAACGGTAACATCATAACCACGAATTTAGAATTAGAACTTTATAATTGCAACATTATTGCATTTATAAATAAATGTTTAAGATGTCGGTCGTTATTTTGTATGCGTACACCTTTGAGTGTAACGCCAGTTTACCAAATGCGCAGCGGCAACCAGTGTACTGCCGGCAGTTAAAAATATCCACTCGGTAGCTTCGGTGGCATCAAAATGCCCGGTTAAAATCAGTACAAAACCTATTATTACTATGGCACTGGGTAACCAGCGCCGATGCACGCGCCATGATTTACCTAACGAGGCGAGCGCAATTATTAACGAGAGCATGATGATGCCCATCTCGAGCAACGGGTGTGCTAAAAACCTAAGCCCAAACATGGGCAGCATCGTAATGATTACCGGCAGCAGGGCGCAGTGTATGGCACATAATACGGCTACACCTATACCAAAATGATCGAGCCTTTTGCGGAATGTAGAAGAGAACATGCCACAAATATGGTTATTTTATTGCAACATTGTTGCATTTATTATTTTTGATTGATAGTTTTGCTGCTCAATACTTTGATATTATGCTTAACAAATTACCAGTTACCGTACTCAGCGGCTTTTTAGGCGCAGGTAAAACCACCTTGCTCAATCATATTTTGCACAACAAAGAAAACATGCGGGTGGCCGTTATTGTGAACGACATGAGCGAGATTAACATTGATGCCATGCTGGTGGCCAACGAGCAAACCCTGTCGCGTACGGATGAAAAACTGGTGGAAATGAGCAACGGTTGCATTTGTTGCACCCTGCGCGAAGACCTGATGATGGAGGTAGAACGACTTGCCCTCGAAAACCGCTTTGATTACCTGCTGATTGAAAGCACAGGTATATCTGAGCCCATCCCTGTTGCGCAAACCTTTACTTATGCCGATGATAACCAAAACATAGACCTGAGCCGCTTTAGCACGCTGGATACCATGGTAACCGTGATTGACTGCTTTAACTTTTTTAATGACTACGTAAGCACCGAAAAGCTGGCCGACCGCCTGCTGACCGATGACCCTACCGACCAGCGCACTATCGTGAACTTATTGACTGACCAAATTGAGTTTGCCAACGTGATAGTGCTGAACAAAACTGATTTAATTAAATCCCATGATTTAGGGCTGCTAAAGGCGCTTATCCAAAAATTAAACCCCGAAGCGCAGTTAGTAGAAAGCCAGTTTGGTAAAATACCGCTCAACAGGGTGCTTAAGACGGGCCTGTTTGATTTTGATAAAGCATCGCAGGCAGCAGGCTGGATTAAAGAGCTGGAAAACGAACACACGCCCGAAACTGAAAGCTACGGCATCGGCTCGGTGGTGTTCCGCTCAAATAAGCCTTTTCACCCCGAACGCTTGTGGCGTTACCTGGACGTAGATTATCCGTCAACCATCATCAGGGCTAAAGGATTGTTCTGGCTGGCTTCGCGGCGTAACGAAGCGATCAATTTCTCGCAAGCAGGGGGCTCGCTGCGTATAGACCATTCAGGGGTTTGGTGGGCATCCATGACTTATGAAGAACGCATACAATACCCTGATTTTGTGTACAACCAACAATTGATCGAATCGAAATGGTCGGCCCAGTTTGGCGACCGCATGAACGAGCTGGTGTTTATCGGTCATAACATTGATAACGAAGCCTTAACCGCCGAGTTGAACGCCTGCTTAATTACCAACCACGAGATGGAAGCCTACCAACGGCAGGAACTATTTAACGATCCGTTTAAAAATATACTTTAAACAACCGGGCAACGGTGTATTGCAGTAGTTCCTCTTCACTAAACCACCTACTTAAAAGCTCCCGGTATTTATGGGTAGCTTTTAAGCAGGTGGCAGATTTTATGGCAGTAAATATTTGCTTACGCTTTGCAATGCCCTGATTTCATAGTTAGTGCCATCGTCAACATCATTAGTCTGGCGTTAAGCTGTTACTAATTGTTTAGCTTTAATATCCTTATTATCTTCTGCTAAAGTGATGTTTTTCTTCTTCGTCATCTTCCAAAATATTACTCCGCTGATGATCGACAACGCTAAAAACAGCACATCAATAAACAGAATATCAAAGGCTCCGCGACGGTAAGTTTCCCAAATCCAGTTACGGCGCTGTACGCCGTCAAAAAGCGGGACGAGCAAACATATTACGGCCGACAAAAAAGTGGTTTGCCGGTTGGTAAGTTCTAAGTTTCGGCGGGCTATGAAGTACACGCTCAATATTAACCACGAGTAAAAGAACCAGTGGTATATGTCTGCTTGCGTAGGTTTGTTTAAAAACAAAAGCGCAACCATCGTTAAGCCGGTAACGGGCAGCATGCTCAGACTGGTGGCAATGTAAATGTTAGCCGTCCAAAAGTTAAATTTTCGCTTACGCTCAGGAATGTTCTTTTTATCGCGTGCTACCAGCCATATCATTACGCCCGAGTTAATCACAATACATCCCAGTATACCCAAAACAAAATACATTACACGTAACGGTCTTCCGCCGTAGTCGCCAAAGTGCAGATGATAGATGGTGCCCCGAAGCGCATTGATATAACCCGGTGCAGATACCGGCGAACGTTCTGAAATAATCTGACGATCGCGAACGCGGTAAATCAGTTCTCCTGTTCCGTTCATCTGTGCATCAGTATGAGGCTTGCCCTGTATTACGATGTGCATGTTCTGGTCGCCATAATTGCGAACGGCAACCAGGGTAATATCACTGTTCTTCCACTTTTGTTCGGTGGATGCTATCAGATTATTCACATCAAAAGGCGCATTGAGCTTTTGATAAGTGTATTTAAATTCTGGTTTGATACCAAAGCCTAAATCCTTAAAAATTTTTTCTTCGTTGCCTTTATAAAAGAGCTTGGTATAAGGTACAATTAAGAAGGAGTTAAATATTAAAATGATCCCGGTAAGGGCAAAAACCAACTGATATGGAAACCCTATTACACCTAAAACAGTGTGCAGATCTGTCCATACCGTTTTCCACTTATTCCATGGCCTGAACGTGAAAAAGTTAGATATCAGTTTGTTCCAGTGTAATAGTAAACCGGTAATCAGCGCAAATAAAAAGATGAAGGAAACGATACCCGCCAGCAAATAGCCAAAAGGCACACCAATACGAAAAGGCACTATCTGGTTTACCTGAGCCAAAAAATGCAGGCGGTATAAAAACTCGCCCATCGTATAAGACGAGGCATAGTCAGCTTCCTGCTTTTTGCTAAAATCATACGTAAAAAAAGCAGAATCATCATCACCTCTACCACGACCGCGGCCCCTTCCCCTACCGCGTTTTTCGCTGTGTTTTTTGTGCGCTTTTTGTTTTTTAACGGTCGTATCATGCGATGCCGTCATGGACACATACATGCCAGCATTGTGGCGCTGCATGGTAAAATCAAAATCGCGCCCCTGCAGTTTATGATGCTTTGATAACGAATCCAGTACGTAATTAAAGTCTTTTTGCACAGCCGATGTGCGATGGTACGACTCATTTTTTTGCCATGATACAATGTCATCTTTAAAAAAAGAGAACGAGCCCGCAAAAAACATCACATACAATACCGCACAGATAATAATGCCACTAATGGTATGTGTGTTAAAATAGATGTTATACTTTCTGTTGTCCATAACCTTACTTAACCGGGATAAAGTAAATACCCGAAAACACCACAATTAAGGCAGTATAGATTGCCCAAGTTTTCCAGGCTTTATTGATAATGAAAGCAAAAAGCAAAAGCGTTGCCCATAGTAAATAACCTGTAATGAATGAAGTAACCATCACATATTCTTGCGGAAATATGCGGGTAAGCGCTACATGAAAGCTGATGGTTACGAGGTACCCGCCCAGCGTACCAATTAATATTTTGGAAAACTTGGTCCAGGGCGATTTAGTTAAATATTTTTTATTTGCCGGCATGGGTTAAATCAAATTTTCGAGTGCAACACTACAGATGTATAAAATGGCAACGCCCTGTAAACGGATGTATCTAAAGGGCATCAGCAACACGCATAAACATCCTACCCCCATCAAGCCCACTATAAAACCACAAATGCCACTCATCACCCCCATTTTTAACACAAAACCCACACTTGCCGCAAGCAATAAGGCGATAGCTAAACCGCGAATAAATGATTTATTGTGAAATGCTTTAGCCAGTGTTGGCGTGGTAAAAAACTGCTCTGGCCTGGTATACTTTGAGGTGGCCTGCCAACAGTAAAAGGCAACTAATTGCATGAGGTATAGGGTACTAATCATGATTTTATGGGTGCTTGTTTGGTGAGGAGTAAACAAGCCGGGAGCTATGACCTGATCCCGGCTTGTTATACTGAATAGGTTTTACTTTAAATTTTGAACAGCAGTTACGGTACCGCCTTCAATTTTTAAACCGCGGGTAGCAGTTTGTGTACTGGCATCTATTTTATAAACATAGCTGGTACCATCTTTAAAATTAACACCTACGTAGCCGGTTTTACCGTCTTTAGGTGTGTAATTGGTTGTGGTTACTGTTGATATTTCTGCAACGGCCGGAAACCCGGTTACTGCTTTGTAGGTTTTATCAACTACGTTTACAATGCCAATGCGCAAACCGGCAGGGAATGACGTTTTTTCTGACTTAGCCTGTGACTGAACAATGTAAGTATTGTTACCTACATAAATCCACGATGTAATATTCATGCCCCCGCTGGCTGCTTCTACGTCAAAGTAATAGCTTTGGTCAAACTCAGTAGTGCCTGCTTTTATTTTTAATACCGCAGATGGCTTGGTTGATGATAAGTTGTTGCCGGTAGTTGCTGCTGATGGCGAAAAGCCATACACATCACCGTTCTCCTGTACCGAAAGCCCGTCTCTAAAATAGCTACCGATAAAGCTGGCGCGGTTATCAGTAATGATTTTTTCGAGCTTCATATCAGCATAGTTGAATACCGCAATAAACGCCCTGTTGGGATAAGCGGTGTTAAAGCTTCTGTCGTTAATAGTTTGGTAAGGTGCAAATACCTTGTTGCCCACTTGTTTAAGCCAGGTAAAGTGCGCCAGCTCTCCAAGTCCGGTCATATCCAGCGTGTTCACCGTTCCTTCCGAAGTAATGGTAAGGCTATTAGTATTAACTTTATACCAGCTGGAGGTTGGAGCCGTTAAGCTTCTGGATATCTTTAAAAGCAGCAGGTCATCATTTACCGGGGCAAATGCCTGTACGGTTTCTGTCTGGAAATTGGTTAGCTTATTAAGCTTGCCACCCTGAATATTGTAAGCCGTAACCGCGCCCGGATTGCCCTGGCCGTACAGCATGCTGAAAAACTTACCGTTATGAGTTACGTAATACCTGTAGGTACCATCCTGTTCAACACCATTTTGTTTTGTGGTAACAGTTCCGGTTTCTAAGCTCTGAGAGGTTAGCAGGTAATCTGCAACACCCGTTGATGCAGCCGGACTAACCGTTAAAATATAAGTACCGTTTGCTGTCGGTTCCGGTGTGGTTTCGTCGCCTGAGCTGGTTTTTTGACATGATGCCAGCGTTCCGATGGCCAGCATCAGCGCAATAGTAGATTTAAATTTCATGTTGAATTATATTTTAAATGAATTGAAG
>CAJYJH010000090.1 GCA_913775265.1 uncultured Mucilaginibacter sp. | reverse complement strand
GATTGCTGTTCATATTAAGCCGGTCAGGGATGTTAACATGATGAGTTTAATACCGACATGATGTCGATAAATCCTGTTCGTGATAGGTTTACGAAATAACTTGATATATTTATTGCCTAACCTTTTCATATGGAATTTCTTTTAGTTGTACTATTGCTGGTGATTATCTATTTATTAGTCACTCAAAAAAATAGTTACGATACTAAGATTGAGCATTTAGATTATCGAATAGCGGAGCTACAGCGAATGCTAAAACAGAATCTCGATCCCCCTACAGATAAGAGCTATCAGCCTGAAGTTAAGCCCTTACCCGATCCGGTTAAAGCTAGGCAGAAAGCTGAGCCCGAAATGCCTCCGATTCCGGCTATTCCTAAGCCAACTTTGGTAGAGTCGTACAAAGAAGTAATTACAGAGCCGGTACCTGCTCCCAAGCCGGTTTCAATACCACCTTTAAAACCACCGGTATATAAAACGCTTGAGCCTCGACAATCATTTTTTGAGCGTCATCCTGATCTGGAAAAATTTATAGGCGAAAATCTGGTTAATAAAATCGGGATTGCCATACTGGTTTTGGCCATTGGCTTTTTTGTGAAATATGCTATCGATAATAATTGGGTAGGACCGGTAGGCCGTGTTGGTATTGGCATTTTGTGTGGTGCTATTTTGGTATGTATTGCGCACAAACTGCGTAACAGTTATAAGGCATTTAGTTCTGTATTAGTAGGGGGTGGGCTGGCCGTATTTTATTTTACCATTACCTTGGCTTATCACCAGTTTCATTTATTCAATCAAGCCAGTGCTTTTATCATACTTATTATTATCACATTATTTGCTTGTGTGTTATCTCTGTTATACGACAGGCAAGAATTAGCGGTGATTGCATTAGTGGGAGGCTTGGCCAGTCCGTTTATGGTAAGCAACGGCCATACTAATTACCATGCATTGTTTATATACCTGCTTATTTTAAATGCTGGTTTACTTGTTATCGCATACTTTAAGTTATGGCGTATACTTAATGCAACCGCTTTTGGATTAACTGTGCTCATTGTTGTTGGGGTACTATTCACCGTTCCTGATACAGCGGCCAGTACAGTTTTTGTGTATTGCAGTATATTGTATTTATTGTTTTTAGCTATCAATATAGCTAACAATATAAAAGAGAATAAGGCATTTATAGGGGCAGATTTTAGTTTGCTTTTATGTAATACAGCACTATATTTTGGGGCCGGGCTTTACCTGCTCACGGCCATGCATCATGCCGGGTTTAAAGGTTTATTCTCTGCTAGTTTGGCGGCCATTAATCTTATTTTGTCATTTACCTTGTTCAAGGCGAAAAAAGTAGATACCAATATACTGTACCTGCTTATTGGCATCACGCTTACTTTTATTTCATTAACCGCTCCCATTCAGCTAAACGGACACTACATTACTATGTTTTGGTCTGTTGAAGCGGTGTTATTATACTGGCTTTACCTTAAATCAGATATCAAATTGATGAAGCTGGCTTCGCTTATTGTTTGGAGCACTATGATGATCAGTCTATTTTTAGACTGGTCAGATCTTTATAATTCAACGCTGCCTGTTTATACTATTATCGCTAACAAAGGGTTTATCACTACGCTGGTAGCTTCCATAGCTACTTATGGCTTATATATATTCGTCAATAAGGATGATAATCCAAAAGTTTATGGTTTTGGGGTAAGGAGTAAGGTATTTCAGTACATAGCATTTGCCTTACTGTTTTTGAGCGGATTATTAGAAGTTAATCATCAGTTTGCAAGCAGGTATTCGGGTACAGCTTTAAGCGTGCTTTACGTTGTGCTTTATATAACAGCTTTTGTGTATGTTTTTGATCAGGTGGCAAAGTCAAATCAGCATGTTAAATTGCCATGGCCGGTTAATGCTATATTAATTTTGGTAACCTTGCTGATTTATTTGCTAAATAATCAAAGCTTTTTCGATGTGCAGTATGTAATGCTTGTTGAGCATAAAATAAATTCATTACACTTTATTGCACATTGGGTAAGTGCTGTAATGGCTGGTTTACTATTTTATCAATTGATAAGGTTAATGCAAAATCATTTGCCTGATAAGTACATTAAAATAGCAAGCTGGATAATCGCTGGTAGCATTGTGTTGTTTTTAAGTATGGAAGTTGCCTTAGCTAACAACTCGTTGTTTTATAATACAGCACATTCATTAAATCGTATCAGGACGGTTTACATTAAAACAGGATTGCCTGTTTTATGGGGGCTCATTTCGTTTGCACTAATGTGGTTAGGAATGAAGCATAAGCTTAGCACATTGCGTATCATTTCATTAACCTTGTTTACCATCACGCTGGCAAAGCTGTTTTTATTTGATATACGAAACATTCCGCCGGCAGGTAAAATAGCTGCATTCTTTTGTTTAGGTGTTCTGTTGCTCATTGTATCGTTTATGTATCAAAAGGTTAAGAAAATTATTGTTGAAGATGAGCCTAAAACGGAAAGCTAAAATAACCGGTATAATACTTTGTTGTGCATTGCCATTATTTGCACAACAGGGTTTTAAATATAAAGCAGCTCTTAAGCCGGTTACTACTGACGGATTTTACCGTGTAGAACTGCAGCCGGACCTGGTAGCTCAATGCCAACGGAGTTTGGCAGACATCAGGCTGAGAAATGAAAAAGGCATCACTGTTGCTTACTTGTTAGGCAATACGCTATTCGAAAAGAAACGCAGCAATTATCGTGAACTTCCGGCAGTAACTAAAAGTTCTGTTAACGATACACTAACTTTGTTTATTGCCGAAAACAGGGACAAGCTAAACATCAGCAGGTTATGGCTTAAACTTCGTAATACTGCCGTAAATCGTAATCTGAGTGTGCTTGGCAGCGATAATTTAACACATTGGTTTGCAATTAAAGAAAACATCGGCTTGCAAAATAATGATAACCGTAAGGGAGGTTCGTTCGAGGAATTATTATTGCTGCCGGTTAGTACTTACCGATACATTAAAATTCAGGTTAACGGGCGTAATTTAACTCCGGTAAATATTTTACAGGCGGGCTTGTATGTTGAAGAGAATATCCCACTGCAGTATGTATCTGTGCCTATAGCAAGTATTAAAACTCAAAATAAGGCAGATAGCACTTTCATTAATCTTTCTTTTAAACATGCGTATAGTGTTAATAAGTTACACTTAGAATTGACAGGCGCAAAGTACTATCAGCGCAGCTTAGAGATATATCAAGTTGATGGTAATAAAAGAGAACAGGTAAAAGGCACGCGGGTGTCTTCGGCTGGTAACGGAGATGTATATTTCTCGGCTAAAGCTTCTAAAATGCAGTTAATTATTTACAATGGAGATAATGAGCCTTTAGCAGTAAAAGTTTTGCAAGTGAGTCAGACTGAACAGTCACTGGTTGCGTATCTTAAAAAAGAGCACCAGTACCAGTTATGGTTTGGTAACGCGAAACTGAATGCTCCCTTTTACGATTTACAGTTTTTTGCAGATAGCATCAGTAAGGTATTGCCCGTAGTTAATCATGGTACCATTGTCTCATTAACCAATGGACAGCCAAAAGTAAAAAACCAGCAATTGCCGGCCTGGCTTTTATGGATAGCCGGTGGCGTTGGGTTACTCGTGCTTTTTGCTCTTACTTTAAAAATGACCAAAGAAATAACCAAGAAAAACCCTTGATAACAAACTTTACCTGATGGCCTCACACACCAAGGCCGCAATGCTTCTCACCTCAACAAAATCATCCTGAATGTTGCAGGCGTTAACATGTGAATCGGTGCAGATGAGTTTTTTGATGAGACCGCTGGCTTTGAGTTTTTCGATGCCGTTGTTTACAAATAGGCCGTGGGTAGTTATTACATAAATATCTTTGGCACCGGCATCTTTATAAGTTTTTGCGGCACCTACAATGCTGCCCCCTGAGCGGATCATGTCGTCGTAAATAATAACGGTTTTGCCATCTACATCGGCATTAATAGCGGTTACCTCGGTATGGTCGCCTGCCAGGCGGCGTTTTAGAATAAAAGCTGCAGCAACACCAATATCATTAGCGAGCGATTCTACCCATTTAGCCCTACCGGCATCGGTGCTGGCCATTACAAAATTGTCGCCGCCATAGTGTTTAGCTGCTTCAATGATGATAGGCTTACAGTATACATGTACCGGGTAAACCTCGTGTTCAAAGTAATACTGCGTACCCTCGGAGTGTAAATCGAACAGGTAAATTTTATTACCCTTGGCACTGCGGGGTATGGCCGAAAGTAACCGGGCTCTGGTTTTAGCGGTAACAATTTCGCCTGGTAAAACCGCACGCTCCATGGTGGAGTAACCGTAGTAGGGGATAACCAGGGATAACGAACTGGCACCGTAGCTTACCAGTGATGATGCTAAGTCAAACAGTTCGAGGGTGGCTTCATCATTCACCGTGCCTCCAATGACTACCACATCCCGGTTTTCTACCGGCGATAAAATTCGCTGGTATCGCTCGCCATCGGTAAAGTAGCTGATGGCTAATTCGCCTTTTTCATAGTCGCCATGAATTAAAATCTTTTCGGCTAAGTATGCGTATTCTTTAATGCAAAACAGTATTTTTTTCATGGTGCTATGGTTGATGCCGGGCAATAAATGTATCCGGCGTTACTGGCGTGCAAAGTTAAACAGTATAACGGCGTAAGCAAGCTTGTTTCGCCTGTAATTGTATGCAGATGTAACCAATGCATATATCTGTAAACACAAAATGCCGCTTATTTATGGCGGCATTTTGTGTTTGATTAATTCGTTAATATTAGTTCATCAACTCAAATTTATCTTGCAATAAAATATGATCTGAGGCGTTACCAATCATCAGTTTAAATTCTCCGGGTTCGGTAGTCCAGTTCATTTTCTGGTCGTAAAAAGAAAGTTTTTCGCGGTTAATAGTAAAGCTGATATTCTTGCTCTCGCCGGGTTTGAGATACACTTTCTGAAAGTCTTTCAACTCTTTAACCGGGCGGGTTACGCTGGCTACTACATCCTGCACGTACATTTGCACTACTTCCTCACCGGCATATTTACCGGTATTTTTTAAGGTGAAGCTTACTGTTAACTCATCGGTTTTGTTAATTTTCGTTTTGCTGAGCTTTAAATCTGTAAAAGCGAAGTCGGTATAACTCAAGCCGTACCCAAACGCATATCGGGGCGTATTAGAAATGTCCAGATAGCTGGAACGGTAAGGAGCAGGTTCGCCATTCGGAGAAGGGCGGCCGGTGCTTTTGCTGCTATAAAAAACAGGGATTTGCCCTTCGGCATGCGGAAAGGAGATAGGCAATTTACCGGCCGGGTTATAATCGCCAAAAAGTACGTTGGCCATAGCATTGCCTGCCTCGCTGCCTAACCACCATGTGTATAAAATGGCATCGGCATGGTCGGCTGTCCAGTTAAAAATAAGCGGCCTTCCAGCCATTACCATTACTACTACGGGTTTGCCGGTAGCTTTAATGGCTTTAATTAAATCTTCCTGCACGCCAGGTAGATGAATATTAGCGCGGCTTTTAGCTTCGCCGCTCATGTTAAAGGCTTCGCCTACGGCCATAATGATTACGTCGGCTTTTTGGGCAGTGGCTACGGCATCGGCAAAACCGGTACGCAAACTATCATTGATATTGCAGCCTTGGCTATATAGCAGATTAGTTTGTTTACCCAGTTTATTTTGTAAACCTTCAAACGGTGATACCAAGTGATCATTGTCCCACTCAACCGACCAAAAACCTTTCATATCACTGCTCGATTTACCCAGCGGACCAATAACCGCTATGGTTTTGGTTGCTTTTGACAGGGGGAGCAATTGATTATCATTTTTCAGAAGTACGATGCTTTTTTGAGCTACATCCAATGCCGCTTGGCGGTTTTGTGCTGAGTTAAGCACTTTCTTTTCGCGGGCTTCGTTACTAAAGCGGTACGGATCATCAAACAAGCCTAATTCAAATTTTTTGCGTAGGATGCGTTTCACAGCATCATTAATCAGAGCCACGTCAACCTTGTTTTCTTTAACTAAGGTAGGTAAACCAGTAAGATAGGCATGGCCTTCCATATCCATGTCGCTACCGGCAGTAATGGCCAGGCGGGCAGCATCGGTGTTGTTTTTGGCAAAACCGTGAGCTACCATTTCGCTGATCGAACCCCAATCACTCACTACAAAGCCTTGGTAATTCCATTTTCCTTTCAGGATGTCGCGCTGTAAGTAAGCGTTACCGGTGGCGGGTATGCCATTCAATTCGTTAAAGGAGTTCATAAATGTGGCAGCACCCGCATCAACTGCTGCTTTAAATGGTGGCAGGTAAGTTTCCCATAACTGGCGATCGCTCATATCAACGGTATTATAATCGCGGCCAGCAATGGCAGCGCCATAGGCAGCAAAATGTTTGGCACAAGCCATCACCGCATCTAAACTACCTAAACCCTTACCCTGAAAGCCCTGTACCCGGGCGCGGGCAATCAACGATCCTAAATATGGGTCTTCACCTGCACCTTCCATCACCCGGCCCCAGCGTGGGTCGCGTGCTATATCTACCATCGGGGCAAAGGTCCAGTGGATGCCCGATGCGGAAGATTCGGTGGCTGCAACCCGGGCCGAATTTTCAATAGCCTTTAAATCCCAACTAGCAGCTTCAGCCAGTGGGATAGGGAAGGTTACCCGGTAACCATGTATCACATCTAAGCCAAATAGTAGCGGTATTTTAAGACGCGACTGCATTGCCATTTCCTGAATAGTTCGGGTTTCTTTAGCCCCGCGCACATTAAGCATGGAACCTACTTTACCATCTTTAATTTCCTGATACTTGGAACTGTTAGGCGTAAGTGGCCCGGTAGAAAGGCGGTCGCTGGTGTATTGATTAAGCTGGCCAATCTTTTCTTCCAACGTCATTTGAGATAGTAGCTTATCTACTTTTCGATCAATAGAGCCTGAGGAGCCCTGCTTGACCTGCGCCTGTACGGATATGCAAAAAGAAGTAACAGCTAATGCTGTGAGTGTGAGTTTAGATAGCATAATAAGTTTATAAGTGAATTGAGGTGTTCTTTTCAAAGCATTAATGAAGTTGCTTAAGCATTGCTTACGGGAGTTATCAAATTACTGATTAGATAGTTAGATGCTTCATGGCAAAATTAAACAATCTATCCTGCTCTAAATAGCATTTTTTTTATAAAACACTGAATTACAGGTAGTTGTTTTCGGTTTGATACGCTTGATAATCAAGCATCTGATTTTGTAAGCAGTTGATAACTAACAGGAATCTATTTTTAACTGATCACTTAAGCTAAATAGTTAATACGCTTATTTCCTTAGAAATTTATGTAGACATAAAGTGCCCTATGAGTACGTACAGGCACAAACCAACAGTTCTTGTATAGAAATCATCATCCGGATTATACCGTATCAAAATATCTCTTCAAATCAGGCCCATTGCAGCTTTTGTTACTGATTATCAGTACTAAACATCTAAAGTTAACTTGTTGTCAAAACGTTTCAAAATGTTGTTAACTATCTAAAAATCAAATATTTATGAAAATAAATTTGTTTGATACTTTTTTTGTTACATACCTTTACAGCACCAATTAGTAAGGCGACACTTGATTTTCGCCACAGCCAGTTATACAATTTATTTATACAACATGAGTACAGCGTACCTGCTAAGGCATTATGGGTAACCCTCTATTTACCTGTTTTTACAGTATGAGCTCGCCAAGCTTAGAGCCATACAGCTATTAAATTTTCAATCAGCTTTTTACATTATGAGAAAAAAACTTACTTTATTAATTTCTTTCATTTTTATTGCTGCCCAAATGGTGCTGGCTCAAAGCGCTATTAAAGGTAAAGTAACTGACAAGGCCGGACAGCCTTTAGTAGGCGTATCAGTTAAAGTACAAGGCACCAGCACCGGCAGTGTTACTGATGTTAACGGTAATTATAGTATTAACACCCAGCCTAATGCTACGTTAATAGCAACCTACGTGGGTTATGCTACCCAAACTGTAGGTGTAGGAGGACTAAGTGTAGTTAATATCACCATGACCGAAGAAACTACTAATCTGAACGATGTGGTAGTAGTAGGTTTTGGTACACAGAAGAAAAGTGTGGTTACAGGTGCTATTAGCCGGGTTAAAGCCAGCGATATTCAAGATCAGCAGGTTTTGAACGTTAATCAGGCATTACAAGGCCGCACATCTGGTGTTACAGTGGTTAACAGTTCTGGTGCACCAGGTACTGGCGCTCAAATCCGTATACGCGGTGTTAACTCAATTAACAACAGTGAGCCATTATATGTAGTGGATGGGGTAGTTGTTTTAAATGGTGGTATCGAAAATATTAATCCTAATGATATCGAATCTTTTGAAGTATTAAAAGATGCGTCAGCGGCCATTTACGGGTCACGCTCATCTAATGGTGTTATTTTGGTAACTACTAAAAAAGGCAAATCTGGAGCGCCTGTGTTAAATTACAACGGTTATGCCGGTTACCAAAACCCTATTACCAGGGCTAAGGTTACCAACGCAGAGCAATATGCAACTTTACGAAACCAGGTAGCGGTAAACGACGGTACTGCCTTACCCTATGCAAACCCATCATCGCTTGGTGCAGGTACAGATTGGCAGGACGTGATTTTTGATAAAAGTGCCTTTATACA
This sequence comes from uncultured Mucilaginibacter sp., assembly GCA_913775265.1. Lineage (GTDB taxonomy): Bacteria > Bacteroidota > Bacteroidia > Sphingobacteriales > Sphingobacteriaceae > Mucilaginibacter. The sequence goes on along the minus strand of CAJYJH010000090.1, from coordinate 38,402 downwards.
AAATCACAGTTTAAGTATACAATCAGGTACTGAGAAAACATCCAGCTATATTTCGTTTTCTTATTTAAATCAGCAAGGAACTATATTTCCGGATATTTCAAATTATAAGCGTTACAACTTTGTAGCCAATAACAGTGCTAAACTTAAAAAATGGCTAACCATTGGACAAAATTTTAGCTACGTATATAACAGAAACCAAAGCAATTTTAGTACTAACAGTGAGTTTGGCGGCCCTTTAAGCTCAGCTTTGAATCTTGATCCGACTACACCGGTGTTGTACACTGGTAATACTGCCGGAACCGTATATGCAACCCGGCCGGTAATACGCAATGCAGATGGTATACCTTACAGCATATCACAAAATGTTGGACAGGAAATGTCAAACCCGTTGGCTTACCTGGAAACCCAGCGTGGTAACTACGGATGGTCACATAATATATTGGGCAATGCTTATGTGGAAATAGAGCCAGTTACAGGCTTGAAGTTCAGAACTCAAATTAACGGTAAACAAGCATTTTTTGGTAGCCAGTCATACACCCCATTATATTACCTGGGTACTCAAAATAATAACACAACTAACCAAAGCGCAAACCGCTCAAGCAACCGTAATTTAACCTGGAACTGGGATAATACGGCTTCATACAGCCATGCTTTTGGGGCACATAGCTTTACTGCTTTATTAGGTACAAGTGCATTTGAGCAGGACGAAGTTGGCGTAAACGCTACTTACAACAACTTGCCGGTAGCCAATTATTCACAGCTTTCGTTCAACTATGCATTGCCTAATGCCAACAGGATTGGTGGTGCTTACGAATCTCAGCCATACCACGTTTTTTCATACTTCGGACGTTTGAACTATGATTACAATCAAAAGTATCTTTTTACAGGTATTGTTCGTCGTGATGGGTCTTCAAAATTTGGTTCAAATAATGTATATGGTACTTTCCCTTCAGCACAAGTTGGCTGGGTGGCTACCAGAGAAGATTTCTTTCCCAAAAACTCATTTGTTGATTTCTTCAAACTTCGTGCATCTTATGGTGTAATAGGTAATGAGCTTGCTTTAGATCCATTTCAATACACCTCTGTTGTTGGTGGCGGTAACAATTATGTATTTGGCAACGATCAGTTATTTATAGGTAACAGCCCTAACTCACCTGCCAACCCTAACCTGAAATGGGAATCTACGCACACTACAGATATTGGTTTTGATGCTGTATTGTTCAAGAATTTAAGCTTAACGGTTGATTTGTACAGAAAGGTTACCAAAGATATGCTGCAATTTGTACCACTACCCGGGTATGCCGGTTTTAATAGTGCATTGCGGGCTAACGTAGGCGATCTGGAAAACAAAGGTATTGAGGTTGAGCTAAATTATACTAAATCATTCGGCGATCTTAAAATGAACTTTGGAGGTAACATTTCTTACAACCATAATGAGGTTACCAACTTAGGTGTTACTCCATTTTTAGATGGTGGTAGTTTCCAAAACAGCAGCTACCCGCTATTCCGTACTCAGGCAGGCCAGCCAGTTAGTTCATTTTTTGGTTTTAAAACTTTAGGTGTATTCCATTCACAGGCAGAAATTGATGCTTATGCCTTAAACGGCAACAAAATTCAGGGCAATGCCAAGCCCGGAGACTTAAAGTTTCAAGACACTAACGGTAATGGTACTATTGATGCTGCCGACCGTGTTTTCTTAGGCTCACAGTTACCCTCTTACACCTATGGCTTAAATGTGAGTGCAAATTACAAAGGTTTTGACTTTAAGATATTTGGACAAGGTGCCTGGGGTAATAAAATATACCAGGGGTACCGCCGTTTGGATATTCAGAAAGCCAATTACCCGTTAGCTGCTTTAGATGCATGGACACCTACCAACAGCGGAAGCAATTATCCCCGTTTAACCGATACCGATCCTAATAAAAACTTTGCCAACCCATCAGACTTTTACTTGCAAAGTGGTGCTTATTTCCGTGTTAAAACTGCGCAAATAGGTTACAGCATCCCTAAAAGTGTATTAAGCAAAGTTGATATTCAACGTGTAAGATTTTATTTGAGCAGCAACAACTTAGCTACTATCACTAAATATAATGGCTTTGATCCGGAGATTGTTGGTGGTGTAGACAGAGGTTTATATCCACAATCACGTTCATTCCTTTTAGGATTAGATATTACTTTCTAACAGCAAATTTTAATTCATTTTTTATGAAAAGAAAATATATCAATTACGGTGCAGCCATCCTGTTTTTTGGCTTGGCCGGCTTTGCATCCTGTAAAAAATCGTTTCTTGAGCTTCAGCCCGCAGGACAGTCGCTCGAATCTAATTATTATTCAAACCCAACAGAAGCATTTACCGGTTTAGTAGCTGCTTATGATCCTTTGGTAACCGAAACAGGTGGCTTGGATAACACTTATGCCGGCCCCTTGGGCCCGTTAAATTCGGCCTCCGATGATTGTTTTGCCGGCGGTGGCGGTAATTCTGATGTTCCGCAATGGCAAAACTGGAATACTTACACCTTAACTCCGGCATCCGGACCGCAAGGTGGTTTTTGGGGTAATAATTTTAGGGGTGTAAGCCGCACAAATATTATTTTATCCAAACTTCCTAACGTTCCTGGGCTGAGCGATGCTGATAAAAAACGCTACACAGCCGAAGCCAAATTTTTAAGAGGGCATTACTATTTTGATTTAGTGCGTTTATTTAAAAATGTGCCTCTGTTTACAGCACCACTGTCACCCGATGAGGTTTATAACCAGCCTCAAGCTGCACAAGAAGCTGTTTATGCTCAGATAGAAGCTGACCTTAATGCTGCCATAGCAGATTTGCCTGCAACTGTTGCATCGAGCGAGAACGGGCGCGCTACTAAGCCTGCAGCTATCGCACTTTTAGGTAAAGTACTACTTTACGAAAAGAAATGGGCTGCGGCTGCTACGCAATTTGCTTTAGTAAACGGAACTCCAGGTGCTGCCGGGCCATTTAACCATAAGCTGTTAACTAATTTCGGTGCCATTTTTAGCCCTGAAAATAAGTTTAATAGCGAGTCTATATTCGAAATTGTTCATACCGGTTCCCAAAGCTACAGCTGGAATAACTGGAACCAGTTTAAATCGAACGTTTATGTGCAAATGGTTGGTGCGCGTGGTTATAACGGCCCTGTTTATTGGGGAGGTTGGGGTTTTAATCCCGTAACCACTCAATTGGTTAATGCTATGAAGGGTGACCCGAGGTATGGCTACACCATTGTAAATATGGATAGCTTGGCTAAAGTAACCAAAAGCAGTTATGAAAGCAGCTATCAAGGCACCGGCTATCACATTCAAAAGTTTGCTCCTTTACTTAAGTATAAAGCAGCAACAGGTACTGCCGAGCTTAATTTTCCGAACGATTATATTGAGATTCGTTTGGCCGATACTTATTTGATGGAGGCTGAAGCCTTAGTTCAAAGCGGTGGTGATGCCAGTCGTGCATCGGCATTGTTAAATGCAGTAAGATCACGAGTTGGTTTAGCGGCTGTTCCGGCAACATTGGATAATATTTACAATGAGCGTCGTTTAGAATTGGCAACAGAAGGGCATCGTTGGTTTGACCTTGTAAGAACTGGAAGAGCAGCCACAGCATTAAGCTTTAAAGGCTTCAAAGCAGGTACTCACGAAATTTTACCAATTCCACTTAACGAATTAAGTAATACCAAATTGGTTCAAAACCCTGGTTATTAATTTACTTATAATAATAAAGCAGCCGGTTAACCCGGCTGCTTTATTTACCAAACTGTTTTATGCGATTATATGCTAATATAAGTACTCTATTATTTCTGGCTTTTTTTTCGTGCTCGGGCAAAGGTGATGAGGCTACGCCGTACATCTCTACACCAACACCCCCGGTAGATAAGGGGTGGACGTTTGCCACCACCGCTTTTTGGCAGGATGAGTTTAATTACACCGGCAAACCGGATACTGCCAAGTGGGGATATGACATTGGCGGTAGCGGTTGGGGTAACAATGAGTTGCAATATTATACTAACAGCGTTAACAATGCCAGCGTAGCTAACGGTAATTTAACTATTACTCTGCGCAAAGAAGATTTTGGCGGCCGTAATTACACGTCTGCGCGATTAGTCACCCGTAATAAATTTGACTTTTTATACGGACGGATTGAGATCAAAGCCAAGCTGCCCACCGGGAAAGGGACATGGCCTGCTCTATGGACGCTGCCCACTGATTTTGCTTACGGTAACTGGCCATCATCGGGCGAGTTTGATATTATGGAGCATGTAGGTTATGACCCCAACGTCATCCATGTAAGCGCTCATACCGAAAAATTTAATTTCAAACTCAATAATGGTAAAACGGGCACCCGCAAAATAGATAATGTAAGCACTCAGTATCATGTGTACCGTATGGATTGGACGCCATACTCTATCAAAGGATATGTAGATGATGTTTTGTTGCTGGAGTATGTGAACGATGGATCGGGCCCGGCTGAATGGCCGTTTGATAAGCGCTTTCACTTACTTTTTAACATTGCCTATGGTGGCGATTGGGGTGGGGCTCAAGGCTTGGATACCAACATCTTTCCGGCCAGCATGGATGTCGACTATGTTCGCTACTACAAAATGATCGACAAATAATTTACCTGACATACTTATTTATGCATCGTGCAAATTTTTTGGTTAAGGCATTGTTGCCCAGCCTGGCGGCTGTTTTATTAATTAACTGCAGTTCTAAAAAAGCGGATAACGTAGTGCCCGAGGTGGTTATCCCTACGGTGCCTACTACACCGGTTAAAACCGACGTTGATTTCTGGTTAACCACATCAGACCAGTCGGTTTTGTTTAAACAGCAAAACCTGGCGCTCAATTTTAATACTGCAGCTAATCAAAATTCAACCATCGAGGTAGATACTACTCAAACCTATCAAAGTATTGACGGATTCGGGTTTGCGTTAACCGGTGGCAGCGCTACGCTCATTAATCAGTTAGGTGCTACCGAGAAAGATAATTTATTAAAGGAGCTTTTCGCGACCGACAATGGTAACATTGGTATAAGCTACCTGCGTATCAGTATGGGGGCCTCTGATTTGGATGCTACTACTTTTACTTACGATGAGGTAACTAATACCACCACGGATACCGAGCTTAAAAACTTTAGCATTGACAAAGACAGAACGGATCTGATACCAGTGCTTAAAAAAATACTGGCTATTAATACCTCCATCAAAATACTGGCCTGCCCATGGACGGCACCTACCTGGATGAAAACCAACAACAGTTACCGCGGTGGTAGTTTAAAGCCTGAATATTATGATGTTTATGCCAAATATTTTGTAAAATATATTCAGGCCATGAAAGCCGAAGGTATCAACATTGATGCTATAACACCGCAGAACGAGCCTTTAAACCCTGACAACACACCATCTTTGGTAATGCAGGCTGGCGAGCAGGCTACTTTCATTAAAGCCAATTTGGGGCCGCAGTTTAAGGCTGCCGGTTTAGCTACTAAAATTATTTGTTACGATCATAATACCGACCGTACAGATTACCCCCTAACAGTACTGGCCGATGCAGCCGCTAATCCGTACGTAGATGGTTCGGCATTTCACTTATATATCGGTAACATTGATGCGCTTACGCCGGTTCATAATGCTTATCCTAACAAAAATATATATTTCACTGAGCAGTATACTGCCTCTAATGGCGAGTTTGGCGGCGACCTGCAGTGGCATGTTAAAAACCTGATTATCGGTGCCACCCGCAATTGGAGTCGTAACGTGCTGGAGTGGAACCTGGCGGCCGATCCTAATTATGGGCCGCACACTAATGGAGGCTGTACTACCTGCAAAGGCGCTTTAACGGTGGGCACCGGCGTGAGCCGTAATGTATCGTACTATATTATTGCACACGCTTCTAAATTTATCAGACCTGGTGCCGTACGTATTGCATCTAACATTAGCGGTAACCTGCAAAATGTAGCGTTTAAAAATACCGATGGCAAAAAGGTGTTGGTAGTACTTAATACTGGTAATTCCTCACAAACATTCAATATCAAATTTAAGGGCAGGCAAGTAAGCCCAACCCTGGCTGGTGGTGCTGTAGGCACTTTTATCTGGCAGTAACTAAAGCTAACGCACCATGAAAATAAGCTATTTAACCCTGGCCTTTTTGGCCATGTGCACCGGTTTGGGCCGTGCACAAACTGCGGTTAAAACATTTAAGGTTAATGATAAGCGGGTAAAAGTTTATACTACCGCACAAAATACAAACTACCGTCTGGCCGAAACTGGGACGCTTGATTTTAAGGATCATAATCAGCCGGTAGAAACCGAGGTAAGTATTTTTGTAGATCCGGATAAAAAGTTCCAGACTCTGGTAGGCATAGGCGGAGCCCTTACCGATGCTTCGGCCGAAGTTTTTGCGAAGATGACCAAGGCCCAGCAGCAGGAGTTTTTAACGGCTTACTATAACCCGCAAAAGGGTATAGGCTATACTATGGCCCGTACTAATATTGCCAGCTGCGATTTTTCGAGCGGTAGTTATGGTTATATTGCTGATAACGATGCCGAGTTGAAAACCTTTAATATAGATCACGATAAAAAATATCGCATACCTTTTATTAAGGCTGCTATTACAGCGGCTGGAAGTAAGCTGCCTATGCTGGTTTCGCCGTGGTCGCCGCCGGTTTGGATGAAAGATAACCATAGCTTGGTGGGCGGCGGTAAGTTATTGCCGCAATATCGTCAGGTATGGGCCAATCATTACATCAAATTTATTAAAGCTTACGAAGCACTTAATATACCTGTTTGGGGGTTGAGTGTGCAAAATGAGCCTATGGCTAAGCAAACCTGGGAGTCGTGTATTTACACTGCCGAAGAAGAACGCGATTTTATTAAACAATATTTAGGGCCCACACTGGCAAAGCAAGGATTAGCCGGCAAAAAGCTGATTGCCTGGGATCATAACCGCGACTTGATGTACCAACGTGCCAGTACAGTTTTGGAAGATAAGGATGCAGCTAAGTATGTTTGGGGTATTGGTTTCCACTGGTACGAAACCTGGACCGGTGGCAGCATGCGTTTCGATAATGTGAAGATGGTTAATGAGGCCTTTCCGGATAAGCATCTGATGTTTACCGAAGGTTGTGTTGAGAAGTTTAATTTAGACAGCATCAACAACTGGAGGTTAGGTGAACGTTACGGCAACTCGTTGATTAACGATTTTAACAACGGTATGGCTGCTTACACCGATTGGAATGTATTGCTTGATGAGCAGGGCGGGCCTAACCATGTAGGTAATTTTTGTTTTGCACCAGTGCATTACAATACCCAAACCAAGCAGCTGATATACACTAATATGTATTATTACCTGGGGCATTTCTCTAAATTTATTAAACCAGGCGCCCGCAGAATCATTAGTTCATCAAGCCGTGATGTATTGCAATCCACAGCATTTGAAAATGCAGACGGGTCGATAGCAGTAGTGGTCATGAATAATTCTGATAAAAAGCAGCTGTATAGCTTATGGATCAAAGGTAAAATTGCACAAACTACCAGTTTACCGCATTCTATCAGTACTTTGGTACTTTAGCAGACAACATGGGGCAAAAGTCGGGATTAAAAAGATGGACGGTGATGGTGGGCATTTTTATAGTGCCCATTGCGTTAATACTGTCGCAATGTATCAGTAACACTCCCTCCGAAAATATTGATGCCCGGGGTAATGTATACGCAGGTTCTGCGAGTTGCATGCAATGCCATAAATCTGTTTATAGTAACTATTTGCATACGGCACATTATCAAACCAGTCGAGAGGCATCTGCAGGCAATGTACACGGCAGCTTTACTGAGGGTGCCAACGCGCTACAGTTAAGCGACAGTGTAAAGGTCGTGATGCAGCAGCAGGGAGGCTCACTGTACCAAGTAAAGTATGTGCACAACAAGCCGGTAGAAAAGCATCCGTTTGATATTGTTTTTGGCGGCGTTAAAGCCGAAACTTATCTGTATTGGAAAAATAAGCAGGTATTGCAATTACCGGTTTCTTATTACAACGTAATACATGCCTGGGGCAATAGTCCGGGTTACGAAGCAGGATATGCTGATTTTAGCCGTGTAATTGGTGCCCGTTGTTTTGAGTGCCATAGTTCTTATGCCAAAGAATTACCGCAAATAACGCAAAGCCTTACCCGTACGGTGGAGTTAGACCGCAAGGCCATGATTTTAAGTATCGATTGCGAAAGGTGCCATGGCCCGGCTATCAACCATGTAAATTACCACACGGAATATCCGGGACAAAAGATTGGGAAGTACATAGCCAGATATAGTACTTTAACCCGTGCACAAAAAGTAGATATGTGCGGTGTTTGCCATTCGGGTAATAGCGGCACCATGTTACAATCAACCTTTGCTTTTAAGCCAGGTGACACACTGGCTAATTTTAAGGAGGCAGAGTTTTATCATGCTGACACTAATCCTGATAAGCTGGATGTGCATGGCAACCAGGTGCAGTTACTGCAAAGTAGCACCTGTTTTATCAAAAGTAAAATGGATTGTGCTACCTGCCATAATACGCACAATAACGAGCGTGGTTTGACCGCATTGTTTACTCAGCGCTGCACCAACTGCCATAGCGAGGCCAAGCATAATTTTTGTAAAATGGCTAACCGGTTAGATAAAGCAACTTTAACAGCGCAGTGTATCAATTGCCACATGCCGCAAAAGCCATCAAGTGTTATTACTGTGCATAATAACAGCAAAAGCACTTTGGTACCTTACGACGTTCGTACCCACCGTATTGCTGTGTATCCGCAGGAAACACAGAAAATTGTAAGCTGGCTAAAAAATAATAAACTTACAGATCTTTAACAGCGCAAGATTACAGCGTTATTTGGATAATAGAAATGACCACAATTTAATATTTATAGACCATTATGAATATAAACCGACTCAAAACAATAATAGCTTTTGCTATTACCTCATGCATCGCAACGGCGCAAGCACAAACTCAAAAGTTTATTTCGGTAAAAGGTAAAGACATTATTGGCGTTGACGGAAAGCCCTTTTTAATGCGTGGCACCAATTTAGGTAATTGGCTGGTACCCGAGGGATACATGTTTAAGTTTAAAAACGTTAGTTCGCCCAGATTAATTAATACGGCATTTTCTGAATTGATGGGGCCGGAAGAAACACAAGCTTTCTGGCTTAAATATTTAGACGTATACGTTACCCGCGCAGATATTCATTACCTCAAATCGTTGGGGATGAATTCTATCCGGATACCGTTCAACTACAAGTTATTTACAAAGGAGCAATACTTAGGCAAAAGCGACCCTAACCACGGATTTGAATTGTTTGACCGCGTAATTAAATGGTGTAAGCAGGAGGGGCTTTATGTAATGCTGGATATGCACTGTGCCCCGGGCGGACAAACCGGCGATAATATTGATGATGGCTACGGCTACCCGTTTTTATTTGAAAATGCCGCCAGTCAGCAGCTCACTATTGATATCTGGAAGCGTATTGCCGCCCGTTACAAAAATGAGCCTACCGTTATTGGATACGATTTGCTGAACGAGCCGATTGCCCACTACTTTAACGCTGATTACTTTAACCCTTTACTCGAACCTTTGTATAAAAAAATAACTCAGGCTATACGCACGGTAGACAATAATCATATCCTATTTTTAGGTGGGGCGCAATGGGATAGCAACTTTAAACCTTTCGGTCCGCCGTTTGACAGCAAACTGGTTTATACCTTTCATAAATACTGGACAGATCCAACGGTACAGGTAGTGCAGGATTATATTGATTTCAGGAACAAGTATAAAGTGCCAATCTATGTTGGTGAAACCGGCGAAAATAAGGATGAATGGGTAAAAGCTTTTAGAGAGATGCTGGAGAAGAATAATATTGGTTGGCATTACTGGCCTTACAAAAAAATGGATAATACAGCCGGTGTTATGAGCTTTAACAAACCCGAAGGTTACGATGAAATTATAGAGTACACCGAAAAGCCGAGAAGCAGCTTTGAGGAGATACGCAAAGCCGCTCCGCAAGATCGCGCACGTGTTAAAAAGGCTATTTACGGTATCTTGAACAATGCCAAATTTGAAAACTGTGCCGCTAATACCGGTTACATTCAGGCATTAGGATTGAATGCAAAAAAGTAATACTTTTACCGGCAGAAACCAATTATAAACCCTGCACTTAAGTAACTATGGCACTTATTTGCAGGGTAATCTAATTTGCCGCTAATCGTGATCAAAATTTTACGCAAAATACTGCCCTTGCTGGCTTTGTGTTGTTTTTTTAATTGCTTGAGCGCGCAGGCTCAAAAAATAGTTTCGCTGGTTGATACTACGGATCAGCATATATTCTCTTTCAACGAAATTTACCAGTTAGAGGATACATCCCGCAATCTCGATATAAAGCAGGTATCATCAGCCAAGCTGAACAAACTGTTTAAACCAAGCAAGATAAACACACCTGTCGCCTCCAACGCTTCAAGCAATTACTGGTATCGCATAGTGATTGCCAACAACACACGTTCTAAAAATAATTGGTTGCTCGAGTTTTTTGATCAAACTATTGATGATATTGTAGTCTACTCAGCCAACAAATCAGGAGTTTATACCGCTAATTATATGGGGGCAAGCCGGCCATTCGGGCAGCGCTTGTTTCAGCATAAAAATTTTGGGGTAAATGTGGTTAATAATAATGCAGGCAGCACATCAACTTATTATGTCCGTATTCATTCGCATCAGCCGGTAAACGTAATCATTGTATTGCGTTCAGTGGGATGGTTTATCCATTACGCCCTCGACGAGTATTTCTTTTTCGGCATTTTTTACGGCATGATACTCGTGTTCAGCCTATACAACCTGGTCATGTTTTTTGCCATGCGGCAAATACAATACCTCTACTACATCATGTATAACCTGAGTATCGGGCTTTACGAAATGTGTACGGATGGTATTGCATATCAATATATCTGGCCAAACGCATCACAATGGAACCAGTATGCCTACGGTATTGCTTTGTACTCGTCAAGTATATTTGCTCTGCTCTTTACCCAAAGCTTATTATATGTAAAAGGAAAAGCCGGCCGTCTAAACAAAATAATATGGGCAGTAATAATACTGCGATCAATATTCTTTTTAGTCTGCCTGATTTTTAACCGTAGTTGGTTTAATTACAAAATTGTAGAACTGGTACCGCTGCTGTTGGCCTATGTTACCGGTTGCCGTATTTTATACCAGGGTTACCGTCCGGCCCGATTTTTTGTGGTTGGTTATTCATTTTTAGTAATCGGTTTTATCATCAAAGTGATGATTGCCCTGAATGTAGCCTGGCTGCCGTTTGGGCCGGTTACACATTACAGCCTCAGCGTGTGCTTTATCATGGAGATGCTTTTTATCTCTTTTGCTATTGGTGACAAGGTTAGGCTGCTGAAAAAAAAGAAAGATAAAGCCCAGCGCAGTACCATCAAGCAATTACGACAAAATGAGGAGCTGAAAGATAACCTGAACCGTATGCTTGAGCAGCAGGTTTCTGAGCGTACGCGTGAGGTTATAGAGCAGTCGGGCGTAATTCGTGAGCAAAATGAGGAACTCAAAGCGGTAAATATCTTATTGCAGCAGCAAACCGAAGAAATATCGAGGATGAATGTACTGCTCGAAAAAGATAATATCACGCTCCAGCATAACATTGAAAAGGTGACGCACGATAGGGTAATGTCGGCCGAAGTAGACTATGAAGAATTTAGCCGAATTTATCCCGACCGCGAAGCTTGCTTTAAATTTCTGGCCGATTTAAAATGGGAGAGTGGTTATCAATGTCGTAAATGCACTTACACGCATTACAACGCCGGACATTTGCCCTTTAGTCGCCGCTGTTCTAAATGCGGATATGACGAGTCGGCTATTGCTTACACGGTATTGCAAAACACACGCATACCCATTAATAAAGCCTTTTATATGATATTTTTACTGTATTCTACCAAAGGTAAGATATCATCACATAAACTATCGGAGTTATTATCTATCAGGCAAAGCACCTGCTGGACCTACAGCTCGCGCATCAAAAAATTAATGGACGATAAAAAGAAAGAACTGCGTAACGCCGGAAAAATGGGATGGAGCAAGTTAATCCTGGATTACACAGAGAGCGTTAGTAAAGTTAAATCTGAGTTGTAAATTGAACAAGATACTTTAATTTGGAGTTCGCTGATTTATAGTTACTTGTGATAATAATACTAAGATATAAGCGATCAGTCCTCCTAATATTAAAACAAAGTTAAATTTTAACAATCAAAACGCTTGTATTGGTGTATTATAGTTATTCGATATAGCAAATTCATCTACAGATTTTAAACAGAATGTTTTGCTAAATAGCTGTTTCTACATCTATATACCGTGAAAAAAATACTTTACTTATTTGCATTATTATTTAGTTTACAGGCAGAGGCGCAGGTAACACCCGACACACCTAAAGTAAGTGTGGTCGACACTTTAAAAAAAGATTTACTTACTGTGCCGGATACCGTGCCGCATTTGCGGAGCAAAACAGCCGCTTTAATTCCGCCTGCAGCCTTGGTAGGATATGGTGTGTTGTCTTTTTATGCAAAGCCGCTCCGTAAATTTGATCGCTATGTTTATAATGAAGCGCGCGATCATAACATTATCACTAATACTACACTGGAAGACTATTTTCAATACGCACCTATCATTATTACTTATGGTGTTAACCTGGTTGGCGTACACGGTAAAAATACTTTTCTCGACCGTACACTGATCTACGCCATGTCGCAAGGTATGCTGCAGATAGTGATGCGGACACTCAAAAAAAGTACGCACCGTTTGCGTCCTAACGGTGCCGACCGTTTATCCTGGCCATCGGGCCACACGGCAAATGCTTTTGCGGGAGCCGAATTTATGGCGCAGGAGCTGAGCGGCAATTCACCTTACTATGGAGTAGTCGGTTACGCCTTCGCTACTACTACCGGTGTTTTTCGTATTTATCACCAGGATCATTGGTTGAGCGATGTGATAGCTGGTGCTGGGGTAGGTATTTTGGCCACTAAGGGCGCCTATCTTTTATATCCTTTTATTCGTAATGCTTTGTTTAAGGCTAAAGAAGATAAAAAAACAGATAGTGATTTACCACCCGAACTGCGTAAAAAGAAAAACAGAAGCGCTATGCTACTGCCATCTTACAGCACCGGAACGCTGGGGTTACTGTTTTCGATGGAGTTTTAATCAATTCAATTAATTAGAAAGCTGTGTTGTTCCCTGTTAACCATTAATTCAACTACAGAATTTCTACAGAATTCATACACACCTTTGGAGTTGAGCATAGCTCAAATAGCATTACTAAATAAAGTTTGGTAAGCAGGTTAGCAGGGGTGTGTTTGCGATTTTTTGTATTACCGTTTAGCTTAAAGTTGCGGGCCGTTTTATAATTTATTACCCGGTTAAACCTCAAAATTGTTTTAATAGCTGTAATATTACAGTTAATTACACTACAGCAATTTTTTTGGTTAAACCATACTTAATGAAGAATAAAACAAGCATCCTTGCTGTGCCTGCACTTTTAGGCCTATTTTTATTTAACAGCTCCATTTCAAAAGCCCAAAACCGTACAGAATATTTATTGGATAAAGGCTGGCGCTTTTCTAAAGGCGACGTGCAAAATGGCGCCACAATATCCCTCAATGACACTAAATGGCAACAGGTTACCATACCGCACGATTGGGCTATTACCGGCCCTTTTGATGGAAGTAACGACGCCCAAACTGTTAAAATTGAGCAAAATGGCGAAACTGAAGCTACCTTAAAGTCTGGTCGTACAGGTGGTTTGCCCTTTATTGGCACTGGCTGGTACCGGCTAAAGCTCAAAGTGCCTGCCTTCAACATAAATAAAACTGCCGAACTGATATTTGATGGTGCCATGAGCAACGCCAAGGTGTTTGTAAACGGTAAAGAGGTAGGTGTGTGGCCTTATGGTTACAATTCTTTCCATTTTGATATCAGCAAATATTTAAACCCAGGTGCTGAGAATACCTTAGCGGTACGCCTCGAAAATATGCCCGAAGCCTCACGCTGGTATCCGGGTGCAGGTTTATACCGTAACGTGCATTTGGTAGTTACCAATAAAGCTCATATCCCGGTTTGGGGTACTTATGTTACTACGCCCGTGGTAGAACAAGGCTTTGCCAAGGTTGCTGTTAAAACAAATGTCGATTTTTCGGATGGCGGCTTTAAGGCTTTAAAACTGGTTACCGAAATACAAAATCCACAAGGAAAAAAAGTGGGGGAGACTACTTCAACACTTGCAGAAACAGATTTAAATACATTCAGTCAGGAAGCTGTTGTAAAGGCTCCGCAATTATGGTCGCCCGAAACTCCTGCATTATACACCGCGATCACTAAGCTGTACGACAACGGGCAGATAATAGACGAGTACCGTACTACATTTGGTATCCGTACTATTAAATACGAGCCGGTAAAAGGTTTCTCGTTAAATGGTGTTTATCGCAAGTTTAAAGGGGTTTGTAACCACCATGATTTGGGCCCGTTAGGGGCAGCTGTCAATAAATCAGCCTTGCGCCGTCAATTGGCTATATTAAAAGATATGGGTTGTGATGCTATCCGTACCTCGCATAACATGCCGGCTCCAGAGTTAGTTGAGCTTTGTGATGAGATGGGTTTCATGATGATGGTAGAATCTTTTGATGAATGGAAAAAGCCCAAAGTGAAGAATGGATACAGCCGCTTTTTTGATGAATGGTCTGAGCGCGACATGGTAAACATGATCCATCGTGATCGTAACCATCCAAGTGTAGTGATGTGGAGCATTGGTAATGAGATACCAGATCAGGATACTAAAGGCGGTAACAAAATAGCCAAGTACTTGCAAGACATCTGCCACCGCGAAGACCCAACCCGCCCGGTTACTGCCGGATTAAACCACTACGATGCATCTATGAAAAATAACTTTGCGTCAATACTGGACATTCCAGGGTTCAATTACAAGCCAGAACTTTACAGCGATGCTTATAACAGGTTACCACAAGGATTTTTATTAGGCTCAGAAACCGCTTCGACCGTAAGTTCCAGAGGAGTATATAAATTTCCGGTTGAGTTTTACAAAGAGAAAAAATACAGCGATAATCAATCATCATCTTATGATTTTGAAGCTTGTCCGTGGTCGCAAGTGCCTGATGATGAATTTGTGAAGCAGGATGAGCTGCAATACGTGATTGGTGAATTTGTATGGACAGGTTTTGATTATTTAGGCGAGCCTACTCCTTATGATGAGAAATGGCCATCGCACAGCTCATACTTTGGTATTGTAGATTTGGCCGGTTTACCTAAAGACCGTTTTTATTTATATCGCAGCCGTTGGAACACTACTAAGCCAACATTACACATCCTTCCGCATTGGACCTGGCCGGGCCGCGAAGGTGAAGTAACACCGGTTTTCTGCTACACTAACTACCCATCAGCTGAGTTATTTGTAAACGGTAAAAGCATGGGTAAACAAACCAAGAGCAATACCAACAACCAAACCCGTTACCGCCTTATGTGGAAGGATGTGAAATACACACCGGGTACTATCAAAGTTATAGCTTATGATGCGCAAGGCAAAGCCGTAGCCGAGCAGCAGGTTAAAACCGCAGGTAAACCGCACCACATCGAATTAGTGAGCGACCGCCAGAGTATTGATGCCGACGGTAAAGACATTGCTTTTGTTACCGCTAAGGTGTGTGATGCCCAAGGCAACTTATGCCCTGAGGCTACCAATCAGTTAACCTTTAAAGTAAACGGAGCCGGCAGGTACAAAGCGGTAGCCAACGGCGATGCTACTAACCTGCAGTCCTTCCAAGGCTCGGAAATGAAGGCTTTCAGTGGTCAGCTGGTTGTATTAGTACAGTCTACTGAAAAAGCGGGTAATGTACAGTTACAGGTAGCTTCCAAAGGATTGAAATCAGGAGTGATTGATATAAAGAGCAAGTAATTAGAATGATTTAAATAATAATGGACGCTCCGAAATAATCAAAACGTCTTTGCGAGGTACGAAGCAATCTCTTTAGGATAAGTGACCGCCGTAGAAGCTTAAACGCTATTCCTAAATGCTGGCTCAGCTTAAAGAGATGGCGCCCGTACCTCGCAAAGACGTGGTTTCTCATTAACGAAGAAGGGTAATACAATTAAGTATTGCCCTTCTTCGTTAAAAAAGATCCAATAATTACATCTGCTCTAAAAAGTTAGCAGAGCAAAAACCTTCGATGCCATTATCAGTACGGATGTAGTACCAGTTGTTATACATACGTTTGATGAGTTGAACAGCAGAACCATGCGCAGCTTTACCCACAATTTCGTATTCCGTGCCCGGTCCTTTTCTGATGTTCAGATTCGACTCTTTGGTGGCAATCTTCATTTTGATGTTTTGCGCCGTCAGGTCTTCCATCTCCAGTAAATTCACCACATCTTTTACGTTGGGTTGAGATTTTAATGCAGCTACTGCTTTTTCGGCGGTTTGCATATCTGGCACGGTGCCGATTATGGTTAGTATACCGTTTTCATCCTGTACTTTCAAGTTTTCAACGTTAACACCTGCAGCAGTCAATGCGGCGTTATAATCGTTTTGTTGCTGCTGCGTTTCAACAGCTTTAGTTACTTCGTCAAATAAGCCCATGATAATTTTAGTTTACAGCAATGCAGGTAACGATATTGCCTTTATTGGTTAATACAAGGTTATCTTTATCTAATTTTTTGATCACATACTGCTCATTGCTTTTGCCGGCAGTTGATGTGGTCGATAGGTTTTTGCCTTCGGCATCCAGCACATAAGTGCCTTGGTCAGCGCCTATGCCACCTGTGGTAGTGTACTTGCCATCTTTGGTAAATACCATTTTTGAGTTAGCAATAATGGCATTTTTTACCGACTCGGGTAATCTTGTTTCGGTTTCTACGGCATTTACCTGCCAGGTTTTAGCCAACTCTTCCTGCGGTTTTTTGCCGCAAGAAAACATGGCAGTACTGATGAACAGGCATACCATGAGTAGTTTTTTCATGTTATTCATAGGTCAAAAATTTTATAGCTAACAGCCGTTTTAAGGCTTTGTTTCAAGGCATTGCTTCGAAGGATAAACGTAATAGTGATAAAACTTTAAGGCTGTAACCTCGGAGTCTTAGACACATAAAAACAACAAAGGGGCAATCCGATGCCAGATTGCCCCTTCTTGAAAAAATGTAGAATTAAATTACAGCGTAGCCATATCAATTACAAAGCGGTAATGTACATCACCAGCCAGTGTACGCTCGTAAGCGTCGTTAATTTTGTCAATGCTGATTACTTCTACATCCGAGGTGATGTTTTTCTCGGCACAATAGTCGAGCATTTCCTGGGTTTCTTTAATACCACCTACCAATGAACCTACAATGCTGCGACGTCCCATAATCAAAGGGAAAGCAGCTACCGGTGCAGGCTCTGGCGGAGCACCCAACAATACCATTACACCATCAGTAGTTAACAAGTTTAAATACTCGTTGTAGTCGTGAGGTGCCGATACGGTGTCAATAATAAAATTAAAGCTGTTGGCTAAGCCGGCCATCGTGTCTTTATCGGTGGTTAACTTAAAATGATGCGCGCCTAATTCGTTAGCGTCTTTTTCTTTGCTTTTTGATCGGCTCAACATAGTTACCTCGGCACCCATTGATGCTGCTAATTTAACAGCCATGTGACCTAAACCACCCAGGCCAACTACAGCCACTTTATCGCCGGCTTTAACACCCCAATGGCGCAAAGGCGAGTAGGTAGTAATACCAGCACAAAGCAACGGTGCTACTTTTTCGAGCGGTAATTTATCTGATACCGAAAGCACAAAGTGTTGTGTAACCACAATATGGCTCGAGTAGCCGCCCAAAGTAGTATAAGTTTTATCCTGACTTAAAGAGTTATAGGTTTGGGTATGGCCGTTTTCGCAATACTGCTCCAGATCATGCTCGCAATTAGAGCAATGCATACAAGAGTCAACAAAGCAACCAACACCCACGGTATCGCCTTCTTTAAAACGGCTAACATTTGATCCTACACGAGTAACCTTACCTACAATTTCGTGGCCGGGTACGGCAGGGTAAACAGTGCCACCCCACTCATTACGGGCAGTGTGGATATCAGAGTGGCAAACACCACAATATAAAATTTTAATTTCCACATCATCCGGTCCGGGTTCGCGGCGGTCGATGCTTATCGGAGCAAGAGGCTGATCTGCAGCAGGTGCACCATAGGCTTTTACTGATGTCATATAGTTATAGTTTAGTTTCTGCAAAAGTGAATAGCAGTTGTCGTATTTTTGTTTAACAAAAGCAATATTAAAAGTTAAAAGGAGGTGCCATGAGTGATGCAGAAAAGTTAGACCGGATTGTTGAGGCGCGCATGAAACTAAAAGCCCGCTTCGAAGAAAAAATGAAAGCTACACCATCGGTGGCTGATGACACGCCTAAAGGTTCGGGATCGCCTAACCGGCATGGCATGCCTTCGGTACCCATCGGGCAAACTACCACAAGCAAATGGCCGGTGCTCGATTTAGGCTATCAACCCAATATACCGCTCGAGCGGTGGCGGTTAACTATTGATGGGGCGGTAGATAATCCGGTACGCTTAACCTGGAAAGAGTTTATGAACCTTCCGCAAACTAAAGACGTTTCCGACTTTCATTGCGTCACTACCTGGTCAAAACTTAACATGCACTGGAAGGGCGTAAGCCTGCTTGATTTAGCCGCGTTGGTGCACCCTAAAGAAACCGCCACGCATGTGCTTTGCTATGGATACGACACTTATACCACCAACCTCTCGTTAGAGGAAGCTTTAAAACCCGACGTATTGTTAGTGCATACTTTTGAAGGTCAGCCCTTGCCCGTAGAGCATGGCGGACCGGCGCGCATGATTACGCCGCAGCTATACGCCTGGAAGGGCGCCAAATGGATAAAACGCATTGAGTTTTTAACCGAAGATAAATTAGGTTTTTGGGAAGACCGTGGTTATTCTAATACGGCTTATCCTTGGAGGAATGACCGTTACAGCGATTAACGCATTTAAAGTGCATGTGCTAATATTTCAATAGTTATACCGTTATCGTTTAAATGCTGTCAGACTCAGTAAATCCTGCACCATCCCGAAGAGAATATATCATGCCATGCTCGTTTAGCCAATTAAATGAGGTGTTAATAGCTCAACACAGCGCCGAGGGTGCGGGCAATGTGCTGTACAAACTGACGCCCGATAGCTTGCAGTTGAATGAAGCCAAATTTGTCACTCCGTCGGGCGCTGGCGCTGTTACGGTTGATGTACAACAGCATAATCACCAGATGCAACTTACCTGCACCTGTAACCATGCAGAAAATAAGCTATGCAGCCATCAGGTACAAGCATTGCATACGCTGATCTATCAGATAGAGTACCGTCAGTTTTTTGATCATGAACTTCGCCGCCAACGGCTGGTGAAGTATGCTGCTGATTACGGTTTGGAGCATGAGGCCGAACCCGATCAGTTTTTTGAGTTATTGTATGAAGATGGCAAGGTAATCACCCAACCCCGACAAACAGCGCTGTTGCCCGTAACCCGCATGAGCATGGCCGCTATACGCGAGTTGTTATTACAACAGGAAGAACCCAAAAACGCGGATACCGAAGCGGAAGTAAAACAATGTTTGGTTATCAAACAGCATAAATACTACAAGCAGCTGGTGTTAGAGCTGTATGATGCAGCTTTTAGCAAAGAAGGTCGGGTTAAAAATCCATTGCTGCCTGTAAATGCATTGGAGCAGGTATGGGAGAGTGATGACCCGGCAGAAATTAAATTTTTAACAGCTGTTGCACGTTTTCAAAATAACATGGAAGGCAAAGTAACGGCTTCTGGTTTAAACAGCCTTAGGTCAGCCGTAGCCAATCCACTTAACCTGCCAAGTTATTTACACCGCTCTGAGGTGTCGGACAAGGTGGTCTCCGCTGCCTTGACACCGGTTAGGCTGAGTAAAATTGAAAATCGAATTTCGGTAAATATCAACAAGGAAGGGCAGTTCTATTCAGTGTCAGGTACGCTGAAGATTGAAAACGAATATTATGAGCTTGCTCAGTTAAATGTGCGGTTCGGATATTTTATCGAGCTGAACAACACGCTGTATTTGGCTAAAGATATGCCGATGCTGGGTGCTATTCAGTTCTTTAACCGGAGAGGCGCCCAAGTTTTAGTTCATGAGTCACGTTTTGAGCAATTCAGGGCGCAGGTATTAAGCGGATTAGAAGAGCGCACTGCGGTAACCTACCATCACATACCCGAAGCAACGCCAAAACAGATCACCGAAAACGGCTTCAATAAAACTACCGAAAAAATTATTTACCTGTCCGATTTTGGCCGCCACGTAATGATTGTTCCGGTGATGCGATACGGCGAAATTGAGATACCCATACGAACTCAAAAGCCAATTCATGGTATTGATGCCGGCGGCAATTACTTCACCGTGCGCAGGGATACAGAAGCCGAATTGCAGTTTACCGCCATGCTGCTCAAGCAACACCCGTACTTTGAAGAGCAACTCACCGACGATCTGCAATATTTTTATCTGCATAAACGCCGCTTTTTAGATGAGAACTGGTTTTTAAACGCTTTTGAAGAATGGTTTGCCAATGACATTACCATTTTAGGGTTTAACGAATTAAGCGGCAATAAGCTCAATCCGCATAAAGTAAAAATCGATGTCAAAGTACTGAGCGGCATCAACTGGTTTAATACCGTGATTAATGCCCGCTTCGGTAAACGCAAAGTTTCGTTAAAGCATCTGCACAAAGCCATCCGCAACAAAACCAAGTTTGTGCAGTTAGACGACGGCACTTTGGGCATCCTGCCCAAAGAGTGGATTGAGCAGTTTTCGAAATACTTTAATGCCGGTGAGATCATCAGCGATGATACTTTGCAAACGGCCAAAACCAACTACACGGCTATTAGTGAGTGGTACGAGGATGGCATGCTGGATGAAGAGGTAAAACAGGAACTGAAAACGTACCGCGAAAAATTAGCAGAGTTTTATGTTAACCAAATGGTAGCTGTACCGCCGGGACTAAAAACAGAATTGCGCCACTACCAGCACGAGGGCTTAAACTGGCTTAACTTTTTAGATGACCTGAATTTTGGCGGCTGCCTGGCCGACGATATGGGCTTGGGTAAAACCATACAAATTATAGCCTTCATTTTATTGCAGCGCCAAAAGGTAAGTCGCAATAACAATTTGCTGGTGGTACCTGCCTCATTGATTTTTAATTGGCAGGCCGAAATACAACGCTTCGCACCATCCATCAAGGTGCATACTATTTATGGTGCCGAGCGTATAAAATCTGTAGAGCATCTGGAAGACTATGAGTTGATTATTACTTCTTACGGTACATTGCTGGCCGATATCAGCTACCTGAAAAAGCACACCTTTAATTACGTGTTTTTGGATGAGTCTCAAAATATTAAAAACCCAGGCTCACAGCGGTATAAGGCAGTCAGGTTGCTGCAATCGCGTAACAAGATAGCCATTACAGGTACACCTATCGAAAATAACACTTTCGACTTATTTAGTCAACTATCTTTTGCCTGCCCGGGCCTATTAGGGAGCCGTCAGTACTTTAAAGACATTTACTCGCAGCCTATTGATAAATTTAAGGTAGATAAACGCACTCACGAGTTGCAGCAAAAAATCCGCCCGTTTATATTGCGCCGTACTAAAGACGAAGTGGCGACAGAATTGCCCGAAAAAACCGAGATGATCTTGTACTGCGCCATGCAGGATGAACAACGCAAGGTGTACGACGCTTATGAGAAAGAATTCCGCGAATTTATATCGGCCACTACGCAAGAGGAGCTGCCCAAAAAGTCGATGTATGTGCTTAAAGGGCTTACCCGTTTAAGGCAAATCTGTGATTCGCCATTGTTAATTAAAGGTGAAAAGTTGCCGGGCAAGGTATCGGCTAAGATTGATACTTTGATGGAGCAGATACAAAGCAAGTCGCATCAGCATAAAATTCTGGTGTTTTCGCAGTTTGTGGGTATGCTTAATTTGATTGGTGACGAACTGAGGAATCAAGATATCCGTTACACCATGCTAACCGGCAGTACCCGTAACCGAGAAGCGGTGGTGAACGATTTTCAGGAAAACGACGATGTGCGGGTATTTTTAGTGAGCTTGAAAGCTGGTGGTTCCGGACTAAATCTGACCGCTGCCGATTATGTTTACCTGATGGAACCGTGGTGGAACCCGGCTATTGAAAATCAGGCTATCGACCGCATCTATCGCATCGGCCAAAAAAAGAATGTAGTAGCTGTTCGGCTTATTTGTCCGGATACGGTTGAGGAAAAAATGATGATCCTGCAGCAAAGCAAAAAAGAGCTCAGTGAAATATTGATCAGCTCGGGTAATCCGGTCAGTCAGCTTTCGCAAAGCGATTTGCTCAGTTTATTGAAGCCTTTGTAATAGCGTAACTAATTTGTTGCGGGAGCAGTTTGTGCGTATAGCTTTACTCGAAGGTTGCTTTTTACGCTTCTTAGTTGTGTGTATAAGGTGCTGACAGATAGCGTATAATGACAGTTAGTTTTCTTGCCATCTGCAAA
This sequence comes from uncultured Mucilaginibacter sp., assembly GCA_913775265.1. Taxonomy (GTDB): domain Bacteria; phylum Bacteroidota; class Bacteroidia; order Sphingobacteriales; family Sphingobacteriaceae; genus Mucilaginibacter. The sequence goes on along the minus strand of CAJYJH010000090.1, from coordinate 15,759 downwards.
GTTTGCAGCAATACTTAGTCATAATTTCGGCTGTTGCTTGCAATTAAGGTGGCGTAATCATCGTTACACAAATGTTCGCTTTCCATTTTATGGAGGTAAGTTTTATTTTTACGCAAACTATATCCCTATGCAATTATTATCAAAAACTATTTTGTTAGCCGGTTTATGTGCTGCTTTAACCGTGTCGTCGTGCAAAACTAAAAAGGCAATAGTTAAACCTGCAGAACCTGCCCCGGCAGCACCGGCACCACCGCCTGCGCCACCTGCACAACCTGCCGAACAACCAAAAGAAGAACCGGCTCCACCACCAGCAAAACCAAACTTTAATTTTAGTAATATTCAATTCGAATTTAATTCGGGCGTGCTTAAAACAAGCTCTTACGGTACACTGGACAAAATTGTAGCCGAAATGAAAAAGGACCCGGATGCCAAATTTATAATCAACGGTCACTCATCGGCCGAGGGTAGCGCTGCTCATAACCAGTCACTGTCCGAAGATCGTGCTAACGCCGTTAAAGGTTATTTAACCAACGCCGGAATCAACGGTGGTAACCTGGAAGTGAAAGGATGGGGTGAAAGCAAACCGTTAACCAACAATACATCCGAAGAAGGTCGCAGCCTTAACCGGAGGGTAGAAATTAAGGTGATGTAACCACAACTATAAATAGCTATAAAAACGGCTCTGCTTTTAATAAGGCGGAGCCGTTTTGCTTTTAAATGACTTGGACGTGGACAGAAACGGCGAACAAAAAGTGCATCCAAAATCATTTCTTAATGTACGTTAAGAGTAAACGGTGCCATAGTGCCGAAATTTGAATCATCAAATAACAAAACAATGAAAGTAGTTGCCCACATCATCGCTTTAGGTTTCCCGGACAGTAGTCCGATGCAAATTTCGGCCGCTTTGTGCATGAGCGTAAAGTATCTGCAAACCAATTGGGATAAGATCAGGCAACGCACTCAATCACACTAAATAATCATTAAACCATCATCAATTTTTAAAATTTAGACACCATGGAAAATTCGATCAATGGCATTCATCATATCACCGCAATTGCCGGTAATGCCCAACGTAACTATAATTTTTACGTTAAAGTTTTAGGCCTGCGCCTGGTTAAAAAAACTGTAAACTTCGACGATCCTGAAACTTATCACTTATACTATGGCGATGAGCAAGGCACCCCAGGCAGCATCTTAACTTTTTTCCCCTGGGAAAATATTATGACCGGCCGAAGAGGCAGCCGTCAAGCTACCGAGATTGGTTACTCGGTACCCGAAAATAGTTTCGATTTTTGGCTGAAACGTTTTGAGCAGCATAATGTAACTTATAACAAAGTGGCTGAGAAGTTTGGCGAGCCCTATTTAACTTTCCTGGATCCTGACGGATTAAAACTGGAACTGATTGGTTCTAAAACCGCTGATAATCGTTTACCATGGGAAACTGAAGAGGTTAAAGCCGAAAATGCCACCAAAGGTTTTCATAACGTAACCATTACCACCAACAAAATGCAGCCTACCGCCGATATTTTAACCGGCGTGTTTGGTTACCGCTTACTGGAGCAGCACGTTAACCGCTATCGCTTTGTAACCGACGCGGTAGATAATGCCAATATTGTTGATCTGGTAGAAGTACCCGGCGAACATGCCGGACACGTTGCCGGTGGCTCAGTACACCACGTAGCCTTCAGGGTAAAAAATGAGGAGATACTGATGCAATACCGCGAAAAAATTGAAGCCTTAGGTTTGCACATTACCGATAAAATTGACCGTAATTACTTCTATTCGCTGTACTTCCGCGAGCCGGGAGGTGTATTGTTCGAAATTGCAACCGATAACCCTGGCTTTAGTGTAGATGAACCGGTGAATGAATTAGGTACTCATTTAAAACTGCCTGCACAATACGAGCAATTCCGTAGCGCTCTCGAAACTACCTTACCTAAATTAGTTTAATCATGTATACACACAGCATGCAATATAAAAAAGCCGGTACCCCGGCTGCACAAGCCAAAGGGGCACTGTTAATGCTGCACGGTCGCGGCGGCACGGCAGCAAATATCATCAGTCTGGCCCGTGAGCTGGAAGCAGAAGGTTTAGCTATTTACGCTCCCGAAGCCACCAACAATAGTTGGTACCCCTATAGCTTTATGGCGCTCGGGAGTCAAAATCAACCGGCCTTAGATTCGGCATTGGATACGATTAGTCAACTGGTCGAAAAAATTAAGGCAGATGGTATCCCCGCCGATCGTACCTATTTTATGGGCTTTTCGCAGGGGGCATGTTTAACACTGGAATACATTGCCCGTAATGCGCAGGTTTACGGCGGTGCTGTTGCTTTTACCGGCGGCTTGATAGGCGAAGAGCTGGTTACCGAACGTTACCAGGGAAACTTCGGGAATACGCCGGTGCTAATCACCACAGGCAACCCCGACCCGCATGTGCCGTTACACCGCGTGGAAGAAAGTGTAGAATTGTTCAAAAACCTGGGTGCGCAAGTTACACTAAAAGTTTATCCGGGAAGGCCACACACTATTACCATGCCCGAGATCGAACTGGCTAACGAGTTACTTTCTCGCCAATCTGTTTAAAACATAAGCATTTAGAATCATGAATTTTGACGACATTTCTTTAGTAAACAACGAAGCCATTCATCATTTTGAGCTTGAGATAAATGGGCAATTAGCCTTTATAGATTATAAGCGTAAAGACAATAAGATATACCTCATCCATACAGAAGTTCCAGAAACGCTAAGGGGTACGGGTGCTGCTGAAGCTATCGTAAACAAAGCTTTTCATTTCATCAGAGAACATCAGCTTAAATTGGTGCCATTGTGTTCTTACGTACAGGTTTATTTAAAGCGCCATCCAGAATGGAACAGATTATTGGCTTAATAAATGATTGTAATGGAAACTTTTAAAGTAACCAGGGTTTATACCGGGCCTGATGGGCACAGCTGTTTTGATACGCTGGAGTATCCATTAACTGATGCCGGGCCTATCGGGTCTCTATCAGAAAAAGTAGAGGTAGGCCGGCTGATTTTTAGAAAGGTGCCACCGGGATACGACGACTGGCATAACGCCCCGCAAAAGCAATTTGTGGTACTGCTAAATGGTGGTGTAGAAATTGAAACATCCCTTGGCGAAAAGCGGAGTTTTGAACAAGGCGAGATATTACTGATGGAAGATACCACAGGCAAAGGGCATCGCAGCCGTAATTTACTGGCCCAGGAGCGTACTTCGCTTTTCATCATTTTTTGATTCCTAAATAACGATGCCCGATGCTAACAATATCGGGCATCGTTGCTTTCATTGAGTTACAAGTATGCAATAATAGCTGTTAGCTCTATTGCACGGGTAATTTGTATATTTAAGCACTTTAAGCTTTCTATCTATGGAACAGGTTACGGTAAGCTGGTTACAAACTATTGAGGCTTTGCAGGATGTGCCGGATGAGCAACTGCAATGGCTGATAGACCACAGCATAACCCAACAGTATAACGACGGCGACTACATCTTTAAACGAGACGAGCCGTTAAGTGGCACTTATTTTCTTTTTTCCGGGAAATTACGTCTTTATCGCTGGCAAAACGGTGTGCGCACCGAATTGGTTACTATGCACGAGCGGGAGATCACTGGCTTTTTGCCTTACTCCAGAGGTAAAGTAGCTTTTGGTGACGGTGTGGCTGTTGGACCAACGGTAATCATGACATTACCGGTCGATCAGTGCCCTGAGCTCATTAAAACGTACTACGAGCTTACCCAGGCGCTGGTAAGTATTATGAGTAATCGCGTGCGCGATTCAACTGCTTTTATGCAGCAGAACGAAAAAATGATGGCTTTAGGTAAGCTTTCGGCGGGTTTGGCGCATGAGTTAAATAACCCGGCGGCCTCTATTGTTCGTAACGCCGCCTCGTTAAAAAAGCACCTGCAATCGCAGCCCGACCTGTTTGCCAAGCTGGTAGCTGTACACATGGATGTTGATCGGGTGGGGATGGTTAAGGCTGAAATCACACGAATTTTAGACCGTGAGAATACTACCCGTTTAAGCCTGCGTGAACGTAGTCAACTGGAAAGTGATATGGCCGAATGGCTGGACGATCACGAGATTGGCAACCCTGATGAGATTGCCGAAAACCTGGTGAGCTATGGCTTTAGCATAGATGATCTGGGTAGCATTTGCCGCCACATGACCGCCGAAGCCGCTACGCCGGTTTTTGAATGGATACATGATACGCTACTGTCTTCCAAAATGGTAGCTGATATTCACGATGCGTCGCAACGTATTGCGTCTTTGATCACATCTATCAAAACCTTTACCCATATGGATAGGGGACAGGATAAACAGGTTACACCGGTTGAGACCGGGCTGCACAATACGCTTACTATGCTCGGACATAAATTAAAAGAGGGTAAGGTTAAGGTGGTGGAAGAGTATGACTCACAGTTGCCGCCTATCAACATGCTGGTAGGGGAACTTAACCAGGTGTGGACCAATTTAATTGACAACGCTATTGATGCTATGGAAGTTAATGGTACCGGAACGTTAACCATCAAAACCCGAAAAGACCGCGATTATGCCGAGGTAATTATTGCCGATGACGGACCGGGTATTCCAGATGAAATTAAGAACCGTATATTCGATCCGTTCTTCACTACCAAATCAATGGGTAAAGGTACAGGTATGGGGCTCGAGGTGGTGCAGCGCATTATCAAGCAACAGCATAATGGCTCCATCAAAGTAAAAAGCCAGCCGGGGCATACCGAATTTATTGTTTGTATACCCATTAACAATCGTTAAGTAAATTCTAAAAACTAAAAAGATTTTATGAGTCGCCCTATAATATTTGCTATTGATGATGATGTACAGGTATTGCGTGCCATCACCCGCGATTTACGGCAGCAATACGGCAAGGAGTACAAAATTATAAATACCGAGTCTGCCAACGAAGCATTAGATACATTGGTAGAAATGAAAAATGCAGGCGATGTAGTCGCTTTATTCGTCAGTGATCAGCGAATGCCCGAAATGCCCGGCGTGGATTTTTTGCAAAAAGCGATGCAGATTTACCCGAATGCCAAGCGGGTATTGTTAACGGCCTACTCAGATACCGATGCTGCCATCAAAGCCATCAATGATGTGCAACTGGATTACTACCTGATGAAGCCCTGGGACCCGCCCGAAGATAAGTTATACCCGGTGATTAACGATTTGCTGGACGATTGGCATGTTGATTACACACCGGAGTTTAAAGGTATTAAGCTGATGGGTTTTCAATTTTCGCCGCAATCGCACGTGGTAAAAGATTACCTGAGCAGTAACTTGATCCCTTACCAGTGGCTGGACGTGGAACGCAACGAGGAGGCCAAAAAGATGTTTGCCATTAATAAGTTGACCAATGAAAATCTCCCGGTAGTGATCTATGAGGACGGTACCTGCCAGCAACGGCCAACTATTAGCCAGATTGCTGAGAAGCTGGGTATCAGTCCGCAACTAACCAATCAAATTTATGATGTAGTGATTATTGGTGCTGGTCCTGCAGGCTTGGCTGCTTCTGTTTATGGCGCATCTGAGGGTTTGCGTACCTTATTAATAGAGCGCAAAGCACCGGGTGGTCAGGCCGGATCAAGCTCACGTATCGAAAATTATTTAGGCTTCCCGGCGGGCTTAAGCGGTGCCGACTTAACCCACCGTGCCATTAGCCAAGCCCGGCGTTTAGGTGCTGAGTTCTTGTCGCCGCGAACAGTGCATGATATTCAAGAGCGCGATGGTTATAAGTATATTATTCTGGATGACGGGTCTGAAATCATCAGCCGCTCTATCGTCATCACCACTGGGGTGGACTACCGTAAACTGGAAGTGCCAGGGATAGACCAGTTTACAGGCGCCGGTATTTATTACGGTGCCGCCATGACCGAGGCTGCTGCTTGTAAAGATAAGCCGGTGTATATCATTGGCGGAGGTAATTCGGCAGGGCAGGCAGCCATGTATCTTTCTAAATTTGCTAAGCAGGTACATATTGTCATCCGCCGCGAAAGCCTCGAGGCTACCATGTCGGCTTACTTAATTGAGCAGATTGCCAATACACCTAATATCACCGTACTACCGTACACCGAAGTGATTGAGGCCAAAGGCCATAATTGCCTGGAAGAATTAACGCTAATTAATGTAAACACCCGCGAAACAGTTACCGAAAAGGCAACTGCGCTTTATATTTTTATTGGTGCCAAGCCTTACACCGATTGGGTACAAATGGGGATCATTAAAAACAAAGGTAACTTCATAGAAACCGGTCGCGACTTGCACGGGCGCGATAACTTTGCCCAAAGTTGGAAGTTAAAACGGGATCCATATCTATTGGAAACCAGCTGTCCCGGTATTTTTGCTGCAGGCGATGTAAGGGCTGGAGCCATGAACAGGGTTGCCTCTGCCGTTGGTGAGGGATCAATGGCTATCAGTTTTGTACACAAATACCTGGCGGATGTTTAGAACCACGCCGGTGTGTAAAATACCCTGTAAGCCATTTGCACAACAAATGGCTTTTTTGTTGAAATATAGTTTATAATCCCGAAAAGTAATCATAGCCTAATTCGGCCCAATAATCGGGTGGGCGTTCGTTGCTGAAAAAAATATTACCGATCTGCTTCAAATTCTTGATGCCATATTTGGTCGGGATAATGAGTCGCAAAGGAGCGCCATGCTCAGGTGGCAAAGGTTGTCCGCTCACTTCGTAACAGAGCAGCGTTTGCGGGTGCAGGGCGCTCGGCATATCGATGCCAATATAGTATTTTTTGTCGGGCGTGTTCAGGCCAACATAGGCCATGGCCGCCTGTTCGGTTAGGTTATAATGTTTTATAAAATCGCTAAATTTTACACCGCCCCAATGGCTTATCTGGCTCCAGCCCTCCACACATTTAAACTCGAAGGCAAACTCGGTTTTAGGTAGTTTTTTAATCTCCTCTAAAGTGAGGCTGATGTTTTCTGATGTGCTTTTATAAACCGTCAGTTTCCAATCCTCAATAGCTTTATTATTGAGCCCGATTTTACCATTTACGCGCGGCTTTTTAGCTGCCATCGCTTTTGGGTAAGTTTTAGATAAATGATCAGGACTTACTACCCGCTCGGCCAACTCACCGTTCATGTCCAAAACTTTTCTTAACGGAGCACGGGCGCCGGCTGTGGCATCGGCGGCAGTTTCTTTAGGTGCATGGTACAATTGATCCCATCCCCAGTAAGCAAAAGCACCACCCGCCAGCAAGGTAAGCGACGAGATAAAAGTACGCCGGTTCGCTTTACGGGCATCAAAAGGCTCTACATTTTTGGGCTGTTGCTGGTCGGTATTTTCAGGCGTTTCCATCTTCGTTGTCTCGTTTCACTATAATTTTTGCCGTTGATGCATCAGTTACTTCAAAACCACGCACCATGCTGATAAAGTTTTGCCAGCCCGCTAAAAGCACTTGCACAATATGGATTACAAAGAACAGGCAGTACAAAATGGTCAGGGTAAAATGAATGAGCCTTGCCGTTTTGTAACCTCCACATAACCAAACCAGCCAGTATAACTGAGCGGGTTTATAAATAGCCAGTCCGGTTATTAACGAACCAGCACCCATTACAATAACAGCAGTATAGGCGATGCGTTGTGCCGCGTTGTACTTATTTTGTGGTGGCGCAGTTTTGCGCAGATGTAAGTCGTGTAACAGCACCAGCCAGGCCTCGCGCCACGATGATTTTTTGGGCAGCAGGTATCGCCACTCGCCGGATATTGCCGTATACAAAACGTAGAGCAGCCCATTTATCGCAAAGAGCCACATAAACACAAAGTGAAAGGCCATACCCTCAGCCAGCCTGCGCTTGATGTGATACTTTTGATAAAACCATTCCGGGAAAAACTTGAAAAACGTATGCCCAAACAGTTTGATGGCGTATGGATCGTAGGCCCAGTAAATCAGCAGTCCACTCCATATCATAATGGCCAGCAGCGGAAAGTTAATCCAGTGAAACCACCTGATAGCTGTCGGATGCTTGTTTACAATATACTTCATGGATGCTGTTATAACGTTATAAATGTTGCAAAAATTTTGTCAAATACAGCGTATGGCTTAACATATTCTTGTTTAATATTGCCTGTGTATTATACCGGCACTTAAAACAAAAGCCCCGATAGCGGTTTTATCCGTCATCAGGGCTTTTATTAAAATTTGGTGCGATGTTTAATCTACATCTAACTTGCCTTCAATCGAGTCATCTAATGTTTTACCCAAAACGGCGCCAGCGGCTTGTTTAATAAAGGCAACGGCGTTACCGTGTTTGTTATCCCAATAGTAACCTTCGCTTGGTTCTACCTTAATTACTGTAATGCGCGGATCGTCTTCACCTTCGGTAAACCATGTTTTTAATATTGGTTGCCAAAGTTCTTTAATCTTCTCTTTGTCTTTGCTTATTTCGGCAATGCCGTAAATATTTAAAAAGTCAGAATGTGCTGAGCCTTGAAACAGGAGGTGTACAAACGGATCGTGAGATATCTCTTCGTTTTTGTGGCTATCGTCCGAACTTAAAAACCAAAAGTTACCGTCGTCGTCTATTTTTTGTGCCGACATTGGGCGGGTAGAGAAAGGTACACCTGTTTTAATGTTAGAACAAAAAAAGCAGGTTTCAGCTTTCTCGGCCAGTTCTTTGATTTTCTTTTTAGCTTCGTCGCCTTGCAGGTTTTTTAAGTTATCTTCAGGTTGTTGCTGGTTAATGCTATCCATAATTATAAATATTTTTATATCGGTAAATGCATATCAATAACCATTCGGTAACGCTTTTGTGTGCAAAAAATTGATTTATGAGTCTGCGATGTGCGCTTCAACTGTCATTAAATTTTACACTGATAAGGTTTACTCAATCTGCCAGTCAATCGGTTCCTTACCCTGCGACTTTAGCAGGTCGTTAGTTTTACTAAAGTGCTTGCATCCAAAAAAACCATTATCGGCAGAATAAGGCGAAGGGTGAGCCGCTTTTAATATATAATGCTTTTGGTCGTCAATCAGTTCAGATTTTGCCTGTGCAAATTTGCCCCAAAGCAAAAACACTACGCCCTCTTTTTCTTCAGATATTTTGCGGATCACGGTATCTGTAAAAATCTCCCAGCCTTTTTTTTGATGCGAACCTGGTTTGCCTGCCTGCACGGTAAGTGTAGCGTTTAACAGCAACACCCCCTGGTCGGCCCATTTAGTTAAATCACCATGGTAAGGTATGTTAAAACCCGGGATGTCTGTTTTCAATTCTTTATAAATATTTTTAAGCGATGGCGGTACGGTAATGCCTTTTTGTACGGCGAATGAGAGTCCGAAAGCCTGATTAGCACCGTGATAAGGGTCCTGACCTAATATCACTGCTTTCAGGTTATCAAATGATGTATGATTGAAAGCATTAAAAATGTCGCTCCCTTTAGGATATACCTTATGACCGGCTTCTTTTTCCTCTTTTAAAAACTCTTTGAGCTTAATCATGTAGTCTTTTTCAAACTCATCACGAAGTATTTTAAGCCAGGAGGCTTCCATCTCAACAGCCATATAATTTTTTGTTCGGTTAATTGCTTAAGCGTATAAATAAACGGATATTTGCACTTTATTACAAAAGTACAAACGATGTCAAATATTGTTCGGTTAGTAATTGCCTGTGTAGTAATGGGTGCAGGCGTTACCTTGTGTGGTTTTGGTTTTTGGGGATGGGGTATACTGGTGTTTTTAATAGGCGGTTTAATATTGCTCAGCTATTTCTTTAATGAGAATATGCTGATTGCACAATTTTACCTGCGTAAAGAGAACTCTGATGAAGCCGAAAAATGGTTATTAAAAATAACTGACTACGAAAAGCAGTTATTTAAAGGCCAGCACGGATATTATAACTTATTATTAGGTTTGATTGAGTCGCGCAAGGCACCATTAAAATCAGAAAAATACTTCAAAAAGGCTATCTCTTTAGGCATGACCATGTCGCATAACACGGCGCTGGCCAAATTAAGCCTGGCTGGTATTGCCATGGCCAAGCGTAATAAGCGCGAAGCACAGCAGTATTTAACTGAAGCTGCTAAAGAAGATAAGAATAAATTACTGGCCGACCAGATTAAGATGATGAAAGGCCAGATGGCACAAATGGATAAGCAGCAGGTACAACGTGGCGGCTACCGCAACTTCTAAATAGAGGAGTATAAAAAAATTAAATAAAGGCTTGAATAGAAATATTCAGGCCTTTATTTTTCGTCGATGCTGCTGAAATATTCGGGTTCGGTACTGCCAACATAACCGGTATCTCTGAAACGGTCTGGCACAGCTACTTCATCTTCTGACGGGTTACAAAATTCGACCATTTTAAGCAATGAGCGAACAAAAGATACATTAAACTTATTGCGGTCAAGCTTTATTAAAAATTCGCGGTCTGTTATTTCAAGTGTAGAATTCATATTTCTATGGTATTTTCATAAAGGTATATTAGGAATATAAACATACAATTAGGCTTTCTTTAAATTTTCATTAAGAGTTAAGTCAACTCTACACACCTATAAAACGAAACGCTGTAACCATTTTTAAACTCAAATAAACTATGTAAGGTTGCGAGTGGTGTATTGATTTGTAGTTAAACAGTAAATTAAGCCAGTAATTTATTTGTCAGATTGTCATGGGCAACTTGTGGCAAGCTATTTGATTATTCTATATTTGTTAAAACATAAACATTTAAAATCATGGCTTTAGAAATTACTGACGCTAACTTTGAAGAATTAGTGTTAAAATCAGATAAACCGGTATTAGTTGATTTTTGGGCAGAGTGGTGTGGCCCATGTCGTATGGTAGGTCCGGTAGTTGAAGAAATTGCCAAAGAATACGACGGTCAGGCTGTTGTCGGAAAAGTAAACGTTGATAACAATCCGGGCGTGTCTATGAAGTTCGGTATCCGTAACATCCCTGCATTATTATTCTTCAAAGACGGTCAGATCGTAGATAAACAAATTGGTGCAGTGCCAAAGTCAGTATTAACCGAAAAATTGGTTAAACAATTGGCCTAAGGCTTGCCAATAAAAGTGATAAAAGAGCGTTATCGGTTTCGGTAGCGCTTTTTTTATTTACATTAGCACCGATGGCCCAGTTAAACACCAATCAGGACATACGCCAGCTGGCCAACCTCGAGTTGCTGGCCCGGCAAGTGGTTGAAGGTTTTATTACCGGGTTACATCAAAGTCCTTTCCACGGGTTTTCGGTAGAGTTTGCCGAACATCGCTTATACAATAATGGCGAGTCGGTTAAAAACATTGACTGGAAACTTTTCGCCAAAACTGACAAACTGTTTGTAAAGCAGTTTGAAGAGGAAACCAACCTGCGCTGCTATTTATTGCTCGATACTTCATCATCTATGAACTATCCGCAAAAGGGGATGAGTAAGTTACAGTTTTCGGTATATGCTATTGCTTCCCTGATGTATTTGTTTAAAAAGCAGCGCGACGCATTCGGGTTAGGGCTGTTTTCGGAGGGGATAGACTGGCTGAGTGCTGCCCGCTCTACCTCAACTCATTTATTTTATTTATTTGCCGAGCTAGAGAACGCCTATCATCAACCTAAAAGTAATGCGCCTACTAATTTGAGCAATGTAATTCATCACATTGCCGAGGAAGTGCATCAGCGGTCGATGATCATTATTTTTAGCGATATGCTCGAGAATAGCATGAGCGCCGAGAAAACGCAGGCCTTATTTGCTGCCTTACAACATCTGCGTTATAACAAACACGAAGTCATCATTTTTAACGTGAACGACCGTCAGCACGAGGTAGACTTTAAGTTTGATAATCGGCCGCATCATTTTATTGATATGGAAAGTGGCGAAGAAGTAAAAGTGCATCCAAGCCGGGTACGCGAAAGCTATCAATCGGCTTTGCAGCAATACCGCCATGAGTTGGAACTAAAATGCGCTCAATATCAGGTAGAATTGGTAGATGCTAACCTGCACGATGGCTATAACAATTTGCTTCGGGCATATTTGGTTAAACGCAATAAGGTAATTTAAAAATTAATGACACTAAACTGTTTACGCTATTAACCATCTTATAATAGCAAAATAGCTGCTAATATGCTGCGAATGTCAAAAATATAAAACTATACACCTGCATAATTTGTGTACAATAGGAATCATCAGATTTATCAGTTGGCATCATTTTTATGCAGTTGGCTGATATATTTAGCTGGTACAAAATATAACTATTAAATCCCGTATGAGACTTTCTATCGAGCGTAAAGCTGTAAAAGTAAATCCTGATTCAAAGCGCGTTATTGCCCGATTTTTCTTTAATGGTAATGAGCGGTCAAAAGAAGTGATACAGCGTATCATGGCTGTTGACGAAGATAAAGTATTTGGCCTCATTTCGCCATTGTTACAAGAGTACTCTTCGCGGCACCGGAACATTACCCGGGTGCTTAACCGCCATTGCGCCAAACTTAAAGACCTGTTTGATGAGTTAGGTATTGACTTTGATTCGCTCACTGTATATCGTAAATTGCTGATTGGCTCGTATTTTACACACGAGTATTCAATCGAGTCGGCTGCATTCTTTAACCCATCTATTATAGACGATCCCGATCAAAGTGACCTGGAAGAAGGTGAGCGCCGGGTAATTATGAGTTTCAGAGCAGTAGGTGAGGGGCACATCTCTTCCATTACCTTCCGCCGGGCATTGTTCGACAAAAACAACAACATCACTGTATTGCCCGCTGGTAATTATATTGATGAGGCCGAAATTGTACGTAATGCGGTTTACAACAAAAAGCTTTTTTTCGAAAAGGCAGTTACTACGCAGATCAATATTGATGTGTTAAAAGAACTGGAGAGTAAGCTTGATCATCATTTTGAATATTCGAACCTACGCCGTTTAGTTCTGGATTCGCAAAAAATGCACGAAGATGGCCTGACTAAACTGGAGTACGATAAAATACTTTGGTTGGCCGATTCATATTATGAAATTGTATTCTCGCTGGATACCGATATTTCTGACCGTGTAATCTTCCCTATCTCTGAGTACGAGCGTAAAGGTATTGAGGATGCCCGCTTTGTTAAGTTTATTAATGAAGATGACAGCTGGTCTTACTATGCCACTTATACCGCTTACGATGGGGCATTAATTATGCCTAAGCTGTTGCAGACAAATGACTTTATTAACTTCCGTATTATGCCGTTGTATGGTGCCGGTTCACAAAACAAAAACCTGGCGTTGTTTCCGCGTAAAATTAACGGTAAGTACGTTATGATGTCGCGTATTGATGGCTGTAACAATTACATCATGTACTCGGATAAAATCAATATTTGGGAAAATCCGCAACTCTTACAAAAACCCAAGTTCAGCTGGGAGTTTATCCAGATTGGTAATTGTGGTTCACCTATCGAAACTGAAGATGGCTGGTTAGTAATTACCCACGGCGTAGGCCCGATGCGTAAGTATGTATTAGGTGCAAGCTTGTTAAAATTGGACGATCCGGGAGTAGAGATTGGCCGTTTAAAAGAGCCTCTGTTAATTCCTAACAGCGATGAACGTGAAGGGTATGTGCCAAACGTAATTTATTCTTGCGGTTCAATAGTGCATAACGATAAATTGATTGTTCCTTATGGCTTGTCAGATTATTCTTCGTCATTTGCCGAAGTTGATTTGAAAACTTTGCTGAATAAGTTAAAAGAAGATGGCGTTTAAACACTAACTTCTATAAAAAATAAAAGGCTTGCCATTTGGCAAGCCTTTTATGCTTAGTAAAGATCTAAATTATGCTAACTTAATATTTGCTGATAAAGGCGGTAGTAGTCGTCAACCATCTTTTCGCTCGAAAAGTTTGCTTTAGCCCAATCATGGCAGTTTTGCCTGCTGATCGAACTGAGGTTAGCTACTGCTTGGGCAGCTTCGTCAACATTGTTAACTAAAAATCCTGTTTCCTGGTCGTTGATTAGTTCAGGCATTGAGCCTTTGTTAAAAGCAATTACCGGCGTTCCGCAAAGCATAGCCTCGGCTACGCTCATACCAAAAGGTTCGTTAAAATTGATAGGGTGAAGCAATGCGGCTGATTTACCTAACAACTCCTGGCGTTTTTCAGGTCCCGCGTGGCCCACGTAAACAATTTGCTCGTTATCAATGAAAGGCTCTACTTTTTCGCGATAGTAGTTAGCATCCTGAATAATACCAGCAATCAATAACTTGCGGTTGGTTCGTTTGGCAATCTGTATAGCTTCTGCAGCACCCTTATCATGGTGGATACGACCAAAGTATAGCAGATAGTCTTCTGCTTGTGCATTGAATGCAAATTCAGGAACGTTTAAGCCGTTATAAACCGTATCCAGGTATTTCAATTCCGGACTGCGGTCGGCATTGCTGATAGACACGTAATGCGAAGTATCGTTATACTTTTTATAAACCGGAATGATTCGCGGTGATGAAAAACCGTGTATGGTAGTAATTACAGGGGTTTTAATTAATCCTGAATAGGTGAGCGGTAAGAAGTCGAAGTTGTTGTGGATCAGGTCAAACTCGTTAGCTTTCTCCATCAAGTTGCTGATGTGGAGACACTCTAAAACTTTAGCATCCTGAGAACGATCTTCTTCGTAACCGGTAGCACAAACTGCTTCCAGTTTACCTTGTGTGATAGAGTCGCCGGTGGCAAACAAGGTGATTTCCGCCCCCTTGTTTACCATTCCTTCGGCTATGTTTGATGCTACCTGTTCCCACGGCCCGTAGTGCCTGGGCGGTGTGCGCCAGGCAACGGGTGAAAGTACGGCAACCCTCATTAACAAATCTCTACTTTTTGTCCAACCTTGTTGTACTCATACTCCAGCTCAAATGCCTTCAACACAGTTAAGTGTGAAATCATATAGGCTAAGGTACTTTCGGCACCTTGGTTACGGTTAATACCGGTTGGCATCAAGCCATCGCAGCAACCTTTGGTTTCATGGTCATACAGTGGTGCGCGCAGGGTGTTTTCACCCAAGAACCATTTGTAGCTCAGGAACAATTTCTCAATATACTCAGGTTGACGCAAGGTTTCATAAGCCTGGAAATGCATCAACACCATGGCCATGGTTTCGATAGCCTGCTGGTCGAATGTTGGGAAACTACCACCACGGTAGTACCATCCATCATTACCAATCGGGCTTAAATAGCCGTTTGATAAAGTCAATTTATCCAGGAACGCCATAGATTCAAGGGCAATCTCTTTTACCCGTTCGTTGCTGGTAATCTCGTATGAATGCAGTAACGCTAAAGGTAAAATAGCGTTGTCATAGGTCATTACCTCTTCAAACCAATGCCAGTCAGGAGATGATGTTTTTTCGTAGGCATCAATCAGTGGTTGAGTCATTCTCACTAACTCATTAATCATCCCTTCATCAGTCGGGATAGCTTTAAGATATAATGAAATACCGATGATGGTATTAGCCATACCTCTGATATGCGTCAAAGTTTTAAAGTGAGGGAAGGAACGGTGGAATAATTCCATCGCAAACTCGCGGTAGGAATTATGTGCGGCGCAACCAATTAAATGACCTAATGCCCAAATAGTACGACCGAAAGAGTCTTCAGAACCAACCTCGTCTAAGTATCGACGATCAAAGCTCAGGAAGTTACGGAAGTTACCGTCATCAGTCTGCATGTAATGAATATAGCTCAGATAGATAGGTAGTAACTTGAATGCCTCGGGGCTTTTGTTACGCTGATACGCCATTAATGCCATAATTAAGGCGCGGGCGTTATCATCCAA
>CAJYJH010000089.1 GCA_913775265.1 uncultured Mucilaginibacter sp. | reverse complement strand
GTTCGCGAAGGTGGGTAACGGCTTTGCGAACTTTCTCCGTTGTGGGAAATGTTTAAAGAAGGCATCGACCTTAACTCGATTGAGTGGGCGGAGCATTAATTTAGGTTGCGGGATTTTTGTTGCGGGTTGCGGGTTATTAAACGCACGAAACTAAAAACTTGAAACCTGACGCCTATTAATACTGGCACACATTTAGATAAATAAAATAGGTTGTTAGTCTAAATAACTAACAACCCGAAATACATAAACTCCGGCTACTGGCAACACGAAACCGGCAATTAAAGATTTAAAAACTTAAAGCTATGGCTTATTCAGATAAAGTAATTGACCATTACACTAACCCGCGTAACGTGGGTACGCTTGACAAAAGCAGCCACAAAGTAGGTACCGGTTTGGTAGGTGCCCCTGAGTGCGGCGATGTTATGCGCCTGCAGATTGAGGTTGACGATAACAACGTGATCACCGACGCTAAGTTTAAAACTTTTGGCTGTGGATCGGCTATCGCTTCTTCATCTTTGGCTACTGAGTGGTTAAAAGGTAAAAGCATCGACGACGCTATGGCGATCGACAATATGGACATCGTAGAAGAGCTGGCTTTACCGCCGGTAAAAATTCACTGTTCTGTATTGGCCGAAGACGCCATCAAAGCCGCCATTAACGATTACCGCGTTAAAAATGGCCTGGCCCCTATCGAATTAGAAAAATCACACCATTAATTGGAAACATAGAACCAAGAACCGAGAGCCAAGAAACAAGTTCTCAGTCAATCAGACTGCGTGAAGTTTATCTTGGCTCTTAGCTCTTAGCTCTTGGTTCTTAATAAAATTTCAGAACACATGGTTACCGTAACAGATAAAGCTAAAAGCAAGATTGATCACCTGATGCAGGATGCCGGGCTGGATGCCTCGTATTTTTTACGGGTTTCGGTTCAGGGCGGCGGCTGTTCGGGTTTATCGTACAACCTCGATTTTGATAACGAGGAGAAAAAAGGCGATCAGTTTTTTGAAGACAAAGGCGTGCGCATGGCCCTGGATATGAAATCGTTTTTATACTTGGCCGGTACCGAGCTCGACTTTTCGGACGGATTGAACGGCAAAGGATTTAACTTTCACAACCCTAACGCCAGCCGTACCTGCGGCTGCGGCGAAAGCTTCTCGGTGTAAAGGGTTAATTGATGAGATAATCAAAGGCATTCCGGTTGGGATGCCTTTTTTATTTGTATGTTAGCTCAGTTACTCTGCTCACCATGATAAAAATTTTATTTTTCGTTTTCACTACCACTGTAGCTAATTTTTCTATGGCTCAAAGTCAAATCAGAACAATAGAGCAATTAACCGTTGACACATCAGGCTTTGCTTTGGTTAAAGAATGGGCAAAAAACTCTAAAAATAAAGCTGAATTTTTGGCGGCTGATAAAGTTAAAGCTCGTGAAACTCTTTACAATCTTCAGGTAACAACGCGATCACCCATGGGAGCAATTACGTTTTTTAACGGTGGAATTTTGATTGATAATGGCTGGATCAGAATTTTAGGCTCAGGAAATGACAAGCTCAACAGAAGTATAGCTTCGTGGAATAAGGGAAAAACTATTTCAAAATTTGGAGAGCAACCTAAGTACTTATTAGTGGCCGATGATGTTGTGGGAGGAATGTACGCCATTAACGCAGGTGGGCTAGGAACAGACATGGGTAAAATGTATTACTTTGCCCCTGAATCGTTAGCATGGGAAGCACTCGACTTAACGTACTCAGATTTTTTAAACTTTTGTTTCAACGGCGATGTGAAAGGATTTTACAAAGACTTCCATTGGGAAGGATGGGAAAAAGACATTATAAAGGTTATAGGTGATCAAGCCTTTTCATTCATGCCTTTTTTGTGGACTAAAGAAGGTACAGACCTTAATAAAGTTTCTAAAAAGCCTGTACCTATTGAAGAAGTATACTCTTTAAATACAAAATTCCAAATGGCCTTAAAGCATTAACCCGGACTCCACAATCTAAAACCTATAAAAGTTTCTTTGATTGCACTATCGATATATTAATTTAAAGGTTAACTCTTAAATGCTAACAAGCGTTAATTTTATACAACTTGTACATTTCAAATTATAACCAAACATGAAAACCGACCTCTATACCAAAATCATCCTCACTATTATTGCCATAGCTTTAACCGCTAATTTAATTAAAGGAAGTATTACTCCTGCCATGGCTGATAGCAAACACTATGTTTCTGTGCCCCTTAACGCTGATGGGAGTATGAACGTGAATATTATAAAAAGTAGCGGACCGTTGGATGTAAAAATTAACGATGTAGATTACTATGCATTCCGTCATGTAGAGCCTTTGAAAGTAAAGGTTCAGTAAGCGTAATGATAAGTTTTTCGCCATCAACTGGACATAGATCACGAGCAAAGAGCAATACACTCTTAGTAAAAACAAAAGCAAAACACCGTTGTAGCTATTTCAAAGGGCATTAAGCATGGTATTGCATATATTAAATACTTGCCCTAAGTTTGTTTAATTATAAGCCAAATATTTAAACTTGATGAACGAAGTTCAAAAGCCAACCACGGTTCCTGCTTTAATTCGCCATATTGTTGCTCATATACACCCCGATACGCATCCGTTTTTAACGCATAAAGTTAAAGATGCCTGGGTTGATATTTCTTACCGCGAGGCTATCGAAAAAATCGACGCCATATCAGCCTGGTTTCTACACATGGGCATTCAAAAAGGCGACCGCATTGGCTTGGTGATTGAGAATGGTCCGGAATATATTTACTTCGATCAGGCGCTGCAGCAAATCGGTGCCATTAATACTTCAATATACCCCACTCTCACTGAGGCCGAAACCGAGTATATTTTAAACGATTCGGGCCTCAAAGTTCTACTGGTGGGCAACCCGTTTTTATTGCGCAAAGTGGTTAAGGTATGCAACAGCTGCCCGTCGATACTGCGCATTGTACCGGCTTTTGACGATTTTGAAAAGTATACCGAAAAGGCCAACCTCAACGCTGGCGTAATTAGCCTGGCAGATGTGATACAGCAAGGCTTGCCACTGGTAAAACAATACAGCCAAACTATCAATATTGCCCGCGAGGCCATTTTACCGTCAGATTTATCGTGCCTCATTTATACCTCGGGCACTACCGGCACGCCGAA
>CAJYJH010000088.1 GCA_913775265.1 uncultured Mucilaginibacter sp. | reverse complement strand
GCCCGGCTGGTACATAGCCGATAAAGAGCGCCCGGGTAAATATCTTCAGGTAATTATATAATTGATTGATGGAGTTTCAAAGGATAGATTATAACCCTTTCTCGAACCACCGACTCCAGAAAGTAGTGCCCGCAACCGAGCACCAGCTGGAAATCTGGTCGTCTATATTATTCGGTGGCGTTGAGGCCAGTTTGGCATTTAATGAGTCGATAACGTTGAGTTTAGATGGAGTGCTCAATGTCGAGGCTTTGCAGCAAGCGTTTGGGCAAATTGTGCAACGTCACGAGTCGTTAAGGTTGGTTTTTGCGCCGGATGGCAAACAGCTTTGTATTTATGAAAGCATCGATTTTCACATTCCGAATGAAGATATCAGTCATTTAGATTTAAAGCAACAAGACGATTTCCTAAGTCAATACGTCCATAAAGATGTTAGTCTATCATTCGATCTGATCAACGGTCCGCTTTTCAGAATACTATTGCTTAAGCGCTCTGCTGTTCAACATGAATTTGTATTTACTGTTCATCACATGGTTTGCGATGGTTGGTCATTAGGCTTGATTGTGAAAGAGCTTAGCGAGTTATATAAGTCAGCTACTACCAACACTCCTTCAAATTTACCTGAGCCTTCAGCGTTTAGTGATTATGCTGTTCAGCAAACTGGCGTCACTGCAAATCGCGAACACAAGCTGGCCGAAGATTTTTGGCTTAATTCGTATCAAAACAATGTACCGGTACTCAATTTACCTACCGACTACCCTCGTCCTGAAATACGTACTTTTCACAGCCGCCGTGACGACTTTATAGTCGACGCGGAGGTTATTGATGGCTTACAACAGCTCGGTAAGAAATACAAGTGCAGCTTCATCACTGTTTTCGTCGCCGCATTCGAAAGCTTTCTGTACCGTTTAACAGGTCAGGCAGATATTACCTTAGGACTACCAGCCGCCGGGCAACCGGCTACAGGTCAGCCTAACCTGGTGGGGCATTGCGTTAATCTATTGCCGCTAAAAGCACTTGTTCGCGACGAAATTAGGTTTGCCGACTACCTTCAACAGCGAACTGAAGAAATGCTGGATGCATTTGATCATCAGCAAATTACTCTGGGTAACCTCATTAAAAAGTTAAGCATCAAACGCGACCCATCGCGCGTGCCTCTGGTGCCCATCGCGCTCAACATTGATTTGGGTTTTGATGAAGGTGTCGATTTTGGTGATATAAAGCATCGAATCATTTCTAACCCGAGGGTGGCAGAAAACTTCGAAATCTTTGTAAACCTCGCCGATGCACCTGGCGGCTTGCAATTAGAATGGTCGTACAATACCCAATTGTTTAAACCAGAAACCATCCATCAAATGATGGTTGATTTTCAGGTGCTGGTAAAACAGATATCTGCAAATCCAGAGACGTTATTAAAGGAAATTGATAGTTTAAATACCAAAACAAACAATAAAAAACAAGCTGAATTTCAGCCAGCCACACCTTACCCTATTCAGCCTCTGCACGAGCTTATAGATCAAACGGCTGCAAAGTTTAAGGATAAAATTGCTGTTACCGATAGTTTGTCGTCAATCAGCTATCAAACGTTGACACAACGGGCTAATCATTTAGCGCAAATACTGACAGAGCAAGGTATTGGTATAGGCGATCGGGTAGCTATTTTGCTCAACCGTTCAGTGGACATGGTGGTAGCTTTGCTGGCTGTGCTTAAAACAGGCGCGGCCTATGTTCCGCTGGATAGTATATTTCCAACAGAGCGACTAAACTATATGTTGGAGGACTCCGGCGCACGGTTACTATTAACTGAGGATAGGTTATCAGAAACAGTAACAATTGATTTGCCGACAATAAGCCTTGATAACTTGGTTTGGACTCCGCTTTTATCTGCGCCATCTGTGCAGGTGTCTAACCAAAATTTAGCTTACCTTATTTACACTTCGGGTTCTACTGGCAAACCCAAAGGAGTGGAGATAGAGCATCGGAACCTGGTTAATTTTTTGTACAGCATGCAGCAGGAACCGGGAATCAGATCGAGCGATACGCTATTAGCTGTGACGACCATTTCTTTTGATATTGCTGCTTTAGA
This sequence comes from uncultured Mucilaginibacter sp., assembly GCA_913775265.1. GTDB lineage: Bacteria > Bacteroidota > Bacteroidia > Sphingobacteriales > Sphingobacteriaceae > Mucilaginibacter. Next base: position 5,202 of record CAJYJH010000088.1, on the reverse strand, counting down.
AATATTTTTACCGTTATTAACAGGCGCTGAAGTAGTGATGGCAGACGCTGGTTTGGCTAAAGATGGTAAAGCTTTATTAAGCTTAATCAATCAGCATCGAATTACTATGATGCAGGCTACACCTGCAACCTGGAAGATGATGTTGATTGCTGGATGGAATACTATGCAACCCATCAAAGCGTTATGTGGCGGCGAGGCGTTAAGCAATCAGTTGGCATCCGAATTGCTCGACAAATGCAGCGAGCTTTGGAATATGTACGGTCCAACCGAAACCACGGTTTGGTCGGCGGTAAAGCAAATTAAAAAGCAGGATAACACTATCACAATTGGTAAAGCCATTGCCAATACACAGATTTATATATTAAGCGACGACGGACATCCGGTAGCCAAGGGGCAAACCGGCGAAATTTGCGTAGGTGGTGATGGCGTAGCCCGAGGCTACCATAACCGACCGGAGTTAACATCAAAAAAGTTTTTTGTTAATAAGGCTTTAAGCCAAAATCGAATTTATCAAACAGGTGATTTAGGCAAGTATGTTGATAACGGTGAACTGATATGCCTCGGACGTGCGGATTTCCAAGTAAAAGTGAGAGGCTACCGTATTGAGGTTGAAGAGATAGAATCGCAACTAATGCAGTTACCTATTATTACCGGTGCCGTGGTGATTGCTGTTGATGATCGTCTGGTGGCATACGTAAGCGCCAAAGAAGCATCGGCAGAGGATAAACAGTTGCTTATGCTATGCAAAGAGCAAGTCAAAAAATGGTTGCCTGCGTATATGGTTCCTTCAGAGATACGCGTCGTGACAGCGTTTCCATTGACGCCTAATGGCAAAACAGATAGGAACGCGCTGATACAACAAGCGCAACTGAGCAATGAGTTACCACGCACTGAAACCACGCCCAGTAATCCGACCGAAGAAATGCTGGCTGTTTTGTGGAAAAAGCTTTTACATCTTAACACCATCAAGCTCAATGCCGACTTTTTTGAAATGGGAGGTCACTCGTTGTTGGCTGCGCAAATGATTGCAGAGGTGGAGAAGGCAACAGGCGCTTATATACCGTTGGCGATGCTGTTTAAATACCCGACTATCGAGTCGTTGGCAGGATACTTATGTAGAGATAGTAACGAAGCAACGCCAGGTTCGTTGGTCGCTATTAAAACATCAGGTAGTAAACCTCCAATTTTTATTGTGCATGGTTACGGCTTAAACGTGCACATGTTTAATTTTTTGGCTCACACCATAGATGCCGAGCAGCCGGTTTATGCTTTACAGGCGAAAGGGCTGAACGGCGTGGATGAGCCTGCAGATGACTTAGTAAAACTTGCCGAGTACTACGTAAGCGAAATTTTAAAAGTTCATCCGGCAGGATCATTAGCGCTGGGAGGTTACTCTCTTGGCGGCAGCATTGCGTTAGAGATGGCCAAGCAGTTACAAGCTACCGGAAGGACCGTTACACTTCTGGCCATGATAGACTCATATGCAGAGGTAACTTTTGTAGAAGAAGCAAAGTACAAAGCTGTGGCTAAAAAAGCAATCAGGCAGTTAGGTAAATTAAAGTTCGTGACGCAGGCGTTATTGCAGGATCCGGCAAGTACTATTCAGTATCAAACTACCATCGTTAAAAGTCACATCCATCGCTGGTTGGGTTCGGGAGAACCTGAACACACCGTGCATTCGCCATTGATTGATGAAATTTACAATAAACTCAACAAGGCCTTAGCGCATTACAAACTTACACCTTACCAAGGTGAAATAGCTGTTTTTAAAGCTAAAACGCGGGCGTATTATGTGCCCGACAGCAAATACCTGGGTTGGAAACCTTTCGCCAGGCAAGGTATTTATGTATTCGAAATTCCGGGCGATCATCAAACGATGTTAACCGGAAACAACGCGCTGATGCTGTCTCAAAAACTGCAGGAAGCTTTGGATGGCCAAATTAATTGATGCATGTCGCTGATTACTATATCTGAATTAGATAGTATTACCTGGCTGCTACCAGAGTTTGTACCTGCTTTGATGCAGGATGAGGTACAAGTGTGGCGCGTTGGGGTACCCGAACACGGCGTAAAGACTGAAAGTAACTTGGACTTACTCAGTGCTGCTGAAAAAGATCGCGCATCAAGGTTTGCGCAGCACGAAGATGCCCAAAGATATATTGCTGGCCATTGCGCCTTACGACGTTTGCTCTCCTCACATACGGGTATTGCCACACATCAACTGGTATTTACTAAAAATGAGTTCGGCAAACCTGCTTTGGGGCATCATCAAAATACGGCAAATATCCATTTTAATCTGTCGCATTCAGGTCAATACGTGATCATCGCTTTGAGTAAACATCCGGTAGGTGTAGACCTTGAATACGTGAAAAATGATTTTAATTTCCGAAGTTTGTTGCCGCATTATTTTACAACGGCTGAAGCTCAATACATCACTGCTTCACCATCGCCAGTAGAGGTTTTTTTTCGATCATGGACACTAAAGGAGGCGCTTGGAAAGGGGCTGGGAGCAGGAATAACAGAAAATATGCAGAATTTACCAAGCTTGCTCGGGATTAATCGGTCAAATGGATTATTAGTAACAAACGACTGGAAGGTAAAAACGTTCGGTGTTGATGATGGGCACGTAGGCAGTGTAGCTATGAGTAGTAATATTGAGGATTTAGAGTTTTTTGATTTTATATTATAATTGCATATAACACTTATACTTGCACCTATTCCAACGAAGATGTTTGATAGTTTAGTTAGCAGTTAGGTTTGGCGGCACAAATCGGATTGCTCGTAGCAATCATTCGCAACGTTATCCTTATCCTTGCCTTACCAATCCATCAGTCACAATAACTATCTTTGCGGGTATGCTCAAATACCTGCGATGGCTTCTACTTCCTTTTTCTTTGCTGTATGGCTTGGTAGTGATGTTGCGCAATTGGTGTTATGATGCAGGTTTGTTCAAAAGCGGAAAGTTTAAACTGCCGGTGATTTGTGTAGGCAACCTGGATGTAGGCGGTGCAGGTAAAAGCCCGATGACCGAATATATGGTGCGCCTGCTAAAGTCAAAATATAAACTGGCTACGCTAAGTAGAGGCTATGGTCGTCAGACCAAAGGTTTTTTGATTGCGAATAGAAATTCTGAACAACTCCAGGTAACTGCTAGTGTTACGGAAAACACTGCTACGTTCAATAACGCTGCCCAACTTGGCGACGAACCGGCTCAGTTCGCGCAAAAATTTCCGGATGTAACGGTGGCCGTTTGCGAAGAGCGTGTGGTTGGTATTGAACAACTACAAACTAACCACGAACTCATTATTTTAGACGATGCCTACCAGCATCGTGCCGTTGAGCCGGGTTTTAGTGTGTTGTTGTTTGATTACAACCGTTTAAATGAACCACATCTTTTGCTGCCCGCCGGTAACCTGCGCGAGCCCTTCGTGGGCCGTTACCGGGCCGATGTTTTTGTAGTGAGCAAATGCCCGGACACTTTAAGCGTCGAACAAGAGCAAAAAATAATAACCCGACTAAAACCTTTGACCTATCAGCAGGTGTTTTTCACAAATATCAATTACTTGCCTTTGCAGCGGTTTAACGGTGGCGGGGTGGATTTGATGCCTGACGAGGACACTTCGGTTTTTCTACTTACAGGCATCGCCAACGCGCAGTCGCTGTTAAAGCATTTAGGCAAGTATACAACACACATCGTACATCATAATTATCCCGACCACCATCAGTTTAGCTTAAAAAATATTACTAAACTTGCACGAGAATTTAATAATTGCACTGCCGCTAAAAAGGTAATTATTACTACCGAAAAAGATGCGCAGCGCCTGCACGAGCCGGAACTATTGCCGCTGATCAAGAGTTTGCCTGTTATGATACAGCCTATCGGTATCGGCTTTTTTAACCAGGGCGAAGCGCAGTTTAATAAAACGATATTTGACTATGTTAGACAGTATACAACGCACCGTAGCGTACATTAAAAACCGCATCGGCGATTTTGAACCCGAAGCCGGCATCATTTTAGGCACCGGCTTAGGTGGCTTGGTAAAAGAGATAGAAGTTGAAAAACAACTTTTATATGCTAATATTCCCGACTTTCCGGTAGCTACGCTTGAGTTTCATTCGGGTAAATTGATATTTGGCACACTGGCCGGTAAAAAGGTAGTGGCAATGCAAGGCCGTTTGCATTATTACGAAGGTTACAGCATGCAGCAAATTACCTTTCCGGTAAGGGTGATGAAAATGCTGGGTATTAAAACCCTGTTTGTATCCAACGCCAGTGGTTCGCTAAACCCTGATTTTAAAACCGGCGATTTGATGGTGATTGAAGATCACATTAACCTGCAGCCCTCAAACCCGCTAATTGGTAGTAACTACGAGGAATTAGGTCCAAGGTTTCCGGATATGAGTCAGCCTTATTCAGCAACTCTTAGTCAAAAGGCACTGGATATCGCTAAAAAAAACAACATTACTTGCCACAAAGGAGTTTACGTTGCCGTAACCGGCCCTAATTTAGAAACCCGTGCCGAATACCGTTACCTGCGCATTATAGGCGGCGATGCTGTGGGCATGAGTACTGTTCCTGAAGTTATTGTGGCCAAACATATGAGCCTACCGGTGTTCGCCATTTCTGTCCTAACCGACGAGGGTTTCAATGAGGTACTGCAACCCGTGTCTTTAGAAGAAATTATTGCTACGGCGCAAAAGGCAGAACCACACCTGACACACATTTTGAAAGAATTAATTGCCGGATTGGATTAGAGTGTGAGTTAGCGTTTGATATGCATTTTATGGGTGGTAAAATATCCTTAAAAGGATGAAAAGAATAAAATAGTCTGGAGATTTTAGTGGACATTACTATCACAGATAAAAGCTGACTTGCCGCATTTATTTAAGCGCTTACAGTAATAATATAAGCTTTAAACAATAAGTGCAGCCGTTGTGCTGTTAACATAAAACCAAACACATACGGGCGGCCTCTGGGCTGCCCTGATTGATTTTTATAAATGCCAAATCAATTTAAAAATCTTCTACTAACGTTGCTTTACCTAATAATTGGTCAGGCGGCTTTTGCCCAAATACCCGACCGTCCATACGGCGCTGATACTATCCGCAGCGGCCGCAAGTTAAACAACAGCGATTTGCTGGACAGTGCCCGTAAACGTGAGGAAAACAAGAAAGATACGGTAATTTATACTTCAAAATATA
>CAJYJH010000087.1 GCA_913775265.1 uncultured Mucilaginibacter sp. | reverse complement strand
AACTTGGCCACCTGCTCGCGGGCGTAGTCAACACCTTCTTCGGCTAACCAGCCAAAGTGGTGGTTACGGCTGGCCGCGTTACCAAACTTTTGAGTGAAGTAAGGCAGCATAGCTTCCAGCACCCGGGGATCCATAGGGGTGGTGGCGTTGTTGTCTAAATATATAGGAAGGTTCATATCCGTTGTATTAATAATACAAAGATAAGTATTCTTTTATAGTTAAGTTATACTAATGAAGTAGAGTACGTCATGTTTTTGCCATTTTAGGATCACTAAAATGTGTAAGTAGACCAACCATGATTTTAGTTGCGCAAAATGACACGAAGAAAACGGCCAGCCAAGTAAAGCATAAGCTGAAACTTAACTACTCCTGATTAAAATGAAGTAAAGACTTGTTAGCTCAGGCCTGGTAGTATTGATAATAAACACCCATCAGATTTTCGGCATTTAAATTAAAGCCATCCTTTATAGAAAATTCAGCAATTTTTTGCGGCAGTAAGCCTACAATAGCTAATACAACGAGTTTTTGATTTTCAGAAAAAGGTTTGCCCTTTTTTCGGAACCAGTTGGTTAGCACTGCTTTACACCATTCAGCGCGATTATTAACAGTTTGATTTTCCCAATCGGCTTTTGGCACGGTAACTGTACAGTCCAAATCACTCATCTCACATCTCATCATACTAATCACTTCTTTTTTTGCAGATACCGAACCGTTAAAAATGCCTTTCAGGTATTGTTCGTTTTTGAAAAAACGCCATTTGAGCAAAAAATCCATGATGGTAGATGAATATTGTGTAAAACAGCTTTTACGATTTGTTATCCTATAGGTTACACAAAATTAATGTTTTTGTTCGGGAAATTTTTAATAAATGGGGAATTCTTTCTGCAACCTGTGCATATAATTACATGGTAAGCGCTTACATAAATTTAAGCGTAAACATAATTACGCTGTTTATCAAAACTTTAAGCACAGTAGATGACAGTTTAACTTTTGTTCTTGTAAAAGAATGACTACAGAGAAAAACGTTATAATTCGTTTACAGGCAACGAAAACCAAAAGGTGCTGCCTTTGCCCAGTTCGCTGCTTACGCCTACCTCGCCTTTGTGATGTTCTATAATTTCTTTACACAAGTAAAGACCAATGCCAAAACCGGCAATATCTTTGGTTTGCTGCCCCTTTACGCGATAGTAACGTTCAAATAACTGGCCCTGCTCTTCGGGCGGAATGCCTATACCTTCGTCTTTCACGCTCAGGTGCAGTAAATCGTTTTCAACTGTGTAATCTACCTTAACCGTTGTACCCATGGGCGAGTACTTGGCCGCGTTGCTAATATAGTTGTTGATTACCTGACCAATTTTGTCGCGGTCGGCGATAAGCCAAACTGCATCAGCCGGCGTAAAAATGATGCGGTGGCTGTTAATCGTAGTCAGGCTTTCTTCTTCTACCTCGTGCAACAGGGCCGCCATATCAAACTGTTGCTTGTTGATGTGTATTTTGCCCGACTCCAGTCTTGATACGTTCAGGAAGCCGTTAATCATGTTAGTCATTTTGGCCAACTGCTTGGCGGCCTTGTCCATTAGCCCTGCCATTAATTCATCGCCGTTTTTGGTTGCCCGACTGCGAGATACCTGTATGTAGCCTATGGTAGAGGTAAGCGGCGTCTTTAATTCGTGGCTCACCATACTGATAAAGTCATTTTTTCGCTGGTCGTCGCGGCGTTGCTCGGTTACATCGGTGCAGGTACCAAACCATTTTTCAATCAAACCGACTTCGTTACGGTAAGGCACCGCCCTTGATAAAAACCACCGGTACTGCCCATTGGCACCCAATAGTGGAAAAGTATCCTCCCAAGTATCACCGTGGCCAATATAATGGTTGTATTTTTTGATGATGTGCTGGGCATAGTCAGGGTGTAACAGGTTGTGCCAGTTATTGGCCGCAGCACCGGCCGGATTTGCGCCGGTGTATTGGTGCCAGCGTTCGTTAAACCAATAGGCAGTGCCTTCGGCATCAGCCATCCAGGCCAGTTGGGCCATATTGTCGGTAATCAAACGCAACTGGGCCTCGTTGTCCTGCAGTTGTTGCTGAGTGTGCATCAACTCTTCGTTTATGCTATTCAGTTCCTCGTTAGTTGATGAGAGCTCTTCGTTAGAGGTGGCCAGTTCCTCGTTGATTTGTTGCAGGTCGGCTTCCTTCTTTCTTAGTTCTTCGCGGGCACTAACAGCATCTGTGATGTCCATTACGGTGCCTATAAAGCGCTGTGGCATGCGCTGGTCATTAAAAAATACCTGGCCAATAGCCCGCACGTGTCTTATACGGCCATCGTCAACGCCTACTGTGCGGTACTCCACATCATAACGGCCGCCGGTAAGGCTTTGGTTATAGGCGTTGCTTACCGCTTGCATTGTATGCTCACGATCGTCGGGGTGCAGGCCCTGCACAAAATCGGTGGTATAGGTAACTTGTTGTGCGGCGCTTACGCCAAACAATTCTTTGCAGCGCTCGTCCCATACCAGTTTATCATTCATCACATCCAAATCAAACAAACCTAAATGAGCCGCTTGTTTGGCTAAGCTGGCTTGTTCGAGGGCGGCTTTCAAAGTTTGTTCGCTGATTTTTAATTGGTTATTCAGGTGCTCCAGCTCATCGTAGGCATTGCGCAGCTCGCTGTTCATGGCCAGCATTTCTTCGTTCAATGAGGTAAGTTCATTGTTAATGGCTAACAACTCCTCATTACTGGTGCGCAGCTCCTCGTTTATAACGGCAGTTTCTTCGTTGGCGCTCTGCAGGTCTTCTTTTCGGCTTTCGAGTTCCTGGTTAAGCTGTACAATGCGGCTGTTGGCCGTTTCGAGCTCTATTACCTTTTTGCGCAGTTCGAGCTTGTCCATCACCTGTTTGCCTAACAATTGCAGCGCCATTTGCTGGCTATCGCTCAATGTACGCGCCTGAGTGTCAAACACGCAAAGCGTGCCTAAGGGAAAGCCCTGATCATTAGTGATCGGCACACCGGCGTAAAAGGCAATACCCATGCCGTTTACAATGGGGTTTTGGCTAAAGCGCTCATCGTGCCGGGCATCTTCTACCACCATAATAGGTTGCGGTGTGGCAATAGCATGCGCACAAAACGAAATCTCCTTGCCCGACTCGCTTAGCTCGGTGCCTTTTTTGGCTTTAAACCAATGGCGTTTATCATCTAAAAAACCAACCAGGGCAATAGGGGTGTGGCAAATGGCCGATGCCAGTTCGGCAATGTTATCAAAATCTTTTTCGGATGCAGTATCTAAAATCTGGTAAGACAGCAGGGCTTCTTGGCGGGCGGTTTCATTATCGGGCAGCGGAATGGGTAGATCGGGCACAGCTTTGATGTTTGTATTTGGTAAAGGTATGTAAATCGCAGTTACGCTTTACGTCAAATTAACCCTTAATACATCCAGGATATGCAAATGGTTTTGCTAAAATTCAAACGCCCTACTTATAAAGGCAATAGGGCTCGAGCATGGCCGGCGTATAATGTAGCAGGTAATGGTCATAACTGCTGAGCCCCAGGGTGCCACGGCGGTTGTTCAATTCGTCGGGGTTAATGACGGGTAAAGGTTCATACTGCTTAACGATGCCGCGCGTTTGTTTTAATTGGGTGCCGTAAATCTGGTAGCCGGTTTCTTGCAAAGCAATCTGATCGGCAATGATGGCAAAGCCGTAAGGCGGTAATATCCCTTGCTTGGTGGCCCGTTCTAAAAAAGCAAAGTATTTTTTTTGAGTGATGATATTAGTATGCATAAAGGTAATAAGCAATACCAAGGGACCGGCCTCGCCATAATGTGCTGAACCTTTCCACCCCCAGGTGTTTACGATGGACAGTACTTTAACAAGCGTAATTGAATCATCGACAGCAAGCTGTTTTTGCAATGCAGTCACAACCGCTGAATACCGGCCGTAGCGGCTTATGAGCAGATCGAAAACATTTTTGTTAATGCGGTAGGTATGCAGTATCTCGGCCATCTCGGTGGCCACCGGCACATTCAATGAGTCGGCACGGAAGGTGATAGCATAACTACGTCCGCTGTTAAGCAATAAGTATAGGGCGAGTAACAAAAAGTGGAGTGCTTTAATCATGATAGTGTATATAGCTTTAGGTCAGGCAGACCAATTGCATGTTTAGTGCGTTTCTTTGTCATTGCCTCAGCTAAAATACCTGATAATGAGGTGAGAAGTTTATTTTTTAACATAACTTAACAATAGCACCTAAGGTTAACAATAGCACCTAAGGGTTCTGCCATTCGCGTCGGAATATGTACAGTGTTGCGACACTGTCACAGCGCATTGTATTACTGATTAATTGACTTTAAAATTAACCTGAAAAAGATTTTATAATTTAAATCAAATCAGTATATTTGCGCCTCTTTTGAAAGGAAAGTAACACAACATGAAAAAAGACCTGCATCCCTCAAACTATAGATTAGTTGTTTTTAAAGATATGTCTAACGACTACTCTTTTATCACTAAATCATGCATTGATACTCGCGAAACCGTACAGTGGGAAGACGGTAACGAATATCCGTTAGTAAAATTAGAGATTTCACACACCTCGCATCCATTCTACACCGGTAAAATGAAACTGGTAGATACTGCAGGTCGTATCGATAAATTCCGCAGCCGTTACGCTAAAAAGTAATCGTTGTTACAAAATATTTGTGAGTCCGGGCTTTAAACAGCCCGGACTTTTTTATTTTTGGCCCATGGCTATTATTTTGTTCGACGATAGTGCACATTATACCTTACGTCCGTTAACCTTTACCCGTCCGGTAGCCAACCTGCGCTTAGGCATACTTACCATTGCCGAAAAATGGGCCAGGCACTTGCAAACTGACTATTCTTATTTAACACAACTTTACTTACAAGCCAAGTTTCCGTTACAATTACAGGAACAAAACCTGCTCATCAACGGCTCAGTTTGTCCTGATGAAAATTTGCTGGAAGCTATTGACCGTTTACGCCCCGGACAGCTACTTTACCATGCCGAATATCCGATAGCTGTAAAGCTTAACCAAACCGAGGCCGCTGGGTTTACTCCCCAGCAGCCGTTTGACGATCGCGTAATGTACGAGTTGCCGCACATCAGCATACGCTACCCCGATCATATATTTAAAAATAACGATACCGAATTACGACGCGATTTTGCCTTGCTAACCAAAGGCCGCAGCAGTTCAAGCATCAGCAGCACCAACACTATTATAGGCTCCAACTTTTTTGCGGAAGAGGATGCCGTGGCCGAATGCTCTACTTTTAACACCACCAACGGCCCGATTTACTTAGGGCCGCGTACGGAGGTGTGGGAGGGAACAAACATTCGCGGCGGGCTGGCTCTTTGCCATGATTCACAGATTAAAATGGGCACTAAAATTTATGGTGCTACTACCGTTGGCCCCAAAAGCCGGGTAGGCGGCGAAATAAACAATGCCGTAATTTGGGGAAACTCGAACAAAGGTCACGAGGGCTACCTGGGCAATTCGGTAGTAGGCGAGTGGTGCAACATGGGGGCCGACTCCAACAACTCCAATCTTAAAAACAACTACGCCGAAGTAAAGCTTTGGGATTATACTACGAAAGGCTTCCGTAAAACAGGACTTCAGTTTTGCGGCCTTATTATGGCCGATCATGCCAAGTGCGGTATCAATACCATGTTTAATACGGGCACTGTAGTGGGTGTTAGTGCCAATGTGTTTGGCGGCGGCTTTCCGCGCAACTTTGTACCCGATTTTGCCTGGGGCGGAGCACACGGTTTTGAAATTTACCAGCTCGACAAAATGCTGGAGACCGTGAAGCTGGTTTATGAGCGCAAAAACCTGGAACTGGAAGCCGTAGAGCGCCAGTTACTGACTGATATATTTAATTTAACCCAACCATACAGAGTATTTTAAAAAAGCAGATCATGAGAAAAAAAATAGTTGCCGGCAACTGGAAAATGAACCTGGATTATAACGAAGGCTTATCCCTGTTTTCTGAAATTGTAAACATGGTTAAAGACGAAGTAACCGGGCAGCAGCAAGCTGTAGTTTGCTCGCCGTTTATACATTTATACAGCTTGGCTCAACTGGCTAAAGGAGCTGATAAGGTAGCTGTGGGCGCGCAAAATATTAACGACCATGAGGCCGGCGCTTATACCGGCGAAACTTCGGCTAAAATGGTAAAATCAACCGGTGCGGCTTATGTTATATTAGGCCACTCTGAGCGTCGTCAGTACTTTGGCGAAGACAACAAATTGCTTGCTGTTAAAACCGATGTGGCTTTAAAAAATGGTTTGAAACCCATCTTTTGCATAGGCGAAACTTTAGACGAGCGCGAAGCCGAGCAGCATTTTGACGTGATTAAAACCCAACTGCAAGAAGGTATCTTTCACTTGTCGAATGAAGAGTTTGGCCAGGTAGTTTTAGCCTACGAGCCGGTTTGGGCAATTGGTACCGGTAAAACCGCCACTGCTGAGCAGGCACAGGAGATCCACGCCTTCATCCGCGAGCAGATAGCCAACAACTATACACAGGAAGTGGCCGACAATACCACCATTTTATACGGTGGCAGTGCTAACCCTAAAAATGCACCTGAATTGTTTTCGCAGCCCGATATTGATGGCGGCCTGATTGGCGGCGCCTCCCTTAAATCGCGCGACTTTTTGGATATTGTTAAAGTGTTTAATTAGTTTTATTTGAGGATTGAGGTTCGATGCTGATTATAAAAGCGGGAACAGACCTCAGTCCTCAATCCTCAATCCTCAATCACCTCATATCAACCAGTTATGAATTATTACGAATTGCTTTTTACCGTAATGAGTGCGGAAGATTACCATCAGGATTTATTGATTGATGAGTTGGCCGGTTTGGGCTTCGATACGTTTGAAGAGGCCGACTTTGGCTTTAAAGCTTATATCCCGTCAGAAAAGTTTGATAAGGCTTTGGTGGATGAGAGATTGAGCGATTATAACGATATGTTCAGCTTTTCGTACGAGGTGAATCTTATCCCGCAAAAAAACTGGAACGAGGTGTGGGAAAGCAATTTTAACCCCATACAGGTAGGCGACCAGATTTACGTGCGGGCCACTTTTCATAAACCAAAGCCTGAGTTTCCGCACGAGATTGTGATCGACCCTAAAATGGCGTTTGGTACCGGTCACCACGATACCACCTGCCTGATGATGTCGAGTATGCTGGAAACCGATCTGAAAGGCAAGAACGTGTTAGACATGGGCTGCGGTACAGGTATCCTGGCCATCCTGGCTGCTAAGTTAGGTGCAGGCAAGCTTACCGCTATCGATTATGATATACTGTGCTATAAAAGCACCTTTGAGAATACCGAGCTTAACCGGGTTAAGCATGTTCACATCATTTGCGGTTCTAAAGAAGCCATCCCGGAAGAACAGTTTGACGTAATACTGGCCAACATCAATCGTAATATATTGATAGACCAGATGCCACGTTATGCCGAGGTGTTAAAGCCGCAGGGCGAAATATTTTTCAGCGGCTTTTACGAAACGCCAGATTTGGCCATCATCAAAGAAGAAGCTGCCAAGAGCGGGCTGAACTACATCAGTCATAAAGTGAGCAATCATTGGGTAGCAGCTAAGTTTGTAAAGGCGTAAGTCAAAACTAACAGATGTAATTCAGCGATGCATCTGCAAAAGCATTAACCGGCATTTACTTTGTCGCTTGATGCTTTTTTTCTGTTTGGACCGGCATTGAAACGGCGCCTTTATGAAGAGATTTTGATTTATTTAGAATAATTAAAAATAACTTTTGCGTTTTTAGAGTAGATTTCTACTTTTGCCAAAGTTTATAATCAGTCTAAATAAATGAAGTCACTTTTACGCTTAATCTTTATTCCGTTCGTTCTTCTCGCGATATTTTCGCAAGCCGATGCTCAAAGCAGAGGCACTATACAAGGAAAGGTTTTAACATCCGATAATAAACCTGCCGAAAATGTTTCGGTACGTTTACAAGGCACTCGTTTTGGTACTATTACCAACCAAAACGGGGAGTATACATTGCGCGTACCTGCCGGTTCTTATACTTTAGTGGTGTCGCAAGTCGGAGTGCAAAGCACCGAATCTACAGTTACTGTTACTGCTTCTAAAACTTCCCGAATTGCTGCGCTTACTATTAATACCGGTAATGCAGAGTTAAAAGAAGTAAACGTAAACGGAGGGAGCACTCGTTTTACACCTAAAGTAAGTAATGATGCTGCCAAAATTCCGTTATCACCATTGGAAAATTCACAATCATATACTACCATCACCAACGAGCTTTTAAAAGAGCAGCAGGTGTTTTCGGTAGATGACGCATTAAGAAATTCATCAGGCATACAAAAATTATGGGATGCCACCGGCCGTGGCGGTGATGGCGGTTCGTATTTTACTTTGCGCGGTTTTGTGGTACAAAGCAGTCTGCGCAACGGCGTAGCTGGTTTAGTTACCAATACGGTGGAAGTGGTAAATACCGACAAGGTAGAAGTAATTAAAGGTCCTTCGGGCACCCTGTATGGCAGCGCTTTGCCGTCTTTTGGTGGCTTAGTAAACCGGGTTACTAAAAAGCCTTATGAAAGCTTTGGCGGAGAGGTATCACAAAGCATCGGTGGCTACAATTACGGTTTTAACAAATTTAGCTTAAATCGTACGGCAATTGATGTTAACACACCTATTACGGCTAATAAAAATGTATTATTCCGTTTAAACGCGGCTTATAATTTCAACAACAGCTTTCAAAACTACGGGCAGGCCAGTAATATTGCTTTAGCACCAAGCTTGTCTATTAAAGCCAGCGAAAAACTATCTTTCTTGTTTGAGTCTGAAATGTTTTTTGGCCGCAGCTCTTCAATGCGCCCATTCTTCTTTTTTTATGATTCGCCAAAGGCGTTGGGTATAAGCAAAGTGAGCGATCTGAACATCGATTATAACCAAGCTTATGTAAACGAAGATATTACTCAGCGTTCCCGTAGCATTAATTATTTTGCTCAGGCTAATTATAAGATATCTGACAAGATTACTTCGCAAACTATTTTTAGCTCGTCTAACAGTTTTTCAAACGGGGCAAGTCCTTATTTTTACTTAGTAACTGATGCTACAGCTTTAGGTGCATCAGCGCCAACTCCAACCGGTCGTAACTACATATTGCGCTATGACCAGTCGACCCTAAATAGCAAAAATAACGTTACTCAGGTTCAGGAAAACATCAATGGCGATTTTAATATCGGCCAGTTCCGTAACCGTTTTGTAGTAGGGTTAGACTATCAGCATGTTAACTCTAATCAAATTTATTACGGTAATTTTTACGGTGTAGCACCTATCAGGAGCTCAACGTTTGACTATGGCAGTGCTAACCGTGCAGCTCAATACCAACTAACGCCAAAGCAGTTTACCAATGCTAATACGTTTCCTTACATCTACAAAAGAAATACTTACAGTGCTTACGTATCTGATGTAGTTAACATTACCGAACAATTATTAGCTTCGGCTGGTATCCGTGTTGATCATTTTCGTAACGGTAACAATTACCAGTATGACGGCACCATCTCAAGCGGATCTAAGGAATATAGTCAAACTGCGTTTTCACCAAAGTTCGGGTTAGTTTTTCAGCCGGTTAAAGATCAGTTCTCGTTGTTTGCCAATTACCAAAACGGGTTTACCAACCCGGGTTATTACACCAATGCGGCCGGCCAATCTGTTAGAGCCGAAATACAAAATGCTAACCAGTTGGAGGGGGGCGTTAAAATGTCATTATTCAACGGAAAGCTGAATGGTACTTTAAGCTATTATCGTATCAAATTAACCAACATTTTGCGTAACGCTATCGGCTCAACCGCACCAAACGCAAGCATACAAGACGGTACACAACTAAGCAAAGGTTTTGATGCCGACATTGTGGCCAACCCTCTGTTAGGTTTAAACATTGTGGCCGGTTTTTCATACAACGATTCGAAGTTTACTAAAGCTGATGCCGATGTTCAAGGTTTGCGCCCTAACACAGCTGGTTCACCGTACCTTGCCAATTTTTATGTAAGCTACCGTTTGCCCAGAACTGCGCTTAAAGGTTTAGGTGCCGGTTTCGGTGGAAACTACGCCAGCGAAAATAAAATCATCAACAGTGTAAGCCAGGGTACTTTCTCGTTGCCATCTTACACCGTATTAAACGCTAATGTATTCTACGACGTAGCGAAATATCGCATCAGCCTAAATGCTAACAACGTAGGTAATAAAAAATATTATACTGGTTACACTACCATCAACCCGCAAAACCTGCGTCAGTTTGTGTTAAGTGCAGCCTATAAGTTTTAATAAAACTACAATATATGAGTGCTTTTAAAAAAGGCTTACTCTTTACGCATCGCTGGCTCGGATTTATTTCCGGGCTTGTGGTGTTTATAGTGAGTATCACCGGATGTTTGTTTTGCTTTCAGGATGAGATACAAGATGCCGTGCATCAATACCGCCATGTGGCCGTGCAAAACACACCGATGATAAAGCCCTCGGCGCTACAACAGGAAGCGTTAAAGTATGTACCCAAAGGCACTGTATCTGCGGTAGCTTATCTGGGGGCTGATCGTCCGGCGCAGATTGGCATTACCAATAAAGACGGTTATCACAGCGTTTTTCTGAACCCGTATACAGGTGCTTTTTTGCACGAAGAATTAATGCAGAGCAACTTCTTCATCATTGTGGAATTTATACACCTATACCTTCTTTTACCTCCGGATATTGGTAAGGTAGTAGTAGGGGTATCGGTGCTCATATTTGTGGCACTTATGATTACGGGCATCATCCTTTGGTGGCCCAAACGCAAAACCGATCGTAAGCGCAGCTTTACTATCAAATGGAATGGCCGCTGGCGCCGGGTAAACTATGATTTGCACAATGTGCTGGGTTTTTATGCTACCGGTATTGCACTTATACTGGCCATCACCGGTTTATCTATGAGTTTTAAATGGGTAGAGCAAGGTATTTATAAAGCCGGTAACTTGAGCAAACACTACGCTCGCGAAGCGCAGATGGAAAGCCTGAAGTCGGACTCGCTGCAAAAGGGTAGCAAATTAGCGCAGCCGCTGTACGATCATATTTATAACGTAACAGCAAAAAGTTCGCCCAATGCCAGTATGTATGTAATTTACGAAGAGGCCGGTGCGGCAGGTACAGTGCGAGGCATTGCCTACGCTAAATCTCTGCATTATACTACTAACGATTTTTACGTGTTCGATAAACATACTGGTAAGCTTATATACCATCTATTGGATAACGAAAAAAGCATTGGCTTGATTCTTAATAATGCCAATTACGATATACATGTGGGACAGATTGCCGGTTTGCTCGGCAAAATCTTAGCTTTTATGGCAAGTTTAATTTGCGCCAGTTTGCCTATCACAGGTTTTATTATTTGGTACGGCAAGCGTAACAAGAAAAAGCCTTTAAAGCGACGTCGACATATAAGCGTATCGCAAGCAGTAAGTATTTAATATACTGAATGAGCGGTATGAATTAAACTCGGACAGATTTTTTATAAAAGAAAAGCGGTTGTTAGTTAATCAACAACCGCTTTTCTTTTGGGAGGTATCGTTTAATAAAGCCCTTACGCATGCTCTATAGCGTGTTTAAGTGCAGCGTTGTGCTTGTATTTAAATATAAACGGAAATATAATGGCAATCACTAAGGCATAAGCGGCAAAGGTTAACCAGATGCCATGCCAATCTTTAGTTTGATTGGGTAGGGTAAAATACTGGTCGATTAAAATGCCGCTGGCAAAGCTGCCAAATAAGGCTCCGAAACCGTTCACCATCATCATAAACAAACCTTGTGCACTGCCGCGTATCTCGGGCGTGGTTTGCGTTTCTACAAACAGTGAGCCGGATATGTTAAAGAAATCGAATGCCATACCATAAACAATGCATGACAGGATAATCATCCACAAGCCGCCCGCCGGATCGCCAAAGGCAAATAAGCCGAAGCGCAGCACCCAGGCCAGCATACTAAATAGCATGACGTATTTAATACCAAACTTTCTTAAAAAGAACGGAATAGCCAGGATGAAAAGCGTCTCCGAAATTTGAGAGATTGACATAATGATAGCCGGATATTTTACAGCGATAGTATCCTGATAAGCCGCTACGCTTTTAAAATCGTGGATGTAGGTATCGCCATAAGCATTAGTAAGCTGTAGGGCGGCTCCCAGTAACATCGAAAACGCAAAAAAGATGGCAAACTTGGAGGATTTAAACAGCGCGAATGCGTTTAAACCCAACGAGTCGACAAAAGATTTGCTGGCTATTTTATTTAACAAAGGAGGGCATTTAGGTAAGGTAAATGCGTAGATACCTAACCCCAAAGCTACAGCTGATGCAATGTAAAACTGATTTGCTGAGGTTTCGTTATGAGTTAAACTTACGGTCCACAGCGCGGCGATAAAGCCGATAGTGCCCCAAATGCGAATAGGAGGATAGTCTTTTACCACATCCAAACCTTCGCCCTTTAAGGCAGAATAGGCTACGGTAATAGATAATGACAGGGTTGGCATGTAGCAGATCATGTTAAGCAACATCACCCAAAAAAATGCAGCAGGATTGGTAATTTGCGGTAAAGTAAACAACACTGCTGCACCCAAAATGTGCATGATGCCGTAAAGCTTTTCGGCGTTAATAAAACGGTCGGATATGATGCCTGTTAGTGCAGGCATAAAAATAGCCGAAATACCCATGGTGGAGAATATGGCGCCAAACTGCGCTCCCGACCATTGTTTGTTTTGAAACCAGTACGCCCCTATAGTGATGAGCCACGAACCCCAAATAAAAAACTGCAGAAAATTCATCAGTATTAAGCGAAACTTAATATTCATATGATGCCGGTTTAAACAATAATTAGTTAGTTTAAATTAAAGACGGAAAGTAGCGAAATATTACGAAAGCAAAAAACGTAACAACGTCATAGTGATTACATCACAAAAATTTGACAGGGAGCTTTCAATGAGCAGATTTTTTTATAAAAACCTCATCACTCAGGAATAAATTTGGGTATGCCGCAAACACTAAGATGCTTTCCGTTTATTGAGCTCGTCGCGTATTTTGGCTGCTTTTTCGTAAGCTTCCTCGGCCAAGGCACTTTGCAGTTTAGTTTTCAATTCATCTATGCTTAAAGAGGCATAACTAACGGCGCTTGACGGGTTGGGCTTTTCTTCTGTCGCGTCGCTTAAGTTTTCGAGGTATACAAAATCGTTACCTTCAATTACAATACCAGCTGTCGACAAAATAAATTCGTGCGTATAAATGGGGCAGTCAAAACGTACCGCCATAGCAATAGCGTCAGATGTGCGTGCATCTATCTCAGCCGTCTTTTTGCCGTCGCTGCAAATCAGTTTGGCGTAAAAAATACCGTCAACAAGATTGTAAATAATAACTTCCTGCACGTTGATATGGTAAGCCTGGGCAAAGCTCTTAAATAAGTCGTGGGTGAGCGGGCGGCTGGGGGTCATTTTTTCAATTTCGATAGCAATAGCCTGTGCTTCAAAACTGCCGATGATAATAGGTAAACGGCGACGTCCGTTTACTTCGCCCAATACCAATGCATATGCTCCTGATTGCGTTTGGCTGTACGACAAACCAACAATATCGAGCTTAATTTTTTTCATGTTATTCCCCATCACAACTAAAGCCTTGTAAATGCCTTACAGCATTATTTTTGCCGTAATTGGCCTGTTTAAATATTTTAAGTACATCAATAACTATATTGTATCGGGTTTGTTGACAGTAGCAGTAAAATTTTGACAATCTGTCGGCAAATGCTCAAGGTCTAATAAGAAGCTGATGTAATAGCCGCTAAAATCTTACCTTTGTGCCCCAGGCAAGCTATCATTGCTTATAAACGGTAGCTGTGCTTTGGCGCAAAAATAACCAAAATATACACAGTTTACAATGCAGGTAGACCGCTTACAGAAATTACTCGACTTTTTAAAAGACGAGCCTAACGACGAGTTTTTGCAATACGCACTGGCTACC
The DNA here is from genome assembly GCA_913775265.1 of uncultured Mucilaginibacter sp. Lineage (GTDB taxonomy): Bacteria > Bacteroidota > Bacteroidia > Sphingobacteriales > Sphingobacteriaceae > Mucilaginibacter. The sequence continues at coordinate 16,858 of CAJYJH010000087.1, read as the reverse complement.
GAATATTTGCGGCTCAATGATACTGACAAGGCGCTGCAGTACTACGAAAAGCTGGTTGCCGATCATCCTAATTACACCGGTACTTATTACCACTTAGGTAAATTGTATGAAACTTTGGGCCGTAAAGATGAGGCGCTTACCATCTATCAGCAAGGTATGCAAATTACCCGCCAGAAACGCGATAACCATGCACTATCCGAACTGCAATCGGCCTATAACCAAGCCTCCGGTTTATATGATGACGAAGATGATGATTATTAATCTGGGGCCGATTGTCTAAAGGGGATTGAGGTAGTTTTATTATCTTCATTTTTGATAAAACACAAATTCATTGAATAAACGCCGGCTGCTTTTTTTACGCGATGCTCTGGTTTACACCTTTACCACTTTCGGCGGACCGCAGGCGCACGTAGCTATTTTGCTGCGCGATTTTGTGGAAAAGCGTAATTACATCACCGAGGATGAGTTGATGGAGCTGAATGCTTTGTCGCAAGTGTTACCCGGTCCATCATCAACCCAAACGCTGGTAGGTATTGCCTGGAAGGTTGGTGGCCTGCAACTGGCTATTCTTACTTTTTTCGTTTGGATTATACCATCGGCTGCTATTATGTGCATGGCGGCTATTGGCTATAAAAGTCTGGCTTCTACTGGTAGAGTGGAAGAAGTGCTGCGGTTTATCCGCCCGGCTGCGGTTGGTATCGTAGCGTATGCTGCGGTAGTATTCGCTCAGCGAATTTTAAAAACAAAAACCAGTGTTTATTTGGCTGTTGGGTCTTTGATAGCTACGCTGATACTGCAAAATCCGTATGCTTTCCCAATATTAATTCTTTTAGGCGGCATCATCTCCTCAGCGCTTGAAACTCAGCCGAGTGAAGATGCGTTAAGGGCAAAGTTGTATGCTAATGTTAACCCGAAAAAGGTGGGCTATTTTATAGGGATACTATTATTTTTTGCTGTGTTGGGCGCTATAATCAACCGAACATCTCCTTTTAGCTTGCCCATACGTTTGTTCGAAAACTTTTACCGCAATGGTATACTGATTTTTGGTGGTGGCCAGGTGTTGGTGCCACTAATGTATACCGAATTTGTTGAATTGAAACATTACCTCACCAACGCCGAGTTTTTATCAGGCTATGCTTTGCAACAGGCCTTGCCAGGGCCGACTTTTTCGTTTACCTCATTTTTGGGGGCAATTACTTTGGGCAATAAAGGTTATGGCTTATCTGGTCAAATTGCGGGTGGGGTAGTAGCCGTGTTGGGTATTAACCTGCCGGGACTGATCCTCATTTTGTTCATTGTGCCCTTTTGGGAAGATTTGAAAAAGATTACACGCATCAAAAACTCGCTTAGTGGCATCAATGCGGTTGCTGTTGGTTTTATGGGTACGGCTTTGGTTTTGCTTACGGCTCCGTTTGGTACCAACTGGATGGCGTACTTAATTATGGCCGGGGCTTTTTGCCTGCTTTATTTTACCAAAATAAAAACGCCCATCGTTATTTTGCTGGGCGTTGTATTAGGATTAATATTTTAATTTCTTTTAGAACGGTGGTTCATCATCCATATCGTCCATACGCGATGGGCGAATAATGATGTTGCCTGGGTTGCTATCAAAACCCTGCGATGGGTTGAGGCCCGCAAAGGCACTACCCGATGCCGGCGGCATGTAACTTTCCATGCTGGTTTCTAAGTCGGTAAACTTCACATATTTGCCCACAAATTTTAGGCGCACGGTACCGGTTTCGCCGTTACGGTGTTTAGCAATAATAATCTCGCCTACGCCTTTAGTTGGGTTGTTATCCTCGTCAAACTCTAAACCATAATATTCAGGACGGTATAAAAACAATACCATATCGGCATCCTGCTCAATAGAGCCCGATTCACGTAAGTCGGACAGCATCGGGCGTTTAGAACCACCCGGACGACTTTCTACCGCACGGCTTAACTGCGATAGTGCAATAACCGGCACTTGCAATTCTTTAGCTACCATTTTTAATGCACGGGATATACTACCGATTTCCTGCTCGCGGTTACCGCCGCCCTTACCATCAGTTTTACCGCTCATCAGCTGCAAGTAGTCAATGATAATTAATTGGATGTCGTGTTGCGATTTTAAACGGCGGCATTTGGCCCTGAACTCAAAGATGTTCAAGCCGGGCGTGTCATCGATAATTAAAGGGGCAGCCTCAAGACGGCCAATTTTGGAGTGAATCTGCTGCCATTCCCACTCTTCCATTTTACCTTTACGAATCTTTTCCTGCTCAATTTCGGCCTCACCGGATATCAAACGATTAACCAGCTGTACTGACGACATCTCGAGCGAGAACACTACTACCGGCTTGTTAAAATCTACTGCCGCATTACGGGCGCAACTTAATACGAAAGCGGTTTTACCCATGGCCGGACGTGCTGCAATAATCACCAAATCGGATGGTTGCCAGCCCGAGGTAATACGGTCGAGGTCGGTAAAACCTGTACCTACACCGGTTAATCCGTCAGTTTTGTTTTTTAGCTCCTCAATTTCCTTCAGCGTTTCCTGCATCAGGTCGTCCATCTTGCGCGAATCGCGACGGAGATTGTTTTGGGCAATATCAAACAGGTTTTTCTCGGCACGGTCTAATAGCTCCAGAATATCCGTCGTATCTTCATACGCGATATTGATAATATCGGTAGAAATACGGATCAGCTCACGCTGAATGTATTTTTGGATGATGATACGCGCGTGGTATTCAATATTAGCTGCCGAAGCTACGCGGTTGGTAAGCTCGGTAATGTAAAAGGCACCACCTATCATTTCCAGTTCGCCCTGCATACGCAGCTGGGCAGTAACAGTTAAAATATCAACCGGTGATGTTTTTTCGAACAGCATCCGGATGGCATTAAAGATTTTTTGATGGCTTTCTACATAAAAGACCTCCGGTTTCAACACGTCAATTACCGATGATAAGGCATCTTTTTCGAGCATCAGGGCACCTAATACAGCTTCCTCTAAATCACGCGCTTGCGGAGGTAACTTGCCCGATATCAGGTTGGGTGAAGTGTAACTTTTAGCGCGCCTGTCGCTGTTGGTCCGGTTGCTGTTCTCGAAAATCATGGTCTATCACTAAATCGTAGGCAACAAAAATATACAAAACAGATTGGCTTTTACGAACTCTCCGGCGTTTAATTCTCAACTCCAGGTGTTGAAAAGTTTTTGATGTCTTAGTGTTCAACAATGCGAAAACAAATTTGTATGAAAACGTCAAAGCCCCGATTTGCCCTGCTAATACGATAAAAATGCCTGCCGATAATTGTGTACTTTTGCAACCTTAATCGTATTTACATGACGGGTAACCATTCGGCCAGGCGCAGCAACAATCAAATCATTTTTGGCATCAGGGCTATTATCGAAGCCATTGTATCGGGCAAAGAAATTGAAGCTTTATATATTCAGCGAGGGCTGGCTGGCGGACTGATACAGGAATTAAAGAGTGTAACCAACGAGTACCAGATTGTTCCGCAATACGTACCCATAGAGAAACTTCACCGCATGACGCCTAAAAACCATCAGGGCGCGGTGGCGGTGGTATCACCCATCACTTATCAGAAAATTGAAAACATTATCCCCGATGTTTACGAACGGGGAGAAACACCACTGATATTGGTTTTAGACAGTATAACTGATGTGCGTAATATGGGCGCCTTGGCCCGTACTGCGGAATGTGCTGGTGTGCATGCTATAGTGATTCCTGCAAAAGGATCGGCACAAATTAATGCTGATGCCGTTAAAACTTCAGCTGGAGCGTTATATAAAATTCCGGTTTGCCGCCATGATAATTTTGTGCAGACCGTAAAGTTTTTACAGGAGTCTGGTTTGCAGGTGGTGTGCTGTACCGAAAAAACCAACGATTACATTTACACACCCGATTACAAACTGCCAACAGCCATCGTAATGGGCTCTGAAGAAGACGGCATCCGTAACGAACTGATTCGTTCTGCCGATCATTTGGCCAAAATACCAATGTATGGCGAAATCGAATCGCTTAACGTGTCTGTATCCGCAGGTATTATTTTATATGAAGCTGTAAGGCAGAGAAGATAGTGGTGAGCGGTTGAATAGTCGTCTTAAATGAGAATTATTAACTCGATCAACTATTCAACCACTTACCGGTCCACTAAATATATTTAGTTCCGAATTTTTGTTTAACGTCGGCAACTACTTGTTTTACGTTTTGCTCCTGGTCTCGCGGACAAATAAGCAAAGTGTTGTTTGATTCAACTACGATGTAATCATGCAGGCCTTGCAACACCACCAGTTTATCGGCAGGTACGTTTACCATACAGTTTGATGAATCGTACATAATTACTTTCTCTGACGGGATTACTGCGTTACCTACATAATCTTTATCGGCCAGCTGGTAGATAGAGGCCCAGGTACCAAGGTCAGACCAGCCAAACTCAGACGGTAATACGTAAACATTTTCAGCCTTCTCCATAATACCATAGTCGATAGAGATATTGGTACAACGTTGGTAGGCTGTGTGTACATGGCCTTTTTCGTGCTCGCTGTTATAAACGCTGCGTGCTTCGGCAAATATCTCGTGCATGTCCGGCAAATGCTTGTCAAACGCACTTACAATAGCTTTAGCCGACCAAACAAAAATGCCGGCGTTCCATAAAAAGTCACCACTTTGAATAAAGCTTTTGGCAATATCCAGAGTCGGCTTTTCAGTAAACGTTTTTACCTTATGAAACTTACCATCAATTACCTCATCATTGTACTGGATATAGCCATAACCGGTATCAGGACGCGATGGCATTATACCTAATGTTACTAAACACTCGTGCGATGACGCAGTTTGCATCGAATCCTCAATAGCCGTAACAAAGGCAGCTTCATTCAAAATCAAATGATCTGATGGGGCTACCACAATCACCGCATCCGGGTTTAAGCTTTCAATTTTATAACAACCGTAAGCTACACAAGGTGCAGTGTTGCGCATTACAGGCTCAGTCAAAATCTGAGTGTCGGTCATTTCCGGCAACTGAGTTTTCACCAGATCCGTATAAATTTCGTTAGTAACAACATATATGTTTTCCGGAGGGCAGATTTTTAAAAAACGCTCATAAGTGTTTTGAATGAGGGTTTTTCCGGTACCTAAAATATCAATAAACTGTTTGGGGTGAGAGGTTCGGCTGATAGGCCAAAAACGGCTGCCTATACCGCCAGCCATAATAATGGCGTAATAGTTTTTGTTCATGTTATAACAATGAGTAGTGGTGGTGTAACACTGCGGTCAAAATTGTAAAAAAATATCGGGTTTTATAATAATAAAAGACGATATTTAGTTATAGAATACAGAGTTAACATGCAGCGGAAAAATTTCGAACATAACAACTAAAAATCATATTAGTTTAATATTTTATTTACAAAACCCGCGCTACGTAATTTTTTTTGTTATTTTGATGTATAAAAGCAACATTTCATAATTTCTAAAACAACGATGATTGAAATTAAAAAATCGCTTTTTGATAACCTCCAGAATTTTTTCGGTTTCGATAATTTTAAAGGTGAACAAGAAGCGATTATCACTAATATAATGGCCGGTAATGACACCTTTGTTATTATGCCAACCGGCGGCGGTAAATCCATGTGTTATCAGCTTCCGGCCTTAATGACGGAAGGTACGGCAATCGTAATCTCCCCACTGATTGCTTTAATGAAAAATCAGGTCGATCAGCTTAGGGCCTTCTGTAATTCTGACAGCGTAGCTCACTTTTTAAATTCATCCTTAACTAAGTCTGAAACAGCCAAAGTAAAAGAAGACGTGCTGGCCGGTCGCACTAAGTTGCTTTACGTAGCGCCCGAGTCGTTAACCAAGCAGGATAATATTGATTTTTTACGTTTAAATAAACTTTCATTCGTTGCAGTTGATGAGGCCCACTGTATCTCTGAATGGGGACATGATTTCCGCCCGGAGTACCGCAAGATACGCCAGGTAATTGCTAACCTGGGCGAAAATATTCCAATCATCGCCCTTACCGCTACGGCTACGCCAAAGGTACAGCACGATATACAGAAGAACCTGCAGATGAACAATGCAACGGTGTATAAATCATCGTTCAACCGTTCTAACTTGTATTATGAGGTTCGGGCTAAACGCAATGTGCTTAAGGAGATTATTAAGTTTATCAAACAGCACCAAGGTAAATCGGGCATTGTATACTGCTTGAGCCGTAAAAAGGTAGAAGAGGTTGCTGAGGCTTTAACACTTAACGGCATTAAAGCTTTGCCTTACCATGCCGGTTTAGATGCTAAGGTGCGTGCCGAAACGCAGGATAAATTCTTGATGGAGGATGCCGACGTTATTGTGGCAACCATCGCCTTCGGTATGGGTATCGACAAACCCGATGTTCGTTACGTGATACACCACGATGTGCCTAAGAGCATGGAGGGTTATTATCAGGAAACAGGTCGTGCAGGTCGTGATGGCGGCGAAGGTGTTTGTGTGGCGTTCTACTCTGAAAAAGATGTAGATAAGCTACAAAAATTTATGAAAGATAAACCTGTTTCCGAACGTGAAATAGGTACACAAATTTTAAAAGAAGTCATCGATTATGCGGAGTCGGCAGTTTGCCGCCGTAAGCAGATACTGCATTACTTTGGCGAAGACTATGAAGCGTCAAACTGTAACTGCATGTGCGATAACTGTAGCTCCGAGCGTCAATTTTTTGATGCAGAAGCTCAGCTACACCGGGTATTAAGCCTGATTAAACAATTAGGCGATAAGTTTGACGACCATCACATTACCAGTGTGTTGATGGGGCAAGACAATCCGCATGTGCATCATTACGAGCACCATTTGCTGGATGTGTTTGGTGCTGGTAAAGAAGAGGGCGAAAACCTTTGGCGTTCACTACTGCGCCAAGCCATGTTAGATAATTTCTTGTCGAAAGATATTGATAACTACGGCTTGTTGAAGCTGACCGAAAAGGGTCATGATTTCATCGACAATCCGTACAGTTTGCGTTTTGTGCTGAACAAGCCTATGGAAGCCGGTGATGATGACGACTCGGAAGACGGTCCAAAACAGGGAGGCACCGCGCTGGATACGCAGTTGCTGCAAATGCTGAAGGATCTGCGTAAAAAGATTGCAAAGCAAAAAAATCTGCCGCCATTTGTGATCTTCCAGGATCCGTCGTTAGAAGAAATGTGTACGCACTACCCGGTGTCAACAGACGAGTTAAAACAAATATCAGGTGTAGGTGCAGGTAAGGCAGCCAAATTTGGCGGTCCATTTGTTGAGCTGATTAAGAAGTACGTTGAGGATAACGATATTGACCGCCCGGTTGATATGGTAATCAAGAGCGCGGCCAATAAGTCAGCACTTAAAGTATACATCATCCAAAACATTGATCGTCACTTGGATCTGGAAGATATTGCCGCTTCAAAAGGGTTAACTTATGAAGAGATATTGCGCGAGGTGGAATCTATAGTAAACTCGGGTACTAAACTTAACCTGAACTATTACATTGACGAGGTAATTGATGAGGATAAACAGGATGAGGTTTATGATTATTTCCGTTCGGCCGAAATTGATTCTATAGATGATGCCTTGGTTGATTTAGGTGTAAATGATTATACCCGCGAAGAAATACAGTTAATGCGTATTAAGTTTATGTCAGAATTAGGAAACTAAATTTTAAAAGGATATACATAAAAAAAGGAGCCCACAACCAGGCTCCTTTTTTTATGTAACTTATTGGCGATTCGTTTGTTCAGCATAAACCAATAACCTATGAAGTCACACCGCCTCCTAACTATCTTCACTATTTGGATTTGTTCTGGTTTATTAACTGCCTTACCATTCTGCGCTGTTTCTCAGCAAAAGGCAAATAACAGTGCAGTAAAGATTCAACAATTTGAGCAACGGTATTCTTCGTCATTACTTTTTGCCCATTTCGACAAAACAATTTACACCAACAATGATAATGTGTGGTTTACCGCTTATCTACTTAACAGTGCACAGCCGGACTTGCACAATACATTGGCCGTTGCATTAGTAAATGATTTAGACAAAACGGTGATTATTCAAAAGAAATTTGTGATGAAACAAGGTATTGCCTTTGGGAACATTTTATTACCTGATACAATTGCCCCCGGAAATTATAACTTTTTGATTTATACAAACCGATTAATAAACAACAAGCCAGAGGCCTTATTTCAACAGCCTATCACTATAAAAACCACGTCAGTATCAAATTTTAATGCGGTGCTATTTGTGCCTGACCCAACTGTGCTTAGAGACGATAAAATGCCTGTTAAAGTAATGTTGAGCGTAACCGGTAAAGATTATATGCCGGTGCCCTTTGCTGATGTGAAATATAAATTAGCAGGGAACGACACAAGTGTAATTACTGCTATAGCTAAAACAGACAAAGCTGGCCAGCTAATTTTTACAATACCTAAGGGTAAGAATGTAATAAGTGCCCAAATAGATAAAAACAAAAATACACAATACCTCAATCTGGCTTTGCCAGATAAAAATCAAGTAGCTACAGTTAGATTTTTTCCGGAAAGCGGAAGTCTGATCAATAAGTTAGTTTCTACGGTTGGTTGGGAGGTTACAACTCCCGCAAACGAACCTCTGAAAGTGGTTGGCTTTCTTTATGAGAATGATAAAATCATCGACACCATACAAACCAATCTTTACGGAATGGGTAAGTTTTCGATTTTGCCTAAGTTGAACCAGATATACACCGTAAGATTAAAAAATATCACCCAAAAGGATACTGTGTATAAACTCCCGACTGTCGAAACAACTGGTTTAAATTTAGTAATGACTAAAGCATTAGCTAACGATACGGTCAGTCTTCAGCTACAATCCACTTCAGATCGACAAGTTTACTTGCAAGTACACAACTTTCGCCAAGAATTTGTAAATATGCCTGTATTTATCAAAGCATATGAGCCGCGCAGAGTAAAGATTGTAACAGACAGTTTACCTCGAGGCGTTAGCTGTATTAGCCTTGCTGATACAGATGGGAGGCAGCTTGCTGAACGAATGTTTTTTGCACACTTTGAAAAAAAGCCTCGACTCATACTGAGAACTGATAAAGATACATACACTACACGCGAAAAAGTAACACTGTCTGTCAATCTCAGTACAGCTAGTGATCCCCAAAAAATCGGATTAGTATCAGTGGCTTGTGTGCAGGCAAACAGGCTTGAAATCAAGAAATTTAATGATATTGAGACGTATATTTACTTAAAAAGTAATCTTAAAAATCTTCCAATAAAAGAAAATTATTTCAACAAAGCAGCTGAAGACAGAAGCTTTTTAGAGCAAGTACTCCTTATCAAAGGCTGGCGTAAATATGAACGGCCCAATTCGATTAATTCCGAAATAAGCAACGATACTGCTCATCATCGGTCAGCAATTTTTTCTGGTTTAGTATCTTTAAACGACAAACCATTAAAAAAGGCCGTTAGTTTTGTTATCTCACGCGATTCGACTTCAACTCTATTATCTACTGATGCTTTCGGTAGTTTTACGGTTGATCCTAAGCAATTAACAACTGACCAAGATGCAAAAATTCGATTCTTGATTGGTACGAAGCAGGATTTTCATATTAATTACATTGACCCTTACAAGTTGTTAAATGCACAGTTAGCCAAGTCTTTTATTCCTACAATTTACGAAAAAGGTATATCAACGCTTAGCACCACTTCTTTTGCCTTAACTGGTTTTCAAAAAACAATTCAGTTAAAAGAAGTGAAAGTAACAGCCAGTAAGGGAGATACATTTTACGGTGCAAACAAAACCTGGGGCGCCAATCGGTGCGGCGACTACGTGTGTGAGTTCAATATTTTAAATTGTCCTAACCACGTTTACTCTAATCACTATACGCCGGTTGTAGGACGTACATACATTTCTAACGGAGCTCCGGTTATCTATCGCGGTTGTAGTGAAGAGACTAACAAAGGTGTACAACTGATTGAAGGGATATTTTTATCAAAACAGTTTTCTGGTTCAGATTATTCGGTTGCCAACCCAACAGAGCCGGAATATGTATCTACTATTTATTGGAATCATCTTACTCAAATAGATGATGAAAAGCCAGCTAATTTAACATTTTACACCAGCGATATTACTGGCAAATACAAAATTATAGTGCAGGGAATTACTGATGACGGTGTTGTTTACGGTCAGAGCTACATCACCATTAACAAAAAATAGTCTGTTACTTGGCAATTATCTTAAACTCAGTCCGGCGATTCTGAGCGCGATTGTCTTCGGTGGTGTTTGGTGCTAACGGCTTCAGTTTACCATATCCTTTATATTGTAATTTGCCAACGTTAACGCCATGGCTTATTAGATACTGGTATACCGTTTTTGCACGATTTTCGGACAAGGTCTGATTTAGCTTATCGTTCCCGGCATTATCTGTATGGCCCGATATTTCAATACTCACGGTTGGGTTTTGCGCCATAAAGTTAATGAGATATTGCAGTGCCGACTGCGATTCGGGCTTCAGACTGTAGCGGTTGGTATCAAAAAATATATTTTTCAAGATGGCCGATTTGCCCACCTCTATAGAGCTCAGCGGGATTTCGATCTGGAAAAACCGGGTGGCGTTTTTGCCGGTGAGTGAAAAATTTTCGGACGAAAACAGATAACCGTTTTTGGTAATAGTTAAGCCATAGTTTTTACCGGTCACCAGTGTAGCCAAAAAGTCGCCTTGGGTGGACGAACTGTAATTTTGATAAACCGGCGTATTAGTAATTAAATCTACAATCTCTACTGCGGCTTCGATAGGCTGTTTTGTCGCGGCATCAGTTACAATACCTTTTACGTAAGTCACCAAGTGGGGCCGTGCTTTTTCGGGTAACTCAAAGCTGTAAATATCAAAGCCACCGAAGCCATTCAAAGTGTTCGATGCAAAAAATGCATATTTTCCACTGGCGCTGATGCTGAGGCCGTTTTCATCGCCGCTGGAATTGATGGGATAACCCATGTTATCAGGCTTTTGCCATTTGCCCGTTTTATCCAGCCTGCTTACAAATAAATCTTTGTTGCCTAAACCCGGCCAGCCGTTTGAACAAAAGTATAGTGTACTGTCGTCTGGGTGAATGTAAGGCGATTGCTCATCATAAGGTGTGTTCACATTGGGGCCGAGATTTTCTGGCTGCGACCACCCCTTATCGGTTACCCGGCACTTCCAAATATCATAACCGCCGTAACCACCTTTTCGGTTACTTACAAAATAAAGTGTGCGCCCATCAGCACTGATAGAAGGTTGTGATTCCCAACCCGGACTGTTAACCGGTGTGTTTAAATTATATGGTTTGCTCCAGTCGGCACCTTTTTTTTGGGTAACATAAATATCGCACCGGCCTAATCCATCGGGGCGGTTACAGCCGGTGAAAAATAAGTATTTGCCATCCTGTGATATAGATTGCGCGCCCTCGTTATACTCCGCTGTGTTAATCAGTTTACTTAAGTAAACGGCATTGGTCCATTTGGCATCTTGCTTATTGCTGCGATAAAAATCTTCGTTGTTACCAATCTTGCGGGTAAAAATGAGCGTGCTTTCATCAGCGGTAGATACGGGCAGATACTCATCATTGGCCGAGTTAATTTCGGGCCCTAAATTAACCGGCTTAAACGGAACCGGGTGTTGTAACGCCGTAACACTAAACGTGCAGTCATCAATCAGCTTACGGGCATAAAACCGGTTTTCGGGACTGATGGTGGGGTAGGTGATGTACTTTTCTAAATGCTGCTGCGCTTGCGTGTACTGGCTAAGATTTATTTCAGATTCGGCCAGTTTAAGATAAACGCCCCGGTTAAACTCAGGGTTAATGGTTAGCACTTGCTGATAATGTTCGGCAGCGGCTTTGTACTTTGATTGTTGTTTGAGCAGATCTGCCAGTTGCAGGTGTGCCTCCAAAAAATTACCATCGGCAGAGAGGGCACTTTCGAGGTTTTGCATGGCCCCGACATAGTCTTGTTGATCTAATCGGGCGCCGGCTTTTTGGTAGTAAGTTATCGCAGCCTCATTGCTTGTACTATAGCGTTTAGACTGTGCCGCTACTTGCAACGTAAGCATTAAAAAAACTATAATTAGGCGTAGATGCATGCTTAACTTTCCGTTAAACTAAAGTACAGTTTTTACGGGATATTCATGTATTTATGTGTTTGTAGCGAAACTTCCCATTGCGGGTTGTTCATCACATAATCCACAATTAGCGGCAACATCTCTTTATGTTTAGACCATTCGGGCTGCAAAAATAGTTTACAATCCGGCGACACCCGCTTGGCGTGTTCCTCGGCCCAGGCAAAATCAGATTTGTTAAATACAATTACCTTTAATTCGTGCGCAAACGCAGCTACATAAGGCATGGGTGCCTTAAACTTTTTGGGTGATAAGCAAATCCAGTCCCACTCGCCCGACAGTGGATAAGCACCCGAAGTTTCTATAAAAGTATTAATCTGGTGCTGATGCAGTTGCTTGGTTAAATAATCAAGGTTATAAATCAAGGGTTCACCACCGGTAACTACCACATTTTTGGATGGGAAACGCAAAGCATTGCTTACAATGGTATCAGTAGCTGTAAGCGGATGCAAATCAGCGTTCCAGCTCTCTTTAACATCGCACCAGTGGCAGCCTACATCACAACCACCCAGCCTGATGAAGTAAGCTGCTTTTCCTGAGTTGTAACCCTCGCCCTGTATTGTATAAAAATCTTCCATTAACGGAAGCAGTGTGCCATCTTCTGGTATAAGGTGTGCCATAATCAATCTGCAAATATACACAAACCCGCACAGGGTAAACATTTTTAAAACTTCTTGCAGTTAAAATTTATTTGTATAATTACCTAAATATCAGGCCTGTGAAAAAACTTTACTTTTTGATTATACTTTTGGTTACCTGCATGTGCACCTCTTGTGTTGACATTGTGGAACGGTATAACTTTAAAGCCAGCGGTGCATGCGATGTTATTTACGATTTTGACATGAGCCGTGCCGTAGCTGTGCTGCACAATTTACTGTCGGATTCGGTAACGGCGACGCCGCAATTCGCCATGGTTAAAGATACGGTGATGAACCTGTACAGCGCCTTGCCCGACAGTACGCAGGATAAACTGAGCATTGAGCAAACTAAGCTTGCTAAAAGCAGTAACCTGGCTATTGATATGAACCTGAAAAAGGACATCATGAAGGTGAGCATCAGGCACCAGGCCGATAGTCCTGCCGGGTTAGAATATTATTTGCAGCAACTTTCTAAGCTGGCTAACTATAACCAGTTGGCCAAAAAGGGTAACGCGGTTAACATCTTTAATGCGCAGCAGTTGATTGCCGGACAAGACTGTTATTCTTACCAGGTTACCACGCACAAGTTTTGCCGCATTATTGATAAAACTAAGTTTAACAACTTTTTGAAAAAAACACAGTCTACGTTTGCTATGGCTAAGGCCATGCTAATTGATATGCCTTACAAGGTAGTGCTTAACTTTGCCAAGCCGGTCAAAAAGATAGATAACAAAAAGGCGGTACTTTCGGCTGATCGGAAGCAGGTAATTTTACAAACCAACATGGACGAGCTGATCAAAAACCCAACGGTGATGAACCTGCAAATTGACTTTTAATTAGTGGCTTGGTATAAAGTAATAGAACAGGCCGATTTGAGTCAGCCATTTATTAAAAAGGTAAAAGCAGGCGGTAAATCCATCTGTTTGGTCAATAACAATGGTCAATTGTTTGCGCTAACCGCGGTATGCCCGCATGCGGGGGCAGACTTAAGTCAGGGGTGGTGTAACGAACAGAGGTTGGTTTGCCCGCGCCATCGTTATGAATATGATTTGCATACCGGTAAGGGAGTGCCCGGTCAAAACGATTATGTCAATACCTATGCGGTAAAAATAGAAGGCACAGACGTATATATAGAAATTAAGTTATGGACTGAAAGCGTAAAAAGCTGGTTCAAATAAAGCAAAAGGGTATGTTCAGTTACTGAACATACCCTTTTCTGTAAATTTTATTTAAGCTTTAAAACTTGCTTAAGTTGGGATAAACTTCGCGGTTGGCGGATGCCAATGTATTTTTGAGTAAGCCAATGATCGTCATGAGGCCTACACCACCCGGAACAGGGGTAATCCACGAAGTTTTAGGTGCCACGTTTTCGAAGTCAACATCGCCATATAATTTGTAGCCCGATTTAGTCGTGGTTGATGTTTCACGGTTCATACCTACGTCAATCACTACGGCACCTTCTTTCACCATATCAACGGTAATAAAATTCTTTTTACCGATGGCAACAATCAAGATGTCGGCATCCAGCGTAAACTTCTTAATATCAGGTGTGCGGCTATGGCAAATGGTAACCGTACAGTTGCCGGGTTGCGTATTACGAGCCATCAGTATGCTCATCGGCGAGCCTACAATGTTACTGCGGCCAACTACCACGCAATGTTTACCGGCAGTTTCGATGCCGTACTCTTTCAGCATCAGGGTAATACCGTAAGGTGTTGCCGGGATAAACGACGGCAAGTTGCGCTGCATACGGCCCAGGTTAATAGGGTGGAAGCCGTCAACATCCTTACGATGGTCAATCTGCTCGGTTACTTTTTCAGGATCGATATGCTTAGGCAAAGGCAGTTGCACAATAATACCGTCAATATCCGGATCGTGGTTTAACTGTGATACTTTGAGCAATAGTTCATCTTCGGTAACATCTTCTTCATAACGCACTAAAGTAGATTTAAAGCCCACCTTTTCGCAGTTGCGCATTTTGCTGGCTACATAAGTTTCGCTGCCGCCGTCATGGCCTACCAAAACAGCTACCAAATGCGGCTTACGGCCCGACTGCGCTAAATATTCAGCTGCCTGTTCGGCAATTTCAACTTTGAGTTTTTCCGAAACGTATTTTCCGTCTAAGAGTTGCATAATAAAAATATATAAAGCAAAAAGGACAAGAAACCTTCGGTGTCTTGCCCTTTTTTAAAAATGATCTTAATCCAATTTTAATACCGCCATAAATGCCGATTGAGGTATTTCGACATTACCTACCTGGCGCATGCGTTTTTTACCCTTTTTCTGCTTTTCTAACAATTTACGCTTACGCGAAATGTCACCACCATAACATTTAGCAGTTACGTCTTTGCGCAACGCGCGTACGTTTTCACGAGCAATAACTTTGGCACCAATAGAAGCCTGGATGGCAATCTCAAATTGCTGACGCGGTAATAGTTCTTTCAGTTTCTCGCAAATCTTCTTACCAAAATCGTAAGAGTTGCTGCGGTGTATTAATGATGATAAAGCATCCACCGGCTCGCCGTTTAGTTTAATATCCAAACGCACCAAGTCCGACTGGCGGTAACCAATCTGCGAATAATCAAATGAGGCGTAGCCTTTTGAAATAGTTTTCAACTTATCGTAAAAGTCAAATACGATTTCGCCCATCGGCATTTCAAAAATGAGTTCCACCCGGTCCGAAGTCAGGTACGACTGGTTAACGATGATACCTCGTTTTTGAATACATAACGACATTACCGGGCCAACAAACTCAGCTTTGGTAATGATGTTCGCTTTTATATAAGGTTCCTCTACAAATTCCAGCTTGCTTGGGTCTGGTAAATCTGATGGATTGTTGACAATCAGTTCGTCGCCTTTGGTAGTATAGGCAATGTACGACACGTTAGGCACGGTGGTAATTACCGTCATGTCGAACTCTCGCTCCAAACGTTCCTGAATAATCTCCATGTGGAGCATACCCAAAAATCCGCATCGGAAACCGAAGCCTAACGCAGCTGACGATTCCGGTTCAAATACCAGCGATGCATCGTTCAGTTGCAGTTTGGCCATTGACTCTCGCAGCTCTTCGTAATCCTCCGTGTCAACCGGGTAAATGCCGGCAAATACCATCGGTTTTACTTCCTCAAAACCTTGTATACCTTCGGCTGCAGGGCGTTCAACTAACGTAATGGTGTCACCCACCTTTACCTCACGCGCCTCTTTAATACCTGATATGATATAGCCTACGTCGCCGGTTTTAATAACCTCTTTAGGCACTTGGTTTAACTTCAGGGTACCTACTTCATCAGCAAAATACTCTCTGCCGGTGGCCATAAATTTAACCTTGGTGTTTTTTCTAATTTCGCCGTTTACTACTTTGTAATAAGCAATAATACCACGGAAAGAGTTGAACACTGAGTCGAAAATCAAAGCTTGCAGAGGAGCATCCGGATCGCCAACAGGTGCCGGCACGCGCTCAATGATAGCACGTAAAACTTCCTCAATGCCCATACCCGTTTTACCCGATGCTGCCAGAATTTCTTCGCGTTTACAACCAATCAGGTCAACAATCTGGTCTTTTACCTCTTCAGGCATTGCACCAGGAAGGTCCATCTTGTTGAGTACCGGTATAATTTCCAAATCATTCTCTAAAGCCAGGTAAAGGTTAGAGATGGTTTGTGCCTGTATACCCTGTGAGGCATCCACAATTAGTAAAGCGCCTTCGCAAGCTGCAATAGAGCGTGATACCTCGTACGAAAAATCGACGTGACCGGGAGTGTCAATCAAGTTTAAAACATAAGGCTGGCCGTCCAGGGTATAATCCATCTGGATGGCGTGGCTTTTTATGGTGATACCACGCTCGCGCTCCAGGTCCATGTCGTCCAATAACTGGGCCTGTGCTTCGCGCTGGGTAATGGTCTTGGTATATTCGAGCAAACGGTCGGCCAGGGTACTTTTACCGTGGTCGATGTGAGCAATGATACAAAAGTTACGAATGTGCTTCATTTGAAAACGCAAAAGTAGCTTTTTAAGCCGATAAATTTGTATAGGGTTGTGGGAATTAGGTAATTTGAAGTTATGAC
>CAJYJH010000086.1 GCA_913775265.1 uncultured Mucilaginibacter sp. | reverse complement strand
ATGAGCGTAAATCGCCCGAATACCGCGAGTTGGTTAAAATGAGTAAATACAAAGTTTGGAAAGATTTTGGTGAAGCCGACAAAGGTCATATCCTGCTGCAGGATCATGGCAACGAAGTAAGCTTCCGTAATATTAAAATTAAATCGGTGCAGTAGTTTTGACATTGGTTGCTTCATCTAAATATATCTCAAAGCACCTGTTTAAGACAACCGTTTTTACAGTTGTTTTAGGTTTGATGATTGCCTTATTTGCTTTTAGCAAAAATGGTCGGCTTAAACGTTTCGAGCTAAACGGCTTTGCACAAGGTACAACTTATCAAATAGTATACTATGCGCAAGATAGCCTGATTAGTGTAAGGCAAACGGACAGTTTACTGCGGGTGGTGGATTTATCCGTATCGCTTTATGAGCCTGCATCGCTGATTAACAAATTCAATCAACCGGCAGACGGACTTATGGTTGATGAGCATTTCCGTGTGCTCGTTACCCGATCCATGCAGATATATAAAGATACGCAAGGCCTGGTAGACCCAACCGTGAAACCGCTGGTAGATGCCTGGGGCTTTGGTGCGATCAAACCGAAACACGAGCCGACTGACAAAGAGATCAAAGCTTTGCTGTCAAACGTGGGGATGAAGCACCTGGTATTCAATGGCAATCGCTTAAGTAAAGACCGCCCCGGCGTACAATTAGATTTAAACGGCATTGCCCAAGGCTACTCGGTTGATTTGCTGGCCGGTTTATTAGAGCGCTACCACATTGTAAATTATCTAATTGAACTGGGCGGCGAGCTGCGCGTTAAAGGGAGCAAGGTTGGCGGTGAGCCTTTTACTATTGGTATCGAAGGTGTTAGTGATGATGATTTAAACCCTGAGCCTATGCGTAAAGTGATAGAGTCAGGCGTTGGTGCCATCACTACATCCGGTAATTACCGCAAGCATCATCAGTCGGGTGGTAAGCAAATATCACATATTATCAATCCCGTTACCGGATACCCGGTGCAAAATGAATTGATCAGCGTAACCATTTATGCACAAGACGCACTAACGGCCGACGGTTACGATAATGGTTTAATGGCAATGGGATTAGACAAATCTTTAAAGTTTTTGTCTGGAAGAAAAGATATGGGTGCGTATATGGTGTATCGTGACAAACATGGCTCTATCCGGGATACCATGACGTCATCCTTTAAAGGAGTCCAAAAATAATTTGAGTTATGGAAAGAAGGGGTTTTATTAAAAATAGTGGTTTACTGGCAGGTGGGTTACTTATTGGCGGGCAGACTTTTGCCGCTGATGCCGGTCCGCTAAAAGTGGCGGTAATTGGCTGCGGCGACAGGGGCAAAGGCATTATGTATGTGATGAATGACTTACCCGCATTATTCAAAGTAACTGCCATCTGCGACGTGCTCAACTTTCGTCTAAAAGATGCTCAGAACATCAGTAAGGCAGGGCCGGTAAAAACCTATACCGACTACCGGAAAGTGCTGGATGACAAAGAGGTAGATGCCGTGATTATTGCAGTGCCACTGAACATGCACTACCCGATTGCTTCGGCCGTAATTAAATCCGGGCGGCACCTGTATCTCGAAAAAACGATGACTTATAACGCCGATCAGGCCTTGGATCTGGTGAAGCTGATGAATGGCCGCAGCAAGCAGGTGGTGCAAGTGGGGCATCAGTACCGGTATTCGCCGTTATATTATAAAGTAAAAGAATACATCAACAAAGGTTATTTAGGTAAAGTTACCCAGGTAGATTGCCGCTGGGACCGCAATGGTAGCTGGCGCAGAGCGGTACCTGAGCCGTCTTTAGAAAAGCAGATCAACTGGCGGATGTATAAAGAATATTCGGGCGGGTTGGTAGCCGAGCTGCTATCGCACCAGATGGATTTTATTAACTGGGCCTTTGATACGCACCCAACCCAGTTTCAGGCAGCAGGTGGCATTGATTTGTATAAAGACGGACGCGAAACTCATGATAATGTGCAGGTGGTAGTGCGTTACGGAGACGAGGGCATGGTGGGCAATTTTGGCGCTACCTGCGGTAATGCCCGCGACGGCTATCTGTTTAAAATTAAAGGTACCAAAGGCACCGTGTCCTTACTCACCGATCAGGGTATGTTTTATGCCGAAAAAGACCTGCTCAAAGAGCGTGGTCTGGTTGATGGCGTAACCGGCGCCACCAAAATTACCTGGGATAAAGAAGGAGGCGTGCCTATACTACCCGAACGCACCAAAGACGGTACTTGGTACGCCCTTAAAGATTTTTACGAAAAGGTAGCTACTAACACCATGCCCGATTCGAACATTTATACCGGTGCAAAAACGGCTATATGCGTTCATTTGGCTAACCAAGCACTATACAGCACTCAGCCCACGTACTGGAAAAAGGAGTACTCAAATATTAAAGCGTAAAAATGCCTGAAGCCGATAAGGATTGATATTTTCTTAGGTATTAATCTTTTTCGATAAAATTATTTACTTTACCCAGCTGTTTGAGCATTATAAAACTCATCGCGATAGTTACTGCTCAGCGCCTCACTGTGGTGAAGTATGACCAATTTAAACCGCCATTGTACTTGTAAACCGGTAATAGCATGACGCAGACGATATTTCGGAACGATATATCGCCTGAACTTGATGCGTTTCCGCATTTGCAGGAAATAGGGGTGATTAAGAACACCACGATCAGGCTCAATTCTTTCGTCAAAGAATGTTGTGATGGTATTGGTTTGCGATTGGTTACCGAGGGTAAGTTTGACTGGCTGATTGATGATAAGCTCTACACCGTTTATCCCGGCGACTTAGTTTTGCTGCTACCCGGCCAGACCATTGCCGGCGACAATGATATTTTAAATATTGGTTCGTTTTATACTATCAAAGTAACTGTGCAGGAGCAGTGCCGGGTAATATTGGGCAAGTGGAGCATGCTCAGCCATAAAGAAAAGTTATCGGTAAACCAGATATTAACGCATAACAGGCATACCCCCGTTATTAGCTTAAAAGAGGCTCAACCGCTTATACAATCCCTTTTAAATGAATTAAAAAACGAAGAAGTTGGCCGGCAAAGTATGATCAACCATTTGCTCGACCAGCTTTTTATTTATACCTGCAGGCAACTGGTACGGCAAAGCAACCTGAGGCGGGATTTCCCGCAAACGTTTTTTAACCTTGAGCAAATATTACGTAAAGATTTGGCCCACCAGTGGACGGTAGAAGAAATGGCTGCCCTGTCGGGGATGGGAACCACCGTATTTACCGAAAAGGTGAAATCTTTTTCAGGTTTTTCGCCTATTAACTATTTAATTAACATCCGTGTCTCCGAAGCTATTAAGATGCTTAAACGCGGGGAGGCTAATGTTACTACCATTGCACATGCTACCGGATTTTATTCGTCGCAGCATTTTGCTACCACCTTTAAAAAGCTAACCGGTTACACACCGAGCGAGTATCGAAAAAACAATCTGTTTAAGTAAGCATAATTAATGTATGATGAACTGCATTATCACCATCGAGCTGGGAACCAACGCTGTACGCGTGTTTGCTTTTGATTTTCAGGGAAAGGTTATCGGGTTTCAAAAAGGTACTTATCCTACTTTTCATGACGAGCCCGACCATAGCGAGCAGGACCCGGAGCAGATGTTTATTACGATGCTTTACGTGCTTAAAAAGCTGCTAAACGAAGTGGTATACCCCAAAAAGTATGGCGTGAGCTGTATTTGTTTCAGCTCGTCGATGCACAGCTTGTTGGCGGTTGATGAGGATGGCGTACCATTAGGCAACGCCATTACCTGGGCTGATAACCGGGGCAAAAAAGAGGCAGCATCGTTAAAAGGTACGGCCTTGGGCGATGCTATTTATCAAGCCACCGGCACGCCCATACATCCCATGTCGCCATTAGTTAAAATTGCCTGGATGCGCAGTCATGATCCCGAAAAATTTAATCAAACCCGCAAGTTTTTGTCTATCAAGAGTTATGTGGTACAGCAACTTACCGGGTCTTGCATCATTGATCACAGCATAGCATCGGCCACTGGCTTAATGAACATCCATACCCTTAGCTGGGATGCATCGGCACTGGAATTTGCGGGCATCAGCGCTGATAAACTTCCTGATTTGGTTCCGGTTAATTATTCAGATATCCGTTTAAAGCGCGAATATCAAAAGTCGCTGAGGTTATTAGACTCTGTTAAAATCCTGATCGGATCGAGCGATGGATGTTTAGCTACCTTAGGAGCCGGCGTATGGGAGCAAGGCCGCGCCACCATTACTATCGAAGATAGCGGTGCGTTTAGAGTTATTGGCGACAATATTATTGAAGACCCGGCGCAACGCCTTTTCAATTACCGCCTTACAGATAGGTTAATTGTTTCGGGTGGGCCAACCAATAACGGCGGAGTGATCTTCGAATGGTTTGCCAATCAGTTTGGTGAATCGGTAATGAATTTTGATTTGGACAAAACTATTCGTGATCTCGTTAGAGAAGCATCAACTACGAACGCCGGATCAGACGGGTTGCTTTTTCTGCCTTATCTTTTGGGCGAAAGAGCACCCATTTGGAATGCCAACGCACGCGGCTGTTATTTTGGCCTGCACATCAGGCACGAGCGTAAACACATTATCAGAGCCACTATTGAAGGTGTTTTATTTGAGATGCTGAGCATAGGTAAAACTTTAGAAACTTACCGCGAGATCAGCAGCCTATCTATAAACGGCAGCTTTGCCTCTATTCCTTTTTGCACACAAATGATAGCCGATATGTTTAATAGGCCAGTGAATACACTGAGTCATGGCGATAGTATTGGTGTAGGTGCATTTGTACTAAGTGCTACTGAGTTAGGTATTTTCCCTGATCTTGAGCAGGCATCAAAAGTAGTACAAATGCACGAAACGTTTTCGCCTGATCCGAAAGCGCATCAGGTTTACAAGCAATATTTCGAAATTTTTGAGAGCCTGATAGCGAAACTGGGCGACGAGTTTGATCAATTAGCAATGCTCCAAGGCAAGTAGTTTCTTGTAAAACTATCTTGTAAACCTACGTTTGATAATTTTGCAATGGTCAGAGTTGGATGTAAATACATCAATTGATTACAACTCCATTTAATCAATAAATATTTGATATACAGTGAATTGTATTGCTTGTATTCCTTTGAAAAGCGTTAATCGTCTCAATCAAAAACGAAAATTGGCAAAACAATAGCCGTTCATAACATTTTTGAAGAAATGTTTTTTTGTGTAATTTATTTATTACATAAAAATTCATTAGCATAATTACCATAGTGGCAAATTTTTGACTGACTATTTAAAATTAGAACAGTTCATTGATGTTTCTGCCAGTTATTCCTATTTAACACCTCTAATAATTTGTACAAAATTCTACGTTGGCTTTTTTTGGAAGTATCTGCCTTTTGAGTTCTTCTTCTTTGTAAGGTAATCAATTATAGCCAACCAGGCTTTTCACTTTATAAACTTTATCAGCGTGTGCAGGCACGCATGGCAGCTTATGCATTTATATCAACTCAAAGGCAAAGCCATTGTAAAGCACGATGGCAAATTTTATACTTCAGAGCAATGGGCATGGGATACTTTTATCAATAGGTCCAGGCTTCATCAGCATGTATTGGCCGACATACAAACAGTAAATGCACGTACCGATTTACAGCAAATAGTTAATGACGCCGCAGCACCCGTAGTATCACAAGAGGTATGGGCATCGGGAGTAACCTATCTGCGTAGCCGCGAAGCTCGCATGCAAGAGTCTAAAGATGCTGGGGGCGGCGATTTTTATGCAAAGGTTTACAATGCCGAACGGCCGGAACTTTTCTTTAAATCAGCGCCTTACCGTGTAGTCGGTAATAATCAACGGGTACGCATCCGTAAAGATTCACAATGGAACGTACCTGAGCCCGAACTAACTCTTTTTATCTGCAGCGGGGGAACCATTGAAGGCTATACCGTAGGTAACGACATGTCGTCGAGAGATATTGAAGGCGAAAATCCGCTTTACTTACCGCAGGCCAAATCATACGATGGGGCTGCTGCTTTGGGGCCATGCCTGTATGTACCCGAAACCCCTATTGCCGAGGACACCCTTATTCAGTTGGAAATTACCCGCAAAGAGGCAATCGTTTTTCAGGACGAAATCCGCATCAGCCGCATGAAACGCAAACACCAGGAATTGGTGGATTACCTTTTCCGCGAGATGTCATTTCCTTCAGGTACATATCTCATGACGGGTACAGGCATTGTGCCGCCCGATGATTTTACGCTAAGTGTGGGAGATGTGGTGAGCATTACTATTGAACATATAGGTACACTTTCGAATAGGGTAAGTCAATAAGTTCAAATCGTATTCAATAGTTTGCCTATCAACTTACAACCGACAACTAATCCAATTATCAATTTAAGAATACAAGATATTTTATGTCAAAATACAGGAGTTCAGAGTGGTTTGGTAAAGAAGGCAAAATGGGCTTTTTGTACCGCAGCTGGATGAAAAACCAGGGTATACCCGATCATATGTTTGACGGCAGACCGGTAATAGGTATCTGCAACACCTGGTCGGAGCTTACGCCCTGTAACGCACATTTTCGTGATCTGGCCGAATCTGTGAAGCGCGGCGTTCTGGAAGCAGGCGGCTTTCCGGTCGAGTTTCCCATTATGTCTTTAGGCGAAACGTTAATGAAGCCGACCGCCATGCTGTTCCGTAACCTGGCAAGTATGGATACCGAAGAATCTATCCGCGGTAACCCGATTGATGGTGTAGTGCTGTTGACAGGTTGCGATAAAACCACACCCTCAACCATGATGGGCGCTGCCAGTGTTGATATTCCGACCATTGTAGTGCCGGGCGGCCCTATGCTTAATGGCAAATACAAAGGCACCGACATTGGCTCGGGCACTGCCGTTTGGAAGCTGACTGACGATTTAAAAACTAATAAAATAACCCTGAACGATTACCTGGCTGCCGAAGGCTGCATGTCCAGAAGTGCAGGCCATTGCATGACCATGGGTACGGCATCAACTATGGCCTGTATGGTCGAGTCGTTAGGTATGTGCCTGCCCGGATCAGCCGCCACGCCTGCGGTCGACTCGCGCAAAAAAGTGCTGGCACACATGTCGGGCCGTCGCATTGTGGAGATGGTTAAAGAAGATCTAAAAATATCCAAAGTGTTAACCCGCGCTGCCTTCGAAAACGCTATTAAAGTTAACGCGGCTATCGGCGGGTCGTCAAACTTTGTGATCCACCTTACCGCCATAGCAGGCAGGATAGGGGTGGAGCTTACGTTAGATGATTTTGACCGCCTGGGTAGTAAAATACCGCTGTTGCTCAATCTGATGCCATCCGGCCAGTACCTGATGGAAGATTTTTATTACGCCGGTGGTCTGCCGGTCGTTATCGATCAGTTGAGGGCCGGGTTAGATATGGAAACCATTACTGTAACCGGCCACGGGCACGGCGAAAACGTGGGTAACCTAAAGGATTGTTACAACACTAATGTCATTGCTCCATACCATCAACCAATAATACCCGAGGCAGGCATTGCCGTGCTTAAAGGCAATCTTGCCGTTAATGGAGCGGTAATCAAACCTTCGGCCGCATCTCCTCACTTAATGACGCATACCGGCAGGGCCGTAGTGTTTGCCACTATCGAAGATTACCATGCCAATGTAGACAACCCTAATTTGGATATTGACGAAACCTGCGTAATGGTTTTGCAAAACGTAGGCCCGGTAGGCTACCCGGGTATGCCCGAAGTAGGTAACATGGTTTTACCTCAAAAAATACTGGATAAAGGTATTACCGACATGGTGCGGATCTCCGACGGGCGCATGAGTGGTACAGCTTACGGCACGGTAGTGCTGCATGTATCGCCCGAGGCTGCCATTGGCGGTACGCTGGCACTGGTTCAAAACGGCGATATGATAACGCTGGATGTACCCGCCCGCAAAATACACCTCGAAGTGTCGGACGAGGAACTGGAACGCCGCCGTGCGGCATGGGTAAAGCCAGCTTATCACACTAACCGTGGTTATGTATCTATGTACCAGCGTCACGTACAACAGGCAGATAAAGGCGCCGATCTGGATTTCTTGGTAGGCAATTCAGGTTCTAACGTTCAGCGCGATTCACATTAAATAACACGTAAAAGTTTGATGATTTTACTTACGCTGTTTGCTTGTATTTTATTACTGGTACTATTAATTACCTGGGTAAAAGCTAATGCCTTTATCAGCTTTGTATGTACCGCCATAGTTGCAGGTTTGCTGTTAGGCATGCCTGCCGGCAACATTATGAAGTCGGTTAACAAAGGTATTGGTGACAGCCTTGGATCGGTAGCCGCCGTTATTATTTTCGGCGCTATGCTGGGTAAAATTGTGGCCGAAAGCGGCGCTGCCCTTCAGATCAGTACTTTAATGCACCGCATCTTCGGGTACAAGTATATCAGGTATGCCATGGCGTTTACCGGACTTATCATCGGTATACCGCTTTATTACAACGTAGGTTTCATTCTGGCGGTTCCTATCATCTTTTCAATTGCCTATCAGTACAAGTTACCATCGGTTTACATTGGTCTGCCTATGCTTACGGCGCTATCGGTAATGCACGGTTTTTTGCCGCCGCATCCGTCGCCA
This sequence comes from uncultured Mucilaginibacter sp., assembly GCA_913775265.1. Classification (GTDB taxonomy): domain Bacteria; phylum Bacteroidota; class Bacteroidia; order Sphingobacteriales; family Sphingobacteriaceae; genus Mucilaginibacter. Next base: position 54,050 of record CAJYJH010000086.1, on the reverse strand, counting down.
ATGTCTTTAATTGGCATTTTTAATGCCGACTTAACTAAAACTTTTCTTTACGGCTTTATCATTGCCATACCAACCATCATCATTGCCGGGCCTGTGTTTGCCGGCCGTTTCCGCAATTTTGTGAGGCATTCAGGTTTAATATCGGCCCCTGCCGAAACAATAAGCCAACACCAGTTGCCCGGCATGGTTAACAGTGTTATCTCATCAATATTGCCGGTGCTGTTAATTGCAATAGCCAGCCTGGCACCGCTTCTTGCCGGTCCTGAAAGTACGTTGGTTAGCACATTTCATTTTTTTGGCGACCCGGCGGTGGCCATGCTCATTACCCTAATGGTGACTACGGTAACATTGGGAACAGCTCACGGCAAACCGGTTAAAGAAGTAATGACCTGCTACACCGGAGCCATTAAAGATGTAGCTATGATTTTGCTCATCATTGGTAGTGCCGGTGCCCTTAAGCAAATATTTGTTGACAGTAAGTTTAGTGATCAGCTCAGCACTATGTTAAGCAGTTATGCCATTAATCCGCTGCTGCTGGCTTGGGCGGTTACTGCCTTGCTGCGGGTTTGTTTAGGTTCGGCCACGGTAGCCGGACTCACTGCTGCCGGTATATTGTACCCATTGGCGGTGCATTCAGGCGCAAATCCCGATCTGCTGGTGTTGTCTATTGGTGCCGGTAGCCTCTTTGGTTCGCACGTAAATGATTCTGCCTTCTGGCTTTATAAAGAATACTTTCAGCTCAGCCTTAAAGAAACCTTTAAATCCTGGACGGCCATGGAAACGATGGTTTCGGTATTAGGCCTGATTGGAGTGCTAATCCTAAATATAATTATTTAATCAATAAAACTTAAGATATGAATTTATGCATGGAAACTTAACGTAACACACGTTTTTGCTCAAAATAAATTACCTCTCATTAACCGGCAGCACCAATCTGACCGGTAGCAATTAATTAACCTAATTGAAGCTTTATTATTATGAAGAAGAATTACTTAAACTGCGTTTTGATGCGGAGTTATATGCCATACCTGGTGCTGGGCTTTTGCTCGCTATCAGTGTCGGCAACGACTTACGCTGGCGTAAAAAAAACAGATGCTCCGGTCAGCTCACTTACGCTCAAATTAGTTGATGCTGACTTTGCTGTGTCGGGCCGGGTAACCGACGAAAAAGGAGAACCGCTGGCAGGCGTTTCTATTAAGGAGCAAGGCACAAGCAAGGGTACAGTAACTGATGTGGGCGGTAATTATACTATCCGCGTTACTGATAAAAGTGCGGTGCTAACGTTTGATTACATCGGCTTTAACTCAAAAACGGTATCTGTATCGGGTAACAGTACTGTTAATGTAAGTATGGTAGCTAAAAATAATGCCCTTACCGATGTAGTAGTGACGGCCCTGGGTATTAAGCGCGAAGCCAAAAAATTAGGTTACGCAGCCGAAACCGTAAAAGTGGCCGAAATTACGACCAACCGCACTACCAACTTTGCTAACGCTTTAGAGGGTAAAGTAGCCGGTTTAGATATATCACCTCCGGCCAGCGGCCCTGGTGGTAGTACCAAAGTGCGTTTACGCGGACAATCATCTTTTCAGGGCGATAACTCTCCGCTGATTGTATTAAATGGTTTGCCACTATCGCAAGAAGCCAGCGGCGCCAATAGCTACACCCAGATTGTGGATTTAGGCGATAACCTGCAACAGATCAACCCGGACGATATTGAATCGATGACTGTATTGAAAGGCGCTACCGCAGCTGCACTTTATGGTGCGCGGGCCAGCAATGGTGCCATCATCATCACTACTAAAACCGGCGCCAAAAATGCAGGTATTGGTATTGAATTTACCTCAAATTTTACGCAAAACCAGGCCCTCGATTTTACCGATTTTCAGTATGAGTATGGTCAGGGCGAAAACAACGTAAGGCCAAAAACACAAGGCGAGGCGCAAAGCTCCGGCGGCTGGAGTTTTGGTGAGAAGTTTGACAATGCACCTACCTTTCAGTTTGATGGTGTTCAACGTCCGTACGCCCCGGAAAGAAACCGTGTACGTAAATTTTTCAGACTGGCCAATTCCTGGACCAATACGCTGGCCATGTCAGGCGGTAATGAAAAGGGTAGCTTTAGGTTTGCCTATTCAAACCAGGATGCGCAGGGTATAGTTCCAAACAACGACTACCATAAAAAGATATTCAACCTGGGGTTGAATTACAGTTTTACACCTAAGCTGACAGCGCAAGTTTATATCAATTATGACCACGAGCAAAATAACAATGCACCGGTAATTGGTATTCAGGGTGGATCTATACCTACTTATATCTATCGCTATTCTAATTCCATCAGTTTAGATGTTTTGCGTGATGGTGCAGTGGATGCCAATGGTAACGAAACGCCTACTTCGCGTTTTAATACTTTAACCAACCCTTACTGGTTAATGGGGCGGCAGTTTAACAAGCAAACCAAAGATCATTTACTGGGCACAGCAACCATTCGTTATCAGTTTTTTGACTGGCTTTATGCGCAAGGCCGTGTAAATATGGACTATCTGGTGACGCCGTTTGAGCGTAATGATCCAACGGGCTCGCGGTTCTTGTCGCCTGCGCCCGCCGGGCAGTATGCCGGTTTGTATACCGTTAATAACACTACAAACCGTCAGCTAAACATGGACTTTTTAGTGGGTGGTGCACACAAATGGGGCGATTTTAGTTTAGATGCCAGCTTTGGCGGTAACACCTTCCCCTCATACTATCAAAACTTTACCGAAACGGCTACCAACTTCTATGTACGTGATTTATATACCATCGGCAACGGCGTTACCACCACGTCATCGTATAACGTAGCCCGTTCAAAAATTAACTCTTTGTACGGTTCGGCCGAATTGGGTTATAAATCATACCTGTTTTTAAACCTAACAGGCAGAAACGATTGGTTTTCGGTGTTAAGCCCCGAAAGTAACCATTATTTCTACCCATCGGTAAGCGGTAGCTTTGTATTCTCGGAGTTTTTAAAATCAAAACCTACCTGGCTTAACTTTGGTAAAATCAGAGCATCATATGCTTATGTAGGTAGTGCCAATGGTATTGGTGCTTACAGCAATTCGCTTACGTTCGGTATTCAGCAAAATTTATTTAATGGTTTGCCATTGGGGTTAATCAACAATGCCGGTACGCCTAACCTCAACCTAAAACCTTACTCTGTACAAGAGAAAGAGGTAGGCCTGGAGCTGCATTTGCTCAACAACCGGGTTAATCTGGACGTCGCCGCTTATCATAAAAAAACTACTAATCAGATATTAAACATTGCTATCTCTAACGCCTCTGGTTACACCAGCACAACAGTTAACCTTGGTAGTTTGCAAAATCAGGGCTTAGAGTTTAACCTGGAGTTGGTACCTGTTAAAGAAAAAAACTTTGTATGGCGCTCATCTTTCAACACGGCACTTAATCGTTCTAAAGTGTTAGCACTGGCCAATGGGCAGCAACAATTACAGGTGGGTGCAGGCGAATTCTTTGGCGCCATAATACATCAGGTAGGGCTTCCGCTTAATCAAATTCAGGGTGCTACTTACCGCCGCGATGCTAATGGCAACATCATTTTGTCGGGTGGTAAACCGCTGGCCAGCACATCGCCGGTTTTGTTTGGCAGCGCATTGCCCAAAGCAACCGGTGGTTGGGTAAACAACTTTAATTATAAGAAGCTGAGCCTGATGGTACACATTGATTATAAGGCCGGTGGTAAGATGTTATCGAGCTCCAACCTTAACTTTTTACGCCAGGGCTTATCTAAAGCGTCATTACCCGGTCGCGAAGGCGGCGTCATTTTTCCGGGTGTAAACCAGGATGGTACACCGAATACCACGGCCGTGAATGCTGAGGATTTTTATGCCAACTACCGTTCGCAAAACATTCTCGATCCTTTTATTTACAACAGTAGTTTCGTAAAACTCAGAAACCTCTCGTTGGGTTATGATCTGACAGGCCTGCTCAATAAAAAATATGTGAAGAGCCTGGTATTATCTGCCGTGTGCCATAATGTGCTTATTATCAAAAAGTACGTAGATAACATTGATCCTGAAGCTATGTCTTACAGCGGCGACGCCCTGACTGGTTACGAGCAGGCCTCGTTGCCTACCGTGCGCACCTATGGATTTAACCTTAACGTGAAATTTTAAAAGCTTGTTATGAAGAAGTTTACTATACTTTCGATAACCTCCATCTGTATTGCACTTATGATGAGTTGTGATAAGGGGTTTCGCGAACTCAACATCAACCCTAACAACCCAACATCGCTCGACGCTTCGTTTCTGTTTACCAATGCAGAATATTCAAACTACAATTCGCTGTTTGAGTTTGAGCCTACCATTGTGCAACAGTTTGTGAATCCGTTTGGCGGTATAACCTCGGCATTTAACTTTAACGTGCTGAATCAAACATACACATCAGCCCGCTGGAACAATACCTATAACGGATCTGTAAAACTAATAGCACAGGTTATTAGCCAGACTAAAGATGTTCCAGCACGATCTAACTTATACAATGAAGCCCGTATATGGCGTGCCTACCAGTTTATGACTTTGGTAGATACCTATGGCGATGTGCCTTATACCGAAGCAGGACAAGCTTATCTGACAGGGGTAACTACGCCTAAATACGATAAACAACAAGATATTTATACCGATATCGTAAAGGAACTTACCCAAGCTTCGGCAGCGCTTGACCCCTCTAAAGATATTGTAACCGCTGATCTTTTTTATGCGGGTAACGTGGCACAATGGAAAAAACTGGGTTACTCTTTATTACTTAGGGCAGGCATGCGATACTCTAAGATTGACCCTGCCAAGGCGCAAACTATAGTGAGTGCTGCGGTGGCTGGCGGTGTAATGCAGTCAAACAGTGATAACTGTTTAATTAAGTATACCCAGCAGTATCCAAACGTAGTAAGCACAGGTGTATCGGTACTTACCAACACCTATTACCTGGCCGAGCCGTTTGTAACCCAGTTGAAATCTACTAAAGATCCACGCCTTAAATATTTTTCGGCTAAATATGCCGATCCCGGAAAGGCGCCAACCTTAGTGGGTGACACCACAACCGCCAACCAATTTGGCTTGCCGGTTGGTTACGATTCGGGTACGCTGCCGACAGCTCCTGGTTATCGCGGGTCTGTAGGTGCCGGCTTTAATTACTCGCAGGTAAACTATGCCATTATTGCCAAAGTAACTACGCCACAATTTTTTGTAACGTACGCACAAACTCAATTGTTACTGGCTGAAGCCGCTTACCGTGGATGGATAAGTGGTACCGCTGCCTCAACTTATTATAGTAATGGGGTGCGGGCAGCTTTAGATCAGGTAGTTGCTTACGATGCCAGCGCGGTGATTCCGGCCAATACGCAAACGGTTTATTTAAATACGCTTGGTGTAGCTTATAATGATGCCAATGCGTTGCAATTAATCAATACTCAATACTGGATTAACTCTTTTACCAATGGACCGGAAGCCTGGGCAAATTTTAGAAGGTCGGGCTTCCCGGCGCTTACGCCAAACCGTTACCCGGGTAAGCAGATTAAAGGTGATTTTGTTCGCCGGTTTAGTTACCCGCAATCAGAAGCATCAGTAAACGCTGACAATTACCGGGCAGCGGTAGCCAGCATTGGCGGTAGTGACGATTTAGATACCCGGGTTTTTTGGGACAAGTAAGCACAATTGAACAAAAGTGTAATCTTATTGCATGTCCGTATCATCACAAAGCAGGGGTGCCATGTAGTTTTGAGCAACAAATTGATGATTATTAAATGTAAGTTTTGATGACAAATTGCCTTTAATAAAACGGCGATTTGTCATTGCTCCAAATACTTAAACCAAAAACCGATGATCAATAAAAAAATCAGAAAAGGCTTGCTGTTGAGCGTAGCCCTTTCATTAGGTTGCATGCTTAATGCCGGCTATGCACAAACCTATAATGCAGCAGTTAAAGCTACCTCGCGAACTATTGAGGATGGAGGCACCGGCCGGTATAAAGCGGTGATGCTGCAAGAGGCATCGTTGCCCACGCATACCGTTTTCAGGCCTGCCGATTTAAAGTCGTTTGGTGGTAGCAACAAACTGCCCATCATTGCCTGGGGGAATGGAGCCTGTGCCAACTCGCCCTGGGAGCATGTGAACTTTTTATCGGAAGTTGCCTCGCACGGTTTTTTAGTGGTGGCTATCGGGCCTATGCCGCAGGAAGGTGAGAAGGGTGGAGGCAGATCTACTTCGTCGCAAATGAAAGATGCCATTGATTGGGCCATTGCGCAAAACAGCGACAAAAACAGCCCTTTATATAAAAAGGTTGACGTAAGCAAGATAGCAGTAAGCGGAATGTCGTGTGGTGGCTTACAAACTTTAGAAAACGCAACAGACCCACGGGTAACCACCACGGTAGTTTGCAACAGCGGCATATTCATCAATCCAGGAACCGGGATGCCCGGAATGCCTGCGTTAACCAAAGATCAATTAGCCAAATTGCACACGCCTACACTTTATTTGTTGGGTGGCGAAAAAGACATTGCTTACAAAAACGGTATGGACGATTATCGCCAGATCAATCATGTGCCGGTGTTTGTGGCCAACATGGACGTGGGCCATGGCGGAACCTACGGCAAGCCGCATGGCGGCGAATTTGCCCGCGTTGCAACGGCCTGGTATGAGTGGCAGCTTAAAGGCGACAAGCAAGCCGGCCAGCTATTTACCGGTAATCCGCCTGGGCTATCTAAAGACGCACAATGGACGGTGGAGAAAAAGAATATCAAATAGTTCTTTCACCGCAAATCGGGCTTTTAAACCGGATGATCTATCAAGTTGTACACCAATAACATTTTTGTAAACCTAAATACCTAAAAATATGTATAGCAAATTATTTTCTGTTACAATGGCCGCTGCCTTTTGTTGCAGTATTAGCCAGATCAAGGCGCAAACTAATGTTGCCGACGATTTTAAACCTTCGCCACTGAATCAACCGGGGCAGGAGTATCCGCAGGTAAACTCGCAGGGGTACGCTCGTTTCAAGATAAAAGCGCCTCAGGCAGATAGCGTTAAAGTAAGTTTAGGCCTGGGCGGCCGTGGTGGTACCAGGCTTATCAAGGGCACCGATGGGTATTTTACCGGAACAACCGAAGGGCCTATGGACGAGGGCTTTCATTACTATCATTTAACTGTGGATGGCGGCACTTTCAATGACCCCGGAACACTAAATTATTACGGCTCTACCCGTTGGGAAAGTGGTATCGAAATACCTGCCCGCGATCAGGATTTTTACGCACTGAAAAATGTACCACATGGTAATGTTCAGCAAATTCTGTTTCCGTCGGCCAGTACCGGTACCTCGCGCCGTGCTTATGTGTATACGCCGCCGGGTTACGAAAAAGAAAAATCGAAAAAATATCCCGTGCTTTATTTACAGCATGGCTGGGGCGAAGATGAAACCGCCTGGAGCAATCAGGGCCGTGCCAATCTGATTATGGACAACCTGATTGCCGAAGGTAAAACCAAGCCATTTATTATTGTAATGACCTATGGTATGACCAACGAAGTTAAATTTGGAGGCCTGCGGAATTTCAAGGTAGACAACTTTCAGACTGTATTAACCGATGAGCTGATTCCTTATGTAGATGCCAATTTCCGCACCGTGGCCGATAGGGCACACCGTGCTATGGGAGGTCTATCAATGGGTGGTATGGAAACACACGCTATTACACTGAACAAACCGGATACCTTCGGATATTACGCATTGCTGAGCGGTGGCCTGTATACTCCCGAAGAAACAGCCGGCAAAGCTAAACCCATGCTGATATTTATGAGTTGTGGTAGTCGCGAACGGCCGGATGGTGTTAAAACTGCTGCCACGAACCTGAAAAATGCGGGATATAACGCGGTGTCTTATGTGTCAGAAAATACAGGGCATGAGTTTCAAACCTGGCGCCGTAGCTTGCATGAGCTGGCACCAATGCTGTTTACTAAGTAATTTGTTATTCGTTTTAAAACCTTATCAAGCCGTCACCCATGAAAGTTAAATGCAGTGTAGCCTGTCTTATTACCGCCTTTTTAAGTTTTAGCCAAGTATGCCACGCACAAACCGGTACAGAAAGCTCCGCGACTGATTTTAAACCGGCAACTACCAATCAGCAGGGAAAAATGTATCCGCAGGTGAGTAACCAGCGCATAGTGAGAGCCGGTGTGATGGCACCGCAGGCCAACAAAGTACAGCTGGATTTAGGTGGCAAGCGATATGATTTGGTTAAAGATGATAAAGGCATGTGGACCGGCGAGTCGGGACCGCAGGACGAGGGTTTTCATTATTACCAGGTTATAGTTGATGGTGCCGCAGTGCCCGACCCGAACAGCCGATACTTTTATGGAGCTGTCCGGTGGGGGAGCGGCATCGAAATACCTGCCCACGACCAGGAATTTTACGCTTTAAAAAACGTACCTCACGGATTGGTGAGCGAGAATATTTATTTTTCAAAGTTAACCCAGGCATGGCGGCGCTGTTTTGTGTACACGCCGCCATCTTACACTACTAATAATAATACCCGCTACCCGGTGCTGTACTTGCAGCATGGCAGCGGCGAGGATGAAACCGGTTGGGTAGCGCAAGGCAAAGCCAACCTCATTTTGGATAACCTGATCAGCAATAAAAAAGCGGCTGAGATGATTATTGTGATGGATAATGGTTATGCGTTTAAACCCAATACCAGTACAGCCATTGTGAATAACCAACCACCGGCGCCTGTTTTTGATGAAGTAATGACTCAGGAAATCATTCCGATGATTGATGCTAAATTCAGGACCAAAGCAGACCGCGAGCACCGGGCTATTGCCGGTTTATCGATGGGGGCTAACCAAACCATGCGCATCATCATGAACCACCTGGATACCTTTTCGGCCATCGGTGGGTTTAGCGGCACACCTAATTACCCCAACGGCGATGCGCTTGATGCCAATACATTTATGGACGGAAAGTTTAAAAATGGTGCCGACATCAATCGTAAGCTGAAAGTTTTGTGGTTAAGCTTAGGTACTAAAGAGCCTAAACCTTTCCCGGCATCGGTAGGTGCTTTTAAACAAATGCTGGATCAGCAAAAAATCAAATACGTTTATGCCGAATCGCCCGAAACAGGGCACGAGTGGCAAAGCTGGCGCAGAGCTTTGCATGGCTATCTGCCACTATTGTTCAAAAACTAACACTTACGTAAACAATTAATGGTTGGCCATTGCCTGCTGTAACCCGTTAACGGCGCAGATAAAAGAAGAGTGTACAAACGTTTGCGGGAAATTGCCCAGCATGGTATGAGTTTTTACATCCATTTCTTCGCTAAAGTAGCCCAGGTCATTGGCGCAGCCTTGCACAGCTTTCAATATAGCTTCTGATTTGGTAAGGTTGCCTGCCAAAGCATAGTGGTGTGCCATCCAGCAACTGGCTGCTAAAAACACACCTTCCTGGCCCGAGTCAAATTCCATTAAATGTCTGCGGTACAAATGGCCTTCGGCGTAACTGCTTTCAATAGCTTCAATGGTTTTTATCATGGCAGAATCGTTTGGTTCAACAAAACCAAAGGGTACGAATAAAGCACAGGCAATATCAACATCTTCTGATCCGGCATGGACCGCATAAGCGCCACCAGTCGTTAAACAGTTCGCCTTAATAAAATCACGGATCAGGCCTGCGTTGTATAGCCAGCGTTCGGCTCTTTCGGCATCAGGTTGGTAAGGTGCCATTACCTCCAGTGCGCGTGCCGCTAAGGCTTTGCTCGAGGTGTAGTGCTGTACCTGCTCTTCTTCCCAAATGCCGTTGTCTTTGCGTTCCCAGTTTTTGCAGATATAGTCGGCAATGGTTTCTACAATGTCCCATTCTAATTTTTCGTTCAGCTTACCATAAATGGCACCGCAGGCCAGCAATATGCTCGACTCTGCATCCAACTGAAACTGGTCGGCAGCTGTGTTACCGGCCAACACAGGCCGGCTATCACGATACCCCTTCAGCGGCAGTTCACGGGCATCAGCTTTGATAGATTGGTCGATACCGTAAAAACACGATACGTGTGTTTGCTCATTCTTCTTCATCGCTCCGGCAATGAACGACAGAAAATTACGCTCTACTTTACCGTCAGTTTTTAAGCCGACTAATGATGAGGTGACCAAAGCCGCATCGCGCATCCAAACGTAACGGTAGTCGTAATTGCGCTTACCGCCAATTACTTCGGGTAAACCAAGGGTTGGGGCTGCCACAACACCGCCGGTAGGCTCGTATACCAACTGCTGTAAGGCGCGCAACGAGTTACAAACTTCTTTCTCGAACAAGCCTTTATAATCGATATGTTTTTCAATCTCTTGCCAGGCTTGTAAAGTATTTTGTAAAGCATTGTCTAAATCTGTTTGTTCAAATTGCTCACTGTCAATAAATGTTGCCCAGCTATCTTCACCTGCGGGGATAGTGTAAGTAATTACGTCTCCATCTATTTTTAAAGTGTGCGAGCAATGAAGCCATTTATTTAAACCTGTTATCTCAATGCAGTTTTTGCTATGCTGTGATAAAGCAACCTTTGCTAAACCGTAACCCTCATGCACGTGAATATTACCTGTAATAGTCACCGGAGCGGCAGACGATTGTCTGCAAATGCCTTTGAAAGACGCACCTATCGGCATAAAGTCGGTTAGCGTAAAGCTTCGTCCGTCAACATCAAATGTGGTATGCAATACACTGCTGCGGTCGGTAAATTCCCTGGTTGAAACTTTTTTAGCATCGCACTGGATGTCCCAATAACCGCCTCGATGTTCATCAATCAACGACGAAAATATTGCTGGTTGGTCAAAGGCTTCGGGACAATACCAACAAATCGTACCGTCTTTATCAAGCAAGGCGCAGGTGTGGCGGTCGCTGATTAAGCCCAGCGATGCAATATCAGGTTGTTTCATAGCAGCAGATCAATATAGTACCCTAACAGGTTGTAACTGTTAGGGTAAGTAATAGCAAAAATGAGATATAATCTTACGGATGACCGTTGCCACCCGCAGCACCATACACTTGGCCGGTAGCGTAGCTGGCATCAGCATCGGCTAACTGTACATAAATAGAAGCCAGTTCGGCCGGTTGCCCCGGGCGACCTAACGGCGTTACCGAACCAAATTTCTCAATAGCATCCTGTGGCTGTCCGCCGCTTACCTGTAACGGTGTCCAAACCGGGCCGGGAGCTACACCGTTTACGCGGATACCTTTTGAGCCTAATTGCTTAGCTAACGATTTTACATAAGCCACATTTGCTGCTTTGGTTTGGGCATAGTCGAATAGGTTTTCAGACGGATCGTAAGCCTGCACCGAGCTGGTAGCTATGATCGCCGAGCCTTCGGGTAAGTGCGGCAAGGCTGCTTTGGTAATCCAGAAGGGTGCGTAAATATTGGTTTTGATAGTAGCATCAAAACCTTCTTCGGAAATATCCAAAATAGAATCAACCGCTTGCTGGCGTCCGGCATTGCTTACCAGAATATCTAAACCGCCCAATTTTTCAACGGCTTCCTTCACCAGTGTTTGGCAAAATGATGAGTTGGTAATATCACCCGGTATAGCATAGCCTTTTTGTCCGGCAGCTTCAATCAGGGCAATTACTTCGTCGGCATCAGCCTGTTCTTCAGGCAGGTAATTAATGGCCACATCGGCACCTTCGCGGGCGTAGGCAATGGCCACGGCACGGCCTATGCCTGAGTCGCCGCCGGTAATTAATGCTTTGCGACCCTGTAAGCGGCCTGATCCTTTGTAGCTTTGTTCGCCATGGTCGGGCAATGGTTTCATTTTTGATACCAATCCGGGTGCTTGCTGCGGTTGTCTTTCAAACGGCGGGGCAGGATATTTTCCTGCCGGATTTTCTAGTTTTCGTTGCGATGTCTCTGACATATTTTTTCAGTAGATGTAAAAAATTAAACACTTTAGTAAACACTCGTCAGAAATAAACTAATTGAGTGTGTACAATAGTTGGTGCAACATCAAATCACTGAGAATTGTTCAGCTAAAAAGAAAGGTATTTAACTCTTAATTTACATTTAACTGTGTCTTAAGATTTTAATAAGTCTGGTAATCAGTAATTTATATTAGAGTAAGTTTGAGATGTACTCTCTGTCTGTGTAGGAATAGTGAAATGTTTATCTCACTATAAAGCTTCATTACTAAAATGACAAATCAGATTTTGATACTCGATTGCCCGGCTGGTACAGTCTCCGAAATCTCATCATCATATATCTTATCTACAATACTTCGGATGTTTTCGTCGAGTTCGAGTGTAGCGGCTTTCAACATCGTCAAGCCTTCTTCATCTATCACCCATTCTTCGGCTTCAAACACATTCATCAAGCCTAAAATTGATGCCACTGGGCGGCGGATACTGTGCGACTGGATGAAAGCAATTTCTTTGAGCAAGGCATTGTGGCTGCGTATTTCCTGCTCTTGTTGTATGCGTTCGGTAATGTTGACGGCATGATACGATACGCCAATCACTTCACCATCAGTATTGTAAGCTCCCGCAAAGGTAAGTGACCACCAGTAGGTTTCGCCGCCAACATAAGTAATTGGTATTTCTTCCTGCACCATTTGGCCACCCATGGCTGTCTCGCAATTTTTGATGAAGCTCTCTAAACGGTTGGATTGTACCCACTCTTCAACAGGCATGCCCCGCCTTACCTCATGATGATAGTGCTTGCGGGCAAACTCTACCGATGCTTTGTTGTAATACAGCATACATAGTTCTTTATCAAGCAACACATGGCACGCCAACGTACTATCAAAGAAGGAGAGGAGTTTGGTTTCTGACGTTTTGAATTGCTCTATGGTATCCTGCAAATGGTCGGCCATGGTATTGAAAGTAGTAGCCAGTTGCCCTATTTCGTCACCTGTTTTTACAACAACTCTTTCATCAAGTTTACCACCGGCCAGTCTTTGCGCTGCGCTGATTATAGACCCCAACCCTTTACGTATATTTCTGCTGATGGAGACAGCGATAATGATGCCGGTGATTTCAACAGTTAAAGCAACAGCCATCAGCGTGCGTAATACCATACGCTCCAGCCAGCGCGAGCCTTCGCCTAAAGTAGCCGAAAAACCATCTTCGGCCGGTGCAATTTCTGCATTGATGCTTTTAATCTGGTTAATGTATACCTGTACATCTTTGTGCGACAGCGGACCGTTTTTGAAGGCCTTATGTAACTCCCGGCTAACCGGCACCAACTTGAGTAATGAATTTTCGGCTTTACGCCAGTAGTTAATGGTTTGGCTAAGGTATTGATTTTTACCAAAACGTAGCAACAGATTAATCATGCCATCAATATCATCAGGATGATTGCGGCCCTGCAGTAAACCGGCTCTGGCTTCGGCAATATCAAGTACTGGTTTTTCTAATGCCAGCCTGGCGCGTCTGTCTCCTTTAGGGATACTAAGATTTTTTAAAAAACTTTGGTAGTTTTCTTCATCAGCCGAGTAAGCGTATAACCGTAATTGTTGGCTGGCATCGCGTTGTGCTTTAGACCAAAGCGCCTCACCGTTTACATATGCCCTGATAGAGGATAGCGTGCTTAAAGCAAAGCCCAATACACAAATCTCTATTAAAATAAGCACAGCCATGATGCCTATAGTAAAATATAGCTTCTTGGAGATGGAAGTATTTTTGAGCAAAGGAATCGGCATCCGTAATCGTTATTTTATGCTGATCAGGCTTTAAGGGGGCGCAAAAGTAATCGTTTAAACATCTAATTTATCATCCTAACACAAAACTTAGCTTTATAAAAACAATGCTGCGTTATTGTTGCATTGTTTTTTATTTAAGCAAATTGTATTAAACAAAACCTAAATGGTTGCTTTGCAGTCTTTTGTGCAGTGGATAGCGTAATTGTAATAGTGGAGGTCGCTGAATAAGTACAGCACTTAAATGTAAAACTTAAAAGTTAACTTAAGTGATTATTGAGATTTTTTTTCAACAACAAATAGTTCTGGCTACGTATTAATTTTATTACAAAAAATAAATAGCAGAAGGGTATAGTGTTGATGCTATCGTATGTCATTGACTTTAAATAGATTATATAAGTTTGTTGACATCTCAGGTGTAAATGAAATAAGTTAACCTATATACTGATGGTAAACAAATGAATATTAAGCGATGTTGCATTCGTTAACTACGGTTATGTCGTCGTTTTGCGAAAGAGCACACAAGTTTAAAATTGATGCAACCTATCTACCTGGAGAATGATTTTATAACCCTGCAGCCCATCAGCGCTGATGATTTAAGTGTTTCAACTGTTTTAGCTGATGAAGTGCATATCCTTTTATCAGACCCGCTAACTATCAAATACCTGCCCGAAAAAAGGTTGGCTACCAAAAGCCATGCAGAAGGTTGGTTGTATGGGTCGTTGATCAATTTGCATTGTGGGCGTAACGCTACCCACCTCATCCGCTCAAAACGTACCAATAAATTGATAGGTGTTTTAGATGTTATACCGTCGCAGGTTGCAGCCGAGCATTATAATCTGGCTAACTACCCTGTATTTGTAGAATTTTATCTTTCGCCCAAGGCGCAGGGCAGGTTAATGATGTCGGCAATTTTACCACAGGTAATTGCCCAATTGCTCGCTAACGGTACTAAAGAACTTGCGGCCGTAGTAAACCGCGAAAACATAGCTGCCTCAAAGGTTTTGCTTAAATCAGGTTTTGTGCGGATGCAGCAATTTGATATCGAAAAAGATTTATATGCCTTATCAGCATAGCTTTGCCAAAATCTTTACTCACATCATTAGATTATAAGTTGCCCTTAATCAGCAGGCCAATAAACGTTCAGCAGCAATAGTAAGCTCATCAATATCAAAAGGTTTAGGCATATAGCTGGTAGCACCTGCTGCCTGGGCAATTTCTTTTCCATCGCGACTGGCCGACATCACCATAATAGGCATATTTTTAATTATACCTTCGGCTGCCCTTACCCGCTTCACAATCAGGTCGCCGGTTAAAATAGGCATCCAGATGTCTATAATCAGCAAGTCGGGTTGCTCATTTTGCAGCCGGTCAAACAATTTAACGCTATCTGTTTCGGTAAGTACTTTTGCGCCGGTAAAACCTAAAATCAGTTCAAGCATCTCAACGATGCTTTTGTCATCGTCGCATACCATAATCTTCTTGCCCTCCATTAATTATCCCCCTCGTTTTTTAACGGCAGGGTAAAGCTAAATGTTGAGCCTTTTCCTTCTTCGGTATCTACCCATAAGTCACCGCCATGGTGCTTTATAATCTGCTCGCAAACATACAGGCCTATGCCCATCCCCGGAAAGTGCTTTTGTATGTTGCTGGCGCGGTAAAAACGCTCAAAAATCTTTTTCTTATCATTCAGGCTTATCCCCAGTCCGTGATCGGTAACTGATACCTTTATAAACGTACTAACCTGCGATAAAAATATCTCAACTGACGTTGCATCCGGAGAATATTTTATAGCATTGGAGATTAGGTTACTTACCACCTGTCGTAGCTGCGACTCGTCGCCGTTGTAGGGCTGGTCAATGTGGCCTTCAATTTTAATTTGATGAGTGGTGGTAGCTGTTTGTAAACCCTCAGCCACATCCTTAACCACGGCATTCAAATCAAAAGGTTCACGATTAATGTCGGCCCGGCCCGATTGCAATCTCGACACATCTAAAAGCTCAGAGATAAGCTTATTTAGTCGTAGCAATTCGCTGCCGGCTTTGCTTACTACACTCTTAAATTGCGGGGTTGATTCAGGGTGCATCATGCGCTCCATTACCTGCACATAAGCTTTTACGGTAGTGAGCGGCGTTTTTAATTCGTGACTGGCTACTGATAAAAAGTCATCTTTACGCTGTTCGATGGCGCGGCGTTCGGTAATATCCTCGATAGCCAGCAAAATACGGTCTTTATACTGGCCCTCCAGCTCAACGCGGTATGCATTAACCAGCATCAGCTTTTTACCAATATGCGGAAAGTTATGTTCTACTTCAAAATCCAGCACCGGATTGTTGGTTGGCAAAATGTCTTCCAGCATCTCTTTCAGGCGGGGAATGTTCCACTGCCCGTTACCCAGTTTATACAATTCCTGGTCGATGGTTTCTACCCGGCTTACTTTAAAGGTTCGCAAAAAATGCTCGTTCACCGTTTGCACTTTTAGGTCGGGCTCAATCACTATGAGGCTTTCACGCACAGTCTGTACGATGCTATCCAAATACTCTTGCGACATCTTAAGTTCCTTGGTACGCTCCTTTACCTTACGCTCAATCATGTCGCGCTCGTGGCGCAGTTCTTCTTCTGCTTTTTTACGGCGGCTTACATCATGCTGTACACCAATAAAATGGGTAACTTCTCCGTTGGCATTTTTAATGGGCGATACATAAAGCTCGTTCCAGAACAACTCACCCGATTTGGTGTAATTACGAATTTCTAGGTTGATATGCTCACCTTTCATGATCGCTTCCTTTAGCTGTAAACGTTCAGGTTGCTCACGGTCATCACCCTGCAAAAAGCGACAATTATGGCCAATAATTTCTTCGTAGCGGTAACCGGTGATGTGTTGGAAAGATTTATTGCAGTAAATAATGGGGTTATCAGGCTGCTTATTATCAGTAACGATAATACCTGATACGCTGGAGTCGAGAGCGGCTTTCAGGAGCACAAATGTATCATTGCTGTCACCACCATCGGGCAGCCCTTTGTAATTACTGGGTATGTTCATAAGTAGCTGAAAAAACACTGTTTGCGCCGATGGTACGATATTCTACCAATAAGCGCTCGCAAATAACAAACTTATACAATATTTGTTAGTAGGCGGTAGCATTAAGTTAATTTTTTGTGTACTAATTAATTCTGTAACCAATTAGGTTATGCGCAATGTTTTAATCGCTTTTACCCATTCTTTATGCTGGCAGCGGCTGCACTGCATTGGCCCTTTAATATGTTGTACTTTACCACAATAAGTACATGCATAATCACCCGCTTCGGTTACCTGGTCAGATTTTTTTGAGTAGGGTTTTGGTAAAATAGGTAAGCCCGGCTTAACGTCGTCATTTTCCTGATAAAAAAAGCTGACTTGTCCGTTAGTTTCGAGAAGGGCTGTTTTTACTTGTCCTAAATGTTCAATGCTTTGTGCACGCATCTCAGCAAAAAATTCATCTTTAGCAAAGGTGTTATCGCTTTCCTCATTCAAGGTAAACTGGCCCTCCTCAATAATATACATAGGTTCACCTTCCAGTAAACTCTCTACCTTTTCGCTCCTGGCTGCAAAAAAGGTAATGGCACGGTAAACAATCAAAATAACTACAAAGACAAGTAAGGAGGGTAGGATAGCGATGTCTTTATTAAACATTGGGTCGCCGGCAGCTGATCCTAAGGCAATAATAATGGCCACCTCGAACAAACTGAGTTGGCGTACTCCCTTCTTCCCCGATAAGCGTAAAAAAACAAGTACAAATACGAACATGATGAGTGTCCGGATAACGATTTCGAGGAAGTATTCCCAATCAAGGTCATTCATCAATATAGTATGCCAATCAAAATTCATTAAGTATGAGTGTTGCAGGAAAGACATTAATATAACTTCATGACAATCATTCGGTTTGTAACAGTGATGTAGCTTTTACAACCAAAGGCTATATTTTTAAGATGCTTCTTCAATTAGGAACTTTAAGGGGTAGATTAAATTTACTTAACGCGTGCTTAAATATTCTAATTCACAACGGATTACAGGATCGTGTCAATCATTATTAAAGCTTGTCTCTGTTATGCTAACAAAAAGTTAATCTGTTCATTTGCAACAACTAAAAACACAGGTGCGTATAAACAAACAATTAATGTAGCCGGTTGGCGTCGCCTTATGTTACCGTTAATTCGTCTGTTTAAATGGTGACCCTATAACAGCAAGGAACGAAAACGACAATAAGGTGCTGCAACAGTTTAATTATTGATACAATTTAACTCAACCTACATCAAAAAACATTGCCTATAGGTTCTTTATATGAAACTTTATTTCTTCCTGATTCTGCCAATTGTTTTAAAATTACCACTCTTTCCACAATGCGAAAAAGTAAGACCCGGTCAGCATGCTTTTACGCTGCAATGGATAGATTTAGATAAACATGGCCCGGGCTCGGTAATGATACAACCACTTGGCGACAACAAGTTCAGCATTGAAGGCGAGCAGCGTGATAAAACAAAAAAGGAATACATCACGATAAAAGGCACTCTGATGGCTGATAAGGAGACGTTATATTTTGATGGAAAGATAGTTTCGAAAGTAGGGTTTGTAAATAATGGAAACCCTTGCGAAATGACCGGACCTGCTGTTTTTAAAGCCATTGGTAAGCGACGATATTGGCGCTTGCAACGCATGACTAACTGCGACGGCATATCGTCAGACTACATTGATATTTACTTTTAAGCTTTTAGTTTTTTACTTTGATAAATGATATATAAAAGGTTGTGCCTTTACCCATCTCGCTCTGTACTTGTATAGTTGCCCCATTTTGCTCTGCAAAGTCTTTAACTAGTAACAAACCAAGACCTATACCGCGTTCGCCGGCGGTACCGCTGGTAGATATCCTTTTGCCACCGTATCTCAAAAGCTGATGCAAGGTATCTGGTGCCATACCTACGCCGCTGTCCGAAACAGTCAGTTCAATATGCTGTTGTCTGTCTGTTAAAGAAACTTTTACCTCGCCGCCGTTGCCCGTAAACTTAATGGCATTGGCTACCAAATTTTGGATAATTACTTTAACCTGATCATTATCAGCGCTAATATAGGCTTGCGGAGCCGCAGTAAAAATAATATTGATTTGCTTGAGTTCGGCAACGGGCTTCAATATATCAACTACGCCATTAGCTGTTGTCGCCAGATTAATAACTTGGTGTTGCGTTTGCAAACCGCCTAATTGGCTGCTGCCCCAAAGCAATAGATTATCCAGCATTTTAGTGGTTAGCGCAACTTGCTCATGAAGTTTTCCGGCCAGCTCACTTATCTCTTCCGAATCAAAATCACCGGATTTAAAAAGCTCAAGTGCTGTTAAAATGCTGGCAAAGGGACTTCGTAAATCGTGACCAATGATTGAGAAAAGCTGGTCTTTAGTATAGTTAAGTTGGTTAAGATTTAAATTTTGCTCGTTAATTACTTTGCTCTTTTCCTCAATTTTGTCTGTTTTTTGTTTGAGAATTGTGTTATAACTACGGCTTTTTAAAAAGCGTTTGTAAACTAACGCAAGTAGAGCAAACAGTAAAATCATCAGTAGTGTTACAATCAAAATAACCATCCGGTTAATTCGCTGTTGCTGCTGCTCCAGCGTATTTTTGCGTTTTAAATAAAGGTTCTCTGCCTCTTTATCTTTCAGCAGCAAAAAGTTTATTTCCTGTTCTTTTTTATCACTAAACAGGCTGTCGCTGTAATTTTTGTAAAGGTTTAAATAATTGAAAGCGTTAGCGTAATCGCCATTTTGCTGGTAGGCTTTATACAAAATATCCAAGGCTTGCTGTGCATCCCATTTGGCTTTTACTTTTTGCGCCAGCTTAAAAGCTTTGGTACTCGATTCAATGGCCTGTTTATAATTTTTTTGTGCCAGATATATACGGGCAAGACCGGTAGAGGCAAAACTGTTTTCCCAATCGCTCTGAAAACTTTTGTTGTTAATTACCGATTCATAGTACTCTTTAGCTTTCTGCTCATTTTTGGCTAAAAAATAATAATCACCCAGGTGGTTAGCAGCCATGGCTGCCAAATCGGGTCTGTTAATGCGCTTGCTCAGCTGATGGCAGCTATCTGCATAACTGATGGCCGTTGTAAATGCATTTTTGCTGGCATAGTACATGCTCAGGTTAAGTTGATTAGAGGCCAGCTGATTATATCGCCTGTACTTCCGGTTGATGGATAGCGCATTTTTTAGGTAAGGAAAAGCTTCAGCATATTTATCGCGTACTATGTATTGCAAAGCTATCAGATTACGGGCGGATGCTACAGCCGTATCATTATGTTGTTGCTGTGCTATCTTTTCTGCAAGAAGAGCGTTTTTTAATGATACAGCGTAATTGCCTTCAAAATAATTCGTTCTGGCCTTTTTAATTAACTGATTTAAATCGTGTCGCGTAACGGTGGTAGGAGTTTTAAGAAGTAGATTTTTAGCGTTAGTGTTAACTGATTTAAGTAAAATCGAGAACCGGCTTTCATCAAGCAAACCCTTTCCATCGGATAGCTTGGAAGCATTGCAGTCGCTTTTAGCCGGTTTTGCAGCCAAAAAAAGCAAGCTAAATAAACATATTAAGGTGTAGGGGAATGAGCACCAACGCATAGGGCGTTCAATTTACTAAAAACAAATGTCTTGTAGACAGTTGTTTAATTAAATAGGTGCTAAAACGAGAGGGTGTTGCTTAATGGTAAAATTAAGGATGCTTTAAGGTTAATGTTATGGCCGTTGCTTGACTATTTATTTTCTTGTAATAGTCAATAATATGATAACGAGTTTAATAGTAGTAACTATGTTTGATGCATCATCTCATTAATCTACGCAGGTTGTTACTTCACTACTTTAGCAATAGCCTTAGCCCAAAACTCGCCCAACGTTATATTGCCTTTTTGATTGGGATGAAGGTAAAAAGTCCCGCTTGAGCCGTTTTCAACCCTAAAATTTGTTGAGTAGTTTGTCTCAAAATAGGCATAAGCTTGTTGGTCCCCTTTGTAAACATAGCGAACTCCCACTTTATGGTAAGCCTTTACCAGCTTATCAATTTCGGTCCAGTATGAACGTACGCGTTGCTGTCCTTCTTGCAGGTAGGTAGCCCCACGGTTTTGTGTATTGCTGCTGCACCAGATAGGATAGTGGTAAACTATTTTGCATTGAGGGTAACGGGCCAGCAAGCTATCAGTGATGGTTTTTAAGTTGGCATAATACTGCTCTGGTGCAACCGGCGATCCGTTAGGGCCTTTAATGGCACTATCGTTAGTGCCCAGCATGATGGATATCACTAAGTCAGCATCTTTGTCCTGCGCCAAACTGTCGCCCATGGCGCGCACTTTATTAAACCCTTTGCGGGTTTCTGGCAGAAAGTCTACCGTAGTATAACCGCCTACACCAGTACTAAAGATGTTTACAGCTGTCCACTTATTTAAGTTTCGCAAGTATTCGCTAGCGTAAACAGGAGGGGATTGATCCTGAGCTATGGTGCCATGGGTGATGCTGTCGCCAATAAATATAATATTCAGCTTTTTGCGGGGCTTATTGAATGCCAACACAGCAATACTTAAAAACATTAAGGCTATCCGGTACACTGATGTGGTTGGTTTTAAAGAATTAACGGCAGGGCGAACAAAGTTTAGTTTCACAATAAGCGAGATACAAGTACAAAAATATCGGTGGTAAATTATTATTATTTTGAGTTATTATCAATCCTATATGTAAATGCTCAAACAGATGCATTACAAAACCTCACTGCCAAAAGCTGACAGCTTGTTGCTTTGGCGCAGATTTTGTACCTTTGACGTTACGTTTCTGCTTGGCTTTGGCTGGCAGTTGCCCAATCAAATGGGGTCGACCGGAATTGACAGGATGGAGATAAGTAAGTAAGCACGCAGCGCGTTGGGTGAATTAGCGCTTTAATCTGAACGCTCAAAACTACAAATGGCGAAAATAACTACGCCTTAGCTGCCTAATTTAGAATTAGCATAGCTTTTGTCCCGCCGGTTTTCCGTTTCATCGGATCGGCATACGGGGCATCGACAGATGAAACTGGCCTGCTTAGGGTGTGATAAGCGGGCGAGATAAAGCACCTACGGAAGATGGTACAGGTGAGCTACTGACCTTCCCCTTCCCGACAAATTAACAGAGCTAAGCATGTAGAAAGCTTACCTTATACCATGTTTGGACGAGGGTTCGAATCCCTCCGGCTCCACTTTTTGTATTTAAAACGCTGTAAATCAATATTTTACGGCGTTTTTTTTATGTGTTTTAATGGAAGCGCAAAGTCAATCGATTCACATTTTTGCACCTCTTTTACCCGGTCAGAAAGACCCTTCCGCAGGACATTTTGCGGCAGTAAGGCTGGAGGAGTTTTCGGCCGAAAGCCTGGCAGCAACAGCTTCGTACAGCCGTAAAGATTTTTACAAAATATCTTTAGTTACCGGCAATACATCCTATTTCTATCAGGGAACAGAATATCGTTTAAATGGCGACGAGTGGGCTTTGGTATTCACCAATCGGGAAGTTGCGTACCGTTGGCAGGTGCACGAGGGTGTTTGTCGTGGCTACGCCTGCTTGTTTACCGAAGATTTTTTGCCCTTGCATACACATTTGCGCCCGGCCGACTGGGCGGTGTTTAATGGCGATGCTCAATCTGTGTTTAAATTAAGTAAAGATGAAGCAGTATTTTTTACCAAACTGTTTGAAAAAATGCTTCAAGAACAAACTTCAGATTATGCCCATAAATATGATTTGCTGTTTCTTTATGTACTGGAGTGCATTCATGGTGCCTTAAAACTGCATCCAGGTACAGAAAGCAAAAGCTCAACGGCATCTACGCGCCTGGCTGAAGCTTTTAAATCTTTATTGGCTGCGCAGTTTCCGATAGTTCATCCCAACCAGCAGGTGAGCTTACGTACACCGCCGCAATTCGCCGAAAAACTTGCGGTGCACATCAACTCACTGAACCGTGCATTGAAAGAAGCCACCGGTAAGACTACAACGCAGCTCATTAATGAACGACTGATGCTGGAGGCCAGGGCTTTACTGGTACATTCTAATTGGTCGGTTAGTCAAATCAGCCATAGTCTTGGGTTTGAGGAGCCTACTCATTTTACCCGGGCCTTTAAAGCCTACACCGGGCAAACCCCGTCTTCGTTGCGTTAACGTTTGTTTACGGTCAGTATTGGTTTGCGCCGGGTTAAACGCTGGCTTTATAAGACGGTAATTTTGTGTTATTAAAATTGACACAAGATGAAAACATGGTTAATTACAGGTACTTCTACGGGTTTAGGTAAAGTACTTACAGAAAAGTTACTGGCAAAAGGCGACCGCGTAGTGGCTACCGTTCGTAAAGCTGATGCTTTAAACGAGTTAAAAAAAGCCTATCCTGATATGTTACGGGTGGCTGTACTTGATGTAACTGATACAGCAGCCATCAAAACAGTGGTTGACAGCGCCTTTAATAATTTTGGCCAAATTGATGTCGTGGTGAATAATGCAGGCTACGCCCTGTTTTGCTCGGTCGAAGAAGCCAGCGATGAACAGATTATTCAGCAGATCAACACCAATGTTATCGGATCTATACAGGTAATACGGGCTGCATTACCGCATTTTAGAAAGCAGGGGCACGGTCGTATTTTGCAGCTATCGTCAGCAGGGGGCCAAACCACGTATCCTAATTTCGGGTACTATCATACTACTAAATGGGCCATTGAAGGGTTTTGTGATACCATTGCCAAAGAATTGGCTCCACTAAATATTGGTGTAACCATTGTTGAACCCGGAGCACATCACACCTCCTTTGGCGCAGCAATGACAACGGCGCCTGTAATGGAAGCCTATGAAAATACGCCTGCAGGCGATGTAAGACGTGCCATAGCCGCAGGGGCTTTTCCTATCACAGGTGACGTGGACAAATCGGTACAAGCCATGATTGATTCTGTAGATGTATCACCCGCACCATTACGCTTAGCGCTGGGTGGAGACGCCTATCGCGATATGCGCGCTGCATTAGTATCCCGATTAGAAATGTTAGATGCGCAAAAAGAACTGGCTTTAGCCAGCGAGATAAATGTTTGAAGCTTTTAAAGCCTTAGCCGATAGTAAGCGATCATTATTAACAGTTGCTTATAAAAGCTCCTCAATAACCAAATTGAGGAGCTTTTGCTTTATCATATTCAGGAGGATATGTGGTTGTTTTGTTACTGATGTCATCATTTACTGTTGGTTTTCATATTTTGATCAATAACGCCAACCGGATGCTATTAAACCGGGGCCAGAACAATTAAAAGTTTACTCGTGTGTAGTTATAACGGTCAAGCATCTTTTAATAAAGGCAGCGTGATTTAAAATTGATTTAAGCATTACATGACAAAGCGGCAAATAAAAAAGCGCCGATTGTGGCCGGCGCTTGTTTTTGATAGTGAAATGGTTATGGTTAGTTTATAAAATTATTATCGGTTAATTCAACAATGGTGGATGAGCACTCAATGACGACTTGTTAATTGATGCAACCCCCTATAAATAAAAATGTATTTAACTACAATAAAATTAATCCCGGTACTTACATATTTTAAACTTTAAATCATTGGGTTTGCTACGTAAGCAGACCATAGCTCATCTAGGGTGTTGCCGGTCAGTTTAGGCCATAGCTCCTTGGTGTAAACGCCTTGGTAAAGCGCCTGATTTACCCGGTCAACTATATCCTTACGTTTATGTTTTTCAAGCCAAACCAAAAAACGTGCGCCAATGCGGTAGGTGTGATTATAGCTTTGACCGGCGCTGTAAGGTGGCAAGTTCCAGCCGGCCCGTCCGTTATCAACGCCAAATGTGTACCGGGCATAGTCGGCAATACTGTCTGTTAGCCATGGATCGGGTATAGGGTAAGGATAATTTTGAACCACATGCATTAACTCGTGTGTCAGCAGATCAAAATCAGTTGGGTTATTAGCAAGCCAATCCTGATCAATTTTTACCACGCTTTTCCAGGTAGCACCAACACCTTTATATTCATTGCCTACCATAACGGTGACTGTTTTCGCTGACTGTTTATTAAAACGCTTTACTTGTTGCGGATATACTTTCCAAAACACCGATTTTAAATCAGCAATTGTCTGAGGCTTCAATTTTGGGTCTTTATTGATAAAGATGAGTGTATAACCCTTTTGGTGAGTTGTATCGCACTGGTGAAAACCAGATAGATCAATGTCTTCCCAGGCTCGCTGGCTCTGAGCAAAAGATTGCCGGACTGTAACCAGACCTAAAATGGCAACATAAAATATTAACTTTTTCATATACATACTATTTTAAAATGGCTTCCAGCTTTTCGCCAAGGGCATCGCCGCGCAGGTTTTTAGCAATGATTTTTCCGGCCGGATCGATAAGAAAATTTTGTGGAACTGACCGGATGTTATAAGCCCGTGCCACAGCATTGTTCCAAAACTGTAAATCAGACACCTGTGTCCAGCTCAATCCGTCGCTTTTAATAGCTGCCAGCCATGCGGCTTTTTTACCCGGCTGGTCAAGAGATACTCCG
This sequence comes from uncultured Mucilaginibacter sp., assembly GCA_913775265.1. Classification (GTDB taxonomy): domain Bacteria; phylum Bacteroidota; class Bacteroidia; order Sphingobacteriales; family Sphingobacteriaceae; genus Mucilaginibacter. The sequence goes on along the minus strand of CAJYJH010000086.1, from coordinate 28,799 downwards.
AGCACCGTAAAGTTTTTATTTTTAAACCGGTTGTATTGTTTAACTACGTTCGGGTTTTCGGCACGGCAGGGGCCGCACCAGCTCGCCCAAAAGTCAAGTAATACATACTTTCCACGAAAATCAGACAGTTTAACTGGTTTATCGCTTACATCGTTTTGGGTAAAATCAGGCGCTAAGGCGCCGATGCTGGTAGGGCCGTATTCATCAAGTATCAAAGCCAGCTTTTTGCCTGTTGACGACGATTTAAGCGATGGGTTCAATTGTTTATAAACCGGTGTCAGCTTGGTAATATCAACACCGGCGCCTGCCAATTCCTGTAAGGCAAATAAACTCAACTGACTGTCAGGGTGCTGTTTTATATAAACAAGTTTTAACGAGTCGGTACGCTTGGTTACCTGAGAAACTCTTGCCATTAATCCCGCCTGAAACGCCTTGTCTCCCCGTTGATCGGCCGGCTTGGCCAGGTAATCTGCATTAATTTTTGCAAGTACTTTATTGCCGTCGGATAGTACAGTATTATAATATTGGACATAGGCGTCATTTAAAGCAGAGCCGGCTATTTTAGCTGTTTTAACAGAGTCTTGACCGGAAACTACCATTGCAGCCGGTTCAAGGTAAACCATCAGGGCGTCATTGTCGGGCTTCCATTTATCGGCGTCTTTACCGCTGTGGTTAAGCAAAATATAAGCTTTTAGGGGCTCAGTCACCATGCCTTTAAAAGAGGCGGTGCCGTTAACTAATTTTGCAGAGTCAATTGTTTTGTTGTTGCTCCAGCCGTAATTTTCAATCAGGTAAACCATTGCGGGCGTTTTTTGCGCAGGTAGTTTAACCGTTAGCTGGTAATCACTATTTTGTGCTTTAAGCGCAAAGGCAAGTAGCATAGCTATGCCTGTAGATATAAATGTTTTCATGATTATCTTAAATATCCCGGGTTTGCAGTAAGGTTAGGGTTTTGCACTATATCTGTTGGGGGTATTGGCCACAAAGCCATAAAGCTGCTCCAGTTGGTGCCTTTTGCCGGTGTAACTACGCTCATAACAGCATCAATGGTGCCGGTGCGCTTCAGGTCAAAAAAGCGGTGTCCGCATTCGGTAAACAGTTCTGTTTGTCTTTCTTTGGCAATAGCTGCCAGTAGATCTGCCTGAGTTGTCGCGCTCGAGTTAGGAAGTCCGGCCCTGGTTCTTACCACGTTCAAATCGCTGGCAGCGCCATCTTTGTTTTGCCTCGCCCTGGCTTCGGCTCTTATTAAATACAATTCGGCAAAACGCATTAAAACCTGGTATTCGGCGTTGTTGGCAGATGATTTATATTTTGCCGGAAAATAGAATGTTGTTGCCGGCGTATTTCCAGAAGCCGCTACCGTAGATGAACGCACCCAATTGGTAAAGCGTGCATCATTGGTTTCAAAAGCATTGATCAAAAAACTGCTTAAACAAGCATAAACTTGTGATGATGCCGGTGTATTTGGCGGAGTGATGACTGCCGGCATGCCATTATTGTAAAAAGCATACTCGGGAGCAGGTTTAGGCTGCGTTGGCGCTAACGCCCACAAAGTTTCTTTACTATTAGCTAAAAAAACCTGTGCCAGTGGCAGCAATTGGTATGTTGCTGTACTGTTAATTACTGCTGTAGCCTGGGCTTCGGCGTTAGCCCAATCATTATTATACAGGTATACCCTGGCAAGTAGTGCAGACGCAACTGCCTGGTTGGGCCTTAAACGATTGGTTGTTGTTTCGCCATATCCGTTTTTATATTCGGCAGGTAAAAGCGTTTGCGCCAATTTTAAGTCGGCCACTATTTGCTGGTAAACTTCGGTTTTGGGCGCACGGCTTAATTTGTTATTTGCTTCAAAGTCAGAGCTTAAAGCCAGCGGTACATCTCCATAATAATTAGTAAGGAGGTAATAAAAATAAGCCCTAAGAAAATAGCATTCTCCCAGCCACTGATTTTTGTAGAGCAAGGCGCCACCCGATTGGTTAATGCCTTCTAAAGCAGTGTTTACAGTAAAAATCTTTCTGTACAAATCAGTCCAGTATGGGCTTTGTTGGCTTTGGATGGCGTTTTTGTAAAAAACATCTGCAAAATTACCGCTTAGTAAGCTCCTGAGCTCATCGGTATATAAGCCCAATGTAAAACCGGTGTTACTGCCCGCACTGGCATTAAATGGTCCGGAGTTATTCATGCTTAAATACAAGCCTGTAACCACTGTAGATGTACTTACATCAGTCTGATAAACGCTTGCGCCATCAATGGTGTTGGCGGGTAATTGCGCACCATCTAAATACTTGTTACATGCAGTTGCTGTTAAAAGCAGAGCAAATGCAATACCTGTTATTTTGATAAAATCTTTCTTCATTATTTTAACATTTAAAAGGTTACGTTAATGCCGCCGGTAAATACGCGTAACGGAGGTATAACTCCGGCAGCCAGGTTTTCAGGATCTAAACCGCCAAACTTGGATACCGTGAGCAGGTTTTGCCCCTGAAGATAAACCTGCAGGTTTTTGATGCCCAGTTTATTGATATATGCGCCTTTTACTGCATATCTCAGGCTTACGTTTTGTAACCTGGCATAAGTAGCATCGCTATAGGCACCGGTACTATTTTGAAAGTTAGATTGTCTGAGATAGCTCAGCAAGCTGGTAGATAGCTTCGGGAAATTAGTAACGTCGCCCGGATTTTGCCAGCGGTTAAGCCATTGCGTTGAGCCATTTAAGCCATAAATACCAAAGGGAAATACAGTTTGGCCTAAGAAGTTGGTGCCGGTGCGGCTGGTAACTGTAATCTGAAAGTCGAGCGAAAGTTGCTTATAATTTAAAGAGTTTTGTATACCGCCAAAATATTTAGGCGCCAGATTTATAAACTCTGTTCTGTCTTTTTGTTCGAGCCCGGTCAGGTAATCCTGGGTTACTCCGGCTGCATTGGTAAAACTGTAGTTACCGGTAGCCGGGTTAACACCATTGTATTTATAAACTAATATGCCGGTAACAGGTTTGCCCTCTACATAGTTAACATTGAGCGCTGCGTTGCTTGCTGTGTTAGACGGCATTTTTACCAGTTTGCTTTTCGGAACAGAGATGTTGATACGTGTAGTCCAGTTAAAATTTTTGCTTTTAATGTTGTTTGTGCTCAATGTAGCCTCAAAACCACTGGTGCTGATAATTGCGTCAGAGTTTAAGGCGTAATTGGTGAAACCTGTTACGCTCGATAAATTTTGATTTACAAGCTGGTTAGAAGCCTTATTATAATAGTAAGCTCCTTCTAAAAAGATGCGATCTTTCAAAAAGCCTAATTCTAAAGCAACTTCCGAATTTTTGTTACGCTCCCAAACCAGGTTAGGGTTTGGTAAGGATCCGGGCGCCAGACCAGTTTTGCCATCGTAAGAGCCTCCAATTACACTATAGGTACTTAAGTAATTCCAGTTACCTATGGCATCACCGCCAACGGTACCCGTGCTGGCCCTGATTTTCCCGAAGCTTAAAATGCCCGACTCGCTTTTAAAGAACTTTTCCTGGCTAAATATCCAGGCAGCAGCAACAGAGCCAAAATTACCAAAGCGCCTGTTGGGCCCAAACTTTATAGAGCCATCCCTCCGGGTATTGATATCAACGATATATTTTTGATCCCAAACGTATTTAATGATACCGTAAGTGCCGATAACCCTGTTTTCTATTTGATTATCATTAGTGATGACGGACGATCCAGACGAAGGATTTCTTAATAAAGCGTCCGACGGAAATCCGGTGCCTGTTATCCCGTTATTGTTCTGTACCGATCTGGTAATTTCGGCCCCCAGTTTAAAGCTCAAATCGCCTTTTTTACCTAAACCGGTACGGTATTCTGCATAAGGCGAAATAGTAAGCGATTTGATATTGTACTGGCTTAAAATACCAACGGTTTGTGTTGGCGCTGCTTTGTTTGACGGGTTAAATACTGATAATGGATATTCAATCTGCTCCCGGCCTGTAATGTCGTTATAACCGAATATGGTGCGCAGCGTTAGTTTTTCGATGGGATGATAGATTAAGGTTGCATTTGCCAGTAAATTTGTAGTGGCGTTTTTGTAATTGCGGTTAATGTTACTGGCCGAGCTGCTGCTGTTAACATCCGTGCCTATGGCTGCCCAGTTAACAGAACCATCTTCGTTATACGGATTAGGAGCGTTAGGAACGGTTAAAGCAACCGTCGAAAAATCAAAAGGTACCATATCACTTAGTGATGACAGGTAGGTGCCCGTTAGTGACAGACTGAATTTGTTGTTATTTGTACTGGTGTTTAAAGCAAAGCGCAGCGAGCCGTCGCGATTGGAGCCTTTGTGTCTTTGTATATTACCAATGTTTCTGAAACTTCCGCTAATGAGGTAAGACGAGTTTTTGGCGCTTCCGCTTAATGACAGGTTTGCATTGGTAGTTGATGCTTTATTGCCTAAATACACTTTCCGCCAGTTGGTGTAGCGGTCTGCAGGCCAGGTTCCGTTCAGGTCGCTGTTACCAGCTGGGACGGCAGTGATGCCGTCATTCTTTAAGGCCTCCCGACGCAGCATCAGGTATTGTTCGGTATTGAGCAATGGTTCGGTTTGGCCGTTTACTGATACACCGGTATAAACATTGGCGTTAAAAGCCTGCGTAGCCAGCCTGTTCTTTTTTGTGGTAATTAATATTACACCATAAGCACCCGATGAGCCATATATTGCCGTTGCGTCAATGTCCTTTAAAACATCAATACTTTCAATATCATTTGGGTTGATAAAATTAAGACCGCTGCCGCCTTTTAAAAAATCGGCGGTGCCATAGGAGGTATTTTGGGATACAGGCAGTGTATTACCCGGATAACGCACACCATCAACAACAATTAAAGGCGCTGTAGCACCGGTGTTAAAATTGGCCGAACTGCGGATGCGCAGGTTAAAGGCGCCACCCGGCTGCCCGGTGGTTTGCTGTATAAATAAACCCGGCACTTTCCCTTGTAAAGCTTCCATAACGTTATTTACGGGGTTTTTTGCGATTTCTTGGGCCGTTACAGTTGTAATGTTACCTGCATTAAGGCGCTTGGTAGTTGTGCCGTAGGCGGTAACTTGTACCTGGTCGAGATTGCTTATTGATTTTTTAAGGGTAATTACCACCGGCGACTTCAAATCTTTTGCTGCCAGTTCGCGGGTTTCGTAACCAATAAACGAAATGATTATAACGTCCTTTTCGGGTATAACGTTAATATTAAAAATGCCTTCTTTATCAGTGGTAGCTACGCTATTTTTTCCCTTAACCTGAACTGTAGCTCCGGGCAAAGGTTGGCCGTCTTCTGCAATTACTTTTCCGGGTAACCTGGTATCAGCTACTATATCAATGATTTTTTGGAAAAAGGATTTAGGTTTGGCTTTGGTAATTAAAATGTTTGTGCCATCTATGGTATAGCTATAAACACTTTCACTAAGTAAATCCTGTAAAACTTTTTTCAGATCAGTATTGTTAAAGCTAATGTCAATCCTGGTTCGCTCATTGATCAGGTCGGGAGAGTACAATACATGATATCCAGTTTGTGTTTGTATTTGGGCAAACACTTCTTCGAGTGTTGCGCTTTTCTTTTTAAAACTAAGTTTTTGCGCATACGAAGCGGCGCTCACCTGCAAGAGTGTCACCATTACAAATAACACAGTTAGCTTCATTATCAATAGTAATTTTGGGGCGTAGCCGGGCGGTACACACCAATGTTTAGTATAAAATTTATACATTTGATTGTTTGTGTTTAATCAGAAATAGGGTTTCGTCACTCAGTTTTAGGTTAGCTAAACATTAGCCAGGTACGCCGCGAACGTTCCTGGTTTTTTTTGGCCAACCCTTTCTGTTGTTTGGGTTTGTTCTTTTTTTGTTTGCTTGCTAATTTTAAGGTTAATAAATAATTGTTAGTTATAGTATTAGGTTTCTACTGCTATTTGCTATTGCTAGGGGTTTGTTTTTGTCAAACCTTATCTAATAATTCCAACAGCAGCAATCTGCTTTTAGCCAATAACACTATTTTGCTTAACTGTCTAGTCTTACTAATCATTATTTGACGATGAACCAGGCAGTATTTCGACCGTGCGGCCGCTTACTACAAATCTTACTTTAGCTGTGTAGCTAATAGCTTCTAATATGCCTTTTACCTCATCGTATCGCGAAACGCTGCCGCTTAATCGCCGGTTGCGCAGCGCATCGTCGGTATAAGTTATTTTAACATTATACCACCGCGCAATCTGACGCATTACATCATCAAGTTTCGTATCCTGATAAGCAAACAGTCCTCTTTTCCAGGCTGTAAAAACTTCTGTATTTACTTCGTGAGTTTTTAACAATTTGTCTTTTAGCACTGCCTGTTGTCCTGGGGTCAGGGTAGCCTCATGCGCTGTAGTCATTACCTGGGCACTGCCTTGTACAAGAGTGGTTTGTACAGTTAACTCCTCGGTATAGTTACTTATATTAAATTGGGTGCCTATGTCCTGTACAACCTGGCCACCTGCTTTTACTTTGAAAGGTTGCTGCCGGTTATGTTTTACATCAAAATACCCTTCGCCAGTAAGTTCTACATTTCTTTCTGGCAGGCCCGCAAAACTGGCGGGGTAACGTAAAGACGAACCTGCATTTAGTGTTACCACACTTCCGTCGGGTAGCTCAATAGTAAATTGTTCACCTTCTGCAGTACTGAGGGTATTGTAATCTGTAGCTTTTGAGTTGCCGGTAGATTCATAGTGAAGACTACCATCGGCATCTTTAATAATCAATGCCCCCGACTGAGTGGCTAATTGCCCTTGCCTGGCATTACTCAACAAAATGCGTGTACCATTTGCCAATACCAATGTTGCTGCATTACTACCGGGCTTAACACTTTTTATGTTACCTACAATTAACACTGCAGGCGGCTCAGGTTTAATCATGAAATAATAAGTGCATCCCAATACGATCACTAAACTTGCTGCAACGCCGATCCACCTCCATCTATATGATTTTTTAGCAAGCTTGTCACTTGCATTCATTGACTTGGCCAGCCGCTGATGAATCTGCTTTAAACGAATATCCGTATCAGTAAAGTCATCCGTTTGAGGCACTGTGCTTTTTAGCTCTTCCAAAATCAGTTGCTTTAACAACAAAGCATTTTCCGGTTGATTAAAATGTTTCATCAAGGCTTCAATCTCGGCCGGAGAACACTCGCGCCTTAAATATTTGCCAAAAAGCTCTTGCATTGGTTTTGTTTACCTTTTAAATCACTATCTAATACACAGTTGCGAAAAAAAACAATGAACGCAAATTGTTTAATTTTACAATTTTTTAATAATTGCTTTATAATCAGCGCATTATATTATGGCTAATCTTAAAGTTAATAGGTTATATTGTAAGTGTCTTGTTTGTAATGCGTTAAAAATTTAAATTTAGGGGCAGTAACCCTGACTATTGAGTAATTACGGAGAAATACAGCAAGAATTATTAATAATTCGGCTTGCGGATGGTGATAATGCGGCCTTTGATGAGCTTTATCATTTATACAGCAAACCGGTGTATTTACGGCTTCGTTTTTTAGTTAAAGATGCCGATGTTGCTGATGAGTTGTTGCAGGAGCTGTTTATGAGAGTTTGGACGTATCGTGCCAATCTTGATCCGCAAAAATCTTTTAGGGCTTACCTGTTTACAATCGCACAAAATTTAGTTTATAATTATTTCAGAAAGCTGGCCAGCGATCAGGCGCTCATTCGCAACTTAATTCTAAATCAGGTTGATTATTATTTAAGCGGGGATGAGTTACTTGAAATTAAAGAAGCCGGTCAATTGCTGCAAAAAGCCATCGATCAGTTAAGCCCGCAACGTCGCCAGGTTTTTCAGTTGTGTAAATTGGAAGGTAAAAGTTATGAGGAAACAGGGAAAATCATGGGGATTTCAATCGCTACTGTCAATAGCCATATGACCCAATCGCTTCAATCTATACGAAGCTATTTACTAAAGCATCAAGATATTGCATTATTATTAATAAGCTTCACTGGCCTAAGCAGCTTATTAGATTAAAAGGTTTTACTTACCGGCGTCTGTGTATCATCAAAACTATTGCTGCTAATACCGAAGCCACTGTCATACATAGCGGCATAGGCAATACCGACCCGGCCGGGAACGAACTGGTTAAACCCGATACCAGCGCACCCAAACCCATTTGCACAGCACCCATTAATGCCGATGCGCTTCCTGCATTTTTGCTGAAGGGTTCAAGTGATAAAGCCGAGGCATTGGGGTTAATAAAGCCTAAGCCAATTAAAAAAAGTGCGAGGAAAACAAGCGTATTAATTAAGTTTAGCATACCTAATAGCGCAAATGCCAAAAAGGCAACACTGCTGATGATGCACAGTACTAAAGAATAATTGATAATTTTAGGGCTGGAGTACCAGCGCAACATTAATGAGTTTACCTGGCTCGAGCCGATAAAGGCAACCGATAACCCGGCGAAGATCCAGCCATAACCGGTTTCGCTCACGCCATATAATTCCATAAAAATAATAGGGGATGAGGCCACGTATACAAATAAGCCCGAAAAGATGAGCGCTGATACTAAAGCGTAAGTCACAAACTGAGGCTCTTTAATTACCGAAAAATAGCCCTTTAAAATAGGTGCTGGTGCAAGCGAGTAGCCCGGCTCGGGTATAAATACTTCGGGAATTAAATAATAAGATAATAGCAATACACACACGGCCATTACCGCTAAAAATATAAAAACCGTTTGCCAGCCGGCTGCCGCAATTAAATATCCACCTATGGTGGGGGCAAGCATTGGCGATAATGCAATAACCAGCATAATAGAGGCGAAGGCCTTGGCGCGTTCCTGCGGTTCATATAAGTCGCGTACTAAGGCAACCGATTCTACGGCTGCCGCGCAGCTGCCTATGGCCTGCAAAAAGCGGAAAGCAATGAGGTGGTTAATGTCTGCCGAAAAATAACAGCCTGCACAAGCTGCCAGGTAAAGTATAACGCCGAAATACAATGGCTTTTTACGTCCGTATTTATCAAGTAGCGGACCGTAAAGTAATTGGCCGGCAGAGATACCGATAAAGTAGCTCGATAGGGTAAGTGATACGGCAGATGCCGACGTTTTAAGATCGGCAGCAATTACCTTAAAGCCAGGCAGGTACATATCAATAGAAAACGGCCCCAAGGCCGCTAACAAACCGAGTACGTAAATTATATATTTCGAATTTTTATTTTGAGTAAGCATGGTGTGTTGTTACGCTGAAGCTTGCAAAGGTAAGTGTTGTTGCATTAGCTAAAAATCATCAAAAAGTATAAAAGCAGTATCAGTAAGAGCTTAAGTACGCTTTTAGCTAAGTTATTCTATAATTAATTAAATAAGTCTCGGGCAAATCTTTTGCAATTCATCAAGTTTCTTTCAGGTTGTTGCGAAATAACAAAATGATTAGAATTTTAAATATTAACATGTTTTTAGTTTGTAAGACTTAGATTTACCCAAACCTTATTGTCATAATATGAAAATTAAGTGCCTGTTATGTTTTTTTGCATTCGCAATACTTTGTGCTTGTAATAAAAAGGACGTTCTTGTCTCAGACCCTAAATTAGATTTCAATTCAGCATCTGTTAAGTTGATGGATAGTATAAGGCCTGCTTTGTACGGTACGTGGCAAATGCAGGAAATGAATATTGTGCCCTTTCAGACATCTACAGGTGAAATAGGTATTTATAAAGATACAATACTCAAAAATCTTGCTACTTAAACCATTAATCATATAGACTATAATACTAACGAACTGTATCGCCGCCAGAACGACGTGACCGGAACATTAACATTTGGTAATAAATCCTACCCGGTGGGGTTTACTATGAGCGCCTCTGCCAACAGAATTTATCACAAAACCGGTCCGCAAGTATTTGGCTTATTTGAGTTTCGATTTCCTACAGGATACTCTCAAGTTACCGAAAAAGAAGAAATGTATCTGATCTACTTAACTTTGATAGGAGAAAATTTTGAGATGCAGCTAAGTGATGATGGGAAATCAATGCAGTGGAAAGGCTTGAATAGGGCGATAAAAAACATCCAACTGGTTAAAAAGTAACATTTTATTTAAAACTCTTTTTAATGGCGTGGTTTAAATTACCGGCCGACCAATAACCGCTGCCGATGATGCGGCGGATGGTAAACAACGGGTTTTGCGGATCGCGTTTTTCGGCCAGCTGAAAGGCGGCTTTAAAATGGTGCTTTTGCAGTTCGGGCAAAATGGCGGTGTTCCACAAACCGTAGGGGTAGGCAAAGTATTCTAATTTTTTACCTGTTAGTTTTTCGAGTGCTTCTGTTGGTTTATCTACTTGTACAATCCAATCATCCATTTTAGGGTCGGGGTTGTGTGCATACTTAACTACCATTTTATGATCGTAAGTATGGCTGCCAATCACATTGCCCTCGTCCGACAGGGTTTTAACTTGCGCTTTGCTCATATACCGGCGATGGTTCATAGATACCGTCATGATAAAATACAGCGCCTTAAAATTGTATTTTTTAAGTTCAGGGTATGCTACCGTATACTGATCCAGGTCAGTATCGTCAAACGTAATCATGATAGGTTTTGATGGTAAAGCTGCTCCTTGAGTCAGGTAAGCATACAGCTGATCAGGCAAAATGCTATGATAACCACTATCGGCCAGCATTTTAATGTGTGATTTAAAGCGGTCTGTGGGGCAGATGTCATCCTTGGCACGCTTGGAGTCGCGGGCGGTCCAGTTGCGTATTTGGTGGTAGCAAAGTATAGGCACCTCTTTGCGCGCCATAATGGTTGCCGCATCGGCAATTTTCGCTGTGTTTGGATTGCTGCTGGTAGCTGCTGTAGTTGATGTATCTGTTGTTGCTGACTGCTGGTTTTTAGACGACTGGTTGCAGGCTACGCTGCCCACCAATATAAAAAGGCTCCATAAAAATCTGCCCGGTAATTTTTTCACGGCTGATAGTGTATTGCTGGATGGATCAATTACAGCACGAAGATAAAGTGCCCGGGCGGCATCAAAAAGCGGAATTTAAATTTTAATAAAACTCTAAGGAAGGGCTTAAAGCTCCGCTTGCGACAACGTTGTCAGCATTTCATGATTGGTAATGGCAATGCTTTTACCATCCAGGCTAATGGCTTGTTCGGCTACCAGTTCGTTGATCACTCTAAAAACGGTTTCGTAAGTCGCGCCGGCGTAAGAGGCTAAATCTTGCCTGCTCAGATTGATGTTAATCAGGCCGCTTTCTGTAGTACCAAATTGCTGGTGCAGCTTAAGCAGGGCATCAGCTACGCGTCCTTTTACGGGCATGTGCGTCAAATCGCGCATGCGGCGTTCGGATAAGCGGAGCTCATTGGCAAAAAAATTAACCAGTTGGTAAGTTAGTTCGTTATTGACCCGTAATGTGCTTTCAAAAAACTTCATGTCTACGTAACAAATCACCGAATCCTCAAGCGCAGCGGCCGATATCGGATACCTTAAGTCATCTCCCATGCCGCGGTGACCTAACAGGGCTCCGCCCCGGGCAAAACGAATAATTAATTCTTTATCAGCATCCCACTGCTTATACACTTTAACGTTGCCGCTGTAAACGAAATAAATTCCGGTAACGGCATCGCCTTCGTTAAATATAATTTCGCCTTTTTTTACTTTAACATTTATTTTGTTAGCGCTAATGGCCGGGCGCCAGTCCTCCAGGCAATGTTGACACATGAAACAGTTATTTGCATTGCAAAGAGGTTTATTTTTCTTCATATTTTTCTTAAAGTACAGATTTTTGAGATTTTTAAAAGCGTTTTATTGCTATTTTAAATCTTGTATTGTTGTATGCGTAACTGAAACTGTAAATAAGGCGATATCTGAAGCGAAATTATCTCGTTTTTTTAACATTTAGTCATTAGTAATCCAATTTTTACAACAAACTATTAAAATAAGATCATGATTTTGCTTTTTCTGCATTTGATTCCTCTTTTAGCTTATCAATTAAGGTATTTTAGTTAACAGCAAATCTGTGCTTGTTACCAAAAGTTGGTAAATTATTTCTTGAATTATATATTTACTCATCAGTTGTTATGAGCGTATTGAGGTTTAGTAAAACTATATCTGACACTCAATTACTGATTGCATTTTAAATGAAATACTTTAAAGTGTAGCATATAACCAATTCCCTTTTTAATTTAAACTTTTTGGTGTGTACAAAACTGTATGTAAACAATGCGGGCTTATATTGTTAGGCCTATGCTTTGGTAATATTAAAAACCGGGCTCAAGCACAAATTACCTTGAGTGGGCAGCTTAGACCCAGAACTGAATTTCGTAACGGATTTGGAACACTGAAGCCCCTCAATACTAAACCATCAGCCTTTGTTTCGCAACGTACCCGGTTGATGTTCAATTACCGCTCGAGCAGGGTAGTGTTTCAAACTACCATTCAGGATGTAAGGGTGTGGGGGCAGGATGCTTCTACCATTACCGTTAACGATGGTAACCGGCTTGGGGTGCACGAAGCCTGGGGCGAGATCATCTTGTCAAACCGCAAAGACACATCATTTAAAAGCAATGTACTGGATTATTTGTTGTTAAAGGTAGGCCGGCAGGAAATCGCTTATGATGACGAACGTCTGTTAGGCGCTTTAGATTGGCTGCAGCAGGGGCGCAGGCACGATGCCTTGGTGCTCAAAAGCATGCAAAAAGGATGGCAGGTAGACGTCGGCGCTGCCTTTAATCAAAACACTGATGCCATAAATTATAACGGTACTTACTACACGCCAGCCAATACACTTGCCACTGTAAAGGATAGTAAGGGTAATTTGGTTAATACGCCTTCGGGCATGATACCGCTAATTAATGGTAGTGGGGTAAGCGCTAAAAACGGCAGCCTGGCTTTGATAAACCCGGCGGGGTCAAACCTGCTCAATCAAAATTATAAGGCACTGCAATATTTGTATGTGGGCAAAAAGATCAATAAAACTAAAGTATCAGGTTTGTTCCTGGCCGATCAGTTTAGTAAACACGCGCTTGATTCAGTTCGTAATACGGCAGGGTCTGATGTGGGCTATGTATACGGCTACCGTTACAACCAGCCGGGCGTAAATACCCGTTTTACCACTGGGGTAAACGTAAACCCGGTGCTGGGCAGCAAAAACCGATGGGCGTTTACCGGCGCTTACTATTACCAGGGCGGGCATGACAAAGACGGCCTGAAGCTTGATGCCTATATGATTAACCTGGCGGCAAGCTATGTTCCCGGTAAAATGAGCTACACTGCAGGGTGGGATTATCTATCAGGTAACGATGCCTTTTCTACGTCAGCCACCAGTCACCGCTTTGATCCGCTGTATGGTTCGCCTCATAAGTTCTGGGGGTATTTGGATTACTTTTATGCCGTTACCGGGTCGCCAACAGGCGGCTTAAATAACCCCTTTGTAAAGCTTAAATATACCTCAAGCAACAAACGCTTTAATACCGAACTGGCCGGGCATTATTTTGCCTTAGCAGGTAAGCAAAAAGATGTTAACGGCAATGCGATTGATAAATACTTGGGTACCGAACTGGATTTAACAACAGGCTATAAGGTCAATAAATTTACACAGGCCGTTTTGGGGGTCTCCTACATGGCAGCTTCATCAAGCATGGAGTATGCTAAAAATATAGCACCTGGCACATCTAAACTGCATCCAACCTGGGCTTATTTGCAATTGAATATCACGCCGGAGTTTTTGAGTAAATAAAATAACCGCTCGTAGAACTGAAATATCCCTCATCTTATACATTTGGGCGGATAGGTAAAAGATGCTACTTTGCATCTATGAGTAAGTTAGAACATGCATTTCGGCTTTTTGACGATTACAACAGGCAGGACCCGCGCACCATTACATGGGGTGGCGAAACTTATCCGCAAGAATATTTTTTTGCCCTTAAGCTGCACGATTGGGTGTTAAAGCTTGACCGTAATGCCAGCGAAGAACTACTGCTGGCCTCCCGGAGCCAACACATTGGCCGCTGGGAGATACCGCGCGAAAGTTATGCTGAGGGTCGCGAACCTTACCTAAAATGGCGAAAAGATTTGGCACTGCATCATGCTAAGGTAACCGCCCGGCTGATGAGGGAGGCTGGCTACGATGAAGAGATGATAGAGCGGATTAGCCAGATCATCCTCAAAAAGCGTATAAAAGTAGATGCCGATGTGCAAACGATGGAGAATGCATTATGCTTGGTGTTTTTGGAGTTTCAGTTTGAGGATTTTAGAAAGAAGTATACCGATGAGCCGGAAAAGATGGTTAACATACTGCATAAGTCGTTACTGAAGATGGATACTCACGGGCATAACTTTGCACTAAGGTTGTCTTATTCTGACGATGGCTTAAGCCTCATCTCTCAGGCGCTGCAAGGGTTGAATTAGCATTTAGTACTTACCACCGTTCTGTAAATCAAAACATCATCCAACAAAAAAGCCGGGACGATTACCTCAATGGTTCTCGTGTCCCGGCTTTGTATCTATAGTAACGTTTGGTTACTGTTTAGCCTTGTATTAGAAGCTGTAACGTAAGCCAAACTGCATTTGCCAGCGTGAAGCAAAAAAGTCTTTAGAGTAGCTTGTTACGTTGTTTGGGTTGAAGCTGTACACTGGGTTAGTAGTAGCTGTACCTGCAGTTACCTGTGTTAAACCTACGCTCGAAGTTGAGTTGAAGGTGTTAGGTGAAAAGTACTGAACACCCCAGTTTTTATTTAACAAGTTAGTCAGGTTAATGATGTCGTAAGTAAAGGTAATAGTGTGTGCTTTTTTACCATCACGAACGATGTTGAAATCCTGAGAGAAACGGAAATCGGCCTGGTAGTTCCAAGGCGTGCGGGTTCCGTTACGCTCAGTAAAGTCACCACGACGGCTGTTCAGGTATTTGTTGCTGTTGATATAAGCATCAAACGCAGCAGCTTGTGCTGCACCTGTAGCATTGTTGGCAAAAAAGCTTGCAGTTTCGCCCACTTTAGGAATGTACACTAAACTTACAGTCTGTGCAGTACCATCGATGGTAGAGTTTACAAAACCTAACGAATAAGGCGTGCCCGATTGTGCGTTAAAGAATAACGAGAAGTTAGACAAGAAACGGTGAGCACCGTTCCAGTCAACACGGTAGTTGGCCGTGCCTACAAAACGGCTGCGGATGTCAAAGTTAGAGTAGGCCAGGCTTGGGTTGTTAGGGTTAAGGGCCTGGTTTAACTGCCAGTTAGACTCCATTGAGTTACGGATACCGTTGGTAAGGTCTTTAGACTGACCGTAGGTATATGCCGCAGAGATATCTAAGCCAACGGGGAAGCTTTTAGCTACCTGGCCGGTAATGCTGTAACGGTAGCCTTTGCTGGTGTTAGTTAGCAAGTAAGCGTTAGAGTATAACGGATTAATAGCTTGGGTAGTAGCATTAGGATTTGAAGATGTAGGGGCAGCAACCGGACGGTAAATAGGCTGTTGCTTATTTACGTCGTAAGGATAGTAGATAGCGTTATCTACTAAGTTGATGTGTTTAAACTGTAAGTCGTGAATAACTTTGGTGTAGATACCCTCTACGGTAAAGCGCCACTGGTTATCAGTTTTAAAGTCGAATGCTAGGCTGCTTCTCCATGCCTGCGGCATTTTAAAGTTGTTGTCAATTAAATCTACCTGTGTTCTGCCGTTAGCATCGTTAACGTTCACACCTTGTTTTTGCACAAAGCCAGCCTCGCCGTTGCCGGTTAAGGCATCGCGGATTGGATCGGTACCGGCAACAAAGGCACGTGATGAACTGCGGTTATCATAAGCGCCATAAGTAACACCGTTGTTGTAGTAGGCGTAACCTAACCAGGCAAAAGGTATACGACCGGTAAATATGCCTGTACCACCACGCACCACAAAGGTTTGGTCGCCGTTAACATCGTAGTTGAAACCTAAACGAGGCGAAATCAATATCTGACCTAAAAAGTCATTCTTGATATTTCTTGGTTGAGTATAAGTGTAAGTGCTGCCGTACAGTGGGTCAACAGGGGCGCTGGTAGTTTTAACACTTAGTGGCTGTTTATTAGGCATATCAGCCAGGTCAAAACGTAAGCCCGGAGTTAATTTAAAGTTGTCGCCAATGTGAATTTCATCCTGCCCGTACAAGCTAAACATATTCACTTTAAACTGTGCCGGCGGATTATCCATAATGTAATCGCGGCTGTTGTTGGTGTAGTTGTAGTTGGTACGTACGCGGTTAGGGTTGTTAGCTAAAAAGTCGGCTACGCTGCTATAAGCCACACGGCCATTCCATGAGTTAACAAAACCGTAAGTAATATTATAAAACTCGTTGTGTGTACCGAAAGTAAACGTATGGTCACCTTTAACCATGGTAAAGTTGTCGGTAAACTCAAAGGTTTTTTGCTTCATGTTGAAGATACTGGCCTCGCGGTCGGTACCTGCGAAGATAGTACCACCGTTTGATGCAATCTCGATTTGCGGAAGGGCAGGGTTTGAAAGTGGTTGTCTGTAATCATGTACGTTTGAGTAACCTACAATTAAACTGTTTGACAAACCACCACCCATGCGGCTTTTCAACTCAGCAACGGTTGAGTTTTGATTGTTGATCTGCTTAAAGTCGATGCTGCCAAAACGGAAGTTTTGCTGATCGCGCTCCAGGTTGGTCGCTTGTGAAGTGATAGTGTTGTTGCGGATTGACAACTGGTTTTTATCGTTGATGTTCCAGTCTAAACGGTTGAAGAATTTATTGGAACGTGAATAGATATTGTAGTTGTCGGCGCTGTTATCTGCTACGCTTAAGCCGTAGTTTTGCGCCATATATTGCTGAATTTGCTGAGCCTGAGTTACGTTGATGATCGGCATATCAGCTGAACCTGCTGCCAGAATAACGGGATCCTGGCGACGGGTAATCTCTTCGTTGGTGAAGAAGAATAACTTGTCTTTAATGATGGGGAAACCTAAACGGAAACCGGTTTGATACTCGTGGAAAGATGATGGCAGTTTAGAGTTGTCGCCGGCTTTGTTGCGGCCGGTGATACTGGCGTTACGGCCAAAACCATAAACCGAACCGGTTACGGTGTTTGTACCGCTACGCGTTACGGCATTAATACTACCACCCAAAAAGTTACCGATCTTAACGTCGTAAGGAGCCAGATAAACTTGGATATCTTGTATAGCGTCAATAGATACCGGGTTAGTACGGGTACTGCTACCCGGCTGACCTGATGTACCGCCCTGACCACCTAATGATGGGCTGAAGCCGATTGCGTCGTTATTGATGGCGCCATCGAGCGTTACGTTATTGTAACGAAAGTTGGTACCCAAAAATGAGTTGTTGCTGCTTTGTGGAGTAGTACGGGTGAAATCCTGTAAGCTACGGCTAATAGAAGGTAAAGTCTTTAATTGCGCTGCGCTAACGCGGGTGCTCGAACCTGTTTTGGTAGCACCTTGAGTAGCTTTAACAACAACGGCTTTTAACTCGGTTGATTCGTCGGCCAGTCTGAAGTTGAAAACAGAGCTGCCTAAGCTTAAGTTGATGCCGGTTTGTTCTTGTTTTTTTGAGCCTACGTAAGTAGCGGTAATGGTGTAAGGGCCACCTGGGTTTACGTTAGGGATAGTATAGCGCCCTTCGGCGTTGGTTTGTGCGGCATAGCGCGTGCCGGTGCTGGTGTTTACTGCTGTAACGGTTACCCCAGGCAAATTAGCGTTTTTGCCGTCGGTAACCCTACCCGTTATTACGGAACTTGTTACCTGTGCAAAGCTGGCATCAATACTTGCCAGTAGTGCAACGAATAAGAAAAGTAAAAGCTTCTTCATGTGAATAAAATTTTATACAAAATTGAATTCGACATGTTAAACCTATGTTAAGCGAAAATTATCATATTAACACATCATTAACGATGAGTTGAGGTTGCGTTGTTTTATAATTAATGATTTGTTTAAACAAAAAATCAACATGCGAGATTAAAAGAAGATTAGAATTTTATTAGAATTTTTTAACTTGTTAAGTATGCAATAATTAAAAACTTGATTTTATCAGGAATTGTCAATAAAATATGAAGTATTAATAAATAAAAAGCTATCCGTTTTAATGGGATAGCTTTTAAAGTTTTGAAATGCAATAATGTGACTTAGGGCAACGCAAGCAAAGTTATTTGATTTAACGCAGCCCTTATATCATTACAATACTTCATCAGCTTTTTCAGCTACTTCAGCATCACCATTATGACGTTTCGGGAAGTTAAATAGGAGAGAGGTTAACACCGGAATAACGAAAATACCAACGGTGAATAACGACACGAATAAATCTGTTTTTTCGCCATCAATAGCTTCGGCAATTGGGGTACCCGAGTAAAAGTGGGTGTACAACGACGCTGATAATTTGATGCCTAAAACACCAATCACAATAAAAGCAATGGTTTCTAAAAACGTAAATTTTTCCATCAGCTTTACAAAGCCCTGCGCTACAAAACGCATTGCCAAAATGCCGATAAATACACCTGTATAAATCAGAAACACATGGTCGGTAAAAGCCACGGCCGCAAACACGTTATCAATAGAAAACGCTAAGTCCATAATTTCTACCAGTGCCACGGTAGCCCAAAAGTTGCCCAATAAACCGACGGTAGATTTATAAATCCAACTTTCGTTTTTATTCACCGATTCATCTTCATTTTTATCACCGGCGGCTTTACCTTTAAAATAATTAAAGGCCAGGTAAAGCAGGTATAAACCACCCAATGGCTTTAACCACCAAACTTTAACCAACCACGAAGCTAAAAACAAACAAATGCCCCTGAATATGTAAGCACCGATGATACCATAGCGTAAAGCTTTGTCGCGTTGCTCTTTAGGTAAGTCGAGCACCATGGTGGCCAGCACCGCGGCGTTATCAACCGAAAGCAAGCTTTCAATAACAATTAAGTTCAGGATAATCAGTAAGCCCGCCTGTATATCGTCGCCTAATAAGGTGTGAAGGAAGTTCATTGTAGAATGTCGTAAATAGTTTTAAGTGTGTGTATAAGACCTACCGATAAATGGTTTGTTACATAATATCGGTATTCAGCATGGTTTTTAAAATGTTAGTCTGTGCATCAAAGTTACTGATGTTTTGCAGGAAACCGATGTCTGATATTTTTTTGTAATGTTCTGCCAGCAACTGTTTTACTTCGGGTGGGATAAGTGTTTTTACCAGAGCTGCCCGGCTTTGCAACTGATCATTTTTGTTATTAAGCTCATAAACCAGGGAGTTGTCATTAGTTGGAACACCGGCTGCTGCATTGATCATCTCCATTTCGGCGGCATCGCATAACAAAAACAAGTTACGCGACGGATAATAGAGGTAGTAAATAGATGCTTCGGTAAACCTAAACACTTCCATAATTAAGCTGCCTGCTTTGAGCCCGCAAAAAAACTCCGTTTTAAAATCGTACTTGCAAAGCTGCCCCATTAGTTTGCGTTGTATGATGGCGTGAGCCGTATCATAAACCTCGGCAGGGGCGTAGGCGGTCAATCTCGCTAAAACATCTTCGATAACGTCATGATAAAACGATGGCGAAAATCTGGCACTAAAGGCATTGATGTTTTTGGAGTATGGATATTCGTTACTATAACCGCTTAGTACCTCGTACAATCGCCTCAACGATGTATTAACTTTAAGTGCCTGTCGCTGCTTTTGCAAATCAAAATCGGCTTGGGTAAGCTTGTCGCTCTCCAATCGGGTAATAACATCACGGTTAAGGTCAATTTCGTTAAAAAGCAGGGTAACGTTTTTCTCGTTTGTCTTTTTAATCTTTTTAAGCAAATCAATAAGCGTATCTGTAAACTGTACATGAAATAATTCCAGTTTATTTATATCAAGCTCTGTGTTTTGCTCAAAAAGCTGGTGTATTACCTGGCTGCGCAGATAAATATTATAAATAACATCGTCCGAAAAAAAAGCAGCCAGTATTTGCAGCTTGCTTAATATTCGTACCGATTCGCTTAAAACGCTTACCCTCCGTTCATCCATCAATATTTATCAGCCCCGGTTTGTAACATTCTTTTTCAGCTCTGTTTCCAGGCTTTCCAGTTCGGTATTAAGCGTTTTGCGGTTTTGTGCGCCTTGCTCGTGTATTTGCTTCACCTCGTTCAGCGTTTCGATGAGCGATTGCGTAGTGCGTTTTAATGTATCAATAGAGACTACTGTTTTTTCATTCTCGCGCGCCACATCAATACTGTTTTGCTTTAGCAGCTCGGCATTCTTTTGCAAAATAGTATTGGTCGTGTCCGAAATCTTTTTCTGCATCTCCACGTTTTGCTTCTGCCTGTGCAGGGCAACGGCGATGGTGAGCTGGTTTTTCCAGACCGGGATAGTGGTTGATACTATAGACTGTGCTTTTTCGGCAATAGAGGTGTTATTGTTTTGCACCACCCGGATTTGAGCCAGCGATTGCAGCATGATAAAACGTACTACCTTCATATCAGCTAAGCGCTTATCCAAACGGTTCACGAAATCGCGCATGTCAGCAATTTCATAATCCTGGTAAGCGTCTGGGTTGGCATCCATGGTAGCCAGTTGTTCGCTCAGTTGCTGGTGTTTTATCTGACCTGCAATAATTAGTTCTTCCATCTGCTTGATGTAAGTAACATTACTATCAAACATAGTCTGCAACGATGCATTGTCTTTAATGGAATTTAATCGGCCAGCCTTAACTTTATTAACAATTTTATCAATGTTATTGATTACCGTATCGTACTTCTGGAAAAGTTTCTGCACATCAAACGCCATTTTTTTCAAAAATGGAATGCCTGATAAGAAACGGCTGAAAGCGCTTTGGTTTAATTCGTCAACATCAATATAGTTCAGCTCGGTAAGCAAATCATTCACCAACGTGCCCACCTCGCCTGAGTTGTAGGTACGCACCGAAGCCAAAAACTGATTGCTGTACTTCTCCATTGAGTTTTGTACATCAACGCCATAGTTCAGAATTGAGTTTACATCGGCCGGGTTAAGCGATTGGTTAACGGCTTCGTACTTTTTGACATCGTCGGGTGTTACCTGACTCAGGTTTACATTGCCTTCTTTGTCTATCTTGCCGCCGTTGGTATTCAGTTCGGGTACCGCGGGCAGCGAAGTATTGTTATCCATGATATAAATTTAGGAAATACCCCTTTTTCAAGGGGTATTTATATTACAAATATTTTTGCATTACGGTATTAATGGTTTCCTGCAGCTTTTTATCCTGCGTAGGCTCGCCAATGGCGTTAAATTTCCACTCGCCGTTCCGCTTGTAAAATACACCCATCACCATGGATACGTGGCCCGCAAAGTGTGCGCCATTAGCAATGTCGTACTTGGCAAAAACCTCGTTTACGCGGTTTGGTGTGCCCTCGTATATCCTTATAGAAGCAAAAGGAATCTTCGCAAAATCCTGCCCTCTAAAGCTATTTAAAACAAAAGCAATGTATTGTGTGCTGTCGCTCAACTGCGATAAGTCGATCGAGATAACTTCGTTATCAATGCCGTCGTTGCCGTTCATGTCACCTACCAAATCATCGCCACTATGCCTTACTGCACCGTTCTTTGATTTCAGGTTGCCGAAGTAAATTACTTCTTCAGGTTGTTTTGACGCGTTGAACAGCGCGCAGCTGCCATCCAGGTCAACCGCCTCTTTGGTTGAGCCTATCCCGAACAGTCCTTTTTTTTCGATTGCACCCCAGTTAATGCCTACACAAATATTTTGGAGCTTGCTGCCATTACTTTTTTCGAGGTTGATGCGCTGACCTTTTTCCAGATTAATTGCCATACTTGGTTTAGATTTAGTTGTATTTGTTTAAATAATCTTGCAGGCCGCCTTTCATGCCTGCACCGATAGCCTCAAATTTCCATTCGTTATTGCGTTTGTAAATACGGCCAAACTCTACGGCTGTTTCTATCGAAAAATCTTCTTCCAGCTCATATTTTAATAGGTCGGCACCACTGCCTGCATCAAATATGCGCATAAACGAGTTGCGCACCTGGCCAAAATTCTGCCTGCGGTTTTCGGCATCGTGAATGGTTACAACCACGCATATTTCTGTTGCACGCGGATCAATTTTAGACAAATCAATATGGATCTGCTCATCGTCGCCATCACCGGCACCGGTTAGGTTGTCGCCGGCATGTTCCACAGCCTGATCAGGTGATGATAGGTTATTGTAAAATACAAAAAACTCATCGGCTATCAGTTTTTTGTTTTCGCCCAGGATGAATACTGAAGCATCCAGATCAAAGCTGCTGCCGGTAGATGTGCTGTTGGTATCCCAGCCTAAGCCAATCACAAATTTGGGTGCATTGATGGCTTCGCGCTGGCCTTTTTGCAAATTAATTGCCATGTTGTACAAGTTTTGGTTGGTTGATAAATAGGTAACTTTTAAGATGGTTCAGGTTTTGGCTGTAAGCCTCGATGGTATGATAACTATTGCCTAAAGCCATATCGTAAAGATGGTTAATAAATTCGTTAGTTTGATAGCAAATAAACAAGCTGAAATCACGAGGATCGCTGTTTAGGATGTATTTAACAATGCGGGTGTTTATGCAAAAACTACCGCTGTTAATGATGCGGTCCAGGTCGAAAATGGATTTTACCTCGTGGTAATTCAAATAATTTTCGATATTAGGATGAATGGTTTGGTTCACCAGCTCGGCAAAGTAAAGCATGTGTACCTCGTTGGTTAAACTAAAGGTATTTATCATTTTAGTGATCATGCGCTCGTGGCTGCCTGTAATCTTAATATCGTCTAAAAACAGTAACACCTTGCCTTGCAAAAACGCCGCATCAATATGAAACGAATCATTGCTGATGAGTTTTAAACGCTGCTCGGCATCCAATGCGCCGTAGTCTTCTTTGTAAGTTATGGTACGATGTACTTTGGCTTCTTGCACCACCGGCCATTCATTGTCGGCCAGCCAGCGGTTAAGTTGCACCACAAAATGGTTTTTCATGGCAAACGTGGCTGTTGGTATGTACGAGTAGGGACTGCTGATGACCACAAACTGTACGGCCTGCGGCATGTGAGCCAAAACCTCGCTGATATAGCCGGTTGCCAATGCCCTGCCAAACCTGGCTGCTACAGCATCGTCGCCAAATTTAAAGCGGCTGTAATCTGTGGCACTAAACCCAAAATGGGTGCTGCTGCTAATTTTATGAAGGGAATAGGTGTGATGGTTCATGACTGTTCAAGGTTAGGATGGATATTTGGTTACTGTTAATGAGCTTAGCGTTCACGCCTGCACGGAGCGCACCTTCTACATCAGCTTTAGGATTGTCGCCTACGTGCGTGATTTCTTTTAATTCTAAGTTGGCAAGCTGCCTGGCTTGGCTAATCATCAATTCAAAAAAAGCGGGATTAGGTTTTGACATACCGGCCTCGTCTGAATAAAGTTGAAAATCAAAGTACTGCCCCAATGTCAATTCCTGCAAAACTTTACGTAAGGTGATCCCTTTTATAAAACCAGTATTACTTAAAATGTTGGTGGTTATGCCTTGGTTTTTTAATTGGGCCAACAAATTGATGGTATCCTGATCGTAAACCTGTGGCATATAATCGAAAACCAGTGCTTCCATCGTAGCATAAAGCTGATCGATGTCAATATCATGCAGATTGATCTGGTTGTTATTGATCTCGCTGATCACCATCAGGTACATTTCATCGGCATCAATGTTTTTACCGGTGCGCTCATTAATAGCATTGCACATCACATCCACCGACCTGAATTTTAGCTCAACCTCTTCGAGCGAAATATGATGAAAATTAAAATGCTGATGGAAATACTTACTTCGCTGCTTTTTAAATAACGGATTGGATTTGATTAGCGTTAGCCAAAGGTCGAACGAGTAATGCTGATGGCCTGTCATGGGTTTAGGGGCGTATACTGGCGTAATTATGCGATTAAAGTATAAACTAAATTTGTGACGAGCAACAAAACCGGCGTTAAAACAGTAAATAATCTGCTATATAAATGCGTGCTCAAAACTGGTGTTCTGTCAATATTACTGACTATTAGCATCTTCGTCTCATCAATTCTGAAAGTTAGACTATATAGTAAGTGATATGTTACAGCAGAAAGCACAAAAGCCCTTAGCTTGCGGCTAAGGGCTTTTGAATCTTATCAGATGATATTGCTTACGCAGTCAGATATTTGTTTAAGTGTGCAAACAGTACAATATCTAATCCATACACATCTGGGCGGAATTGCAGGGTGCCTGTTTCGTCTAACCAGCATGTCGCGTAGGTTAAATACACCGGCATCTTTTTAGGCAAACTAATGTCGTTTGCTTTAGGGTCTTCGCTGCTTTCCATTTCGGTTTTAATAGTTTGGTATTTGCTGCCATCGCCAAACAGGGCATGGGCTAGATCCAACGGCCGCTCAACACGCACACAACCATGGCTTACTGCGCGCATCGGCTTGTTAAACGCCAGTTTGGCCGGAGTGTCGTGCAAGTAAACCGCACTGTTGTTTTTAAATAAAAATTTGATTTTACCTAATGCATTGCCCTCTCCAGAACGTTGTTTAAAAGCGTAATCATCTTTATTAGCAGAAGCCCAGTCAATGGTTTCAGGATCGTCTACAATTTTACCGCCTTTATAAACATCGATGTTATTGTTGCCTAAATAGTAAGGATCTTCGGCGGCCTTTACCATGATTTCTTTACTGGCTATACTTGCAGGGATATTCCAGATGGGGTTAACCTGTACCGAATAAATCATGCTGTTCAGCTGCGGAGTTTCGCGCGAGAATGGGCGGTCAACTTTGTCGCTTTCGTCGTATTCCATCAGGTTATCGGCACGGTCAATGTTCCGGCCTTCGCCTACACACACCTTCATGTTCATAATCGACTTGCCGTTTTCCATCACATCTAAACGATAGTCGGGAATGTTTACGATCACATATTTAGGGTCGGCAGGCTTGTTCTTCCAACGCAGACGCTCCAGGTTTACTTTTAATATACGTTCGGTTTCTTCAGGGGTTTTACCGGCTACCTGTGTTTTGCTCATCAAAGCTTTTTGCATCGCAATATATTGCGGGCTTTTAGGCTGAACGCTGTCTAAAAACTTCTTCATATCTGCTATGGCAAAAACCTTGTTCATGGATGCACTATCCGGGCGCAGGGTAGTAGTGTAGTAGCGGGCATAAATTTTACGCGGACTTATTACACCATACTGTAAGGCATTAGTATAATCAATCAATGAGTTAGCCAGCATCACTTCCAACTCGGCCATGTTTTGGTAAGCCTCTTCGGTGGTTTTGATAGCATTTTTACTGTAAAACTTATTTACCAGGTTATTCACCTCATCGGCCCTAAACATCTTGGGGTCCAGACCATGCTCGCCGGAACTTTTTAAATAGCTGGCCAGGGTTTTTAAATCTTCGCCCTGCATGTGGTCTAAAATCAAAACCGGGTCGTACTCGTTTTTTTCGTAAAAGCTGGTAATCAGTGCAGGATTGCGCAGTTTGCTTTTCTTCTCGGCCAATACTTTTTGAAACACCGGCGTAAAGCCCTCGGGTGTTACTTTATTAAAGGCCTTATTTTTATTGACTTTATAAATGGTTTGGGCCATATCCGACCGCTTTTTATGACAGCTTTGAAGCACCAGCATAAAAAAGGCACAAAACGCCAACACGAGCGCCTGCCATTTCACTAATCTGTTTAGTGGAGTAGATGTTATCATAAGTATGTTCAATGTAGTTGTATATAATATTAGCAATCACTGTACCATTCCTTATAAGAGTTACGGCGAGTGATTGCCTATATAAGACAATTTATTCCTGCTTGCGTTTAATGGCCTTGTCAGGAACGGTGGATGATGCCGGTTGTGGCGAAGGTTTATCATCCTGACCTACATAATGAAACTCAATGATACAACCCCTGTAGCTCACTTTGTGCGGGTCTTGTTTTGATGGGCCTGATGATATGGCATTACTATCAGCCGCCAGGTAAATGGATTTTCCGTCGGGAGAAACCGTTGCATCCCTGTACCGTACCTCGCCTTTAAAATAATTAATGGTGTCGCTGCTTACCTGGTTGCCGGATGGGTTTAGCTTTAAGCGGACCAATTTATTGCCCTTTAAAGTAGGCAGCAGTAATGAGTTTTTCCATCCTGGGATAATATCAGATTTGTAGACTGCAATGCTGCTTGGCGCCTCCGATGGCCACTCAGCATCCTTGCGGCTGTTTTGTTTAATGTTGTTGAATAGATCAGTCAAAAACTCGTGGCTGTTAGGGTAAAGTGTTTTGATAGGATCGCGGTACAAAGCTTTTCCAATCTTTGCTGCATTTTGTTTTTCGTTGATAATAAGTGGATAAGTGGTGTGCCATTGACCAGGCAGGGCGGTGTTATTAGATACGCTTGCCGCCAAACCGTCGTAATTGCCATCCGCATAACCTATCACCAACGGGTGTCCGTAGTTTTTACCTTTTTCGATGATATTAACTTCATCATCAGAATAGGGGCCATGCTCGGATGAATACATGTAGCCTGTCCCATTAATTAAGGCGTAAGCCAATCCTTGTGCATTACGATGGCCATAGCTCCATACGGCGTTTTGGCGACTGTTGTTAAAAGGATTATCATTCGGTATCCAACGGTCGTATTGCCCTGCATCTCTATCCGGTTCCAAATTAAAACGTAGTATTTTGCCTTCGTAGTAGCGGGTGTCTTGCGCATGGTTGGGGCGGCCGCCGTTATCAAACTGGCCGGCACCTAAATCTCCTGCCGAATAGAAAAGATAATTTTGGCCTCCTTCCGGTGCGATTAGTAAGCGGCCGCCGTTATGATCGTTACTACCCGGAATGCTGTCGCATAAGAGTTCGGGACCCATTAGTTTTTGCTGTGTCGCGTTATAGCGATATCTTACTAATCGCGTGGTAAAATAACACCCGCCGCTATTAACCGCGCAACCACTGCCGTCGCTATCTGCTCCTTTAAAATTATAGATGTAAGCAAGATAGACGAACGGCTTACCGCTTAAAAATTGCGGATGCAATGTCATGCCCGTCAAGCCGCCCTGCGGCCAGGGCTTGCCGCCGTTAGCTTTGCCCATACGGTCGTATCGCGGAAAGTTGCGCTGGCTGCTTAAGTCGAGCAGGATTTGCTTTTTGCCGTTTGTCGGGTTGATGCGGCAAACCCGGTAGCCCCGGGCTTCGGTTACCCATAAGTGGTTATCGGGCCCGTGAATAATCGACCAAGGGTCGCTCAGTTTATCAGCAATGATACGAACCGAAAATTTTTCATGCATGGAGCCGATGACAGTTTGAGCCTGCACAGAAGCCGATAACATCAGTAAGATACCTAAGAGCAAAAAGTTGTATTGCATCATTGTACTACAAGCCACCTACGCCGATGTTAGGCCAGCATTGATAAATTAACCGATTTGTTACCTTTGCTCACATGGCTAACCAACTACCCGAAGTATGGCTGCGGGGACCTCTACCTGATGTGTCCGCTCTACTGCAACCAGTAGCACATGCGCTGCTGCAAGCCCGCGAAGAAATTAATGCTTTGATGGCTGATGCTGATGAAAGCATACTTTGGCAAAAGCCTGCCGGAATGGCCTCGCCGGGCTTTCATTTACAGCACTTAACGGGTGTGTTAGACCGATTGTTTACTTATGCTAAGGGCAATATGCTAACGCCCGAACAGTTGGACGCTTTAAATAAAGAAGGTAAGCCAATATCAAAAAGTGACATGATTGAAGTATTGTTGTCTAATTTCAACAAACAGGTAGATAAAGCACTTGAGCAACTGACAGTAGAGAATCCGCAAGCGTTGACGGACATCAGGGGAGTAGGCCGTGCGCAAACACCATCAACTATTATAGGTTTGTATACGCATGCTGCCGAACATACCATGCGGCATGTAGGGCAGCTGTTGGTTACAGTGAAAGTTTTACAGGCAGGGTTGCGCTAATATTGTTCTATAATTTTAGTCAGCTCTTTAAAATCATGAATGCGGTGGTCGGCCTGGCTGTCGTTAAACTCGTTGTTTTTATCGTACAGCACTGTAGGTATACTTAAGGCCTGTCCGGCTTCAATCTCAGATTCCGGGTCGTCGCCAATTACCAATACTTCTTGGGGCTGGTAATTGTACTTCTTCAAGATATCCTCAAAAATTTCCTTCTTCGTACCTTCCGTTTTCTCCGGGTCGTTAATGCTAATGTCTTTAAAGTCGTTTTCCAGGTTGAGCATACGCACTTTACTTTGCTGCATTTTGGTAAAACCCATAGTTACCAAAAATTTATTGTGCGACAGACTTTTTACTTCTTTATAATCGGCAAAAGGCTCAATAGGTTTATCATAGGTACTTTCACGTAATATGTCCGATCCCTTTTTGGTCAGCTCCTCACTAAATTCAAACTGATCGGCAATTTTTTGCCAAGCTTTTTTAGACATCAGCTTTTTAATTTCGGGTAATTTATCTTCGCCAAACTCATCTTTGTGCTCATCCAGCAGTTGATGCAGTGGCTCAAACAACTCGGGAGTGATAGATGCCGTCGGGAAAATAGTATTATCTAAGTCGAGTATCAATGCTTTAATCATAACAAACTAACAACAGCACAACATTACGGTTTATCATAACCTGATAAAAATGCTGATCAGAGTTAAAATAATTTGCTGAGCAAACTTGAGTTATTACATGCTACCGGGCCACCAGCGTAGCATTTGTTCTGATGCGATTTTTAAAATTCAGGGTATATAAAATAAAATACCCAGTTGCCGACAACAAACAGATGCCGCCTAATACCCACCATAACAAAGCATAACCGTTATAAGCAATGAGCTGACTGCCCAAGGTA
>CAJYJH010000085.1 GCA_913775265.1 uncultured Mucilaginibacter sp. | reverse complement strand
CAAATTTTTCAACGTAGCTATACCAGGGCGCCAGGTCGGCATAACGGATAGGCCAATCCACAGCAATGCCGTCTTTAGCGTTGGCTTCAAAATCAGTATTATGCCAGCGATAGGATTGACGTCCCCACATCAACGAGCGTCCACCCACATGGTAGCCTCTAAACCAATCGAAGGGTTGTTTTTCGATGTATGGACTATCTTTATCGCTTGCCCAATAATCCAGGTTGGTTTCCGAAAGGACGTAATCACGCTTAAGGACCGGATAATCTTCGATCATCTTTTGCGTTCGGTTTCCCCTATGCTCAAACTCCCAGGGAGCTTTGTTGGCGTTGACGTAATCTTTGATATGCTCAATATTACGCCCACGCTCGAGCAATAATGTTTTTAAACCTTTCTCGGTCAATTCTTTGGCGGCCCAACCACCAGAAATACCGGATCCGACGACTATCGCGTCATACGTATTATCTGCCATAAAAAGGACTGTTGTTATAATTGGTCTCGACCTGCACTTGCAGATCCATTTAAAAAATGCTAAGTATTGAGCCTGCTTATATCAATGGATTCGAATATTTTACTCACAGTAACAACTCAAATCGCATTGATTTACCTCGTTAAGCATAAGCTCAATTTCAAAAGGTCACTGAGCAAATATATCTTTCTTATGTTGAAATACAACCCGATGGAATGTTTTTTTATTGCGATAGTTAAAAAATATATAAAACGTTTTACTAATAAGTATAAAACGTTTTTGCAGTTTCACACCTGAACGATTATCAAGACTTACTCAGCATCGTGTTGTAGAGTACTTTACCCTCATAGTTAATTACCTTTACAGCCATTTTTTCGGCGCTTACCGAGAAATACATAAAGCCATTCTCCGATGCCTGAAATTTGCTGTATTGCGTGCCTGGCGTTACTGCAGTTAGCTCAGAACCTGCACCTGTAATGAATATGTTGGTTGGACCATCCGGTTTGAGGTGTTGTAACGAATGGTCGTGCCCGGCCAGGTAAACATCTACTTTGTTTTTAGAAAAGATGTCGCTAAGCGCCTTGCGGATAGCCAGCGTATCATAATTTTTGGCACGAGGACCGGCGGTGTAATGTGGATGGTGTCCAACAACAATCTTCCATTTTACATCAGCGCTTGCCTCGCTCAATGTTTTATTAATCCAGGCTAACTGCTTTTGAGGTTCCTGATCTTTAATATCGTAAATGATTGGCTGCGTATCAATCATCACAAATAAGGCTTTGCCTTTGTCCTGGCCTAAAGATATTTCCTTACTGTAGTAGCGCGAAGGCATATTCCAGCGGCGGCTAATTTTCGAGTAACGGATTTGTGCATCCGGATCTGATACATAATCGTGGTTACCTAAAACCGGGAACCAATCAACCTGTAAAGAATGCGCAGTATAAACGTTTTCGAAGTTGTAATGCCATAAAGGGTCAAGCTCACTGATCACACCTTTGGGATACATATTATCGCCTACCGAAATGATGAAATTATTGGGATTAGCTTTACCCCAGTCGCCCATTTGTTTGGCTACTTCTACCTGGTTATATTCGCCATTGCGTCCCCAATCTCCAATGGCCATAAAATTGAGGGGATAACCGTTGGTTAAACCGGCACTTACCGAAAGGTCTTCACTTTCGATATAAGTTACCTGTTCTTCGGCCAGGCTTTCTAATGGAGCAATTAATGAAGCTCCTAAAGCCGAAAGCGTAGTGCCGATTACAAAATCTCTGCGTTTCATGTTTAATTTAATGAGGTGATTTCCGCATCAACCCCTAACGGGTTACCGGTTATCCGGCATAATAACGGAAAATCAGGGTTATTTAATATCCAGAATTCGGTAGTTTCGTTACGTGCAGCTACATGTAACACACTTATTACTTTGCTACCTACCGTGAGCGTTTCAGTTTTGCCGTCACCTATTAAATCGTAGATGGTATTATCGTACCGGTAACTTTTGCGTTTTACTAAATCATTAAAGGCTTGCTTAGAAATAAAAAAGAAGGTTTGATTGGATAAGATAACTGTAGTGTTCGGCTCGGGCTGAACAAAGTTTAATTTGCCGGCTCTGCTTACCGCAGCAGGTAGCATTACATATTGACCAATGGTCGAATTGCGTATTTTCCAATCTAAAACTACACTATCGGACAGACGGTTCACCGTAAGTGCCATCGCTACAGTTTGACCATGAAACTTTAAATTATACCCAACTACACTACCTTGTTTGACCAAAGCGTTTTGTTGAGCCTTTAATGAGAACGCCTGCACTGCCAGCACTAAAAAAATTAATAGTTTTCTCATCGACGGTTAGTTTTTGCCGGGTGGTAAAATTTGTGTTCCCCAATTAGTTGGTTTATCTGTCATCTCAAACAGTAATTGACCGCCATTCACGATATTAGCGTGTTCAATCCACGACTGATTATAATCTTTTCCGTTAAGTTTAGCCGACTTGATGTACATGTTCTTATCCGACAAATTTTTAGCGGTAATAGTAAAGTCCTTGCCATTTTCCTGATGCAGCGTTACGTGTTTAAGCATTGGCGAATTGAGTAAATAGTAAGATTGCCCCGCATTAGGATAAAAGCCCATCATTTGGAACGCCAACCAAGACGACATGGCTCCAGAGTCATCATTACCCGGAAGGCCGTTCGATGTGGTGTTAAAACTTTCAGTCACAATTTGCCGGATACGTCTGGTGCTTAAATCAGGGCGACCAATCCAATGGTACAGGCAAGGCGTTAAAAACGATGGCTCGTTATCGACGTTGTAAAACTTTTTATCAAACAATGTATCTAACCGCTGTTTAAATGCTTCTTTACCACCCGATTTTTCAACCAATGCCGGGATTTGGTGTGGGATGCTCAGCGAGTACTCCCACGATGTAGCCTCGTAAAAAAAGCCGCACCAATGGCAAACGTACCAAGGATACTCGCGGCTTAAAGGCGTATATGTAAAAGTGGGATGCTGATTGACAGAAATACCATAAGGTATGGTATCTAACCAATGCCCTGCGGAATCTTTAGGCATGATAAAACCTTTGGCTCCATGCTGAGTATAATCATCCCGCCATAAATTACGCCAGTTATCTGCCTGTTTGATGAAGCGTTGATAAACCGAGTTTTTGCCCAGCCCTTTGGCCACCATAGCTATGCAATAATCTTCGTAAGCATAATCGGTAGTACGGTTGCCGGCACGCGGGATGTGGTAAGGTACGTAGCCCAGTTTATTATACTCAGGTAAACCACCACGCCCTTCCTTTTCTTCCAATCCGCCCGGCGGCACTGTGGCATCTTTAAGCATGGCATCCAAAGCAAGGCTGTAGTTTATGCCGGTTAAGCCTTTGGCGTAAGCATCAGCAATCAGCACTTCAGCATTCGATCCGCCCTGTGTACGGCCGTTATAATTACCACTACGTGCATCGGGCATGTAACCATCGTGCTTGTAAATGTTAAGCAACGCGTTTACAATTTCGGTTTGGCGTTTTGGTGAGATGAGCGTAATGAGCGGGTTAGATGACCTGAAGGTATCCCAAATGGCATAAAAATCATCGTAATAAGGTTCGTCGCCGCTCCATAATGGGTTTTCGTGGGTACGATTAACCGGCATCAGCATGGTGTGATACAAACCGGTATAAAACATCTTTTTCTGATCGAGCGTCGCATCTTTATCAATTTCGATGCGGCTCAATAAATTATTCCAGCTGTTTTGAAGTTGAGCCAAGGTTTTCTCAAAACTCCAGTGCGGAATTTCCTGATCAATATTGTCTTTGGCTTTGCCTTCGCTTACAAAGGAGATGCCCACTTTTACATTAACCGTATCGGTGCTGCCATTTTTGAAAGCCAGCAAAACACCTGTCTTTTGCCCGGAGTCAAACTGTTGTTTAATACCAGGAAAGAATTTGGTTCCCTTCCAGGTGGAAAAGTTTTTAATAGGCTGATCGAATACGGCGTCAAAAAACACGGTATAGGCTGCGCCATTATTCCATCCACCTCTAATGCGGCTGTAACCGCGCACTTCGGTTTCAGACACTACTTCTATCTCCGAGCCTACAAATTGCTGAGCCTCGCGTGAATCTGGTACAGGTTGCTCGCCTAAAAAGAAACCGGCATCAATAGCCAGTGCCTTAGCCGCATTTCGTGGATAAGTAAATTTATAGAACGATGCCTTTTCGGCAGTTGTAATTTCTGTTTTGATATTATGCTTTTTCAGCAGAACGCTGTAATACCCCAAAGCCATCTTTTCATCCTGACG
This sequence comes from uncultured Mucilaginibacter sp., assembly GCA_913775265.1. Classification (GTDB taxonomy): domain Bacteria; phylum Bacteroidota; class Bacteroidia; order Sphingobacteriales; family Sphingobacteriaceae; genus Mucilaginibacter. The sequence goes on along the minus strand of CAJYJH010000085.1, from coordinate 23,565 downwards.
CATGGACGAGTGGTCTGTGCCAGTTAGACTACCCTTAAAAGGCATAATTAGAATGTTTCCGTATTTAGGTCCACCGCCGGTTCCACTTACGTGTACCTGGCCAAAACCGGTGACCGGCGCCGGGTCGGGCAGCCAGCCGCTGTTTGGCCGGGGTGTACAGTCTGGACTTGGTTTTACCATACCAAACGGGTACGAAGGGCCAATGAATACACGCCCTAAACCTTCAGACCCAATTCTGGGGTCGACATACTGATGTAAAGCTGTTTGCGCTTTGGTTAGTTGTACGGTTGACAGCAAAGCCATCAGTAAACAACTGCAAATTTTACTGATCCTGCTATGGATGTTTAGCATCTCGGATATTTATATTTTCAGGAATATTTTGTTTTTGTAAAGAAAGTACAGCAACGCCAGCTGTACAAGTATGATAGCCATTGCCGTCCATACCGGTTGCCATAGCATGGGCGTGTGTTGTATTAAACCGCCGAAAACGTAGTTGGCCGTATGCAAAAAGTTAACGGCACCTTCGGCAGCCAGATATATCAGGATAGAGTTGCTGCCAATCAGAATAAACGGGAAGGCCCATTTACGGAGTTTAGCCACATCTATAATTAAATAGAACACCGCCAAAAACAACACGCTAAAGCCACCAACATACAGTACAAAAGAGCTGCTCCATAAACGCTTATTGATCGGGAAATTAAAATTCCATAACCACCCTAAGGCAATCAGAACTAAACTTGCACCGATAAGCGCAAATCCTTTTTTAAGCATGGTCCAATTGGGCGAGTTTAGTTTAAGAAACTGCCCGGTAAACACGCCTAATAAAGCCGAACTAATGGCTGGTATGGTAGATAAAACGCCTTCCGGATCATGCACTCCATCGTGCAGTCGGCCGGGCAGCAGTAACCTGTCTACGTAAGACTCCAAGCTACCATTCATGGTGAGCACGCCGGCACCATAACCCGGTACCGGAATAAACATCATAGCTGCCCAATAGCCTATCAACAATCCCCAAAACCAGGCAATCTGCCCTTTTAGATTAAAATTTAAATAGATGATTCCCGCAAAAAACCAGGCTAAACCTATACGGCCTAATACGCTGGCAAAACGGGTATTTTCATAACCATTAAACTTAAAAAGGCCATTTACCACTACGCCTAAAAAAACCAGGATCAGCGTCCGCCGTATCATGGTAGAGTAGATTTTGCCTTTCCCCTCAGCAGCCAGTTTACCCTGCATTGAGTACGGCATGCTTACTCCCGCTATAAATAAAAACAGCGGGAAAATCATGTCGTAAAAGGTGATGCCATCCCAATCAGTATGGTGCAACTGGCCCGACATCCAAAGCAAAGCCGGCCATTGGGTAGCCTTGGCCAGTGCATGAATCAGTCCCTCGCCGCTGATGATCCAAAACATATCAAACCCTCGAAGCGCATCTAAAGACATCAGCCTTTCGGCCTTTCGTTTTACCGGGACACTCATAAAGCAGCCTTGATGGTATTATGGTACTTTTTGTAAAGCTGTTGAGCTACGGTAACACTTTCGCCTTTGGTGGTAGTTGGATAAGTGTTATGAGCGTTCACCCAATCCCATTCCCAGTTGCGTATACTTTTGTCAAAAGCCTCTACGTTCATTTCTTTTTGCTGTTGCATAGCTTGTTCTACCTCAGAAAAAAACTTTTCCCACCTTACTTTGTAAAATCCGTTGAGTAAGCCACTCCACTGACGGCAAGAATACTCGTGCAGCGGACTATTTTTATCGCCCCAAAGTGTAATTAAATCACGGGCGTTTACTTCGTATAAATTTTTCTCAGCCACTGTGCTGCCACAATTACGGGCATCGGCCAACCATACTCCTAATAAAAAATCTTTACGGGTAGCTAACAGCATGTCCATATCGGTAATTAGCTGCAGGTACTCTTTGCTGTACTTTTTAAAGTCGGCACTGTTTTTATCCTGGTAGGCTTTAGCCCATTTGCGTTGCAACGGACCAGCGTAGTTAGCAAGTACCTGGCGGGTAACATCAACTAAATCATAAGCAAAACCGTCGCTGTTTTTGCAAGCCGGAGCCGCCAGCATCATCTCGTCCCAGGCAGGCAGCAAATCTTTGCGGTTATAGTTAAGCTTGGTTTTAGTCCAAACGGTAGCACTATCAAACGTAGGTCTGCCTGTAAGTATTGATTCTGCACCATCGCGAATGTCTTTGCCGTTGTAAGCAGTACGTTTAAGTACTTGCCATGCGTTAACAGCATGTTGGTTTTTGCTGCCGTAACGGTTTAATATATATTCGTCTAACCAGTTATTGATTGGTATAGATGTAGTTTGCCAGGTATGTTTGGTCATCAACTCATACAACACCGGGTTTTGCTCAATAGCCTCCATAGTTAAGCCAATGCCTTCCATTTTACCCGACGCCGGGTCTTTTAATGCAACGGCCGGTCCTTCGGCAACGCCATCCATACGACCAAACATCGAAATATTACCGCCAAAGTTGTGCAGCATGTTCCATATCCATGGCTTACCATAATAAGCTTCGGTACGTTTCCAAACCGGCTCAATCTCGGTAGCTAAATCGAGCATAATCATATGATCGTTAGGTACGGCCTGTAATAAGGCCTTAATCTGAGGTGTTTTCCAGAATTTTCGGTCACTGTAAAACAACCAACCCTGCATTACCCAAATAGCTTTAGGGTCGGGTTTACTCATAGCCTGATAGACACGTTTGCTCAAGGCTGTTAAGTAAGCCGGATCATCTGTAGGCGGTTCGTTTTCATTAAAGGTATCAGCAGAGTATAAATGGTCGGTACCATATAAACGGGTTTGCACTTCTAAAAACTTACGACCAATCTGCTCAAACATCGGATCTTCGGTATCCAGAATATAGGTATCATCAAAGCCGTTTGTCCAGTTGGTCTTTTTAAGTTTCGACGATGGAAAACGGGTTTTGAAGGCCGCAGGAACGTGCCCGGTAAACGATTGCAGCACCGGTTTCATACCCATGGCTCTTTCGCGCTTCAATATTTTTTGTTGCAGATCCCGATGGCTGGTCATCCAGCTAACCGGCAGCGGGCCGCCCCAGCCGTCTAAATTACCCATCCAAAACCATGAGAAATAAGCGGGCCCGCAGAAAAAGCCGCTCAAATCCTGATCGGTAAAGCCCATGCTTTTATAAACTTCGTACCAGGTATACTCCTGCCCTGTTAGCGCCAGTGGCATGTTGATGCCGTGCATAGCCATCCAGTCAATCTCTTTTTCCCAACGTTTCCAATCCCACCAGCTCATGCTGTAATTGTAGGTACAGTAGTTTAAATAGTATCTATAATTATAAGGCGTATTCTTAATTACTTTGCGTGGCACAGCCGGTGCTTTTGCAGGCAATTTTAAATTAGTGCCGTTCCAGGTAATCTGGCAGTGTGCGTATTCGGTTAAGTAATAATATAAGGCAGAGGCAACGGCAACGCCGTTATTGCCCCGCAATTCAATTTTGCCATTTTTACTTTCAATTTCAAAATAATCTTTACCGGTTTTTGATGCAATCTGCTGTACTTTAAACCAATTAGCCTTACCCGGAATAACCCTGTTAATTAGGGCATAAGAAGTTTGCTCAACAGTTTGAGCTACAGAGAACAGCGGTAATAAAGCGAGTGCAAATAGGGTTGGTAACTTTCTAACTTTCATTAAACTATAAATATGGACAATCTATGGATGAACGGATATACTTTTGCTTGCTTTGCCGGCAATACTGAATTGCTTTATTGATGCACCGGGCGAATTGTTGACAATAACCGCCGGCGTTGCCTGCGACTTGTTCAGGCTTAAGCCATCAACAGTAAATTCCTTAACGTCATCGGCAACTAAAGCTTTACGCAGGTCGTTTTTTTGATAACTGAGTTTAACATTTTTAAACTTGATACCATTAGCATGCCTTACATAAAAGCCCCAAACCGGCAACTCGCCAAACATTGAGAATTCAGGGTAATCCCCGATTACTTCCGGAATGTTCTTTAAATCAGCAACGTTAAACTTACCGTAGTCCTTAACATTAGTTCCTTCGTAAGTAATCTCAATATTCTCAAGTGTTACATCTTCAATATCATGGCCGGGTATACCGGCTATTGAAGAAGGGAATACATGATGCTTAAACTGTTCTGCAGGTCCTTCCATATGATAACCTGCATCTGGTTTTTTAGCAGGAACCTGCACTTTAACATTGCCGATATATACCCGGCGAAATACGCCCGGATCGGCTGTTTTTTTACGCTGACCTAAGCGCATGAAAATAGCATTGCCTGTGTTCTTGGCAGTCACATTACGAATATCGATATCCTCTAAAGTACCACCATCCACAGTTTCGAGCGCAATGGCAGAGCGAAAGGTGTCGTACACCTGAATATCGTGGACTTTTATTTTTTTAAAGCCGCCGTGCGAAGCTGTACCCATTTTAAAGGCACTGGCACTTGAACGTACCCGACAATCATAAATCTCAATGTTTTCGCAGGCACTTTTCGGATCGTGCGATTTTAGGCAGATACCATCGTCAGCTACGTTAAAAAAGCTGTGGGCTAACTTTACATTTTTGCAGTCAACCAGGTCAATACCATCATTATTTAAGAAAGTATTGCTTTCAACTGTAATGCTGTCAATTAGCATATTTTCACAATTGCGATAGTCTTGTATCCAGCATAATCCGTTTTTAATGGTGATGTTTTTTATGATTACATCGCGGCAATTCTTAAAATCAATCAGGTGCGGGCGGTTGTCTTCAGCGGGGCGCATCTGGTGCCAGTCGTTATATTTTTGCCACTCGTCATCCTTCAATGTTCCGGAGCGTAACATCCGGTAAATGTCTTTGATCAGGATATCTCCCCTGCCGTCAATAATACCCTTACCTGTGATAGCAACATGATTAACATCATTGGCTACGATAAGTGCTGATGCTTTTTGCGGACCGTAATCAATACGCTTGGTGGTAGCCAGCAAAGTACCAGCTTGATCTACATGCAAGTCGACATTTGACTTGAGATAAAGTACCCCGGTTACAAAATTACCTTTAGGAACCAGCACCATCCCTCCTCCGTTTTCGGAAGCGACATCAATAGTTTTCTGAATGGCTTTTGTATTATCGGTTTTACCGTCGGCTAAGGCGCCGTATTTAGTGATGTTGTAAGTTTTACTTTGGGCGTAAGCTGTATTTACAGTTAAGCTACAGCAAATACTAACCATACCGAGCAAACTCAAACACGTTTTTTTAAAGATTGTATTTGCCATAGATAAATATTAAACACTACCAGTAAACCGTATACAATGCGGTTAAAATACCGGTGATGATAATGGCCATGATTATAAAGGCCGGGTTAACGTTAAAGTCAGAGCGCTCAGGCAGTTTAATACCTGAGGTGTATTGTTTTGGCTTAATTAAGCTTATCGCAACCATCATAATAACCACGATCACAAACGTGATGGTCATGCGATCCAAAAACGGATAATCAGGGAATGCGCCGTTGGTCCAAACCGGTAGAAATTTAAGGGCAGTGGATATAGGGACGGTTAGCACAGCAGCAGACATAGCCGCTGTCGACGTAGTACGTTTCCAGAATAAACCCAACATAAATATGGCGAGTACACCCGGCGAAAAGAAGCCGACGTACTCCTGTATAAACTGATATACCTGATCGAGTGAACGCAGTGCCGGTGTTACTGCCGCGGCAATTAACATGCATACAATTACAGCCCAGCGCCCGGTTAACACCAGTTTGCGTTCGGAAGCCGATTTGTTAAAATATTTTTGATAGATATCAAGCGAAAATATGGTGGATATACTATTGGCCTTGCCGGCCAATGAAGCTACGATAGCTGCCGTCAGGGCGGCAAAAGCCACACCTTTTAGTCCGGGTGGCAGTAAATTCATTAAGGTTGGATAAGCCTGGTCGGGTTTTACGGTGCCGGTTGTACCTAACATTTCTTGTTGAAACAGGCCTTTGCTATGCAGTACATACATAATGATACCCGGTAATACAGCAATTACAGGCACCAGCAACTTTAAAAATGCCGCAAATAAAATACCTGTACGGGCTATTTTTAAGTTTGCGCCTAATGCACGCTGCACAATGTACTGGTTACAACCCCAGTAAGCCAGGTTATTAATAAGCATACCACCAATGATGACCGATGTGCCCGGCAGTTCCATGTAATGCGGGCTTGATTTATCAAAAATCATATGCAGATGATCGGGCGCCTGTTGCTTAAGCACTGATAATGCTTTAAAGATATCTTCGCCAAAACCAAACTCTTTAGCTAATAGAGAAAGTGCTAAATAGGTTGTGATTAAACCACCCGCTATTAACACGATTACTTGTATTACATCGGTGTAACCAATCACCTTCATCCCACCTAAAGTTACAATTACCGAGAACACGCATAATGATATTACGCAAAAGCCAAACGATAAGCCTGATATGGCGTTGATGGCGATAGCGCCTAAATATATGATAGAAGTTAAATTGACAAATACATAAACCAATAACCAAAATACTGCCATCACAGTACTTACCTGGTTATTATACCGCTGCGCTAAAAACTGCGGCATAGTAAATATCTTGTTTTTAAGATATAAAGGAATAAACAACCAGGCTACTATGATGAGGGTGGCCGCCGACATCCACTCGTAACTGGCAATGGCCAAGCCCATGGCAAAACCGGAGCCCGACATACCGATAAAGTGCTCAGCAGAAATATTGGATGCGATTAATGATGCACCTATGGCCCACCAGGTTAATGAACCTTCGGCCAGGAAAAAGTCTTGAGGATTTTCGGTATCTTTCTTTTTACGGTAGATGTAATAACCGTAGGCAGATACCACAATAAAATAAATAAAGAATACAATAATATCGGCCGACTGTAAATGGTTTTTGCTCATAATTGGGTATAAGTGTCGCTTTGCTTAATTTAACCCTGTAAATAACTCATATTTTAAGGGTTAATCAAACATTAACACTATAAATAAATGGTGCCGAATGTAAACAAACAACCCCCGCTTGGTAACGGGGGTTGTTTGTTTGATGAGTAGGATTAATTATACCCCGGATTTTGAACCAATTTGGTATTGGTTTGGAAACCTGACGTAGGTATAGGGAAGATACGACGATAAACGTCTGCGTTGGTTTTACCCAAACCCCAAGTACCTTCGTATTTACCGAAACGAATCATATCGTTACGGTGCCAGCCTTCATAAGCCATTTCTCTTACACGTTCAGCGTATATACCTTCTAAATTTAAGCTGGTTAAAGCGGCAGAAGTTGTACGATTTGATCTGACTTGGTTAACCAGTGACAACGCAGTTGAACCCAAAGTTGCTGCACCACCGCGTGCAATCGCTTCAGCTTTCATTAACAAAATGTCTGAGTAGCGGAAAACCGGGAAGTCATTGTTTTGATTACGGTTGATTGGGTTAGTATAATCAGGTAAAAATTTGTTATTACGGAAACCAGTGTTCCAGGCAATCTCATCACGACCTAAGTCATAATCAGAGTTTGTACCGGTACGTGGTCTGAAAGTTAACTCTGATAACACTAATGGATATACTATTTTTGCATCGGGAGCTGAACCTTTATAAAATTGGTCATATCCCTGATTGGTTGTGTTCACCAGGATTGGACTGCCATCCGGCCAGTACTGCTGACCGGTTAACCATTGTTTGTTTCTGATATCATTTGGATCGTTAAAGTAAGCGTAGTACTCTTTGGTTGTCATAGATGGACCGCTTGGGCGATTATTTACCAAGCCATTACCGCTATCTTGATTTATCACCGGATTAGTGAAACCACCAGCAGTTGAACCCGAGTACTGATAACGTATACCTAAGTTACGGTTAAGGTTATACCTTGCAAAAATCAAGTTACCGCCATTGGTCGATGCATCATAAGGAATAGCAAAAATGAACTCTTTTTGCGTAGTCGGGCCGTTAGTTGGATAGAACATTTGCAAGTAGGAAGCCATTGGCTCTACCGAATATTTACCCGAGCTAATTATCTGATCGCAGGCAGCAATACAGTCATCATTACGTTGAGTGCCAGTGTACACTGAAGCATTTAAATACATTTTTGCCAATAATGAATATGCCAAGTATTTAGTAGGCAAACCATAAGTGGTAGTATTAACGTCAGTTTTTAAATACGGCAACGCAGCTTTTAACTCACTTTCAACAAAGTTAAACACCTGAGCACGCGGCGCATTTGTTTGCAATTCTTTGTTTCCGTATAAGGTATCTAAAGGCACATTACCAAAGCTATCCATCATCATGTAGTAAGCAAACGCACGCATGGTCTTTAGTTCAGCCATGCTGGTGTTTTTGGCACTACCAGCCGGAGCAGATTTGAAAATAGAGATAGTTTGATTGGTTACACCAATTAAATTAGTTAAATAATACCATACACCATTTACACCTGAGTTGTCTTTAGTCCAGGTATGACGATGTAATTCAGAATATCTGTTACCGTCAATCCAGTCGGAATTGAAGATGGCTAACAAATTTTCGTCTGTAGTATGGCTTTGTGAAAAGAAGTAAGCTCCTGCATAATCACTCCTGAAAGCAATATAAACTGCGCCGGAAGCTGCCTGATATTGGGCTGGTGTTTGCGGGAAAATGTCTGGAGTTAATTCTGTATCTACCTTAACATCCGTTTTGTGACACGAGGTTAGCACTATAGCTGCCCCAAGCACAGACACTATTGATAAAAATATTTTTTTCATGACTGTTTTACTTATTATAATGATACGTTAACGCCCAATAAGAATGTACGTGTTTTAGGGTAGAAATTGTTATAATCTACGCCCGGAGATTGGCCGCCTTGGTTAATTTCAGGGTCGATACCTTTATAACCTGTAATCACAAATAAATTGTTACCTGTTAAATAAACACGGATGTTGCTTATTGACTTGATTGGCTGTTTAAAGTTATAACCTAAAGTAGTGTTATCCAATCTTACGTAAGAACCACTCTCTAAATAACGATCTGAATAGAAGTAGTTTCTTATATCAGTTGTTCTGTCATCTGATGCGCTACGCAGAATGTTATTCACACTTGCAGAAGAAGTATTTGATAAATCTGCACGGGTTGCATTGAAGATTTTATTACCAAATGTACCTCTTAAGAAAATATTCAAATCAAGATTTTTGTAACGGAATGAGTTGCTCCAACCCATTAACACTTTTGGCTGAGGGCTACCGGCATAAAAATAGTCGTTTCCTTGAATTGGTTGGGTTGTAGTAGAACCGTCTCTTTTGTAGAACAATGAATTGCCATTAGCATCTTTACCAGCATATTTAAAGGTAAAGAATTGACCTAAAGGATAACCTACTTTCAAGATCTGTAACGTAGAACCAGATTGGCCAGGACCTTCAGGAGAAGTGTATTGGATTGAGTCTCCGTTGGCATAAGGGCTTTTTAAGCTGGTTACTTTGTTTTTATTATACGCAGCATTTACGGTACTTGACCAGCTAAAGTCTTTTGTTGATACTGCATTGGCAGTTAAGCTAACCTCAATACCTTTGTTATTGATGCTACCACCATTAGCATTGATAAAACCACCAGGTATCAACGCTGCAGATACACGGTAGCCGAAAAGCATGTCAGTAGTATTTTTATTGTATACATCTACCGAACCAGTTACTTTATTATTTAGGATGGCAAAGTCAACACCAACGTTGGTTGTTGCTGTACGCTCCCATTTTAAATCAGGGTTCTGACCTTGGAACGGTGAGTAAGCACCAGCCTGTATACCATTATTATAATAAGTACCGTTGATACCATATAACAGTTGTGCAGTATAGGCACCGATACCAAATGAGTTACCGGTAACACCATAGCTGGCACGCAATTTTAACTCATTAACAAAAGACTGATCTTTCATAAAGTCTTCCTGGCTGATGCGCCATGCAACACTACCTGCCGGAAAATAACCCCAACGATTGTTAGCACCGAAAACCGAGCTTCCGTCCCTTCTGATAGAGCCCTGTACTAAGTATTTGTCTTTATAGTTGTAGTTCAATCTGAAAAAGTCAGATATCATTAATATTTTACCGTAAGTAAGATCATTACCTACGTTGATACGATACCCGGGAACGCCGTAAGGATTACCTAAAGCCAAGTTATTATAACCAATGTTGTCCGCCGGGAAATTTGTACTTGAAACCTGAATTCCGTCTCCATAAATGTTATCCTGATAAGAATATCCTAACACAGCATTTAATGAGTGATCACCGAACTTTTTGTTCCAGCTCAAGAAAGTTTCAAGCGTTTTAGTGGTGTTAGAGTAATTGCTGCGGAAGGCAGAACCATTTTGACCGAAGTTGATCAAAGTGTGAGAAACGCCGATACCGGGATCAGGGTTGTTATAAAACCCAGCGCTTGGATATTGGTTATAGTAGCTGCTGTAAAACTCGCCATGCTGCGAAGTTGTTTTTTGGTAAGATAAGTTTACGTTATAAGTAAACCCAAAAGGCAATTTAGCTTCAGTAATAAATGAACCTAATAACACATTGTATTTGGTGTTATCCTTTGCGTTTTCAGTAAGTGACACCGGATTGTAATAACCAGGAGTATTAAAGTTTTCAAAGTAAGAACCGTTAGCATTATAAATAGGGTTTACAGGCAAATGTTTGGCTGCCTGCAACAAAACCACGTTTTGTAATGGTACGTTGTTAGAGTTGCTGGTTGAGTTTGATAAGTTTAAGCTAAATTTCAACTTATCATTTAAAGCATACTGATCAACTGCTAAACGGCCAATTACACGCTCTAATGAGCTACCCTTTAAAATACCATCTTTTTTAAAGTAGTTGATACTGGCGCTGTAAGTGCCATGTTCAGAACCACCGCTTAAAGAGATGTTATGGTTTTGCGAAAACGCAGACGAGCGCTGTACAGCCTTCATCCAGTCTGTGTTTGCACCAAAGTCGTTGTTTGCAGTAAAAGCAGAGTTGTTTTTAGCTAAAAACGCCCGAATTTCGTCAGCATTCATTAAGTCTAATTTGCTGCTTACTTTTTCAAGACCTGCATAACCGCTGTAAGTAACCAATGATGAACCCTTTTTGCCGCGTCTTGTAGTTACCATAATAACACCTGCAGATGCACGGTTACCATAAATAGCTGTTGCAGCCGCATCTTTTAACACGTCAATAGTAACGATATCATTAGGAGCAACCGCAGCGATATCAGCACCAGGAATACCATCGATTACATAATAAGGAGAGCCGGGGCTGTTTACTGTAGAAGCACCACGTAAAATTACAGCAGCCGGTTTGTTCGGATCGCCGCTGGCAGTGATGTTTAAGCCCGGTACTTTACCTTGCAATAACTGACCAACATCGGCAATAGCACCACGATTTAAGTCTTCTTGTTTTACCTGAGTAATAGCACTTGATACAGTTTTGCGTGTGCTTGTACCATAACCAACAACAACAACGTCTTTTAAGGAGTTGCTGCTTTCAGCTATTTCAATGTTGTAAACCGTTTCGCCGGTTACCGCTACTTCTTTAGTAGTATAACCGATAGAAGTCAATACTAATGTTTCGCCACTGTTGGCGTTGATGCCGAATTTACCTTCAACATCGGTTTGCGTTGCGCGGGCTGCGCCTTTAACTGTAACAGTTACACTCGGGATTCCTTGTCCTTTATTGTCAGTCACCTTACCTGTAATGCGCCGACTGGTCTGTGCAAAAGACTGCCCAAAGGCGAAAAACAAGGCAAAGAGAAGCCAAAAAGGCAACAATCTACCTTCGTAGATACGTAAATTTAATCTCATAATTGGTTTGTTAATTAATAGTGTTCAGGAAGTATATTGCCCTTAAAACTTAAGCTTTTCAGGCAGGTATTTAGCAATTAATTCGTGATAATATCCTTTGATTTCTTCCCAATTAGGAGCAACCGGGCTTTTTGAATATAAATCGTAAGGATTAAACAATTTTACCCACTTCAGCATTTCGCGGTCATGATCGTCAAGCAAATAACCATACTCGCCTTCGCGGTGCCATGAGTAAAATGAATGGTAACGCAGCATGTATAAAGCCGGTTCAGGCAAATAATCTTTCATCATTTGATAAACGTATTCGTCATGCCCCCAAGACATGGTAACGTTTCTTAAACCGCAGCCTTCTTCATAGATACCTAACTTGGTATTGTATTTCGGGTTGTTCGAATCAGGGTTTAAAGCAAAAAATTCAGAATAAACAATTTTATCAGAAAAAGCACAGCCTACCGGGAAGGTATCACCTACTACAGCCCATTGCGGCTCACCGAAAAGGCAAAGCACTTTACCCATATCATGCATCAAGCCGGTAAGCACCATCCAATCCGGATGTCCGTCGGCACGGATAGCTTCTGAAGTTTGCAATAAATGTTGAAACTGATCTAAATCAGTATCAGGGTCAGAGTCATCCACCAGCTGATTTAAAAAATCAAACGCTTCCCAAATGGTTTTTTCTTCACGGCTGAAAGCCAGAAAGTCTTTTCTTTTCTCTTGTACAAACTCATAAGTCTGATAAGTGTGGTTTAGCTTATAAAACTCTCTTACCGTATCGCGCGCAGGATCATCATACTGACGGTACTCTTCGGTACTTCTGGTAGTAGCGATACTTTCCGGATCAGGGTAACGTGTTAACACATCGTCTTCCCAATTATCAAGACTTGCAAGAGGATTAATTTCTGAATCTTTCAGCTCTTTCATGATTTTTGCAAAAATAAGCAAGCTTTATGAGATTTAAGCCTGCGGTTAATAATTGATAATGTCGTTATTTGACTGTACTAAGTTACCATCAGTACACCTATCGTTCGTACAATGTGGTACTTTTATTTACGAAACCGTTTTCGATAGATAATTTCTATATTGCATCATCAATTACTATAACATGCCGTCCGTTACTTTAAAAATGATTGCCAAAGAATTGTCGCTATCAGTAGCCACAGTTTCAAAAGCATTAGCTAATAGTTATGAAATAAGTGAAGGAACCAAAGCTATAGTTTTAGAGGCGGCACGCAAAATGGGGTACATTGCTAACCCTTATGCCAGTAGTTTGAGAAAACGCCGGAGCAAAACGGTAGCAGTAGTAATACCGGAAATAGCCGACAGTTTTTTTGCGAAAGTAATTAACGGGATTGAGGAAGTTGCCTTATCCTATGGTTATCATGTTCTTATCTATATGACCCATGAGAGCCTTAGCCGTGAACAAGCTATTATGCAGGACTTTAGAAGCGGACGAGTTGACGGCATTTTAATGTCGGTATCGGAAGAAACTGACACAGTAGAACACATAACAGCGGTAATGGATAGCAATGTGCCCGTCGTATTTTTTGACCGCGTACGCGAAGAGTTGCCCACCACTTGTGTTATTACCAATGATTTTGAAAGCAGTTATGCTGCCACAGAACATTTGATCTCGAAAAGCTGCCAGAAAATTGCCTTTGTTGGCAACTCGCCCACTTTAGCAATTAACCGTAACCGTGAAAGCGGTTACAAATCAGCATTGAAGGAACATAACATCAGTTACGAAAATGTACTGATATGCGGAAATGACCCGAAAAGCGATTATAAGATATTATCATCCCTATTTAAAAGCGACGGAAGGCCTGACGGCGTAATCTTAAGTGTTGAAAAATTAATCCCGCTTTTATATCAGGTTTGCCATGATTTAAAGGTTGAAATACCCAGCCAGCTGAAAGTGCTTACGTTTACCAACTTTGCCATGGCTGAGTTTTTAAATCCACCACTTACTACAATCAATCAGCCGGCTTACGACATTGGTAAAGTCGCGGCTCAAACACTCTTTAAAAAGCTGGCGCGAAGTAACCATATAGCAGAAGCAGAATCTATAGTGCTGCCTTCAGAAATTATTTTTAGAGAATCATCTAACTAATTATCATGTGCAGATTAGATGATTCTCTGTTATCAATAATTTAAAGACAAACCTATCCCCCATCCCATATCGCTATCGTAATGCGTTTTTAAGCCCATGTTTCTGGTAACGATGTATGATAACCCGGCCATATATTCTTTATCTGTGTTAATCATAAAGTCGGCACGCATGCGTTTAGCAACCGGAATGTCTTCGCGCATTAGTTGCACGCGCACATTACCATCATGATAAACTTCGGCTTGTGCAATCAATAGCATGGGCAGTGTATATGCTGCACCGAAACTGAACTGTGTTCGTTTATTCTTGGTATTGATTTGCCCAAACAGGTTTTTTTCAGGCCCTTCGTCACCCATATCGCGATAACGGTGATCAAAACCAATGAAAGGCATCAGCCACTGCATTTTGCCAATGTACCGGCCAAAATGAGTTTCAATTTCGTAGCCATGCATATCGTTGTAGCCTAAGCGCCATTCGGTGGCTAAACTATAGCGCGTATTTTGCAACATAGCCTCACCATCATTACCATTGGTGGCAAAATCGTTACGTGCCATAAAGTGCGCCATGCGATCATCGGCTTTTAGCTTTTGGTAAGCTTTTTCGGGACTTGGAAACAAAGGGTTTGGCTCAGCATCTGTATAACTAAATATGCGCCCCATCCCGCTCATCATATGGTATAATATGTGGCAATGAAAAAACCAGTCGCCCTCGTTATTTGCCCTAAACTCGAGCGTATCGGTTTCCATAGGCATAACATCTATCACGTTTTTAAGCGGTGCATACTTGCCTTTGCCATTCAATATTCTAAAATCGTGTCCGTGCAGGTGCATCGGGTGCCGCATCATCGAGTTATTGTATAATACCAATCTGAGCGTCTCACCTTTTTTTACGGGTATTTTCTCCGTTTCAGAAATTACCCGGTTATCTATACTCCAAACATAACGGTTCATGTTTCCTGTGAGGGTAAACTTATACTCTTTCGCAGGCGCTTGTGCAGGCAGGGTTGTATTTGAAGACGCCTGCAGCATAGCATAGTTAAGTGTTTTAATCGAAGATACTTTGTTAGGGCTGTACAAGTCAGTAGTACTGGTTTCCTTAGAAACCGCACCTGTAATCTCAGGATACATCACAGCATTCATATCCATTTGGTTCAGGCTCATATTCATGCCCATATCATCCAAATCGCCATTCATCTTCATCATGCTGTTCATCATATTCATGCCGGCAAAATAATTCAGGCGTGGTAAAGGCGCAATGAGCTGCTTCACACCATCACCCAGAAACATAGAGGCTGAGCGGATACGGTCTTCAGACGTTGCCATAAACTCAAAAGCAGTGCCTGCTGCTGGTATTGTTACTATTACATCGTAAGTTTCTGATACGGCAATCATCATGCGGTCTACCTCTACAGGCTCAACATCGTTACCATCACTGGCCACTACTGTGATTTTACCGCCGGCATACCGCAGCCAGAAGTAAGTAGATGCACCACCGTTTGATATCCGCAACCGTACACGGTCGCCTGCTTTCAAGTTTTTGAATGAGCTTTCTGCATAGCCATTCATCAGAAATTTATCGTAGTAAACATCGCTCACATCCATCGCCATCATACGCTTCCATTCGTTTTTGAGCTTGGTACCTAACTGCTTTTGCTTGATAGCCTCGACATAGCTTTGAGTAGCTCCTTTCCTGATGGCAAACCAGTCTGAAGCGTTGTGCAGCAAACGGTGCACAGTTTCGGGCTTCATGTCGGTCCACTCACTTAAAATAAGCGGAATGGTTGGTAAATCGTCAATACCTTTTCTAAAAGTTGAATCATCACCACGTTTATTAAGAATCATGGAGCCATACATACCGATTTGCTCCTGCAAGCCGTAATGACTATGATACCAGTGCGTACCGTTTTGCTTAATTGGGAACCGGTAAGTATAAGCCTCACCCGGTTTGATGGGCATCTGAGTAAGATAAGGTACACCGTCCTCCTTATTTGGCAAAATTAATCCATGCCAGTGCAAAGCGGTAGGTTCGTTTAATAAGTTATGCACCACAATTTCAGCGGTATCGCCTTCAGTAAAAGTTAGTGTAGGCATAGGTATCTGCCCGTTTATTGCAATGGCGCGTTTACTTTTCCCGGTAAAATTCACGAGCGTATCTTTTACATACAGATCGTATTTCACAACCTTTTGCGCATTTACTGCCGGTAAATTTAGTATATATAGACATAGCGAGGCAGCCCAAGCCAATGGTTTGTTAAACTTCATGAAAATCTCTGTTGAATTTGCTTACTTAATCGTTTCGACCGTTTGACCGCAATTAAGCATCATGCTGCCATAATAAGGGTTTTTAATTTCGGCAAACTGGCTGATCCAGTTGGCTCCTTTGCCATTGTTGGCCATCGGACAAAATTGATAATACAAAGGCTCCTGATAACCGGCCGCTTTGGCAATCTTAAGCATTATAGGAGATAGCGACATAAACAGCTGACGTTGAGCATCAGTATTAACCTCTTTGGTTAAGTTTTGCACTGCAGACTCCAATTGTTGACGGTTATTGTTCCAGTCATTAGCCATATTAACAGGCATATTGTTTACTTTAACCGCTTTAATGCTCGAAAGCATTTCTGCACCCGCTTTAGAGGCTGCTTTAGAATCGGTACTCACCAAGGCATCTTTCATTTTTAAATAAAAATCAATAACCTTATCTAATGGAGCACCTTCGAGATTATTGGTCGTCCCTGTAAGTATAACAGCTTGAGGCGTTTTGATAAGCGGATTAGTTATTATTGCCCACTTAGCTTTTCGAACCCGTTCATAACGTAAAGCCGCCGGAAGATTTTGATAAGCTTCATCCGGTGCCAGGTAGTCGCTATTATCAAAACCTGCTAAAGCAATGCTTTTCAACAATGTTGATCGACTGGTTTTCCTGCCATCATAAACAAGTTGCGCTTTGCCCTGACCTCCAGACCAGTTTAATTGAGCACCACTATGCATGCTGATTGCTTTTTGCATTACCGGTTTTGAAGCCTCGCTTAAACCGGATATTGAAACAGTATCTGTACTAAGTTTATTTTGTGCTGACGACATTGATGGCAACCAAAGCAAAAAAGCAGCAAAAACAAAAGCAACACCTACAACACTATATCTTAAAAAAAAGTAGTACATATCATTCGGATGAATAATGAGTTAAAAAATAAGGGCACCCTCTTCAATAGGCACCCCTCATAAACTGACTTATTAACTCATTTAAAGAACTTCTGAAGAATTGGAACGGCTTAAACTATTTTATAACTGTGCTTTTACAGCACCGCAGGTCAACATGTTTTTAGGGTAATAGGGGTTTTTAATTTCCTTGCTATCACTTACCCAGGTTACACCAGTCATGGGGCATTGCTGGTAATAAACATGAGTTTCTTTAATAAACCGGTATCGGCCTGCCAGTTCCCAAAAACCTTTAGAAACATTAGCAAAGTGCTCCCGCTGTTTATTGATGTTTTTAGTTTCGGCAATCGCCTTAGTTTCGGCAATGATGTTGGTACGCAAGGCTTTCATGTTCATCAGATCCTGCAACACATGTGATCTCAAGCGAATGCGCAGTAACTCATCTGCCAATACTTTAGCAGATGCAGCGACAGCAACGGAGTCTGATTTTAGTAGGCCATCTTTTACAGCCAGATAAGCCGGTAAAGCCTTGTCGTTGCGGCGGGCAAGTGCTGTGTCGGGTTTCATAGCCGTAGTATCCTGCTGCGCCATGGCAGCTTTTCCGCAAAACAGCACCAGGGCAACTGCACCTATTTTTAGTAACTTCATGGGTATAAGAATTAAAGTTTTCTTTCTTCGTGTAATATTTTGTCAATCTCGTGCACCAGATCGTTATAGTGCGCTGCGTTCTTGGCGTCGTTCAATGCCATTAGTTTTACAACCGACCTTAGTTTTTTGGTATGATCTAAAACCAACAAACGGGTATCATCGCGCTGTACATTAGTTTTAAGATTTCCATCTTTAACCTGTTTAGGATTAATTATAAAGGATAGCTTTTCTACATAAGCGCGCTCGAGGCTTCGGCGTGTAGTATTACTCAGCTCGTTCCGGCCCATTGGCTTCCATACTTCGTTCTTCAGGTCGCTTAAATATTCGGCTACAGGATAAGGGTCTTTAGATTGAAGGGCTATGCCGTTCAGGTTATATAGCATAGTCGGGCTCAGTAACATCAAGATAATCTGGTTTTGCTGTTCCGTAATATCCTCAACAGCTTTCAACCCAGTTTTGTCGGTTATGCTTGTCGGATAAAGCCACAATGGCGCTTCAAAAACGTTACGCCCTACATAATGCATTGCTGCCTTAACACGTGCTTTTGGGATGGCTGTGTAAACCGGACCAGCCTGCTCTACACTTTTTATGGTTGTGTATCTGCCGGCAAAGTGTTTCATCACGTGATACAGATAACGCCTGTATTGTGCAACAGCCCCTTTGTGCATTTCGGATAAGTTATCGTACAAATCACCTTCTTCGCGTGTCCATGCAGGGAGTTGTGCCACTACCCTTTTCAGGTTTTTTATGCCATACTCGTTTGCTTTGATAACATTGTCGCTTAAGTCCTCAGTCTGGCTACGTGGGTCGTCTGTTTTACCCTCGCCACCAAACCATAATTTAGGGTTACGGCCCAGGCTATCGATAATCAGTTTATTCAATAGTTTGTGTTCCTGCTCAGTACTCTGATTGCCCGGAAACATTTTGTACCCCCACTCAACGGCCCACTTATCGTATGCACCAATGCGCGGATAAATACCTTCTTTGCTTACATGATCTTCGGGCTGGGCCACATAGTTAAAGCGGGCATAGTCCATGATAGATACCGTATGACCATTGGCTTCCACCCATTTCTTATCGCGCAATTTCTCGACCGGAGTCTGGCTGCTGGCGCCCATATTATGCCTCAAGCCAAGCGAGTGCCCAACTTCGTGCGAAGAAACAAAGCGGATAAGCTCGCCCATTAGCTGGTCATCAAACTGCATTTTACGGGCACGCGGGTCAATGGCACCTGCCTGAATCATATACCACGAATGCAGCAGCTTCATCACATCATGAAACCATACCACATGGCTTTCAATAATTTCGCCGCTGCGTGGGTCACTGACACGCGGACCATAAGCATTCGGTTTTTCAGAAGCAGCATACCGGATTACAGAAAAGCGCGCATCTTCCAAACTCATAGTCGTATCAGCCTCGGGCCATTCTTTAGCAACAATGGCATTTTTAAAACCGGCTTGCTCAAACGCTTTTTGCCAATCGTTTACACCCGCTATCAGATATGGGCGCCATTTTTTTGGTGTTGCCGGATCGATGTAATATACAATCTGCTTTGCAGGCTCAACCAAGATTCCCTTCTTATATTTGTCTACATCTTCTGTCTTAGGCTCCAGGCGGTAGCGTTGTATATAATCAAGTGTATTGGTACGCTGGTTATCATCATTGTAAAGCACATAACGGTTTGCAAAAAAACCAACCCGTTCATCAAACAGTCGTTTTTTCATCGGCACTTTAGGTAGCAGCACCAGCGAGGTATTCATATTAAATGTGATTGCCCCCGCCGCTCGGCCTGCGTTTGAAGCAGGTGATGATGTGGTGTACGTACGGGTAGTTTTAACCTCTATGTTGATAGGATACGAACGCATCTGGCTGATGAACGTACGATCGTCGGCCAGGCTCCCCAGCTTATTGCTAGTTTTATTCTCGGCTGAGATAGACATCACCGTGTTATCTTTTTTGAAAAGATCGGTTACCTCAATTACTGTACTCCTATCGGCCGGGTTAATCGCTTTTACATCAAACGTGGCTACAATGGGGTTCACATTCGAATTCTGAACAGCCTTGTATATGGCCTGTGTACTATCGGCACCGTCCTGACGGTAAACCACTGCCCGGAGCAACACTTTATTTCCGGCCATTTTTTCAAAGTAGATGCTTTGCTCATTAGCCTCTTCGCCGCCGTATGGGGGTCCGCCCTGCGGTGTTCCTACGTAACGGGTAACTACTAAAAGGTTACGGTTAAACAACGAATCGGGTATTTCAAAGTACCATTTGTTGTCTACATAATCTATGGCAAACATACCGCGCTGTTTTATGGCAGTATTGTTAATTATCTTACTATACGGTTGTACTGCCACCGGCTTTTTCAAACTATCGGGCTTTACTACAGGCGTGGGCGCTTTTTGGGCAAATGACGTGAAACCGCATAGCAAAAAGCCATACACAAGTAACTGTTTCATATTAATAAATCTCGCTTATCTAAAAGGTATAGTTTCGTCGGTGTTGAGTGTTAACGACGGGTTCAGTTTCAGTACATCCTGCGCAAACGGAATGATGTACATCCGCGAATTTGGCTTGAGTGTGTACGTTTGCTGAGGCACCGTTTTGCTTACAATAGGGAATGTTCTGGTAAGGGTTTTGGCATAATCAGGTTCCAGGTTAAAGCGCTTTAAATCAAAAAAGCGGTTAACACCAAACATTAGCTCCTTACGGCGCTCCTGAATAATAATATCCATAGTAGACTTTGTAGTAGCAGGTGTAGCCAGTTGAGCCTGCGCCGCATTGGTAATGCGTTTTGAGCGCAAGTTGTTAATAATGCTCATAGCATCACTCAACCTCCCCTCACGTGCATAACACTCGGCCAGCATCAGGTAAACTTCAGTGGTTTTCATCCCCACTGTTGGATAAAAAAACTTGGTATAAGGTACATTCCAGAACGCCGTGCCCGAACCGGCATCTATATAAGGGCTTGGGCCTGTAGAAAAAAATAAACTATAACGAGCATCAGTAGTATTAAATAACGCTTTTAATTCAGGACTTATAGGATAAGAGTAAGCAATGTTCATTTCGTTATAACCGGTGTTGTATGCATAATTCAAAACCTCCGGGTTATCGGCTGCGGTAACAGCCAAAGCATTGGGACCACCCTGCGCAGTGTATTTTACAAGGTCGAATATCTGCCCGTTATAACC
Organism: uncultured Mucilaginibacter sp.; assembly: GCA_913775265.1. Lineage (GTDB taxonomy): Bacteria > Bacteroidota > Bacteroidia > Sphingobacteriales > Sphingobacteriaceae > Mucilaginibacter. The sequence continues at coordinate 2,667 of CAJYJH010000085.1, read as the reverse complement.
TAATGATTTTTGTGCGGCTGCTTTAGCATCGTTATACTCCCGCTTAAATAAATGCACCTTTGTTTTGAGTGCATAAGCAAACGCCAGTGAAGGATGATAGACATCTAAAGGCTTTTCTTGCAGATAAGGCAATGCCTCATCAATATTCTGTTGTATAAACTGATATACCTCTGCTACAGTAGATTTTGGCTTTTTAGCTTCCAAATCATATTTATCCATAATTACTACGCCACCATCGGTTGCTGCAGTAGCCGGGTCGTAAGATTTTGCATAAACGTTTATCAGCATAAAATAATCAAAAGCGCGCAGCACCTTGGCCTCTGCCTTTGCTAACTGTTTGGTTGAGGCGTCGCCTTCTGAGTCATCAATCAGCGTCAGCACCATATTCCAACGGTTAATGTAAACGTAGCATTGATTGTAGAAACTACTGCTGGTTATGTATTCCGGCCTGTTGGTCTGTTCATCAAAAGTAAAGTTGATAATATCAATACTTTTGGGCAGTCCTATTATGTAAGATTCTTTGATCCACAAATCATCAGTGAGATAAGCAAAATTGCCTATTGGATAACCGCGGTTGGGCAATGAAACCATCTTGTAATAATCATCTGTAGTTGACAAAACAGTTTTACCTTTCGGTACCACATCCAGGTATTTATTACAGGCCGATAAACTAAGTAAACTTGATAATGCGAGTATGAGAGATTTTCTAAATTTCATGTTCTGTTATGATTAAAATCCAACACTTAATCCGAATAAAAATGATTTGGGTAGAATCAACCCCCGGGTGCCACCGTTAAGGCTGTAAGTTTCCGGGTCGATATCTTTACCGGCAGCGCTCCAATACCAAAGGTTATTGGCTTGGGCGGTAAGGCGCAGGTTAGTCATATGTATGCGTTTCAAGAAATCAGCCTGAATAGTATACGAAAGCGAAATGTTACGAAGCTTAACATAATCAGCGCTTAAAATCTGGTTGTCACCGTATCTCCAATAGCTCGACAAAGTATTTGTGTAATTTTTAATGGCATTGGGGTATTCTATGTACAGACGCGGCATGTCGGTATACCCGTTTGTGTAAAGCTGCCCGATACCTTCGTTAAAAACGTTGCCTGTGATCGGGTCTAACGGCACTACCTCTTTACGCAGGTTGTTACCACCCGAGTAAACGAACAGCATGTTTAACTGCAAGTTTTTATAGCGTATACGCTGGGAGAAAGATCCATTCCAAGACGGCAGCAATTTTCCCACTGCTACTAACGCCGATGGCGAATTAATGGTTGCTACGTTGGTGGGTGTTCCGTTCGCATCAAAGGTTACATTGGAGTTACCGTTTTGATCCAGATAGTAGGGATAACCGTTTACCATGCCACCATATTTATAAGCATACATAGTTTGGTATGATGTATTAGCAAAATAAAAATCGGTAGGAGATGATATATAAGAAAATGCGCTCGTCGTACTGTAGTTTACATCAACGATGGTGTTTTTGTTATATGCATATATAACGGTTGACCCTAAAGTAAAATCACGGTTCTTGAACCAATCTGAACTCAAACTCACTTCTATACCGCGATTGCGCATGTTACCATTATTAATCACACGAGTTTTTAAACCTACGGTTGGATCTAAATCATTGTTAGTCAGCAAGTCAGTACTGTAGCGATTATATAAATCAACAGTACCTTTGATGCGGTTTTTAAATACCGAAAAGTCAAAACCCAGGTTGGTAGTCGCTACTTTCTCCCAACGTAATTTTGGATTAGGGAAAGCAGTGATGTTAGTATAGATTAAACTGGTATATAACTGATCGTTACGATAAGATGCCGTTGCATAAGGTGATGATGTTAAGTCGGAGTTACCATTAATACCGTAGGTTACCCGGGCCTTCAAATAATCAACCCAGCTGACATCTTTCATAAAGTCCTCGTTGCTCACGTTCCAGCCTGCACCGGCCGACCAGATAGGTTTCCAGCGATACTCAGGGTCTAAACCAAAAAAACTGGCTTGGTCTACACGAACGCTACCGGTAAGGTTATATTTGTTATTGAGCATGTAAGCGCCGTTGCCATAGATAGATACATAACGGTTAAGCGGATTGTCGAGCGTACCGTTATTACCGCTCAAGGTGCGGCGACCGTATAAATAGCTGGTGATACCCGTTGTGCTCAGTGTTTTAAAATCCATTGGCTGTGACGATAGCAACTGCGGGTCGTAGCTGTACCTCACATCAGAAAGGAATAAAGGCGATTCGTTTTGGCGGGCTTCAAAGCCACCTATGGCCGTAAAATTGTTTTCGGTGTTACCTATTTTGAACGTTTTGTCAAAGTTAAGCTGTTGCCTGAAGGTATAACTATAAGAGCGCTTGTTACTTTGATATAGCCGACCACCGGTAGTGATCACATTATGCTCAAACTTATTAGTGCTTGCATTCAGGGTAGTCATGCCATTATACAGAAACCGCATCTTGTAAGACTCCTGATCATAAAACTGCTCGAGGTTAGTATTATTAGTTTCGTACTGAAATGAAACCTCGTAGTTTAAACTTTTCAGCAGTTTTGCACGCAAACTGGTAAATGCACGCAGGTTAAAGGCTTTAGTATTGCTGATGCCGTTCTGCAATTCGTTCAGGACATTAAATTTATACGATTTAAAGTCAGGATTATTTAAAAG
>CAJYJH010000084.1 GCA_913775265.1 uncultured Mucilaginibacter sp. | reverse complement strand
TTTCTGAAATATATCATACCCCACTGCTCGATTTAATTTATCGCGCAGCTACTGTACACCGCGAGAACAAAGATTATGCTGAAGTGCAAATCAGTTCGCTAATTTCTGTAAAAACCGGTGGTTGCCCTGAAGATTGCGCCTATTGTCCGCAGGCTGCCCGTTATCAAACCGGCGTAAATGTACATGCCATATTACCTAAAGAGGAGGTGGTAGCTGCAGCGCAAAAGGCTAAAGCCGGTGGTGCATCACGTTTATGCATGGGCGCTGCCTGGCGCGAAGTGCGCGACAACCGCGACTTTGACAAGGTTATTGAAATGGTGCAAGCTGTAAATGAGCTGGATATGGAAGTATGCTGTACTTTAGGTATGCTTACTGAGTCGCAAGCGCAGCGTTTAGCCGATGCCGGTTTATACGCTTACAACCATAACCTGGATACCTCTGAAGAAGATTACAAACGCATCATCACTACCCGTACTTACGACGACCGTTTAAAAACGCTGGAACACGTACGTAAAGCAAAAATATCGGTTTGCAGCGGTGGTATCATTGGTTTGGGCGAAACGGTAGAAGACAGAATTTCAATGCTGAAAACATTGTCCAACCTGCCTAAGCATCCGGAGTCGGTTCCGGTAAATGCTTTAGTGCCGGTAGAAGGTACACCATTGGCTGAGCAGCCGCGTGTATCGGTATGGGATATGGTACGTATGATTGCCACGGCCCGTATTATTATGCCTCGTACGGTGGTGCGTTTGTCGGCAGGCCGTACCGAAATGAGCACGGTTGAACAAGCTTTGTGTTTTATGGCCGGAGCAAGTTCTATTTTTGCCGGCGAAAAGCTCTTGACTACGCCTAATCCATCGTTTGACGAGGATATGGTCATGTTTGAATTGTTAGGTCTTACCCCTCGTAAAGCGTTCAAGAATGGTCGACCTAACCAGCAGGAAGTTAAGGAAGAAGCAGCCGCTTTATAAATATTAAAATTAATAAACAAGAAAGGGATTTGCCGAAAAGCAAATCCCTTTCTTGTTTAAAGGAATATATTGTCATTAGTCGGCAATCACCTTAACATCAATATTCCCCCGAACAGCCTTTGAGTATGGGCAAGCCCGGTGAGCTTTATCTGCCAGGCGCTGCGCATCTTCTAAGCTCATGTCAGGGATATGCACATGCAATTCTGCAGATAGCGCATAAGCATTATCGTCTTTATTAAAACTTACGTGCACTTCGGCAGTAGCTTCGCTTACATCAACGTTATCTTTTTTGGCTACAGTGCCTAAAGCTCCTAAATAACAAGCGCCGTAAGCGCCTGCAAATAACTGTTCAGGGTTGGTATAATCTCCACCTTCGCCGCCCATTTCTTTCGGTTTTTTCAAATCCAGATCCAATACGTCATCGCTCGATTTGATATGGCCATCCCGGCCTCCTTTGGCCGTTACTACAGCCGTATATACTTTTTCCATGGTTTCGAAATTTAATTGCTTAACCTTCAAAAGATGCCGAAAGTTTTACTGGCATCAATTTTGAAATACTAAAAATATTAGTATTTTTGATTTGATATGAATGAGGAACGGATAACCGAGAAGTTGAATATTTTAGCTGATGCTGCGAAATATGATGTGTCATGTTCGTCGAGCGGCAGTAAGCGAAAAAACGAAAATAAGGGCTTGGGAAACGCCAGTAATGGTATTTGCCATACATATACCGAAGATGGCCGGTGTGTGTCCTTACTCAAAATATTGCTTACTAATCATTGCATTTTTGATTGTGCCTATTGTGTATCGCGCAGCAGTAATGATATAAAACGTGCAGCCTTTACGGTACAAGAGGTGGTAGACCTGACCATTAATTTTTACCGTAGAAATTATATTGAAGGTTTGTTTCTAAGTTCGGGTATATTTAAAGATGCTGATTATACTATGGAGCGCTTGGTGAGAGTAGCTAAAAAGCTGCGTACTGAGCATAAGTTTAATGGCTATATCCATCTCAAATCCATCCCTGGCGCCAGTGATGAGTTAATGCGCGAAGCCGGTTTATATGCCGACCGTTTAAGCATTAACTTGGAAATACCTACCGAGGCTGGTTTAAAACTGCTTGCACCTGAAAAAAACAGGCAGGATATGATTAAACCGATGGGCTTTTTAAATAATGAAATAATGCAGCGCACGGAAGAAAAGGCATTATTTAAAAAGGCGCCTATGTTTGCGCCAGCCGGTCAAAGCACGCAAATGATCATCGGCGCCACAGCCGAAACCGATCAGCAGGTTTTATATACGTCTAATTATTTTTACAAAAGCTTTAATTCAAAACGGGTGTATTATTCGGGTTATGTTCCCGTCATTAACGATAACCGTTTACCTGCACTACATACCAGTGTGCCTATGGTGCGCGAAAATCGGCTATATCAAGCCGACTGGCTTATGCGCTTTTACGGCTTTAAAGTCAACGAGATTGTAGATCAGCAGAATCCTCATTTAGATTTAGATATTGATCCTAAATTAAGCTGGGGACTGCGTAACCTGAATGTGTTCCCGATAGATATTAATACCGCCGATTTGCAGTTAATTTTACGTGTGCCAGGTATTGGTGTGCAATCTGCCCAAAAAATTGTGAGTGCCCGTAAATTTAGCAAGCTGAACTGGGAACAACTCAAAAAAATCGGTGTGGCTTTAAACCGGGCTAAATACTTTATCACTTGCAATAGCAGCAAATTTGAGCGGCGTGATTTAACCGGTCAATCTATTAAACAATACATCCTGTCCCAATCGCAAAGCAAGTATTTGAAAAATTCGGTAACGCAACTTAATTTATTTTAGCCATGACCACCTTAATTTACGACGGATCTTTTGAGGGATTACTAACAGCTGTATTCGAAATTTACGAACACCGTTTGCAGCACATCAAAATTGAAAAAGGGGAGTGGCTGGCTACTGCACTTTTTGAAGATGTAATTAAAGTGCATACCGACGAAAAGCGCGCAGGCCGTGTGTTGCAAGGACTGCAAAAGCGGTTGTCGGCAGGGGCGTTACAACGGTTATATGCCGTGCACATGGCGGGTATTGAAGGAGAAGATATTAACATTATCGGTTATATACGCTATGTGATAGATTCAATGCAAAACGTTGAAGAGGATTACGGTAACCGATATGTGCTCAGAATAGCCGAAATGGTGCGCATGATCAGGCGCGAGAAGCACCGCATGGAAGCATTTATCCGTTTCCAGAAACTGCAGGACGAAACGTTTTATTCAGCTATCGAACCCGATATTAATATACTGCCGTTACTTGGCAAGCATTTTAAAAATCGTTATACCGACCAGAAGTGGATCATTTACGACATGCGCCGCAATTACGGATTGTTTTACAATCTGCACGCGATTGATTTTATTGCGCTCGATTTCGCGACTACGCGGCCTGATAACGTAATATCTACCTATACTGAAGACGAAGGTTTATACCAAAATCTCTGGAAAAACTATTTTAACAGCGTAAACATCCCTGCCCGAAAGAATACGAAGCTGCACATGAGGCACATTCCGAAACGATATTGGCGTTTTTTAACTGAAAAGATTTAAGGAAATAAACTTTATTCAATTGTAAATCAATCATTTGTTATAATTAATAAAAAATATTTTACTTTTTACTTGACACGTATCAGGTAGACTACTATCTTAGTATCATTAAGAACGACGTACATTGACAGCCTTGAGTAACGGAAAATGAATCGGGCGAATCTTCGGAAGAGCTAAAGATCATGGAAAGACTCTAATGCCATTCAGAAAGCAATTACAGAGACGAAAGTTTTTGTAGCTGAAGATTGAGATTAAAAGGGGTATTACTAAAAACACAATTACACCGTACTTTACGGAGAACAGTGAAATTAAAACAGTAATGACCATTGCAAGGGTGAAGTTAAACCAACGCAAGTTGTGTGTAACTAAACTAAAAAAGCTGGTCGGTTAATTACAACAATCGTACTTAATGCTTTTAAAGCTGGCTATGGCCGGAATTAAAAGTTAAGAAAACGGAAG
>CAJYJH010000083.1 GCA_913775265.1 uncultured Mucilaginibacter sp. | reverse complement strand
TATAACCAACGCAAATAGTTATGAAAACAGGTGTTATCATTGCCCGCTTCCAAACTCCTTATCTGCACGAGGGTCATCAAAAGCTGATTAGCCTGGTGAAAGAAAAACACCGCAAAGTGGTGGTAGTGCTGGGCGTAAGCGCAGTGAAGTGCAGTCGCAAAAATCCGCTCGATTACTACACCCGTGAGCAGATGATTAAAAAAGCTTATCCTGATCTGGTAGTATTGCCACTGCGCGATCATCCATCAGACGAAGCTTGGTCAACTAATCTCGATCAACTGTTGATGAGTATATTGCCCGACGAGCAATTTTGTTTGTACGGAAGCCGCGATAGCTTTATCACTTATTACACCGGCAAGTTTGCCACTACCGAATTCCCCTGCCACGGCGACTATAATGTCACTAACTTGCGCGAGCAAACGGCCGACCAAGTATCTGATTCTATCGATTTTCGTGCCGGTGTAATGTATGCCTGCTACAGCCAATATACAAAGGTTTACCCTACGGTTGATGTAGCGGTTTTTAGAAATAACAAAACCGAGCTGCTATTGGGCCGCAAATCTAACAGTAAAAAGTGGCGCTTCATAGGCGGTTTTGCCGACGCTACCGATGCCGGCTACGAAGCTACCGCTGAGCGCGAGTTGCAGGAAGAAGCCGGGCAACTGCAAACCGGTCCAATGCAATATGAAACCTCGGCCCAAATAGACGACTGGCGTTACCGCCACGAAGCCGACAAAATTATTACCTTGCTATTTAGCTGTGATTATCAAGGCGGCGAACCAATTGCACAAGATGATATTGTTGAACTGCAATGGTTTAAAGTTGCCGAACTAAAGCAAATGATAACAGACGGATTAACCACCGCCGAACATGCACCTTTGTTTGATGATTTACTGAACAAATACCTTTAAAACTAAATACCATGAAACGCCAGAATTTAATCTTATTGGCCGATGCTTACAAATATGCTCACCACAAATTGTACTACCCCGGCACTTCATATATTTATAGCTACCTGGAAAGCCGTGGCGGTCAGTTTAACCAAACGGTATTTTTTGGGCTACAATACTTTTTAAAAGAGTACCTGCAAGGTCAGGCCTTTACTCAGCAAGATATTGACGAAGCAGATAGCTTTTTGCAGCAGGTTTTTGGCCGTGATGACGTATTTGATAAAAGCCGTTTTCAGTACATACTTGATAAATATGATGGCCATCTACCTATAAAGATAAAGGCAGTTGCTGAAGGATCGGTTGTACCCACCAAAAACGTACTAATGACCATTGAAAATACCGACCCCGAATGTTTTTGGCTGCCAAACTTTTTAGAAACATTGTTAATGCAGGTTTGGTATCCATGCACCGTTGCAACGTTGAGTTACGAGGTAAAAAAGGTCATCAGCCGCTACTTTGCAGAAACCGCAAACGACGAAGCTATGGCCGGAATTGATTTTGTGCTGAATGATTTTGGCTTTCGTGGTGTAAGCAGTGTAGAAAGTGCAGGCATAGGCGGCGCGGCTCACCTCCTCAATTTTAGCGGCAGCGATAATTTGGCTGGATCTGTTATGGCGATGAATTATTATAATGCCGATAAAGTTTACGGCCTCAGCATACCTGCTACGGAGCATAGCATCTGTACGCTGCTGGGTAAAGAGGGCGAACTGGAAATATTCCGGCATGTGCTCAAGAGCTTCCCCACAGGTACGGTGGCATGCGTATCCGACAGTTATAATATCTTTCGTGCCTGTGAAGAATATTGGGGCGGTGAGTTGAAGGATTTGATTTTGAGCCGCGATGGTACACTGGTGATTAGGCCCGACAGCGGCGACCCAGTAAAAACGCTGCTTACTATCTTTGAAATTCTTTTTAACCAGTTTGGTTACACTACTAACAATAAAGGTTATAAGGTGCTGCCACCGCAAGTACGCGTAATACAAGGCGACGGTGTAAATTACGACGGCATCCAAACAATCTATACCGCCTTAAAACAAAACGGTATCAGCGCCGAAAACATGGTGCTGGGCATGGGTGGTGCCCTGTTGCAAAAGATTGATCGCGATACACAACGTTATGCACTTAAATGTAGTGCAGCCATAGTAAACGGCCGCGAAGTTGCCGTAGAAAAGCACCCTGTAGAAATGAATAGCCAGGGACAACTTACCGAGAGCTTTAAAAAGAGTAAAGCCGGTAAGCTCAAATTGGTTAATATCGACGGCGCTTACTGTACCGTAAACGTTAGTGATTTACCGGAAACCCCAGACGAGCTGGAAACGGTATTTGAAAATGGGATGTTGCTTAAAGATTTTTGTTTTGAAGATGTGCGTACTTACCTAAGCACATTTAAAATATAAACAAATCTGCATAGCATTTATAGCCAATCAGTGCTATGTCTGTCTAAACAAAAAAAGCTCCGTTTTAAGGAGCTCTTTGTTTCATAGGGTAGATAAAAAATATATATAGATCAGGCAGCGCGTTTTGTAGCAGCTGCTTGTTGTGTTGCCTGGTTGCGACCTGCTTTAAAATGAGCCAGATCTTTTTGTAAAAGCGCTTTCAATTCCAGATCCAGAGCTTTTAAAATAACGGTGGTGTTGGTTGATGCTTTCATAATGTTTTTCGTTTTGGTGTATAGCTTATAGCCAACGTCGTGCCAAAAAGAAAATAGTAAACGTAGAAACATAAAATATTCACTTTCAGTAATTGAAAATCAGTGCATCGATTTATAAAATGGCCAGTGCAACATTTGATTTAGCTTGTAAGTATTCAAGCTTCATTACATAAAAATTTGTTTTTAACTGAACATTTTTAGATAATGGTATTCAAATTTCAATGAGCAAAAGTAGATTACTCGCTTCTACAAAAAGTGACTTTTTTGACTAAATTGCTCCAGCAACCTAAAGTCATGTTCAAGCATATATTTTCATTTAGTGGACGCATAAGACGATCAGAGTACGCCATCAGCGTTATCATGTATATCATTGCTTTTGTGGTTACTAACATGATGGCATTAATGGGGATGAAGCACTTTCGTCATACAGAGAATATAATGCTGGCTCATTTCCCGTTATTTTGGTTTTTAATTGCGCAAGGTGCTAAGCGGTGCCATGACTTAGATCAACCTTCCTGGTGGCAAGTGGTGCCATTTTATGGCGTGTGGTTGCTTTTAAAAGACGGGCAGGCTCATCAAAACAGGTACGGCGATGATCCAAAACATCGGAACTAAAAAATAGCAAACGCGATCTAAATGGCAATTGCTTTTTTAATTAAACCAATCAAGAAGAAATGAGTCATACGTGTATAGGTGCTGATACAATGATGTTGATTTTAAATGGCCCGGCTAAAATCGCCGGGCTTTTTAATTCTATATTTTTAAACCACCAAACGTGCTCAAGAGTATTACACACAACACAACCAGCGTAATCCCAATATAAAGCTTATCTTTCTCGAGCGTAAAGCCAATCAGTGAAAACAGTATACGTAGTATTGGCGTAGCAATAAGCACCATTACGCCCAATTGTATAATAGCTTTGGCTTGTAAAGCCGTTGCCCCTTCAACAATACCCGAAAATGTAGTGTAGCCAATACTTTCGCCCACAAAGTGATGGTAAGATGGCACAGGTGCCTGTCCGTGCTGAAACAAGAAGTAAATACCGCCCAACAGTACAATGGCACTGGCCGTCATTACGCCGTAACGCAACAGCGTACCGACAATTACTTCAATATCGTGGTCGGCCAAAAGGCCTTTTACTTTTTTCATGATGTTTTTATCAAATACGTTTAAAATTTGTGATTGAATCCGTTATACATCATCTCGGCCGCTACAAAAATAATGGCGACACAAAAAATGTATTTCAGCACTTTAGGATCCATACGGGTAAGTAGCTTAGAGCCGGTAAATGCACCACCCAGTACACCCAGTACTACCGGGAATGCAATAGCAGGATCCATATACCCACGCTGTAAATAAACTACTGCACTGGCAGCAGCTGTTACCCCTATCATAAAATTACTGGTGGTGGTACTCACTTTAAATGGTATGCGCATGGCCGAATCCATAGCCAGTACTTTTAACGCTCCGGAGCCTATACCAAGTAGGCCGGATAAAATTCCGGCAACCGTCATGATAGAAAATCCGGCGCCTACGTTTTTTAACTTGTAATGCACCACACCGTCTTTGGTAGGATAACTTCCGTTTAATTTTAATACGCTGGCCAGTTTGCTTCCTTCGGTCAACGCTTCCTGGTTTTTGCGGCGCAATGTCATTGCTGCCGAGAATAGTAAAATTACGCCGAAGAGTATGGCAATGGTATTAGTTGGAGTATACACGGCCAGCACTGCTCCTATCACAGCTCCAATAGTGGTGGCGATCTCCAAAAACATACCCAGGCGTATGTTAGTGATACCTTCCTTTACGTAAGCGCTTGCGGCCCCCGATGAGTTAGCTATTGAGGCCAATAAAGCGGCGCCGATGGCATACCTGATATCAACCTGAAAAACCAGAGTGAGCAAAGGTATAACTACTACGCCACCACCTAAACCCGTTAGCGAGCCAAGCAAGCCGGCTAAATAAGCACCTATTAGTAGTATAAGGGTGAATGTTAGTATAGTCATGTTTATAAATTTTAATGATTATTATTCAGTATCTCCTGAGTGATTTCTCGTGCCCGGTCAGCTTGGCCGTCACGTATGGCTTTAAATAATGACTCGTGCAGGTAATGGCTCATGGCAAAGTGACTGATGCCCTGCGTTTCGCGGCGCGTAAAAAAATCGCGGATGATAATGGTGAAACTTTGGTATAAATCAGCCAACACCGTATTGCCCGAGGCTTGAGCAATAGCTAAATGGAATGCAATGTCGGTCTCAATACAAGCCTGACGCTGTTCGCTCATTATAGCTTGTTTGCGAGCCGCCAATGCCTGTTCAATTTCGTTAATTTGCTCTTCCGTACGTTGTTGTGCAGCAAGGGCCACAATTTCATTTTCCAGCAAAGCACGAACTCCGTTTATTTCTTTAAAATCTGCCCGTCGCAGGCGTTCATCAATTGTCTCCGGATTCACCAGTGTATTCACAAAAGTGCCTGCCCCTTGTTGTACTCTAAGTACACCGGCTACCGCCAGCGTTTTGATGGCTTCGCGTATGGTGGAGCGACCTACATGATATAACTTCATCAATTCGGGTTCTGCCGGAATTTTCTCACCCGCTTTAAAATTTCCGGTGTTTATATCCTGCCTGATTTGCCTAATAATCTTTTCGCCTAACTTCTCTTTACCGCTCATAACCAAGAACTAGTTGTGCAAATATAAGATGTTTTATTTAAACATCTGATGTTTAAATAAATTTTTAAGATTTTCATATAAACTGTTACTTTAAATCGGAGCCTCTAACAAGCAAATTATAAATGATGAATAAAACTATATAAGCGCATTTGCATTAAAACATAAAGACAAAATATTCAGCTATTTACAACCATTATCTATAATCATGTCTTAGTTAAGTAAAATACCGGTGACGCATTATTGAGCGCATTTAATAATTGAGTTATTTTTATTATATTTGATAACTCACAACCCCACAAAAATTTCCTTAATTAACTATGATTGAAAACGCTTGTACTAAAGACGCTGCGATTGCGGCTAACTGTAATTTTGAACATGAGATATACAACTTTTTACAAGCCTGGGTCGATAACAGTGAAGAGAAAACGCTGCTTAGGTTTGAGCAACCTTTAGATGCGTATTTGGCTAATGATGCACTACGTGACTTTTTTCTGAACACGCAATTTCCGTTGCAGCAATTATTAAAAAATCAAGCCATTGCTGCTCATTTAGGGCGATGTGTTCAATCCGTGTATTTCGACTCAGTGAGCGGCGATCCGCTGTTGTCGGCCACTGAAGAACGAATTTATAACCTGGCGCGTCGTATGGATGTAGAGCAAATGCATGTTCCGTTCAGATTTATGCATCCTAATAAGCAAACAGAAGCAGGAAACGCCGTTGATATCAGCACTTACCCAACCGATTCAGAAGAAATCAGATATAACAGCAGCAACCATTTCACCAGCAGGTCGGCAAACAATAATGTATTTGATGAGCTGAGTAAGCGCTGTAAAGCGAAAATAGCACCACAATTAAACATACTGTTTGAATACGGCTACCTGGAAGAGCGCCTTCGGGACGTAAAAGATATTACAGCCAGGCTGCATGCTGAAGGGGAAACACAATTGCAATATTTCGTGATTTATAGTCGCCATTCCCCTCAAGAGGGACACTTCGGTGTGTCGGTTGTTGTGATGGATCCTGCTTATGCCGATTATCCGGTACGAGTGCTGGTTTGCGACACTTTATTAAAAGAGTTGCCGCAGCATCCACGTTGGTGGCCGCATTTTGTGGCCGAGTTTTCTAACGTCTTTGGCGATGCCATTGCTGAGATCATTGAAGACCTGTCGCACCCCTTACAAAAGGTTAATATAAAAGGTGACAATCCTTACCGGCACGACTGGGACTGCCCCTACTACGCCGCCAGCATGGCCGAAGCTTTGGCCGACCTTATTACTGCCAGTCCTGACTTTTTGCGAAATGGAAGTTTGATAGCAATACATACCGCCATGAAGGCTCTGATGCCGGATTATTATCACGCCGATCTGGAACTGAAAAGCCGTGCCTCAATTCAAGAAGTTAATCGCCTTAAACGCTGGCAAAGTGGTATGTTAATGATTAAGGAATTACTGAAAGGCAGTGACGCTAAAGAAAGCTTGAACGCATAAACCATTCACTCACCAAACTCTGTACGTTTTTTTTGGCAGCGTTTGTTGAGTGAATAATGCTTCCTTTGCTCGACGTTTAAACATGAAATGTTTATAACATACCCGAGCTAAAAGTAAAACCGAACTTACGAAGATTGAAAATCCGTAAGTAGTTTTTGGGTAACATATAATAAGTATAACGCTTAAAGCAAACCCAAAAACAACAAATACGAACCCAGGTTTGATTTTAAATTGGTTTGGTCTCATAATTAAATGTACAGCGTTAGTGTCATAATTAGAAAGCTTTAAATAACCTTTCTTAACTATTTGTAGCCTTTTTATAACTTTGCCTAAACCAATTATCTGAATGAGTGTACAGGCCCTGGCCCGAAAGTTAAGACGTTTTCTTAAATCCGAATATTTTACTGATGCACTTTTAATCACGTTTGCGGTGGTTTTACCTGTGGTAATTTTATATTATTTAGGTTACCCTCAGGCTGCCGTAACCGTGGGCCTGGGCGCACTTAACGTTGCACTCACTAACAGTGCAGGTACAGCTACCGATAAACAGTTCAGCATATTAGTAAGCATACCCGCGTCTTTCATTATTTCATTCGCCGTGGCCGCCTGCTGGCCGTTTACCGGTTGGATGGCATTAATTTTTACTGTTCTTATTTTTTGTAGCTCGTTGCTAACGGCTTACGGTTTACGCTTTAGCATGTTGGGTACATCATTTATCGGTTTGGCTATCTTTACGTGGGGTTTACGGCCGCCCGAACCTTTAGTGTTTGCCTTTTATGTAACTGCAGGTACTATTTGGTTCTACATCATTAATCTTTTAAGCATTAAGTTGTGGCCACTTCGCTCGCTCAAAAACGCGGTTACCGAATGCTTGGAAGCCACAGCAGATTTTTTGGAAGCTAAGGCTCCTTTTTACAATGTCAAAACGCCGCTTAACGATAGCTACCGGAAGCTGCTGGCATTACATGTGCGCGTTAACGAAAAACAAGAACTTGTTCGTCATCTGGTCATAAGAGATAGGCAAGTTTTGGGTTCAACAGATAAGCGTAACCAACTTTGGGTTTCTATTACTGCTACCGCTATCGATTTGTATGATCAGATTACGGCTATACATTTTGACTATGAGTTAGTACGTGAGCATTTCCGCGTAAACGGTGTACTCGAGCTTGTTACGCAAGTTATAAGATTGCAGGCTGGCGAACTTCATCGCGTGGCTGATGCATTACATCGTCACAAATCTCCGGCTCCCAACCAGCACTACAACGACGAGTTAAAACATCTGATAAGTCGCCTTAATTATATAATGGAACGCGAAACGCCTTTACATGCCGATATGCTTAAGCAGCTTAAGTTGAACATAGAGCAGATTGATGAGCATTTGCAGGCGTTGGAAACTGGTGTTTTTACACCCGATGTTTCACTTAAGTACGAGGATTTTGCACCTGCTCTAAATTTAACTTTATCGCAGCTTAAACAACATTTTACATTACGCTCGCCGGTATTCAGGTTTGCATTGCGTTTAACCCTGGCATGCTTGTTAGCCTTTAGCTTGTCGGCCGTATTTCCCTTAGGTAAATACAGCTATTGGGTAATGCTAACCGTTTTAGTGATAATAAAACCATCATTTAATGTTAGCTATCAGCGTAACAAGCAAAGGCTTATCGGTAGCTTAAGCGGTATTGCTATAGGCTTTTCGCTGATGTGGATATTCCCTGCAGCATCAATGCAGCTGGCTTTCGGGGTGCTTTTTTTATTGGGCTTCTTCTCGTTTGGGCGTACACATTACCTTACGGCTGTTGTATGTATTACTTCAATGGTGGTGCTTTGCCTAAACGTTTACACCGGGCAAAACAGCCATATCGTTATCGAGCGCATTTACGACACATTAATTGGCTGCCTTATTGCTTTTGCAGCCTCCTACCTTTTACCTGTTTGGGAAGGCCGCAAGCTCAAATTTTATATGAGCGAAGTTTTAAAAGCAAATATCTCTTACCTCGAAAAGCTGCGCGACCAGCTCAACGGAACGCCACCAGATGTAACCACATATAAATTATCGCGCAAGAGTGTCTACGTAAACCTGGCGGGTTTAGCGGCTGCATTTACTGCCATGCAAACCGAACCAGGGCGTAACCCTGCGCAAGAAGAAAACGTTTACCGGTTTCAGGTATTAAGCTATAACTTAAGTTCGGTTATCACTTCGTTATTTTCTGCCTCAAAGCAGAACAATTCTACCTCTCACGATAATGACGCTTTAAAATTAGTTGTTTCAAAAGCTATAAAAATCTTAAAAGAACCATTAAACAACTTTCATGCAGAGTCTGCAGCTTTGGATAATGACCATCCCAATGAAATGGCAACCGGCTTCGGGAAGAGCAGCGCAGGTGCCGGGTTGCTTTATGACATCAGTAAGCAATTAAGCACATCTTTTACAATCTTTTCTTGAAGGTCAAACTATTCGATCATATAATGATTGAAAAATATGTGCATTTTACATGTTTACCTGTTAATTAACATATCAAAACTGCCTGACTTTTTCTTTTATTTACGCTTCTAAATCATTAGTAAATACAATTTAGCCTTGTAATTAATTAATACTCCTTTTAGCTTTAATTAACCTTGTTCCAACATCTTATTTGCAAAGTATTGCGTATAATGTGTTACTGTTTACGCAAATACTACTTCTAAGCTTTACTGGTTTCGGCCATCTTAGAGCTCTATGTTGCCTTTGCCGAAAAGAAACTTATAAATTTCTGTAATTATAAAGTTGAAGAAAGCTTTTGTTTTTGGTTGGCTGGGGATGGTCCTTATTGCCATAGCCTGTTTGTTTTGGTATAACGATTATGTATATAGCTTACCAACGCCGGTGCCGGCAGGTTACATTAATGTCGCCACTGGAAAAGCGGTAAATCTGGCTGATTATAAAATAGCGCAAAACGGCAAGCCCGTACTACTGCATTTTTTCAACCCCGACTGTCCATGTTCGCGATTCAACATCAAGCATTTCAAATCTCTGGTATCAACATACCGCGACAGGTCCGATTTTGTAGTGGTGTTGTTGAATAATGAAAAACACACTACTGAACAGGTCAAAAAGAAGTTTGACTTGGATTGTACTGTTGTTGACAATTCGGCTTTGGCAACTGCCTGCGGTGTTTATTCGACTCCGCAGGCTGCGATTATCGATACGCAGGGCAAATTATACTATCGCGGAAATTACAACACGACACGGTACTGTACTAATTCTAAAACCGAATTTGCGCGTATAGCACTTGATGCGCTTTTAAGTCACCAAACCGCTGTTCATTTCAACCGGTTAGCTGTTACCGCGTATGGTTGCAGTTTACCTAATTGCACTAAATAATTATACCTTATGCCTTCGCAAAAATCAAATATTGATTACGCAGCTTACAGTACTCAACACCGTGCAGAAATAAAGAAGCGGTCAGACCAGTTAATTGACTTTTTCCTGGTGGGTTATTTTTTGGTAGGCCTGGCATTGGCCGGCTTTTATGATACATGGCTACTGGCAATATCTATAGGCGGGTTATCGCTATCGGCATATTACTGTGCTAAAATAGCCCTACCCGATTCAACACTTTATCAGTATGTACTTAGTGCAATTCTGGGTGTGTTCATGGCACAGTTTATCTACCAGATGCATGGCATGTTCGAAATGCACTTTTTTGCATTCATCGGTAGCGCTATACTTATTACCTATCAGAATGCAAAGCTACAATTACCACTACTGATTGTTGTTGGTGTGCATCATGCTTTATTCAGCTATCTGCAGAACTCTGGCGTTGATGGTATCTTTTTTACGCAGCTCAACTACTTTGATATGCAAACTTTTGTGGTTCATATCCTGCTCACCACAATCATATTTTTTGTCTGCGGCTTATGGGCTTATGAATTGCGCCGTGGAAGTGAACGGCAGATAATACAGACCATCACCATGAAAGAACTGGAGAAGGAAGCAGCCTTAAGCCACGAACGTAAGGAGAGTCACGAACGCTTGGAAATGCTGAATGAAGAATTGCTTGCCTCGAACGAACAATTAGATCTATCGCGTAGAGAGGCTGAGCAGGCTAATCAGGCTAAAAGTGTGTTTTTGGCTACCATGAGCCACGAGATACGGACGCCTATGAACGGAGTAATAGGTATGTCGGCCCTATTAGCCGAAACGCCACTTACCGATCAGCAAAAGATGTACACCGACACCATCACCAACTGCGGTGATAGCTTGCTGACAGTGATTAATAACATCCTGGATTTTTCGAAGATTGAGGCAGGCAGTATGGAACTGGAGCACGAAGACTTTAACCTGCGCTCATGTATCGAGGAAGTATTAGATATTTTTGGCACTAAGGTAGCTGACATCGGTATCGAGATTGCCTATTATATGGAGGAAGACGTGCCTCAGCAAATTTCGGGTGATAAAGTACGATTGCAGCAAGTGCTTACTAATTTGGTGAGCAACGCAATAAAATTCACAGCTAAAGGCGAAGTTGTTATCAAGGTGCGTAAAGAAAACATTAAATCTGACGGCAAGTTTCATTTGCTGTTCGATGTACACGATACGGGCATAGGCATCCCGGCCGAGAAGCGTGAACGCTTGTTTAAAGCTTTTAGCCAGGTCGACTCCTCTACTACCCGTAAATATGGTGGTACAGGTCTCGGGCTGGTAATTTCAGAAAAGCTGGTAAAACTGATGGGCGGCGAAATCAGCGTAAGCAGTGAGGATGGATTAGGATCGGTGTTTTCTTTTCATATCAACGTTGCTGAGGGTAAAAAATCGTTTATTCCTTATACCGTTTTCGACATGTCGTCGCAAGCCGGTAAAAAGGTTCTGGTGATTGATGATAACCTGACCAACAGAAACATACTCGACAGCCAGTTGCGTAGCTGGAATTTGTTACCCGTAACGGTATCTTCTGGCG
The DNA here is from genome assembly GCA_913775265.1 of uncultured Mucilaginibacter sp. Taxonomy (GTDB): domain Bacteria; phylum Bacteroidota; class Bacteroidia; order Sphingobacteriales; family Sphingobacteriaceae; genus Mucilaginibacter. Next base: position 14,838 of record CAJYJH010000083.1, on the reverse strand, counting down.
CTGAAGCTTTATTCAATCTTGCACAAGATCCCCTGTTTCATTTGATTATCACCGATGCACAAATGCCTTACATGGATGGTATCCAACTTACCAGATTGATTAAAGAGCGGCACCCGGGTATTCCGGTTATCTTGCTAAGTTCGGTTGGCGACGAGCGTAAGGCTGAAAACCTGCATTTGTTCAACTACATTCTTACCAAGCCTATCAAGCAGTACGCCTTAAGCAAATATGTTTTGCACAGTTTGCAAAGCAACCAAACAACAACAACAACTGTTACAACTACGGCAAACCGTAAAATTCCGCAGGATTTCAGTAAACGTTATCCTTTGGAAATTCTGGTTGCAGAAGATAATCAAATCAATCAAAAGGTGATTTTGCACATGTTGCAAAAAATGGGTTATGAGCCAGCAATGGCCGAAGATGGACACATTGCGATTGAAAAGTTTAACGACGGTAATTTTAACTTACTCTTGATGGATGTGCAAATGCCCAATGTAGATGGTTTGGAAGCTACACGTGTAATTAGGAAAACCGCAACAACGCAACCTGTGATTATTGCTCTTACAGCCAATGCCCTTACTGGTGATCGGGAGATTTGCCTGGCTGCCGGTATGGACGATTATATAGGCAAACCGGTCAAACCCGACGAATTGATGAGTAAACTGGCTGAATGGGCTGATACTTTATTGAAATTAAAAGAAAGCCATCGGCTAATGGTTGAAGCGCAAGCTTTACCTGAACCCCAATAAATGTAAAACAGACTTAGTTTAAACGCAAAAAGCCTGCAACTCAACTTGCAGGCTTTTTGCATTTTTTGTCGACAATTAACGTACGTCGCCTTTTACTTTATTAGCTGTAGCACGACCTGGCAAATAAATTTGCAGACCGAAGTTTAGCACCAATGTACTTTGCGAACCTGCATTACCAAAACCGGCTACACCATTGTACTTTAATAAGGTTTCTAAGCCAATGCTTGGAGTTACAAAGTAGGCAAAACCAGGACCGAAGCCAAAGTCTAAACCGTTAGTGTGGCCACCACCTCTGCTTGTATTGATGCCACCAATACCTACGTTAGCTTCACCAAAGAAACGGCCATGACGTAATACCTCAACATCAGAACCAGCGTAGTAACGACCTAAACCGCCAACGCCATAATTAACAGTAGTAGCCGAGTTGTGAGCAGTTTGCACGCCGAAGTTTAGATATCCACCTAAAGCTACATTGTCTTGTATAAACCAGGCTGCCTTTGGAGTGATGTTAAAGCTCACAACCTTTGAATCGTCTAAGCCAAGACTCAGGTTTGCAAAATTGGCACCTACCAATACGTTGCCTTTTTGAATTTGTGCGTTAACCGACATTACTGTAGCTATAAAAGCTACCATCATAGAAAGAGTAAATTTTTTCATTTTTCTCCGTTTTTAAAGTGATTTGTAAATAATACTTGAACCAAGTACACACTTTCACTGTTAAAGTTTAAAAAAAATGAACTTTTAATAGTCGTACTCTTTTTCGGATTAGTATGATAACTGTTAAGATTTTATTCTAACTATAACTAAAACAGTACATTTTTATATAATGTAAACCATTGTGCAACGCTGTAAATTTTTGCAATGCTAGCGGCGCACATCTTTGCGACAACTATGGTAACATTTGTTATACTCGCCCAAGTAACTCGGTATTAAAAACTATATTAGCACTGCTCATTTTTTTAACCTATGCGATACAAAAAGCTTCTGTTTGCCTTGCCTTTATTGGCATTAACGTTTGTTGTGTTACAATCATCGTCTCCGGCAGACGAACCGACAGTTTGGACGTCAGCCGATCAGCCGTTAAACGAAATAGCAACCTTACGCAAGCAGATCAAAGCACCGGTATTTAAAAGTAAAGATTATAACATTACAAATTTTGGTGCCAAGGGTGATGGCATAACCAAAAATACAGCAGCTTTTAAAAGTGCGATTGAAGCTTGCAATGCTGCAGGTGGCGGCCGTGTAGTTGTACCTGCCGGAAAGTATTTTACCGGGCCCATCTATTTAAAAAGCAATGTCAATCTTCACATTAGTGAGGGTGCCACTATTATTTTCAGTAAAAATCCAAAGGACTACCCTTTAGCTTTGGTGCGCTGGGAAGGTATGGATTGCATGAACTATACATCGCAGATTTATGCCTACCATGAAAAGAATATTGCCATTACAGGGACGGGTACTATCGATGGCAATGCCAGTGATGCCGACTGGTGGATTTGGAAAGGTAATGCTGAACATGGTTGGAAGCCGGGTTTACCCAGTCAGAAAAAAGGAAGAGATAGTCTGCATACTTTAATGCATAATAAAGTCGATGCCCGTAAACGCGTTTTTGGCGATGGCTTCTACCTGCGGCCCTACATGATGCAGCCTTACGAGTGCCAAAATGTACTGATCTCGGGTGTTAAACTTATCAACTCCCCTATGTGGTTCATCGGTCCGGTGATGTGTGATAATGTTATCGTTGAGAAAGTTTCAATTACCTCGCACGGGCCTAATACCGATGGCTGCGATCCTGACGCCTGCCGTAATGTGCTTATTAAAGATTGTTATTTTAATACCGGTGACGATTGCATTGCCATTAAATCCGGCCGCGATGAAGACGGACGTGCCTTTGGCCGCCCGGCCGAAAACCACTTAATTGAAGGTTGTCGTATGGAAGATGGACATGGCGGCGTAGTAATAGGCAGCGAGATAGCCGGTGGTGCGCGTAATATCTATGCCATTAATTGCCAGATGAGCAGCCCTGACATGGACATTATTTTGCGCATAAAAACCAGCTCATCTCGTGGCGGTATCATTCAAAACGTATTTATGGATAACATCAAAGTTGGCGTCTATAAAACGGCCGCCGTTCATTGTAATATGTTCTACGAAAAACCCGGAAATTTTATGCCGATCATACGCAACATCTGGGTACAAAACTTAGACGTAGCTAACGGTGGCACTTATGGCGTGTTTGTAAATGCTTACAAAGAATCACCGGTACAAAACTTGCGGATGGTTGATTGTAATATCCGCAACGTTAAAACGCCGATTAAGGCTGACTACGTTAAAAACATGAAGTTTCAGCAAGTGATGATTAACAATAAAGCGGTAACAACAGAATGAACATTCCTTAAAAACGGCTTTTGATCTGCATATCGATTTAACAAACATATTCTAATCCAATAGTTAATAAAAATTGCGCAGGGTTGGACACACATGGGACACAGTGTAGACATTTTCAAAGTGGATTCGCAAATACTCAGCGAACGGATAGATGAAGCATTGAACAGCTCGTTATACAAGCTTCCTTTCGATCAGTATGTAGAGCAATATAACGCTCAGCATAAAGCGTATGACTGGGCACAGCTGGATGTGAAAAAAATAATAGAAAAATGCAAAGCAGACGTACGGCAGCTACGTAGCACAGAGGTAGAGGAAATTTTGCATTGGTTAAGTCATACCAACACGAATACTCCATACAAATATTGGGTTTACGACGAACCAGAAGTTGCGGCAAAATTGAAACATTTTGGCTTTGAATTGTTCGATGATTTTGATGACAGAGTTTATGTATTTTCTTTTACCTATGGTAATGTTTTAAGCAGCTATTATAAAGACTTTAATGATGATGACAGGCATACTACTTGTTTAAATGATAGTGAATACCAAAAGTTTATTGAATATGGTCTGTATCTTATTGCTACACTTTTATTAGAATTCGAAAATCACCAGTATTTAGATGTTAACGATTTAAATGATATTATCACCCGATACTCGGAAGACGAAAAGTTGAAGTCTTCGGTTGAAGAGGATGTTACGGAAATAATGGAAAGCGCAAAAACTGAATACTACCAGTCAGACCCTGCTAAGACAGAAACCGGTGAACTGGTGCCGGGAGTATTACATAAAAACGTAGTTTTCCCTCACTACGGGCGCGGTGCATACATAGGAGACTTTCAGCAGGTCTTTTTTAGGCTTAAAAATCACAAAGAGTTACTAAAAGACAATAAACTACATATGATAGAGCTTGCATAATGTGACAACTTTTGCAGCATTTTTTAGTAAATCAGGTTGTCATTGTTCAGCCACTACATTTAAGTTAGCGTATTCTCCCACACCATCGCCTGCTGCGTAATTTACGATCAATTTAATTTTTTCGTCCAGCTCGCTCACCGCCCGCTCCATCAATTGTAGCTCAGGTATGGATTCAGCATGCCCATCTAATTTGAGTAAACTCATTAAACCCAATATGGAGGCTACAGGTCTTCGCAACTCGTGCGACTGAATCAAGGCAATTTCCCTTAATGAATTTTCTTGCGCAGCCACCATTTCCTCTTGTTGTACCTTGCGTGTTATATCAGTAGAATTGATGGTCACTCCAATAATTTCTCCATCAGCACCGAAAGATGGTTCAAATTTTACCATATGCCATACATAAGGTGCAACATGGGTAATTTTACGCTTCACAAAAACAGCTGTTCCCTTTAATGCTTTTAAATAATCTTTATAAAATATCCCTACGTTTTCCGGATGCAAATAAAGTGACATAGATGTTCCTTTTTGCAGCGTTAAGTTGTAGGTGGTATGTATGTAATTACTCCAAGCTTTATTAAAAGCCAAAACCTCGAAGTCCTTTCCTAACAGCAAATGGTAGTCGATAGAACTTTCGAAAAAAGCACGCAACTCAGTTTCAGTTCGGCGTGCTTTATCATGTTGCTCTTTGATAATCTGCAAACTGGCATCAAATTCTAATAAATTTATAACTTGTCGTGCCAAAGATTGTAGCAACTGCTGTTGCAAATCACTAAGTTCTCCCGGTTGCTGGTCTAATACACATAAATTTCCTAAGTGATGACCATCGTTAGTCACTAATGGTGAACCTGCATAAAAGCGCACACCTGTTTTACCGGTAAATCTTTGATCTTCTAAAACGTCACCAATAACAACAGGCTGGTTATTTCCAATGAAATGATTGTCGAATAATTCGTGCTTTGTGGGCAAATCAAAGTCAAAGGCATGTTTAAACTTTATAAGCTGTTTATCTTGATCTGTCAGTGAGATTAGTGCTGATGGTTTGTCGCAAACTTTTGCTGCAAGCGTTACAATTTCTTGTAGCTCCTTTTCTTTACTCAGTTCTATTTGCAAAAACCGGTTAACAGCCCGAAGCCGCGCTTGTTCTTTAAAAGGCATAAGGTAGATTCTGCTGTTGTGTTCCTGGTGCTAAGGTGCATAATAATATACGCTTATAATGTATAAACCATCTATTCATTAGGTATATGTGACAAAATTTAACCACTAAAAAATATAATTACTTATACGTCTATTTATCATCATGATAAATTGATACAATTGCATTGATAGGCGCTAATCATTGCCATTCATAACAATCTATTAATATTACGCTGCCAAAAATTAAGTATTTTTACTCCATTCAAAACAAAATGGCATAATAGACTGTAGTTGAGCCGGGTTGCGACTGATGAAAGCATTGTGCCGGATTATCATCCATAAAGTTTTCTTAAAATTGCGGCCGAGTCGTTTTTCTTATATCCCCTAATGCTCCCTATGAAAAAATCACTATTGATCACTGTTTTAGCCTTGAGCGCTTGCCAGGGCCTGATTGGTAACGACTACCGCAAGAACATTGAGGCTGAGTTACACAATCGGGTCGCAAACCCTGACGATTTGAATAATGTGGTTATTGGCGAACCTCAACCCTTAAAGGAAACGTTTTACAATACGCCCGAAAGCAAAGCCTTACAAGCGAAAGCCGATAGTTTAAAGAGGCAGAGTAATTTTTACGGTGCAGAGATGGATGCCAGTACAACGTTAGATGAGCGTCAGCATTATAATCAATTAGAAAAAAATACCCACATGCAATTGATGGATACCTACAGGAGCATCAAAGCAAAAGCAGCAGCTTTTAAAAGCGAAAAAATTTTGGGATGGAACGTTGAGGTAGTTTACGGGGGAATAGATAAAGATAAGCAACCGCAAACCGATACTTGTTATTTCAAGCTTGATGCTGATAAAAACAAAATTACTGCAGTAAATGGCGTGTCATTGTAGATTGCCTGTTGCTTAGTTTCATTTCTATTCCGTTAAATAAAATTTATTTTCTAATACTTTATTAATTAACTTTACGCTAAACGCAACTACCTAAGCTGTGTTACCTGTATAGCTTACCAATTAAACAGGAGGCGTTATGAGCGAGCCAATTATTTTCAACGATGTTGATTTTCAATCAAGTGACCTGGATTCTTCGCGCTTATTAAAGTACAAAGGCCAGCCTTTTACCGGTAAACTATTAATTACCGGAGGCGATAATAAAGTAAATGAAACGATAGATTATGAGAACGGCCAAGCTCATGGGCACGATCTTGTATTTTATCCTGACGGAAGACCATTTGCTGATAAAATTTACAATCACGGCAGCTGCGTGAGCCAGAAAGAATGGTACAAGGATGGCAAGCCTAAAAGAGAATACGATAGTCATATTGATCACCTTTGGGGATCGGACGGCGTATTAGCCAAAGATCATTCTCGATGGTTATACAAAAATGGTCAGCCTATAGAAGAGCAGCTTAATCAACATACCATGTTTTTTTCGCCCGCCGGTGATTTAGCTGTTAAACAAGTATACACAACATTAGGCAATGGCCGATTTTGTAATGTTTTATATTATTACGACCATGTGTTAAGCCGGTGCTTTGAAGATTTATTTACCAACTATTATCCTGAATTGGATGAGCATTTTTCGCGCCATCGTTTGTTGCCTGATTGGTTGAATGCGGTTTACCAGGAAGATCGAGAGCTTGGTCACCGATTGATGGATCGGTTAATCAATCACCCAACGCCGCAAACTCGCGAAACGGCTAGTAAATTAAAAAATAGCGCGCTTAAACAGGAAAGCTCAAGAAACCGCATGAGCGAATTATATCCACCGCAACCTGATCACATTATAGTAAAACTAAATTTTGATACTCGCCTTTGATACATATTACTTCGAAAACCAGGCTAAAACCGTTTGCCTGGCTTTCGAAACCTTGAATTCAAACAAACCTAATGCTACTTATGCAGAAACACTGGAAGGTATTGCCGATTATGTTCCTGGGCAGTTTTACAAACGCGAGTTACCCTGCATCCTCAGTTTGTTAAAGCAAATAAACACAGCCGATGTTGAAGCTATTGTGGTGGATGGATACGTTTACCTGGACGACGAGCAAACGTTAGGATTGGGCGGGCACCTGTACAACGCTTTGTAGCAAAGTATACCCATCATCGTTGTAGCCAAATCTAACTTTGCCACATTAAACGAACTTAAAATACCAATATTGAGAGGAAATAGTGCTAATCCCTTGTTTATAACGTCAGTAGGCATCGACTTGCAGACTGCGGGCCAATATGTCGCTACCATGACTGGCGCCTACCGTATCCCTACCCTGTTGAAAACACTCGACACTGAGACTAAAACGAAGTAAGGAATAACTTTTAATCACTTTACTTTGAAACTCTCTTTTAGCGATTGAAAAACTCGCCGAAATGCCACAAAATACCGGAAGGGTCATGTAAAAAACATTCGCGACCCCAATGCTCCGTGCGGACGGGCGTTAGCTTAGCGCCGGGATATCGTGAGGGTAGATCGAGCGCCAAAAATTGATCATAGTACCTGTTAGCGTCGTCTACCTCTACAAACACCATTGTGTTATCAATCCAGTCTTTTATGTAAGCATCCTGCAAATAAAAAGCTATGCTACCCATCCTGAATAAAGACATACTGGGTGACAAGACCACTTCATCACAACCTAAATCGTGGTAAAAATTTCTGGACTCTTCGTAATTGTGCGCCCCTATAAACGGCCTTATTGATTGTGTTTGATGGTTCATGATTTTCATTTTTTAAAATATCTTAAAAATAGGCAAATACAACTATCACCGCACTTGATTCAAATCAAGAAACGCCTTACTCCTGCCAAATTGCTCTCGCACACGGCTTAAGGTTTCCGGACTAATTTTAAGGTATGAGGCTATCAGCTTCAGCGGAAAGTGCTTCAATAAGGCCGGCTTTTGCTCGAACACAAACTTGTATTTTTGTATTGGCGTAAGCGAAAAATCAAAAAAATGCAGTCTTGCCGTAGCCTGTTCTAAAATCCTGTTTAGCTGCAAAAAGGCTATCGACCTACTGATGAGCAAATGTATGGCATGTATGTTTAGCCCTAAAACTACCGCATCAGTGTAGGCCACTATTTGGCAATTGCATGGCGACTGGCTCACAAAGCTCAAATGATTTAAGAACCACTCGTTTTCGGTATGTAAATCTATGATTTGCTGGCTGCCATTATTTTCTAATCTTTGCATTACGGCACCTGAAACCAGAAAATTAAGTGACTTGGCAATACTCCCTTGGTTTAAAAGTATTTCTCCTTTTTGGTAGCGCTTCTGTGTTATATGCTCCTCAAAGAGTTTTTCCTCGTAACTATTGTAGCTGCCGGTTTGCTGTAAAGCTTTTAAACAGACATTCATCGCCACAACTATTTAAGTAAATTACGCACCTGGCTATTAGTTAAGTATAAACCTAACCATACCAGCAAGCCAAAAACTAACGCAAAATAAACCGGTTGGCCGGCGCGCATCATGATAGCAATGGCCCCGCCTAAATAGCCGGTCAATAAAATAGCTCCCCAAATAGCCGTACGAGGTATAGCGTATAGCAATGTGCAAATCAGCAGTGTAACGCCAATGCCCGGAATAGTGCCCTCTGGTATGCCCAATGCTTTTGATGCGGAGATGGCATGCTGCTCTTTAATTATTTTGCATACGGCATCAAACAACAAAAATAGAATACATAAACCGCTGATGATGCGGCCCGCCCAAAGCGCCGTTTTTGATGTTGAGGATTTTGCATTTGTTGGTATTGTCGCTTCCATTATTTTATTGGTCAGTGTTTTATTTTATTCTGATATCTCAAAATTACCACTTATACCTGCCTGCCCGTGCTACACAATACAGACTAAGGCAGGGGGCAAATACGACATCTTTGTCACCAATTTTTTTCAGCCCAATGGTCACTTGCTGTAATCTGTATTTGTTAGATTTGAAGATAAAAAAATTTATAACACTTCACCATTAACCGTTATAAACAACGAAACGCGTTACCATTTTAGTAATGTATGAAGCTGTACCATTAGCCATTGTTGGTCCGCGCTATGTGCCTTAAAGAAGCATTTAAAACTCGTATAAAAATCTACACGAAGTTATGTATGATGTGGACAATACCGATTAAAAGGTATGCCATAGCATTTTTAAAAGCCTTACGTATTTACCAACAATGCATAAAAAAATGAAATATGACCGTTAAGCGGCGGCTTAGTAAGCCAACAATACAGGCGGTTGATTTTTACTCAATCCATTTTAAAAAGTCCCCTACATCAATTATACTCCATGAGTGAGGATGGCGTATGTTTCCTGGTTGGCGATACCCCCTATCGTTAGTCAGAATTAGTTCCACTTTATTGGCTTGGTTTTGCTTAAGTTGCCTGTAATAGGCCGAACAATCTACAACGTTCATATCAGTAACCTCCATTTTGTGGTTCAAGTACCATTGTATATCAGGTTCGCAGTACATTCGCAGTTTTGTGTAGTCAAATGCCGCCGTAGTTGTGCCAACATAGCTTAACGGCGAGCATGCTTTTAATTGCTCGTTTAATGATTTTGTATTTGAGTAAGGCTCTTTTAAGACAGTCAGCATTGCAACATCGTGCATTTTTTCCAACGAATTATATAAGCGTTCTAAATCCAAAGGCGGATCAACTGCATAGACACAAGTTATATTAAAATTTCCTTCAACTCTTTTTTCCTTATAACGCTGATAAAATCGGATGGCGGTTGTACCACCAACAGACATACCCCCTAAAATTATGGGCGATGAGCGCCTGTTAACAAATTGCTTAGTTATTAAATCCGACAACATCAGTCCCAGGTTTTTCATGTCATCATCACTGATAGCTAAATGCATGTTATCGTCAGTTAATATAGGTATCATCACGATATATCCTTTCTTGATTAACGAATCTGCTAAGGCCGATTGAAAAAGTGGCGAATAAATCGCATCCGTTAAACCCGGCAACATTACTACAACTCCGCTTGCATGCGCCACTGATGGTTTTTTAAGCAAATAATAGGTGCCTTTCTTGAAACTCGCATTGGCTATTTTAGGTGGAGGGCCATCTTGAGCCGAAACCTTCAAATGTATTAATAGCACAAAAGCCAGCAGAATAATTTTTTTCATATTTACCAATTCGGGCTTAAAGATAAGTGAATAGCTTGTAGACGCGATTACCGCTTCTGGCACTGCACAAGATTTTTTAATACTCTAATAATCGAAACATCGGTTCCCGATTTAGGTTAACTAATAGTAACCCTTCTCAACTACAAATAAAATTCATTAATGAAAAAAGATCCTACCGCTGATACCAAAAATTTAGATAAAGGCGTGCAACCGTCCAATCTAAAAACAGAAAACTTGGCACCGCACACGGCCGATGCTACCGATGAATTTATGACTACCAATACCGGCCTCAAAATCAACGACGACAATAACTCGTTAAAAGCTGGCGACAGAGGGCCTACTCTGCTTGAAGATTTTATACTGCGCGAAAAAATTACGCATTTCGATCATGAACGTATACCTGAACGTGTGGTACATGCGCGTGGATCGGGCGCACACGGTGTATTTAAGCTGTACAAGTCGATGTCGGATGTGACTAAGGCTGATTTTTTAAATGACACCGAGGTCGAAACTCCAGTGTTTGTTCGCTTCTCTACAGTGGCCGGTTCAAAAGGCTCTACCGACTTGGCTCGCGACGTACGTGGTTTTGCCGTTAGGTTTTATACCCAGGAGGGCAACTTTGATTTGGTAGGTAATAACATCCCGGTGTTTTTCATTCAGGATGCCATCAAATTTCCGGATCTGATCCATGCTGTTAAACCCGAGCCAGACAACGAAATACCTCAGGCGGCCTCAGCACATGACACTTTTTGGGATTTTATCTCGTTAACACCTGAATCTGCACATATGATTATGTGGGCCATGAGCGATCGTGCCATTCCACGCAGCCTACGTATGATGGAAGGTTTTGGCGTACATACTTTCCGTTTTGTAAATGCTGAAGGTAAGGCTTGCTTCGTTAAATTCCATTGGAAACCGTTACTGGGCGTGCATTCGGTTGCCTGGGATGAGGCCCAGAATATATCTGGGAAAGACCCGGATTTCCACCGTCGCGACCTTTGGGACGCTATTGATAGCGGTGCTTTCCCTGAGTGGGAACTGGGCGTACAAATTGTACCCGAAGAAGATGAGTTTAAATACGAGTTTGACTTGCTTGACTCCACCAAGATTATTCCTGAAGAATTGGTGCCTGTGCAGCGCATTGGCAAAATGACCTTGAATCGCAACCCGGATAATTTTTTTGCTGAGACAGAGCAGGTGGCGTTTCACTTAGGGCACATTGTGCCAGGTATTGATTTTTCAAATGATCCGCTGCTGCAAGGTCGTCTGTTTTCATACACCGATACTCAGCTTACTCGTTTAGGAGGTCCGAATTTCCAGGAAATTCCCATTAACCGCCCGGTAGTGCCTGTGCACAACAACCAACGCGACGGTTTTATGCGGCAAACCATCAACAAGGGGAAAACCAGTTATAGCCCTAACGCTATCGGCAACAATGATCCACGCCAGGCCAAAACCGCTGAAGGCGGCTTTGCCAGCTACCCGGAACGGATTGCAGCAAGCAAAGTACGCGCGCGAAGCAAAAGTTTTTTCGACCATTTTAGTCAGGCTACACTGTTTTTTAATAGCCAGTCTGACCCGGAAAAAAATCACATAGTTGACGCTTTAAGTTTTGAATTAGGTAAGGTAAAAACTGTGGCTATCCGCGAGCGGATGCTGTACTTCCTATCACAAATTGACAGCAGCTTAGCTACGCAGGTGGCCTATGCGCTCGGCTTGCATATTCCGAAAAAATTAGATAACGAGCTTAACCAAAATGTTCCGGCTGATGGCAATCCTGAGGATTACGCGTCAACCAAAGCAAAAAGCTCTATCGACAAATCTGAAGCGTTGAGCATGGCCAACACTATTAAAGACAGTATCAAAACCCGCAAAGTGGCGATTTTAGCAGCAGATGGTGTTGACGGAAAATCACTATCAGCTATCAAGACCGCTGTTGAAGACGCTGGTGGTGTAGTTGAGGTAATTGCTCCAAGATTAGGTTATATCACATCGGCCAACAACGAAAAGATACACGTAGATGAAAGTCTGCTTACTGCCGCTTCTGTATTGTTTGATGCCGTATACGTACCCAGCGGCACCAACAGTGTTGCTACATTAGAAGCCGAGGGCGATGCCATACATTTTTTAAATGAAGCATTTAAACACTGTAAGCCTATTGCCGCACATGAGCAGGCGCAACAAGTACTGGAAGCTACGTATTTTAGTAAAAAGGTAGCAAATGACGAGGGTGTTATTGTAGGTAGCAATGCCCAGCAATTAGCTACTCAATTTATTGATGCTATAAAGCAGCACCGTTTCTGGGAGCGCGAAAAGCCGCGTAAAGTTCCGGCGTAACTAATGGCGTGATGTGTTAAACAAACAGCCTTGCAAATGCACAAGGCTGTTTGTTTTTAAATACTGCTTGCTACTGCAAAAGTTGGATAGCCTCTTGGTTATTTTGCTGTTTGGCTAAATCGAGCGCTGTTAAGCCGCGCGCATCAGGTATACTTTTGTTGGCACCTGCGTCAAGTAGTAATTTCACCATGTTATTTCGGCCAAACATGGCAGCAAACATCAGTGCTGTCCCGCCGTTGCCATGACTGCGGTTTAAGTCAGCCCCATGGCTAATCAGTAGTTCCGCAATTTCCGGATAACCTTTAAAGGCCGCACCCATCAAGGCAGTATTGCCGCCCATGTCTGCTTTGTTTACGTCAGCCCCAGCTTCCAGTAGTACTTTCGCAGCTTCTGGCTGATTATTGTAACAAGCGATAATAAGCGGAGTAAATCCTTTTTCGTCTTGTACGTTGAGGTCGGCTTGCTGCCTGATGAGTTCTTGTAAAACGGCTACCTCGCCTTTGCGGGCAGCAGGTATTACCAAATCGTTGATAGGTATCATAAATGTTTTAAATATAAAGATTGTGGCTAAAGTTAATTATTGAATGCCGAAACACATAAATTAAGCAAAAGTGTTTACACATAACTTCCGCACAAAAAAAGAGCTCTGTTTTACGGAGCTCTTTCTGTTTCATAGGGTAGATAGGAATATATATATAGATCAGGCAGCGCGTTTTGTGGCAGCTGTCTGTTGTGTTGCCTGGTTGCGTTCGGCTTTAAACTGAGCCAAATCTTTTTGCAAAAGCGCTTTCAGTTCCAGGTCCAGAGCTTTTAAGATAACGGTGGTGTTGGTTGATGCTTTCATAATGTTTTTTGTTTTGGTGACAACATCATATCCAACGTCGTGCCAAAGGGAGGTTTGGCTGATTAAACTTATTGACTTTTCGTATAAAGAATTGATAAATAGTATTTTAATTTAAATACAGCGCTTTAATGCATTATTCAAATATACTTGCGCATTATCTTTATTGCCTGTAAAACTTGCAACTTGTTTTTTATTTAGTGTTGTCAGTGCTTTAAACATACATTCGGCGAGTCCATTATACAGACAACCAACCACGAAAGCCACGTGCTGCATAATAAGACGACGCGCCATTATGATAAATAAATACATGATTATAACGTCGGTCGCCAAACAGCGAGCCACCTAATTTTCGTACCGCTCCGGGTGTATATATCCAACTGGAAGTTTTGGTATCAAAATCACCTAAAACCTGTAGATAACGATATTGATCTTCCGTTAATAGTTCAATACCCATGTCGGCGGCCATTTGTGCAGCACTGCCTTGAGGCTTGTTTTCTTTGCGAGAGTCTAAAGCGGCCTGGTCATAGCATAAACTGCGGCGTCCGGCCGGGCTTTCGGCAGCACAATCATAGAATATTACTTCGTCATTTTGCTCATTAACTCCTACAACATCCGGTTCACCACCAGTGCGCTCCATTTCAGCAAGAGACCAAAGTTTCTTTTCGGACGATACATCCAGCCGGCTTTGTACATAGGCCCAGTCTATACTTTTATGCCGTCCTTCATGCTGTTCGAAACGTCTTTTTAATACAGAGATTAGTTCTTGTATTTCGGAGATGGTGACTTTCATAATAAGTGGCTACATGGTAATGCGAAAATAAGTACACAACGAAATTTAAAAGGCATTCAAACGATCAAATTATCTAATATTTATTTGTAACAAATTTGTTATAACTAAAACAAGCTATTATATTTGAGAACCTAATAACATTGAACCATTGACATTGAAACTCAATATCAATTTCACAATGCGGCTCCTCGGCGGGGCTGCATTTACATGATAACGTTAACAAATATTTAGTTGATGCTTTTGTAATCGACCAATATAGAGTTTATGAGCAAATATCAACGACCAAGTTCGGTATTGCAACGTTAGACTGCCTTATCACCGCCCCCGCTGAAGACGGGAATTAAACTTTGGACTTATTTTATAGTCATATAAACGTACGTGCCGATACATTTTTTTTGATTTTTTTAAAGCCTGGCGCAACGCCGGGCTTTTTTTGCACTTTGTCCTGTCCTGAAAAAAGTTGACGAATAAAACGTCAACATATGAGTTACCAGGTAATTAAAATAAAAAGCAAAGGCTCGTTTAAATCCTATAGTGAAGCCTTTAAAAAGATGGTTGTGTCGGAGTT
>CAJYJH010000082.1 GCA_913775265.1 uncultured Mucilaginibacter sp. | reverse complement strand
TGTTAAATGCTTTAGTGTGCTTTTTGCTGATGGTTAATTACCGCATGTTGGCCAAATATCTGTTTTTGTATATAAAAAATCTCAAACTTGACAGAACTCGTGTAGTGATATATGGGGTAGGAGAGGCCGGTGTTGCTGCTAAAAGAACATTTGATCATGACACCAGAGTAAATAAGAACATTATTGCTTTTGTTGATGACGATCGTAAGAAAGTGGGCAACTCAATACTTGGAGTGCAAATTTTGGATGCATCAGGATTATTGAAGCTTATCAGAAATAAAAGCGTGGACGAATTAATATTTGCCACTCACAGCATGTCTGTTGACGAAAAAAATAAAATTGTTGATATATGTTTAGATAACGATGTGAAAGTTTTAACTATCCCCCCACATGACGCTTGGTCGGGAGGTAAGTTACAAATTTCACAAATACAGCACATAAACATTGAAGATCTTTTAAACCGTAAGTCAATCGAGATTGATGTAACCGGCATTCAAAAAGAATTAAAAGGTAAGCGAGTTTTAATTACCGGTGCTGCAGGTTCGATAGGTAGCGAAATAGTGAGGCAATTACTTAATTTCGATATTGGATTGATCATCATGTGTGATCAGTCTGAAACAGCTTTGCATCATTTATATTTAGAGATAGAAGACAGGGGTATTGATGCTAACTGCCATGCTTTTGTAGGCGACGTAAAAGATGAAACTAGGATGTCTCATTTGTTTGAGACATATAAGCCTCACTATGTCTATCATGCCGCAGCATATAAGCATGTGCCACTGATGGAAGACAATCCATGCGAGGCTATCAAAACAAATGTTCATGGTACTAGAACTATCGCCAATTTAGCGGTAAGGTATGGTGTTCAAAAGTTTGTAATGATTTCTACTGACAAGGCAGTTAATCCAACGAATATAATGGGGGCTTCTAAGAGGATTGCTGAGATATACGTTCAGTCTTTGAATAATATATTAAATAGTGAATCTCAAACTTTCACCGGTGCTGCGAACCAATTAAGTTATGTTAAACAACCTGCAACTAAATTTATAACCACGCGTTTCGGAAACGTTTTAGGTTCAAATGGGTCAGTTATACCTCGTTTTAAAGAGCAAATTGAAAGAGGCGGCCCTGTTACTGTAACTCATCCCGAAATAACAAGATATTTTATGACCATCCCTGAGGCCTGCCGATTAGTTTTGGAAGCTGGTTGTATGGGCAAGGGAGGGGAGATATATATATTTGATATGGGGAAATCTGTGAAAATTATAGACCTTGCTAAACGTATGATTCGCTTAGCAGGGTTGATCCCTAATAAAGACATAAAAATTCAATATAGCGGTTTAAGGCCAGGCGAAAAGCTGTATGAAGAATTACTAAACAATCAAGAAAATACATTGCCTACACACCATGAAAAGATTATGATTGGAAAAGTAAGAGAGTATCTTTTTGACGATGTAAATAGCCAAATAAGTGATCTTGTTAAACATTCCAAAAACAACGATGATATGCAGGTGGTACGGTCTATGAAACTTTTGGTACATGAGTTCAAAAGCAAAAACTCTATTTTTGAAGAACTTGACCGAATTGTTAAAATAAGCTAAATGAATCAAAAGATACTTTTTATCTTAAGCTCTATCGTTTTTTTTAGTTGTAAAACCAATGTAAATAACGAAGCCGAAGTTTATTCTAACAATTTTGAAAACGGTAATCTAAGTTCTATTACTAACGCCACTACAACAAAATTTAACAATAATACTGTTTTAGGGAACTACAATAACAGTAATTTTCAGCTTGATATAAGTAGCTTGCCGGAGCATGAGTTGGTGACCATAGCTTTTGACTTATATATACATGACTCATGGGACGGCAATGCCCCTTCTCCGGAGGGGCCGGACTTGTGGCAAATGATGGTAGATGGAGAGGAATATGTCAGCACCACTTTTTCCAATCAGGAGTGTCCGGCAGGTAATTTTTGTACCCCACAGTCTTTTCCCAAAGATTACCCAAACAATAATAACAATCCAAAAGCAGGCGCTTATCAAACAGATTTGCCAGGCATTTGCCTTTGGAAAGATAAGCCAAATGGTACAACGTTGTATAAAATTTCCAAAACATTTAAGCACAGCAAAAGTACTTTGTCTCTGAAGTGTTCGGATAAACTGGCTCACGGAAGTTCTTTATCAGGTATTTGTGATGAAAGTTGGTCGGTGGATAACATCAGTGTAAAAACGATAGCTTTATGATAAAAAAATTACCTGTTGTTTTTGCATTAATATTCATAACTTATAGTGCTATCAAGGCACAAACATTACCTGTTGGCAGCGTGGCTACCGAAGACTACTATCGTAGATTTCAGCTCTTAGGAAAATCAGATTCTAATGTATCTTTCATGGTTCGTCCGGTTTTCCCCCAAATTTTAGCCGACGGATTGTATGCGGATCCGAATGATCAGATAAAAGACAAAACATCGAGTCAGTTATTTGGAACTCAGAATGGCAAAGCTTCAATTATACTGCTACCTGTAAGCATGCAGAATCAAACCAACAGTCATCACCCGTATGGTTGGAACGATGGAGCCATGATTCCTGCCAAAGGGCTGCAAACATTGATTAGTGGCGGCATCTATGCTAAGTACGGTGTTTTGTCGGTACAATTAAAGCCTGAATTTATAACAGCAGCCAACAGTTACTTTGAATCATTTAACAAAGACCATTATGATGTTATCTTTGCCCGTTATTACGATTTTTACAACAATGTTGATTTGCCTGTAAAGTTTGGAACCAAGAGTTATACACGTTTTTATTGGGGGCAAAGTAGCATTAGAGTAAATCATAAATCATTTTCCTTTGGCGTTTCTACAGAAAACTTGTGGTGGGGACCGGGTATACGTAATTCACTTTTAATGAGTAATTCGGCTCCTGGTTTCCCGCATCTAACCTTAAATACTATTGAACCTGTTAAAACTGGAGTAGGATCGTTTGAAGGCCAATTGATTGCCGGTCGTTTAGTTGGATCTGGTTTCGCCCCCCTATACCCAGACGATATGTCTTATTTAGGTGTATCCCTATACAAGCCTAAACCTGAGCAGTGGCGTTATATGAGTGGTATTGTTATTACTTGGCAACCTAAATGGGTGCCTGGATTATTTTTAGGTTATAGCCAAAGCGCTCAATCATACGGTAAGGATTTAAATGGAGTAAAAGATTATTTACCTTTCTTTTCGTCAATAAGCAATGTCAACGCACAAGACGTTCCAATTAACAAACGGGATACTCGCAATTCTACATTTGCACGCTGGTTATGGCCTGATGAGCATGCAGAAGTCTATTTCGAATTTGGTCGTAATAATTACTCGGGCAATCTAAGGCAAGTGCTGTTAGAACCGGATGTATCAAGAGCTTACATTTTTGGGTTACGAAAGCTGATGATGACCAACAAAGCAAACAATGAAGGTATATTGATTAGTGCCGAAGCTACCCAAATGCAGGAAACATCCGTAAACAACATATTAAATGGCTTGGGTTGGTATATTAACAAAAATATTACGCAAGGCTATACTTATAAAGGTGAATCATTAGGTGCAGGCATCGGTCCAGGTGCAAATTTACAGTCACTCGATGTAAGTTGGGTTCGTGGCTTAAAACGACTTGGCTTACAGATGGAGCGTTATGCTCATAACAATGATTTTTATTATTACGCTTACATTGACACGCAAGATTGGCGGCGGCATTGGGTCGATCTTAGTGTAGCTTTGAGCGGAGAATGGGATTATAAAAACTTTATTTTCAATGGTAAAATACAGGGTATACAATCACTCAACTATCAATGGTATCTTGATCCAACACTAAACCGCAATCCTGGTGATCCCTATTATGTAAGCGGAATTAATAAATTTAATTTGCAACTACAGGCAGGTTTAACTTACAGGTTTTAATATAGCATGAAGAGATATTATTTATTAATGTTTATAGCATTGATCTCTATTTGCAGAGTAGATAAGATATCTGCCCAAGCGCTACCGGTAGGTACACCGGTAATTGAAGACTATTATCGGCGTATGCAGCTTTTAGGTAAGATAGACTCTAATGTTTCATTTACCGTAAGGCCTATAAATCCTGTGCAGTTATTTAATATAAAAAATATATATAGACCTGACAGCGTTGAGAATGATTTTCAAACACATGGTCAGTTTACTTTTGCAGGCAAACAAGGCTTATTGCAAATATTACCAATAAACTGGCAAAATCAAGTTAATACAAACCACCCTTACGGTTGGAATGACGGTGCTATGATACCTGCCCGTGGGTATCAGACAATGCTCAGTGGAGGGTTCTATCTAAAATACGGGCCACTAAGCATTCAGTTGCGCCCTGAATTTGTATATGCTCAAAACTCAAAGTTTGACGGATTTGACAAGAATCGGACTGATGATGATCTGAAAAAATATTATAGTTACTATAGTATGATTGATAGACCTGAGCGTTTTGGTACAAGTTCTTATCAAAAGTTGTTTTTGGGTCAAAGTAGCATAAGGCTTACCGTTGGGCCGATATCTGCGGGGCTGTCTAACGAGAATATATGGTGGGGGCCTGGCATTTGTAATTCAATGTTACTCGGAAATAATGCTCCGGGTTTTGAACATGTTACATTAAACACAATTAGACCAATACAAACTTACATCGGCTCTTTTGAGGGGCAAATTTTAGGTGGTTATCTGAAGGCGTCAGGTTATAATCTGATGAACGTGACCTCAACATCCGACGGTACAAGCTTACTTACTCAAAAAAATCCGAGCGACCGTTATTTTACCGGTTTAAATATAAATTACCATCCAAAATGGATCACCGGGTTAACTTTGGGATTAACCAGAACGTTTAATGCTTACAAAAGTGATGTAACATCAGTCAAAGATTACTTTCCATTTTTTACCCCTTATAAAAAAGTGACTGTTGGTGAGGCCGGTGACGCCTTCAATCGGGATCAGTATACTTCGATGTACGCACGCTGGCTGTTTACAAAGGCACATGCAGAAATTTACTTTGAATACGGATTGAACGACAACGCCTATAACTATAAGGACCTTTTAGGTTCTCCAGATCATTCACGTGCTTATTTAGTGGGCATGCGCAAGATGATAAAGCTTAATAATTATAGAGATCAATATATTTTAGTAAGCGGAGAAATAACACAACTATCTCAATCTGTGGATAGGTTGGTTAGAGATGCCGGAACCTGGTATGTTCATGGAGGAGTATTGCAAGGGCATACTAATCGAGGGCAGGTTTTAGGTGCTGGCACTGGTCCTGGGGGCAACTTACAGTCATTTAATGTAAGTTGGGTACAGGGCATAAAAAAGTTGGGATTCACCTTTGAAAGGTATGAGCATGATGTTGATTTTACAAGAGCTGTGTTTCCTGATATCAATGGTAACAGCCGTAAATGGGTAGATTTTGCATTCGGGTTGCAAGGAGAATGGGCATATAAGAACTTGTTGTTCGATGCTACTTTAAAAGGCATTCGGTCACTCAATTATGAATGGGTTTTGAAAGATTATGATCCTGCAAATTATTATATACCGCATAATGACGTTTTTAATTGTCATTTGAGGTTAGGTGTTACATATAGATTTTAAATAAAATTGTCGATACTTTTATTTAAAAAGAACAGCTGAAAATGGTAAAAAACTATTTTTACAATCTGCTTTTAACTATCACCAATTTACTCTTTCCTATTTTAAGTTTCCCTTATGTATCAAGGGTTATTGGACCTGAGGGGATAGGTCAAGTTCAATTTATATTCTCTTTTGCCCAATATTTTTCAGTTATTGCAAGTTTTGGTATACCTATATATGGTCTGAAAGAAATCTCCAAGTATCAAAATCAAGCTGAGGCGCGGCATAAAGTTTTTTCAGAGTTAATTATTATAAATGCACTAGCTTGTCTTTTAGTAGGGCTTATCTATTATGCTATAATTGGTTCGTTTAATTATTTTAACCAACGACACGATTTATACAGTGCAGCCGCATTATTAATAGTATTAGGTTTCACAAACGTTGAGTGGCTTTACAGTGGTTTAGAAGAGTTTAGGGCCATTGCTTTACGGTCAGTAGCTTTTAAAGTGATTGGCTTAATACTGCTTTATGCATTAGTGCAAAAGCGGTCGGATTACGGCTTGTATTTGTATCTGTTAATGTTTTCGTACTTGGGCAATAATATAATCAGCTTGGTTTTGTTGAAACAAAAAATAGAATTTTCAATGAACAATTTGCAGCTCAAACGGCATTTAGCACCTCTGTTTTTTATTTTAGCTACCACGCTTGCTGCAAGTATGTATACTGACATGGATACTGTTTTGCTCGGCTTTCTATCCGATAAAAAGGCAGTGGGCTTATATACCGCTGCTGTCAAACTAAGCAAAATAGCAATACCGCTCATTGTATCATTGAATGTTATTTTAATACCAAAAGTTGGAAAGCTGTTTGCCGAAGGAATGCTTTCAGATATAAATCTTATTATGGACAAAGCATTTAGATTTATTTTGTTTTTTGCAGTTCCTATCGTGTTTGGTTTAGCTTTTTTATCGCCAGAATTTATTGAGCTTTTTTCCGGAAAAGAGTTCTTACCAGCGGCTGCTAGCATGAAAATATTGTCAGTATTGCCATTTATAATTGGAATAGCACATTTGTTTTTGTTTTTGATTTTGGTGCCGTCTAATCATAACAAACAGATGTTTGTTTGTGTAGCTGGTGGAGTAGTAACCAGTTTAATTTTAAATTTTTTGCTGGTACCTAAATATCAGGAGGTCGGGTCGGCGTTTGCTAATATCATTGCTGAGGTTGTAGTTACTTGCTTTTATTATTATAATATTAAAAAGTTTTTTTCGGTCAACTTCCCATGGCGCTTATTATTCGAAGCAATCTTTTGCTCTTTGTTGTTTGTTCCGGTTATTTTAATGACACGAGTTTTAGGGTTACCTCTGTTGTTCACCGTTTTGATAGCCGTTAGTAGCTGTGCTCTTGTTTATTTGTCAGCACAATTTTTTTTCAAAAATCATATGTTACTCGATGGACTATCATTTATTAAATTAAAGTTTAAAATAAGGAACCGCGAGCAACTATGAAGGTATCTGTAGTGATAGCTACTTTTAACGGGGAGAGATATTTGAAAGACCAATTAGAGTCAATTATAAGCCAGACTCTGATACCTGACGAGATCATTGTTTGTGACGACTGCTCGACTGATGATACTGTTAAGATTCTAGAGCAGTATGAGAGTAACGATCATATCAAGCTTTTCGTCAATAAAAGTCGTCTGGGTTTAATCAAAAATTTTAAAAATGCAGTAAATAGGACAAAGGATGGAAACTATATTGCGCTATCAGATCAGGATGATATATGGTTTCCGAACAAGCTTGAAAAATGTGCGACAGCGCTGAAGACGATAGAGCAACCTGATAATCCATGTATGGTACATTCCGATTTACTGTATGTTGATGTGAGTGACAAGATCATTAATGAATCTTTCAGACGAGTTTTAGGGCAGCACAAATACAAGCAAAACTTGCAAACGTTACTTTATGGCAATTTTGTTAACGGTTGTACAACACTTTTTAATCAGGTATTAAAAAAGGGATTTTTAGCTATGCCTGATCAAATTGCGCTAAATCATGATGGTTGGATGGCCCTTTTAGCGTTTACCTTCGGTCGGGTTAGTTACCTTAATGAGCCGATGGTCAGATATCGGAGGCACGATAGTAATGCTAGTATAAATAGTGATGAGCAAGTCGGTAACCGTTTCATCACAACACTAAAACAACTTATTAACGCTTCTAAAAACAACAAGGATTTTTTAAACGCTCAATTGGAAACGGTCGCCCAATTTTACGATTGTTATGAGGCAAACATGACCAAGGATAAAAGAAATATATTTCAAGAGTTCCTGAAATTGAAAAACGCCGGTTTTTTAACTAAAAAACTGGCGTTTGCAAAAGTTGTAAGAAAATATGCTGTTTGACTATTAGCAAATTATTTATTTCCTTTTTTGTTTTTTAGTATAAGAATACTTGTTGCAGCTAATATAAAAGAAACAAATACACCAGTGATAATAGCAACCGAATACTTCAACCGATTCTTTTTGAGCGGTAGCTCTGGCTCATCAACTATTTGAACAGTAGGTGTCTCTTGTGAAAGTATAGCTTTACTAGCCTCAAGATTTTTAATGGTTTCCGAAAAAATAGTTGTTAGTACAATTTTATCTCGTTCCCGTACTTCAATACCTGCATTGGCTGTAGTATACGCGGGGTTAAGGTTAAGCAGGCTTTGGTTAGCTGCAGAAAGTGTATAAGTTTTCCGGTTTAACAAAGCAGCAATGCTATCAGCACGATGCTGTAGCCGCGCCACATTATTGCGTATACGTTGGGTTTTAGTGCTAATGTAAAAATCTGTAGCCTGGTTAAGCATTCGTTGGCAAAATAATAAGGATAGCTTTTCATCCTTCATGGTTGTACTTATTTCAAAAAAGTCTAGCTTTTTATCGGTTTTAGAGATGCCGAAGTCTCCTTTTAAAATTAACAACGTCATTTCGTGCAGCAAGCTGTCTTGTATCCTGCTATTGCCCTTTCCGTTTAAAGGAAAGCGAATAGGCTTACCGGTATTACTGTACTTAAGCCATTTTTCATCAAGTTTATTTACAACTGCATAACGGTCTGCCAGTGTTTGTGTCTTATCATAAGGGGTTAGTAATGTGGCTTTAATTAACCTATGGCTTTTAACCAGCTCTTGTACGTTATCTCCAGCCAAAACTCCGTTTGATGCGCCTAGCCCGTCCAAGTTAAATCCAAACTGACCGGCCAGCGCCGATAGCCCGCCAGAACCACCCGACTTTGAAGCGTCAATAACAAAACTTAGTCTTGCTGTATAAGTTGGGTCTTTGATTTTGGCAGCTAAAACACCTGCTAAAACACCTGCTATTACTGCACAAGCAATGGTTTTTTTAAAACTCAAAATGTATCTAAAGTCGTTCCAGCGATCTTTAAAAAGTTTACTTACCGAAAACTCCGGTTCATATGGATATGTGGTATGGTTACCCGGTTGTTGCATAAGTTATCTACGTAAGATGCTAACTAGTCCAATTAGTGCTGTAATAGCTGTTGAGATACCGGCAAGATCACCAAAGTTGATTTTGAAGCGATTGTCTAGAGTTTTTTCCGGAACAATTATCTTGCTGCCTGGAAGCACTTTAGGGTAGTTTCTGAAGAATAAAAAGCGCTTTACAGGTTGATTCAGGCCGTTAGGATATTTAATATAAGCTCCCCGTAAACGAGCGTTTTGCGTAACGCCTGCAGCGGCGTTGATATAGTATTTAAAACGATGACCGTTAAAGCTAATATATTGCGGATTATTTACAGCTCCCGAAACCTCAACGTATGATATTACGCGGGGTATGTAAACACTGTCTCCTGGCAACAAAATTAAATCTCTTTTTTCTTCTGCTGTCGGCCGGTTAATGGTTAAGTCCAAATTTACCCGCACACCTTTGCGATAAACCTGTGCATTTTCTAATGAGCCATATGGGGTTACACCTCCGGCACGTTTTAAAAATTCAATCGCAGTTTCGTCACGCTTTTGTACGGCGTAATCGCCCGGAAACACTACTTCTCCTTTAACGCTAACATTTCCTAACGAACGGTAGTTAACTAATCTGGGCACGTAGATATAATCCATAGGTTGTAGTTCGATGTCTCGCTGTGCGGCTGTAGGATTATCCATGTCAACAACAAAAGTCTGTACTAACTGATTGGCTACGCTGTCAGATTCGTTTTTGATGATTCTGGATACTTCTACATGATGATCTGCCGCCTCGTCATCAAACCCGCCAGACATGGCAATGGCGTCAGCCAGTTTTAATCCTTTGCGGTAGGTAAAAGTAGAAGGTTTGCGTACAAAGCCGTTTACCGTAACCTTTTGATTAGAGACAAATATATTTTGATCTAAAATAACTACTGAATCTTCACGTAGCAGTGGGATATCGTTGCGTCCATTAATAATGTCTGTTGGCCTAAATGAGATAAAGTCGCGCTGCAAGTTAGGCAAAGTTCTTTTGATGTAGCCGCGCTCCATATAAGCTTCGGGTTTTAAGCCTTGGGCATTTCTTAATAATTGGGCTAGCGTAAAGCCTGCTGATAATTCATAAGTTCCTGGGCGGTAAACAGACCCCTCCAGGGTAATACGGTTAGTATAACGATTAGTAATGGCACCAATTTGAATTACATCACCGTTACGTGGAATGTAGTTGCCAAATAAGTTGGAAGGCACATCTTTAACTTCCCGCTCCAACGTATTAATTTGGTCAACTTTAGCTGTGCCTTTGTAGGCAACGTCTGTGTAGCCTCCTGCGTAAGCAATTGCGTTTTCTAAAGTTTCGTTGTCTTTAAGTTCGTATATGGCCGGGCGTTTAACTTCGCCGGTGATACTTACCCGTTTGTGGTAAACCGGTATTCGAATCACATCTTCATCTTCCAACCTAATGTTACCATCTATTAGGCCACGCTGTAAAAAGCTGTAGAAATCAATAGTGCGATATATACGATTAGCTCTGATTAACTCAATATAACGCAACGATCCATTGTTGGTAGGGCCGCCGGAATTGTATAAGGCGTTATATACTGTTGATAGAGATGAGAGAGTGTAAGATCCAGGAGTTTTAACCTCGCCGGTAATAGTAATTCGTATGCTTCTGGTTGCGCCTAAGTTTACTGTAAGCTTAGTTTGTCCGGAATTGATGGCCGGATAAATCTTAATTAGCCGGCTCCTGATAATAGAAGTGGCTTGCTCAATGGTGAAACCGTTGACGTAAATTACACCGGCGTAGGGTATCTGTAAGTTACCATCCGGCGAAATCTTAGCTCGCACGCTGGTTTCATTCAGCCCTGTTACTAATATAATGACTTCATCACCGGGGCCAAGTACGTATCCCTTAGGAGTTGCACCAGAAAAGTTAGGTTCAAATTTAATACTTGTTTGGTTAAAAAACTCCGTTCCGTAAATAGCCAGCTGTGGAGTTGCTGTTTTATCGGGTTGCTTAGACGTAACCCGGGGCTTGCTTACAGAATCTATGATGGGCCTGGCGTAATCAATTTTTTGTGGTTCTGTACCGGTGTTGCCTTTAGCGTATGACTTTTTGTTTAGTCCAAGAAGGGTAACTCGGTTTTTGAGGGCTTCGACTTCTGAGGCAGGCATGCCTTTCTGTTGCAAAATCTTATAGGCATCTTGCTCTGAGATACCGGCATCCTGCAATTTTTTCCAGGCCTGAATTATTTGTTCATCGCTTGCTTGGCTTATTTGGACATTTTTAATATCGCCCATAGAGAATTGCTGCGCAGATACTTGTTTAAAGAAG
Source organism: uncultured Mucilaginibacter sp. (assembly GCA_913775265.1). Classification (GTDB taxonomy): domain Bacteria; phylum Bacteroidota; class Bacteroidia; order Sphingobacteriales; family Sphingobacteriaceae; genus Mucilaginibacter. Next base: position 16,643 of record CAJYJH010000082.1, on the reverse strand, counting down.
ATACACGATGTAAAAAGAACTATGAGTAAGCGAAAATAAGTACGCATGTATAGGTAGTTGTTAACTTAGCTTTGAACTACAAATATAAAAGATTAAATCGGTGTTAGATTAAATGGGTAAGCTTGCTTAGTCCTTCAGCCACATATTAGAAGTTTAATTATATAGTAGCTTATAAAATTTACTGAGGCGTTTTTAAAATTTACAGCCCTAATACTAAATTTCTCAATCCATGATAATGGTTGTCATCGTTAATTAGCCGGGAAATGTGGCTTGAGGCTTTTTCGCCCATTTCAGCAATCATTTGCGTGTTACTCATTAACAGTGCAATCCTTTCAGCTAGTTGTACCGAATTGCCCGGTTCAAATAGGTATCCGGTCTGGCCATCAATCACCATTTCCGGAATGGCACCTATATTAGAACCAATCACCGGTTTTCCTAAAGCCATGGCTTCAACTATCGTGAAGCCCAACACCTCATACCACTCTGATGCGCATATAGAGAATTGGGCATTGCCAATAGTTTCGAGTGTTTGTTCCTTATTTAATTTTCCTAAAAAGGTAACATTAGTTAAATTATGTTTATGCCGATAGGCTTTCAAGTAGGCCTCCTGTGTGCCCGAACCGACAATTTTTAGTTGTACATCGGGGCAAAGTTTCATAGCTTCTAATACGGTATGTGCACCTTTGATTTTTTCTAACCGACCAGTAAATACAATGTATTTTTCAGCGTTGAGAACTTTTTTAGCATTCGCTTTTTCTATTTCCTGGTAGTCATAACCATGGTAAAGCTGCACCAGTTTATCCGGAAAAAAATTAAAATCTTTGAATTTATGGTATAAAAACTTCGATGGGCATATGTAGTAATCTACGTATGCATAATAATTGAGGGCACGGTGTACGTAATTTTCTAGTGCGGCTACTGTACTGGCTAATATAGACCCTTTTTTACACCGATGGGTAATGCAATTAAAAAAAGCTCCACCATTACATTTTTCGCAGATATTACCATGGCTTATAAATGTGCTTTCGGGGCAAATCGGTGTATACTCATGCAGTGTCCATATGATAGGAATGTTTCTTTGTTTAAGTGTTTTAAGTATAGCCGGTGTAATATAGTGGTGAATAACATTAATGTGTACAAAGTCAACTTTTATCGCCGATAGTAATTTTTCCAGCTTTTTTTGTGCCTCGGCCGAATAAATACTTTTACTCACTACTTTTATCCCCGCACTCAGGCTGCGCTTATTAATTTTTTTGTAGTCAATATTCTCAATAAAATAATTCGAATATTTTGATGGATAATTGCGCTCATCATTCATCGAAAATGGTATAACTTGGTGGCCATGGTCACGGTAAAGTTTAGAAACATGCTCAACATAAGTCCAGTCACCACCGCTAGGATACCAGGTCCAGTTAACAACTAATATATTCATTAATTTGCAGATGTTTTAAGCTAACACGTATTTAACAGCTGTTGAGCCGGCTAAATTACTGCAAACAAATATTTGTTTCTTATGTATTTTAATCGGAATAAGCTTATTTGTCGAACTGTGTTAGTTGTGGTTGTAAATCTTTACTAAAACTCGTCTTTTTATAGACTAGCTTTAAAGATGTTGGATTTGCTTACTTGAAAAGTTTGGTGTTAACTCACTAAAAAATTAACTTTGGGGTCGAGGAACATTTACTAATACATTCGGCAGCCATACATTCTGCTTACTAACTATGGCTAATACGTCTACATGAAAAAAAAAATTTACATTGCTGGTGCGGGCGGGATGCTTGGAGAAGCGTTTTACCGCATATTTAAACACGACTATACTATTAAATGCACTGACAAGGATGTAAATGAGCGCTGGTTAGATTTTCTTGATTTCCGTGAGTTCAATAGCTATAAAAAACAGGTAGAAGAATTTAAGCCTGATTACCTATTCCACTTAGGCGCCCACACTGACCTGGAATACTGTGAAAAAAACGTAGATGATACTTATCTTACCAATACTACCTCAGTAGAAAATGCGGTACTAATTGCCAATGAACTTAACATCCCATTGTTGTATATAAGTACTGCCGGCATTTTTGATGGAAAAAAGGATTTTTATGATGATTGGGATGAGCCTAATCCGCTCGGTCATTATGCACGCTCAAAATATATGGGTGAGCGTTACGTAAGAGATAATTGTAAGCGTTTTATAGTTTGCCGTGCCGGTTGGATGATGGGTGGCGGACCGAGTAAAGACAAGAAGTTTATTAATAAGCTGATTAAGCAACTTGCCAGTGGCAAGCGAGATTTACATATAGTTAACGATAAGGACGGCACGCCAACCTTCACTGTTGATTTTGCAAAAAATGTAAAGCTGCTTTTGGAAAAACAGTACTGGGGCCTTTACAACATGGTTTGCAATGGTGAAACCAGTAGGTTAGAAGTAGCTCAGGAGTTAATCAAAATATTAGGTTTAGAGGATGAAGTTACTTTTCATGAAGTTTCATCTGGTTATTTTGAGGACACTTATTTTGCACCCCGTCCACCGTCTGAGCGCCTGATTAATAAAAAGCTTGAGTTAAGAAATATGAATATGATGCGCGAATGGCAGGTTGCTCTACGCGAATATGTTGAGGATTATTATGCTGGTTACTTAGAAAAGACTTTATTTGCAGTTAAAAACGACAATATTGGCGTATTGTAATTTTTAACTTATACATGCGTATTGCTGCTTTCGGTTTCAGATCTATACCTCCGGCTAAAGGTGCCGCCGGGGCTGACAAATTTGCTCTCGAACTTCTTCCCAGACTGGTTAAACGAGGGCATCAGGTTACGGCTTACAACCGGCGCTATGCAGATAACTTCATTGACGTTAACGAATATCAGGGAGTAAAAATCAAAACTTTTAAAACATTTAAGATCAAGGGTTTTGATACGTTGTTGCATTCTTTAAAGTGTACTTTAGACATCATTTTCAATAATACAGCTGATGTTGTGCACATGCAAAACGGAGGTAACAGTATTTGGGCACTTCCTTTACGGTTGTTTGGTAAAAAAGTATTCATCAGCCAGGATGGGGTAGATTGGAAACGCGAAAAATGGCCTTGGTACGGTAAACTGTTTCTTAAAGTATCAGCCTACATTACAGCCTATTTACCCAACGAGGTTATTTTTGATAACGTTATAGCTAAAAAGCTTTTCGAAGATAAGTTTAACAAGCAGTATAAATTTATCCCTTTCGGTAGTGAAGTTGGGCCGATCAAAAACGACGGCAGCATCTTAAAACTTTTAAACCTTGAAAAAGGGGATTATTACCTTTTTGTAGGGCGCTTTATACCAGACAAAGGTTTACATTACCTTATACCTGCTTTCAAACAATCAAAGTCAAAGCGTAAGTTGGTTTTAATTGGCGGTTCGCCTAATCCATCAGATTACGAAAGTAAAATACTGGCTATGGCTAATGATCAGGTTATTTTTCCAGGCTATGTATATGGCGATCAGGTGAACGTATTGATGCTTAATTCATATTGCTACATTCAGCCATCTGACGTAGAAGGATTATCTCCGGTGGTTCTCACCGTAATGGGACTTAACGTACCTCTGATTGTTAGCGACATAGAAGAGAACGAATATGCTGTGCTCAATACTGCCAGAAAGTTTAAAAAAGGAAATGTAGAATCGTTAAACAGCGAAATCGATTTTGCTGAAGATAATCCTCAAGTGATGCTCGAATTAGCCGCTAAAGCGCAACACCGGGCGTTAAGTGTTTTTAATTGGGAAAAGGTTGCCGATGAGCATGTCGAAGTTTTTACTAATTCTTAGCTTTTCCGGCAGCCATTTTAAATATCTCGATCAGTTCTTCAGCTGCTTTATGCCATGAGAAGTGTTTTAGCCGCTCAGTTCCTTTTTCAATCATCTGTCGGCGTAAATCAGTATCATCCAACAGTTCAGTAATTTTGGCGGCCATATCTGCACTGTTGAAAGGATCAAAAAGCATCACAGCGTCGCCACCCACCTCGGGTAAGCTGGTGTTGTTTGCTGCCAATACAGGTATCTGATTTTTAAATGCTTCCAATACCGGGATCCCAAATCCCTCATTTAAAGATGGAAAAACGTAAAGTAAAGCGCTTTGATATAATTGAGCCAATTCATTGTCGCTTACATAGCCGGTTAATACTATATCATTTTTAAAAGGTGATTGTTCAATGGCATTCGTCACTAATAAATAATCACTATCATTTTTATCAGTGGGTAACTGTCCGGCTAGCACCAGTCTAAGTACAGGATATTTATTACTGCTTTTAACTTCATTAAAAGCAGATATCAAAAGCGGGATATTTTTACGCTTGAACATCGCCCCTGCGTGAAAAAGATATTCGGCATCCTTAAGAGAAAACATCTGCAATATATTTGGGCTGTTTAACAGGCTGATATTTATTTCGGGAAATGATTTTGGTCCTTCGTAAACTACTCGTAGTTTATCCAGGGAAATGGCAGTGTAGCGTGCTATTTGCTTTTTTGCGAAGTTAGTAGGAGTGACTACACAAGGCGAAGACAGAGCTGCAGGTAAAGCTGTTTTTTTATATAACCATAGCCATAGTTTTCCATAGTCATCAGGCATTTCAAAAAAGAAAGCATCATGAAAAACCGGTATAGTTTTATATCCGAGTTTAATCAGTGGAACAAAGTTGTCGGTACAGAAAACAATATCGCATTTACCACGCCATGATTTGATAGGTAATGATACCTGTTTCCAAACCTGATAATTAATATGCTCGAGCCATTTCAGTAATTTATTAGTACCTGAATAAGCCGGTAAAGCTGAGTCAATAAATTGAAATTTGATATCAGGCGAAGAGAGCCTTCTAAATTCTTTACAAAGTTCCTCCAAATAAGTTCTAGTCCCAGTTTTGGCTACCTTGAGGTCACGTATGTCTACACCGATAATTAATGGCTTACTCATTAAACTTCCCTGCTTTTAATTATCCGTGCAGGTATTCCGCCCACAACTTTATTGGCTGGTACTGATTTTGTTACTACGCTACCCGCAGCAACAACACAACCTTCGCCAATCTCTACACCAGCCAATATCGTAGTACCAGCGCCAATCCAGCAACCATTGCCAATAGACACAGCTTTACGTGTAACGCCTTGCTCTTTGATAGGTATACCGGGTTGATCAAAATTATGATTCTCGGAAAAAATCTGGACATTGGGTCCCATGATAACATCGTTGCCAATCGTAATTCCGCCCTGACCACCCAAATAAGCACGAGCATTGATGCCAGTACGATTCCCGATGGTGATTCCCGTTCCTTTCTGAGAGATGATACCGGTACAAAAAATGATAGAGTCTCTGGCTATAGATACATGATCGCCAATATTGATACCCTGATTTGATAGCGCATTTATGCTTACATTATCTTCGAGGATGAAATTCTTGCCTACTCTAATTTGATAAGCATGCCTAACTTTTACATTACTACCTAAAAATATCAGTCCGGAAGAGCTTTTAAGAAACGGTTTCAAGAACAAGCCTCTGAGTGCTTGGGCAAAACGCACAGCCATGACGCACGTCAAATCGCGAACGGAATAGGGGTTTTCCCATTTATAATTCGGGTCGTTCTTTAACTTGCGTATCAGCTTTTCAATAAGCATAGGTTGGTTTAAACAAATAATTCAAAATGTTGAGTTACAGATGCAGGTTGCTTTTTGACCAAATTAAACCTTTTGGCGTAAATAGCCCTTCTTTTAGTCCTTTAAATAGAAAAGACGCCTTTTGCTTACGGCGCCTAAGCAAAAAATAGATTAACAAGGCTGAATAATAAAGACCGTTGTATAAAAAGTTTGCTGGATGTAAAATAGGCTTTCCGTACTGCCTTATAAACCATAAATGATTTCGGCTGATGTAATAGTGTATCACCGGGCTTAATTGGCCTTCTTTTTTTGGTGCTGATACTTTAGCTGAAATTCCAGCTTCATGGTACATTTTAGAGGATGGCAAATAGTGCAGCACGTAACCTGCCTTGCGGAGCCTGAACGACAGATCAACATCCTCATAATACAAAAAAAACAGTTTATTAAATAACCCGCTTTGTTGTAATGCGTCATTTTTTATCATCATACAACATCCGGTAACCCACTCGGCTATTGTAAATGGCGCTATAGTTGGGTTGGCTGGTGCAGATGTATCAGACACAGTGGTACCGAAAAGTTTATTAAACCGGCCTTCGCCATTCCAGATCTCTGTCGGCTTATGCATCCAGTAAATAGTAGGTTGCACAGCTGCTACCTGCGGATGCTGATTTAAATGGGCGCTCAGTTTTTGCACAATATCTTCATCAACCAAGGTATCGGTATTCATCAAAAGCGAATATTTATAACCTGCTGATATACTGTGTATCAAAGCCTGATTGTTTCCCTCAGCAAAGCCTAAATTTTGCTGATTATCTATATAAGTCAAATCCGGAAACTGCCGTCGTAATAAGGTTAAAGAATTATCAGTAGAACCATTATCCGCAACAATGATATCAAACAGTTCGCTATCGCAATATTGTAAAATAGACTGTATACAATCGGATGTATGTTGTGGCGTATTCCAGTTTAATAGAATAATGGCAACTGGTTTGGGCATTGCAACCTTAAATTAATAAATTAAAACTTGTACAAAAGTATTAATGTACTCTAAAAGCAGCTAAATCCTGATAGATATTGCGGAACGAGCTACGTAAGCCAATGGTAACCATCTTTGTGTTATCGGTGAAGCTTGTGTTGCTTTCGTGCCGGTAAATGCCACCTATTTCAATACGTAAATTGTATTTAGGGTTTAGTAAGTAAGCTACTTTAGCTTCACTGTAATACAAATTAGTGCGTAAGCCCTGACCTATAAAGTTACCGTCGGTCGCATAAGCGTTGTTAAACAAATTAGGATCAAATGGCCCGGTATAACGTGCTTGAGTGCGGTAGTCTAAAAATACGTTTTTACCCCAATTCTGTCCATTAACGTCCAGGCCATACTGGCCGTAATTAATTTGCCCCGAAAAATCGAAACGTTTATAACTGTAATTCAGAATGCCAACCACCTCTTTAAAATTAGCCCCCCAAGGGTGGGCCAGTGGTTCGTTTTGCTGAGCATAATTTAATATACTTGAGGTTTGGCTATAAATGTATGGCCTTGCGCTGTTATACTCGAGCAGGTAGTTAAGGCGTTTTACGTTAAAGATATCAGCACCCCTAATGCCTAACTGCCAGGCACTTTTATTACGTGAGCTGCCTTTGCCTGATAAAAAGTTTTTGGCTTCAAATTCATCCAGTGCAAATTGTCCGTAGGCTGTTAAGTGATCCGTAATTTTATATTTACTGTTAAAGCCAATCAGGGCATTGTCTGGAGAGCCGTTGCTGGCTTCGAGTGGACGAAGGAAGATTATAGGGTTGCCGTAAGTAAAATCGAAGCCGCGTTTATAACCTTTATCGTCAGCATCAGCCCATATAATGGCGTCAAAAAAGCCTAACGATAGGCGGTTGTTTACACTCAAGTCGAGATAATGGAATACCCCCCACTTTTTCCGGTTTCCCGTTTCAATACTAAACTTTTGTGCTGATGGATCTTGCATGTAGTTCCACATCACCATATAATTAACGTTGCCCAAACTGGCTGTCAATTTTAAGAACGTAGACGGAGAGCTGTAGTCCGACAGTAGCATGGATCGGTAACCATCACCAATAAAGTTTTTGTCGTGCCCGGCAGCAATGTTTAAGTACTTGGTTGGGGTATAAGATAGCAAGGCGGTAACGTAAGACCAGTCTTTAGTGCGACCAAAAGAGCCGTTAGCAACATTGCGATCATAAGCCTGACCGGGAACCATGCCGGTTTGATTGATGTAAGTATTCAAATAATCCGGAAAGGCGGCTTGGTTTTCAAATCCGCTGGTATAGAAATAGAAATTTTTGCCAACGGTGCCGCCTAACTGAAAGCCACGGGTATTGATCCAGGTAGTTCGGTTGTTGCTAAAATCGCGGCCAATCACCAGATCAGGCAGGTAGTCTGCAAAAAAGGTATAGTCTTGATGATTAACTTCAATCAGGTGTTCATTAAATAATTTACGATGTACCCAGCTGTGTCGGCCCGTAGTGTCGGTGTACTGGTACATCAATTTATTGTATTTAGGAAACAGCGTACTGTCGTCAATACGATAAGGTTTAATGGAGGAGTGAAAGTGGTTACGTGTAGAATATACCGAGTCATTTAACTTTTGATAAAACTGGTAACTGTAAGGTAATTGTTGTACCTGCGCTTGGGCGTTAAAAGCTGATGTTACTGCCATAGCAAATGCAAGCAAAAACAAAGAGCGATATGTGGTAGGTAAGTATCTTTTCATAGATAAGTTGAACCGCCAAAGATATTACAATGGCGGTTTAATCATGTTGATGATGAGTAAAAAGCTAACAACACTATCCGAAACATGTTTTGCAGCGTTGTTTTTAACCATTAGGCAATGTGAAATAATGTATAACTCTAACCTGCGATTAATCGTAAAATGCCTATAAGTTAATTTTACTTATAAATAATAAGATTTTATTTTTATTGCGCTAAATTTTTCATATTATTAATTATAGTTGTAAAATATTTCTGATAGTTAAAAATGTGTAATGCGCGTTGTTATTTTTTAATATTAAAATCCAAATATAACTGCTAATTTAGCACACCACTTTACCAGCCTAAGCTGGGTTTGCACATAAGTTTGATATGAGTCATAGATATGCTACCTTCATAAAAGCAATTAACCTTTCGGCTGATTATATAATTTTGAACGTAAGCATGATTATAGCTTATCTTATTGTAGATAAGTCATACATCGCATGGATTGCCAATAAGAATTATTTACCTATCGTTTTAGTGTTTAATCTTATTTGGCTTTTGTCGGCCAATGTGACCCGCTTATACGAACACGTACTCAACAAAGACTCGATTAAAACTTACCGTGGCGTATTTAAAACCTACCTGCTTTTTGTAAGCTTAATCTGTTTTACGGTACTGATTATTATAGGAACTAAAGCCTACTTTATTACCCGCCAGTATTTATTTTATGCTTTAGCGCTATTCGGTTTTTTATTGGGTACCTGGAAGCTGATTTTTTTGGCCATACGCCGCAGCGACCGTGCTTTGCTTACCGATTTTAGGCAGGCAGTTATTGTAGGCGGAGGGCGTATTGGTAAAGACCTTCATAATTTTGTAACTCAAAACCCGGAACGAGGATACCTAATTAAAGGAATATTTGATGATACAGCTGCTGGCGTTGACCAAAGTTTGTACTTAGGGGGCGTTAATCAGTGTATTTCATACGTTAAAGAAAACCGCATAGACGAAATTTTTTGTACGCTTCCAAATTCAGAGTCTGAGAAAATTGAGCGATTGATGCTGGACGCAGATAAAAACCTGATTCGTTTTAAGCTGATCCCGGAGTTTTATTATACACACAAGCCTACGTTTGTTCAAAACTTTGGCCATATACCGGTAATCTCTATCAGGCCCGAGCCATTAGAGAATATGCTGAACCGCTTTATCAAGCGCGTGTTTGATATAGGGTTTTCGCTGTTTGTCATTCTTTTTGTGTTCAGCTGGCTGTTTCCTATTCTGGCTATCCTTATTAAAACCAGTTCGCCAGGGCCTATATTTTTCGTGCAGACACGGTCGGGTAGGGATAATGAGCCATTTAAGTGTTATAAGTTCCGCAGTATGCGCGTTAACAGCGATTCTGACAGTAAACAGGCGACTAAGGATGACGTGCGTAAAACTAAAGTTGGTGCATTTTTACGCCGGACCAACCTGGATGAGCTTCCGCAGTTTTTTAACGTGATTTTAGGTAACATGACTATTGTGGGCCCACGACCGCACATGTTAAAACATACCGAAGAATATTCTAAGCTGATTGACCAGTTCATGGTTCGTCATTTTTTAAAACCGGGCATTACTGGTTGGGCCCAGGTAAACGGACTGCGCGGCGAAACCAAAACTACCGAAGATATGCTGCAAAGGGTAGAAGCCGACGTTTGGTACTTGGAAAACTGGTCGTTTTTGCTCGACTTGAAGATTATATTCCTGACTTTTTACGGTACGTTTAAAGGAGATAAAAACGCGTTTTAAGCAGCGTTTGTATTTTAATCAATTTAAATACAGGGAGTTCCGGATAAATATAAATATTAGTTTTAAAATAAGGCAGATAACGCTATATTTGCCCTCTCAAAATCCTAATGCGGAAGTGGCGTAATTGGTAGCCGCACCAGACTTAGGATCTGGCGCCGCGAGGCGTGGGGGTTCGAGTCCCTTCTTCCGCACAATGTCAAAAAGCAGCCTTTCGGGCTGCTTTTTACGTATATATATCTGTTTAAGAATAACCAATCAAGCTTCTCTAAGCCGCTTCATCAAACTGCTGATAAATCTGCTGTAACGTCTCCTGCTTCATCGGTTTAGAAATAAAGTCGCAAACGAACGGGTAAGTTGCCGAGCGGGTAATATCAACCGGGTTAATAGACGAACTGAAAATATAAATCTTAATGTTTTTGGGTAGCGAGGCGTAAATTCGGCTAAACTCTTCTAAAAAATCCCAACCGTCAAACTCAGGCATCTGCAGATCGAGTAAAATAATATCGGGCAAATCGTTAGCTTGCTCCTGGCTCAATTGCGCTAACACATTGCGGGCATCAAAATGGTAGTCGGCCTCGGCAAATATCTTTAACCGCTGGCAAAGCCTTTTCATAATCATATGCTCTAATGGGTTATCATCAATCATCACTAATCTGCTTTTGGTTTGATGATTATTTTGATGAGTAAAAGAGGCTTGCAGCAACATAACAAATTGATTTATACGTTTATTCGATAATGCTTTATAATATAATTAAGTGGTTTAACGCAAGTTAAATTCATTTTGTTACAGCGAAATTTTATTTCTATAACCGCGGCACACACCGGCAAGCTTTTTATAAGCGATTATGTTTATTTTAGCTCACTGCATGCAAACCAAAAATAATCCGCAAACTATCAAAGCCTGGGCTATGTTCGACTGGGCAAACTCGGCTTACAACCTGATTATTACCTCTACCATCTTCCCTGCCTATTATACTGCTATAACCACCACCCAGGAGCGTGGCGACAAAGTGATGTTTTTAGGGCACGAGTTTGTGAATACAGCGTTATCCGACTATGTGTTGGCTACGGCTTATATGGTAGTAGTTTTGCTGTTGCCCATCTTAACTTCTATTGCCGATTACCGGGGCAATAAAAAGGCTTACATGCAATTGTTTACCTGGATTGGCGGCTTGGCTTGTTGCGGCTTATATTTTTTCAAACTGGATACCTTAACCATAAGTATGTTTTGCTTTGCATTAGCCGCCATTGGCTATTGCAGTGGCGCCGTGTTTTACAATTCATATTTACCGCAAATTGCCACGGTAGATCAGCAGGACGCAGTAAGTGCCAAAGGCTTTACGTATGGTTACATCGGTAGTGTACTGTTGCAAATTATCTGTTTTGTATTTGTGTTGTCGCCTAAAACGTTCGGCATTACCGATCCCACTTTTGCACCGAGGCTATCTTTTTTGATGGTAGGCATCTGGTGGTTGGGGTTTGCCCAGATTCCTTTTTTTAAGTTGCCTAAAGGAGTGGCCAAAAGTGTCGGTCATCAATATAACGTAATTAGCGGAGGTTTTAAAGAATTGGGTCATGTTTGGCGACAAATAAGCCATATGCCTGTTTTAAAGCGTTATCTGAGCGCGTTTTTCTTTTACTCTATGGGCGTACAAACGGTAATGCTGGTAGCTACCGGCTTTGCTGCTAAAGAGCTCCGTATGCCTGCCGAAAGTTTAATAGCTACTATCCTGATCATTCAACTGGTAGCTATTGCTGGTGCTGCGTTAATGTCAAAGCTATCCTCCGTTTATGGTAATATCAAAGTGTTGATGGTGGTAGTTTTGATTTGGATTGGGGTTTGCGTAGCTGCCTACTTTACACAAACAGATATACAGTTTTATATGCTTGCTGCGGTGGTTGGTTTGGTAATGGGCGGCATACAGTCTTTGTCAAGATCTACTTATTCTAAATTTTTACCCGAGGATATTACCGATACCGCTGCATTTTTCAGTTTTTACGATGTAACCGAAAAACTGGCTATTGTTATCGGATTGTTTACATTTGGCATCGTTGAATCGTTAACGCATAGTATGCGTAATTCAACATTAGTGCTAACCATCTTTTTTTTAGCCGGATTGTTATTGCTGTTTTTTGTGCTTATGGCGCAAAAGCGAAAAGGAAGTCTGCACACAGTTGTGCAGTAAACCATTGTTTAAGTTATGAAAGTTGAATTATTTGTTCCGTGTTTTATAGACCAGTTGTATCCCGATACTGCTTTTAGTACCCTGCAGGTGCTGCAAAAGGCAGGCTGCGAGGTAAGCTATAATCCGGAACAAACCTGTTGTGGTCAGCCGGCTTTCAATGCTGGTTTTTGGGATGATGCCAAGGCTATAGGGAGTAAATTTTTAAACACCTTTTCGGACGAGGATATTATTGTTACACCGTCGGCCTCTTGTACCGGCATGGTGCGTAATTATTATAACGACTTATTTACCAATACCACTGCACACAATAAATGCCGGGCCATACAAGGCAACATTTACGAGCTGTCTGATTTCTTAGTGAATATTTTAAATGTAGATCACTTTGGGGCCGAGCTGGAAGGCCGGGCCGTATATCACGACAGCTGTGCCGGCTTGCGTGAGTGTAAAATAAAGCGCGAACCTCGTCAACTACTCTCGAAAGTATACGGTTTAGAATTAGTCGACTTAAAAGATAACGAAACCTGCTGTGGCTTCGGCGGCACTTTCGCCGTTAAGTTCGATGCCATATCAAGCGCGATGGCGCAGCAAAAAGTAGACAATGCCATGGCCGTAAATGCAGATTATATTATCTCTACGGATTCATCGTGCCTATTGCATTTACAGAGCTACATTGATAAAAACCAATTGCCTATCAAAACCATGCACCTGGCAGATGTACTGGCTCACGGCTGGGGTAATGTGTAATCGATACGTTTTTCTTTCAACATACCGGTTTATTATCACTGTGCATAAATTCTGCATGGGGCACAACCTGCTCTTCGAATAAATTATCTTATTTTTGTACTTAACAATACGATCACTCTCGTAGGTGATTATATAAAACAAATTTTTTAACCGTGGTCTTTACACCTCTTTTATAAGCTGAAAGGTAAAGACCGAATCATAGTTGTAGATGATTAAAATTACACTTCCTGATGGTTCCGTTCGTGACTACGATAAAGGAATCACCTCCATGCAAATTGCACAATCTATTTCTGAGGGCTTGGCCCGTAACGTTTTAGCCGCCGAGGTTGATGGCACGGTATGGGATGCCAGTCGTCCTATTGAACAGGATGCCAGCGTAAAGCTATTAACCTGGAACGATGTTCAGGGTAAGTCAACCTTCTGGCATTCGTCTGCTCACTTAATGGCCGAAGCTTTAGAAGCGCTTTATCCGGGCACTAAATTTGGTATTGGTCCGGCTATTGAAACAGGTTTTTACTACGATGTAGATTTTGGCGACCGCACATTCTCACAAGAGGATTTTAAACAGATTGAGGACAAAATACTGGAACTGGCCAAAACCAAGTCTGAGTACATCCGCAAGCCGGTGAGCAAAGCCGAAGCTGTTGAGTACTTTACCGAAAATGGTGACGAGTACAAACTGGACTTAATTAAAGACCTGCCTGATGGCTCAATCACTTTTTATAGCCAGGGTAACTTTACCGACTTATGCCGCGGTCCGCATATACCTAATACCGGTTTTGTAAAAGCGGTTAAGTTAATGAACGTAGCCGGTGCTTATTGGCGTGGCGACGAAAGCCGTAAGCAGTTGACCCGCATTTATGCAGTTACCTTCCCTAAACAAGGCGAGTTAACTGAATATTTGCGCATACTGGAAGAAGCTAAAAAACGCGATCACCGTAAATTAGGTAAGGAGCTTGAGTTATTTGCTTTTTCTGAAAAAGTAGGTATGGGTTTACCGTTATGGTTACCTAAAGGTACTGCCTTGCGCGAACGTCTGGTGAACTTTTTACAGCGTGCGCAGGTAGCAGCAGGTTATGAGCAGGTAATTACCCCGCATATCGGCCATAAAAACCTATATGTAACATCCGGCCATTACGAAAAGTATGGTAAGGATAGTTTCCAACCAATACAAACCCCGCAAGAAGGGGAGGAGTTCTTTTTAAAACCGATGAACTGTCCTCACCATTGCGAGATATATAAAACCAAGCCGCGTTCTTACAAAGACTTGCCGGTGCGTTTCGCCGAGTTTGGTACCGTTTACCGTTACGAGCAAAGTGGCGAGTTGCACGGCTTAACCCGGGTGCGTGGCTTTACACAAGATGACGCCCACTTGTTCTGTCGCCCGGATCAGGTAAAAGAAGAATTTAAAAAGGTAATTGACTTGGTGTTATATGTTTTTACAGCATTAGGCTTTGAGGACTATACTGCCCAGGTTTCGCTACGCGACCCGGATAACAAAACCAAATACATTGGTACTGACGAAAATTGGCAACTGGCTGAAAGTGCAATTATTGAAGCGGCTGCCGAAAAAGGCCTGCCAACGATTGTGGAATACGGCGAAGCGGCATTCTACGGTCCTAAGCTTGACTTTATGGTGAAGGATGCGTTAGGGCGTAAATGGCAGTTAGGTACCATCCAGGTTGATTATAACCTGCCTGAGCGTTTTGAACTGGAATACACCGGCAGCGATAACCAGAAACACCGCCCCGTAATGATCCACCGCGCACCGTTCGGCTCGTTGGAAAGATTTGTGGCTGTGTTAATTGAGCATTGTGCAGGTAACTTCCCGTTGTGGTTATCACCAGAGCAGTACGTGATCTTGCCTATATCCGAAAAGTATGAGGATTATGCAAAAAAACTTTCACAAATGTTAAATAATTCCGATATTCGCGGGCTGATTGACTTTAGAGACGAAAAGATAGGCAGAAAGATACGTGATGCTGAAGTCAAAAAGATCCCTTATATGCTTATTGTGGGCGAAAAGGAAGCTGCAGATGGCACGATTTCTGTTCGTAAGCACGGCGTAGGCGATTTGGGAAGTTTGAGTATTGAAGATTTTAAACAACAATTAGTAACAGAAATAACCGTATAACTTGGCATTAGGAAGACCATTCAACAGAGGGCCCCGGCCTCCTTTTAAGAAAAAGGAAGCAGAGCACAACATCAATAACTTCATTAAGGCTCCGGAAGTGCGCCTTGTAGGCGACAACGTAGAGCAGGGTGTTTACCCAACCCGTGAGGCTTTGGCTATAGCGCAGGAACAGGAGTTAGACCTGGTTGAAATATCTCCTAACGCAGTTCCGCCGGTTTGCCGTGTAATAGACTATAATAAGTTTATTTACGAGCAAAAAAAGAAGCTTAAGGAAATTAAGAACAACGCTAAGCAAACGGTAATTAAAGAAATCCGTTTCGGGCCTAATACTGATGACCATGACTTTAATTTTAAATTGAAGCATGCCATCGGCTTCTTAGAGGACGGTGAAAAGGTTCGTGCGTATGTTCACTTTAAAGGCCGCGCGATTGTTTACAAAGAGCAGGGAGAGATTTTATTATTAAAGTTTGCTCAGGCTTTAGAAGAGGTAGGCAAGGTAGAGCAATTACCAAAGCTTGAGGGTAAGCGGATGTTTTTGATTGTTGGGCCAAAAGCGGCTAAAAAGTAAGTAGACAAAACAACAGCTGGTAAGCTGATGAAGATAATACGCTGTTGAAGCGTAGAAATTAAATAAATAAGTGTTATGCCAAAAATGAAGACCAATTCCAGTGCTAAAAAGCGCTTCAAGCTTACTGGAACCGGTAAAATTGCCAGAAAAAACGCATACAAAAGCCACATCTTAACCAAGATGTCAACCAAACGTAAGCGTGCCTTAGGTCAGACCAGTTTAGTATCTGACGCTGATATGGGTAACGTTAAACGTATGCTTTGTATCGGAAAGTAATTCATTAATTTTTAACCAGGTATTAGAGTACACAAGATTCTGTTTAACGGAACACTCACTACCAAAAAAGCAAAAGAATGCCACGTTCAGTTAACGCAGTAGCGTCGAGAAGACGCCGGAAAAAAATCATGAACCTTGCCAAAGGTTATTATGGTTCACGCAGCAAGGTTTACACCATTGCAAAAAACACAGTAGAAAAAGGTTTACAGTACGCTTACCGCGACCGTAAAACCAAAAAAAGAGAGTTTCGTGCTTTATGGATTCAGCGTATCAACGCTGGTGCCCGTCAGCATGGTATTTCTTACTCACAATTAATGGGTAAATTAAATGCCAGCGAAATTGGCTTAAACCGTAAAGTATTAGCTGATTTGGCAATGAATCATCCAGAAGCTTTCCAAGCTGTGGTTGAAGCTGTTAAATAAGCTGTCTCTTACATAAAAGCAAACAAAAAGCCTGATCATTATGATCAGGCTTTTTGTTTTATCTGTCCTGTCCTGAAAAAAGTTGACGAATAAAACGTCAACATATGAGTTACCAGGTAATTAAAATAAAAAGCAAAGGCTCGTTTAAATCCTATAGTGAAGCCTTTAAAAAGATGGTTGTGTCGGAGTT
>CAJYJH010000081.1 GCA_913775265.1 uncultured Mucilaginibacter sp. | reverse complement strand
ATTAATTTAAACTATTGATTAAACCCAAAACAAAGAACAAAATCATCTCAACTTGGGTGCCTGAGAATTCTCTTTTTAACTAATGTTGTAACATAGGTAGATGTTACTTTTATTTTCGTTTTTCAGTTAGATGCAGAGTCATTAAAGTATTAACAAAAGTGAAGCCACAAATTTAGATAGGTGCCAACATTGGGTAAGTAAGCATTCATAGCGTCATTTGAAAAAGGCGACGCACAGTAAAATTTTACTTTACAGGCCTTACTTAAACGTTTTCGTTGAATAGCTGTAAATCAGTTTGTTGATTATTAATAAACACTATAATACGTAATAGACAATACCATTATCACAACTTTTAGCTTTAATTAGAATGATAAAGAGAAATAAAAAAAAGTTGCATTTCGCTTAAAAAGCTTCAAAAAACAACAAATTCAGATAGCTACTTTTCTTAATTATTAATGCAAATTTATTTTATCAGCTATTCAAAGAGTGTTATAAAATCTATACAATTCCATTATAACATACAACACCATAGTGCATTGTGCATGTTTTAATATACACTTTACAATTTTGACTACAATTTTGTTCAAAAAGCAACTCATCAGTAAGAGGGCATAAATATTTTAAATTTGGCTATGCACTTTCTGCAATTGTTGATTGATTGGCTGCAGCACCAAAGCTGGCTTGAGCTAACCGGGGTAGCTACCGGTTTAATTTGTGTTTACCTGGCAGCCATTAACAACATATGGAACTGGCCATTTGCCATTGTTAACACCGCCATATACATTTTCATTTTTGCTGAGGCAGCACTTTATGCCGACATGGGGCAAAATGCTTATTTGCTTGCTATCAATATTTATGGCTGGTATTACTGGAGCCGACAACCCGTTAATGCCCCCAAGGTACCAGTGGTGCGTATCAGCCAAAAACAAGTTTTTATACTTTTAGCAGTTGCAGCATTACTTACCCCTGCACTGGGCTTACTACTAGTTCACTTAGCGCCCATGCTACATTATCAGCCTGCCGCCTACCCTTACCTGGATAGCTTTTGTACAGTGGTGAGTCTAATTGCTCAGGTATTTATGGCGCGCAAGATTTTAGAAAACTGGCTGATCTGGATTTTTGTAGATATCATTTACGTGGGTATCTACTTAAGCAAAGGCCTACAGCCTACGGCATTTATGTTTGCAGTGTACGCCTGCATTGCCTTAAAAGGCTACCTGGATTGGCGTAAAGATTACCGGCAGCAGCTCAAAACGAACATGTAAACTGCCGGTGCTCTTATACTAATAAATACTTCTGCTCGCTCCGCCATCAACCTGAATGGTAGTACCCGATATGTAAGATGCCTGCTCTGAAGCCAGGAAAGCCACCAGCGCAGCTAATTCGTGCGGCTCGCCGATACGACGTAACGGAATTTGCGCCGAACGCTCTCTCAGGGCTTGTTCCGGGTCTTGGTCCGGCGGCAGGGTATGTTTAATTCGGTCGGTCAAAATAAGTCCTGGCGCAACATTATTTACAGTGATGTTGTGAGGCCCTAATTCGTCGGCCATCATTTTCGCCATACCTACTACACCCATGCGCATACTGGTTGATAGTACCGAATTAGCCAACACCGATTTAACAGACCCACTTATAATATTGACAATGCGCCCGGCTCCGGCCTTTTGCATATAAGGCAGTACCAGGCGACTTAAGCGGGCAAAGCTTAACAAGTTAAGTTCGAAAGCGGCTTGCCATTGTGCATCATTAAACTGCTCAAACTTTGCGAACGGTGGCCCGCCTGCATTATTAACCAATATATCAATTTTGCCATACTGCTCGCCTACCTGCTTAATTAATCGCTCTGCGTCTTCTGCATTAGCAACGTCAGCTTTAATATAGGCAACTTGCGCGTTGCTGAGTTTCTTGATTTCGTCGGCTGTTTTGCTAAGCTCACTTTCATTACGTGAAGCAATTATCACTATCGCCCTTTCTTGAGCCAGCGTAGTCGCAATAGCCTTTCCCAAGCCTTTGCTCGAGGCCAGTACAACAGCTACTTTGTTGTTCAGTTTTAAATCCATATTGATCTGCGGTATTTGAAAATTACAAAGTAAATTGTGTTGTGTTGATACCTTGCCTTAATTATGTAACTTTTGTGATGCTTGATGAAAGATGCCGGATTGCTAATTCAAGTATAATCTACAGCAATCTATTAACTTTACCGTTAATTGCCTGTTATACTTTTATGCTGCAAAACCCGCCTCCAAAGCTTACGTTTAGTCAAAGTTTTCAAAAGCTCATCCGGAGTTTTGCCTACGCGTTTAACGGCATCAAATACGCAACGCTTACCGAACTCAATTTCAGGATACATTTGGTGGCAACCCTATTAACCGTTGTTGCCGGATACGCCTTACACATTAATTATAACGAATGGCTATGGGTTGGGCTTTGCATTACCCTGGTATTAGTTACTGAGCTTTTAAATACAGCTATTGAGAGATTGACCGACCTGGTATCACCAACCTATCATCCCATAGCCGGCCACGTAAAAGATATTGCAGCGGGTGCTGTCACCATCATGACTTTGTTTGCTTTGATAACGGGATGCGTTATTTTTTTACCTAAACTGATTAAGCTTATAAACCATGCTGCATAAAACAAGGGGCATCGTGCTCAAACAAACCGACTACGGCGAAACAAGCGTCATCGTACAGATCTTCACAGAGAAATTTGGACTGCAATCGTACATCATCAACGGCGTAAAAAAGCCAAAAGCCAAAATTACCCGAAACATGTTGCAGCCACTGCACCTGCTCGACTTGGTGGTGTATTACAAAAATACCGGCGCCGTACAGCGCATTAAAGAGCTTAAAAACGCACCGGTACTAAAGCATCTCCCTTACGACGTGGTAAAAAGCAGCATAGCTTTATTTTTAAACGAGGTTCTGTATAAAGCCATTAAGCAACAAATACCCGACGAGCAGTTGTTTGAATATATATTTAGAAGCGTTGAACTGCTTGATAATTTAAAGGATGGCCTGGTAAATTTTCACCTGGTGTTTATAGTGGGGCTTACACGCTATCTGGGTTTTTATCCAGACGACTCGACAGCCGCAGATGCCGATTACTTTGATATGCGCAACGGGGTATTTACCCGTTATAAGCCTGAAAGCTTGCTTTTCTTATCACCACCGCATACCCAAAACTTTTACCAGCTTTTACAACACGGTTTTGACGACCTGGCCGGCATCAAACTGGCTGCGGATGAACGCCGCTATTTAATTTCTCGCTTGTTAGAGTATTATGCCTTACACATTGAAGGTTTCGGTAACATACGCTCGCACGAAGTACTGGAAGAAGTATTGAGTTAAAGCTGATTATTTCGTGGTCCGGCCATCCGCTTAAAAATACTGTTATCTGCCTTGCCGCTTTGGTTACCAATCAGATATCCATAAGGTTTTAATGGCTCCACATGATCGCACACCACTTTAAACATACCTAACACCGGTATAGCCAGTACCATGCCGGCAATACCCCATATAGCCTCGCCCACCACAATAATAAATATGGTAAATAAAGGATTTAAGTTAACCTGGTTGCCCACAATCAGTGGTTCTAAAATATAAGTTTGAGTAAACTGCACAATGGCATAAGTAATCAATACACCGAACACCATATTAATGTCGCCGCCTTGCGCAAAGGCTATTAGTACCGTAATGGCTGTACCTGTGATATTTCCGGCAAAGGGAACAATCTCCAGGATACCACACAGTATAGCAAAGAAGATAGCGCTTTTTATGCCCACGATGCTAAAGCCAATACCGTATAGTATCCATAACATCACAATCATCAAGCCCAATCCTGTTAAGTATTGCTGAGTTACGCAACTGGCCTCGTCAATTACCTTTTCGGCAGTAGCCTTGCTTTCAACAGATACCAAGCGCAAAATGAAAGTTTTAAAGTGACGCCTGAAGTAAAGAAACAGGAATACATAAACCATCACCAACACCGTACTTACCATTAAACTCAAGGTAGACATCAGCGTACCCATCGCCATTCCGGCAGCCTTTTCCATACCGCCCGATTGCTGCTCTTTTAATATTTGCTGTTGCTGACGGGTTGAAATGCCGAATTGCGACCGCACATAGTCGCGCGCCTGATTAAACAGATTAGTAAGTTGCTCCTGCAGTTTCGAGAAATCTTTTAGTAGATCTCCGATTTGCCAATGCAACAAAAATACCAGCCCCACCACCAGCAGCCCGAAAATTAATAAGCTGAGTATGGAGGATATGCCTCTGTTAATTCCCCTACGTTCTAACCAACGACTTATCGGCAGTAGCAGCATAGCCAGCACGGCGCCAAATGTAAGCGGCACCAATACAGACTTGGAAATATACAATATAGCAATGCTTAAAATAAACAGCAGCAGCAAGCGAATAGTACGTGATAAATACATAGGCGAGGTTTAAATAGTAAAGGCAAGGCTAAAATAACCCTGCCTTATAATTAAGTATTAGTCTGACGCATGCAGGCAACTGCATGTTCGCGCCATTTATCGTCCGGTATTAAATGCCTGAGCCTTTTCCGGAATCAATATTCTGATCGTCCAGTATCATACGGCGGATGTAATCGATATTAGACTCTGGCAGTTCTGATCCGGAAATCTGCACTGCTGTTCCATCCGGATGCAGCTCAATGTCAGCTTTGATGTTATTATCAATATGCACATGCAGAATATCTCCTTCGCGTTCTACATGGCAGGTAAGCTCACGTTCAGAATAATTTATGGTGAACTCGTATTTACCGTCGGTGGTATTTTTGAAGCTATCGGTCATGGTTGTGGATTTTAATTTGAATAACCGATAAACACCATTGATGTTTTGATTTGAGCATAATTGTACTCTAATTTGAAGTAAAAGAACCAATTATATATTTTTTTAAAATTTATTTTGAAGAATTAAAAAAAGACTCTATGTTTGCAGTCCCAAAACGAAGGTACATTACTTAAGTAATCAGCTTCAAAACAAGGGAGCTTAGCTCAGCTGGTTCAGAGCATCTGCCTTACAAGCAGAGGGTCACTGGTTCGAACCCAGTAGCTCCCACATCAAAAAGCCTCGAATTTTCGAGGCTTTTTTGTTTTGCAGCACGCCCCAAAAAAGTTGTTTGTTTTTTTAGGACGTGCAGAAAGTTTAAAAAAAGATTTTTCTCTCGATATTTCTGCCCGATAAAAATTTTAAATAAAACCCTATTTTAATACTTCCGCTGCAAGTTTACCTTTACCATCGTTAGCTGCCGGCTTTATACCCAGCATAGCACTTATCAACCCATAGATTTCTACATTTTCAAACGGCTCGATAACTAGGCCTTTTTTAAACATAGGCCCCCAGGCGATGAAAGTTGCACCCATTTCTTTTTGCAATTCCAGAGCAAAGCCATGCACACCGCCGACTGCTTTAGGATTAAATGTTTTGGGCCAAACCGGAACCAAAATAATATCACCCACCCGATGATAGCAATCATCCTTACCGCCAAGATGCCACTCAGCAGGCAACTCGTTGTTCAGGTAAACTTTATAGCCCGGGTTTGATGTAGCTTTAAGTTTCTGGTACACATCCCGAACTATCGAAGCATCCTTCGCATACAGATTAACCATGGCATTTTGGTTATTGATCACAAACTTAGCTGTATCTACTACAGTCGGTATAAGCAAGCGGTCTTTAGCGTTAATACCAATCATGCCATGATCGGAAACAAAAATATAATTGACCGGAAGTTTGGTTCCGTCGACGGCTGCTACAATCTGACCAATGGCTTCATCAATCTCCTGCACCGCCTGTTTGGTTTCTTCACTGTCCGGCCCAGATTGATGACCTGCGTGATCGGTATTATTAAAGTAAAGCGTAATTAGGTGCGGTCGCTTATCTTCCGGCATTTTGAGCCAGTCCAATACCGCTGTTATCCTATCTTCGGTAGTAATGTCTTTTTTCTTTTTATATTGATAAACTTTTTTTAAACCTGATGTAGCCACCTGTGCGTTTACCCAATTGATATTAGCTGTCTTAACATTCTGTTTATCGGCCGTTTCCCAAATGGTTTCTTGCGGATACCAGCTCTTATCACTTTTATTGTAAGGCTTTTTCGTGGTCGGATCATAAAAGTTATTTCCTAAGATGCCCGAATGTCCAGGGTACAATCCGGTCACCATGGCATAATGATTAGGGTGCGTAACCGTTGGGTAAGAGGGAATCATCCATTTTGCTTTTACACCCTGGGTGGATAATTGCAGCAAGTTCTTTGCTTGGTATTTTTCGGCGTAATCGTAGCGGAATCCATCACCGCTGATTAAAATGATGTATGGTTTATCCTGGGCTCTACTAGCCGTTTGTGCATGTAATGATGCGCCTCCAAACCAAACACTTAGATTTAGGCAAATTAGAGCAAGGAGTGCCCTTTTTAAAGTTTTCATTTATATCTGTTTAATTTTAATAGTTGAGGTATAATTTATTTTCTTCTTCGCCAATTAACAGTACACCATTGTTAGCTTGAGCTGAATAATGCTATAATGAGGAATCAGACCTATTGCACCGGCTGGTCATCCAGCGTTTTTAAAAAGGCCACGATTGCATTGCATTCGTACTTTGTTAGTTTCAGCTTTGCATCAGATAGCGTTTGGTTATCCAGCTCAATACCGATACCTGCACCCCCACCGCGATTATAAAAATCAACCACTTGTTCAAGCGTTTGGTACACGCCATTATGCATGTAAGGTGCAGTTTTGCTGATATTGCGTAGCGTAGATGTTTTAAAAGCATACTTATACTGCGGATAGTTATACAGCGAGTACCGGCCCAGGTCGGCATCTATTCTGGCATGAGCCGTGTCGGGCTTTGCAGGTACACCCAGCACTTCAGCTTCGCTTTTGTTAAATAGTGGTGGTGCCATTCCGTTAAATACCGGTGCAAAATGGCAAGAACCGCATTTGGCCTTACCCATAAACAGGTTAAAGCCCAGCTTTTCCTGGTCATTAAGCATGCTTTTGTTGCCACGCATATACTGATCAAATCTCGAATTAAAAGGTGCCAACGAGCGGATATAGCTGGCCAGCGCGTGCTGTATGCGCCAGGCATCCGCCTTACCGGCGGTGTCTTTAAAAGCTTTTGCAAACATCACCTGATAGTTTTTAGTATCATTCAAACGTTTTGCTGCCTGCATTAAAGAACCATTCATTTCATCTTTTTGATGCACCACATCAAGCGCCTGATCTTCCAGCGTGCCTGCTTTTAAATCGTAAAAAAAGCCACGCTGTAAGCCTGCATAAGCTAATGTTGGTGTATTGCGCAAAAGTGTTTTGCCTCCGGCAATGGTTGCAGCTTTCGGGATGTCGTCGGTAAATGCTTTAGTAGCATTATGGCAGCTGGCACAATTGCGGTTACCCGTGTTAGACAAAACCACATCGTTAAATAAGGCCTTGCCTAAAGCAATTTTATCTGCATTAATAAAGTCACTGCTGTTGCTTACAAAACTGTTGATATTGAAAGCCTCCGGCTCAAAAAGAGATGTAGCATCCTCGCGCAGGGCAAATCCGCTTTGGGCTAAAGGTATATTACGTTTAAGCCGCAATTGATTAATCTCTTTGTTTAAAGGGGCAATGTATGCTGTAATAAAAGTTAGCCTATCGAACCCGTTAAAATTATTATGCTGTTGCAGGTAATTGATGGCACTCTGTGTTTTAGCTAAAGCTGTATCATCCTTATAGTTTTGCAATACCTGCTTAATACCTTGCAGAGCAGCCGCAACTTCTGGTAACGATTGCAAAGCGTCCGGCGTATCAAAGCCGGATATACCCAATCCGGTTATACGGAAAATTTCCAGTCGCATGGCATCAAAAAGCTGTGCATCCGTGAGCTGATACTGTTCGTTAAAACGAGCCACACGCTTTAGGTTGAGCTGCATTTTTTTAACTTCGTTAATCAGCGTATCATTATTCCCCTTAAAATCGTCACCGTAAATAATTGCTTCCATTACCTGGAAGCCGGTCGGATTCTCTACCAGGTTTTCGCCCAGTTCTATCTCGTCTACCGGTGCACCGTTTAGCATCACCGCTGTGGTAGGAAAAAAGTATTCCAGGTAATACTCTATCGTTTTGTATTGCGCCCGGGCTGCCAGGAATGCCTGCTTAATCCGGCTCACATTATTTTTTCGGGCAGCCGGCAACAACCTGTTATCTACTACAGACTGTAATTTGTTAAGCTCCTGATCAAAGTTTTCTTTTACCGCTAAAACAGGCTGCGGCTTTTGTGAAGCACAGTAAGAAAAAGATAAGACTACTGCAATGAAAGCTATAATGAAAAATGCACGATAATTCGCGGGCATAATAGAATGATGGAAACAAGATTTTTATAAATAGAAACATCCCCCTACGACAATTGCAGGAGGATGTTTACCAGAAAATTAGACGTTATTACTTGGCTACGCCGCGGACAATTACCACTTGCCCGCCTTCGCTGTTATTGGTTAAGCGGGTAGTACCACCATCAGCGTTGCGATACTTAGTATCTTGCCAGGTGTGTGGGTGAATGTTCACTACAAACGTATTGGGTATACCGGTTAAATTAGATATATCATACATAGCGCCGTACTCCCAGCTGCTTAACAACTGACTATTAGTTGAGTTATATTTGCTATTAAAGGTAGCGTCAGTACGGCGATGGTTCATTTGCAGCATGGCTTTCAAAGCTTTGTCTGCTATACCAAACTGCCAGATGGTACCATCGTGCTTGTTATTAGTGTAAAATGAGTCGCCGTCTTCCTGAATGTATACATAGTTTTCGGTCACGCACAGATTATCAGGATTAACAATACTATTACCAGGGTTGTCGGCACCATCAACAGCTACTTCCAGTTTACCTTTTAATGGATCGTTCTCATTCAGAACCAGTTTGTATACACGACCCCACATGGTTTTACCAGATACCGGCGTAACCTTATCGCCTTGGCTTACACCAGTTGCTGTAAAGTAGACCTCGCGACCGTTAGCCGCGCTTCCTTTGCGATAGTCAATATCTTCAACGCGCGCCAACATTAACGCGTTTTTGGCAACTGTTTGCTGTTGTAACTGGGCACCAGTGCTGGTTTTAACGTTATCCAACTCAACAAATTCAACATCGTATGATGTGCCTTTGCTCATGTTAGTTTCAACAGGATCGTTATTGGTACGTTTTAAAACATAAACTTTACCGTTTTGCAAATCGCCCTGAGTGTTTGATACATACATTGCCAACTGACCGTCGCTTTCATCTTCGCCAATCATGATCACTGTTTTACCCGGGTAGCTATTTTTTGGCAATGGCACAGCGTTCTCGGCACTCCATCTGCCTAAGGCGGCTAAAGTACGCTGGTTGTTTTTCTTGTCGGCAGTAGCTAACGGATCGATAGCATGGATCATCGATTCAGAACCGCTTTCGCCAGCTGTTAAAAATAATGGCTTTGCAAAACCATGCTCTTCAGGAGTGGCCATAGTTGCAGAACACAGGCGGGTCATACCACCGTCTGAGTCTACAATATATTCGCCTTTGATTGGTTTAAAGTTTTTATCCAGATAAACGCGCGATACCGATTGCAGTATCTCGTGATTATTGATCATGATAAAACCTTCGCCTGATGGATTCTTGATGATCCCTGCACCATCTGGTTGAGCACCGAAGATGAAATTTGGTGATTCTGCCAATACATCGTCAGAACTGATCAGAGTGGTAACAGATAAATTTTCGAAACCCGACATTGTTTTAACTAACGATGGGTTAACCGAGTAATCTTTTAATTGCGCTACTGCTTCTGTTTCTTCAGCTTCATTGTTTTTATTACAGGCTGTAAATACAACAGACGCGCTTACCGCTACAGCGGCAGCAACACGCAATGTTTGCTTTGCGAGTAAACTTTTGTTCATTTTGGTCTTGTGAGTTTGATAGCACAAAACTACACCCGCAATATTTTCAGAAATTAAAGCCTATGTTAAGGAAAACGGACAGCCATACTTTAGAAGCAATCTTGTTAAAAGGCTTTTCTGAATAGTGCAACTAAAAGACGCACTTACACTATAATTACAAACTTTATATTTATTAGACTTATGTCAAGCTTTAATAAAGCAATACACATTTGTACTTGTAAGCTCATCATTTTTTAAGCTATGTTTTACCAAGTGTGAAAACACAAAAAATCCAATTATCAGATTTTTACCGAAGCCAACTAAAAAACTCAACTACTTAGTTAAGTCCGCTATTGACAAATTTCTTTTAGCCTGTAATAAATAAATACTACTTCATACTCTTTAAAGTACAACATCATATTTAAATTGTAGACATGCCAGCTTATAATGGGCCTTGAACCAAAAAACAACTTTCAATTAAAAAATAAAATAAGGATTTTTACAAGCATATAAGTTAAGCATGTACAACACAACTAGAATACGCATATATGCAATTATTACCATTTTCGGTTTGATATCATTTCCTTACCTGAGCTTTAGTCAATCATTCAACAACGACTCAATAAACATCAACGATTCTACCTTAGCTTATGCTAAAGGAAAGATGAATCAACTACCTACTAACCTTTTCCTTAAGGGTATTTATAAAAAGGATTCTTCAACTATTCGTTACAGATTTTTGTTTCCGGATACCATTATCAAAAATGTCAAATACCCTTTAATAATTACGTTGCACAACTTCAGCCGTGTAGGGCAAGATAATGAAGCGCAGTTAGAGCCCTTGGCCAGAATATGGGTACAACCAAATGTCAGAACAAAGTTTAAAGCATTTGTTTTAGCACCGCAGTTTAGCCATAGATCTTCTGTTTATTCAACAGATAGTGCAACCCAAATCATTCAATCCTCACCATCTTCAGACGTTAAATCCCTGTATTCACTAATTAAAGAATTAGAACGCCAACATCCGGAAATAGACAAAAAGCGGATCTACGTTGTTGGTTACTCTATGGGTGCTTCTACCGCACAAAACTTAGCAGCTCTAAATCAGTCTCATTTTGCAGCTATCGTGAGTATTGCCGCTGTGCCGGATTATCTACATACAAAAAGCTTTAAAAAGCTACCGATTTGGCTAATCCACGGGAAATTAGATACAGATAATCCATATCAAGGGAGCCTGAAATTATTTCAGAAGATTTCAAATAACAAACAAGTCCGCTTCAGTTCATATGAGTTTTTAACCCATCACAACATTATGGTGCCGTTTATTAACAATGAGGTTGTCCCCCAATGGTTGTTTAATCAACACAAATAAACGCCCTGTTACAAAATTATTTTATTGTATTAGCACAAATCCAATAGCCTTTTATACTTACTTTATCTGTTTCTGCCGTGCGGCAACTTCTTTCAATAAAAGCGGAAAAGCCGGAGTAGCCATTCCGCCATGATCAAAACCCTGCAGTTGGAAAAGCCGGGTATTTTTGTGTCCTGAAAGCTTCATCATGCGCAGCATGTAGGCATTTTCTTCGTAGCGCCCTAAAAGTTCCATTTCGGCATCGCCGGTAATGAGCAGCACTGGCGGTGCGTCTGCCCTTACCCAGTACAAGGGCGCATACTGATCAATAGTAGGCTGAGTGTCTTTAATCCCTTGCTCACTGCGGATTGTAAAGTGCGTGATGCATTGCCCGCTAAACGGAATAAGTTCAGCTATCTGATTTGCATCAATATTATATTTAGCCAGGTATTTTTTATTAAGCGTAATCATCATAGCCAGATAACCACCGGCCGAATGCCCGCTCAGATAAATTTGCTTGTTGCTGCCACCATACTGTGCTACATGCTTAAACGCCCAGGCTACTGCAGCAGCAGCATCCTCAATGTAGGCCGGTGCTTTAACATTAGGCGATAGCCGGTACCCCACCCCAATTACAGCATATCCTTTTTCCATTAAGGCTTTAGGTATTTCTTTAGAGCCGCCGGTAATGCCGCCGCCATGAAACCAAACAATGGTGGCAAAGTCCTTCACATTTTTAGGGTAATAAAAGTCGAGTACACACTGTGAATTTATGTATGCATCCTTTTTATAATCTGCTTCCGGATAATAGTGAATATCTTTCTCAATAATATAAGTAGTCTGTGCCTTGGCCCATAAGGCAGGCAAGAGTAATAATAGAACGATAATTTTTTTCATGGCAGGTAAATATGAGCAAACTTACATAAAAGTCAAATGCTCAAATCCAGGTAAATTGCTTAGGTTGTTTAACAATATTGATACGATGATTGTTATCTATGAATGAACAGTGATCAAAGCATTCAATTAACCATTAAAGATATTGACCGGATTGTAGAGATGGCTTGGGAAGATCGTACCCCGTTTGACGCTATTTATATGCAATTTGGCCTGAGCGAGAAAAACGTTATTGATTTGATGCGCAGAGAAATGAAACTGTCGAGTTTTAAAATGTGGCGAAAAAGGGTTCAGGGCAGGTCTACCAAGCACAGAAAACTGCAAAGCGAAACCATTACCAAGTTTAAAAGCGGCCTGCAACGGCAAATTACGCTCAATAAAATCAGTAAGCGAGCTTAGCTCTAAAAAATTGGAGACATAATGATTAAAACTTACTGCTCTATATTGATGTTGTAAACAATACTATGGATGGAAGTACAGCTTCGGCATCGCAACTTTACAATGTAAGCCGCGGACAGATAGAACATTATAATATGTCTATCGGCCTGCGTCTTATCTGGTTAAATAACTGCCTGGCATTTATGTTTGGCATCTATTCATCTCTTACTATTTTTCAGTCGGCAACACCTTATTGGCATGTCAAAGCCCAAATGCTAAGTGTCATTATTCCTTATATAGGGGTGGCCGTAAGTTTATTTACACTAATGGACGTAGTGATGGGTATAGTACGTATGAGCAAAGTACTTAAGCACTACAACGATGAAGGGAATCAGGAAATGTTGGGAATACCGATGCTTGATGGAACAGCAACCGACAGATTCTTTCAGCGCCTGTCGCCGGTAGCACAATCTATATTCTTTTTGGTCGTATGGCTATATCTTTTGTTATACGATAAGCATATATTTTAAAAAAGTGTAAGTGCAGGCAAGATAAGAGCTTACAAAGCAGGTCTCACCTTACCCACAATAGTATACATTTTACCGTATATATAAAGTATTATTGACCAGAAGCAGAAGGTTGCTCTTGAGCGGACTGATCTTTTTTCAAATTCAGTCTTTTAGAAAGCTTTTTGGCCAATTGCTTAGACTCTTTTTCAATTTTTTTATCCAGCTTTTTTGATCCTTCACCATATTTAACGGCTAACTCTTTCAGATCTCCAATTAACCGGGCCTGGATTTCCTCCTTTGCTTCTTTACGTGTTGACTTCAATTTATCTTTCATATAATTATGTATCTGCTCTCTAACAAAAGTATATGATACTAACATCATACCAATATTATGTTTTTGTTAATTTTAAGCTTCATTGTTAACAAATTTCGCCATTTTAATACACTGAGAGCATTATCATTATATACTTAACATTAAGATAATATTGGTTTAGTTCTTTTGTAACAGATAATTCAATATGCTGGTGTGCTTTTGATATTCCTGCTCCCCACGATGCAACAAAAAGCCAAACTTTTGATACGCCTCTTTTGCCTAGTCATCAGTTTTTTGACGACTGTGCCAATCAATACTTCAGCTCAGTCGAAAACAGATGATGGCTTACGTAAGGCACAAACTTTGTCTTCTTATCAACCCGATTCGGCTTTGATGCTGTTAAAGCAGATACATGCACAAGCTGTGTCTAATCATCAACCGTTGGTAGCAGCCCAAAGTCTGCAGCAGATGGGGCAAATATGTTACGAACAGGGGCACTACGCTCAAGCCCTTGATTTTTACCAGCATGCCGAACAGTTGCTCGAACCCAAAAAACAAAAAGATAAACTGGCCGGTAACTGGAGCAAAATGGGCCTATTATACTATTACAACCGGCAGCCCAAACAAGCCAAAAAGCTTTATTTAAAAGCTTACGATCTTTACAAGCAAACCGGCAACATTGAAGGCCAGGCAGAAGTTTTAGGCGAACTGGGGCATCTGTTCGAAAAACAACAACAGTATCAAGCCGCTTTCAGCTATCAGAAACAGGCTCTGGCCAAATACCGCCAGGCAGGCTCTGCATTGGGCTTAGCCAAAATTTATGAAAATATCGGAAGTATTTACGAAGACCTGGCCCGGTACGATTCTGCTTATCATTATTTCAACCAATCAGTGCAGCTTTATGAGAAGCAGCAAAACACGGTAGACGGCATTGAAGTCATTAACAACCTGGGCGATGTTTTTCGCAAAAGCGGAAAATATCAGGAAGGCCTTCAGCAATCTAACAAAGCGTATCATCTGGCGCAGCAAATGCACAATACTTATCAAATGGCTGCTGCGACGCATGATTTAGGAAAAACCTACCAATTGCTCAATCGTCTGGACAGCGCTTATTATTACTCAGAACTGAGCCGAAAGCTTTCTTTAGAGATTTACTCCAAAGATGGAATTAAGCAAACATCGTTTTTACAAGTACTCTATAACTTTAATAAGCAAAATGATGAGATTGTCCGGCTCAACGCCATTAAAAAAACCAATTATATTATTACTGCTGCAGTGAGTACCGTGGTAGTGTTGCTGATTATTTTAGGTATTTTGATATTCAGCCAGCAACGCCTTAAGATAAATGATCAAAAAATACTGGCAGAACGCAACGAAGCTATTTTCAAAACCCAACACGAGCTGATGCAGCTGGAGCTTAAAAACAAACAGCTACAGGAAGAAACCCTGCAACAGCAGTTAGAACTTAAAGGGAAAGAGCTCTCGTCGCATACACTCAACCTGATCCGCAACAACCAATTGCTCGAGCAAATGCGCAATACGCTGCAGCAGATGGTTAAGGATGATAAACGTGACCAGAAAAAACAGATGCAGCAGATGGTGCATCAAATAAACCAAAGCTTTAACCACGAGCAGCAATGGAAGGAATTTACCGCCGCCTTTGAGCAGGTACACCAAAGCTTTTTTGAACGCCTGAAAGAAATCAGTACCGACCTTACCCCTACCGATATCCGGTTGATTGCATTGATCAAAGTAAACATGGATTCGAAAGACATCTCCGGTTTGTTAAGTATATCTATGGACAGCCTGCGTGTAGCCCGGCACCGGCTACGTAAAAAACTCAATCTTTACCAGAGCGAAAACCTTTCGGCTTTCGTTCAATCATTATAATTATCCCCATCCAAATTTTACCGCTTTAGGACTCTTAACATTTGCTTAATGTAACGGTAACTAAATGATAATGGCGATAAACACCATCACAACACATTATTAGTCAGACATTTACATACACACAATAACGCTTGATTAACGCCCATTGTAACGGTGTTTCTTTTTTGTAACACCTAAAAATGAGCATTTACTTTTGGAGTAGCACACCTTTACCGTATCAAATCCGGACTGAGAATTTCCGGATGAAAATACCCTGATATGAATAAACTACTACAGACCTTTTTGCTGCTTACCTTAAGCATTTTTGCGGCACAGGCTACTACTATTAAAGGCCATGTTTACGATAGCAAAACCGGCGAGCCTTTAACAGGAGCCACTATTTCGCTCGACAAAACCAACAACGCAACCTCCAGCGGGCTGGATGGATCTTTCAAGATAGACGATGTAAAATCCGGCCATTACACTTTACGGGTAAGCTACATCAGCTACAAAACTATATTGCTGGAAGTTGAAGCTACCAAAGACAGAGACGATTACCATCGCCTGAAGTTTTACATGGAACCTGCCGGTAAAGATTTGGAGGCTGTAGCCGTAATGTCGAAACAAACCCGTGGCAGCGAGCGCGAAGCACGCCGGTTAGAACAGGTTTCCGTACCGATTGCCAATATCGTTTCGGGCAGAGCTATTGAGGTATCACCAGATATTACCGTAGCCAACGTCATCCAGCGTGTGTCGGGCGTTTCAGTTGAACGTAACAGCAACGGCGATGCGCAGTATGCCATTTTACGAGGCATGGATAAACGTTACAACTACACGTTGGTGAATGGCGTAAAGATTCCAAGCCCGGACAACCAATACCGTTATGTTCCGCTGGATATTTTCCCTGCCGACATACTGGAGCGGTTAGAAGTTTATAAATCATTGACACCAAATATGGAAGGTGATGCCATTGGCGGTGGCGTAAATATGGTGATGAAAACAGCGCCCGACCGCCTGCAAATCACGGCCAACGTTGCCACCGGCTATAACCAACTGTTTTTCGACCGTAAATTTATGAGTTACGATTATGGCAGCATCAACCACAAATCACCTTACGAAATTAACGGTCGTGCTTACCAAGCTAAACCAAGCGATTTTCCTAAAGGAGTTTTCAATTACAGTTTAAAAAATCCGGCACCCAATCTGGTTGGTAACTTATCAATTGGCCAGCGTTTTTTAGATAGCAAGCTGGGTATCATGGTATCAGGTAGTTATCAAAATACTTATCGTGGCAGTAACAGTACTTTGTATAGTTCATCAGTTAGCGGCACAGATGCTTACGCTACTATTACCAGCAAAAGCGACCGGCAGTTTTCGGAACAACAAAAACGCTATGGTTTAAATGGCAACGCCGATTACGTATTTGATACGCGTAGCAAAATCAGCTTGTATAATTTTTACGCCAGATTGGATAACATACAGGTTCGTAATGCGGTAAGCACTACCTATAACGGCGTTTATAACCCGCAAGCCGGCAATGCCGAGCTTACCTATTCTACACGCAGCCGTTTAACAGAACAGCAAATTTATAACAGCACCCTGCAAGGTGAACATAAGCTTTTTGACGATCATTTTAAGATTCACTGGTCGGGCGTATACTCATCAGCTAAAAATGACGTACCCGATAATACTACCATTAGCGTAAACGGCTTGCGCCAAAATAATATGGACGGCCGTACCGTACTGGTAACTACAGCACCTGTTACCCGCCGTTGGGAACGTAATACCGACGAGGATAAAGCCGGTTATTTAGACCTTACTTATACGGCTAACATAGGTGGATCACCGGTTGATTTTAGTGCAGGTGGTTTATACCGCGATAAACAGCGCAGTAACTTTTTCAATAACTACACTTTTGCACCGGTTACAGCAACAGACCGTTATGGTGTAAACTTCCAAAACTATACGGAAGTTGCCTTATCGGTTACCAACCCGGGTGGCGGCGTAAATAACCCACTTACCTACGATGCCTCAGAAAAAGTAGGTGCCGGATACGGTATAGTAAAATTTGCCATCAACAAATTACAGGTAACCGGTGGTGCCCGTGTTGAACATACCGACCAGGGCTACAATATGCTTTTCCCGGCAGGCGAACAGCGCCCAACCGGCAAACAGGTATACACTGATGTGCTACCAAGCCTTAACTTAAAATACCTGATTAATGATAATACTCAACTCCATGCTTCTTATTATCGCGCTTTAAACCGCCCTGGTTTTTATGAGCTGATTCCTGGCGGCATTGTGAACGAAGATTATAAAGAAAAAGGCAACCCGGATTTGAAACGTGCCATAGCCGACAATTATGATTTACGCTATGAGTTGTTTTCGCCAACAGCAGGACAGTTATTGGTAGGCGGCTTTTACAAACGCATACAAAACCCAATTGAATACACCTTCCAGGCAGATGCTACCCGCGGGCAAGATACTTATTATACACCGGGTAACTTTGGTACCGCTCATAACTACGGTGCAGAGGTAGATTACATTAAATATTTTAACAAAGTAGGTATTAAAGCCAACTACACCTATACTAACTCGCGCATTACTACCCCAAAAACGGCACGCCGCATTAACAGCGCCACCGGTAACATTGAGGCTTACCTGGTAGATCAAACCCGCCCGCTTTTTGGCCAATCGGCACACATTGCCAACGTTTCGTTACTGTACCGCGATACTAAAAAAGGATGGGATGCACAATTAGCAGCAGCCTACACCGGCGAACGTATCAATACGATTTCTCAATTCTTAAATAATGATTTATGGCAAAAAGGATTCATCCAGATGGATGCTTCGGCCGAGAAACGCTTAAAGCACGGCATTACTATTTTTATAAAAGCCGGCAACCTTTTAAATACACCAACCAAGCTATTTATTAAAGGTACAAACCCTGCCAATAACAACATTGCCGAAAACCTGGTAAGCAACGGTCAAACGCTTATCCGCAACGACTACTATAAACAAAGCTACCTGATTGGCTTACGTTACAAATTGTAAACATCATTCAAAGAAATAACATATGAAATTTCAACACTTTTTTGCAGCAATGGCCTTAGCAGCCATAATTTTCACGGGATGTGAAAAAGCGAACATTGATGTAGATACCACCCCAGCCGATGGTTCGGCCATGGGCGAGGTATCGGGCGTATGGCCAAAA
Organism: uncultured Mucilaginibacter sp.; assembly: GCA_913775265.1. Taxonomy (GTDB): domain Bacteria; phylum Bacteroidota; class Bacteroidia; order Sphingobacteriales; family Sphingobacteriaceae; genus Mucilaginibacter. The sequence goes on along the minus strand of CAJYJH010000081.1, from coordinate 34,906 downwards.
GGCAGTACACAAGTAATTAAAGGCGATATTGTGATCCCTGCCGGAAAATCATTGACCATCGAAGAAGGTGTAACCGTACTGATGGATACCGTAGCCAAACCGGAAATCATTGTAAAAGGTAACCTGTACTCGTTAGGTACTGAGCAAAACCCGGTTAAGTTTACCGTAAACGACTTTTATAAAACGGCCGCCAAAAAGTTTGGTAAGCTATGGGGCGGCATCCTGGCTGCGCCAAGTTGCGCGGAACTGGTATTAGACCATACTATTTTAGAGTATGGCGGCAATACTACTTCTGATGCATCAACTTCGGTAAAGCAAGGTTTATACAAGGCTGTAGCCGGCGAGAACCTGCCTGCCTTGTGGTTTTCTAACATTAACGGCAAGCTGATTGTGCAAAACACCATATTCCGTAACTTTCAGGAAGATTGTACTTACATCGAAGGCGGTAAAATCATCTTCGCCAACAATGTATTTTATACTACCGGTGTAACCGGTGGCGAGGCCATGAACTTTAAATCGGGCTGTGTGGCCGATTTAGCCAACAACTTGGTTTACAGCACCAACACCAATGCTTTCAAACTATCAAACAGCGGCGACCGCACACCTCAAGCCTATATTATTGCATATAACAACACGATGGTTAACACTGGCTGGCGCCGCCCTACGGCCAAAGGTGGCTCGGTATGGGTTGAAGCTACGGTGCGTGCAGAGCTGTATAACAACCTTTTTGTAAATACCCGTTTTGGTATTAAACGCGACACCAAGAAACCAGAGGATAGCCGCTCAATTTTTAGTAATAACTGGTACTATGGATATGACCAAACTACAGTTAACCAGTTCCAGCCAACGTCTGAGATTATTGCCGGCACCAATGATGTCATCAGCAAAACTGCCGGTGCTAACGATCCGATGTTGGTGAATTATCCACTAAATACTTCAACCAGCAACGCTGATTATAACACGGCCTGGGACTTTCACTTACAAAATGGATCTCCTGCACTTACTAAAGGCAAAACCAATTTTACCCGCAATTTTGCGGCAGGCATTATTGTTAATGGAGTAAATTATACCTCGCCTGCTCCATCTGCCTTTGTTGGTGCTTATGGTACCAAATAAATTATTGGCCATATAATTATTTTTCATAACCCTAAGCGGCGTTGTTTAACAGCAACGCCGCTTTTAGATAGCATATAAAATTTCATGAATAAGCTTGTCATCAGCTATTTAAGCTTTTTAGCTTTTCTCGCGGCAGCCAGCACAGGTTGCCAACCATCTTCAGGCAATAAATTACCTCCGGACGTTCCGGTTTCAGCACAGGTTAAGCCCGTAATTGTAACCGAACCGGTAAGTTACGATACCGATGATCCGGCCATTTGGTACAATGCAGCCAATCCGGCACAAAGCCTTATCGTTGGTACTGATAAAAATGCCAATGGCGGTCTCTATGTATTTAATATCGACGGTAAAATTGCTGCCGATAAAGTAGTGAAAGGATTAAAGCGCCCTAACAATGTTGACATTGCTTACGGTTTGGTACTAAACGGCAAAAAAACAGACATTGCCGTTACTACCGAGCGCATGACTCACAAGCTGCGCGTATTTTCGTTACCGGATATGAAACCTATTGACAACGGCGGTTTGGATATGTTTACCGGCGAAAATGGTTCTGAGTACCGCGACCTGATGGGCATTGCTATGTATACTGCTAAAGATGGGAAGATTTATGCGATCGTTGGCCGCAAAAATGGCCCCGAACAAGGCGGCTATCTATGGCAGTATTTATTAACTGATAACGGCAATGGTGCAGTTAAAGCAACTCTGGTTAGAAAATTTGGCGCTTACAGTGGTAAAAAAGAAATAGAGTCTATCGCCGTCGATAATGAGTTAGGCTACGTCTATTACTCGGATGAGCAGGTAGGCGTACGCCAGTATTATGCTGAGCCAACTAAAGGAAACCAGCAACTGGCGTTATTTGCCACCAAAGGTTTCCAGGAAGACCATGAAGGTATTTCTATTTATAAATTAACCGACACTACGGGGTATATCCTGGTGTCTGATCAGGGCGCCAATCGTTTCCACATCTTCACCCGCGAAGGTACACCAGGTAATCCGCATGAACATCGCGAACTGAAAGTAGTACCAGTAACTGCGCAGCAAAGCGATGGCTCTGAAGTTGTGAACAAGCCGCTTAATAATCGTTTTAAGCATGGCCTGTTTGTAGCTATGAGCGATGACAAAACCTTTCATTTTTACCGTTGGGAAGATATTGCCGGAAAAGATTTGAAAGTTAAATAAGCTTATTGCCGCTATTAAGAGCAAATAAGCCAGCGAAAACGCAAAATTGCATAACAGTATGGTAGTAAACAGTAGTGTCCCATTAAGTTTACTAAAAAATTACCCGTTTTATAGCAGGTAATATTACCTTTGAACACTATCAAAATACTATACTGTTATGCAATATGATGTTATTGTTATAGGCTCGGGCCCGGGCGGCTACGTTGCAGCCATACGTTGTGCTCAACTGGGCTTAAAAACTGCCTGTATTGAAAAATACAGCACATTTGGCGGCACCTGCTTAAATGTGGGCTGTATCCCGTCAAAAGCATTACTCGACTCCAGCGAGCATTACCACAATGCTGCACATACTTTTAAAACTCACGGCATCAATTTAGATAATCTTCAGGTTGATTTTGCCCAGATGGTAGCCCGTAAAAACGAGGTAGTTGCCCAAACTACCGGCGGTATTACCTTCTTATTCAAAAAAAATAAAATTACTTCGTACCAGGGTGTAGGTTCTTTTAAAGACAAAAACACTATCGTGATCAAAAAAGCTGATGGCAGCGAAGAAACCATCACCGGTAAAAATGTAATTATTGCCACCGGTTCAAAACCATCAAGCTTACCGTTTTTACCTATTGATAAAAAACGCATCATTACCTCAACCGAAGCTTTAAACCTGCCAGAAATACCTAAACACCTGATTTTAATTGGTGGTGGCGTTATTGGTTTAGAGTTAGGTTCTGTATACGCCCGCTTAGGTGGTAAAGTATCTGTAATTGAGTTTATGGATTCTATTATCCCTACCATGGATAAGCAATTAGGTAAAGAGCTGCAAAAAGTGTTACAAAAACAAGGCGTTGAGTTCTACCTGGGCCATAAAGTTACTGGTGCCAGTGTAAACGGCGATGAGGTAACCGTTACTTTCGATTCGCCCAAGGGTGAAAAGAAAGAGCTTAAAGGCGATTACTGTATGGTAGCTGTTGGCCGGGTAGCTTACACCGATGGCTTAGGCTTAGAAAACATCGGTATGAAGGTTGAAGAACGCGGCCGCAAAATTACGGTTGACGAGCACCTGGAAACTTCGGTTAAAGGCATCTATGCTATTGGCGACGTAGTACGCGGCGCTATGCTGGCCCACAAAGCTGAAGATGAAGGTACTTTTGTTGCCGAGCTGATTGCCGGTCAAAAACCACATATCAACTACAACCTGATCCCGGGTGTGGTTTATACTTGGCCGGAAGTTGCCAGCGTTGGTCAGACTGAAGAGCAACTGAAAGAAAAAGGCGTTAAATACAAAGCAGGTTCTTTCCCGTTCAAAGCAAGCGGTCGTGCACGTGCCAGCATGGACATTGACGGCTTTGTAAAAGTACTGGCCGACTCTGCCACCGACGAAATTTTAGGTGTACACATGATTGGTCCACGTGCTGCCGATATGATTGCCGAAGCAGTTGTAGCGATGGAGTACCGCGCCAGCGCCGAAGATGTAAGCCGTATGAGCCATGCTCACCCAACTTACACCGAGTCGATGCGTGAGGCTTGCTTAGCAGCTACCGAAAACCGGGCAATCCACATTTAATTTGTTGATAACTGATTGATCAAACCAATCCGTATTGATATCAAAGTTGCAAGATTATTCGTCTTGCAACTTTTTTTATTTATCCGTGTTTTCTATCATTGAATAACCATCTAAGGCTTTATTAAATGAATGTGATAATTGATATAGGTATTGTACTGCTAACCATTGCCGGCATGGAGGCCCTTTCATGGTTTATTCACAAATACCTTTTCCATGGGCCATTATGGTTTATCCACAAAACACATCACCAGCAACGCCATGGCTGGTTTGAGCTGAATGATATATTCAGCATTGGCTTTGCTGTTTTATCTTTATGGTTGATGTGGCAGGGTCGCAATAATTATAATGCCGGCTTTTTTATAGGATTAGGCATTACGATCTACGGCCTGATCTATTTTGTCTTCCACGACTGGTTTATTCATAATCGTTTCAAAGCTTTTAAAACAACTAACAGCTATTTGCTCAGCATCCGCCGTGCGCATAAGATTCATCACAAGTCAACAGAAAAGATGCCATCCGAAGAGTTTGGATTACTGGTGGCCAGTAAGAAGTATTTTAAACGATAATCAGTTTTATCTGGCTACAAGATCATAATTAGGCTGTGGCTTAATTGCCTATTTAAGCCATCAATAATTATCTGAATAAAATTCCGAAATTCGCCCGCAACAAAGTTTACATCCAAACACTCATGCTCCAGATAGAAGAAAACGTCTCTCTCAAAAATTTTAACACTTTTGGTATCGAAGCCAAAGCACGGTATTTTGTAGAGATCAATCACGAGCAGGACCTGACTGAGCTTTTTATGGACCCACAATGGCAGCAAACCAAGCGACTGGTGTTGGGCGGCGGCAGTAATATGTTGTTGGTGAATGATTTTGACGGCTTAGTGATCCGCCTAAATATTCGCGGTATTGAGCATCGTATTAATCACGATACTGTTTTTGTAGAAGCAGGCGCCGGCGAGGTTTGGAACGAACTGGTGAATTATTGCGTTGACCACAACTTTGCAGGCATGGAGAACATGAGCCTTATCCCCGGCTCGGTAGGTGCATCACCTATACAAAATATAGGTGCGTATGGTGTTGAACTCAAAGACGTATTTGAAAGCTGCCGTGCATTCGAAATTGCGACAGGGCAAATTAAAACTTTTGATAATGCGGCTTGTCAGTTTGGTTATCGCGAGAGTGTGTTCAAATCAGCGTTGAAAGGTCAATACATTATTACATCCGTTAAATTTCGCTTATCACTCACTCCTAAGCTTAATTTGAGCTACGGTGCTATTGAGCAGGAATTAGCTAATCGAGGCATTGCACAACCCTCCATTAAACAGGTATCGCAGGTGGTAGCAGCCATCCGAGTATCCAAGCTACCTGATCCATCAACTATAGGTAACTCCGGTAGTTTCTTTAAAAATCCGGTGATACACCAACCTCAGTTTTCAGAAATTCAAAAACAATATCCGCAAATAGCGAATTATCCGGCAGGCGAGAATCAGGTTAAACTGGCTGCTGGCTGGCTGATTGAGCAATGCGGCTGGAAAGGAAAAGTAGTTGGCAACACCGGTACCTGGAAAAACCAAGCCTTGGTATTAGTGAATCACGGTAACGCCACAGGGCAGGAAATTTATAATCTATCGTCGCAAATCATAGACAGTGTGTATACAAAATTTGGCGTTATGCTCGAACGCGAAGTAAATATTATTGATTAACCTACACTGTTCTATACAATACTATACACAATTGTATAAAACTCCGGTTCCGGAAAGATTTCCGAAACAAATAATATATTTTTTGGGTTAATTTTTTGTCGTTAAAAAACATTTGCAATAATGAACTGAAAAACAGTGGTTTAATAAACGTTATTTTGTTTCAAAAAATCACTTTTTTTCACCTTTTAAGAATATTTAAGTCTGTTTTTACAAACTAAAAGTACAAGATCGATATAAAAGCGGTATCATGTTTGTCAACATATCTGTACAAAACTTTAACAGATAACAGAATGACAAAGATTGAGTTTAACGCCATGGTACTGCGCCAAGCCAGTTCTCTTCGCTCATACGCACTGCACTTCACTCATGACGCAGACGATGCTAACGACCTTGTTCAGGATACAATGTTGAAGGCGATAACTTATTACAATAAGTTTAAAGAGGGCACCAATTTAAAAGGATGGTTGTATACCATCATGAAAAATACTTTTATCAATAACTACCGTCGCTTTGTAAAAATGAGCACGTTTGTTACCAAATCAGAAGAAATATCATCAGCTAACTTGGTTTTCAGTTCGACCAAAAATCAAGGTGAGTCTAAATTTGTGATGGATGACATCCGTCGTGCTTTAGACCGTTTACCGGAAGATTATTACGTGCCTTTCACCATGTATTTTGAAGGCCACAAATATCACGAGATTGCCGATCACTTAACAATTCCTATCGGTACAGTAAAAACCCGTATTCACGTAGCACGTAAATTATTAAAGAAAAACCTGAAAGCATATGACAATGGTGTTAAAAAGCCAATTTATGCTGACGAGGAGTAATTTTTGAATACTAAACTCAACATATAAACAAAAAATGGTCTGCTCTACCAGCAGACCATTTTTTGTTTATAGCAATTTATTTGTGACATCAATTATCTATAAGCTTACGCTTTTACATCAGCACCATCCAATAATTTGATTGCCTCGCGTGCAACTACCTGACCTGAAATTAAAGCCGGTGGCACACCTGGTCCGGGTACGGTTAACTGGCCGGTATAAAGCATGTTCTTAATTTTTTTCGCTTTCATGCTCGGCTTTAAAAAAGCAGTTTGCATTAAGGTATTGGCTAAACCATAGGCATTACCTTTAAAGGAGTGATAATCCGCCTTAAAATCGTTCATGGCGTAACTACGCTTTACCACGATATGCTCACGGATACTTTCGCCGGTTACTGCTTCGAAGCGATCAAGCATCACATTAAAATACTTTTCGTGCATTTGTTCGCTATCCTGCAGACCAGGAGCCAAAGGCATCAGGAAAAATAGGTTCTCACAACCGTCAGGTACTATACTGTTATCTGTTTTTGATGCACACGACACGTAAAACAGAGGTTTGGTAGGCCACTTCGGTTGGGTATAAATTTCTTTGGCATGCAACTCAAAGTCCTCATCAAAAAATAGATTGTGATGTTCAACGTTGCTTACTTTCTTGCTAACGCCCACATAATACAACAAACTGGATGGCGACATGGTGCGGTTGTCCCAATACTGAGGGGTATAGTTTTGGTAAGATTTGCTCACCAGGCTTTGGTCTACATGCTCATAATCGGCACCGGCGATTAGAAAGTCGGCAGTAAAATCACCCTTGGCAGTGCTTATGGTTGATGCTATGCCGTTGGCTACTTTAATACTTTTTACTTCAGTATCCAATTTAAACTGCACACCATAACTCTCGGCCAGTTTTACCATGGCTTGCACAATCTGGTTCATGCCCCCCTGTGGGTACCAGGTACCTAACACCAGGTCGGCATAATTCATCATGCTGTACATAGCCGGTGTGTTTTGCGGCGTGGCCCCTAAAAATAACACCGGAAACTCCAACAATTTGATCAACTTCGGATTTTTGAAATATTGCCGCACATGCTTGCTCATGCTGGTCAGCAGTTGTATACCTAAGCTCTTCTTAATCAGGCTTAAATCAAAATATTCAGTGACAGAATGCGACGGTTTAAATACATATTCGCCCATACCAACCTGGTATTTATATTCGGCCTGTTTTAAAAACTCCTGCAATCCTTTGCTGCTGCCGGGTTCAATTTCTTCAAACAAACGGTAGAGGTCGTTTATGTCCGCGGGTACATCTATCGTATCATCTTTGCCATAATAAACCCGATACCCCGGGTCCAGGCGTTTCAAATCATAAAAATCAGCAACCTTTTTACCGAAGAGGGCAAAATAGTTTTCAAAAACATCGGGCATCCAGTACCAGCTTGGTCCCATATCAAAAGTAAAACCCTTATCTTGCCATATACGTGCACGTCCCCCTGGTTGATCATTTTTTTCGAGTACAGTTACCTGGTATCCTTGTTTAGCCAGCAGGGTAGCAGCAGCCATACCGGCAAAGCCGGCACCTATTACAACAATGTTTTTTGGGGTCATTACGGTTTTACAAGGCTAAAGTAACCAAATTGTTTTGGTGCTAAACAAAACAATTTGGTATAAATTAATGTACATTTGGTATAAGCCCGCACTACCTGATGAATTTGTATGACGAAACCTGCTTTGAATGCAGTAAGATTATTACCAATAAATATAGCACATCATTTAGCAAGGGCATTATGGCTTTTGATAAACGGTTCCGCTATCCTATTTATGCCATCTACGGTTTTGTACGCTATGCCGACGAGATTGTAGACACTTTTCACGACTACGATAAACAGCAACTAATTGCTGGTTTCAGGGCCGAAACTTTTGTGGCTATTGAGCAAAAAATCAGCTTAAACCCGGTATTGCATTCTTTCCAGCAAGTAGTTAACCAGTATCACATTGATCATGATTTGATTGATGCCTTTTTGCGTTCGATGGAAATGGACCTGGATTTAACCGCTTGCGATGGTGATGAGTACAAGGAGTACATTTACGGATCGGCCGAAGTGGTTGGCTTAATGTGCCTCAGTGTTTTTTGTGAAAATAATCAAGAGCTTTACCAGCGTTTAGTACCTATGGCCCGCAGCCTGGGCGCAGCTTTTCAAAAAATTAATTTTTTACGCGATGTAAAATCTGATTTTGAAGACCGAGGCCGTACCTATTTCCCTGATGTTGATTTTCAACGTTTTACTGAACGTGACAAAGAATGTATTGAGAAAGATATTGAAAAAGATTTTGATGATGCCTTTACCGGTATTAAACTTTTACCGCCCGGAACGCGTTTAGGTGTTTACATTGCCTATATTTACTACCGTCAACTGTTTAAAAAAATAAGCAGAACACCGGCCAATACTATTCTGCAGAAACGCATTCGTATATCTGATACCCACAAAACTGCACTATACTTTAAAGCCGTTCTGCATCAAAAGCTAAAGGTGATTTAATGAAGTGGAAACCGTTTGCGGCAGCATTAATATTTTTTGTAGTAATGCTGGCAAATATTGTACATGCAGATACTCCCAGCCCTAAAGTTATACGCAAACAATTGTTAGAGGCGCTCGACCGGCGTAGTCTTACAGATTCTTTATACAATACTCTTTCGGCCGAGCATAATAAAAGTCCGTTACTCCTTTGTTATTTAGGCGTAGTGCAAGCCTTAAAAGCTAAACATGCTTGGAACCCTTACTATAAAGTTAAGTACCTTAACGATTCGGAAAAGACGCTACAGCAAGCTATTAATCACGAGCCAGATAACATCGAAATCAGGTTTATGCGGTTCTCCATAGAGCACAATGTGCCGGGATTTTTAGGTTACGGTAAACACTTGGTAGCCGACCGTGAGGAGATGATTAAACAGCTTAATGCCAAACATTATGGCACAGCCGACAAAGATGTGGTGGTTACTATCATCAAATTTTTGTTAGACTCAAAACGCTGTACACCTCACGAAAACGAAACACTTAAAAAACAGTTAGCCGCTTTAAAGTGAAATACGCTTACCTGCTCATCAACTTCCTGACTATTATATTTCCTGTACTGCTGTCGTTCGACAAGCGGGTGGCATTTCATAAAAGCTGGAAATACATTTGGCCGGGTATGGCTTTAACAGGACTGGTGTTTTTATTTTGGGATGTGTTGTTTACCGTTAAAGGCGTTTGGTCATTCAACCCGGATTATATTATCGGCATCAAGTTTTTTGATTTACCACTGGAAGAGATTCTGTTTTTTTTAACAGTTCCCTTCTCCTGCATATTTATTTACGCATGCCTCAATTACTATGTAAAATGGTCGTTGTCGCAAAATGTGAGTAAAGCTATTTCCTTGTTGATTATAGCATTATGCGTGGCTATGCTGGTAGTTTACTACAACCGCTTGTATACCGCTGTTAATTTCGGTTTTTTAATGTTCGTGCTGATTTTATTACAATACGTATTTAAGTCAACATGGCTTAACCGATTTTACATGGCCTACGTTGTTTCGCTATTGCCTTTTTACATAGTAAACGGCATTTTAACTGCTGTGCCTATTGTGATGTATAACAATGCCGAAAATATAGGCAAACGTGTAGGCACTATCCCTATCGAAGATCATTTTTATTCAATGGCCCTCCTGTTAATGAATATTGGCTTTTTCGAGTATTTTAAAAATAAAAAGTCAGTATCAGCAGTATGACTGATTTGCCTGTATACACCCGGTCGCAATTAGCCTTACGTAACGGGCAGGATAAGCCGCAGATCTGGGTGGCTTACCAAAGTAATATTTATGATGTAACTCAAAGCCGGTTATGGCTAAACGGCAAACATTACGAGCATTGGGCCGGCCAGGATTTGACCGAAGAATTAGCTGACGCACCACATACAGAAGATGTATTTAGTCGTTTTAATGTCATAGGAATACTTAAATAATATACCTTACACCAAAACATAAAACAGCACGTTTATATTTGAAAGTAAACGTTAAAATTGCAAAAAATGAGAAATGTGATTTCAGTATTGAGCAGTGTTAAAGAGTTAATTATTTCGATTTTTGCTCCCGCCACCTCTAAGCCAAGCCCTGTTTACGTACCTGTAAAACAAGTAAATAAACACCCTTTTATAAAAAACTAAAGCAGTGGAAACTGCTTTAGTTTCCCATTCAATCTGTCTTTATCAGCTTATAGACTGCAACAGGTTTTTTTATTGACCTCTCCTACAGCGCCCTGCAACAGGCTCTTTTAGTAAACATCAACTTTTAGTGTTTTCCGCAGTAATTCATAAAAGCTTAGCTTTGCGTTAAGCTAAATAACTCATGACATTAAGTACCCCCGATAAAAACGCACAAAACAAATACATTTTGTTCTTTTTATTGGGATGGACTTTGTTAAACATACTACAGGCCTGTACCCTGGGTGTACACTCCGATGAAGCTTACTATTGGGTATACTCCCGCTTTTTAGATTGGGGTTATTTTGACCATCCGCCTATGGTGGCGGTATTTATCCGCATAGGCGACGCTATTATACACAACGAGTTTGGCCTGCGGCTCATGACCATCATCAGCAGTACATTATCGATTTATGTGCTCTGGCTTATTGCCCGCAAATACATGGTTAATGCATGGTGGTTTATTGTTGTAGTTACTGGTACGCTCATTTTTCATATTTATGGGTTTAGTACCACACCCGATGCGCCTTTACTGCTGTTTACTATCCTGTTCTATTACTTTTATCAGCAATATTTAGATAATGACCGTTGGGGCATTGCTGCCATTTTAGGCTTGGTAGTTGCCTGCTTGTTATATAGCAAATACCATGGGCTGCTGCTGGTTATTTTTACCCTTGCGGCTAACATCGGTATCCTTAAACGGCGTACTTTTTGGCTAATCCCAGTCATAGCATTGGGCTTGTTTACTCCGCATTTGTTGTGGCAAGTCAATCATGGTTATCCGTCGGTTAACTACCATTTATTCGAACGCTCGTCAGAAACGTATGATTTCGCCCATACCTATCTATACTTTCCGGGCCAGTTGTTGATGGCAGGACCGCTGGTAGGTTGGTTTTGGTTTTACTATGGTTTGGGTCGGCGCAGTACCGATTTGTTTACCCGTTGCCTGCTGGTAAATAGCGTGGGCGTTTACATTTTCTTTTTACTCAATACAGCCAAAGGCAACGTACAACCACATTGGACGTTGATTGGCTTTGTACCGCTGGTTTTGCTGGTACTTATCAGGCTTCAACAAGACACCTATCCCAAGTGGCTGTTTAAGCTGGCTATTGTTAATGTAGCTTTAATCATTGCTTTCAGATTATTACTGTCGGCAGGATTGCCGTTTTTGAAAAATGCCAATGCATTTAAAAGTTATTATCATTTTGATGAATGGAGCAGACAGATCAAAGCAAAAGCAGGCAATCATTACATCATCCTTGAAGGGGGGTTTCAGCTACCTTCAAAGTATAACTTTTACACTAACAGTTTAAAAGGATTTGATTACGACGATGTGTTTTACCGCCGTACCCAATACGATATCTGGCCTATCGAGGATAGTTTGCAGCATCAAAAAGCCTATTATTTGTCGCCCTACCCTATGGCTCTTAAAGCTGATACCTTGCATACAGCCGATGGTATATGGTATGGAGCCTGGGTTAATGATGTGCGCACTTTTCAAAAAATTGATATCCGCACTGATAATTATAAGGTAAGAGCAAGCCCAGAGCAACCGCTCAACTTTAAGCTACAGCTGCTCAATCCGGGTAACAGCATTGCTGATTTTAAAGCCACGCCTGAGCAACCAGTAGAGTTAAGGGCATGCTTTTATAAAAACGATAGTTTATTGCACGTCATCACAGCTCAGCCCGATTTCAATCAAATAACCATTCCGGCTCACGGGCAGATGAATTACACCCTAAAAGGACAGGCACCTGTGACTAAAGGGCGCTACATGCTTATTTTTTCCATCCGTACCAAACCTTTTCCGGGTGGCAGAAACAGCAGGATTGTTAACTTTACCGTGCAATAATTTGCTGTTTGCTGATGACTAAAAAACTTTACTTCATATTTTTTTTACTGCTGTTAACCCGCTTTACGCAAGCCCAAAGTTTAGATGTACACTTTAACGGCTTAGGCTTTTTAGATAACCGCGAGTATCGCGCTTATACCGAACGCTCACGCACTTACTCAGGCACTCGCTTAGCGCTCGATTTTGGTTTGAATCTGGACAGTCTCAACCGTTTTGTGGTAGGTGTAAACGGCATACACGAGTTTGGCGCTAAACCATATTTTTTAAAGGTTGATCCGGTTGCCTATTACGAGTTCAGGAGCAGTAAGTGGCTGTTTAATGCGGGTATGTTTCCGCGCGAAGGCTTGCTCACTAATTATCCGAGAGCGATTTTAAATGATACATTAAGGTATTACCGCCCTAATGTCGAAGGTTTACTTACCCGCTACCAAGGTGCGCATGGTAATATTACCCTATGGCTGGATTGGGTAAGCCGCCAAACCAATACCGACCGCGAGCAGTTCTTATTCGGTTCATCAGGTAAATATTTACCTAACGAGTTTGGGCCATTCTATCTATCGCATTATTTTATGTTGCTGCATGATGCCGGACCAGCCGTCAGTATCCCGAATGATCATATTCGCGACAATGGTGCCGCACAGGTAAGGTTGGGTTATAACTTTGGTCACCGTACCATGTTCGACTCCTTGACTGTTGAAGCCGGTGGCATGATGTCGTTAGAACGGGTACGGCACGATGGTGGCGGTGGCTGGAATTTACCTTTAGGCTTTGTAGCCAGTGCCTATGCCAGCTTTGGCCGCTTTGCACTGTATGATGAGTTTTATAAAGGCGAAGGACACCGGGTAACTTACGGCGATTCGTTTTACGAAAAATCTATTTATAACAGGCTCGACATTATATATACCCCCTTTCTGTTCAAACGTATTAAAGGGCAATTCATACTAAGTTTACATCAGTCACCAAATCACTTAGGCGATAACCAACAAGCATTCCGTATCATCTACGATTTAGGCCGCAAGAAATTAGTCCGCTTTAAAGATGACGACTAAAATTCTGTATTTTAGTTAAGCTTAAACATCGTACTATTATGGAACCAAAACTCTGCAGCCATTTAAGTGAAATCAAAGAAGTTAAAACCAGCGACGATTACGTTTGCGAAGAATGCGTTAAGCAGAATAGTAGTTGGGTACATCTGCGTGTTTGTCAAACTTGTGGCGTAACCTTATGCTGCGATTCATCGCCCCAGAAGCATATGACTAAACATCATCATCAAACGCAACACCCGGTAGCATCATCGGCCGAGCCGGGCGAACGCTGGTTATGGTGTTATACGGATGAAATATTTGTAGAGTATTAAACGAAACCAAGTGTATAAAACGGCTTCACACCGGTTTATACACTTGCTTCTAAACCTATCTCACTCAGTAAGTCTACAGCATCTACCACGCTGTGCACACCTTCAATACTGATGCGGAGGGTATTTTTCACTTCTTTCATGTTAACCCGGCGCATATTGGTTTTTACAAAGCTTAGCACTTGCATAAATGCCGGCGATTCAAAATAAGCCGATTGCTGGTTAGATAAAAAGTACCCGCGCAACACATTCTTTTTAAGTGATATTTTTTCGAAGCCAATAGCCTTGCCCAACCATTGCAAACGAATGGTATTAAACAAATCATTCACTTGCGGTGGAATAGGACCAAAACGATCTGACAGTTGCTTTTCAAATGCCAACAATTCCGTTTCGTTTTCCAGCTTTGATATTTCTGTATATAAGTTATAGCGCTCGGTTAAGCTGGTCACGTATTCATCCGGAATAAGAATTTCCATATCCGTATCAATCTGTGTAAAGCTCACAAACGGACGAGGCTTCTCGTCCTTAAACAAGTCCTTAAACTCTTCGTCTTTAAGCTCCTGTATAGCCTCGTCGAGTATTTTGTGATACATTTCAAAGCCAATTTCGGCAATAAAACCACTTTGTTCGGCACCCAACAGGTTACCGCTACCGCGGATGTCTAAATCGCGCATGGCCACGTTAAATCCGCTGCCCAAATCGCTAAACTCCTCAATGGCACTTAAGCGCTTACGGGCCTCAGGCGTTAGGGTAGATAGAGGCGGACTCAGTAGGTAACAAAATGCTTTTTTGTTGCTACGCCCTACCCGGCCACGCATCTGGTGCAAATCGCTCAAGCCAAACATGTGGGCGTGATTTATAATAATGGTATTGGCATTGGGTATATCCAAACCAGCCTCGATGATGGTGGTAGCCACTAGTACATCATACTCATGGCTTACAAACTTCAGCATTACATCTTCCAGGTCATCACCCTCTAACTGCCCATGAGCAATACCAATGCGGGCTTTGGGTACCAGTTTACGGATCATACCGCCTAACTGCATCAAATCAGCCACCCGGTTATGAATGAAGAAAACCTGCCCGTTGCGATCCAGCTCAAATTCCACAGCTTCTTTAATCAACTTATCATTAAACACGTGCAATTCGGTAACAACCGGTTGCCGGTTAGGTGGCGGGGTGGATATGATAGACAAGTCGCGCGCGCCCATCAACGAGAAATGCAATGTACGTGGTATAGGTGTAGCCGTAAGCGTAAGTGTATCCACATTGGCACGCATGGCCTTCAGTTTTTCTTTAGTAGCTACACCAAACTTTTGCTCTTCGTCAATAATCATCAAGCCGAGGTCTTTAAATTTTACATCTTTGCTTACCAAGCGGTGTGTGCCAATAATAATGTCAAGTTTACCTTCAGCTAAACGGGCCAGACTATCCTTAATTTGCTTGTTGGTTTTGAAGCGATTGATGAAATCTATATTGGCCGGAAAGCCCTTTAACCTGTCTGAAAAGGTTTTGAAGTGCTGCGCCGCCAAAATAGTGGTAGGTACCAAAACGGCTACCTGCTTACTATCGGCCACAGCTTTGAACGCTGCACGTATAGCCACCTCTGTTTTACCGAAACCTACGTCGCCGCAGATCAGGCGATCCATCGGGTGCGGCGACTCCATGTCTTTTTTGAAGTCGTTGGTTGCCTTTTCCTGGTCAGGAGTGTCCTCGTAGATAAAGCTCGCCTCTAGTTCTGTCTGTAAGTAGCTATCAGGCGAAAACGCATTACCTTCTTTTGTTTTACGGATGGCGTAAAGCTTAATCAGGTCGCGGGCTATGTCCTTAACTTTTTTTTTTGTGGTTTTCTTTAGTCGCTCCCAAGTATCAGTCCCTAACTTATTCATTTTAGGTACTGCCCCTTCTTTGCCACTAAATTTAGAAATGCGGTTAAGTGAGTTAATGTTTACATACAGCAAATCATTGTCGGCATAAATCAGCCTGATCATTTCCTGCATTTTGCCGTTCACCTCAACTTTTTCCAATCCGGCATACTTGCCAATACCATGGTCAATATGGGTTACATAGTCGCCGGGCTTAAGCTCGCGCAGTTCTTTCAGGGTAATGGCCTGCGTGCGCTGGTAGCCTTTGCGTAACTTGTACTTGTAATAACGGTCAAATATCTGGTGGTCGGTATAGCAGGCCAGCTTTTGCTCACGGTCTACAAAACCTTCTCGGATTGATACATGGATTGGGGTAAATTTTACCGTTTTATCCAAGTCGTCAAAAATGGCGTATAAACGTTCTACCTGTTTGGTAGAGTCGGTAAAGATTAAGTTTTCAATCTTTTCAGCCTCGTTGTTCTTAATGTTATGAATCAGCAGCTGAAAATCTTTATTAAAAGATGGTTGCGGCCTGATATCAAAATTGATGCTATGGGTAGCCGTATAAAAAAACTGCTTGCCAAACTCAACCACTGCAAAATCATGCAGCTGGTCGGCAATCATTTTTTCGTCGGTAAAAGCAAATTTAGGATCTATCCAATCCGGGTTCTGGTTTTTTTCTTCGGCAGAGAGCGCCTTCCATAACTGGTTAGCTTTTTTGTAGCCATCTTGTATAATATCCAGCGTAAACTGCACATCTCTGATCCATACCTGGGTATCGCCTTCAATATATTCTAGTAAAGAAATATTGTTTTCGGTTAAAAACTTTGATTGTACATTGGGTACAATGGTCACGGTTTTTACCTGCTCGGCCGATAGCTGGCTCTCGATCTCGAACGTACGAATAGACTCGATAAAATCGCCGAAGAACTCTACACGATAAGGCAGATCGTGAGAAAAAGAAAATATATCGACTATACCGCCACGAATAGAAAACTGCCCGGGCTCGTATACAAAATCAACCCGTTCAAAATCGTACTCAATTAAAAACTCGTTGATAAAGTCGATGCTCAATTTATTGTTTACTGCAATTTCGAGCGTGTTTTTTTCGAGCGACGAACGGTCAATTACCTTCTCGGCTACGGCCTCAGGGTAGGTAACTATAATTTGTCCAAACTCAGTTGAGTGATTCAATTCGTTTAGTACCTCCGCACGGGCCAGCACATTGCTACTGTCGGGCTGGGTAAACTCAAAAGCCTTGCGATAGCTCGACGGAAACAGCAATACTTCTTTGCCGGTCAGGTTCTCTAAGTCGGCCTGGAAATAACTGGCTTCTTCCCGGTCGGGCAAAATAAATAGCTGGTGCTTGTGCTGTAAAAAGTATAAGGCTACAGCTACCGTAGCATCGCTCGAGCCTACCAAACCACGCAATTGGATACGCGGATTTTTAGAACTGTTTAATGCTTGCGCCAGCTCCGTTATACGCTCGTCGGTCTTATACCTATCTAATATATCACGAATATTCAAAACAGTGCAAAGATAATCCCCCCGGCTCCCTAAAGAGGTGATTTATTGTAAAATATTTAATGAAGCAACTCATCTGCTCCATATTTGTTTTAGTACAGCAATACCCATTAACCACGTTACAAAATCTACCTCTTTCAAGAATAAGAAGCAAACAATTGGCTATATATAATCCTTTAACGGTATACAGATACTTACTTATAATATATCAACTTAACCACTAATACCATGAAAAACGCTGTTATATCCGGAATCATTATTGGAGTTGTAAGCGGACTCTGGCTATTTATTATGCGCTGGACAGGCCACAAAATGCTGGATGACCAACTTACACCTATTGAGTACATCTCTATTCTAATTCCTGTTTTTGGTGTATATTTTGGACTAAAAGGCTACCGCGATGATGAACTGAACGGTCGGATGAACTTTTTACAAGGCTTGGTACAAAGTTTCAAGATTTTATTGATAGGTGGTGTAATTGCAGGCTTTGCCGGTATAGTTTATATTAATTATGTAGCGGCCGAAAATAACTTCCGCGATTTTTCGGGACGTTTGTTTGGCGCTTTGCTGATCGGGGTATTGTCTTCACTGGCAGCTACGTTAGTGCTCATGACCAAATCAAATAATTCTTTAGATTAATAAATTCAACTTATAAACAGCAAAAGCCCTGCTCATGCAGGGCTTTTGCTGTTTATAAGCAAATTCATCAACTTTTTTGTAACAAATAGTTGGTGGGTAAATCATATATTTAGATTTATAAACTTAAGCTATCATGCAACAAAACTCTTTCACGATGTTGTCGGGCATCACACCTGAAGAATTTATTTTTTTACAGCAAGCTACTGCCGGATTAACCGACCAACAACTGAATAGCTTTAAAATGCTGTACCAGGGTAAACGCCGCAACCCAACAGATATATTATTATTTACCCTTTTAGGCTTTGTAGGATTTAACGGTATACAACGCTTTGTAGTTGGACAAATTGGTATGGGCATTATTTATTTGCTGACCGGTGGTTTTTGTTTGATAGGTACTATTGTAGACTTAATTAACCATAAGAGTATCGCTAATAGTTACAACAAGGATATGGCCTACGAAGCCCTGCAAATGGTAAAAATGGGTGCGTAAGCTGGCATGCAAGGCAACGCAACAGGAAAGTTATTGATTGCAGCCGGTGCGCTATTACTGATTGCCGGCTTAATATGGTACTTTTTTGCAGACAAGCTGCGCTGGATTGGCCACTTACCCGGCGACATTAATATTGAGCGAGAGAACTTCAAATTCTATTTTCCTATCACAACCCTGATTCTGCTTAACCTGATCATCTTAATTTTGATACGGGTTTGGAGTTGGATAAGCAACAGCTAACTTGCCGCCTTTATGAAATTAAACGAATTAACCGCTTACCTGGAAAGCATAGCGCCGCTGGCTTATCAGGAAGATTATGACAACTCGGGTTTGATAGTGGGCCATGGCAACCAGGAAATCAGTCAGGCACTCATTTCTTTGGATTGCACTGAAGCCGTGGTAGATGAAGCTATTGCTACCGGTTGCCAGCTCATCATCTCGCATCATCCTATCGTTTTTAAAGGACTTAAAAAATTCAATGGTAAATCGTACGTAGAGCGTGTGGTACAAAAAGCCATTAAGCACGATATTGCCTTGTATGCCATTCATACCAATCTGGACAATATGATGGATGGCGTAAATGCGCGTATCGGTCAAACTTTGGGTTTGAAAAGCATGCGTATCCTATCGGCTAAATCGGGTATATTAAAAAAGCTGGTTACCTTTATACCGCATAGCCATGCTGATGCGCTGCGTAACGCTCTGTTTGCCGCAGGTGCTGGTAACATTGGCAATTATAGTGAAGCAAGTTTTAATGCCGGAGGTACGGGCACTTTTAAAGCCAATAGCGGCGCCAATCCGTTTGTAGGCAACATCAACGAACAACACCAGGAGGCAGAAACCCGGATAGAAACCATTTACCCGGCTTACCTGGAAAGTAAGGTACTAATGGCCCTGTTTTTAAATCATCCGTATGAAGAGGTGGCTTATGATTTATATACCCTCACCAACCAGCACCAGCAAGTAGGCGCCGGTATGATAGGCGAATTGGAGAATGCTATAAGCGAACAGGAATTTTTAGTTCAACTAAAAACCAGCATGAAGGCGGCGGTAGTTAGGCATACTGAGTTAAAAAATAAACCGATAAAAAGAGTAGCGGTTTGCGGCGGCTCAGGCGGCTTTTTGTTGAAGCAAGCCATTGCTGCCGGAGCCGACGTATTTGTGACTGCCGACTACAAGTACCATGAGTTTTTTGATGCTGAAGGAAAGATAGTAATTACCGACATCGGACATTTTGAAAGTGAGCAATTTACACAGCAACTATTGCATGAAATAATACAGAAAAAATTTAGTAACTTTGCGGTCCGTTTAACAGAAATTAATACAAACCCCATAAAATATTTTATTTGATGGAACAAACCGTAGAACAAAAGCTAAAAGCTTTGTATGACCTACAAACTATCCATACCAAGATTGACAGAATACGCCAGGTAAGAGGTGAACTGCCTATGGAAGTGGCCGACCTGGAAGATGATGTAGCTGGTCTGGAAACCCGCATTCAGAAAATAAAAAATGAACTGGATGATTTGGAAGACGATATCGTAAATCGTAAAAACATTATTCGTGATGCTCAGGCTAATATTAAAAAATATGAGGCTCAGTTAAACGATGTTAAAAACAACCGTGAGTACGATGCAATTTCAAAAGAAATTGAAATACAAGGTCTGGACATTCAGGTAAGTGAGAAAAAAATCAGAGAATACGGTTTCGAAATCACTTCAAAAACTCAGATCTATGATAAAGCTTTAGCCGAATTGGAAGGCCGTCGTGCTGACCTTGACGCTAAAAAAGCCGAACTGGATACCATCACTGCCGAAACTGAAAAAGACGAAGCAGAGTTAAACAGCCAGGCCGAAATTGCTAAAGAAAACATTGAAGAGCGCTTACTGATTGCTTACACCCGTTTACGCGGTAACGCTAAAAATGGCTTAGCTGTAGTAACCATCCAACGTGATTCTTGTTCAGGTTGCTTTAATCAAATCCCGCCGCAGCGTCAGGCTGATATCCGTCAGCGTAAAAAAATCATCGTTTGCGAACATTGCGGTCGTATTTTGGTTGATGAACAAATGGCGCTCGAAGAAGAAGAGCACGCATAATCAGCTTTTAAATTAAAATTGATATATAAGGCGCCTTACCGGGCGCCTTTTTTTGTAATGAGTAAATATTTTCTGCCTATCCTGCTGTGCTTTATCAGCGCTCATGCCTTTGCTAATTTTGATGTTAACACCAACTGTACTCAGGCGTATAAAAATATATTGAGCTTTAAGCTCAAAGCTGCGCGCCAGCAAATTGATCGTGAAAAGGCCATCCATCCGCAGAATGGCTTTACTATTTTGCTCGATGATTATTACGACTACTTTTGGATGCTGAGCACCGAAAGTAAAACCGATTACGACAGGCTAAAAGGCAACAAATCAGACCGCTTGGATAAACTGGATGATGAAGATAAAAACTCTCCCTGGCGTAATTTTGCACTGGCCCAGGTAAACTTGCACTGGGCATTATTGAATGCTCGCTTTGGCGATAATACCGCAGCAGGTTTTGCCATCAATAAAGCTTACCGGCAACTACAGGACAACAAAAAACGATTCCCGACATTTTTGCCGGATGACATCCCGTTAGGCGTAGTTACTGTGGCGTTAGGCGCCCTGCCCGACGGAGCGTTGAAAAGTGTGTTGAACATTTTTGGCATTAAAGGGAGCATCAGCAACGGTATCAATTTGTTGCAGAATACCGTAACACAATTACCGGCATCAAACTATGCTATGTTTTATGACGAGGCTGTATTTTATACAACTTATTTGCAGACCGATGTAGTGAATGATGAGCACGCATACGCTAAAATGCTTAAATACACTGCTCGTATGGATAACAGCAGTTTACTCAAAAGCTATATTGAAGGGTACATTGCACTACGCAGCGGGCATAGCACCGAGGCTATCGGCTTTTTAGGTAAACGCCCGGATGGTGCAGAATATCAGCCCTACCCTTACCTGGATTACCTGATGGCCATCGCCAAAATGAATGTGTCGAATAATTCGGCTAACGATTACTTTAACAAGTTTTTGCAAACCAATAAAGGTGTCAATTATATTAAAGATAGCTACCTGCACCTGGCATGGGATGCCTTGCTTGATGGTAATATTAAACGCTATACCGCTTTTACCCAACTGGTAAAAACGAAGGGCTATAATTACAACGAGAAAGACAAACGCGCTTTAACTGAAATTGCCGACCCGCAATACAACCCTGATTTACTGCGAGCTCGTTTGTGGTTTGACGGAGGCTTATACGCCAGGGCACTGGCGCTACTTAAAGATCAGAGTGCCGACAAATACGCTAACACCCATGACAAAGCCGAGTATCATTATCGCCTAGGTCGCATTTACGATGCCATGCAGCAAGATAGCAACGCATTAAATAGCTATCAGCAGGCTATTAATTTAGGTAAAGGCACCAATTATTACTTTGCGCCCATGTCGGCTTTAAAGGCAGGCAATATTTACGAGCAGCATCGCGATACTAACCGGGCTGTCACGTATTATAATATGGCCATTGGTTTTAAAAACCATCAGCAGGAAAACAGTATTGAACAAAAAGCTAAGGAAGGTTTGAAGCGTATAAAGCCATCAAATAATTAAAATAGCTGTACGTCAAATAACGTTCCGGCTTCAAATGTATCCTGCTCAGCAGGCAGGCTTAAATATCCTTCTGCTTGCATCAGATTAACCATATCACCGGAGGTGGAAGTATTAACCGGTATGGCTGTTGACCGACCATCCTCATTAATTAACTTAACCAACACATGGTGTGTTAATGCCGGTTTAAAAGTTAGTGTTTTGCTTGCAGCAGCCTGCACTGTCGGCAACGTAATATTTAGTGACCGATATAGCCAGGCACGAAAATAAATCTGGTAGCAGATCCAGGTAGACACCGGGTTACCCGGAAAGCCAAATACCAACACGCCGTTATCAAACTTACCAAACAACAACGGCTTGCCCGGTTTTTGCGCAATGCTGTGAAACAGTGTCTGCATGTTTAATTGCTGCAACACCTGCGGCAAAAAATCAAATTTACCTTTTGATACCGCACCCGAAAACAGTAACACATCATAACTTTTCACCAATTCAGCCATTTGCTCAGCCATAAACGCTGGCTCATCAGGCAGATGATACCTGTCGGCTATAATGCCTTCCTGAGCTAAACCGGCTATTAACATATAGCTGTTGGACTGCCTGATTTGATGTGGCTGAGGTTTTTCAGTTATTGCCACCAGCTCATCACCGGTTGAACAAACAGCAACCCGGGGTAACCGGTAAACGCTTAACTGAGTTAAACCCACTGAAGCCGCGATGGCAATGATAGCCGGAGTGATTTTAGTGCCGGCATTAACTAAAGTTTGCCCCTCTTTCTCATCAGCGCCCTGTAAATGAATATTTTGATAAGCGGTAACAGTATCCAACTGTACGTAAGCAACCTGATCTTCTAATTGTATATCCTCGTAACGGATAACTGCATTACATCCCACCGGTAACATGGCACCAGTCATAATTTCGATGCAATGGTTAGCATTTTGTAGTTCCAGTTGCGGATGACCTGCTGGTTGTATGGCTTCAACCGGAAACTCCCGCTGGCCCTGCTCAAAGGCTGCAGCATCAATCGCAATACCATCCATGGTAGCCCGATGAAAAGGCGGGAAATCACGATCGGCAACAATAGCTGCGGCCAATACACGGCCTCGAGCCTGAAGTAAATCTACCTCTTCAATTGCTAAAGGTTTGGCCTGATTATAAACATGGTTTAAAGCTTCCTGTACAGAAATCATCAGTATATCAATTAACAGTTACGAGCGCACCAGGTATTCATCATCAAATTCATCCTGCCAAAAATCCATTCCGCCTAACACACTGTAAATACTGGCAGCAGGGTATTGTTGTTGCAGCATTTGTGCTGCTTTACTGCTACGGGCTCCTTTTTGGCAAAATAATACGTTGGGTAATATAGTACTCACTTCGACTTCGGCAGGCTTAAGCTGCATTAAGGGATAAGATATTGCACTTTTTAAATGCTCTTCAGCAAATTCATCCGGTTCTCGCACGTCAATGAGCTGAAAGCTTTTACCCGATTCGTACCAATTATACAACTCTTCTACTGATAACTGCTGCACAGTTTTACAAGCTACGGGTTCGTAAGTGTCCTGCAATGAAGTAATATCTTTATTTTTAGGGTTAGCCTTCAGTTTTACCTTATATTGCTCATCACTTAAAAAGTCGTGAATTTGCAAATAGCCTGACAGCGATTTCCCGACACCGGTAATTATCTTGATAGCCTGCAAAGCCTGTTGCATACCAATAATGCCCGGTACTACGCCTAGCACTCCGGCGGTATTGCAATCCGGTATTTCGTTAGCTGCGGGTGGTTGCGGGTACAGGCATCGGTAGGTTGGTCCGCCCTGGTAATTAAATACACTTACATACCCTTCGTATTGTTGCACCGCACCATAAACAAAGGGTTTGTTTAATATTACGCAGGCATCATTTAGCAAATAACGTGTGCTGAAATTATCCGTGGCATCGATGATGACATTGTATTGAGCAACTATTGCTAAAGCGTTAGCAACGGTTAAAGCTTCGTTATAGATTTGAAAATCCACCTCATTATTGAGTGCCTTCAGTTTTGTATTAGCTACAGCTGCTTTACTTTGACCTACTTCTGCTTCAGTATACAATACCTGCCGATGCAAGTTAGAAAGACTGATTATATCAAAATCAATAACACCGATTTTACCTATGCCCATACCGGTTAAGTATTGCAAAGCCGGCACGCCTAATCCTCCGGCACCTATCACCAGCACTTTAGCCCGCGCCAGTTTTACCTGCGCCTGCTCGCCAAAATTAGCCAGTTGAATTTGACGTAAGTAGCGTTCGCGATTTAACGGTTTGTTCAAGGGTAAATAGATTATGATTTAATATGCTGAGATTGACAGGAATGATTTACGAACAGTTTATCCACCCAGTACAGACATAGAAGTATGAATATCGCCTTGGCTGGCTAGTTCCGCCGCATAGCCATCACGCTCACGTCGGCTTACGGCTTGGATAATTTCTTGTTCAAGGTTGGTCACAGAGGCCCCCTTTCTTAAAACATCGCGCAAGTTAACTACTGCAGGTCCATATAAGCAGGTACGTAGTTCGCCGGTGGCCGAAAGCCGTATACGATTACAGGTACCACAAAACGTACGACTGAACGAAGGTATAATACCAAAGCTACCGGCATAACCCGGAATTTTATAGTTGACCGAAGTAGAGTTAGCATCGCTAATCAGTCGGTTTATGTCAGAATAATGGCCGGATATGTATTGATAAATCCGCTTGTAATCCCAATCTGATTGAACTTGCGAACCATCGCTGCCGTTAAAAGGCATCTCCTCCAAAAAGCGTACTGACAATGGATAGTTTTTGGTGAGCTCAATAAAAGGCACTACATCCTGTATATTCTTATTTTCGGCTACTACACAATTCAGCTTTACATCAAAGCCGCTATCCAACAACTTAAAAATGCCTGCGTATACGCCATCAAAATTGTCGCGACGAGTAATCTGCGCAAAACGCTCACGACTCAGTGAATCTAAACTGATATTAATTTTGCGGATGCCGATTTGTAAAAGTTCTGCCTGGTAACGTTCGGATAAGGTACCGTTGCTGGTTACTGTAATTTCTTTTAAACCTTCGGTAACACTTAACTTCCTCAAAAAAGGCATAATACCGTTACGTACAAAAGGTTCGCCACCGGTAATGCGTATTTTAGAAATACCCAATTTGCAAAACACAGCCGATAGATGCAGCATCTCGTCGAAGGTCATTAAATCTTTGCGGCGGGCAAAGTCAATCCCTTCTTCGGGCATGCAGTAATAGCACCTGAAATTGCAGCGGTCGGTAACCGAAAGCCGCAGGTAATTCAGCTGCCTACCATATTTATCTATCAACACACTCTCGTTCATTATATATTAAGGATGGGCATTTACCCACACACTATTATCTTCGTAAAACTCTTTTTTCCAGATGGGCACTGTCTTTTTTAGCTCATCAATCAAAAACCGGCAAGCCTCAAAAGAGGCATCCCGGTGAGCTGACGAAACCCCGATAACGACCACCGGTGTGCCCGGATCTTTTGCCCCAACGGCATGTACAATTGCCAATTTAACCAATGGCCACTTATCAAACGCCTCGTTAGCTATGTGCTCCATTTGGCGGATAGCCATGGCATCATACGCTTCAAAATCGAGCCTGACAACGTCTTTCCCTTTTGAATGATTGCGCACAGTGCCCACAAACAGATTTACCGCACCAGCTTCGGGCGATTGCAAGTAGGCGTAAGCCTCATTCAAATCAATATGTTCAACTATTTTAATTAACACATTATTATCTATAGTGATTAACCGCCGCTTACCGGTGGTATCAGGGCAATTTCCTGTTCAGGTGTTAAAGTATCTTCATCCTGGGCATATTCACTGTCTACCGCTACAGCCAAAGATGACAAGCTTCGCAGAGCAGGATATTGCTGTCCCAACCAGCCTTTTAACGCCTTAACGGTATTAATACCGGCATGTTCCGGAACGTTAATCCGACTTTGTCCGGTAATTTCACGGGTGATGCCAAACAATAATACTTTCATGGGTATGGCTTACTAACTCATCAAACTACCAAAGGTTTGTTTAATAAGTATAAAGTTACGAAAGCTTGTGCAATAATAAGTCAGTAGCGTGTAGAGTTACTTTATCGCCAACTTTTAAATGTGTAGTTTGAGCTGAGTGTTTGATGATTATTAAACTTTGCTGTACCAGGATTCTCACTTTATCGATATCTATACTTACTATTTCTCCTGTTAAATAAAGACCATCCCCTTGTGGCTGCCAGCCAAATACCTGAGCCGCAGTACCGCTTTGCAGCAGTTGACCTTCCTCAATTTTAATAACATGGGTGGCCAGTTTAAATACCTCAGGTAAATGATGACTTACCAGTAAGGTAGTTAAACTATACTGCTGATGGACCCTTAATAACTCTTGTTGTAGCTGTAAACGCGTGTGATCATCCAAAGCCGACAAAGGCTCGTCTAACAATAGCACCTCCGGTTCTCTAACCAGTGCTCGTGCCAGAGCTACGCGTTGCTTTTGCCCGCCCGATAATACATCTGGCTTTAAGTTTGCCCAAGCCTGTAATTTCATCGTTGCTATCAACTCCTGTAAACGCAATGGTGACTGATGTGCAGGCAAAGCGTAGCGCAAATTTTCTTCTACCGTCATATTCGGAAACAGCGCATAATCCTGAAATACAAAGCCGATGTTCCTTTGTTGAGGCGGCAGGTTAATCTTCTTAGCTGTATTCAGCCAGGTTTGGCCATTTACTTCAATGATACCGCGTTCGGGCTTTAACAAGCCGGCCATGATGCGTAACAGGCTGGTTTTGCCCGCGCCCGATGGTCCATATAGTGCAGTGAAAGAACGACTTTCTACCTCAGTATCTATTTTCAACTCACCGCTACTATGAGGCAGATGAAGTTTTTTTGAGATATTAACCCTGATCATACGGTAAGACGGCTTCGGGTTAAATGCCTGTTAAAGATATAGACCGCGATCAAAATACAGAAGGACAGCACTAACAAGATACCAGCGTAAACGTGCGCAGCTTTAAAGTTGAGTGATTCTACCTCATCATAAATTGCGATAGAGGCCACTTTAGTAACCCCCGGAATATTACCGCCAATCATCAATACCAAGCCAAACTCGCCCAAGGTATGTGCAAAGCTCAATACTATTCCCGTAAATAAGGCTGGTTTTATATTGGGCAGCAAAACATGTGTAAATGTTTGCCACCGCGATTTGCCCAAAGTTTGTGAGGCTTCGCGCAGACTACCGGGTAAAGCTTCTAACCCGGATTGTACCGGGTGTACCATAAACGGTAAACTATAGATGACGGAACTAATGACTAAGCCGGTGAATGAAAATACCAAGCGTATGCCTAATACTTCGTTTAAAAACTCGCCCAGCCCACTGGCCGGACTAAAAGCCAACAGTAAGTAAAACCCCAATACTGAGGGCGGCAATACCAAGGGCAAGCTGATAATAGCCTCGACTGCCGGTTTAAGTTTGAATTTACTTTGGGCCAGCCATGCAGCTATTGGTATACCTATAATTAACAAGCAACCAGTGGTAATTAGCGCCAGTTGTAGTGTTAGCCATAGTGGTTGATACTGCATTTGATCTGTTTATGTAAGAAAGGTGTTAGCTCAAACTTTACTACCGATAACCATAAGCTTTAAAGATTTGCTTGGCCTGTGCGCTAAACAAAAACTGATATAATCGATTAGCAGCAGCTAAATTTTTCGAAGCTTTTAAAACAACCACGCCTTGCGCAATAGGCTCGTAAAGTTTACTGTCCACCTCCGTCCAACGACCAACACCTTTTTGTGCAGGGTCTAACACTACCGATTTTGCAATAAACGCAACATCAACGGCGCCAGTGATTAAATATTGATTTACCTGGGCAATGCTCTCGCCGTATACTAACTTAGGTTTTAACGTAGTAAACTTATTCGTTTTCTGCATGGCCGCTTCGGCCGCTGTGCCGTATGGGGCCAGCTTGGGGTTAGCAATCGCAATTTTTTTTATGGCCGAATTCTTTAAGCCGTTTAGATCTTTGCCAAATACTAGATTGGTTTTACTCCAGATCACCAAAGTACCGTAGGCGTAAATTTTTGGCACGGCAGTAGTCAGCTTTTTTTCATGCAACTCTTGTGGATATTTCATATCAGCCGACAAAAACACATCAAAAGGTGCCCCTTGCTCTATTTGCGTGGTAAGCTTACCCGATGAACTTACAATCAGTTGAGCTTCAATGCCGGATTGTTTTTTAAATGCTTGTGCCAGCTTCCCGGCTACAAACTGGGCGTTGGCCGCAACAGCCACCCTTAAAATTTGCCCTATACCGGCAAACGGTAAGCAGGTCAGCAGCAGGATAAATTTAAAACGGAATGCTCTCATTTATTTTGAATTTAAAACTACTACCTCTAAAGCCGTAACCTGCCTTACCCAACGCGCATGCTTTTTTTCGCCTGGAACAATAATCTGAAAGGGCCCGACATCTTCAGGCAAAGGCTTTTTGTCTGCCCGGTCGGCTACAATAATAGTGCGATTGGCGAAAAGTGGATCAACCTCAGGCAGGGCATAAATAGCTTTATAGTTATCGGCAGCCGTTACTACCAAACAGCTTACTATAGTTTTACGCTTAGCAGTGTCACCTAAAATTATGCCTGCTTTAGTAAGCAAGTCAGCTATCGTTACGCCGCTGTAGCGGTGTACTTTTTCGTCATGCGCCTTGGCCATCACCACGGCCTGTTTCATCTCCTGAAACATACTTTTAGTCAGTACCAATGGTTGTATACCGACACCACTAATGGTGATAGTTTGGGCATTTGATTGCAGTCCGATTAGAACACAACCTATAAAAACTGAGGCAATCAGGTAGATTCTCTTCATGTAGAGATAATATAATTTGAAGCAAGATAGCAGAATTTTTATGATCTGCTGTTTTGCAGCTTGCTGATGGCTTCGTCGCGCTGTTCCGGAAAATTGATGTTTTCAAAATCGTGCGCATCGGGCGCTTGCAATAATTCAATATCGGTGTTGATAAGTACCTTGCGCGGACAAGCATAGCCCTGGCTCAAAAACTGCAGCATTACCGGATAAGCACGCGGTTCCCATATAGTTACTAATGGTTCCGGAAACCGATTGTCGCTATCTATGAAACAGGTAGCCACTTTAGAAGTGTTACGGTTTTGCACGAGGTGAGTCAGCGTTTCTACAGAAAGGTAGGGCAAATCGCACGCTACTGTTAACCAAGCTGTATTTGGGTTATGTAATAAAGCAGATAATATTCCACCAAATGGCCCTAAACCGGCAAAGCGGTCTAATACCACAGGTAATTGTTCTTCCTGATGTACATCCTGATCTTGAGCGTAAGACACAAATGTTTCCTGGCAAAAAGGGCTCAGCATTTCGTGTACGTATAGCCGCTGACTTTTGCCAAAATACTCCAGGCTACCTTTATCGGTTTGCATACGTCGGCTTTGTCCGCCAGCCAGCACCAGTCCGTTTAAAACTGGCTGGCATTGTGTCAGGTATTTATCTATAAACTGTGCTATGGCTAAGGTATCAGCCAACTTTAAAATCGGCAGTGCGGCGCCTACTGGTAAGTGCTGACTAATATAGTCCGGAATTTCTGAAACGCCATCAGCCAGCAGAATGAGTTGCACATTAGTCAGCTTATCCAATTTTTTTTCCAACGGCTTAGCCGGATCAATAACAACAATCTGCGCGTTAGCCGTAAAGTGGTTGCCGTTGACTAAAATGGCATCTGCATCGTTAAACAAACTCCGATTTTGAAAAGCGTTGAAATTTTGCTTGTAAGCAAAATTGCGGTAAGTTATTTTATCTGTAAACTCCAACGCCGCTCCATGGGTCAACACTGAGTTTTCATCTGCCGGAGGCGCCTTGTGGTCGGCATCAGCAAAAGCTACTTGGTATTTAGCATACAATTCTTGAATAATACGGTTAGCCAGGCTACGGATGTTTTTACATGGTGTACCCAAAATAGCTAACTCGTTGCGATGATACTCACCTAAATCGGGTCGTGTAAGCTTGGGGTGTTTATGATAGTTTTGCAAAGAAGTCACTTTTACCTCCGGTTTTTTCGATTAACCTGGTTTCTTTAATAATAATATGATGCGAAAAAGCCTTACACATATCATATATAGTTAAAGCCGCTACACTGGCCCCGGTAAGAGCCTCCATCTCGACACCTGTTTTTGAAGTGATTGTCGCCGTGCAATTAATCACTACCTCCTGCTCGTGGTTGATATCAATGGTCAACTTGCAGCTTTCTAAAGCTAAGGGATGGCACAGCGGTATTAAATCGGATGTTTTTTTTGCCGCCATGGTACCGGCTATAATTGCAGTTTGAAATACGGGCCCTTTTTTGGTCTGTATGTCTTCGCCCTGTAAGTGCTGCATAATCTCCTCACCCAATATTACAATGCTTTGCGCAGTAGCCGTGCGCTTAGTGATTTGCTTATCGCTTACATCAACCATAGCCGGCTGATTTGTATGAGGATTGATGTGCGAAAAAGACTTTTCGGTTTCAGACATATAAAGGCATGATTAAATGCAAAGCTAAGTATCCTGATGATAAATAGAATTGATAGCTTTCTGTTTGCGACAACGGCGTTAAAATATCTCTTAGAAAAACAAAAGCTACTGTTGAGCTTCATGGACTCAATAGTAGCTTATATAAATTGCATGTTATTAGATTTTATAACAGCTGATCTAACTGCATAGGTAAGTTTCTTAAACGTTTACCTGTAGCATGATAGATAGCATTTGACACTGCGGCGGCTACACCAACAATACCAATTTCGCCCAGGCCTTTTACGCCAAGTGGGTTAACAATATCATCGTGCTCCTCAACAAAAATCACATCAATGTCCTTAATATCTGCGTTAACCGGTACATGGTACTCAGCTAAATTATGATTCATAAAACGACCGAAGTTATTATCCATTACTGTATCCTCGTGCAGGGCCATACTAATTCCCCACACTACGCCACCCAAAATTTGGCTCCGGGCTGTTTTTGTATTGATTATCCGACCGGCAGCAACTGCATCAACCACGCGGGTAACATGCACAGTGCCTAAATCTTTATCTACCTTCACTTCAACAAATACAGCTGAGTGCGTAAACCGCGAGTATTTGTTTTGCTCAAGCATATTGGGCAACGATGTGGTGTCGGTTTCCAGATAGTTAACCTCGCTTTTTTGCAGCACCTCGCTAAAGGTAAGATACTTTTGCGTGTCAGCTTTTAGCTGGATACGACTATCGCTAAAAATTACGTCTTCTTCTTTTATGTTGCTGAAAGGCGAGTTTTCCAGTTGTTTAGCCAGCTTAAATAATTTGGTTTTCATGTCGTCGCACACTAATTTAACGGCAGAACCAACGGTAGCCATCGTCCACGAGCCACCTTGTAAGGGCGACATGGGCAGCACACTATCGCCTAACTTGAATAGGACGTCTTCCATTGCTACGCCTAAAACTTCGGCAGCAATTTGAGTCATCACGGTATAAGTACCTGTACCAATATCTGCAGTAGCACACCCTACGGTTAGTTTTCCATCAGCCGATAGCATGGCTTTAGCACGAGATGGCATTTGGTTAGCCTCCCAACAGCCGGTAGCTACGCCCCATCCTACTAAATTATTTCCTTCAACAGTTGCACCCGCTTGTGGATTACGCTTACTCCAACCAAAGCGTTCGGCTCCCTGTCGATAACATTCGCGCAACTCCTTACTCGAAAAAGGCTTGTCCAAGTTCTGATCTTTTTCGGCATAATTCATCAACCGAAATTCTAACGGATCAATACCAGCTTTGACTGCTAACTCATCAATGGCAATTTCTAAAGCGTACATTCCGGTTACTCCACCGGGGGCGCGCATATCCAAAGGCGTATATAAATCGAGCGGTACTAATTGGTGATCCAACAGTACATTATCACACTGGTACATCTGGCCCGACCAGTTAACTATATTTTCGGTATATTCTTCAAACGTAGAAGTTTCTGAAACACATTTGTTGATGATAGCTTGTAGCTTACCGTCTGCTGATGCCCCTAAAGCTATTTTTTGCAGTGTAGCCGGCCGGTGACCGAATGAAAACATTTGCTGGCGCGTTAATACTACTTTTACCGATCGTTTTAATTCTAACGACGCTAACACGGCCATATACAACTGGTATTGCGGACGCAACCCGGAACCGAAACCACCGCCCATAAATGGTGAGATTACCCTGGCTTTATCGTCCGACAAACCAAAAACGCTTTTTATGTAGCTTTGGCTGTTTAATACACCTTGTGTTTTATCGTAAATCGTCAGGCGATCATCATCGCCATAAATAACGGTAGATGCAAACATCTCCATTGGGTTATGATGCTCATAGCCGTGATAGTAATCTTCTTCAACGGTGAAAGCTGACTCTTTCAAAGCTTTCTCGGCATCACCACGAGGCTTAGGTACCGGGAAACGGTGCTTTTCAGGCTTTTTAGCTTTATCTAAGTTTTGCTCTAGGCCTACGCTCAACTCCTCTTTAACTTCATATTCGAAATGCACCAAGGTAGCAGCATAACGAGCAAGCTCAAAAGTTTCGGCAACTACCAAAGCTATTGGCTGCTGGCTGAACAAAATTTCATCACTTTGTAACGGCCTGAAGGGCGAACCTCCCGGCGGCGCATCCTGGTCGCGATAACTGCGATCAAACCATGCCAGTCCCGGCACATTTAGGTGAGTAAATACAGTGAGCACACCCTTTTGGCTTAATGCCTGCCTTATATTTACCGCTGTAATTTTACCTTTAGCTATAGGGCTGGATATAACAAAGCCATGCAGGATGCCAGTGCCTACATTAAATTCTGCAGCGTATTTGGCGTTGCCGGTTACTTTGGCGCGGCCGTCTACTCTGCTGATGGGTTTACCTATATATTTACCAGTCTCTTGAGGTTCTAAATTTTCGGCACTTACACCAACTTTTTGTAATAAACTCATGCTTGTTCCTCCAATCCGGCAGCTTCGGTAAGCGCTCTTACTATCGCCCGTTTTGCTAATTCAATTTTAAATGTATTATCGCCGTAACCCTTGGCGCCCTGCAGTATCACATCCGCAGCTTTCTCGAAAGAGTCCTTGTTAGCTGTATTGCCCGCCAGCAATACTTCTGCTTCATTACTCCGCCATGGTTTATGAGCTACACCACCCAAAGCCAATCTGGCTTCCTTAATCTTTCCGTCTTCCATTTTTAAAGCTGCGGCTACGGAAACCAATGCAAAAGCATAAGACGCACGGTCACGAATCTTCAGGTATTTATAATAGGAGGTGAAATCTTCGTTCGGAAGATCAATTGAGGTCACGATATCTCCTGCGTCTAACGTGTTATCTAAATCCGGCCTGTCACCTGGCAAACGATGAAAATCGGCAAACGGAATAATGCGGTTACCGTTTTTACCGGTAACATTTACTGTAGCACCCAAAGCAGCTAAAGCTACGCACATATCACTTGGATGGGTAGCAATGCATTGCTCACTGGTTCCCAATATACCTAAGATACGATTGTAACCGCCAATGGCAGAACAACCAGATCCTGGCTCACGTTTGTTACACGGCGTAGCTGTATCATAAAAGTAATAGCAACGAGTGCGCTGCATTAAGTTGCCACCGTTAGTAGCCATATTACGCAACTGCGGTGATGCACCGGCTAAAATAGCCTGCGACAGCAAAGGATAACGTTTTTCCACTTCCTGATTCCAGGCAGTATCTGCATTAGTAACCAAAGCTCCTAAACGTAAGCCGCCACCAGGACTGTCTTCAATTTTGTTGAAGGCTAAATGATTTATATCGATCAGATGGTCGGGACACTCAACATTCTCCTTCATTAAATCGAGAAGATTAGTACCTCCTGCAATAAACTTAGGACTATAATGTTCGTCCAGTTCTGCAATAGCCGCGTCCGGACTATCGACCCTTACAAACGTGAACTTATTCATTGCTCAACTCTCCTTTCGCCTGCTCAATAGCATCAAGTATATTCGGGTAAGCACCACAACGACAAATATTACCGCTCATCAGCTCGCTGGTCTCCTCACGTGTATTCGCTTTGCCTTCGTTGATCAAACCGACGGCTGAACAAATTTGTCCGGGAGTGCAGTAGCCGCACTGGTAAGCATCGTGATCAACAAACGCCTGCTGCATTGGGTGCAGCTCGTCGCCCTTAGACAGACCTTCAATAGTGGTAACTTCGCATCCCTGCTTCATTATGGCCAGTGTGAGACAAGAGTTAACGCGCTTACCATCAACCAGCACCGTACAAGCACCGCACTGTCCATGATCGCATCCTTTCTTGGTGCCTGTAAGGCCAATATACTCACGTATGGCATCAAGTAAACTTACCCAAGGATCTATCCTTAAATTTACCTGTTGCCCATTGACTGTAAGATTAACGGTTTGCGCTGATTCAGGATCTGGAACAGCATGTGGAAGGGGCCAGGCGTTACCCTGCTGGACATGGTCAATAATTGTATTCATAAGCGTTGTGTTATGCTCCCGCGTGAGATATACAAAAGCAACACAACCTCCCCGATTAAGTTCTAATTAAACAAACGATTGCTGTAATTTAAATTGGTTCTATGTAAAGGCGGCGTGTTGGGTCAGCCGACTTAAGTCAGTATGCCCGTCCGAGCGGTAACATATAAAGAGCTCTATCAGCGTTAACCGGCGATTGCGATGGGTTGATGCGGGTAATCAGAAGATATTGATGACGTATGCCTGTTGGTATTAGAACTTCCCCGCCTTCCCGCTGCCATTATAAACGCAAAACCCCCTGCCTAGAAAGACAGGGGGTTTAGAATGCGAAAAGGATTTGGCGCCGACCTACTCTCCCACATGTTACTGCAGTACCATCGGCTCTGGC
>CAJYJH010000080.1 GCA_913775265.1 uncultured Mucilaginibacter sp. | reverse complement strand
AAATTTTCTGAATCAGCGTTTAAGAAACAATGAGTCAGTCTTGTTTTTAGCTTCAGTGGAAGAGAATAGAGAGTTTACTCCTGTTGGCTTTACTCAGCTATACCCAACCTTTTCTTCGGGCAGAATGGCTAAGAATTGGATTTTGAATGATTTGTTTGTTGAGCCTGATCACCGTAATCAGGGTATTGGTAAACGATTGATTGATGCTGCTATGCAGTTTGCCAAAGATGATGGCGCCACATTTGTAAAACTGGAAACAGCAAAAGATAACAAAACGGCGCAAAACGTTTATGAAGGTATCGGCTTCTACATGTACGATCCTCGTGACGGATTTTTAACTTATAAAATTGACCTCAATTAAGATGATGGCAAAAATAAAAGCAGGCGTTATTGGCGGTGCTGGTTATACAGGCGGTGAGCTATTACGCATACTGCTTAATCACCCCCAGGTAGATATCGCATTTGTACACAGTAACAGCAATGCCGGCAATTATCTGTACGAGGTGCATACCGACTTGTTTGGTGATACCGAACTCAAATTTTCAGGCGAATTATCATTAGATATCGACGTGCTGTTTTTATGTGTTGGTCATGGCGATGCACGCAAGTTTTTGGAGGCTAATCCTTTTCCGGAAAGCGTGAAGGTTGTTGACTTAAGTCAGGACTTCAGACTGAAAGATAAATCTACTATTACTTATCAGGATGCCAACGCAGTTCGGACATTTGTTTACGGTTTACCTGAGTTAAACCGTAATGCTATCAAACAAGCTTCTAACATTGCTAATCCAGGCTGTTTTGCTACCTGCCTTCAGTTAGGATTACTTCCATTAGCTGCCAGCAACAACTTAAACAGCGAGGTCCATATTACGGCAACTACCGGTTCTACAGGTGCTGGACAGAGCCTTTCAACTACATCACATTTTACCTGGCGTAATGATAACCTATCGGTTTATAAAGCTTTCGATCATCAGCATTTAAACGAAATCGGGCAGTCATTAAAACAGTTGCAGCCCGGTTTTGAGCATTCGATTAACTTTATACCTTATCGCGGCGATTTTACCCGCGGTATTATAGCCTCAATGTATCTGGACAGTAGTTTAACCGCTGATGAAGCTGTTAAATTGTATACCGAATATTACGCCGGTCATCCGTTCACTCATGTTACTACCCGCAATATTGATTTAAAGCAAATTGTGAACACTAACAAATGCTTTATCCAGGTGCAGAAAAAAGGTAATAAGTTGTTTATCATCAGCATTATGGATAATTTATTGAAAGGAGCATCCGGACAGGCGGTGCAGAACATGAATTTATTATTTGGTTTGGAAGAAACTACCGGTCTTAAATTGAAGGCTGTAGCATTTTAATTATATATTTTTTCACCACAAACTTCATTGCACAATGAATTTATTTGATGTTTACCCGATTAATCCCATTGAGATTGTAAAGGGTGATGGCAGTTTGGTTTATGATGCGCAGGGCGCTGAGTATCTCGATATGTATGGCGGTCATGCCGTTATTTCTATTGGTCACACCAATCCCCGATACGTTGAACGATTGGAAAACCAATTACATCAAATAGGTTTCTACTCTAACTCGGTCGAAATTCCGTTGCAAAAGCAACTGGCCAAAAAATTAGGTCAGGTATCCGGCAAAACCGATTATCAACTGTTTTTATGTAACTCTGGCGCTGAGGCAAATGAGAACGCTTTAAAGCTGGCTTCGTTCTATAACGGCAAGAAAAAGGTAATTGCTTTCCACAAATCCTTCCACGGGCGTACTTCTTTGGCTGTTGCCGCTACCGACAATCCTAAAATTGTTGCACCGGTTAACGAAACTGATAACATCATCTTTTTGCCTTGGTGTAATGAGGCTGCTTTGGAGCAGGCCTTCGCACAAAACGAAGTATCTTCAGTAATTATCGAAGGCATACAAGGTGTAGGCGGTATACAGGTTGCTACCGAAAGCTTCTTGCAAAAAATACGTACGCTTTGCGACGAGCATAACGCGGTATTCATTGCCGATTCGGTACAATGTGGCTATGGTCGTACAGGTAAATTTTACTCTCACGATTTTGCCGGGGTTGATGCTGATATATACAGTATGGCTAAAGGCATGGGCAATGGTTTCCCGATTGGTGGTATCAGTATATCGCCTAAAATTAAACCCGCATACGGCATGTTGGGCACCACTTTCGGCGGTAACCACTTAGCCTGTGCTGCAGGTTTGGCCGTGCTTGAAGTAATGGAGCAAGATAACTTAATGCAAAATGCAGCCACCGTTGGCCAATACCTGATAGACGAATTGAAAAAGTTTGATGAGGTTAAAGAAATTAGAGGCCGTGGATTAATGATTGGTATTGAACTGCCCGCAGAACTGGCTAATGTACGTAAAGACTTATTATACAAGCACCACATCTTTACTGGTGAAGCAAAGCCTAACGTGGTTCGGTTGCTGCCAGCGTTAAATTTAACACAAGCTCATGCCGACAGGTTTTTAGAGGCTTTTGCCCAAACCTTAAAATCAGCAACGGTAGTAGCATAATTTTTAATACTGCCGACAGGTAGAATTACACTGCAAGAATGAAACAATTTACATCTGTACACGATGTTACCGATATAAATGCCTTGGTAGCCGAGGCTTTAGCGTTGA
The DNA here is from genome assembly GCA_913775265.1 of uncultured Mucilaginibacter sp. Taxonomy (GTDB): domain Bacteria; phylum Bacteroidota; class Bacteroidia; order Sphingobacteriales; family Sphingobacteriaceae; genus Mucilaginibacter. The sequence continues at coordinate 32,162 of CAJYJH010000080.1, read as the reverse complement.
AACAAAACCCCTATGCCAACCAACAATTGGGTAAAAATAAAACCATTGGTTTAGTTTTTTTAAATCCAAGTTTGCGTACCCGCATGAGCACTCAAAAAGCTGCGGTTAACTTGGGCATGAATGCCATGGTACTAAATATTGACAAAGAAGGATGGGCATTGGAATTACAGGATGGAGCTATCATGAATGGCACCACAGTAGAGCATATACGCGAAGCGGCTGCTGTTTTAGGGCAGTATGTAGATATTATTGGTGTTCGCTCTTTCCCGGGTTTAAAAAACCGGGTAGAAGATTACAGCGAAACTATCTTTAACAAATTTGTAGAGTTTTGCGGCGTGCCTGTAGTAAGCTTGGAGTCGGCAACCCGCCACCCGCTGCAAAGCTTAGCCGATTTAATTACCATAACCGAACTTAAAACTGTTGAACGTCCAAAAGTGGTGATGACCTGGGCGCCACACATCAAACCGTTACCACAAGCTGTACCCAACTCATTTGCAGAATGGATGTGCCGTGCAGAAGTTGATTTCGTAATTACTCACCCCGAAGGTTACGAACTGAGCACGGAGTTTACGCAAGGTGCCACTATTACACATAACCAACAGGAAGCACTGAAAGGCGCTGACTTTGTTTACGTTAAAAACTGGTCGGCATATGAGCCTTATGGTGAGATGCCGGGTTTGGGTACTTATGATGATTGGATGCTGACAAACGAAAGTTTGCAGCCAACCAACAATGCCAAAGTAATGCACTGTTTGCCTGTGCGCCGTAATCTGGAATTATCTGATGAAATATTGGACGGTTCGCATTCAGCGGTAATTCATGAGGCAGGCAATCGTGTTTGGGCTGCGCAAGCCGTGCTAAAGCAAATTTTGCAAGGTTTGTAAAGCGTATTTAAAGTGTACATTCCAAAGCATTTTAATATTAATGATACAAGCGAAGCTGTAAGCTTTATGCAGCGTTACAGCTTCGCTACATTGGTTAATGTTGCCGATGGTTTGCCTGTGGCTACTCATTTGCCCATTTTGGTGGAGCAACAAGGCGATGAGGTGATGTTGTCTTCTCATTTAGCGAAAGCGAATCATCAATCCAATGATTTGCTAAACGATAAATCATTAGTGATTTTTACAGAGCCACACGCTTACATAGCGCCAAAGCTCTACGAAAAAGAGTTGAACGTACCCACCTGGAATTACATTGCTATACATGCCTATGGCAAAGCGCAGATCGTTGAGAGCGAAGCTGAGCAGTTGCGAGAGCTTGAGCGGATGATAAGTTTCTATGACAATGCATATCTGAAGCAATGGTCGGGCTTACCGCTCGACTACAAACTAAAACTCTGCAAAGGCATCGTGATGTTTAAAATCAAGGTGACCGATTTACAAGGCAAGAAAAAGCTCAGTCAGAACCGGACGGAAACCGACCGTCAGTCTATCATCAATGCATTCAGTCATAGCAATGATGTAAATCAGCAAACCATTGCTGATTATATGTCTAAAGATTTAGCAGCCAATCAACAGCTATAAGCTTACTCAAAGGCGCCTACAATTTGAAGGACCTGTACTCATTTTCCTGAAACCAATTAGATGTAAAAGTTGTACTATAGGTACATCAATCTCACATCTATCATGCTGAAAAAATCTTATTCCATAACTGCATTCATTGTTATTCTAAGCCTATCGAGTTGTAACCTCATTGGCGATATTTTTAAAGGAGGTTTCATATTTGGCCTTGTGCTGGCAGTAATTATTGGCTTAATCATATGGGCGCTAAGCTCGTTCAGTAGCCGCAATCTGCAGCAATAAAAAACAAAGCCGGTTAAGTTTTACTCTAACCGGCTTTATCTTAGATGTTCGCTTATCAATCGCTACCTTCCAGTTTCACTAATTTGTTGTATAAGCCTAACAGCAAAAATGGTGCGGCCCACTGTCCAACAAATAAAGCGGTCTTGTCTTTCTTTAAAATTTTCAGCGTCGCTGATGCAGCCATCGAACCCAAAGCAGCCCATAAAAACAGGTCTGATGGTAATTTGGCCGTTTGCTGCTCAATAGCTTTGGCCACTGGGCCTTCGCTATGTTCAGGATTGAAATTTGTTGCCATGATTTGAGTTTTACTTATTTATAAACTTTACAACAACACTTAAATCATTTTGTTAACAGAAATTAATTAAAAGTTTAATACTTCTTTCAATACGCAATCGCGGATTTATTTGGCGACAGGTTCAGTCATCATAGTTTCTTTGTTGAAGTAACGGATTATTAACCTATTATCTGTATTTTTAGTGAAGTAGTTGATTACCCAATTGCAGAAAACTACCAGTTTATTACTAAATCCTGCCAGCGACATCACATGCACAAAAAGCCAGATTAGCCAGGCAAAAAATCCCTGAAAATGCAGTTTGCCTAAGTCGGCCACAGCTTTGTTGCGACCAATGGTAGCTAACGAACCTTTATCATGATATTTAAAAGGCTCGGTTTTTTGGCCTTTGACGAGGTTAATAATATTTTTAGCCAAATGCGCACCCTGTTGTATGGCAACTGGTGCAACGCCTGGATGACCTTCGGGCGAGTCGGGCGTAATCATGGCAGCCACATCGCCAATGGCAAATACGTTTTGAAAGCCTTTTACGCGACTTATCTCGTCCGTTTGGATGCGGGCACCACGTACAATTATATCCTGCGGAATACCTTCGGGCATCTCACCCTTTACCCCTGCTGCCCAAAACACATTTTTGGTTCGCACAGTTACGCCGTTATCAATCTTCAGCTCATCGCCGTTATAACTGGTTACATGAACATCGTTGTAAATAATTACGCCCATGTCTGTCAAAAACTCTTTTGCTTTAACGGATGCTTGCTCCGACATAGCAGCAATCAGTTTAGGTTTGCCTTCGGCCAGGTACACTTTCATATCCTCAGGCCGCAGGTCCGGAAAATCCTTACAAAGCATATTAGTACGCATTTCGGCAAGCGCTCCTGAAAGTTCGGCGCCGGTTGGTCCACCGCCGACTACCACAAAGGTTAGAAGCGCATCCCGCTCCGCTTTGTCAGCTGTTACAGCTGCTTTTTCAAGATTCTGTAGCACGGCGCTACGAATATTCAAAGCTTCCGGTATGTTTTTCATGGGCATTGTAAAATGCTCAATCTCCTTGTTGCCAAAATAGTTAGTGTTGGCTCCGGTGGCAATTACCAAATAGTCATAATGTATGTCACCCAGGGATGTGCTTATGCTGTTAGTTTCTGCATTGATCTTTTGAACCTCTGCCATGTGGAAAGCGAAGTTTTTAAAGCCGGTAAAAATTCTGCGGATCGGAAAACCAATGGCATCAGCCTCGATGGCGCCAATGGCTACCTGATACAACAGTGGCTGAAAAGTGTGATAGTTATGTTTATCTATCATCACTACATCAACATCTTCGTTGCGCAGATGCCGCCCAACGTTTACGCCACCAAAACCACCGCCAATAATCACCACGCGTGGTTTACCAGACGATTTTCCTAAAAACATATCAGCCATGTGCAATAGTAAAAATTTACAGTAGAACCAGCGTAGGTCAGGTTATGTTTGACGCCATATCCTCATTAATACTTCTTGATATTAAAATGGCAATGATTGGCGTATTTTAATATTTTCTTTACATTGTTTAACCTTTTTTATGATTTATGTTATAGAAAATAAGTATTATAGCCGATGTTAGAGAATCGAACTCTAAATCAGTGTCATGAAACCTCTTTATGTTATTAAGATTGGCGGGAACGTAATTGATAATTCCGAAAATCTATATCATTTTCTAAAAGACTTTACCGCTATCGACGGTTATAAAATACTTGTTCATGGTGGAGGCAAAATTGCCACTCAAATTTCGGAGCAAATGGGCATCGAAGCCAAGTTGGTTGATGGCCGTCGTATTACAGATATTGAAACGCTTCGCGTGGTGACGATGGTGTATGCCGGGCTCATCAATAAAAACATCGTGGCCCAATTACAACGCTTTGGCACTAACGCCATCGGCCTTACCGGGGCCGACGGCAATTTTATAAAAGCGGTTAAACGCCCGGTTAAAACTATTGACTACGGCTTTGTTGGCGACATCAATAATGATTCGGTAAACGCAGCCAACCTGAGCGCCCTGATTGAAGCTGGCTTCACTCCTGCTTTCTGTGCATTAACACACGATGGAGACGGGCAAATGCTTAATACTAATGCCGATACCATTGCATCAGCCTTAGCAGTTGCCCTTTCTGTACATTACGAAACTACATTGATTTATTGCTTTGAAAAAAAGGGCGTGCTGCAAGATATCAATGATGAAGAATCGCTGATCAGGGATATAAATCCGCAACGTTACGACGAATTAAAGAAAGACCAGATCATCCATAGTGGTATGCTGCCTAAATTGGATAATGCCTTTGCAGCCATTGCCAATGGAGTAAAAGCGGTAGTCATTGGCAAATCTGACGATTTAAAATACCTGCAGCAAAATCAACCTTTCGGAACACGATTAAGTAATTAAACTATGAATAGGAACATCGCTATTTTAGGCAGTGGTAATATTGGTTTATCATTAGCCAAAGGATTAATTAAAGCCAACAAGTACGAGCCTGAGCAAATAACGCTTACCCGTCGTAACGTAATGGCTTTAGCCAGTTTGGCCGAAGCTGGTTTGGGCACCACATCCGACAATGCGCAGGCCGTGCGCGACGCTGACGTTGTTGTATTGGCTATCCTGCCGCAGCAATTAAATAAATTACTCAACGAAATAAAACCTGCAATACGTCCCGGACAACATCTGCTGATTTCGGTGGTATCGGGTGTAACTTGCGAAGACATCCGTAAGCAATTAGGGATGGATGTGCAGGTAGTTCGCGCTATGCCTAACACAGCTATCGCTATTGGTCACTCCATGACTTGTATTGCTACTGATAAAGCCAGTGCCGAAAGTATGGCCATAGTGCAATCAATATTTGATACCGTAGGTATTACCGTGCAGATTAACGAAGAATTGATGACTTCAGCAACGGCCCTGTGCGCTTGTGGTATTGCATTCTTTTTACGTTCTATCCGGGCAGCATCGCAAGGTGGTACCGAAATTGGTTTCCATGCGCATGATGCACTTAAAATGGCCGCTCAAACGGCCAAGGGTGCTGCCGACTTATTGCTGCAGTTAGCCTCGCACCCCGAGCAGGAAATTGATAAGGTGACCTCCCCTAAAGGATGTACCATTGCGGGCTTGAACGAAATGGAACACCATGGTTTTAGTTCGGCCTTAATTAAAGGCATTAAATTATCGGCCGAGAAAGCTGGTGCCTTGTATACCAAAGAAAGTTAAGCTTCTGAACGGAAGCATTGTTGCAATGCGTTAATGGAAGTACATTAGCGCACTTTTTAAATTATTGATTGATGTTAACTGTTGAAAAAATAGGCGGCACTTCGATGAGTGCCTTGCAGGATGTAATAAAAAATGTCATCCTTTATAACCGTATCGGAAACGAGCTTTACAATCGCATCTTTGTGGTGTCGGCATTTTCGGGCGTAACCAACTTATTGCTCGAAAACAAAAAGACCGGAGAACCGGGCGTTTACCACCTCATCGCCCGTCAGGAAAACTTTAAAACGGCACTCGAAGATTTGATTGTAAAGCTGAAAGAGCTTAACAAAAAATATGAACCACTGGGTCTTGACCTTGCTGCGGCTGATGAGTTTATCGAAAAACACGTTCGCCATGCGCAAAAATTTTTAGAAAATCTTTCGGGCATATTAGCCTCGGGGTACGTAAGCACCGAAGGTATTTTGCAGGCGGCACGCGAGATTCTGGCTTCTATCGGCGAAACGCATTCGGCTTATGTACTCACCAGCATTTTGCAGGGGATGGGTATCAACGCTACTTTGGTTGATTTAAGCGGTTTTCATGACCATGAACCTTACACCATCGATGAACGCATCAAACAGGCATTTAAAGATATAGATTTAGCCAGCACCATTTGTATCGCGACAGGCTATACTAAGGGTACTGAGGGTATTATGCGCGAATTTGATCGTGGCTATTCTGAGGTTACTTTCAGCAAAATAGCTGTGGCTGTACAGCCGCAGGAGGCTATTATCCATAAAGAATATCACTTGTGCTCGGCAGACCCGGTATTGGTAGGCATTCATAACTGCGTACCTATTGGCTTCACTAATTATGATGTAGCTGACCAACTGGCCGACGTAGGCATGGAAGCCATCCACCCTAAAGCATCAAAGCCTTTAGAAATCAACAATATTAACCTGCGTATTAAGAACACCTTTGAACCTGAGCATCCGGGCACATTAATTACCCGCGAATATGTATCGCCTGAAAAAAAGGTAGAAGTAATTACCGGTACCAACCGCCTGATGATGCTGGATATTTACGATCCGTTGATGGTGGGCAACGTCGGTACCGACTTGGAGATTATGCAGATATTTAAAAAGCATAATGTGAGCTACAACTTTAAAGCAACCAGCGCTAACAGTATATCTATTGTGATTTGGGAAAAAGATTATACCAAGGCGCTGTTTGATGAATTGCATGCCAAGTTTGAAAAAGCAACTGCCGAGAAGGTTGCTATCGTTTGCTTAATCAGTTCAAATATGGATCAGCCCGGCTTGTTGGCTAAAGCGGCAAGTGCGCTGGCCAAAGCAGGTATCAACATTAAAAGTGCCGGTTTTGCCTTAAGGCAGATCAACATTCAATTTTTAGTAGATCGTCAGGATTTTGATACTGCTGTGATCGCGCTCAACGCAGCGATGTAGTTAGTAAATTAAAAACTTTGAAAGGGTTACCGGGTTATGAAACGGTAACCCTTTTTTATTAAGTGTTATTTCTTAACAAACATTAAGAGCCGCCGGCATAATTCAGGTTACTTTTGTTACCATAATAAAACAATCATCATGGCATATACAATATTACATAAAGCAGAAGGCAGGGGCCACGCCAATCATGGCTGGTTAAATAGCTTCCATACTTTCAGTTTTGGCAGTTACTACAACCCGCAGGCCATGAATTTTGGTGCACTCCGAGTGCTCAATGATGACACCGTAAGCGGCGGCATGGGTTTCGGGCGCCATCCGCATGATAATATGGAAATTATTTCCATCCCATTAGAAGGTGATCTGGAACATAAGGATAGTATGGGCAACACAGCTATCATCCGCAAAGGCGATATCCAAGCCATGAGTGCCGGAACAGGCATTTATCACAGCGAACAAAATGCTCATGAGAATGAACAGGTGAAGTTTTTACAGATTTGGATTTACCCTAACCAAAAGAATGTAGAGCCGCGTTATGACCAGTTGACCTTGAACCTGGCCGACCGTCATAATCGCCTGCAGCAAATATTGTCTCCCAACCCGGATGATGAAGGCATCTGGATTTACCAGAATGCTTGGTTTCACATGGGTAAATTTGATCAGGGTAAGTCTACAAAGTATGAATTTAAAGGCAAGGCACATAACGGCGTTTATGCGTTTGTATTGAATGGTGAGATAACCGTTAACGGGCAAAAACTAAATACCCGTGATGGCTTAGGCAGCTGGGATATTGACGCACTGGAAATTACGGCAGACACTGAGGCAGAATTTTTGTTAATGGAAGTGCCAATGGTATTTTAAGCGAGGCAATGGAAAAAACTAAGATTCTGGCTATTGGCCGCCACCCTGAAATTATGCAGACTGTTGTGCGGCTAATTAATAATAACCCTGAGTGGGAAGGTGCATCAGCATTGACGGATAAGGATGCCGTGCAAGCGTTCGATCACGAAATATTTGATTTAATTATGTTGTGCAGTGGTATTGAGCCTGAGTCTGAAGAAAACCTACGAACTTATTTTACTGCGCACCGACCGGCCGTGAAAATTATTCAGCATTACGGCGGTGGAAGCGGTTTGCTTACAGCAGAAGTTTATGAGGCGCTAAAAGGTTAAACTATTTAAGTGATTACTATTCGCTTACAATAGCTTCGATTGATGAATGAGCCGCACTTTAGCTATCTTGAACGCAACAAAAGTGCGGCTCATTTTTTAAACAGGTTTTTCCATAATCATCAAATCGACTGGAACTTTAGCTATACTGGTTTCTGTAATTAATGGTATAGTCTCACCTGTTGGCATAAAACCGCGACGTTGATACCAGGCAATCAATTCGTGACGTGTGGTGATTACTGATATTTTAATAAACACACAATTATTTTCATGGGCATGTTCATCAGCAGCCGCCAGCAGTTGGCGACCGATGCTACCGTTTTGCAACAACGGACTAACCGAAAGCATGCCCAAATACATGCGCTGGTTGGCCGTTATTTCTAAGTAAACACAACCGATAATCTCCTCCTCTTCATTGGTGTATTTTAAAATTGTGATTTCCGGACGTTCAAAGTAGCTGCTTAGTTCAGCTTCGTCAATTCTTACACCTTCCAGCAAGTGGCTTTCACTGGTCCAACCCAGTTTAGAGGTCTCGCCACGGTAGGCGCTGTTAACCAAATGCGTTAAAGCAGGTACGTCTGTAAGTTGAGCTTTAGTAATTGCCATGCAAAATATATTGGATGGCAAACTTACGCTTCTTAATTGCCATCAACAAAACGCAGGTAAACAAAAATACCCCAAAGCCGGCCATAATGCCAGCTTCGGGGTGCCATCATCTAACTAAAGTTTCTTATTAGTCGTTTTTGTCTACCGGTCTCTGCTGCTCGTTCATCATGTGAGCAACCGTAGTTTCGGGCATCACATTGCTCATGCCTACCATCATTTTATTCTTAAAACCTGATGTTACTTTGTCATCTCCTGCCATCAATGCGTCAAATCCGTCTTGTGCTACATCGGCTGGATTTGACAATGAGCTTTTATCTTGCACAATCTTGCTGTTTTGCATATCTGCCTTGTTGAAGAAATCGGTATCGGTGGCACCAGGCAACAGGGCGGTTACGGTAATGTTGGTATCCTTCAATTCCTCGCGAATGGCTTCGGAGAACGATAAGATGAAGGCCTTAGTGCCATGGTAAACAGATTGCCACGGACCCGGAGTAACACTGGCTATCGAAGCCAGCTGCAATATCTTACCCTCGTTACGGGCTACCATATCTTTTAAAAAGCATTTGGTCAAAATAACAGTTGCGCTAATGTTAAGTTGTATGATATCGAGTTCACGATTGATATCAGTATCTTTAAACTCGCCGTAATAACCCTGCCCTGCATCATTTACTAAAACATCTACTTGTATACCTTTGGCTTTTACTTCATCGTAAACAGCGAAAACTTCATTACGGTTAAAAAGATCTTTGGCCAAGGTGATCACCTCTACGCCATTTTGCCTGAACTCAGTTGCACATGTATTTAATTCTTGCTCGTTGCGGGCAATCAAAATCAAATTGTAATGTTCGCGCGCAAAAATTTTGGCCAGTTCACGACCTATGCCCGATGTACCACCGGTAATCAAAGCATATTTATTGTTATTTGCCATAGTTTTATGTGTTAATATTTTTAATTACAAATTAACAATCATTCAACTATGGCAAATGTTTTAAAATAAATGCAATTAGTTTTGCTCTGCCTGGCGATTTCTTTTGGCTATGGCTCTCTTAATTATTTCGTCGCGTATGAGCGCACACTTTTCATAATTTTCAAGCTCAAGGTTTTTATCGAGCATCTGCTCCAGCTCATAGAGCGTCTTGCTTACAAATTCGAGGTTGGCGGTGTTAAGCGCAGTTATGGGCTGAAAATAGCCATCAGGGCTATAAAAACCCAAAGTCGTGTTTGGACGATTGGTTGATTCCATAGTTCAATTAATTAAGGTAACCTTAAGTTAATCGAAAGGAAACATAAGTCAAAATTTTCGGAAAAAATTCTTTCAAATCCCTTCTAATTTAGCCTGGTTAAGCTATGACTGCTTTTTCTGTAATTCGCGCAGATCCTCCCTTATCGGATTAAATATATCCAGCAATTTGCAATCCGTTATTGCGCGGCCACCATGCGGAATGTTAGGCGGAATAATTGCGAAAGTATTGGCGTCTAAAATTTGCGCTTCGCCATTTACGGTTAACTCAAATTGCCCTTCGAGTACAAATGCACATTGGTGATGTATGTGAGTGTGTATGGCAGATACAGCGCCAGCCTTTACCTCTAAAAAATTTAAAGTATTAGCACCCGTATGTATCAGTTGAGCCATATAGCCCGGCGACATCTCAACCGGTTTGATATCACTGAATTTTTTAAAAATGTTGGTGTCCATGTGTAATTGTATTTTTTGCCAAGATTATTTTTGTCTTAGCTTCTTATCGTATTCCCTTTTTAATTCGGCAAGCGTAGCCTGATATCCTTTATCGTCTCTGAACTTTTCTGGGTTATAAGCGTCGCCAGGTTTGTGTTTTTGATGAAGATTAAACTGGCTGGCATGTGACGATACCCAAAGATCAAATTTTAATTTATCCATCGCATTAAACGTGTAAGCATAATCTTGGGCTATTTGCGGATATGCCTGAACATCGCTAAACGCTTTTTCCGTGACGATGGATGGCATATTAGCAATAAGTACACGATAGCTTCGCTCGTTATCTTTCACGTCGAGCAGGTAACTGCAAGACCCCTTAGTATGCCCCGGATGATGCAGTAAAATAATGTTGGTACCATCCCAAGCTATCGTATCATTATTATGCAGCAGTTGGTCTGCTTTAACGGGTTTAAAACTTGCGCCTTTATTGCCGAATGCGTAGTCAGATTGTCCGCCATCAGCGGCTATCTGAGCATCCTGCTTGTCTACCATAAACCGCGCTCCGGTTTGTTTTTTGATTTTTGCCATAGCGCCCATGTGATCATAGTGTGCTTGGGTAGTAAGCAGTATTTTTATGTCGCTAAATTTGTAGCCCAGCATTTCAATACTATGCTTAATCAAACCTGCTGAATTAGCTAAGCCGGTATTAATTAAGATATGTCCTTGAGGTGTAGTAACCAGATAACAAGCCAGATCATCAGTGCCAACGTAGTACAAATTTCCGGCAATGCGGAACGGCTGGTACGGTTTCGACCATGAAGCTGGTACGTCTTTAGGCTCATTTACTTTTTGAGCAAAAATGTTAATGCTGCAAAACCACAGCACTAAAAACAACAAAGCTGCAAAACGTACTTTCATTATTTGATTGATTGCTACAGCCGCGAATATAACAATTGATTATTTGCCCAACGTTGCACTAATACATTTTGCCGTTACGATTTGCAATTACTATCGGGCATTGAAAACGGAAAACGAACACGTTTGTTAAATACTAAAACTAAAATCTATGGCGACTTTTGCAGATATTATTAATGCCGACCAGCCTGTGCTGGTCGATTTTTCGGCTGAATGGTGCGGACCATGTAAAATGATGGCACCTATACTTAAACAAGTAAAGGATGATTTAGGCGAACAGGTTAAAATTGTAAAGATTGATATTGACAAAAACCCATCGGTAGCCAACGCTTATAATATACAAGGCGTACCGACACTGATCTTATTTAAGGGAGGCCAGAATAAATGGCGCCAAAGCGGTGTGATGCAGGCCGGGCAAATTAAACAAGTGATACAGCAGTACCTTTAAATGGGTACTACTGTACACGATAAAAATTCATGCTCCGGCCTATAAACTTAAAATGCCAATAACCGGTTACTTTCATGGCTCCATCTGGTAAAATCTGCGCCGACGAATTCCATTTTTTGCCGGTTTGCGCATCGTAAATTATACCGTTTTCCCAACTGTCAGTTTTAGGTTTATATTCCAGGTCTTCTACAACATTCATCCCAATAACTTTGCGGCTACGTAAAGATTTATCCGGATTTTTGTAATCTACCCTGGTTTCCATTGGGCGCGACGGATCGTCCGAATCATCAAACCAAAGCAATTTGGCTTTATAATCGTCATCATCGCGATATACCTGCACAATGCAGTTTTTCTTTTCAGAACGCCATTTTCCACAAATGCGTTCACAGGGTTCAACTTTGTAATTAGATGCAGTAATCGGAACACTTAAACCGGTGAGCATCAGTCCCACCATTGCAATGCGCTTCATCATAAATTTTCGCCAGTCTATATATTTTATATAACGGAATAAAATTTACAAATGTTTTACAAAGTACTATTGAAATTTTAAGAAACTAATATCTAATGATGTATCCATCGTCAGGACTAATTCCGCTATCCCTCCGCGTTTCTATTACATCCTGAACATTTTTCGGAAGTTTAGACAACAAGTTATAACCTGTTGTCTTTTCAATATCGCGTACGGTGCAAATGTATTTAGTCCAGTCGGCACTGATATTATTGTTATTGGGAGTATTAACTGCAATTACCCTTGTGGTGGCATTAATGCGCTGCAAATCATTGTTGCCATTTGGAATAACTACAACGACCTTCCAGATATTAGAAGGCACAGTGATACGGCCGTTATCAATTGTGGTATGATAGCCACGCGTTCCATACCCGCCTTGCCCGCAACTGCCCATAATAACATAAACCTCATTGCCTTTGCCTACCAGCATGCGTTCGTAGCCCTCTAAATTCCCCCAGGTGTTCTGGTTATTAGCCGGTGCTTGCGGTATCATATTACTCATCAGAAACGTGGCAGAGTTAGCTTTTAACGACACAGTGCGATCTGCCGACGGGCAGTTGTGGCCGCGCTCAAAACCACTGCCTATGTAGCTTGTGCTTTGCACTTTATACCATCCTTCAGGTAAACTGTCATCGGGCCTGAAATCATTTGCCCTTTTAATTGAGCCCAGCCATTCATCACCCAAGTACCAGCATACCCAATTAGGGCCACCCCTACCTCTGTTATAACTTAATGTGTAATAAGGTTTAGTCATTAAATAGTTGTCGAGCGACTTTACATCAGCCACCGCATTGCTTGGATTGCCGAGCAGTAAATTACTATTGTCGCCCGCTACTGGTGCGCTGTGATCTGTACCGCCATTTTCAGGTTGAGAGTTAACTGTATTGCTCGCGCCGTTTGGCAATAACGTAAAGTCATCGATGTTAATGCGGTTGTTGCCACCCGAGGTTTTAACAATCTCAAACCTTGCCGGCTTTTGTTGATTTACTGTGAAGCTGACCGTTTGTAACTGATGTTGCCTGGAAGTTATTTCGGGACCAACCTGTTGATATGAGCGTCCGCCATCTGTCGACATTTTCAATTGCCACTTGGCCGCCTCGTTTTTTTGATAAGCCGCGTGTTTTACGGTTACCTGTGCAACGCCGCTTACATCAAAATCCATTCGTAGCTCGCCACGGTTGCGTATCCGTACTGACTGGCTGCCGTTATGGGCATCTTTACCTGTACCTGCAATTAAGGCATCGCTTAAATACCAACTACCTGTACCTAACGTAATATCCGCAGGGCTGTAACTACTTTTACCGGCAGATTCGAAATCTTCGGTTGCCACAGCAGTTAATTTGCCATGCTCAGTTAACTGTCCATTCTTTTTGTTGCGGTCGCAACTCGCTAACAAGAATATGAGACCGGCGGCTAAGAAAAGTTTAAAGGTTGGCTTCATGATTAAAAGCAAGAACACTTCAAATTTAAAAAAGTGTTCTTGCTTTCTATGCAGTAATTTAAGATGACTACTGAGTTTGTGCTATTGTACGAAGCACCTTATATCTTGTCAAGCTCGCTCTTCACAAATGCAGCTAATTCTTTTACGTAGCCGGCACTAAAATCAAATTGGATACCTGCTGTTTCGTAAATTTCTTTGATGGTTTTGGTATAGCCCAGTTTTAAAGCATCTAAATATTGCTGCAAGCCTTTTTCCGGGTTCTCTTTATAATTTTTCCATACAGCTATGGCACCTAACTGGGCCATACCATACTCAATGTAATAAAACGGCACCTCAAATATATGCAACTGCTTTTGCCACAGATTAGCCTCTGCCTCCTGATGTTCGCTCCAGTCAATAAACCCTGCACCGAAGCGCTCATAAATCTGTACCCAGGCTTCGGTACGCTGTGCATCAGTATGATCGGGGTTTGTGTATAGCCAATGTTGAAACTGATCTACCACGGCTACCCAAGGCAGTGTCTTTAATACATCGATCAGTTGATCGCGTTTTGCGCGTTTTAATTCTTCTTCATTCTCGAAATAAACATCCCAATTATCCATCGAGATTAATTCCATGGACATGGACGCTAACTCGGCTACCTCACTCGGGCAGTGCTTAAAATCGTTCAGTTCCAAATCAGCAGTCAGGAAAGTATGCACCGCATGGCCACCTTCGTGAACCATCGTCGTCAGGTCGCGGAACGTGTTGGCAGAGTTCATAAAAATGAAAGGTGCCCCGGTCTCGGCCAGCGGATAGTTGTACCCACCCGGTGCTTTACCTTTACGGCTTTCTACGTCGAATAAACCATTGGCTTTCATAATCTCTAAACGCTCTCCCAGATAAGGATTGATGCGGTTAAAGCATTTGATGGACTTATCTACCAAGTCTGCACCATTCTGGAAAGGTTTAAGAGCGGGCTTACCTGTAATATCCACATCCATGTCCCATGGTTTCAAACTTTCCAGCTGTAAAGCTTCACGGCGTTTTTGTGCTTGCTCACGTAACACCGGCACCACCTCAGTCTCAATAGCCTCATGAAAGTTATAGCAATCCTGTGGCGTATAATCAAAGCGCCCTAACGCCTGGAACATGTAATCCCTAAAGTTTTCAAAACCGGCATTACGTGCTACCTTATGGCGAAGCACCAACAGCAAATCAAATAACTCGTTAAGCGGTTGCTTATCCTGCAAACGGCGAGCGGTAATTTTTTCCCAAGCTTCCTGGCGTTTAGAACGGTCTGTATCTTTTAGCAAAGCGGCCGCTTGCTCCAAGGTAAATTCTTTATCGCCAACATGCACAGACATTGCACCGGTAATTGATTGGTACTTTTGCTGCTCCACTTGTATCTCAGTTTGTACCGGAATGTTTTCTTCGCGGAATAATTCCAGCGACTTACGAATACTTCTTAGGTATATAAAGTATTTGTCCTGGTCTAATTGGTTAAGATATTCGCTGTCAATCAATTTCTTATTCAGTTCATTGTTGTAAGGCGCAACTTTAGGCTCGATTTCAGTAGCAAAGTATTGAAATTTTTGGAGTAGCTCCTCATTAGCCGTGTCACAAGTCATACGGATGTAGCGCCATGCAAAATCTTCTTCCAAGGCAGCTTCCAACTCGCTCCGGTCACGCAACCATTGTTCTAAGTCAGTAACCGAGTTAACAGGACGTTCGGTCAATTCTTTAAACAATGGTTCAAGGTTTTCCCAGTTGATATCTAACTGAGCAGGAATGTATTTTCTCTCTTTAGCAGAAATCATATTTATAAAGTATAGATGTATGAATTATAGAGACAGACGCCTATGTGCCTGCAGTATTTTAATGATGAATGAAACGATCAATCAAAAAGAACAAAGCGAAAACTACACTGGCTATACCATTGGTGGTCATAAACGCAAAGTTTACCCGGCTCAAATCATTGGGCTTCACTAAGCGATGCTGATAAATCAACATACTGCAGTAAACCAATACACCGATATAATAAGGTATACCCAAATTGGTATAAAAGACAGGTAAAATCACAAATATGGCCGATAGCACATGCAGAAACACAGAAAGATTGAGCGCGCGTACAGTGCCTAATTTGCTCGGTATAGAGTGCAGGTTTTCGTTGCGGTCAAAATCTTCATCCTGCAATGCATAGATAATATCAAAGCCACTCACCCAACAAACTACAGCTAACGAGAAAAATATTGGAAGCAAGGCAAAATGTCCGGTTACCACCAGATAAGCGCCAATGGGAGCTAATGATAAGCCTAAGCCCAGCACTAAGTGGCATAACGCCGTAAAGCGTTTGGTAGCGCTATAACCTAACACCACCAGTAAAGCAATAGGTGAAAGGTAAAAGCATAATACATTTATAAACCAAGTGGTTATAACAAACAGCAAGCAATTGATAAGCGTAAAAGTTAAAGCAGCTCCCGGAGAAATGCGCCCCGACGGTATATCCCGAACTTTGGTACGCGGATTCTTGGCATCGATCTCCCGGTCCAGGTAGCGATTAAAGGCCATTGCCGAGTTGCGGGCAAAAACCATGCACAACAGCATAAGCACCAGCTTAGGCCATTCAAAGGTATATTCGGTAGTAGTTACTGCCAAAAAAAAACCAATAAAGGCAAAAGGCATAGCAAATATGGTATGCGAAAAAGTAACTAACGAAAGGTATTTCTTCATGTTGGACTAACTACGTTTAAATCTCACTGAAGTTTTTATTCACGGTATCAATAAAGGCCAGTACTTCATCTCGGCCCAATTTATTTTCGGACGAGGTTACAAAACATTGCGGCACTTCTTCAAACGTGGCCATCAATTCCTTTTTAAACTTAGCAATGTTTTGATCTGTTTTGATGCTCGATTGTTTATCGGCTTTAGTAAACACTAACACAAATGGTAAGCCTTTTTCACCAAGCCAATTGCAAAAGGCCAAGTCAATTTTTTGGGGCTCGAGCCGGCTATCTATCAAAACTAAGACACACTGCAAACTCTCCCGCTTATCTAAGTAAGTGCGGATGAATTTATCCCAATCTTCTTTTTTACTCTTAGAAATACGGGCATACCCATAACCCGGCAAATCCACTAAATACCAATCATCGTTAATCAAAAAATGATTGATAAGTTGTGTTTTACCAGGAGTTTGTGAAGTTTTAGCTAAACCTTTTTTTGAGGTAAGCATGTTTATCAGCGAAGACTTGCCTACGTTGGAGCGGCCAATAAAAGCATATTCGGGCCGTGTAGGTGGCGGAAGTTTAGAAACTTGCGTATTGCTGCAAATAAATTCGGCAGATTTTACAATCATGATACAAAGGTAACCTTTGCAATGTATAATTTTAATGTTTAAACATATAATGAATTATGAATGACTATCAAATCCCTGCGCAAACCCGCATTGGCCATGTGCATTTAAAAGTAAGTGATCTGCAACGCTCCATCGACTTTTACTGTGGCTTATTAGGCTTTGAACTGATGATGAAATATGGATCACAGGCGGCATTTATTTCGGCCGGCGGTTATCATCACCATATAGGCTTAAACACATGGCATAGCTTAGGTTCTGGTCCTGCTCCTGAGCGTGCACCGGGCTTGTATCATACCGCCATCCTCTATCCGGAACGAAAAGATTTAGCTGCTATTTTGCAACGGTTGCTGGATGCCAAGTATCCGAACATTACCGGAGCCTCCGACCACGGCGTATCAGAAGCTATTTATCTTGATGACCCCGATAGTAACGGCGTCGAGCTGTATTGGGATCGCCCTAAAGAGTTTTGGCCAGTTGATGAAGTCGGAAAGCTAACGATGTTTACACGTCAGTTAGATATCCCGAATCTACTGAAAGAATTACATTAATAGTTATACAAGATAAAATTTACAAGTAATTGTATATTTGTGAGTTAATTTTTACAATACAACTGTTATTACTTTTGGTAATAAGTCAATGAGAGCTTCAATTAAAAGTACTTTTCTACCCTAAGCCCGTAGGTCAGTAACAAATTTTCGCTTTGTGTGCGGGATATTTTATTGTACGACAGGCTGCCATTCAAGTTGAGCCAATTGTTTAATTTGAAGCCCAAGCCAAATGTTGACCGTATGATGTAATCATTATTGCGGGTGAGTGAGTTTTGCAAAAAGCTGCCGCTATCAATGGTGATTAAATTGTTAATCAGAAAGTGAAACTGTAACCGTAAGGAGTTTCGGTAGGTGTGATAAAGCTCTCGTGTCGTATCGCTGGTATTGATGTCGCTCAAATCGTACAAAATTCCATCGCTGATGTTAAGATAGGTGTTTGGCTTATCCAGAATGCTGTAAGCGATACCTCCACCTGCCAACAGCTGACTATTTATTTTTAAAGAATAACTGGTGTTGTAATTAGCCAAACCCCAATAGTAAGCATGCGGTATAGCTTTGTATAGGTTGAAATCGACTGTTGATGAATAATCATTGTTGGTTAAGGCATCATTAGACCTGCCATAAACCCAACTGTTGCTTGCATTAAGCGCGATGGCTTTCTTCTTGATTTCGAAGCGTAAACTGTTGTTCAGCAGGTACGAGCTTCCGTCACGCGCACGGTTAACGGAACCTGTAGAGTTATAAATTACATGATAATTGGTAGTATCGCTAAATTGAGCTTTTGCAGCAAAGCCAAAGAGCAATAGACTTAAAAAAGAAAAATACTTAAACATCAATGCGGGCAGTTCGGTTGCTTAAAATCGACAACCCAACTGCCCGCATTGTTTAGTATATTTCAAATTAGCAGGTTTTTCTTAACCTAACATCATCAAATCTTCGTCGTCGGCTAAACTCAATTGTATGTTTTCGCTTCCGGCAATTCCCTCTATCGATCCTTGTATGTGCACTGCGCTTAACAAAACTTTTTCTAATTGTTTTTCGCGTATTTTCCAGAGCTTCTCCATGGCTTCGCGCTCCTTGTGAATAGACATACGCATACTGGCAAAACCTTCGCGCAAGGCCTTCCACTGTTCGTTAAATTCGCTGCTCGTTAAGTAATCGTACAATAAGTGCATTTTATCGCCTTTACCCTCCTGCGCCCTGATGATGGCCGAGGTTTTAATTACGCAATCGCGCAGTATAAATGATACGGCCTTAACTTCGGCAAAAGAGCATATCCAAACACCATCGCGTTCGCCAAAGCAATCCATATCGCGTGGGTAGCATTGGGTAACAATAACGGCAATGTCAGCACCAATGTGGCGCATATCTTTTTTGAGCTTTTCAATCCAATCGCCGCCAAACTCTTTAGTGCGTTTACTTTCGTAAATAATCTTACCACACTCCTGTCCAAACTGGTTACGTACAGTTTGTACACAATCGGCACCCCGTATGCCCTTGCCCACCTCGTTAATCATATCAAACGGAAAGTAACCGCGCAGTAATTCTTCCAGTATCAGTTCCTGCACTTCACCCTGTAGCTGCATGGAGCCTTGCTCCGCTTTACGTTTCATTTCGTCGGCCAGCTTTTTCTGGTCATCCAGCTGCTTCTCCAACTCTTTTACTTTAAACTGGAACTCCGTATCGCGCATGGCAAAGCGTTCTGTTTCCTGCTTGCGTATAGCTTCGGCTAATTGATTGCGTTGTTCCTGTACACGGCGCTCCAAAGTAAGTTCCAGTTCTTCTTCGCGACTTTTCAGTGTACGCTCCTTTTGCATAAATTCCAGTTCTTTCTGGCGGGCTGTACGCAACTTTTCTTCAGAATCTTTAACTGAATTTTCGAGCATGCGGAGTTGATTCTCCACGTCAGCCTGGATCGACTTCCGTAGCGACTCCTCCATCGCCTCTTGGATATGGCGTTTCTCTTCGGCCAAACGTAATTCAAACTGCTGTTGTTGCTGACGCTGTTTGGCAGCAAATTCCTCCTCCTTTTTCCTGAACTCGTCTTCTTTTTGCTGCGTATACTGCTGCATTTTAACACGAAGTTGTTTCTTATACTCTTCTGTCATCACTTCCTCAATCGGAAAGCCATGACTACAATTCGGACACTTAACCTCTGTTGCCATACTTATGCTTTTAGCTTTACGTACTAAACCGCTTTAAAGGTATAAGTATTTTTGCTAAAAGTTTAAGCAAAGATTTACACATCAAGAGTGAGTTTATTAACAATTGATTGCCTTTTGATGGATAGACACTGAGAATACAACTGTTAAATAAGTGAACTGAAAATATGGCTTTTGTTGTCTGTCGTTCTTAAAAAAAGTTATTCCAAATAAGTATTGCTGGTATTACATCATGAATCCAATGGTCAACTTTAATCCGACATTATTTGAAGGCAACATAATCAATGTTGTAATACAATTTTTGCAGCCGTTTAAAATATTTTGTAATGGCTGTAATTTTTAGGTACACTCGCGCATCTAAATCAAAAACGCTTTAAACAAATAACACTATGCAAAACCACGAAATTGATTACCGCATATTTGGCGAAGAAATGCAATATGTTGAGGTCGAACTCGACCCCAACGAAACTGCAATTGCCGAATCGGGCGCTTTCATGATGATGGACGACGGTATACAAATGCAAACTATTTTTGGTGATGGCAGCCAGCACCAAGGCGGTGGCATCATGGGTAAGCTATTTAGCGCCGGCAAGCGTTTGCTGGTAGGCGAAAGTTTGTTCATGACCGCGTTTACCAATACCGGGTACGGTAAAAAACGAGTAAGCTTTGCATCACCTTACCCCGGCAAAATTATTCCGCTGAATTTGATGCAACTGGGCGGCGCAGTCATCTGTCAAAAAGATGCCTTTTTGTGTGCGGCTAAAGGCGTGGCTATCAACATCGAATTTCAACGCAAGTTAGGAACCGGTTTGTTTGGCGGAGAGGGTTTTATAATGGAACGCTTACAGGGTGATGGCATGGCCTTTATGCACGCCGGTGGCCACGTGTTTGAGCGCGACTTGCAAGCTGGAGAGTTAATTAAAATTGATACCGGCTGCCTGGTGGGTTACACAGCCGGCGTTAATTTCGATATACAATACATCGGTGGCATCCGCAACAAAATATTTGGCGGCGAAGGTGTATTTTTTGCAACCTTGCGCGGTCCCGGCAAAGTGTGGATACAAACTCTGCCTGTCAGCCGTTTAGCCAGCCGTATCTTAAGCTATGCCTCACCGGGTGGGCGCAAAGAAGAAGGCAGCATTTTAGGCGGCTTGGGCAATTTGCTTGATGGCGACGGTTATTAGCAGATAAGCTTAAATAAAGAAGCCGTAATCTCCGCTGAAATGAGGTTGCGGCTCTTTTATTACTGACGGGGTTGCACTTGCTGCGTTTGCCGCAGTTGTTGTTTTAGCTCCTTAATATTTTCCTGCGCCTGGCGGTTTTCTAAATAAAAATAAATCGCGGTAGCCAAAAATATCTTACCCAAAATAAAAACAGCTGCAAATACCCAACGCCAAACTTTATGCACACGCATATGCGTATTTTGTGCATCTACTTCTATGTAACCGGGTTGTTTTGGTGACGCCTGCTGATGACTTTCGTGATATTCGCGGTAAGGCTGTGGTTGTTGAGTAGTTCTTACCGTAATCTCGTTGATATTATCTTCAATACGATTCCATAAACTAGGCGGCGGCGGAACGGCCATCAGGTCGGCCAATTTAAGCATGTCTTGTTCCAACAGCTCAAATTCTTGTTGCACTTCAGGGTAAGCTTGTTTCATCGAAAGCACCTCCTGCTCCTCTTCGGCCGTGGCCGAACCGGTGAAGTAGGCTTCTAAAATACCGCTTTCAATAAATTCCTTTACCTTACTTTCCATTTCTCATCACACTAAGAGCTTCTCTTAAACAGCGCTTTATATAGTCATCACCCTTGCACATCTCTTGCGCTAATGCTTGTATGCTTTTGTGCCCGTAATAAATGTTGCAGAAAACATGCTTCTGGTCGTTCGTCAACAAATTTAAGAATTTATTTGAATGCCCCGATGCAACAAATTTAGTATCAGCGCCACTTAGCGCCGGCGGGTTGCTTTTATACAGAAAATTTTTAGTTAGTTGCTGCAGCCGCAACCAGGTATTTACTCCCGGACGGATAAGCTCATCAGCAAAACGCGAAATCACCCTAAATATTTCAACTAAATAATTTTCTGCTTTAGCATGGTCGTTTATCATTCCAACTATGTAACCTAACAATGCGCTTCCGTACTTATTAAATATAGTACGCAATGCATGCTCATTTTTTTCTAAAGCGTTTGTATTGTTTGCAGATGATTTCACAAATTGAAAGTTTAAACAGGTATCAGCTAATGCTCACAAAAATAGCATAGCATTGCTATACTTGCGCATCATTTAGTACTATACTGTATAAATATTTTCAATAATTTTTGTAACAACGCTTGTAGTACAGTATCTAATGGTTGCTTATTTAGCTGAGGTAATACAATAATGCTATAAGCTACGTTCAGAGCCCGCACCTTAAGGGCCCGTATTAATCAAATTCACAAAATAAAATGGCTGATTTAATTTTTAAACTCTGGTGGGTGCTGCCCGTTATGGCCGCGCTTATTATGTACAAATTTGTGCTACGCGTTTTCTTTGGGATGATCATTGTTCCCGACGATCGAATAGGTTTGGTGGTTAAGAAGTTTGCGCTTTACGGCAACGACCAGCGCCTGCCCGACGGTCGCATTATTGCTACCCGTGGCGAAGCCGGTATGCAGGCTAAACCTCTGGCACCATGGGCCTCTACTGGCGAATGTGGTCGTGGCAGTAGAGTGTTACTATGGAACCTTTTACCATTATCGAGCAAAACAAATTGGGATTGGTGAAAGCCAAAGATGGCGCCTCGCTGGACACCGGTCGCGTTTTAGGCCGACCGGTAGAGTGCGACAAGTTTCAGGATGCGCAACATTTCCTGGAAAATGGTGGACAGAAGGGGCCTCAGGCTGCCTTCCTGACGCCGGGTAGCTATCGCATCAACACCTTTCTGTTCGAGATTGTAATGGTGCCCATTACCCAAATTCAGGAAAATAAAGTAGGCATCGTTACCACGCTCGATGGTGAGCCTTTAGATAAAGGTGATATTGCCGGAGGCTCGGTAGCCGGTCACCGCAACTACCAGGATCCGATGGCCTTCATTCATGCCGGTGGTAAAAAAGGTTTGCAAGAAGATGTTATTCTGGCTGGTACTTACTACCTCAACCCTTGGTTTGTGATTTTTGAACAGGTAGAGATGATGCAAATTCCAATCGGTTATGTAGGCGTAGTCAACTCCTTCGTCGGGCCGGAAGGCGCCGATACCAGCGGCGATGCATTTAAACATGGCAACATTGTTAAAAAACACAGAAAGGCGTTTGGTCTGAACCGCTTGACCCCGGTAAGCATCCCATCAACATCTATACACATGGTGTTGAAGTAGTGCCTACCACTAACATTGTGCTTAATTGGGCAAACAGCCGTAGTGAAGCTCACGAGCTTGATAAGAACTTGAGTACCATTAGCGTACGCTCATCGGACGGGTTCACTTTTAACCTTGACGTAGCTCAAATTATACACGTACCCAGAAATGAGGCACCTAAGGTAATTGCCCGTTTTGGTAAAATGAAAAATCTGGTATCGCAGGTTTTAGAGCCTACCATCGCCAACTATTTTCGTAACGCAGCGCAAAAGAGCGATGTTATAGGATTTTTAACCAATCGTTCACAGCGTCAGGATGATGCCAAGCAACACATCAGCCAAGTTCTGGCAGATTACAACGTTGTAGGTGTAGATACCTTAATTGGTGACATAGTGCCACCTGAGGCGCTGATGAAAACTATGACTGATCGTAATCTGGCAGAAGAAGAACGGCGGACTTATGAAATACAGCGCAGCGCTCAGTTAGAACGCAAAGAGTTTGAAAGCGCTAAGGCAGGTGCGGATATGCAGCCCGAGGTCGTAAAATCTACCCGCCAGGTTGAGATTAATACCCAGATGTCGGCCGCTAAGGTGGCTGCAGCTAAAGGTGACGCTGAATCAAGAGTAATTAATGCCAAGGCTGATGCCGAAAACCGTACTATTAATGCTCATGCCGATGCAGAAGCAAAAACCATCATTGCCAAGGCTGATGCACAGGCAACCGAAGTAAACGGTTCTGCCGATGCCGGTCGTATAAAAGCCATAGATTTGGCTGAGGCCGAGGTTACTAAACAAAAAACCGAAGCGATGGGTACAGAGCAATACGCCATCGTGCGAGTAGCTGAAGCTTTGGCCAGCAACGGTGTTAAGCTGGTTCCCGAGATTTTGGTAAACGGCAAAGATGGCGGAAGCGGCAGCATGATTGATGCGCTGATAGGGAGCGAAATGCTTAAAAAGCTGCAGAAGGAAAATGCTAATCTTTCTGAATAAAAATAACACTAATAACTCTTTATTATAGTTGCACTGCGATATTTAAACTGTTGCAGTGCAGCTGTTTTTTTTCTTAAAAGCAAGTAACTATCAAATTTTAGTCATAAAAATCCGTCCTTTTGTTCACTTCGTTTATACCTTTTTACTTTTACTCAATTTTTTTTAAGAGCAGTTACTTTTATGTCAGATCAACGCATAGCACAGCTAAAAAATCAAATACAACCTTTAAGGGCTCAACTGGTAAAACATCCTTTGTATGAGAACATTCGTTCGCTCGATGATTTGAATGTATTTATGGAGCACCATGCTTTTGCCGTGTGGGATTTTATGTCGTTACTAAAGGCGTTACAGCAAAAGCTTACCTGTACACAATTTCCCTGGATGCCGGTTGGCAATGCCAATACCCGGTATTTAATTAATGAAATTGTAACCGGCGAAGAAAGTGATGTTGACCAGCAAGGTAACCGCACCAGCCATTTTGAGTTATACCTGAAGGCTATGCAGCAAGCCGGCAGCAGCGCCAACGCCATACAGTCGCTATTTGCCGAATTGCGTAACGGAAAAAACATTGACGAGGCTTTATTAATTGCCGATATACCTGAGGCTGCCTGCAACTTTGTGCGCCATACCTTTGATGTGATTGACACCAACGAAGCTTACCTGCAAGCTGCGGTATTCACCTTTGGTCGCGAAGATTTAATTCCGGATATGTTTATCAGCATGGTGAAAGAGATTAGCGCTCAATTTCCTGACAAAGTGGATTTGTTGGTGTATTATCTGGAACGTCACATCGAAGTAGACGGTGACCATCATTCGCAACTAGCCTACCAGATGACTGCCGAATTGTGTGGCGAAGATGATACTAAATGGCAGTTGGCTACCCAAGCTGTTGAAAATGCATTAACGGCACGCATTGCATTGTGGGATGGTATCTTGCAGGCGATCTCTGCAAACGTGATGCAATAAACAGACGATTAAACAAGGAGGGCTATTTATTTGATATAAATAGCCCTCCTTGTTTACGACGGATCAGTTTCTATATATGCATTGAAAAATTTGGCTCATGGCCTTTTTTTATTCGCTGCGCTATCCGGACTGTTACATCCGAGCCTTTTGCAAAAAAAGCTGAATGAGGCTTTTGCAAATATTCTGCAAAACCTTCTCCGTACAAGCCAGCAACATCAGCATCAAATACCGTATTGCTTACCTCGGCGACCTGCCACGATTCGTGCTCAACAACATATTCAATGGTGCTTTTTTCATTTACTAAATTGTAACCCCAATAGTGCTCGAAAATAAATTCTTCTGCACTGTTTGCTTGTATGGGCGCAAACAAATTGCTAACTGTTGCACCTAAGCGGTTCCAGCGGTTTTTAAACTTCCAGTCGTAAAAATATTGAGAGGTGTTGTTATTTAAAACTTCTTTTGAATGACGCATCGGCATAGCTTTGTAATGTTCATTGTAGAGGTTGTTGGCCACTAATGGTATAAAAGGCAGCGGAACAATTTCGCTGATGAACACCGCTCCTCGTTTCCATTCCTTGCCGTCAAAATAGCGTACGTAAAAACGCAAATTTACTTCTTCAAAATTTACGTGCCATGGCCACTTGATCCCTAATACACGTGTGTCTAAAAACATGAAACCAACCATACTTACTAACGCTTTGCCTTGCCAAAGGTCGAGCTCGGTGAAAGCAGGTATATAAGGCTTTAACAGCGCGGGATCAACTTCATAGTTGACCATCAGAAGGTCACGCCATTCGGCTTGCAAAAATTTTATTTTTGGCACAATGTGTTATTTTGGAAGGGTAAGCATTTAAACAAACGATCCAGCTTTGCGGGCCGGATCGTTTGTTTTATATTATTGTTTGTAATATTTCATCGCTTCAGGGATACGAGCCTGAATTTCACGAATGCGGGACTCATCTGATGGGTGAGTGCTTAAGAATTCCGGAGGCGCACCCCCACCGCTTTTAGCGGCCATGCGCTGCCAAAAACCTATCGCTGCATTAGGATTGTAACCAGCCATTGCCATAAAAGTTAAACCTAAACGGTCGGCTTCGGTTTCTTGTGCCCGGCTGTAGTGAAGCAAAGCTAACTGGCTGCCGGTTCCGTACAAAGCGTTAGTGATTCTTAATAAACCTGATTGTGAGTTATTAGCCGCAACGCCCACTGCAGCACCTAAACCTTGTGCTACATATTGCTGTGAGATGCGTTCGGCTGAGTGTTTAGCAATGGCGTGGCCAATTTCGTGTCCCATTACAGTAGCCAAACCGGCATCATCTTGTGTAATTGGCAAAATGCCGCTATACACCGCCACTTTACCTCCGGGCATACACCAAGCGTTGATTTCGTTGCTTTGTATCAGGTTAAATTCCCACTGAAAGTTGTACTGGTCGCCATAACCATTTTGCGATAAGTACCGCTGTATGGCAGCTGCCAATTGATTGCCCACGCGTTTCACACGTTGTGCATCGGTTGAGCCGGTAATAACCTTGGTTTTAGGATCGGTAAGTAGTTGACGGTAACTCGTAGCTGCCGATTCGTTAATTTGTGAATCGCTCACAGCTAAAAATTGTTTACGTCCGGTTAAGGGCACGGTTGAACAGCCCAAAAAGATAACGGCCACAATGAAGGCCATTAAAGGTTTTGCAATTTTCATAGGTAGTTAGTTAGGCTAATTTACTTTTAAAAAGGTTCACTTTCGACTCCTTGCCTTTTAACAACCGCTCTATATTTTTTTGATGTGTTACTAATATTAATACGCAAATACACATGCTATATATAATGACTGATTTAATATACACCGGAAAAATAAACGTAACTCCGATAGAATAAGTAAAACCTGCCATTATTGAGCTTAATGATACATATTTAGTGATCAGCAATACTGCAATAAATACTCCCACACAAAGCAAAGAGGCTTGCAAGTGTATAGCCAAAACCATTCCAAACAAGGTAGCTACACCTTTGCCCCCCCTAAATCCTGCAAAAATCGGAAATAAGTGCCCCATTACGGCAGCAATACCTAACGCCAACTGGTAATTAATAAATGCCGCCGTGTGGTGGCTGCCTATAGCAGTTACACTTAATAGGTAAGCCAGGTTGGTAGCCGTCCAACCTTTTAAAATATCAATCAGCATTACAGGAATACCGGCTTGTTTACCCAATACCCTAAAAGTATTAGTTGCCCCTGCGTTACCGCTGCCATACTCCCTAACATCTATGCCATAAAAAGCCTGACCAACCCATACCGCAGTAGGTATTGATCCGAATAAATAAGCCAGAATAAGAACTAAAACAGAGTAAACAGATATCATTTTGTCACAATAATACTAAATCAAAGCTGATAGTAAAGGTTTTTATTCTTTAACTGCTTTTAAACTTAAATCGAGGCTTTTTACCGAGTGTGTAAGTGCCCCTACCGAAATATAATCAACACCGCAAGCTGCATAATCGGCAATGGTTTCTGCCGTGATTCCGCCCGATGCTTCAGTGGCGTATCTGCCGCCAATAATATCAACCGCCTGTTTCAGGTCGGTCAGGTTAAAATTATCGAGCATAATGCGGTCTATACCTCCGGCTTCTAACGCTTCATCTAACTCGCTTAGGTTTCTTACCTCGATCTCGATAGGCAATTTTTTATTCTCTGCTTTAAGGTAATCCTGCGCATTGTAGATGGCTTGTTTAATGCCACCGGAATAATCTACGTGGTTGTCCTTAATCAAAATCATATCATACAAACCAAAGCGGTGATTAACGCCACCTCCAATTTGCACGGCCCACTTTTCCAGGTAGCGTAAACCCGGCGTGGTTTTGCGGGTATCCAACACACGAGTGTTAGTACCTTTGAGCAACTCACAAATCTCATGGGTTTTAGTAGCAATGCCCGACATGCGCTGCATACAGTTAAGTACCAGCCTTTCAGCTTTCAATATTGAATGAACGCTGCCTTGCACATCAAGCGCAATGTCTCCGGGCTTGATCAAAGCGCCGTCGTTGATATAAGTATTAACTTTTAGATCAGCGTCAATTACTGCAAATATCTCCTGTGCCAGCTCAACGCCAGCTAGTATGCCGGTATCTTTAACCAGCAATTTGGCTTTGCCTTGTGTACCGGCCGGTATAGTTGATAATGAGGTATGATCGCCATCGCCAACATCTTCAATTAAGGCACGATGAATAAAGTCATCTACGATTTGCTTATCCAAGTTTTTGATTTTTTTTTGAAGTTTCAAAAGTATAACAAATACTTAGAATTTAGTTTTTTTGAATTAAACGCTTATTGTAACTTATCAAATACCTGGCAAGATGACCAGCCGGTATGTGTGAAGTTAATAAAGGCTTTATATCAAAAATTCTATATTTGTGCCGTGGAAAACAAAAAAGTTGCCTTACTGATACTGGATGGCTGGGGTTACGGCCGTCAAGACCAATCTAACGCCATTTATATGGCTAACACACCATTTTTTGATGAGATGCTGCAAAAGTATCCAAACTCTAAACTGGTAACATCGGGTATGGATGTTGGCTTGCCCGACGGACAGATGGGCAACTCGGAAGTTGGCCACATGAACTTAGGCGCCGGCCGGGTAGTTTACCAGGAACTTGGCCGTATTAATAAAGCTGTTGATGACAATGAACTGATACAAAACCCGGTAATTACCGGAGCATTTGATTACGCTAAAGAAAACGGTAAAGACGTACACCTGATCGGGTTGATTTCTGACGGTGGTGTGCATTCGCACATCAAACACGTAAAAGGTTTGTGCAGTGCGGCAACCAACTACGGTTTACAGAACGTGTATGTACATGCATTTTTGGATGGGCGTGATACTGACCCTAACTCGGGAGTAGGTTTTATTACCGACTTAGAAAACGCCATTGCTAACCAACCGGTAAAGATCGCTTCAGCAATTGGCCGTTACTATGCTATGGACCGCGATAACCGCTGGGAACGTGTAAAACTGGCTTACGATGTAATGGTACACGGCACCGGCAAACAGGTAACTAATATAGTTGATGCCATTAAAGAATCATACGCAGAAGGCATTACCGACGAGTTTGTTAAGCCTTTGGTAAACGTTGATGCCGACGGACAGCCAATAGCTGTTATTAAAGATGGCGATGTGGTGATCTGCTTTAATTTCCGTACAGATCGTGGCCGAGAAATTAGCCAGGCACTAACACAAAAAGAGTTTCCGGAGCAACAAATGTATCCCCTTAATGTGCGTTACATCACTATGACTCCTTACGACGAAACGTTCACCAACGTCGAAGTTATATTTAACAAAGAAGACCTGGTGCAAACTTTGGGCGAGGTTTTAGAGGGTGCCGGTAAAAACCAGATTCGTATTGCTGAAACTGAGAAATATCCGCACGTTACCTTTTTCTTTTCAGGCGGCCGTGAGCGCGCGTTTGAAAACGAAAAACGCATCATGATTCCGTCGCCTAAAGTGGCTACTTACGATTTACAACCCGAAATGAGCGCGGAGGGCATCCGCGATGCCATTTTACCTGAACTACAAAGCGGCTGGGCCGACTTTATTTGCCTGAACTTTGCTAATACCGATATGGTGGGTCATACCGGCGTGTTTAGCGCGGTGGTAAAAGCTGCCGAAACAGTAGATAGCTGTGTGAAAACCTTGGTTGAAACCGGTACGCAAAACGGCTACTCATTCATCATCATTGCCGATCATGGCAATGCAGATTACATGGTAAATGAAGATGGTTCGCCAAACACGGCACACACTACCAATTTGGTGCCTTGTATTTTGATTGATAAAGATATTAAACATATCAATGATGGTAAGCTGGGCGACATCGCTCCTACCATTTTAAAAATGTTGGGCGTTAGCGCTCCAGAAGCTATGACAGGAAATGTACTGGTATAAACCGTATCATTTTAAATCCTTCTTTTTATTAGCGATATGTACATCCGGTTTGCTGGCTTGTAAGCCGGATGTTCATGTTAAAAGCGGCGAGAAACGATATTTTGATTTAAAGCAATTTATCAATGCCGATTCAGCACGCTTAAATAAGCAACATCCTCAAGTGCTCAAAACGGTACAGCACAATAATGAAGCTGCGCAAACTAAACGGTTGAGCATTAAAAACTGGGGACAAGAGCTGGAATTATTCAGCGCGTCAGACATCAACAAACCAGCCTGGCGCGATAGCTATAAAATAGCACAGCAAGGCGATTCTGTAATATACACTGCCTTGTATCCCGAATTGGTTACCCGTCGTATGGTCATCAAAAAAAAAGGGCAGGATGTTACAAAAATAGCTATCGAAAACTTTACCAAAAGTCTACTCTACCAAACTCAGGAGCATTTAGTTTACTACCCCGACTCGCTATATCTGATAGACAAAGAGCAAAAGGTTAAGCTGATTGGCGCTAACCGCTATCAAATTACAGGAAAAATAAAGCAGTAAGTTTTTAGCAGTTTGTTCATCTAATGAACTGATAGGCTACCACTTCACATTTTTTTGGATAAAGGCTATGAGCTGATTGGCCATGTACTGCTGTTCTTTAGCGCTGGGATGTCCCGGTGTGTTTTTGTAACGGAAAATGAGGCTGTTCACTTTTTTGTCGCGCATGCCGGTTACAGCCTGCCGGATGTAGGCGGGCCAGGGTGAATTTTCGCGACTGGCATCCATGCTGCCTAAAGCACAAATGATATAGGCGTTGGGATAAACGCTTCTGATGGAACCGACAAATTTTTGATAAGCTTTTACAATTTCTGCACCTGTGGGGGCCTTATCACCAAAGCGAACTTTAAACTCCGGCAGTTGCGGTTGCGTAACCAAGGCTGCATCATTTTGGAAAAGATTGATGACTACTACATCGGGCGTGTAATTGCTAAAATTCCATTTTTTTTGCGCATCAAATGGGTCAACGCGGTCATACAATTCGGGCATAATCAGTGGAAACCAGCTAATCATTAATCCAATACCACTACGGGCAATGCAATGGTAATCGGCATTAAAGTGCCGGGCGGTAATGGCACCGTAGGCTTTATAACTATCTTCGAACAAAGCTGATCCTCTGTCCTGCCCTGTGGTGTCCAACACGGCATAACCGCAGGTGATCGAATTACCAAAAAACTCAATCTTGCGTTTTTTTGCAGCCGGCGCAGGTAACACTTCAGCATTGCCATCAACATCAAACTCATAAAACCAGGTTTTACCCATTACCCACTCGGTCAGTTTAAACAACTCAAGCGTATGCGGGCCTTCGGATAAGTCGCTCGCCAGTGGATAGTAGTGTTTGGTTTTATCTAAAGATATTTTCTTAACCAACTTGCCGTCCACCAGTACATTATAAAAGTTATATCCTGCCTGGTCTTGTAGTAGCGCTTTTACGCTGCTGCCTTTAAAGCTGATTTTAATGCTACTGCCCGACCACGAAAGCATCGCTTTATCTGGCTGCACATCTACCCTGCCCATGTATTTAACATGGTCGTCTGTATGCTTAATCACTACCTGTGCATCACAAATGGCATAGCTACTGATGGTTAGCAGTGTAACCAAAAACAGTTTCTTCATAAATTATTTTTATTTAGAATAATTACAAACTATATTTGTCATCACAAAGTTGATATGGACAAAGAGAGGTTGAACTTACAAGCCGAAGATAACGTAAATCAGCAACTGCTGATGAAAGAATTCGTTTTCAGGTTAGATTGTGTATATAAAAGCTGTTGCAAAAAATATAAAAAAGGAAAGCGCTGTAAAAAGTGCCCAGACAGATAATTAATTATCATCCTTTCAAACACTTCTCACAACGCTTTCGCATTGTTTGGCTGTTCGTTTACCTTACTGACCGGCTGTTTCGGCTATGCTACCCGCAGGACGTTTATTGTTTTGTTCCTGGTCGCGTTCAATCTCTACAATATCTACCGGTTGCGAGAAATCTCCCAACAAGTATTTCACGAAATAATCTCCTTTTTGCCAAAAGAAATATTCCGTCATGTCGCCGTAGGCATGGCGCTGTCCCGGCAATAAAACGTAATCAAAACGTTTGTTGGCTTTAATTAAAGCGTTAATTACCCTAACGGTATTTGACGGGCTTACATTGTTGTCAATTTCACCGGTTGACAGCATCAGGCGCCCTTTTAAATTTTTAGCCAGATCCTGGTTTTTATCAATATCGTATTTGAAAGTGGTATCTCCTTTTGGTGTGATGATTTCTTTTACACCATGGTGTTTCTCACTCCACCAGCGGTTATAAATACTGTTATCGTGATTACCCGATTCGGAT
>CAJYJH010000079.1 GCA_913775265.1 uncultured Mucilaginibacter sp. | reverse complement strand
TAACGTAACCTGATATTTATTGTTTGTCAAAGTTTTAATAATAATTAAAAAAAGGGGTGTTTAAGTGGCCGCTTTATTGGCATGGCCATAACAGAACGTTTATAGCCTGCATTGCCTGTTGTTAAATATCCTTTACTCCGTATTAAAAAACGCGGGGGCTTGCTTACAGATTAAAGACGTTTTTACTCTTTACGCAGTGCATCATTCACCAGGCCGAGCCATGTTTTTTTACCCTCTAAATTCCAATGGGTATCATTGCGCAAAAATAATGGCAGGGGGCTTTTTACAAAGGCCGAATAAGTATCAATAACCTTTAGCTCAAGCGCAGGGTGCTCCTGCAAGCGCGGTATAAGCCCGTTATACCGGTAGCCATGAAAGCCTGGCGCCATAATAGTAACCGGGTTAGGGATAACAGACAAGTAAACAGCCTTAAAGCCCTGCTTTTTATAATGAGCGGCGGCGGCGTTGAGGTTATTAACCAGATCATCAAGCTGTGCGTTGCTTACCTTACTGAACGAACTCAGCTCGCCGGCCGTATCAACAGTTGGGCCATAAAACAGCTGTTTACCATCGGCAGACACGGCTACATCTTTATGGGTGCGGTTAAAGTAACGGTAAGTAAAACCCGCCTTGGCCTCTTTTAAAGGCGTAAACAGGCGATAGTCCCACACGTTGTACTCTATGTTGTTTTCTATTTCTTTGATCTTAAACTTAAAATGAAATCTGGCCCTGTATGCTGCTGTTTTAATTTTCGATGTGTCGTCGCCCGGCTTATAAAAGTGCAAAAATGACTGCAGGTACAGGGAGTCGCTAAACAACGGCCTTACATTTCGCTCTACCACCTCCATAATCAGTACGTTGCGTTTGGATGTATCGAGCACTATGGGCTGTATGTTGTGGGTGTTGGATACAACGTACTTAATTTGGTTTACCTTGTTAAACAGCTGAGGATGATCCAGTAATCCCCACAAATAACTATCGCTGAGGGCGTAAAGGTTGATAGATTCTTCTTCCGTATTTAAACCGGCTCCGGTCAGTTGCTCCACATCTTCGGCCGGTACAGGTATCCTGAAATTGGGGAGGTAAGACAGGCTGTACAGGTCTCCGTAGGGGTGCCTGCCGGTACCCCACCAGGTCCTTGCCCTGCCGCGCGGCCCGTTAACCATACGGGTAAGGTCATCAACCGACGAAATAATAAACAATGAGGCAACCAACAGCAACCCGGTGATAAAAACTGCCCTCATGATTAAAATTGAAAGTATATAAATTGCTTGTTATCAAAAACGCCGAAAAAGTAGCAACTGAAGCAGATCGTTAAAAATACCAAGGCAAAGGTCCATGTGTTTTTAACCGGTAAGTGAACCGAAAAACCTTCTTTAAGCATCAATACGGCCAGCAGCATTACCGCAAACCCAAGCTCCGTAACGTTAAGGGCCAGTTGACTAAAGTTAACGCTTACATCAGTAAACAAATGCCCGGCAATGTACATGGCAGTACTAAAGTGGGCGGCCCTGAAAAATATCCAGGCAAATGATACCAGGGCAAACGTGAGCAGCCATTGCAGGGCTACTGCCACCGGGTTTAATTTAACCGGCTGGTTTTTGTCTTTATGCTTTTTACGTGTAAAATGCTCAATAATCATAAATACGCCGTGCAGGGCTCCCCAAACCACAAACTTCCAATCGGCGCCATGCCACAGCCCGCTGATTAAGAACACCACCATGAGGTTAAATATCCAGCGTTTTACGGGCACCCGGTTACCACCCAACGGTATGTACACATAATCCTTAAACCAGGTGGATAGTGAAATATGCCACCTCGTCCAGAACTCACTTACCGACCGCGACAAATAAGGCGCCCTGAAGTTGGTCATGAGTTGTACGCCCATGGTTTTGGCCGCACCGATGCCTATATCCGAATATCCCGAAAAGTCGCAATAAATCTGGAAGCTATATAAAACCGTAGCCAGTATCAGCGTGCCGCCCGGGTAACGTTCGGGATTGCTGTAAACCGGGTCTATCAGGATGGATAACCGATCGGCGATCACCACTTTTTTAAACATGCCCCAGGCCATTTGCATCAGGCCGTTTTTGATATTTAAATAATCGAGCCGGTGCTTTTCGTGAAACTGGTACAACACGTTTTGCGGTCGCTCAATGGGGCCGGCCACAAGCTGCGGATAATACATCACGTACAGGGCATAAATACCAAAGTGTTTTTCGGCAGCCTGGTTGCGACGGTATACCTCAATGGTGTAGCTCATGGCCTGAAACGTGTGAAAAGACAGGCCTATAGGCAGCAATATTTTAAGGTAGTAAAACTGAAAGCTGCCCGGCCCCTGGTTAAGCAGGTGATTAAAATTATCAATAAAAAAATTGTAATACTTAAATACGCACAGCACCCCCACGTTGGTAATGAGGCTCAAAATCAGCAGCCTTTTGCGTTTAGCCTCGTCGGTGGTTTTCTCGATAAAAAGGCCGGCGTAATAATCAATTACAATAGTGCCGCCAAGTATAAGAATGTAAATGGGCTTAAAAGCCATATAAAAATAACAACTGGCTATTAAAAGCAATATCCAGCGGTACTGGGGCTTTATAATGTAGTACAGTAACGTAACGAGAACAAAAAAAAGAAGGAATTGCAAAGAGTTAAAAACCATGAACAGCTATGATAACAAGGATTAAGCAAGCGGCAAATATGCAGTTTTTTTGCCAATAGGTATGATTTAAAGGCCCGGTAAGGCATATAGAGCCAGCAGGCTGATGCCTTAAAGCAGTTGCAGTGATGTGGTTAAAATTTTAATATATTTAATTTTAGCCGGGCAAACAGCCGCCCTAACACGCTGATTTAAACCTGCGTTTAAAACTAATTGATTTACACAGGCCTTGCAAATGGCCGTTAACCTGCTTACATTTACTTAGCTAACCAAGCCTTTACTCCCTGCAGTAAAATATCCAATTAAAGCTCTTGTATTTAAATGATAAATAACCTGTCGCAAAGGCTGCATTCTGTAGATGTATTTCGCGCCGTCACCATGTTTTTAATGATCTTCGTGAACGAGCTGAGCGGCGCCAAAGGCATACCCGGTTGGCTTGACCACGCCGAGGCCGGTGCCGATGCCATGGGCTTTGCCGACACCATTTTTCCGGCGTTTTTGTTCATCGTGGGGTTGTCTATCCCGTTTGCCATCAGCAATAAGCAGCAAAAGGGGGCAACACCCGGCGGCGTGTTAACCTACATAGGCTACCGCTCGTTTGCCTTAATAGTGATGGGCTTTTACCAGGTAAACCTCGAAACATATAACGAAAACCACTGGCTGCCCAAAGCGGCCTGGGCCATTTTGGCTACGGTTGCTTTTTTTATGATATGGCTCAACTACAAACCCACCGTGGCCAAAGGCGAGCGTTATGGCATGATAGGGGCGGGTTACGCCATATTGCTGGTACTGGCACTGGTGTACAAAGGCTCATACAACAACCTGGACGGTTACAACGGTATGCAACCACATTGGTGGGGTATATTGGGCATTATAGGCTGGTCGTACCTGGTGGCATCGCTGTTGTACTGGGCAAGTAAGGGTAAGTTAAAAACGCTGACCGTCTGCCTGGCAGTTCTGTTAGCTGTTAACATCGTGCTGCACACCTGGGTTACTGATTTTAGTTTTTGGCTTATTGGCGATGCCTCGTCGGTTGTATTGGTGATGGCCGGTGTGGTCACCAGTTTGGCTTACGCCGCCTGTCGCCCTGCGGTACACCGGTTTATCGGGGGCGCCACACTTAGCGGGGTAGTATGCATAGCCTTGGGTTTTGCGCTGAGGCCTTACGCCGGCGGCATCTCTAAAATATACTCTACCCCGGCATGGGTGCTCATTACCGCAGGTATCAGCCTTATTGTGTATGCTGCGTTGGTTTACGGTACCGACGTTAAAGGCAAAGCGCAATGGTTTAAATGGATTGCCGCCGCAGGCACCAGTACGCTCACCTGTTACCTTATCCCATATTTTCAGGTGTTTGGCATGCAGTTGCTGCATATTAATTACCCGCACATTCTGCTCAACGGCGCTCCGGCTATTTTAAGGGCGATGGCCGTGTCGTTTGTGATCATTTTATTGGTGGAGCAAATGCAAAAGGTGAGGCTGACGTTGAAGGTGTGATGGGGAATTAAATTTGATTTTAAACTAGCTGGTATAAACAGTTGTGAGTTGTGCTGCAAAATGATGGTTGGTTTAGAAATGATGGCAATACGGAACAACAAGCTTAACCCCATTTTTTAATAGCTGAAAGCCATTTATTACAGTCGTTTAAGGATAGCATTGCATCTTCGGTTCGAAAGGTGTAAATTGGCATGGCATGAAACCTAAAACACCTTCATCCTTTATCATTTTCCTCATTGGCCTGTCGCTTACTGTCGTTGTTTTCATTGCAGCCATACTTTTCCATCAATTAGAATGGGATTTAAAGAAGCTTATTTATTTAGGATTTACACAGTTTTGGGTAGCCATAATGGCACCATTAGGCATATATTCAGCGGCCAGGTATACATCGCACCAACAATTAGCTTTAAGAAAAAATAGATTGGCGTTATGGGGCAACCTTGCCTTATTTACTTATACGGTGACTATCATGATTTATTCAATCATACAGTAAGCTAAACGATTATAATACACAGCGTTCATGATTATAAGCAAAGAAATAACAGACAACCAACTATACCTTTACATGAACGGCAAGCTTATTTACAAGCGATGGCTAACTACTGGTGAGTCTAAAATATTTGACATTTTGGCTTATGACAAATATACTGCTGTGAGCATAAGTGAGCCGTACCGGAACAAAACTGATTTTGATTTCATTGTGATTAAGGCGAAGCTAAAAATGAAATTAGCTGAATATGGAGGAAGGAAGACCGGAATTTTTAGCGGCTACAGGCCCAATCATGTATTTGAATACAAGGCTGACAATACTTTTAGTTCCTACGCAGGCGACATACAATTTGATGGACAGCAAGCCATAGAACCAGGCGAAGAGAAATTGGTAACTGTAAGATTTCTCAGTGGCCAACCGATAGAACAGTTTTTAACTGTTGGAAGGAATTGGTGGATACATGAAGGACCAAACCAGTTGGGTGAGGCAGAAATCCTGAGTATAGATCATAGTTGATTAACGTCTTAAATCTATTTTAACCTTCGGTTGGCATTGTCGTCAACCTCACCTTAATGCAAGTGTGCCAGCCCCATCAAACTTTGCAATTTTGCTACGCTGGCTGATGAATACAGTTACAGGCTACGAATGATTTTTGTTGAAAACAACAACAATAGGCTAAATATATTTTTAATTACGACGGTACTAAAATATCGTACATCCAAGCGGTCCAATTTATATGATTATGTTTTCTTTATGTTCTTTAATCTATAAAATAGCTAATAAAACGTCTGTTTATCGTTTGGCAGACAAAGCATAAACGATTGTTGTAAAGATTAATATGGTAAAATATGTCATTTATTTATGCAGAGTATTTCTGCTTCTGCTTTTGTGTTTTTTTATTCCAATAGTTGCTGCCGGAGCTCAACCATCAAAGCCTAAGTTTAAAGTTATCGCCTTTTATACTGCCAAAGCTGATCTCGCTCATATTAGCTTTGTCCACGAAGCTAACCATTGGTTTGCCGGTATGGCCCTTAAACACCACTTTGCCTACGACTCCACTAATAACTGGAACAACCTCAATGCAGCGTACCTCGCGCCCTACCAGGTGGTGCTGTTTTTAGACACCCGGCCCGAGCAGCCCGAACAGCGGGCCGCTTTTGAAACGTACATGAAAAACGGCGGCGCCTGGATGGGCTTTCATTTTGCGGCCTTTGCGTTAACGCCATCGGCTGTACCGCAAAACTGGGATTGGTATCATAACAAGTTTTTAGGTTCGGGGCAGTATGGCAGCAACACCTGGAGGCCCACATCTGCCGTGCTGCGGGTAAACGATGCAAAACACCCAAGCACCAAGGGGCTGCCTGCTACATTTGCCTCGTCGCCCAATGAGTGGTACCGCTGGGAGCACGACCTGCGCCAAAACCCCGATATCGATATTTTGCTGAGTATTGACCCCTCCAGTTTTCCGTTAGGCACAGGCCCTAAACCCAGCGAAATATGGACCGGCGGGGATTACCCCGTAGCCTGGACCAACAAAAAGTACCGCATGGTATACCTCAATATGGGTCATAACGATATGGATTACGAGCACAAATACGACGCCAGCAACAAAACCTTGTCGTATACATTTAATAACGAGGTTCAGAACAGGTTTGTGCTGAATGCGTTGCTATGGCTGGGAGGGAAGAAGCGGTAAGTGAATTAACGTTCCAATTTAAAAGTTTACATTGTTTTTGTAGAGTGAACACTCAAATAGTTGTATTTTTCACACTATGCCTCCTATGAGCCCCCTCAACTATAAAGTAGTTGCCTACCGCAGCATGCCCGATTATGATATGGACGAATGTGTTGATTGGGCTTTAAAGATGATTGAGTTGGGCTATGATACTGAACATCTGCTTATACTGGCCGGTTTAACTAAACGAGTAAATTTCTTCGAGACTGAAAAATACTTGCAAGCTGCATTGAACGAACTTGGTTTAAAGCTTAAAACAGAAGACGACGGGGTAATTAGTTACAGCAGCTATTATATTATGCAGATAGCAAAAGGAACAAACGTAATAGATAATCTTAAAACTTTGGCTGACTATGTGGTGGATGTAGATTACAACCGTTCCATATACGATTTCTTTACCTTACACTGGGCTTGGAGTGATATGGATTGGAACGATGGGCTGCAATGGTATTGGCCGGAAGCTACACCGGCGAATATAGAAGATATTATTACTGACCAAGCAAAACAATGGTTGATAACCAATGAGGC
Organism: uncultured Mucilaginibacter sp.; assembly: GCA_913775265.1. Classification (GTDB taxonomy): domain Bacteria; phylum Bacteroidota; class Bacteroidia; order Sphingobacteriales; family Sphingobacteriaceae; genus Mucilaginibacter. The sequence continues at coordinate 7,623 of CAJYJH010000079.1, read as the reverse complement.
AACCTATAGTCAATTTATTGATGACAACACTTAGTAACGTGATAGCATCTCATCAATTAGCCTACCACGTATTTGTTTTTTAACTCATAAATGGCAATCTGCTGGCCAATAACCGGTGAGAAACTTTTAACGCCATTTTTGTCGGTAGTATAAATGCGGTACCATATCTTGTTTTCGGGCGGCGAGTTGTAGGGGTACGCAATTTTTACGGTGTACGTATTGTTTAAAAGGGTGGCTTTGCCTGGCGTGTAATTAGCGGCATTGGCAACCAGTTCCATCGAATCCAGCGCGTTGATCACACCGGTCGACTCCACCTCTTTATTTAACCGGTAGTTTACCACAAACGAGCGTTGTTTGATACTATCAACCTTAAGCAGGGTGTAAAAATCCTTTTCGGTAACACCCGGCTTCGCCGCATCATCGGTTGCTTCCGGGCTGTTTTTTTACAACTGTAACTTAACAGAACTACATAAATCAGTAAGCAAATGAGCAAAGGTTTATTATTAATCATGACAGGGCTTAAAATTGCAGGCTAAAACTAATTAAAATAAAATATTAAAGGTGTACGCATTATTGAATTTTTGGTTTCAGACGGGGTGCCAGCATTCAGCTGTCAGCGTGTTTTAAAGAATGTCAGTCAAATACATTTCGGCCACAAAAAATTACAAACCATCGCTTAACTTAGTGCGTCTAAACCGCACCGCATGAAGCTGTCTTTTTGTTTATGCCTCAGTTTATTGCTGCTCACATCGTGTAGCGGCGGCAAACCGTCGGCTACTGATGGTACCAAGCTTCTCGATTATGGTTATTTCACTATCAGGGTGCCTCAAGAATGGAAGCGCGTTGATGTGAAGGGAATCGACTCGTTTTTTGGGGAGATACACATCGACACTAATACCGTTATAACCTTTGATTTAGGCTGGTACGCTAATGATTTGAGTGAGGGTAGTGAAGATTACATTGTTAGAAATGATAGTTTGATTGTGCTCGAAAAGTCACCTATACCCGGGGTTGTTAAGCCGAGAGAGGATTACAGAGGCGAACCTGACAGTAGTCACTTGGCTAGTGTAACCGTTAATCAAAAGCAGCACATAAATATAGATGGTTTTAAGGCTAAGCTTGTGACACCAAGGCATACCGGCAAAGGTATGACAGGATTATTTATTGCCAGACTGTGGAACGCAGGGAGTAGTGACGACAGATTTCAAATTAACGGTCAAAATCTTAACGCAAAACAGCAGCAGCAACTGATCACTGCCATCAAAACTTTGAAGTTTTACCAGCATCCCGACAAGCGAAATAAAGCTGGTGATGAGTAAGCGGCAATCAAACTTACATACAGTTGGCTATTTACAGCAGTGGCTTGATTACGGTATTTCAATCGATGAGGAACTAAACACGCTAAGCAAACATTTCGCCCGGGAATAACGATGAATATTCACAAAGACATCAACTGGTTTAAGCAGCACATTGAACCCAAATTGTCAGCGTATGAAGTAAACTACCGCTTTTTTGAAGAAGGGGACCTTGGCTCGTTGAGTCAGGTGGGGTTTGAGGGCAAAGAGAAAGGTGGCCAGATTGATTATTGGGGCTTAGGCTGGTTAGGCATCTTTTTATGGGACTATGTGAATGAGGTTGAGTTGATCAATATTTTATTGAGCCCTGATGAACGGGATGCGGAGAATGTATGGTTAGATAAATTGGTAATGCAACTGACTGATTCATGAGATTTTAAAATTGAAGTGACGGCAAGGAACCATTTTATGCTGTGGTGATCTCAGCTTTTCACAGGCAAACACTATCTTAGCCTTCATAAATCAGATCATGAAACAAACCTTAATCACATTTCTTTTCGCTCTTACTACTTTTTGCGTTTCTGCACAATACTTTGAAGGTAATGTTGTATACCAAAATACTTACAAAAGCAAGTCTCCTGCTATTAAAGACGAGCAGCTAAATGCCATGATGGGTACCCGGCAGGATTACTACGTTAAAGGCGGAGATTACAAGTCGGAAACGAATGGGCAATTTATGGTTTGGCAGCTTTATGTTAACAAAGATAACAAGTTGTACAGCAAGTTAGCCAACTCGCAAGCGGTGCTGTGGAATGATGGCGCAACAAACCCCGATACTGTACTTGGCAGTGAGTTGCACAAGGCTGCGGTAAAAATACTTGGCTATGTTTGTGATGAGTTAGTATTAAATTGTAAAAGTGGTATACAAAAATACTACTTCAGCGCCAAGCTCCCTGTAGATAGCAAACTTTACACCCAGCATCAATTCGGCAACTACTATGCCTACTTACAAAAGGCCCGTGCTGTACCTTTAAAAATCATTATTGAGAATACACAATTCACTATGGAGAGTACAGCAACCGAGGTAAAACCCATGAAGCTGTCACAAAGTATGTTTATGCTGCCAGAAGGCACTCAAACGGCTAAAAGCCCTTATTAAAGACAAGAGACTGTAAGCTCGGAATAAGGCTTGATTTTAGCCTACTGTTGGTGTAGTTGTTAACCTCGCCGTCGGCCATGAGGGTAAAGTCATAATACAGATAAAAGTGGGTTCAGCTAATCTTAACATTGCATGTTAATAGTTCGCTTTAAGCCAAAATAGGGCAATAGCCCAACCTTAACTCATAAGCCATCGTAAAACAGCGCACGTATAAATTTAAATAAAACCCGCATCTCATTTAACCCGCATTTGCCAAAATGTATTATTTTTAACCATGCTAAAAACCTGTCACTTTTTGCTGATTGTCGTTTTGTGCCTCGGCAGTTCTGTGTTGCGGGCTGCCGTTACCAGAGATACCACGGCCCGAAGTTTCTTTAAGGTGTCTACGCCTAAAAGTGTAAACCCCGAATATGATGTTGAGCATTTACTGGCCGGAGCCATGAGCAAGATACAGCACGATAGTACCGGGCAGGGGGTTGACGATTTGCTGCAAGCTATGCAGGCTTTGGCCGACAGCAAACAGGTGGATCGCGTTTTTACATTTGCGACTGCCGAAATGATGGGCATTTTACAGATGATGCGATCGGCAGATGCGGATGACAGAGACCGCAAACTGGGCTATCAGTTTGTAAAGGGTGCCTTTGGCGAACTTGATTCGGCACGGGCGCGAAAGTTTGAAAGGGTATTGCACCGAAGTTACGAAACGCCGTTTAACAAGCGATTAACTTTTTACATAGACTATTTTGCAGGCAACAGACTTACCGAACGTTCGGTGCGCAATTACCTTAGAGCTGATACCACCTCGTTTTTTGCAAACGCTTTGCTGGCCGGCTACCTGCACGATACCGAACGTTATTATGAAGCCATTAGGTATTGCAACCGCATTATTAAAGCTAAACCTACCTATGCGGTAATGTACGAACTGCGCGGCAAATGTTTTGCCGGCATCCAACGCCGAAAGGAAGCGATGGCCAGTTACGACCAGGCGCTGCAGCTGTTCCCGTTGTTTTGTGAGGCCAGTTATGATAAAGGCGAACTGTTGATGGACCTGGACCGCGCCGGAGAGGCAAAAGACAATTTTTTGAAAATGTACAACGTAAAGGCCGACTATAAGTGGTGTGCCTATAACCTGGCCCGTGCCTACCGCCGGCTGGATAAACCGGACAGTGCCCTGTATTATGCTAACGAAGCCATCCGCAACAGCCCTAATGACGGTGACGCTTACCATGTAAAGGCGGATGTATATGCAGCAAAAAAAGACTATAAAGCCGCTATCACTTTTTACGACCAGGCCATTGCGCTCGAACCTAAAAAGAGCCGGTTTTATGAGCACCGCGCCGATGCCAGGGTTTACGACGACCAAATAGACAGTGCCGTTGCAGATTATAAAAAAGCGTTTTTGTTAGACAGCACCCGCATTTACCCGTTGTTGCGCATTGCCGACTGCCATATATTTAATGGTAAAGCCAGGTATGCGGTTCCTTACCTTAACATAGCGCTCAAAGTTAATCCGGCAAATGTTTACGGCAGGGTGTCCTTAAACCGGGCTTACACGCAGCTTCAAAATTACCCTGAAGCTATTGCCGAAGGCCTGAAAGCCGTAGCTGCCGATAGCACCTACGCACCGGCCCTGAGCAGCCTGGGCTGGACCTATTACTGTACCGGCGACTTTGATAAATGCATAACATACTCATACAAAGCCGTAGCACAAGATAAACAGGCTACCTTTGCCATGTTTAATATAGCACTGGCCACCCTGCGCAAAGGCGAAACCGCCAAAGCAACAGCGCTGTACCGCGACTTTGTTAAAACCTGCCACGATAACCGTTATGAAATTAGCGATGCACCTGTTGATGGCTTAAAACAACTGATAGCACAGCACGTGTATGAAAAAGAGGCGAAGTTGATTATTGACCAGGTTTTTGGCGGGGCAGCACAGTTACAAACAGCAGTTAGCAAACCATAAACAGGTAGCGTTTTTTAAGACGAGCATTTTGACTGTAGATGTTTTTATGGTTGAGTGTTTTTTGCTCTGCCTTTTTGTAAATAAAAGGCAATAAATAATGTTACAAAGCTTAAAGCCAAACATGCCGTGTAGATGGAGGCTAAAAATATAAGGCCCTGTTTGTCCTCTCTATTAAGCCATTTGCGCCCCCAAAAGTCGTTTAGGGCAGCTATGGTTTTGATGTATAAGATGATAATGATTAAATAGTCCAGCGCATAATATTTTGCGGTGCCGGTTCGTGCAGGGTTTATTATCAGCTTAACGGCGGCAAAAGAAATAAGCAGAAAAACTGAGATAATCTGAAAGGTTACAATGAAGTCTGTCACGCAAAAATTGAATTATCATCAATCGTGAAATACAGTATGGTAGATTTCAAGAGCTACCATGAACACCACCATAATGACGGAGATAATAAGCGGGTTTTTTTTGATAGATTTTTTTGGTAAAGCGTTGTCCGTCCAACATACCTGTTCCAGAATACGGTGATCAGGAAGTGAGCACATAATGCATTTGCTGCTATGGTCATCATTGTGTTGGCATTAATGGTATTTAAAAATAACAGTATAAATGCGGTATAGATTATGGCATACAGCGCCACCAGGTATTTGCATTTGTTATCTTTAAGATTGAGGATAAGCAGAACCGCACCAAAAATTACCGAAAACACAACAGAAAATACCATGATGCTGCGCTGGGAGTAATACGTTGGTGCCAGTGGATTGCTTACAGTATTTGCATCAAAGCCGCTATTTAAACCCCTCGATGGTGTTGAGTTATCGTTCCGGGTAAAATCAGGAGAATTCAATGCCATTAATGAGTTTAGGTTTTGAAAGTACAAAGAGCCGGCAAATGCTGCAATAGGCACGAGTATACATCCGGGTTTTAAAATTAATAACGCATACCATTCGCGTTAAATACATTTCGAGGCTACCAAACAATTAGCTAACTTGCAACTTAACCTTAATTGATGAGTTTAAAATTACCTGTTACCATAGCCTTAATCAGTGCCGCATTGCTAAGCGCCTGCAATAACCCACAGCAATACGGTACGCCCGCCAATGTTGATGCGCCGCACCACCGTGCACCGGCGGCTCACGTAAACGGCAAGCCCTGCAACATTAAATTTGCCGGTATCAAGTTTACCAAATCGGTTAACGGGGCCGACACGCTGGCTAAAATTAACGGCAACCAGCTGGCCTTTAAAGTAGGAGAGAAAAAGGATTACTTTTCTGATCCTGATGGCAAGCTATCCAACAATACAGCCCCCATTTTGCTAACCGAAGTAAATAACCGTAAGCCGTTTACGCTAATTTCTAAAGTTGCGCCAAAGTTTACTCACGCAGGTTTGTACAACGCCGGCGTGCTTTACATTTATGCGAACGACGACCTTTACGAGAAATTTTGCTTTGAGCAGGACGAGCGCGGCCACCACCGCCTGGTAACCGTGCGCACCATAGGCACATCCGACGATAATAACCATGATGTGGTTGAACGCCCTTACGTGTACATGAAGCTGTCGTCAGACACTAAAACTGTAGGTAGCTACTACTCGCTCGACAAAAAAGAATGGCATCTGGTGCGTTTATATAAAAACAATTACCCCGCCAAAGTTTGGGTAGGCCTAAGCGCCCAATGCCCGGTAGATACCGGTACGGTAAGTTATTTTAACGAGGTAAGCCTGGCCAAAAATAGTGTAGGCGATTTCAGATTGGGTAATTGATCTTATAGACGAAAATCAGCTTCTCTTTTCGAATAAGGATGCCGCCGACCCTCATCGGTCTAACGAAAAAGAGGGGTAACACCTTTGATTTATTTAAGAGGTTGCTATCAACCGTCGGTCATTTTTACAAAAGGGTTATAACAAACTCAGCATGAGTGGAGTATGAAAAACAAACACAACCTACGGCCGGTATAACCACCGGCCGTAGGTTGTTAAAGCATATTTATAAAGCTACATCAAATATAGAAGCAAGCACCTGCCTGCCTTTGTATTTGATCCAGATGTACGACCATCCTACGGTATCATAGCCTAAAAAGGTTACATAGGGGTCTTCTTCGTTAAAGCCGGCAAAGCTTTTGCCGATGTACTTTAGTTCTAATCCTTCTACCAGTTTTCCTAATGTGCTCATCGTAATGTGATTTAATGTTCGGGTCCGGCGCTGCTTTAATGCAGGTCAACCTTACCGAACGGTTTAACTTTAGTTATTAAGAAGCAGTGCTTAAAAAAATGAAAAAGGCTATTCAAGCCAACAAAAGCAAGAAATCAAATTCGCAAAGGATATAACCGCTTTAAATAAAAATTAACAAAAAAAGCGGCGTAGCCAACTGAACGGATGCCATGTAAGGTACGGAACGCAACATTATGCAGCAGGGTAGCTACATATAGCTGGCTCAGCACTTTGCCTTTTTGCGGCAGCGTACTACGGTTAAGTACGGTTTTGGCTATCTTTTTAAGTTTGATACCCTTGCCACCGCTCTTGTCGCTCAGCTTATCGGCCGGTGCTACTTTTGTGACACCAAATTTGAAGCTGTTGGATGCCAACGGCCGGAGGATGGCTAAATGACCGAGCACCGCAAACAAGTATACCGCCAGCAGCAGCATAATCTGGGTTTGCCTGGTTTTGCATATAGTCATTACCACAAGTAAGAAAAAATTAACCATAAATCAAAATCGGGTTGTGTTATGGTTTTGTTAAGCTTATGATAAGGACCGAACGTCCGTTACATATTAAGCGCGTTAAAATGGTCAACGTCGGCTTTAACAATTGTACATCACCTAAATCCAATCACCAACATCTCTGTTGTTAATCTATACTAATCAAAACTATCATGGATAATTCAGCCGATCATTTAGTGCAGGTTTATGCAGCCGATTTTAACGAAGCGATGGACGTGCAGGCCCGCCTTCAAAACAACAACATCGAGTCGTTTATTGAAAATGAAAACTTAGGCGTAATTGCACCCTGGTTGGTATCTGCGGGCGGGGTAGCGCCGGTTAAAGTGATGGTAGCGCAAAAAGATGCAGAAGCTGCGGTGGCGGTGTTGTCGAATGGTAGTGATGAGAGCGCGGCAGGTAATTAGAAACTACCGGTAAGGGTTCCGGTCGTGGTGTAGTTTTATACCCTTAGCCTTTGTAGCTACGGTGTCAACCCCGATATACTCGA
>CAJYJH010000078.1 GCA_913775265.1 uncultured Mucilaginibacter sp. | reverse complement strand
AAATTCATCAAAAATACCGGTAGCGATTTAGATGATACTTACATCGCTAAATATTGTAAGTAATAAGTCTGTAATGATGCAGCCCCACACCTAATTATCTGTTTAAGAAGAGTTGCATAAGAGTTCCATTTTATGACGGGAAAGCGCGCGAGGCTTTCAAAACTGTCGTACACACACTCATAGCTGCCTAAAATAAAAGATCATACAGCTCACGCCGATTATATACTTACAATTGGCAAAACCTTGCAGGTAGACGATTGTGTTATAGAATTTGAAAATGCAGGCGTCAATTTTTTCGAATGCAATGCAGTCTACAGATGGAAGAAATGGAACGATTTGCAGAAGATATTATCGCAGCAAAATTTGGCTAGAATCTAATTCTTTAAAAATTTATAAAACAACAAAGCCGCTTTAAATTAAGGCGGCTTTGTTGTTTTATGATTATCTAAAATGATTTACAGTTTACGCTTAACTTCTACATTTTCGTAAGCTTCTACAATGTCGCCTACTTCGATGTTGTTAAAGTTTTGAATGTTCAAACCACATTCATAACCCGCGTTCACCTCTTTCACGTCATCTTTATAACGTTTCAATGAAGCTAACTCACCGGTGTAGATTACTACACCTTCGCGGATGATGCGGATTTTGCTGTTACGGGTAATTTTACCATCCAGCACCATACATCCGGCAATGGTACCCACCTTACTGATTTTAAAGGTTTCGCGGATTTCAACGTTAGCCACAATCTTCTCTTCAAAGGTTGGAGCCAACATGCCTTCCATCGCTGTTTTAATCTCGTTGATGGCATCATAAATGATCGAGTACAAGCGGATATCAATCTGCTCTTGCTCGGCCAGTTTACGGGCACTACCTGAAGGACGCACCTGGAAACCTATGATGATCGCATCAGAAGCGGAAGCCAACAATACGTCGGACTCAGAAATCTGCCCTACCGCTTTAGAGATAATATTTACCTGAATCTGATCGGTAGACAGTTTCAGCAATGAGTCTGACAATGCCTCGATAGAACCGTCCACGTCACCTTTAACAATGATGTTAAGTTCCTTAAAGTTACCGATAGCCAAACGACGACCAATTTCATCCAACGTGATGTGTTTCTGCGTACGTAAACCTTGCTCACGTTGTAATTGCAAACGTTTGTTGGCAATGTCGCGTGCTTCAACTTCGCTTTCTAATGCGTTGAATTTATCACCGGCCGTTGGTGCACCTTGCATACCCAAAACCTGTACCGGTGTAGATGGGCCTGCTTCGCTTACACGCATACCACGCTCGTTGGTTAACGCCTTAACACGTCCGCTATAGCTACCGGCCAGTATCGGGTCACCTACACGTAGTGTACCTGCCTGCACTAACACCGTAGTTACAATACCACGGCCTTTATCTAACGCAGCTTCAATAACAGTACCTACGGCACGTTTTTTCGGATTGGCTTTCAGTTCCAATAATTCTGCTTCGAGCAATACTTTCTCTAACAGCATGTTGATGTTTAAGCCGGACTTAGCCGAAATCTCTTGCGACTGGTATTTACCGCCCCATTCTTCAACCAGGATGTTCATACCGGCCAGCTGCTCGCGCACTTTGTCGGCGTTAGCGCCTGGTTTGTCAATTTTGTTAAAGGCAAAGATGATGGGTGCACCTGCAGCCTGCGCGTGGTTTATAGCCTCGCGGGTTTGCGGCATCACGCTGTCGTCTGCAGCAATAACAATGATAACAATATCCGTTACCTGAGCACCACGGGCACGCATCGCGGTAAACGCTTCGTGACCTGGCGTATCCAGGAAAGTAATTTTACGTTTGTCCTCCAGCGTTACTTCGTAAGCACCGATGTGCTGGGTAATACCGCCAGCCTCGCCGCCAATAACGTTAGTTTTGCGAATAAAGTCGAGTAACGATGTTTTACCATGATCGACGTGACCCATGATGGTTACAATTGGTGCACGAGGAATCAACGTTTCGGGAGCATCCTCTTCTTCAAGATTAATTTCCTCTTCGTCCGGTTTAACAAATTCAACTTTATAACCAAATTCGTCAGCTACAATGCTTAGGGTTTCCGCATCTAAACGTTGGTTAATAGACACGAACATACCCAAGCTCATACAGGTAGAAATAATCTGGGTAACCGAAACGTCCATTAACGAGGCAAGCTCATTAGCGGTAACAAACTCGGTAACTTTCAACACCCGCGATTGCAGCTCTTGTTCCATTGCTGCCTCTTCGGCCGATGCTGCCACATCATCACGTTTTTGCCGACGGAACTTAGCCCGCTGTGCAAATTTACCTGATTTACCGGCACCGCTTAAACGGGCCAGTGTAGCTTTAATCTGGTCTTGTATTTCTTTTTCTGTAGGCTCTTCTTTAGGAGCGCCAGACGGTGCTGCGTTACGGTTACCAAAACCTGGACGATTGTTACCACCCTGATAGCCACCACCCGGACGATTACCACCACCCTGACCTGGACGATTGTTACCACCTTGATATCCGCCACCCGGACGATTACCACCTTGTTGCTGGTTGCCACCGCCTTGCTGTCCTTGTTGCGGACTGCCGGTTTGACCTCCAGGTTGACCCGGTCCGGTTTCTTTACGCTTACGTTTGCGTCTATTGTCAGCAGTGTTAGCATTTGAAGCAGAAGCCTGATTGCCACGACGGCCGTTATCAACCGGCAATTGTATTTTGCCAATTACGTTTGGTCCGGTCAGGCGCTCAGCTTTAGCCCTGATTACTTCATTTTCAGGAGCAGCAGATTGCTCTTCAGGAGCCGGAGTTGTTGCTGCAGGCGGCGTTGCCGGCTTTTCGGTAGCAGCAGAGGTTGCCACCGGTTGTTGCGCCGCAGGTGCCGCAGGTTTTTCAACTGCAGGAGCTGATGCTACAGTAGACTCTGGTTGTGCCGCAGGCTCAGGCTGAGTTACTGGCTTAGCTACCGGCTCTTGCACTTGAGGTGCAGGCGCGGCAGGCTTTTCGGCTACCGGAGCAGGTGCTGCCACAGGCTCAGGCTTCGGTGCCGGTTTAGCCACCGGCTCTTGCACTTGAGGTGCAGGCGCGGCAGGCTTTTCGGCTGCCGGAGCTGGCGTTGATGCAGGCTCTGGCTTAGGTGCTGGCTTATTCAGATTGTTTAAATCTATCTTACCAACTACCTTAACACCAGGCAAAGATCCTTCCGGACGCTCTTGAGGCTTCTCAGCTTCTTTGGGCCGGTTTGCAGACCCACCAGAAAAACCTCCTGCATTTTTAATCAGGATTTCTTCTTTTTCAAAGTCTTTTGCGCGGTGCTCAGCAGGCTTTTCAGGAGTCTGACCAGGTTCATCACGGCGTATTTTGCCTATGTTGATTTGCTTAGCTTCTTCCTTAATGCTTTTATCAGCAGCAAACTGTTTTACCAGCGTGCTATACATATCGCTGTTAAGCACCGAGTTTGGATTTTTGTCTACTTTATAACCTTTTGAGGTCAAAAAGTCTACAATGGTACCCATACCAATGTTAAGCTCTTTTACTGCTTTTATTAACTTTATGCTTTTGTCTTCTGACATTTAATAATTCTTTCTCTGCGTATTATATGCAAAATTACGATTTTTTATTGGCATATATTCAGCTTATTCAAACTCAGCCTGCAGAATTGATAAAACTTCTTTAATTGTTTCCTCTTCAAGGTCAGTGCGTTTAACCAATTCGCCGATGCTGAGGCTCAATATAGATTTTGCCGAATCTAAACCAACACGTTTAAACTCATCAATAATCCAGCCATCTATTTCATCCGAGAATTCTTCCAGGTCAACGTCCTCCTCATGTTCATCAGCTTCGCGATACACGTCTACCTCATAACCAGTTAATTTACCGGCCAGCTTAATGTTATGACCACCACGGCCAATAGCCAGTGATACCTGATCAGGCTTCAGATAAACAGCAGCGGTTTTGCGCTCGTCGTCCAGCTTGATAGAAGTTATTTTAGCCGGCGATAAAGCCCGCTGGATGTATAACTGAACGTTATTAGTGTAGTTGATAACGTCGATATTTTCGTTTTTCAATTCACGAACAATACCATGAATACGCGAACCTTTCATACCCACACAAGCACCTACCGGATCAATACGGTCATCATAAGATTCAACCGCTACTTTGGCGCGCTCTCCCGGCTCACGTACAATTTTCTTGATGGTAATTAAACCGTCAAAAATCTCCGGAACTTCCTGCTCAAATAAACGCTGTAAAAACTCAGGGGCAGTACGCGAAATGATGATTTTAGGATTAGTGTTCATCATATCCACTTTATATACTACCGCTTTTACGCTATCACCTTTTTTAAAGTAATCGGCCGGTATTTGCTCGCTTTTTGGTAGCAAAAGCTCATTACCTTCGTCGTCAAGTACCAAAGTTTCTTTTTTCCAAACCTGGTAAACCTCGCCGGTAATAATTTCGCCTACGCGATCTTTATATTTTTTAAATATTTCGTCTTTTTCCAGTTCCAGAATCTTAGACACCAGCGTTTGGCGGGCAGCTAAAATAGCACGGCGACCAAAGCTTTCTAACGTAATTTGTTCTACAAACTCGTCGCCTACTTCCAAATCCGGATCATGCTTGTGAGCCTCCGCCAGTTCAATTTCCAGATCATCATCTTCCGAAAATCCATCTTCCATTACGGTACGGGTGCGCCAGATCTCCAAGTCACCGTTATCGGTGTTTACAATCACGTCGCAGTTTTCGTCCGTTCCGTATTTTTTACGGATCATGCTCCTAAACACATCTTCCAGCACACTCATCATGGTTGGCCGGTCAATATTCTTAAAGTCTTTAAATTCCTGAAAAGAATCTATTAAATTAATACTGCTCATCTTATTTAAACGATATTAAAACTTTTGTTTCTGCTATAGTATCCGTCGGAATGGCACTTTCTACCAACTCCGCTTTCTTACCTGTAGTTTTTACTTTTTCTTCAATCAGCACATGGTCGGCCGTTAATGCCAACAGCTTACCTTCGCGCTTGCCGCCGTCGGTAGTTTTAATAGCCACCTGCCGACCTGCATTTTTTGCATACTGCCGAGGCAGTGTTAAGGGTGTATCAATGCCCGGCGATGATACTTCCAAATTATAAGCATCGGGTATCAGGTTTTCTTCTTCTAAATGAAAGCCTACATGGCGGCTCACTTCAGCGCAATCACCTATACCCAGGCCGTTATCACCGTCGATTAAAATAACCAACTTTCCGCTGCCTTGCATTTTAACACTCACCAAAAAAAGGCCGGGTTTATCTGCAATTTTTTCTTCAACCAGTTCTCTTACTCTATTTTCAATATTCATTACCAGCCAAATTTGATTGATAAATAAAAAGAGGGGACATAGGTCCCCTCTTTTTTGTAATACAAATATACAAGTATTATTTGATTTTCAATGGCTTCGTTGCATAATTTGCATACCAACCATTAGCCTGCATCACCTAATTTCTATCAAATAATCGGTAACACAGGCCTGTTTGCGCGTTGCCGGATTTAAAAATTCTTTGTTCAGGCGCGTAATACCGAAATCAACATCAGAATAAACGGTTTTAAACTTTAAGCCTTGATTGATTAAAGTTTGCCGCGAGTCGGCATTGGTAAGCAACCAAACCGGCTTCCCTTCAGCACGCTTGGCTTTAATATCGGCCAGGGTAATGGCTTTGTTTAAATGCTGCGCATAAAAGTTAAAGCCGGAGCTATGGTGGTTAAAATTGTAAACATCATTTTTAGGGATCTGGTTACGATTAACTACCTGGGCTAAACCAATACCGCTCTGATAATTTAATAATTGTTGATACACATTGCCATTGAGCAATACATTAGTTAACGAGGCTAACAAAACCGATAAAGTAATTATTCGGGCTGGTAAATGATGCTCCTTAGCAAAAACATACACCATTACACCCAACACTAACAGTGATACAATGATGACTGCCCAAGAATGTACCGGGAAGCACCAGAAGTTGAGTAATACCAATAAGAAAATTACAATAGCGATAACAAGGTACTGCACCTTATTATAAAATGATAAACTCTTTGCATCATCAGCATTTACTTTAGCCTCCAGCAGGCCGGCTGTTAGCAACGCAAAAAACGGGAACAGAATGTTAAGATAGTGTGGCAGCTGATAACCCGAAGACGAGATGATGGCGAAAATAATGATGATTGTACCTATGGTCAGTAACTCGTTATTGACGGTATATTTCAAACGACTTTTTACAAAAAACGCAATCCGGTTAAAAAATGCAATATAAGTAAGCAGGCAAAACGGCAAAAAAGCCCAAAGCAGGGTATGAAAGAAAAAGAAATAATCTTTATGACCTTTACCCCAATGCTTACCCTCCAGGCGCTCAAAGTTTTGCTGCCATAAAATAAATTTTACGCCCGATACATTACGCATGTTGCGCACTACCTTTTCGGGATGCAGATCGTACTGCAGATAGTAGCAATAGACACAGGGTGCGATGAATATAGCCCAACAGAATAACACAACCAGCCAGCGCCAATGGAACATGGCTTTCCAGTTACGCTGGTATAATAGTAAAAAGAATAGTGCTACACCAGGCATCACAAAGCCGATCATCCCCTTGGTGGTAAATGCCATAGCCAGCCCTAAACCGGCCAGCACATAATTATACCAGCGCGAAAAGTAAGCTGACTCCACCAATTGCCAGGTTGCGAAAATAATGCTTGCGGTAAGCAAGGCGTCCATCCGCACATCGTTATTAGCCAAAAATTGCGCTTGTGCGCTGGCATACATCACGGCCGCCATCAAACCTACCTGCCGGTTATAAATCAGCTTACCTAACTTGAAAGTTGAGAACAAACCTAAAATAGTAGCTAATAAAGCCGGTATTTTGTAAGAAATAGTATTAACGCCAAAAATATTGAACGACAGTGCCGTTAACCAAAAATGCAGGTGTGGCTTGTCCAAGTAATCCTTATAATGATCATCAACCAAGCTCACGTAATCATGGGTTTGTACCATGTGCAGGGCAATGTTGGCATGATGCGAGGCATCCTCATTCATGAGTGGCACAAACAGACCAAAAACATAGGCTACCAGTAACGAAAAAAAGAGCCAGAACCAGGTTTGATTATTTATAGGATTTTGCGTCATGAAAATGAGTTTGATCAAAGCGCAAACTAAGCAGCTTACAGCTTTGACGCCTCAAAATTAGTTATTTTGAAAATAAGCCTCATGTGCTTTATTAAGAATAAGATAAAACATTAACAGAAACGCACATGTTTAATTTAACAACAAAACATTAACCCTTATGAAAATCATCAGAAATATGGCAGCCTTGGCTTTAGTCACCATGATGCTGGCATCGTGCGGCGGAAGTGGAGAAGGCAAATCTATTGGCGGCAGTGCCGATACCAACCAAAACAACTCAACGCAAGGTGCTACCAGCGTTGGCGGTATGGATAGCACGGCTAAAACAGATACTGCCCGCGATTCGACCAGCATGTCGGAAGGAAATGCGAACCCTGACGGTCGTCCTCAAAAATAATTGACACCACTATTTTTATAAAACAACAAGGCCTGCCGGAGTTTAATATCCGGCAGGCCTTGTTGTTCACAATAATAAGAAAGGATTTAGTTAATCCATTCAAACTTAGTATAAGGCACCAATACCTCAGGTATTTTAATGCCTTGCTCAGTCTGGTTATTCTCAAGCAATGTGGCTACAATACGTGGTAAAGCCAAAGCGCTACCGTTTAGTGTATGTGCCAGTTGCGTTTTACCTTCGGCATTACGGAAACGCAATTTTAAGCGGTTACTTTGGTAAGTTTCGAAGTTAGATACCGATGAAACCTCCAGCCATCGTTGCTGAGCCGCGCTCCAGGTTTCCATATCGTAAGTTAATGCGGCAGTAAAGCTCATATCGCCACCACACAAACGCAATACACGGTAAGGCAAGCCTAATTTTTGCAGCAGGCCTTGTACGTGAGCACTCATGCCTTCCAACACTTCGTAAGATTGATCAGGATGAACTACCTGTACCAACTCTACTTTATCAAACTGGTGTAAACGGTTCAGGCCACGCACGTGTGCACCGTAAGAACCGGCCTCGCGACGGAAACATGGCGTATAACCTGTATTTTTTACAGGCAGCTCATCTAATTTTAAAATTACGTCGCGGTACAAATTTGTAATCGGCACCTCAGCAGTCGGGATCAAGTATAAATTATCCTGCCCTACAAAATACATTTGCCCTTCTTTATCAGGCAGTTGTCCGGTGCCAAAGCCAGAAGCTTCGTTTACCATTAACGGCAACATCACTTCGTCATAACCTGCCTTTTCGGCCTCATCTAAAAAGAAACTGATCAGGGCACGCTGTAATTTAGCCCCTTTACCTTTATAAACCGGAAAACCAGCACCGGTGATTTTAACACCCAATTCAAAATCGATCAGGTTGTATTTGGCAGCCAGTTCCCAATGCGGTAACGCATTGGCAGGCAA
Organism: uncultured Mucilaginibacter sp.; assembly: GCA_913775265.1. Taxonomy (GTDB): domain Bacteria; phylum Bacteroidota; class Bacteroidia; order Sphingobacteriales; family Sphingobacteriaceae; genus Mucilaginibacter. The sequence continues at coordinate 223,404 of CAJYJH010000078.1, read as the reverse complement.
AACAGGCTTTTCACCGTTTTCCAGTACCACTTCATTATCTTCGGCACTTACGCCTTTAGGTACGCTGCTATGCGGCAGGTTAGGTAGTAATACTATTTTTTGCTGCAGTTCCTGCTCAATAATATTAAGTTGTTCACTTAACTGCTTAATTTCTTCTTTCCAGGTTCCGGTTTGCGATTTAAGCTGCTCGGCCTCCGCTTTTTGGCCGGTACGCATCATTTCGCCAATTCGTTTAGCGGCAGCATTGGCCTCGGCCGATGTACTGTCTAAACGATTTTGAGTTTGCCGACGGTTATCGTCCAGTGCAATCAATTCATCAATCAGTTCGGTCTTTTTAAAGTTTTTAACAGCCAAACGTTCTAAAACCTGTTCCTTGTTATCGCGGATATAACTAACTTGCAGCATTTATTTAAAATTTTCGCAGCAAAGATAGGATGAGTTGCGAGTTGTGGGTAGTTAGTTGCGAGTTTTTTTGACATTGCATTACCCGTAACACGCAACCCATCACACGCAACCAACTCATGACCGGTAAACTTTATTTAGTACCAACGCCAATAGGCAACCTGGAAGATATGACTTACCGGGCTATCCGGGTTTTGAAAGAAGCCGATTTGATTTTGGCGGAAGACACCCGAACCTCAGCCCCTTTACTCAAACATTTCAGTATCGAAAAAAAGGTGTTTGCCCATCATCAGCACAACGAACATCAGTCGTCATCTGAAATTGTGAAATTTTTAAAAGAGGGTAAAAACATTGCCTTAATCTCGGATGCCGGTACTCCCGCTATATCCGATCCGGGCTTTTACTTGGTGCGCGAAGCCTTGCGCCATGATTTGCCGGTAGAATGCCTGCCCGGTGCCACAGCATTCGTACCTGCACTGGTGAACTCGGGCTTCCCTACCGATCGTTTTTGTTTTGAAGGATTTTTGCCGTTGAAAAAGGGCCGCCAAACCCGCTACAAGTTTTTGGCCGAAGAGGAACGTACCATCATATTGTACGAGTCGCCGCACCGGTTATTAAAAACACTGGACGAGATGGCTACTTATTTTGGGGCCGACCGCCAGTTGTCGGTATCTCGCGAGTTAACTAAAATGTTCGAAGAAACCGTACGCGGCACCGTAGCCGAAGTAAAGGAGCATTTTGAGACCCACCCCGTTAAAGGTGAGTTTGTAATTTGTATAGCTGGAAAGTCTTAACCATTCTTAATCTTTCTTTTAAAGTAAAATAAAGCCCCTGACTCAACAGGGGCTTTATTTTTAACTAACAAGATTGTTACAAACCGTACACCTTGACTATTACATCATTCACCTTATGAATATAGTCACTGACGTAATACCGCTACTGTAGCTCAAACAAAGCGAGGGAAAGCCATGATATATTGCCTAATATAGAGCTTAGTTAACCATAAGGAAACTGCTGATAGTGTAAACTATGACTAATCCTGAATAGGTTTACACTTAAACAGGCCACTTGATCTTGAACACTACAGAATTGTTAACCGGACAAAGCGTTGATGAGAAGCTGTTTCGCTTATTGGTAAGCAGTGTTACCGATTATGCCATTTTTTTAATTGACATTAACGGCTATATTCTGAGCTGGAATGAGGGTGCGGAGCGTATTCACGGTTACCGAGGTGATGATATTATTGGTCAGCATATTTCTGTTTTTTACCGTCCTCATGACCATGAGCGTAAACTGCTTAGCCATAGCCTGAAACAGGCACTAAAAAACGGCATGCACGAAACCGAAGGCTGGCGGGTACGCAAAAATGGTTCGGTGTTTTGGGCAAATGATACTTTGACTACGCTATACAATGATCAAGGCACCTTAATAGGCTTTGCCAATGTATCGCGCGATGTGACCGAGCGAAAACTGGCCGAGGAGAAAAAGGCTCAGCAAAACGCCGAACTGGAAAAAAGAGTTCAGGAAAATACACAAAAAATTATTGCTAATGAGATTCGCTTCCGCAAGCTGATTGAAAACAGCTATGAGGGTATTTCTTTATTCGATGGCGAATTGAATGTTGTTTACCGTAGCCCATCCTGCGAGCGGATTAACGGTTGGACTAACGAGGAAGAATTTCAGTATAAGGTTTTAGACATGGTGCATCCTGAAGATGCGCCATTGATGGAAGAGCAGTTAAAAAAATTACTGCAAAACCCATTAGAACCCATCATTGTAAGCTGCCGCACCCAACACAAGCAGGGGCATTATATTTGGGTGGAATGTATTTTTCACAATATGCTACACGATGTTAATGTGCAGGCCATTGTATGCAACTTTAGAGATGTTACCGAACAGCATAATGCGCAATTGGAACGTGAACGCATTACCAGCGATCTGGTGCAGCGCAATAAAGACCTGGAACAATACGCTTACATCATTTCACACAATCTGCGCGCGCCGGTAGCCAATATTGCAGGCCTTTCCGGACTATTACAAGACACTCCGCCAGCAGACGATGAGCAGGCTACTACTTTAAATATGCTTACTCATGCCGTTAAAAACCTGGACAACGTTATACTTAACCTAAATCAAATCCTGCAAGCCAGCAGCGAAGCCAACGACCAGATCGAAGAAGTTTCGCTGACTGAGCTTGTTAAAACCATTCAATTAAGCATTAATTCACTTGTACAAAAAAGCAAAGCTACTATTGAGTGTGAGTTTAGCGGCATTGATCGCCTGCTTACACTAAAAAGCTATTTGCATAGCATCATTCAAAACTTAATTACCAACAGCATTAAATACAAGCGCCCATACATTAAGCCGGTTATTTCTATCCGCAGCGCTATCACTGATAACACTATCGTCATTAATTTTAAAGACAATGGCAAAGGCATTGACCTGGCCAAACACGGGCACCAGTTATTTGGCCTTTACAAACGCTTTGACCATACTGTTGAGGGCAAAGGCATGGGCTTGTTTATGGTAAAGATGCAGGTTGAACGGCTTGGCGGCAGCATCAGCGTAACCAGCGAGATTAATAAAGGTACCGAGTTCACTATTAAATTCCCGCTCTGCCTTATGGCTATTTAAACGTCTGGCTAATCGCCGTTCACCACGAGCCAATCCTATATTTATTGCAATTTTACCGGCCATACATCGTTTCTTTGTATCGCATGAAAAAAAACTTATTGCTGGCCATCATTTCGGGTTTATTGCTTTGGATTGCTTGGCCGCCTACCTCATATACTACCTTTCTGCTTTTTGGTGCTTTGGTACCCATGCTGGTAGCCATCGAAAACATTATTCAATCGGCTTATAAGCAAAAAGGGAGGTTAATTTTTGCGACTACTTTCATAGGCTTTGTAGTTTGGAACAGCTTGTGTATTTATTGGGTATACAACTCTTTAAAAACTATAGGAGCTTTAATTGCCATCCCGATTACAGTTATCCCCTACACACTCGGCCCGCTACTGATGGCCGCTGCCTGCTGGTTATACTATCATTTAAGAAAAAGTACGTCGCGCGGGTGGGCTTTGGCAGGGTTAGTTTGCTTTTGGATGGCTTATGAGTATTTGCACCAAACCTGGGATTTAAAATTTCCGTGGATGACCTTGGGTAACGGTTTTGCCGTGAGTCAACAATGGATACAGTGGTATGAATACACAGGCGTTTATGGCGGTACCATCTGGGTATGGGTATGCAATATTTTTCTATTTCTGATTTACGTTAACCTGCGCGAGGCTAACAACAAAGCACACCAATTAAAGCTGGTTGCGGCTTTCACCACGTCTCTATTGTTACCTTTGGCTTTTTCTTTATACCGTTACTATAACTACGAAGAGCAGGAAAACCCATCAAACGTTGTGGTCGTACAGCCTAATATCGACCCTTATACGAAATTCAATATTCCATCTTACCAGGGCATACAATTGCTCACTCAGCTGTCCGACTCATTAGCTCAACCCAATACCGAATATTTTATATGGCCCGAAACAGCCATATCAGATGATGTCAACGAGGATAGTTTTGAAAACAGTTCGCAATACCGTCAGGTAAGGCAGTTTTTGAGTAAATACAAAAATGGCAATGTGCTCACTGGTATATCTACCTACAAAATTTATCCGGATGCACACACTTTAACTGCGCAACGCATGCTGCAGAGCAATGAGTATGTAGATGTTTTTAACGCTGCGGTAAACATTGAAAATTCGGGCAAACTACAGTTTTATCATAAATCGAAACTGGTACCCGGTGCCGAGGCACTGCCATTCGGATCGACACTTAGTTTTTTAAAACCGGTTTTTGATCATTTAGGCGGCTCATCGGGTGGATATGGCAGCCAGGACGAAGCCGATGTATTTTACTCACAAAGCGGCATTGGCGCCGACCCGGTAATTTGTTATGAAACCATTTGGGGCGATTGGGTAGCGCAGTCAGTAAAAAAAGGCGCGCAGTTTATCGCCATTATTACGAATGACGGCTGGTGGGAAAACACCTCGGGCAAAGACCAGCACTTTGATTACGCTAAACTGCGCGCTATTGAAAACCGCCGCTGGATTTGCCGTTCGGCCAATACTGGTATTTCTGGTTTTATTAACCAGCGCGGCGATGTGATACAACATTCGGGCTGGTGGGTTAAAACGGCTTTAAAGCAAGATATCAACCTAAACTCTGACCTTACTTTTTATACACGCCACGGCGATTACCTGCCTAAGATTGGATGCCTTTTAGCATTATTAGGTGGTGTATGGATTGCATTTCGCCGTTTTAAACCGCGTAAAGCTGTATCGATTCAATAAATTTGAATAACGAATCAGATGCCTTTATTTACCTAATAACTCATTGACAAGTTTAACTACTCCGGTGGTGGCCTTTTCTTCAATTTTAATGACTGAGTCACCACCTCGCACGTAGGGGATATGCGGGTCAATAATATATTTGGGCACACCGTCGGGCACGTAATCAATTAGTCCGGCGGCGGGATATACAGCCAGCGACGTACCAATTAAAATAAAGATATCGGCAGTTGTACACAACGCAGCAGCGGTTTCAATCATCGGTACCGACTCACCAAACCAAACCACGTGCGGCCTTAATGACGACCCAAGCTCACATACCTCATCCATCTTTATTTCCCAACCGTCCATAGGGTACGTCAAATTAGGGTTGAGGCTGGACTGCGAACGGGTAATAACGCCATGCAAATGCACTACGTTTGATGAACCGGCCCGCTCGTGCAAATCGTCAATATTCTGAGTAATGATAGTAACCTCGTATTTTTCTTCGAGTTTAGCTAACGCATCATGCGCCGCGTTGGGCTTAGCCTCCAGCACCGATTTACGGCGCATGTTGTAAAACTCCTGTACTAAAGCCGGATTGCGTTGCCAAGCCTCGGGCGTGGCCACTTCTTCAATATCATACCCTTCCCACAAGCCATCGCTGTCTCTAAAGGTCTTCAATCCGCTCTCGGCGCTGATACCTGCACCGGTTAATACAACTACTTTTTGCATAGCTTTCTGTTATATCAAAGCTAACATTTCCTGATCAAATTTTCCCACCGAACGCGGTGCGTTAGGTACCTAATATTTTCTGCAAACAAACCTTATTAATACTACCACTATTGCTACCCTACAACCATTTTGGCGTTGTTTTGTAATATTACAGCAATGAGTACCAAAGGGCAGCAAATAATTGGCGAATGGTTTAAGCAAAAAGGCTGGCAGCAGTTCCCGTTTCAGCAGGAAATGCAGGAAGCCTATCTGGCCGGCTATTCAGGTTTGCTGAATGCGCCTACAGGTAGCGGTAAAACCTTTGCGTTGTTCCTGCCTTTTTTGGTGGGTTATATTAACCAATACCCTGATACTTACCAAACCCGTACCAACAACGGATTGCTCATGCTGTGGATTACCCCTTTACGGGCATTAACCAACGACATACGCAAGGCTATGCAAGAGGTATGCGACGAGTTGGGTTTACCCTGGCGCATTGGCACACGCACCGGCGATACATCGCAAGCCGAGAAGCAGGCATTACGAAAAAAGCTACCCGAAGTATTGCTCACCACCCCCGAAAGTCTCCACTTAATGCTGGCGCAGAAAGATTATCCTAAAATTTTTCAGAAACTAAAAATTGTGGTGATTGATGAGTGGCACGAGTTGCTGGGCACCAAGCGTGGCGTGCAGGTGGAGTTGGGTTTATCGAGATTGAAAAACCTCACCCCGGCCCTCTCCAAAGGAGAGGATCCGCCCCCCCTCGGGGAGGGCTGGGGAGGGGTCATCTGGGGCATCAGCGCAACTATCGGCAACCTGGAGCAAGCTTCGGAAGTATTGTTAGGCAACAATTTTCCGCCTGAAAAGCAGAAAATGGTGCGGGCCAACATCAGCAAAAAGCTGGACATCCAATCGGTGATCCCTAAAGACATTGATAATTATTCGTGGACCGGGCACATCGGATTGAAGCTACTGCCCGAGGTAATGGAAATTGTGGCTAACAGCAAAACCACGCTCATCTTTACCAATACACGCGCCCAGTCAGAAATTTGGTATCATGCTATTTTGGACCGCTACCCGGAGTATGCCGGCATTATGGCCATGCACCACGGCTCGCTGGATAACGAACTACGCAACTGGGTTGAGCAGGCCCTGCACCAAGGCATTCTCAAACTGGTGGTTTGTACATCCAGTTTAGATTTGGGGGTTGATTTTAGACCAGTGGATACTGTAGTGCAGGTAGGCAGCCCAAAAGGTGTAGCCCGCTTTATGCAGCGTGCCGGGCGTAGTGGTCACCACCCGGGGGCGGTATCTAAAGCATATTTTATACCTACACATTCGCTCGAATTGCTAGAAGGCGCTGCTTTGAAAGAAGCCATCAGCCACGTAAATTTTGAAAGCCGCGACCCTATTTTGCTGGCTATAGATGTATTGATCCAGTACATGGTTACCCTGGCTGTGTCAGACGGTTTCCGTGCTGATCAACTATTTAAAGAAATTAAAAGCACTTATGCCTTTGCCGATTTACGAGAAACTGAGTTTAGCCAACTATTAGAGTTTATCACCACTGGCGGGGCCACCCTGTCGCAGTATGATGAGTTTTTAAAAGTTGAGGTGGAGGATGGTTTATATAAAGTAAACAGCCGCCGGGTAGCTATGCGGCACCGGTTTAGTATCGGTACTATTACCAGCAGTGCCAGCCTGCGGGTAAAAATGCTGCATGGTGGTAGTTTAGGCTCCATAGAGGAAGGCTTTGTATCGCGCCTTAAACCCGGTGATACGTTTTGGTTTGCCGGCCGTAGCCTGGAGTTTGTGCAGTTAAAAGACATGACGGCCTTCGTCAAAAAATCGAATGCCACCAAAGGTTTGATACCGAGCTGGGCGGGCGGACGTATGCCGTTGTCGTCACAGTTGTCTTCTGTATTGCGCGATAAACTGGACGAGGTAGCTCACCACCAGGAAAAAGATGTGGAGGTGAAAGCCTTACGGTCGTTATTTAATTTGCAGGAAAAACTATCGCATTTACCTAAACGCACAGATTTGCTGATTGAAGCATTTGAATCGCGCGATGGGCACCACTTGTTTTTTTACCCGTTTGAAGGTCGATTGGTACACGAGGGCATGGCCTCACTGATTGCCTACCGTATCGGCCGCATTAAAAAGGCCACTTACAGCATTGCCATGAACGATTATGGTTTTGAGCTATTGACCGATGAGCCCATACCGCTGATGGAGGCTCTGGAAGAGGACTTGTTTACCATCCATAACCTGATTGACGATATACAGCATAGCTTGAACGCAAATGAAATGGCCCGCCGTCGTTTCAGGGACATAGCACACATTGGCGGACTGGTGTTTACGGGTTACCCGGGGCAACCGATTAAAAACAGGCATTTGCAGGCGAGTACCGGTTTACTGTTTGATGTATTTATGGAGTACGAGCCCGACAACCTGCTCATCAGGCAAGCCTTTAATGAGGCATTGGCTTTTCAGTTAGAAGAGTTTAGGTTGCGGGAAGCACTGTTACGCATCCAAAAGCAAGAAATTGTTATAAAACAGGTAGAGCGCCCTACACCGTTTGCGTTCCCGATACTGGTTGATCGCCTTCGTGAAAAACTTACCTTAGAAAGCCTGGAAGAGCGCGTGGCCAAAATGGCCCGCCGCTATGATGCCTTTGAAGATGACGAGGAAGAGCCTGTACAGCCGGTTAAGTCTAAACCCCGGAAAAGAAAATATTAGCAATCATCATCAGGCGCGGCTTACCCAACAGCAAATAATTTCGGGTATGCTATTCCACATGAGTGTAATAATATAACAACTTACACGTTAAAAAAAGCGAGTTATAAACCTATTTAGGTGTTGGTACATCTATTGTTTGTATAATTGCATCCCGATTAATTTAAACTATATGACTGCCGTAATTGCTACGCTGGTGGTTCTTAACATCATTTTAGTGATGAAGAGAAAACAAAATGATCCAGCAGAACCATTTTGATTTACGCCTGCCCAAAAAGCTCTCCCCTGAGTTTTTTGGGCAGGCTTTTTACAATCAGGTTATAGGAGTGATCAATCATTTCGCAGAGCTGCTTACGTGTTAATGTACCGTCTATATAAACGGTGTTCCAGTTAGCTTTATTCATGTGGTAACCGGGTTGCACTTCTGTGTAACGTTCGCGCAGCTCTACAGCCAGTTCCGGGTCGCACTTTGCATTGAAGCTATTACCTTTATCGAGGCTGATCAGCAAAAACATTTTACCCCCTACCTTAAATACCAACGTATCGTTATCAAACGGAAAGCTTTCGGTAGCAGCAGGTTTCTTCAGGCAATAATCGCGAAGTTCTTCAGTGTTCATGTGTTTAAAGTAATGTAAGTTTTGATGCAGCCAAGCAAAAATAAAGTTTCATTTTTGCAAACGGACTTCCAAAACATCCTAAAATGAATCAGTTAAATTTTACCGTTACCGAGCGCTTTTTACGCTATGTAACTCTAGATACCCAATCAGACCCCGAATCGCCTACGTGTCCATCTACCGAAAAGCAAAAAGACCTTGGTCGCGTATTGGTGCAGGAGTTACTTAATTTAGGCATAGCTGATGCTCACTTGGATGAGCACGGTTACGTATATGCTACCATACCTGCCAATACAGACAAGCCCAACGTGCCCGTTATCTGCTTTTGTTCGCACATGGATACCTCGCCCGATTGTAGCGGCGAGGGTGTTAAGCCTATCATTCACCGCAACTATCAGGGACAGGATCTGGTATTACCTGACGATAATACCCAGGTATTAAAACCGCAGAATCATCCCGAACTACGCAACCAACTGGGCAACGATATTATTACCGCAAGTGGCACTACCCTATTAGGTGCTGATAACAAAGCTGGTGTTGCCGAAATTATGGATGCCTGCTACCAGTTAATTAACCATCCTGAAATTAAACACGGCATCATCAAAATATTATTTACTCCCGACGAAGAAATTGGCCGTGGTGTAGATAAAGTTGACCTGCAAAAATTAGGAGCATTTGCCGCCTATACTATCGACGGCGAAACCGCCGGCAACATGGAAAACGAAACCTTTTCGGCAGATGGCGCACGCTTAACGATTAATGGGGTTAGTGCCCACCCGGGTTTTGCCACAGGGCAGATGCAGAGCGCTATTAAAATTGCCGCACAAATTGTAGCCGCCTTACCTCACAATCTTTCGCCCGAAGGTACGGAAGCCATGCAGGGCTTTGTACACCCGGTGGGCATTAGTGGCCATGTTGAGCAGGCTACGATTGATTTTATTATCCGTGATTTTGATACGGCGCTCCTGCAACAACATGCACAATCCATCAGGCAAATTGCAGAGCAGGTACTACAGCAATATCCGGGAGCAACTTACAGTTTAGACGTTAAGGAGCAGTACCGCAATATGAAACAGGTGCTTGATCAGCATCCGCAAATTGTAGAATACGGTATGCAAGCTATTAACCGTGCCGGTATGCAGGCTAAATTGTGCAGCATCCGCGGCGGTACTGATGGCTCACGGTTATCTTTTATGGGGCTGCCTACACCTAATATTTTTGCCGGCGAACATGCATTTCATGGCCGGCAGGAATGGGTATCGGTACAGGATATGCAGAAAGCAGTACAAACCATTTTGCACTTATCTGCTATTTGGGAAGAGCGGAGCTAAAGTTTTCTTGGTTCATAAGCAACAAAGCCGTAATACAAGTCAATTGATTACGGCTTCGTTGTTATATTGTAGTTGTAAAATCTTCTTCACCCTGAGTTATAAACTCCGTTTAACCCGTTCGTACATCGACATAGTATCCAGTTTAGCCTCTAACTGGCTCATAATCTCCAACAAATGATGATCGGCTTCGTTGAGCCAAATTTCGTTTTCCTTCTTAACAACAGCCAGCACGGGAGCAAGCTGCTTTAATAATTTTACCCCTTGCGGAGATAAAGACACCATGCGTTTACGACCGTCTTTAACATCCTTTTGTGCAATAATCAGCTTGGCCTTTAACATCTGATCGGCGAACTGTACAATGGCCGGGTGGGTAAGTTTAAGTTCATCAGCTATATCTACAATCGAGAGTGTTTTACGCCTGCTGAGCAGTTCGAGCACTAAGAACCATTTTGATTCAAAGTTTAAGTCGAGCTCCTTGTAAATTTTGTTAACATCACCAGCCAGCCTTTCACTTAAACGTTTTAACCGGGTGGCTACCGCTAACGCACCCAGTTCAGATATCAGGTCCATAGTAAAAATTAAAGAGGCCCTAATATACGGAGTTAATTTAGACCTATTATTAAGAAAAGTATTTTTCTTATGGTGAATTTACATTAAAAATCAACTATATATAACAACATTATCAGCCTGTATTACGCTTATCATTTCGTGCATATTGGAATGATAATAAAAAAGCTCTTAAATAAAAAACCCTCAACCGGTTAAGGTTAAGGGTTTTAAAAGTTTAGCTTATTATGGCTCAAGCCACTTATTTAGCTTAGTATCTTAGAACGGTAAATCGTCATCATCAGGAGCAGAGTTAATATCAACCGGCGGAGCATACTCCGGAGTTGCGCTGGCAGCGCCACCAGTCAACACGTTTATACGCCATAACTGCAATGAGTTAAAATAGCTTTTTTTACCGGTTTTGTCAGTCCATGGGCGACCACGTAAATTGAAGTGTACTTCAACATCATCACCTACACGTACGTTATCCAATAAATTGCAACGATCCTGAATAGCTTCAAACTTTAAATATTCAGGGTATTGCGGGTTCTCTATATATTCAACAATAAGCTCTCTCTTCTTCAACGATTCCGTAACCTGCTGGGTTGGCGATACTTCGTGTACTTTACCTTTAATATCCATAATCTTACTTATAAAACGTAAAGTTAATATATAAGATTATAAATCGGGCATGTTTTAATTCATAAATTTGCCCCTGATATGCAAGTTTTTCAAAACGAAAGTAAAATAATTATTACCTGCAATAAGCGCTTGTCGGCTTACCTGCAGCAAGAGGTAGAGGCCCTGGGTTATACTATTAAACGCGCCTTTCAGACCGGGGTTGAGCTGGAGGGAACGGTAAACGATTGCATACCGCTAAACCTTAACCTACGTTGCGCCAGCCAGATTTTGTACTCGCTTAAAAGCTTTACGGCTGCTAATCCGCAGCAGTTGTATGATGAGCTGGTACAAATGGAGTGGGAAAACCTGATTGATTTCAGCGGTTACTTTTCGATAACCTCAAACGTTAATAATGAGCATATCCGTACCCCATTGTTTGCCAACGTTAAAGTAAAAGATGCAGTGGTTGACCGCATCAAATCAAAAAAAGGCATCAGGCCAAATTCAGGGCCTGAACTAAATAAAGCGGTACTGCACCTGTACTGGCAAGATGACCGCGCCGAAATATTTGTAGATACCTCGGGCGAAACATTGGCCAAGCATAGCTACCGTAAAATACCGGGCAAAGCTCCTATGCTCGAAGCCTTGGCAGCCTCCACCATTATGGCTACCGGTTGGGACCGCAACAGCACATTTATTAACCCGATGTGCGGTTCGGGAACCCTGGCTATTGAGGCCGCATTGCTGGCTACCGATAAAAACCCGGGCCTGTTCAGGATGAATTATGCGTTTATGCACCTGATGGGTTATGACGAGCAGGTGTTTTTCACCGAGCGCAGAAAGCTGAAAGACAAAGCAAAAAAAGAAACCGGATTTAAAATTATTGCTACGGATTTATCTGATGATGCCGTTGATATTGCCCGCAGAAATGCGAAAACAGCCGGCGTAGAACATTTAATTGAATTTGCTGTTTGTGATTTTGCAGAAACCGAAGTACCTGAGCAACCCGGTATTGTAATGTTTAATCCCGAGTATGGCGAACGTTTGGGTACGCACACCAAACTGGAAGCTACTTACAAGCGTGTAGGCGACTATTTAAAACAGCAATGCAAAGGTTACCGTGGTTATGTATTTACCGGCAACCCTGACTTAGCCAAAAAAGTGGGCTTACAGGCCAGCCGCCGCATCGAATTTTATAATGGTAAGCTTGACTGCCGCCTGTTAGAATATCTTATTTATGATGGCAGCAAACGCGAGCCCAAAACCGATTAAATGAAACGTTTTATCATCTTTTTTTCGCTTATCCTGTCTGTTTTACACAGCCGTGCACAAAAAACATTAGCTTTCCCGTTTCAGGGTGGCCGTGATGTAATGATGACGTATTTTAAGGATAATATCGTGATACCCGAAAGCCTCAAAAAAATTAAGGCAACCGGTACGGCCGTCCTTAAATTTACTGCCGATCAAAAAGGAACCATTCAAAAAATTGTAGTTTACTATGCTGATGATTATAGCATAACCATTCCATTTATTGAAGCCTTAAAAAAATCTGACCGTAAGTGGGTAATTCCTGACGAAGAAAAAGTTCACGATTTTGTGATTTCCTTTACCGTTAACTTGCTGCCACAGAGCAAAGTAAGTGCAGCCGTACAAAAGCAGGTTTATGATGCTTACCAGCAACGCAAGCCTATTTTTGCCACCAACCAGGTACCATTAGATATGGCTACGCTCCTACCTGCAATAATCACTACTTATTAATGTAATATTTTTTTTACAAACTGTATTTTTTCTAAAACCGCCGGTTGTTTATATACGTATATTTCCTTATCAACAAAAAATTATGATGGGTAAGGAAGTGATTATCAATAAAATTAAGACAGTTGCGGTTAATATTAGAAAGATCAGAGAATTTCGTAATTACACCCAAGAGTATTTAGCTGTTAAGCTCGATATCTCGCAAAATGCGTATAGCAAAATAGAATTAGGCTATACTAAAATTACCCTTGAACGCCTTTATCAGATTGCTCAAATATTGGACGTTGATCTGATTGAGTTGGTTAAGGCAGATAGTACCAACGTAGAGAAGTTTATTAACATACCTTCTGCGGTGAGTGCTTAAACTTAATCTGCTTTCATGCTGCTATATTTGCTGCCCATAGTAAATTATAGCAGCATGAACTTTGAAACCATCATACAAAACACCGCCTCTTACGTACAACAGACCTTACAAAATGCCGAAGCCGGACATGACTGGTGGCATATTTTAAGGGTTTGGAACAATGCCAAACTTATAGCTCAATCAGAGCCCGCCGATTTATTGGTAGTTGAACTTGCTGCTCTGTTGCACGATATTGCCGACAGTAAGTTTCATGACGGCAATGAAGATATCGGCCCGCAAACTGCTGTTACTTTTTTACAAAGCCAGTCGGTAGACACCACCGTCATTCATCACGTCGAAAATATTATCAGGCATATGTCTTTCAAGGCCAGCTTTGATGCGCCTGGCTTTCACTCGCCCGAACTGGCTGTGGTGCAGGATGCCGACCGTTTGGATGCCATCGGTGCCATTGGTATTGCCCGCGCCTTTACTTATGGTGGCTTTAAAGGTCGCGAACTTTATAATCCCAACATTGAGCCGAACTTAAACATGAGCAAGGCTGAGTATAAAGCCTCGACTGCCCCTACCATCAATCATTTTTATGAAAAGCTATTGTTGTTGAAAGACAAGATGAATACCCCTACAGCAAAGCACCTGGCTGAGGCCCGCCATCAATTTATGGAAGATTACCTTGATCAGTTTGATGCCGAGTGGAATGGTTTAAAGTAATTCATTGTAAAGAAAACAAGCATTTGAATCAGCACAAATACCAAAGGATTTAATGAAGATATTAAAATGGCGTTAGAATAAGATTAGGATTCTATAATGCCTGTTTACGTTATTTTGAGCGTATTATTTTTGCGGTATGTTACTAAATATCAGAAAGCTATTAATGCTTTCGACTCTTATAATTTGCTGCAGCTCAGTTTTTGCCCAAGATACTATTAAGCTACAAAGGTTTAATTTCCACTTTCAGCAAACTATCATCACCCAAACTAAACCGTCTTTTTACGCGCCTTACTCGGGCGACAACAGTTTATCGCCCAAAAGTGAAACAGCGACCTCATTAACGACCACTATGTTTGCCGGTGCCCGTTTGTGGAAAGGGGCCCAAGTATACTTTAATCCCGAAATGTCGGGCGGGGCGGGCTTTAGTAAAACTTTGGGTGTAGCAGGCTTTCCTAACGGTGAAACATTTAGGGTAGGCAGCGCCGAACCAAAGCTATACATTGCTCGCCTGTACTTAGCACAGGCATTCACCTGGGGAAATGAGCGTGACACTATTGCCGATGGATTGAATACCTTGGCTGGCTTTAAAAGCAAACGGTACTTTTCAGTTACTGTGGGCAAGTTTGGTATGTCTGATTATTTTGATGCCAACACTTTCAGTCACGACCCTCGTAACCAGTTCATGAACTGGTCGTTGATGAGTAATGCCGCTTGGGATTATCCGGCTAATACCCGTGGCTATGTAATGGGTATTTTTACCGAATTAGGCTTACCTACCTGGACACTACGCTTTGCGGCTACCATGACCACCACTACGGCCAACGGGTCTATCTGGGATGAGCGCATTCTTCATGGTAACACCCAAACACTGGAATACGAAAAGCGATACGCGATCAATGATATGCCAGGTAAAATACGTTTGCTGGGATACCGCAACAACGGAAAGTTTGGTAAATACAGTGAAGCTTTAGCCATCAGCACGCCTCCGGTCATTGATACGGCTTTATCTTACGGCCGTCACAAATATGGCTTTGGCATTAATGGCGAACAGTTTATTACCAGAGATTTAGGCGTTTTTGCTAAAGCCAGCTGGAACGACGGACATACCGAAACATGGGCATTTACCGAAATAGACCGTTCATTAAGCTTTGGCGGAGTATTAAAAGGCAGCTCGTGGAAACGTCCGGATGACGAAATAGGGTTGGCTTTTGTGGGCAACGGTATATCTAAGGATCACCGCGACTACCTGGCAGCAGGCGGCTATGGTTTTATCATTGGCGACGGGCAGCTAAATTACTGCCCCGAGTTAATTGCCGAATTGTATTATAAAATAAACGCCTATCAGCATAAATTTTGGCTAACGCCCGACTACCAGTTTATTGCTAACCCGGCTTATAACCACGATCGTGGACCGGTAAACGTATTTTCAATGCGGGCGCATATTGAGTTTTAAAAGGCTTATCAATCCGGTTTTCGCAATGTTGACAGCCGGATTGATACAATATTATTCTTAAGCTTTTTTAGCTTCCGGGAAATTTAAAAAGAAAGTTGTTCCCTCACCTCCAACGGTTTCGTACCAAACTTTACCACCGGCATTTTCAATAGAGTTTTTCACAAAAGCCAGGCCTAAACCCGTGCCCGAACTTTTGGTAGTAAAGTTAGGCTCAAATATGCGCTCACGCAGATTTTCGGGAATGCCGTTACCATTGTCTTTAATCTGCAGCAGCATACTGGTGCCATTGTAGGTGTAGGTAATATCAATAATACCAAAGCGGCCTTCGGGCATAGCCTCTATGGCATTTTTAAGTAGGTTGTTAAAGCAGCGCAATAGCTGATCACGATCGGCCATAATTAAAAATTCCCGCTCAGGAGCTTCGTAAATAATTTTTACGTTATCCATGTGCTTAAAAATAACCACCGCCTGACCTAAAATCTCAAATAGTCCTAAACGCTGCATTTTAGTATCAGGCATCTTGGCGAAAGCCGAAAACTCGGATGCAATAGATGACAAACTTTCAATCTGCTCTACAAACGACTTGCTAAAGCGCTCAAACTTAGCATCAAACCTCGGGTCTTTATCTTTCCACGATTTTTCGAGCAATTGCAAGCCCAGTTTCAGAGGCGTTAGCGGATTTTTAATTTCGTGGGCTACCTGTTTGGCCATTTCGCGCCAGGCGCTTTCACGTTCAGATTGAGCCAGACGTTGCGCACTTTCTTCCAGTGCAGATATCATCTTATTATACTCTTTCACCAATGCGCCAATTTCATCGTCACGCTCCCATTTAATAGGCTCATTCTTTTTACCGTACATCGTTTTACTCAGGTTATGTTGTATAAAGCTTAAAGGCGCCGTTATTTTGCGGGCAATTAATACTGCAAATACACCGATAGCTAAAAATATCAGGGCATAAATATTAATCATTGCGTTAAGGAAAGCTCCAATCCTTTCCTTGTAATCAGCCTCGTTGGCAAAATAAGGTAGCTGCAGATAACCTATCGTTGCGTTGGTTCGGGTGTTACGTATAGGCACATAAGCTGTTTTATAGTTCAGCGTTCCTATTCTTTCGCTGTTTATCAACACCGATTTTTGCAACTTACTTAGTAATACAAACGCTTTAGCATGCATACGTTTACCCAAGATACCGAAGTCGTAAATTTTGGGCTGGGTATAAAGTATAGGTACGCCGGCTGCGTTAAACAAAATTAAATCTGTCGAAAAATCATCGGCCAAGCTGTTAAAGACCGTTTGTGTTTTCTCATCAATATGATCTAAATCCTGCGACAACACATTATCAAACTTGGCTGCAATAGTAATTACCTTGTTACTAATAATTTCGTCTTGCTGCTCCTGGTATTGTGCCCTGATAGATAAAAAGGTAATTATCCCAACCAATGTTAGGGTGGCCAACACCGCCAATATCATAGAAAGCTGAATACGGGTTTTGTACAACAGATGATCAAAATGAAACCCAAAATTCCAGTGCACATTGTGCGGCGTCACTTCGATGATGCTGATGTGTTTGCGCAACCAGTTAACCAGCAAAATAAACCCACTGAATATCAGCAAGGAGACAAAGAAGAAAGTAAGCGATGCTAGGAAAGTTATCCAGCTGTTATCTGGCTTTGATACAATAATTACTTTGCGTGCGCTTGGCTGATAGATAAGATGACTATATCTGACTAATTTGTGAAAGCCCGGACTTTCATTATAATTCTCGGCTGTGGTTTTAAATACGTTCTCCTTTAACTTTCCTTTTAAGTCGGTATTAACCACGTTGTAATCGTAGTTACCGCTTTGGCTCACCAACCTGCCATCACTATAAAATGCATAAGAATATGCTTTAAAACGGTTATCAGAAGCAAGTGGCCTATCGATTAACAGTTCTGGAAAAGAAACGACTGCTTGTATAGGTTTTGATTTAAGTTCAACGATGATTGTACCTAAATTACGTTCGTCTTGGTAAATAGGCAGAATAGCAAAATAGCTGTGGATGCCGAAGTTGTTGTTTTCGCGGTAGAAATACTCAGACACCTTGTAGGCAGAGCTGAACATCACCATATCCTTAAAATCGTCTAATACATACTTGGTATCAGGCGGAATAGGCGTACCGGCACTGTCAAACTCATGTATCTTACAATCATAATCCGACAGGTAACCATCAAAGTAAAAACGTTCGAACCTATTTTTTAAATAGGCAATATTATGATCGCGCGATTTTAAATATTGGTGCAAAACCGGGTCTTGAATAATCTGTTTTTCTACTGTTTTAAAAACGTGGGTTACCCGTGGGTCATCGCCGTTATCAAGTTCTTTAATCAATTGTTTGCGCACTACATGCTCCTTAACCGATTCATAGTGGTTTAGCTCGGTAGCGGCAATACACGAGCATAACAGCAGTATGGCTACATAAGATATAATATCCAGTTCGCCATCGTCGTAACGCGCTGCATAAATCCGTATGAAGATCAATATACCCCACGAAATGTATAACCAGGTAAAAGCATAAAAGGCACTTGCAACAGTGGACAGAATGATAGCACCTGCAAATATGCCCAGTTTAATACGATCGTCAATACGGATGCGCTCGTTGACAATCAGCAAGGTTTCAATCAGCAGGTAAAAAATTAAAAAGCTGAAGCATACCATGAGCAGCCCAATCATGCTGTAAAGCGACAGATTGAGCACGTTGTTCACATCAAAATTGATGTGGGAATGCAATACCAACAGGCCCGACATATAGGCCAGCACTGTCGAAACAACCACAAGCAACAGTACGCCGCCTATGTAAGTTATCCAAGCCGCAGCGCCATGTAACGGCTTATCTGATATGCGGTAACGGTGATAGTAAATAAACGCCATCAGCCAGCACAGCCCCAAAACGTTGAGACAGAAATCGCCCAAGGTTGGCAGCAAGAAGCCGTATGAAAAAAGATCCGGACTAAAAAGATGCATCCGGCTACTAAAGTCGGGAACTCTAAAATACAGACCTGCCAACCTGATGGCAACAATAAAAGCTGCAAGTAATAAAAAAGCCGCACTTACCTTTTTTTGATAAACCAGATGATTACAGAAACTGGTTACTAAAGCACATAAAGCCAGTATACCAATAACCCACAAAACAAACTCGAGCTTTGCAAAATTGTAATTTACAGCATCCGCTTTGGCTTTAACCGAAAACAGGTAGTGCTTGTTAATATCATGAATATGATAAACATCTTTATCACCTATTTCGGCTATTTCAATATTATGGGCATCGAGCAATTGCGGCTCAAACACATTGTTTAAATATTGATTTTGAATGCGAAAATTATTCTTAATGAAGATGAAAGCTAATGCAGTAAAATCGCCTTCGGTTTTACGTACTACTTCAAAATAACCGTTTTCCTGTTTACTAAAGCAAGTGCCTTCTTTAAACTTTTTAAAGCTGGGTGGCATCACTTTAATGCCGGTCCAAAACTTAACTTTATCGTTTCGGTAAGTTACCAGCCATATCCTGTCTTTAACAGTTAACTGCTCCATTAAGCTCAATGCTTGCTGATGATTGTCGGGCAGTGTTTTAAGCTGTTCGAAGCTATTACCGGTAAACAGCTTTTTTACCTCTCTTTCTTTTTCATGGAGATTAGATTCAAGCGTTTGAGCACTTTTGAGGAAGCTATGATGTGGTGTATAAGTATTACGAACAATGACTGCCGTAAGTAAAAAACTAACACACAGCACAGCGAGCAGGATACGTATTTTAGTAAAAACGGTCAACTTTAATGGCAGATGATGTAATCAAATATATCATAAAAAACAAAAGCCACTTTAGTTTGTGGCTTTTGTTTTTTTTATGCAGTAATGCTTAAACTGGATGTTGCAGCGTTGCGGTCAACCTTTTTAACCAGTCCCTGCAAAACATTGCCAGGACCAACCTCGGTAAAAGATGTTGCACCATCTTGCAGCATGTGACTTACGGTCTGTGTCCAGCGCACGGCACCGGTAAGCTGGGCAATTAAATTATGCTTAATAGAAGCAGCATCTTTATAAGGTTTGGCATCTATATTTTGATAAATAGGGCAAACCGGCTCCTGGATGTCTGTATTTACAATAGCATGTTCCAGTTCAACACGAGCAGCCTCCATCAGCGGAGAGTGGAATGCACCACCTACATTTAATACCAGAGCACGTTTAGCACCTGCTGCTTTTAACTTTTCGCAGGCCTGCTCTACACCTGCAATAGTGCCTGATATAACCAGTTGACCCGGGCAGTTGTAATTGGCCGGAACCACCACTTCGCTCACCTGCTGGCAAATATCCTCAACGGTAAAATCATCCAACCCTAAAACGGCAGCCATAGTTGAAGGCTGAATTTCGCAGGCCTTTTGCATAGCATTGGCACGGGCTGCTACCAGTTTTAAACCACTCTCGAAAGATAATGCACCGGCAGCAACCAGCGCAGAAAACTCGCCCAAAGAGTGTCCGGCAACCATTTCGGGTTTAAAATCATCGCCGGCCATTTTGGCCAGAATTACCGAATGCAAAAATATAGCAGGCTGCGTTACCTTGGTTTGTTTTAAATCTTCGTCGGTACCATTAAACATGATATCGGTGATACGGAAACCCAATATCTTGTTAGCCTGTTCAAAAAGCTGACGCGCCTCATCAAACTGGTCGTAAAGGTCTTTACCCATACCTACAAACTGGGCTCCTTGCCCCGGAAAAATATATGCTTTCAAAATGGAAATTAGTTTATTGTGTTGATTAGTTAAGTAGTTATCTCTTGAATCCTGACTCTTGATTCTTTACTCTACAATCTAGAGCTCTTAACTTAATCTACTGGTTATTAAATTTAAAAATTCGGTGCGGGTTTTCTCTTTAAAAAACTCGCCGCTAAATGCTGATGTAGTAGTTACTGAATTTTGCTTTTGCACCCCGCGCATACTCATGCATAAATGACGGCACTCAATGACCACACCTACGCCCATGGGCTGTAAGGTATCTTGTATACAATCGCGAATTTCATTGGTCAAACGCTCCTGCACCTGCAAACGACGGGCAAATACATCCACAATGCGCGGTATTTTGCTCAACCCAACCACATGGCCGTTTGGAATATATGCCACATGTGCTTTACCAAAAAATGGCAGCATATGGTGCTCGCACATCGAGTATACCTCAATGTCTTTAACTACGACCATCTGGCTATAGTCCTCTTTAAACATGGCCGAGGTCAAAATCTCTTTGGCATCCAGATCATAACCATGGGTAAGGTACAACATGGCTTTGGCCATTCGCTCCGGTGTTTTTAGCAAACCCTCACGGTCTGGCTGCTCTCCTATCTGCTTTAATACATTGTGGTAGCTGGCCGATAGGTTGGCAATCAGTTCCGGGTTGTAGCGGTCGATTTTCTGGTAACCGTCAATACCTGCATCACGGTTAGGCAGGTTGTCGTCGTCGTCAATCATCATATTTTAATTGCCAAAGTATTCGGCTGAGTTATTTTCGGTTTCAAACAGTTTTACAGAGTGTAAAAACACGCCCTCATGCGCCTCGATAGGGCCTTTTAACTGGTTAAATATTTCGATGCAAAGTATTTCGGTTGAGGCCATTTTGCCTTGCATAAAATCAACGTCTTTGTTTAAGTTTTTATGATCCAGCTTTTCAATCACGTAATCGTTTATAATTACTTTCAGATCTTTTAAATCAATCAGATACCCGGTAGCATGGGTAACTTCACCCTTTACGGTAACAAACAGATTGTAATTATGCCCGTGCCAGTTTGGGTTTGCGCATTTACCAAAAACTTCCTGGTTTTTTTCTGCGCTCCACTCCTCACGGTACATGCGGTGTGCAGCATTAAAATGCTCTCTGCGCGTAATATGTATCATCATAACAATTGTTGGGTGCAAATATACAAAACAAAAACAGGCAAGTTGTTTTATCTTAGCCCGCATGAAGATATTGGTAGTGGCCGCCACTTTGCAGGAAATTGAACCGCTGGTTAACAGCCATCAGTTACCCGTAAATACACTGGTGGGCACATCTCAAGGCAATAGCAAAACACAACCTTGCACCGTCCTCATCACCGGTGTAGGCATGGTAGCTACGGCATTTGCTTTGGGTACTCATTTAGCTACTCACACTTA
Organism: uncultured Mucilaginibacter sp.; assembly: GCA_913775265.1. GTDB lineage: Bacteria > Bacteroidota > Bacteroidia > Sphingobacteriales > Sphingobacteriaceae > Mucilaginibacter. The sequence continues at coordinate 201,668 of CAJYJH010000078.1, read as the reverse complement.
CGATTTAGCTATTAACCTGGGCATTGCCGGCAGCTTTGACCGCAGTATTGCCCTGGGCGATGTGATTGAAGTAACACAAGATACTTTTACTGAATTAGGCGCTGAGGATAACGAACAGTTCATCACTTTAGATAGTTTAGGATTTGGAAAAACGACTTACACTACAACCGCACGACTATCTAATTATAATACCGAAATAAAAATACAACAAGCTAAAGGTGCTACCGTAAATACAGTACATGGTACAGAAAGCTCAATTACCTCGTTACTCCATCGTATCACCCCACAAATAGAAAGTATGGAAGGTGCAGCATTTTTTTATGCCTGCCAGCAGGCAGGTGTACCGGCCCTACAAATCAGGTCAGTGTCAAATTATGTTGAAAAGCGTAACCGGGAAGCATGGAAAATAGGTTTAGCCGTTAAAAATCTGAATACCTTTGCTGCAAACCTGTTACAAAATTTAGGTTGCGTGCATTAGATCAACCATATTTCGGCAACTGGAAACATAATACTACAACTATGAAATTAACCCTTGGCTTTTCGCCCTGCCCTAACGATACTTTTATTTTTGATGCCTTAATTCATCACAAAATAGATACCGAGGGTCTGGAGTTTGAAGTGTTTTACGACGACGTAGAAACCTTAAATCACAAGGCCATGCGCGGAGAATTGGATATCACTAAATTAAGCTACCATGCCTTTGCTTATGTAGCTAACCAATATATTTTGTTAGATGCAGGTAGTGCATTAGGCTTTGGTGTTGGCCCACTGCTTATATATAAACCTCCGTTTGACCGGTTCGTTCAAAGCTTCGATCAAACGTTTACAAGTGAATTAGGAACCGGACAAGTTGCAGACATTAAGTCGATTTTACCCAATCTTAAGATAGGAATACCTGGCAAATACACTACTGCCAATTTTTTGCTAAGCTTAGCTTTTCCGGATGCTACCCATAAAGAAGAAATTGTTTTTTCGGAAATAGAGCAGGCATTATTTGACAATCGCATCGACGTTGGTCTCATTATTCACGAGAACCGCTTTACTTACCGGGACAAAGGCCTAAAGAAAATAATGGACCTGGGTGATTATTGGGAAAAGCAAACCGGTTGCGCTATCCCCTTAGGTGGGATTGTAGCTAACCGCAAACTACCAATTGACGTGCAGCATAAAATTAACCGCGTATTACGCAAATCAGTCGAGTTTGCTTTTGCTAATCCTAAGTCAGGATTAGAGTTTATCCGTTCGCACGCGCAGGAAATGAGCGAAGAGGTGATGTATAAGCACATTGATCTGTATGTAAACCAATATTCGGTTGACTTAGGTGCGGAAGGTAAAAAGGCAATACAATTAATGTTTGATAAAGCACAGGAAAAAGAAATCATCCCGGCAATTAAAGAAGACTTATTCTTAACCGGAACGGCTGCAAATTAAGACTGGTTATTAAAAACAAACGGCCAATCAGATGATCATCTGATTGGCCGTTTGTTTAAGCAGTACTTGATGTCAAAATCAACTTTTGGTATAAGGTAAATGCGGGTATAGTAACTGATCGTAAGGATACCTTTCCATATGTATAGCAATTACTTTATCATACAATAACTTTCTAAACTCATCCACATTTTCTTTTTTCAGAGCCGAGATAAAAATAGCCGGACTGTTATTGCTGGCCATCCAGCTATGCTCGAACTCCTTAATAGTTAACGGCTGGGCCGGATCCTCCGGGTGAGTTCGTGTAGGTTGGTAAGCATCAATTTTATTGAATACGGTAATCACCGGCTTATCAACAGCGCCAATATCTTTCAGCGTTTCGTTTACGGTATTAATCTGATCTTCAAAATTGGGATGCGATACGTCTACCACATGCACTAAAATATCAGCTTCGCGTACCTCATCTAATGTAGATTTAAAACATTCTACCAGGTGATGAGGCAGCTTGCGGATAAATCCAACTGTATCTGATAATAAAAACGGCAGGTTCTCGATCACTACCTTACGTACCGTAGTATCCAATGTAGCAAACAGCTTGTTCTCGGCAAACACCTCCGATTTGGAAATCATGTTCATAATGGTAGATTTACCTACGTTGGTGTAACCTACCAAAGCCACACGCACCAGTTGATGGCGGTTTTTGCGTTGGGTTTCGTTTTGTTTATCTATTTGCCTAAGCCGTTCTTTTAATAGCGATATCTTATTCAAAATTAAACGACGGTCAGTCTCAATCTGCGACTCACCCGGACCACGCATACCAATACCACCTTTCTGGCGCTCCAAGTGGGTCCATAAACGTGTTAGGCGGGGTAACAGATATTGCAGCTGGGCCAATTCAACCTGTGTTTTAGCCTGTGCCGTTTGGGCACGACCAGCAAATATATCCAGGATCAGGTTGCTTCGATCCAGTATCTTTACTTTAAGTTCGTTCTCAATATTGCGCAGTTGCGATGGAGACAATTCGTCGTCAAACACCACCATATCAATCTCCTCAGCAATTACATAAGCTTTTATTTCTTCCAGTTTACCCGAGCCTACAAAGGTGGCGCGATCAGGGCGTTGCATGCGCTGGGTAAACGTTTTAACGGTTTTGCCACCAGCAGTATCCACCAAAAACTCCAGTTCTTCTAAATATTCGCGTTCTTGTGCTTCGGTTTCATTAGGAGTAATGATACCAACCAACACAGCGGTTTCCTGCTTGATCGCAGTATCATAAAATTTTTGCTTCATTAACGTTTTTATAACAATCAAGATGCCAGTTTAATAAAATCGGCTAAGTTTCAGTTTACAAGCTTTTAGTGTGTCAAAATAGCAGAAGATCAGCCATATCGCATCATGCATAACTCACAAGATTTGATCCTATCTATTATTTGGCCCTGTACAAGCGCAGTAAATCTTTTTTTAAATTACTGAACACATAGTCATGCTCTTGCTCTATACCTAATTTCTCTAAGGGTTCCCAATATACCCGTGGTGTTAACACTGAGGTGTACGTGGTAATTCGAGTAAGTTTGCAACGGTTACCAGCAACTTTATCGAAACGGTAAATCGCCTCCTTAAAGCCCAGCCACTTACGTCCGGTAAGATTATAATTTATCACATCCATTTGCAATAACTTACCTCTTTTTAAGGCCGTTATTTTTTCAGTAATCGTTCCGCCACCAAAATCATCATTACTCAGCTTTCCTCCCTTAAAGTAACAAGTACGTATCCCGCCAACTGCTTCTTTCTCGAGTATGCATTTGGTTGGTACAGGTAAATCAAAATTCATTAAAAAAGGCTTTTCAGCATCAAGCGTATCTACCGGTTTAATAGCATCATAAACCTGCTCAGGCGTGTAATTAAATATCTGCTGCGTCTGCACTGCAATAACTGATTGGGGGTTCTCAACGATGATATGTTCGGCAGGTGCAGCTATTAAAAAAGGCATTAACGGCATTAATAGCACATGAAATTTATTGGTTGACTTAAGGTTGCCATATCGCTTTACTAAATGGGTAATAACATAACCTAAGAAAATAAGCGGAACAATAACAGGCAATGTCATTACAATACACAACAGCCCCGACATACCCGGAATATATAAACCTGATAATGTAATTACGGTAGCAGCTACTGCTCCCCATATGGTATATTGCTTATTGGGCATCGCGCCGATAGATAGGCCGAGCACTATGGGCAGCAAAATAAAAAGTATCCAACTATAATTAATTAGCCCTAACAACAGAAAAATGATGCCCGTACCCAAAAACACAAAAGTAAGAATGATAGACAGCCGGAAACTCTTGTCTTTAAAAATTGGATGCATGCTGCAATTTAACCTATTTTAACTGTATAGGTTCTTACTTTCGATAAACTTGAGTACGGCATCGGGCACAAAGTACTGCACATTCTTTTTTTGGGCAATGGCTTGCCTGATAAAAGTAGCCGATAGCTCCATGAGCGGTGTCATGGTGATGGTAACGGACGGATGCGAAGCCAGTTCAGCGTTCTCGTAGCCCGGGCGTGGGTATACCAATACCTTGTGATCTCGTAAAATCAGCTTATAATTTTTCCACTTAGGCAGACTCACCAAGTTATCTGATCCCATAATTAACACAAATTCGTGCTGCGGGTATTGCTCTTTTAAGTGGGTAAGCGTATCAATGGTATAGGAAGGTTGAGGTAACTTGATCTCCACATCACTTACTTCTAACAAATCTGCATTATCGGTCGCCAGGCGGGCCATTTCCAGCCTGTCGTAGGTATTAATTAAGCCACCATATTTTTTAAAAGGGTTCTGAGGCGTTACCACCAGCCATACTTTATCAAGATCTGTATAGTTGGCCATGTAGTTGGCGATAATTAAATGCCCGATGTGTATTGGATTAAAAGAGCCGAAAAGCAAGCCTATTTTCATAACCGCATCAACTAATAGTAAACCCTAAATTTTTATAGTTTGGCAGCGATCAATTATTTAAAAAGTCGCCTACCAATTTTTCGGCTTCAGCACAAGCCGTTGCCAAATCGTAATTTTTTAAGATAACATCAAACCGGGGCGCATAATTTAGCTCCTTTTCTGCCTTTTCAAAACGCTCCTTCAGCTTTTCTTCACTGTCTGTACCGCGGCCTGTTAAACGCTCTTTAAGCACTTCTAATGATGGCGGTTGTACAAATATAGCCAGTGCCTGATCCTGGTATTTACGTTTAAGGTGAAGGCCACCCTCCACGTCAATATCAAAAATCACCGTTTTACCTGTTTTCCAGATGCGTTCAATCTCCTGGCGCAGTGTACCATAAAAAGTACCGGTATATACCTCTTCAAACTCAACAAATTGCTTTTTAGCAATACGATGTAAAAATTCTGCTTGGCTTATAAAATAGTAGTCTTTACCATCTTCTTCGTCACCCCTGGCCAGGCGGGTAGTGGCCGATATAGAAAATTCCAGTTCAGGAAACTTAGAAAGCAAATGATGTACGATGGTGGTTTTACCGGCACCAGACGGAGCAGAAAAGATTAGCAGTTTACCCATGTTAATATAATGGCGAGTAGTTGATAGAGTGAGTAGTTGAGCTATTACCTGGCTGATGGCCTAACACAACAACTCTTTTACTTACAGTACGTTTAATAATTGTTCTTTTATTTTTTCAAGTTCCTCTTTCATACCTACTACCAGCTTTTGCATGGCAGCATCATTAGCTTTTGAACCAAGTGTATTAATCTCCCGGCCAATCTCCTGCGAAATAAAGCCCAGCTTTTTACCATTAGCGTCAGCACCTTTCAGGGTTTCTAAAAAGTACTCACAATGAGTTTTAAGCCTTACTTTTTCTTCAGTTACATCTAGCTTGTCAATATAATAAATCAGTTCTTGCTCGAAACGGTTGTGATCTACGTTATCGCCGCCTACTGCATCAGCTAAAAACTGGTTTAAACGTTCGCGAATAAGGGGTATGCGCTTAGGCTCCTCAACTTCTACCAGTTGTAGATTGTGCATAATGGTATTGATGCGTTGAGTTACCTCTTGCTGCAACACACTGCCCTCGTCGGCACGGAATTGCTGAAAATTGGCCAGCGCCTGTTGAAATGTACGCTCCACAGATTTCCACTCCTCTTCGGTAATGGTATCTTCGGTATATTTTACTACCTCAGGCAAGCCCAACGCCAGTTGCATCAGGTTACCGGTTGGTTCATTTAGTTCGACACTTACGGCTTTAAGTTGCTCGTAATAATGTTTTAATAGCTTAGTATCAATACCGGCAGCCTTAACAGCAGACCCGGTTTGCTCAACATTAATACTTAAGTTTACTTTTCCGCGTTCAATCTGCTTGTTGCATTCGGTACGCAACTGAAATTCTTTTTCGGAAAAAGCTTTGGGGATTCGCAGCGAAAGTTCGAGAAACTTGCTGTTCAGAGATTTGATCTCAACGGTGTACTTGGTGCTGCCCGCATCGTGCGTGGCAATGCCGTACCCTGTCATTGATTTTATCATGTGCAAAGATAGCCTTTTTTGGCAAATGATTGAAGCTTGAATAACAGCCGGTTAACTCTTAACCTTTTTTAACAGATGGCACAGATACTTATTGGCTAAATTTGTACACTTATGAAGTGGTTATTACAGCATATAAAAACGTGGTTGATAGCATTTGCTGTAACACTTTTACCCGCAACTGTATTTTCACAAATGTTGCAGCAGCTTAATGGCATTACCTTTAATCAAAAAACATCAGGCAGGCTGGCAATGGTAACGGTTAGTAACTTAAAGCGCCAGACTGTAGCTACCAGTGATAACCTCGGAATGTTTAGTATTAAAGCTGCGCCGGGCGACACCCTATTATTTATAAAACCTGGCTTTACCGAGCGAAAGATTTTGGTAACTGCCTCTACAGATATAGTAGCTTACTTATTACCAACCCAACAATTGGATGCCGTAATAGTAAGAGCTAAAACCAAGCAACAGGAGCAAAAAGAGGTATTAGATGCCTACCGCAGCAAAGGGATTTACTACAACGGTAAACCTCCGGCCTTATCAATCTTGTCATCACCAATAACCGGCTTGTACGAATTGTTTGGAAAAGAACCCGGCCGGGCACGCCATTTTGCTGCGCAGATGAAACGCGAAAACCAGCAAACAGAAATTAACAGGCGTTATACATTTGAGTTGGTAAAAAGGGTAACTCAATTACCTGATGACGAAGTTCAGCAATTCAGGCTCACCTATAACCCTCCTTATCCAGAAGTATTGAAGTGGAATGAGTATGAGATGATCCAGTTTATTAACCGTTGTCTGGATGGGTATAATCGCGCTAAAACTTTGCCAAAACTTACGCCGTTAACAAAAAAGACAGTCAACACCTCAGCAGGCAGAGACAGTATTTAGATTTATATACCTAAAGCCTCGCAAGCCTTTTCAGCGGCAAGCTTTTCAGCATTCTTTTTACTGAACTCTTTACCTAAGCCCATAATATCGCCATCAATGTTTACCTGTACGGTAAACAGCTTATTGCTTTCACCATCCTGGTTTTGGGTAAGTTCAAATAATACATCTTTGCCATGGCGCTGGCACCACTCAATCAACTTGCTTTTAAAGTTGGTTTCGGTTTGCTCGAGGGTATGGATATCAATGTGTGATTTGATGATACGGTTAATCAGGAAACTCTTGGTAAAGTCGTAACCCTTATCCAAATATACCGCACCTACCAGCGCCTCAAAAGCATCACCATACAGCGAGCTTTGGCGGGTAGAATTAACCATGCGGTTGTCATACTGGATCAGTTGATCAAAACCTAATTTACGGGCAAGCGCATTGAGATTGTTACGGCTAACAATTTTTGAGCGTAGTTCTGTTAAAAAGCCCTCATCCTGATAAGGATACATTTTAAAAAGCACCTCGGCCACCACGCTGCCCAAAACGGCATCGCCTAAAAACTCTAATCGCTCGTTACTGTTTTTGACACCCTTTTTTACCGGCTGCGCCACCGATTTATGCCTGAAAGCCAATCGGTATAAAGACAAATTGCCCGGCACGAAGCCGAGCAAATTCTTTAATGTTTTTACGTATTTACGATGCGGGGATAAATAAAGCTTGTATAACCGGCTAACTGGCATTCAAAAGCTGTATTATTCTGCGTATTTTTTAAATATCACCGATGCATTATGGCCACCGAAACCAAACCCGTTGCTTTGTGCTGCCCTAACCGTGCGTTTTTGCGCCTGATTAAACGTAAAATTAATACGCGGGTCAAAAGCCGGATCGTCGGTAAAGTGGTTAATGGTAGGTGGTACAATATCGTTTTTTACAGCTAATATGGCCGCAATGGCTTCAACTGCACCGGCAGCACCTAATAAGTGCCCCGTCATCGATTTGGTTGAACTGATATTAACGCGGTACACTTCATCGCCGTAAGCTTGCTGTATAGCCTTCACCTCCTGCGGATCGCCGATTGGTGTAGATGTACCGTGTACATTCACATAATCAATGTCGGCAGGAGTCATGTTGGCATCCTCGAGGGCAGCCTTCATAACTAAGGCAGCTCCCAAACCTTCGGGGTGCGGGGCCGTCATATGGTAAGCATCAGCACTCATGCCACCGCCCATCATTTCAGCATAAATTTTCGCACCACGGGCCTTAGCATGCTCCAACTCTTCCAGTATAATGGTACCTGCACCTTCACCGGCCACAAAACCGTCGCGGTCTAAGTCGAACGGACGAGAAGCCGTTGCCGGATCCTCATTGCGGGTAGATAAAGCGTGCATGGCATTAAAACCACCAATACCGGCTTCGTTAATAATAGCTTCAGAACCACCACTGATAAACATGTTAGCTTTACCCAGGCGGATATAGTTAAATGCATCAATCAGTGAGTTGTTGGATGATGCACAAGCCGAAACTGTAGTAAAGTTCGGACCGCGCAATCCATACTTAATTGAGATATGCCCGGGAGCAATATCTGCAATCATTTTGGGTATAAAGAAAGGATTAAAGCGCGGCGTGCCATCACCTTTGGCAAAGTTAACTACTTCGTCTAAAAAGGTTTTCAGGCCGCCAATACCAGAGCCCCAAATAACACCGATACGATTAACGTCCAGCTTTTCAAAGTCCAGCCCTGCATCTTTAACCGCTTCTTCTGTTGAGTACAAAGCGTACTGCACAAATGGGTCAAGCTTGCGGGCATCTTTACGGCCCAAAAAAGCATCGGCATCAAAGTTTTTTACCTCGCAAGCAAATTTTGTTTTGAAATGCGTAGTATCAAAACTCTTGATAAAGGCAGCCCCACTCACTCCGTTAATCAACCCGTCCCAGTATTCCTGAACCGAATTACCTATCGGAGTAAGTGCACCAAGCCCGGTAACTACTACTCGTTTAAACTCCATCTAATATTATTGTGGGAGCTTATATTATTTAACGTTTTTTTCCAGGTAAGCAATAGCTTGACCAACAGTACCAATAGTTTCAGCCTGATCGTCAGGGATAGCTACGTTAAATTCTTTCTCAAACTCCATGATCAGTTCCACGGTGTCTAATGAGTCAGCTCCCAAATCATTGGTAAAGCTTGCTTCAGGTGTAACTTCACTTTCGTCAACACCTAATTTTTCCACGATAATTGCTTTTACTCTTGAAGCGATATCAGACATAATAATCTATGTTAAAATGATTAAATAAAAATTCTGTGCAAAGAAAAATAAATTTAGTTAAATATCAAATCTAAAATCTCATGCTTTCATACAACAAAATTTTATGCCGACGGTTTCAGTTTGTAGTTTTGTACCGCAAATATATTTGTAGCTGATTTTGAGTAAGAAAGTTTTAAAGTTTGAGATTGATCTTGACTTCGTTTTGATCGCGATCAACACTCCTTTAAAGGATTATAGGGTTTGCCATTTTATTAACAAACATCTCAACTTCAGCTTTAAAAAAATACCCGACCTGGCCGTTGATATTTACCAAGTAACTACAGAGCCGGCTTTCTTTTCAATTTACCACTACCAGTGGGAATCTACCGAAACTGATTTTTATTTTATAGCTAACAAAGGTTCTGATGGCTTGCTGATACCCGAAATGCGGGAGGTAGATTACTTTTTTATGATCAAAAATTTCATCGACGATACCGACCTTAATAACATTATAAGTACACTTAATCGTATACCCGAAATTATCGCTGCCGTAAAGATTGAACCAAAAAAAATAAAATCACGGGAAAATCTCTTATTTTAGCGCCAAATTTAAAAGTGTAAAGAATACACTCTGAATACGTTAATTAATATAGACCATATAGATCCCCAAGATATGAAATTGTCTTTTAACCGCACTAAAATTGTAGCCACTATGGGCCCTGCATCTGCTAAAAAGGATGTATTGCTGGCCATGGTGAAGGCAGGTGTAAACGTTTGCCGCCTCAACTTTTCGCATGGCAAAGCCGAAGATCATCAAAAAACCATTGATTTGATTCGCGAAATTAATGAGCAATACAAAACAAACATTGCCATGCTGGCCGACTTGCAAGGCCCTAAAATCCGTATAGGCCTGGTAAAAGATGGTGGTATACACCTGGTAAACGGCAAGCACATCAACATGACCACCCGCGAGTGCATTGGTGATGAAAACCAGATTTACATCACCTACGAAACTTTTCCGCAAGATGTACAAGCCAATGAGATTATTTTATTGGATGACGGTAAATTGCAGCTTAAAGTAATTGAGACTAACCGTAAAGACAATGTTTTATGTGAGGTAATACATGGAGGTATCTTAACCTCGCGTAAAGGTGTCAACTTACCTAACACTAAAGTATCTATCCCGAGCTTAACTGAAGAGGATTTAATTAACCTGCAGTTTGCATTGCAGAACGATGTTGAGTGGATCGGTTTATCGTTTGTACGTACCGGCGAAGATATTGTAGAGCTAAAACGTATTATTAGCCGCAGCGGTAAGGCATCACGCGTAATTGCGAAGATTGAGAAGCCGGAAGCTATTGAAAATATTGACGCTATTATTGCTGCTACCGACGGTGTAATGGTAGCCCGTGGTGACCTGGGTGTTGAGATGCCTTTAGAGGAAGTACCTTTATTGCAAAAAATGATTGCCCGCAAGTGTCGTGCAGCATCAAAACCGGTAATTGTAGCTACCCAGATGCTCGAAACCATGATTACTACACCACGCCCAACCCGTGCCGAAGTAAACGACGTTGCTAACTCAGTATTGGATGGCGCTGATGCGGTGATGCTGAGCGGTGAGACTTCGGTAGGTGAGTTCCCGGTGATTGTTATCGAAACGATGGCTAAAATTGTGCGTAACGTAGAAGAGCAGGGTTATCCGTTTAACTCGCCTAAACACTCTGACGTTGATGTTAGCAGCCCGAACTACCTGAGCAATGCCGTATGCGAGTCTGCGGTACACTTATCGCAGCAAACTAATGCTGTTGGTATTGTATCTATGACTTTCTCTGGTTATACTGCTTTCGAGATTTCTAGCCATCGCCCTAAAGCCAACACTTACATATTTACTTCTAACAAGCAATTGCTTAACGCACTGAGCTTAGTTTGGGGTGTAAGAGCGTTTTATTACGACGAGTTAGAAAGCACTGATAAAACTATCAGCGATGTAAATAACATCCTGAAAAGCCAGAATCTGGCAGAAGTAGGCGATGTGGTAATTAATACTGCCGCAGTGCCAATCTCTGCGCAAGGCAAAACTAATATGCTTAAAGTTACCGTAGTAGAATAATTACTACGATAATCGCATAAAACTATTTAAGCCGTAAGCACCAAAAGCTTACGGCTTATTTTTTGTGGTGATAGCAATAACTCCGTTCTTGGCTTTATCGCCATACAAGCGAGTTGCGCTTTCATCTTTGTAAACGTCGATTCGGTTGATCTGGTCGGGCTTCATGCTATTAAGCAATGTCCCCTCAGGAGCTTCCTTGCCATCAATAACAATCATAGGTTTAGGTGCATTGCTATCTGTGTTCCTCCGGCTAATTACAATTAGTTTCTCAGGATGCTTGGCATTACTGCTGTCTATTACAGTTTCGCCATTTACTTTAAACCGCCTTATAAAGCTTATATTCTGAACTTTAATATTTTTGGACTCGTCTTTTTTAGGCTCTACAGCGTCAGCATTTTCAGCTAAAGTGAATATCACCGGTACGGTATACTGTACTCTTACCTTACGACCGTTTTGCTCGCCTGGCGTCCATTTAGGAGACGAGTTAATTACTCTCACCGCTTCCTGACCTAAACCCATACCCGGATCTTTAATGGCATGTACATCAGTCAACGAACCATCAGCCTCGACAATGAAGGTTACGATAGCGCGTCCTTGTGTTCCGTTATTTTGCGCCTCTTTTGGATAGCGAAGCGTTTTACTCAAATACTTCCCGAAGCTTTCCATTCCTCCAGCATATTCCGGCAGCTTTTCTACCGAAGTAAATACTTCTTTGTTTGCAACAGCGTCAGCGTTGGTCACCGAAGTTATGCTATTTTTCACCTTAATAACTTTATGCTGCTTGGCATTGGTTAAAGGCTTAATTGTAAACAACTCATTTTTTTGACTTATGCTTTTAATGTTTGCTTTTACGTCGGAGTTTATTGTTGCTTTAAAAGGAGCAGTTGCAGCAACTTCAAATATATCCTCTGCCTTATTGTGTAAATTTTCGACCACATTGCTGTTATTGATTGTGGCTGATGACAGGGCAAGCATCAGAGCAAACAAGGGTGCCGAAAAACCATATTTTAGCAAAGCACTATAATGCGACTTATTTTTTTGCAGCATCATAATACGTTGCTTCAACATACTGCTATTAAAAAAGGGATTAAGCAGATGATGTGCAGGGGCGTTAAAAGTTTGGTTAAACAGCAGCATAGCATAGTCGGCTTTGCTGGTACCCAACTTTACGGCGTTCTGGTCGGCAATAAACTCATGAATATTTTTGATGGAGCGCCTATACAGGTAAACTATCGGGTTAAACCAGTTAATGATCATTATTATTTCCATCAGTATCACATCGGCCGAGTGCCATTGGCGGGCATGCACTTCCTCGTGTGCCATAATTACCTCACGATTCTCCAGCTCTTCGTCTACCTCAATGCTTTTAAAAAACGACCAGGCTGCAGCTGCCTTTTTATTTTTCAACAATTGCCCGAGCACTATAAACTGCCAGATTAGTTTAACCGACAACACCACAATGCCGGCGGCATAAATTGCCCCTACTATTTCGCCAATGGTTATGCGGTTAGGTTGTATAGCTTGTATACCATAAACCAGATCGGGACTGGCGCTATACAATGTTTGATGTACTTTTTGGGTAATAAACCATTGCTTTACCCAATCAGACTGTATAGCCGGAATCAGGAAAGAGATAATTGCCGAACCCAGCAGATACACGCGATTAAGCTGAAAAAACGTTTCGCGCTGTAAAAGCAAGGCATAAAACCCGAAAAATAAAATCAGGTATAAGTTAGACAGCAGTAGGTAATGCCACCAGGTCATAAGGTTAGGAGTTTATTTGTCTTTAAACTTTTCAATCAGCTTCATGATCTCATCAGCTTCTTTAACGTTGATCTTTTCCTTCTGCACAAAAAAGGAAAACATGCGCTTTACTGAGTTATCAAAATAACCGGTCAGCAACTTATCTGATGCAAAGTTTTGGTACTCTTCTTTGCTGATAATGGGGTGATATTCGTGGCTTTTACCATAGGCGGTATGACTTACAAAGCCTTTAGTTTCTAATATGCGTATAATGGTAGATACGGTGTTATAAGCAGGCTTTGGCTCGGGCAATTGCTCAATCACATCTTTTACGTATCCTTTTTTGATTTGCCAAAGCACATGCATCAACTGCTCTTCTGCACGGGTTAGCTCTTTAATTTCCATAGTATGTTTTCCTTAATAGTTATACTAAAGCTACAACTAATTCTTTAGGCATCAAACTTTTTTTCGTGTAACCGAACATTTAAGCAATGTTGGCAGTTCTAAAACAGACTCAAATATTATTTCAACCGAAAATGCATATCACTTTTCATGGCGCTGCCCGCAATGTTACCGGCAGCAAACATATCGTACAATTAAACGACGGCACTACCATTTTACTGGACTGCGGCATGTTTCAGGGACTGGGCCCAAAAACAGAAAACATGAATGAGCACTTTGGCTTTAACCCGGCCAAGGTAGACTATATGATCTTATCGCATGCCCATATAGACCATTGTGGCCTGATCCCTAAGCTGGTTGCCGAAGGCTTCGACGGCACTATTTATTGCACCGCCCCGACGATGGACCTAACCCGTATTTTGCTGATGGACTCTGCCAAAATACAGGAACAGGATAACGATTACGAAAACAAAAAACGTAAAAAACGAAACGAGGAACCTTTAACCGCTCTCTACACCGAGCAGCAGGCCATGGAAGCCTTGCGACTTTTTAAAGTTGTAGAGTATAATGAAGAGGTAGAAATTACGCCGCACATTAAGTTTATGCTGACCGATGCCGGCCATGTTATTGGCAGTGCCGCCATACACCTCCGTTTATCTGAAGATGAAAAAGAGACCCGAATTACCTTTAGCGGTGACGTAGGCCGTTATGGCGACTTGTTGTTGCGTAGCCCGCAAACCTTTCCGCAAGCTGATTATATTTTACTCGAATCTACTTACGGCGATTCGCTGCATAAAGAAATTGGCCCGATTGAAGATGAATTGCTCGACACCATACATCAAACCTGTGTTGTAAGAGGCGGCAAGGTCATTATTCCAGCTTTTAGTGTAGGTCGTACTCAGGAATTACTTTATGCGCTGAACGCGCTGGAGTTACGCGGTGAACTACCGGATGTAAATTATTATGTAGATAGCCCCCTGTCAGATCAGGCAACCCAGGTAATTAAAGATCATCCCGAAGAGTATAATAAACAGGTGAACGAGGTAATGAAGGTTGATGCCGATCCGTTTGGGTTTAAAAACCTGCGCTTTGTACAATCTACCGAAGAGTCGATGGCCTTAAATACTGATAATCGGCCGAGTGTGATTATCTCTTCATCGGGTATGGCCGAAGCAGGGCGGGTAAGGCACCACATCCGTAACAACATTAGCAATGACAAAAACACGATACTGATTGTGGGTTATTGTGAACCGAGCTCATTAGGTGGACGTTTAATGCATGGCGACCGTGAAGTTTACATTTTTGGCGATAAGTATGAAGTAAAGGCTGATGTACGAGTAATTAAAAGCATGAGCGCCCACGGCGATTATGAAGACCTGCTACACTTTTTGGCTTGCCAGGATCCGAAAGACGTAAAGCAGTTATTTTTGGTACATGGCGAGTACGAAACTCAGCAAAAATTTGCTGAGCACATTAAAGAAAAGGGCTTTAATAATATTGAAATACCTTATCAGCACCAACGGGTTGATCTGGATTAATACAAAGTAAAAGCCGGATGAAACTTAATTCATCCGGCTTTTACTTTCTGTCCATATTCTCAATTAATCAGCTTGCCGCTTAAATCTACCGTGCGGGCAAATGGATTAAGGTACTTATTCGTGAGCACGGCAAATTCGCGCCGTGTTAATGGATGGTTCACATCAAATGGTTCTTTAAACTTATAGGTGGCTTGCCAGTCTTTTTCTATCTTCGCCTGCAAAGGTTTAGGCTCGCTTAATGTTATTTCACTAATAAACGACAATAAGTTACCCAAGGTAAACTGCTCGCCTGGCTTTACTTTGTTAAACCACAAAAAGGCCCGGGTGTAAATCTCTTTAATCACCGGTTCTACCTCTGCGGTGCTTACGGTGGTGTCAGGCTTAAACAAAATAGCCGCCGTTTTACCATTAACCTGCGGTATACCATGCAGCATTCCCGTAGCACTCACCTGCTGTATGGCCCTAAAATTAGGATCGGCCAGCGATACATCAGAGAAAGGCATCAAATATCCTTTAAAATCCAGTACCTCTCCCTGTATAGCCCTTACATTTAAGTGTTGTGTAGTAGTTTTATAAAATGCACAAAAAGCAGCCACAGTGCCGGCACCTTGCCCCAAAACCATTTGCACCGATGGATAAAATGTACTGGCATTAACCAAATGAGTGGTAGATAAAGCTTTTTCAGTCACCAGAAGATTAGGCAAATCTTTAAGGACAACCGTACCTAAAGGAATGCTATATGCGGGGAACGGCGGGTAGGGTGTTTGCGGACCGCGTTTATCTACATAATGTTGTCCTGGCGAGGCATCGCCTACCGCAATTGACGTACGGTAAAGTTTAGAACTGCGGTTATAAGGGCTCAGCACATCATCCAACACCATACGTATCTGCCCTTTAGCCCTGCGATACTCGCGCATATACGGAATAGGTGGCAAGCCGTCTGCAGTACCAAATTCATCTGTCGGAGCAAAGTTTTTTAAGTTTCCGGCAGTTTGCAGGTAATAAATTAAGCCTAAAACACGCAGCCGGATTTCTTTATAATACTGCTCACGGTTTTCGGGAGATAAAAGCTCGGGCGTAGCTTTGTAAGAGTTGGCACACTCGCTCCATTTAATCATAAACTTATTATTAGGCAACCGTCCGCCTAATACCATTTTTAGTAAATCTTTACCTTTCAGGCAATCATACTGTGCAGGGTCATAACCAACAGGTTTGGCTATCGTATGGTCGGTACCGGCTCCGTAATCTTTTAAAACTGCACACCAGGTAATATCCTGTATTACGGGTATCGCCTCTTCGGGCGCCAGTTGTTCGCCAGTATCTTTGCGGCTATCAAAACCGGTACTGAACTGCGCGCCAGCCTTAGCAGCTACATCGCCCGTACCGGTAGCGTCTATTAAAACCTGTGTTTTGATAGTATTGGTTTTACCATGCTCGGTGATAGTTACCTCCCACCCGGTACCGTTTTTTTTAACGGCCATCCATGGCGTATTCATCTTTAAGGTCAGATTCTTTACCGTATCGGTCATTTTTCGTAAAATGGCAGCTCCGGTATAGGGCTCAAAGCGTAAAACAGCGTTTACGGTGGTATCAAAGCCTGGTGTCTTTTTATAAAAATCGCGTATGTGTTTTCTAAACTCACCCCAAATACCCGACGGAAGGTTACGGTTACCATCCAACACGCACATACCGCCCGATGTCATTTCGCCACCTAACCAGCTGCCGGACTCCACTAAAATAGTTTTCACTTTACTGCGGGCACATTGCAATGCGGCAGCCGTACCGCTGGCACTGCCACCAATTACCAGCACATCAGTTTTTATAGTCTCGGCATGGGTATAAGACAAGCTCAAACACAACAAGCCGGTAAGTAACTTTTTCAACATAGAACGATTAAAACAGGTTGGATGCGCTAAATTAGGGCAAACCTTTAGTATTGAATGAAAAACTCTGTAACAAAATATTTTACGTTAGCCGCAGTAGGCGCCGTTAGCTTTTTATCGGGTGCTTTTGCAGTTAAACGTTGGGAGCAGGTGCCTATTACCACAGGTATAGTTCAGGAAGCGGAGAAAATCATAGGGCAGCAATTTACGTCGGCTCAAGCCGACTCCATGCTTAATCTGCTTAACGGTTTCAGCAGTTCGTACGAGAGCCTGCACAAATTAAACATGCCCAACAGCGTGGTGCCGGCGCTAAATTTTAATCCGGTACCGGTAGGCTTTGTTAATCCCGATAAACAAAACAGCTTTAAAATAAGCAAGGTTACCGGCACTAAATTACCGGCTAATAAAAACGAATTGGCTTTTTACACCATTAGGCAATTGGCTGACTTGATTAAAAGCAAGCAAATTACCAGTGTAGAACTAACCCGCTTTTTTATTGACCGCTTAAAGAAATACAATCCGCAACTACTCTTTGCAGTAACCGTTACCGAAGAGCGCGCCCTGAAAAAAGCAGCCGAAGCAGATTCCGAAATAAAAGCGGGGCATTATCGCGGCGTATTACATGGCATTCCGTTTGGCGTAAAGGATTTACTAGCTCAAAAAGACTATAAAACCACGTTTGGTTCTGTGGCTTACCAAAATCAACAGCTTGATGTTGATGCTACAGTGGTAAGTAAACTGGAAGCAGCTGGCGGCATTTTAATAGCCAAAACTACTTTAGGCGAATTGGCTATGGGCGATGTTTGGTTTGGCGGCAAAACCAGAAACCCGTGGGACATCAGCCGCGGTTCCAGCGGTTCATCAGCAGGTTCAGCTTCGGCAGTAAGCGCCGGATGTTTGCCTTATGCCATTGGGTCCGAAACTTTAGGTTCGATTGTATCGCCATCTACCGAGTGCGGAGATACTGGCTTGCGCCCATCGTTTGGTCGGGTAAGCAAATACGGCGCAATGGCGCTAAGCTGGAGCATGGACAAGTTGGGTCCTATTACCCGCAGTGTAGAAGATGCCGCCATCGTTTTTAACATCATACAAGGTATCGACAGCAAAGATTTAAGTACTATAGCAGCACCATTTAATTATGATGGTACAATTAAAACCCTGAAAGGTTGCAAAATTGGTTATGTTAAAAACGATTTTGAACGCCGCTCACAAAGCCACAATACCGATTCAGCAACGTTGGCTAAGTTAAAAGAGTTAGGTGCCGAGCTTGTACCTATTGAATATCCGAAGATGCCTATCGGGGCTATGACCTTTGTATTGGATGCCGAAGCTGGAGCCGCGTTTCAGGAACTGGTGCTGTCGCACCGCGATGACCAGTTGGTGCAGCAAAACAAGAATGCCTGGCCAAATATTTTTCGTGCATCGCAATTTATATCAGCAGCCGAATACATACAGGCTAATCGTGCCCGCACTTTACTGATCCAAAGCTGGTACGAGAAATTAAAAGGGCTTGATTTATATATTACACCGTCGTTTAGCCTCAATTTGTCGATGACTAATTTAACCGGCAACCCATGTGTGGTATTGCCAAACGGTTTTAATGCAAGCGGCCGCCCGGTGAGTATTACCTTTATGGGGCAGCTGTTTGGCGAAGGTAAGCTTTTGCAGGCAGCTAAAATTTATCAGGATGCTACCGATTTTCATAAAAAGCATCCATCTTTAAACTTTAAAAGTTAAATAAGACCCATGTCTACAGCAACATTAAACGACGAGCAGCTACGCTACCCTACCGGCAAGTTTAAAGCACCCGAAACTTATACGCCAGAATATATTGAGCAATGCATCGAAACCATTAAAACACTGCCTGTACGTTTGCGCGCTACTGTTATTCAATTAAACGGTGCTCAACTCAACACCACTTACCGCCCCGGAGGCTGGACTTTGCAACAAGTTGTGCATCACCTGGCCGATAGCCACATGAACGCATTGACACGCATTAAGCTGGCCTTAACTGAGAACAATCCAACCATCAAAGCTTATGATGAAGCCGCATGGGCTACACAAGCCGACGTTAAACTGCCCTTAGAATCATCATTAAAAATGCTGGAAGGTATACACCAGCACATGGTGGCCCTATTTGAAAGCCTTACCGAAGAACAATGGCAGCGTACGTTTTTTCATCCTGAAAGAAATATTACTTACACCCTGCATCTTTCTGCAGCGATGTATGCCTGGCATAGCAACCACCATTTGGCACACATTACCGAAACCATGAAACAGTGGTTTAATTAATTCCTGAAGTGCTTATACCGTATAAAACAACAAGAGCAGACTGTTTGGCCTGCTCTTGTTGTTTTATAATGAAAGATGTAATGTTTTTATCCCTTTTTTACCTCTTTAGCCCAGGCATCCTTCAGAGTAACGGTACGGTTGAACACTAACTTGTCATCCGATGATAATCTATCTAAAGTAAAGTAACCCTTACGGATAAACTGATATCCTTTACCCGGCAAAGCTGTTGCCAAGTCATGTTCTACAAAAGCAGAGATGATTTGCAAACTATTAGGGTTTAAATCATCTTTAAAATCTCCTTCTTCGGCAGCTGGGTTTTCAGATTTAAATAAGCGGTCGTACAATCTTACCTCGGCAGTTTTTGCATCCGGTACACTTACCCAATGAATAGTACCTTTTACATTAATACCGCTGGTATCTTGTCCCGATTTTGACTCAGGTATATAAGTACAATGCACTTCAGTAACATTGCCATCAGCGTCTTTCACAAAGTCTTCGCATTTTACAATGTAAGCATGTTTTAACCTTACCATCAGTCCCGGTGCCAACCTGAAAAACTTCTTCGGCGCTACTTCCATAAAATCTTCGCGCTCTATGTAAAGTTCGCTGCTAAATGGAATGTCACGGCCGCCTTCGCCACCTTCTACCTCCGGATTATTTTCGCCATGCAGGGTTTCAGTTTGCCCGGCCGGGTAGTTAGTAATTACCAGTTTAATGGGATCTAACACGGCCATACGGCGCCAGGCAGTTTTATTCAGATCCTCGCGGATGCAAAACTCAAGCAAGCCTACATCAATCAGGTTTTCGCGCTTTGCCACGCCGATACGCTCGCAAAACTCACGTATGGAAGCAGGTGTATAACCACGGCGACGCAAACCACTAATGGTTGGCATACGCGGATCATCCCAATCCTCTACATGACCTTCATTCACCAGTTGCAACAGCTTACGCTTACTCATTACCGTGTAAGTAAGGTTTAAGCGCGCAAACTCATATTGTTTTGATGGGAATATTTCCAGCTTGTCAATAAACCATTCATATAACGGACGATGGGGTATGAACTCCAACGTACAAATAGAATGCGTAATTTCCTCAATAGCATCCGATTGCCCATGGGCAAAATCATACATTGGGTAGATGCACCACTTGTCGCCGGTACGATGATGTTGTGCATGTTTGATGCGGTACATGATCGGGTCGCGCATGTGCATGTTAGGCGATGCCATATCTACTTTAGCGCGTAATACCTTAGCTCCGTCCGGGTATTTACCGGCTTTCATGTCTTCAAACAACTGCACGTTTTCTTCGATAGTGCGATTGCGGTATTCGTTAGCCACGCCCGGTTCAGTTGGTGTACCTTTTTGTGCAGCAATTTCTTCGGGCGTACTATCGTCTACATAAGCCAAACCTTGTTTAATGAGATTTAAGGCAAATGCATATAATATATCAAAATAGTCGGAAGCGTAAAGCTCGTTAGCCCACTCAAAACCTAACCAGCGTACGTCAGCCTTAATACTTTCTACGTATTCGGTATCTTCGGTAACCGGGTTAGTATCATCAAAACGCAGGTTAGTTTTACCGTTATAACGCTTAGCCAATCCAAAATTTAAACAGATAGATTTCGCATGTCCGATGTGTAGATAGCCATTTGGCTCGGGCGGGAAACGGGTATGTATACGGCCATTATTTTTGCCGGATTGTAAATCGTATTCAACAATTTCTTCAATAAAATTCAATGATCTTTCTTCGCTCATAAGAATAGTAACTAAGCAAAAGTAGCAAAATTTGATGCTTTTAAGTACTTCATAATAACGGATTGCTTACTTCAATAAAAGTATTGCAGCTTTTATTAATAAATATTAAGATTATATAAATATGTATTCATACGCTTGACACATCAATAACTATTGCTAAATTGTTGCAAAATTTCCCATTTTTGTAGACAACATTGCCCAATTATTGTTAAGCAATGGAAAATAGTTGTTAATATGAATAAAATTCTAATCATTGATGATGAGGTGAACACCGCCCTGTTGCTGTCAAAGTTTTTGACACGCAATAATTTTGAGGTGCATACAGCATCAAGTGGAAGTATAGGGTTAGAACACTTAAAAGCAAATAATTATAATTTGGTGTTATGCGATTATCGTTTGGAAGACACTGACGGTCGCGAGATGCTCAAAATAATTAAAGCGCAGTATCCTCAAACCGGGGTTATCATTATTACCGGTTACTCCGATATAAAAATGGCAGTAGAACTCATCAAAATGGGGGCTTATGATTATATCACCAAGCCGTTATACCCAGACGAGATATTAACTACCATCAATAAAGCCATTGAAACTCACCATGCCTTAACTACATCTGCAGACGACGAAGCACCAACGGCTACTGCGAGTGGTAGTAACCAAAAACCTGCCAAAGAAAAAAGCAGGCCTACTACCCTATCTAACGAGTTCGTAACCGGCAGTAGTGCAGCATCCAAAGAGTTGTTACGCCAGATAGAACTGGTTGCCCCTACGAGCTATAGCGTAATTATCATGGGCGAGAGCGGCACCGGTAAAGAGTCGGTAGCCAAAAGCATACACCAAAACAGTCCGCGGCGTGATCAACCCTTTGTGGCGATGGACTGTGGTTCATTAACCAAAGAATTGGCGCAAAGCGAATTTTTCGGTCACGAAAAAGGCTCGTTTACCGGTGCCTTATATACCAAAATAGGCCATTTTGAAATGGCCAATGGCGGGACCTTATTTCTGGATGAGGTAGGAAATCTGTCTTATGATATTCAGGCCGCCTTGTTACGTACCGTACAGGAGCGCAAGGTAAAACGTATAGGCTCGACCAAAGAGATTGACTTGGATGTACGCATTATTGTGGCTACTAACGAAAACCTGCAGGATGCTATTAACAAAGGCCGTTTCAGAGAGGATTTATATCACCGTTTTAATGAGTTCAGTATTCACATGCCGCCATTGCGCGAGCGTGATAACGATGTGATCCAATTGGCAACGCACTTTTTAAAAAGCGCCAATCAGGAACTTAACCGCAATGTGGTTGCCTTTTCGCCCGAGGTGATTGAATGCTTTAGGCACTACCGTTGGCAAGGCAATATCCGCGAGCTTAAAAACGTGGTTAGACGAGCTACTTTACTTACCGAAGGCGATGAAGTACAAATGAAAGCCTTACCGCTTGAGATGCTGGCCTTTGAAAAAGCATACGCTCATGAAGCTCCTTTAACTACGAGCAATGGCTCAATTACACCGGCAGTTAAAGATGTAAGGCCCGACTTAAAAAATGCAGCTTTAGAAGCCGAGTATGAAACAATTTTACAAGTTTTGCGTCAGGTAAATTTCAACAAAACCAAAGCAGCCGAAATATTAAATATAGACCGTAAAACGCTATATAATAAAATGAAGGCTATTAACTTGAATAAATAGATGAACGGGCAGGATACACAAAAGCAAATTACTGAAGAGCAGCTGCGCAATTTTAAGCACGATGTTAAAAACCAGCTTTCGAACATTAATCTGGCTTTAGAACAACTGCGTTACGAAATTGAGCAACCTTCTGATGACGCGCTGTTTTATATGGATACCATTACTATGAGTTGTGCAAAAATTAACAGCCTGGTGCAGGGCATTTGAAATCAACCCAGCAATAAAGTTTAAACAAAAAAGCGCTGAACATTACAGCGCTTTTTTGTTTATTAACAAGTTCGATTTCAAGCCATGTCCGTTTTTAGTTATCAGCAGCGTAATAATATTGTACTGGTAAGCATTATTGTGCTTGGCTGTTTTTTACTGTATGCATTGAGCGCTATTTTTAGTGCCATACTGGGTGCCATTGTGCTGTATGTGATGTTCAGGCCTTTTTACCTGCACTTAACCGAAAAGCGCAGGTGGAACACTACCTTATCGGCCCTGCTCATCATCTTTATTTCGCTCATCGCTATTGTTATCCCTTTTTTGTTGCTGAGCATTATGGTGATCGAAAAGATCATCAGCTTTAAAACCAGCTCACTGCCTATCGACTCGTGGGTGGATAAGATCGACATGGTAACGGCCGAATATCTGAGCCAGCCCCGCTTTGCCGAAGACACCTTAAAAAAACTGGGCACCTATGCGGCCGACCTTTTCCCGTCCATATTAGGTAGCGCGGCCAATATCATTTTAACCTTATTAGTGCTGTACTTTTTGCTCTATTTTATGCTGGTGCAACTACGCGAGTTTGAGGCAGGTTTACTCAGGTACGCGCCTTTCAGTGAACAGCATTCATTGAAATTTGCAGTCGCATTAAAAAACGCGACCTACTCTAACGTTTTGGGCCAGGGCATCATTTCGCTGGTGCAAGGTTTTTTGCTGGCCAACGGCTTTTGGATTGTGGGTCTGCCGGATGCAATATTCTGGGGTGTAATTGCCACTTTTATCTCTTTTTTACCAGTGGTAGGCGCTCCTACTTTATCTATACCTGCAGGCTTATATTTAATGCTCATCGGAAGGACTTGGTCGGGCGTATTCATCATGGCCTATGGGTTGCTGTTTATAGGCAACTTAGACCATGTATTGCGTATGGTAATTAATAAGCGCATTGCTAATACTCACCCGGTTATCTCGATCATTGGTGTATTTATTGGTTTACCTTTATTTGGCATTTTGGGCCTGGTATTTGGCCCGGTGCTGCTGTCTTATTTTATACTCCTGACCGAGATTTATGAGACGAACCGTATGGCTGCCGAACGCCTGGAAAGGATACGTGCCATACCCAGTGACGAACAATTTTAACAATCGATATAAACAAAGCTTTATTTTAGCCGTTAACTTAAATAACTGATTACAACATTAAATTTTAATCACCATGAATACAAAAGACGTAGCTGACCTGATCAAAAAAATACCAAGCTTTAAGGTAAAAAAAGACGATGGTTTGGGCGATGCCGGTAAAGTGGCTTTAGCTCTTTTAGCCGGTTTAGCTGCCGGTGCTGCATTGGGCATTTTGTTTGCCCCAGATAAAGGTACCGACACGCGCGACAAATTATCAGAGTCATTAAACAACCTGAGCGATACCATTAAAGAAACTGCCGCTGCTGAGATTGATAAGTTATCTTCATTAAAATCAAAAGTTGTAGATAATATTAAAACTAAAATTAACGGCGCTGAACAAGAGTATCAAGATGATCTTGAACACGCATAATTAAGCAATTCCGGAAATCACATCCTTCGGGATTAATCTAACTTTTAGATGGAAGAAACCAAAGAAGCAGAACAACCACTACAAACGCCTATACTTGACCAGTTAAAGGAGTACGTTGAAACACGCTTTACATTATCAAAATATAAGGCGATTGAAAAAAGTACCTCAGTAGCAGCAAGTCTGGTTACGGTAGTAGTGGTTACCATAAGTCTTTTGCTTACTTTCCTGTTTGCCACTTTTACGTTAGCCTTGTTTTTAGGCGAGGCTTTAGGCGCTGCATGGAAAGGGTTCGGCATAGTAGCCTTATTCTACCTTATCATTGCGCTCATCTTTATTTTTGCAAAAAATAAAGTAGAAAAGCCTATTGTGAACCTGCTCATTAGTAAAATATTTAAGTAGCCATGGATATACCTGTAAAAAACATAGATGATCTGCGTTCGGAGATCATCCGGCTCGAGAAGCACAGGCAGGAACAGGAAATGGAACTGAAAAAGCGTTTCAGCAGTCCATCGGCTATTTTTGCTTCTATACGTTCTATATTTCCTAAAACGCCTGAAGGCGAAGCTGGCAGCAGCAATAATTTTGGATTAGGCACTATCCTATCGCCAGATATTATTGGTTTAATCTCGCGCTTTGTGCTTCCGATTGCTTTAAATAAAACGCTGTTTAAACGCTCTAACTTTATAGTGAAGACGTTGGTAGGTTTGGCCTCACAAAAAGCATCCGCTTACATCAGTGAAGACTCGGTAACCTCTGTGTGGGGGCGCGTTAAGTCCCTATTTGGCAAACGGCCTAAAACAGCTGTTAAGCCATCCACAGTTAAACAACCCGAAAAACCGATAATAGAAAAGAAAGTGGTAGTAACCGATCCGGTTCCACCTATATCACCTAACATCAGGCCGGTATAACAAACAAATTAACATCACAAGAAATGCTCCTCAAAAGGAGCATTTCTTGTTTCTTGGCAGGTGTATATTCTTTACTTACTTTTGTGCTTTTAATTTTAAGCAGTGGGAAAAGATAAGTTAAGACGTTTTGCCGAAATAGCAACCTTTGATAACGTTAAACAACTGGAAGACGGTTTGCCTTACAAAGGCAAATGGGCAGCAGACTTTTTTAAGAATGACAAACCAGTAGTTTTAGAACTGGCCTGCGGTAAAGGTGAGTACACTGTTAATCTGGCCCAGCTATTTCCCGAAAAAAACTTTATTGGTATTGATTATAAGGGTAACCGCATATGGCGGGGTGCTAAAACCGCTGTAGAAGAAAATATACCCAACGTTGGCTTTTTGCGCATCCAGATAGAAAATTTGACCGATTATTTTGGCGAGCACGAAGTGGATGAAATATGGATCACCTTCCCTGATCCCCAACCGCAAATAAGCCGCGAGAAAAAACGTTTAACCTCTCCGCGCTTTTTAGAGAAATACAAACAAGTGCTGAAACCAGGTTGCCTTATCAACTTGAAAACAGACAATGATGACTTGCACGCTTATACTGCCGAAAAAA
Source organism: uncultured Mucilaginibacter sp. (assembly GCA_913775265.1). Lineage (GTDB taxonomy): Bacteria > Bacteroidota > Bacteroidia > Sphingobacteriales > Sphingobacteriaceae > Mucilaginibacter. The sequence continues at coordinate 175,922 of CAJYJH010000078.1, read as the reverse complement.
TTGAAGAATTAGGCTTAAAGCTCCATATAAAAACCGAGGATTTATACCATTCGCCTTTTGCCACCGAGGTGCTGAATATTAAAACCTACTACGAGAAAAAGTATTTGCAGGATAACAAGAATATTAACTACCTGCAATTCTCGTTCGAATAAATCATTTATGGCCGAGGATAACTTTTTTGACCGGGTATATGAAGTAGTAAGGCTGATTCCTACAGGCCGGGTAACTTCTTATGGAGCTATAGCTGCGTATTTAGGTTCAAAAAGTTCGTCGCGCGTAGTAGGGTATGCTATGAGGGCATCAGGAAAACTTTACCCCCCAATACCTGCGCATCGTGTAGTTAACCGCACTGGCTTATTAACTGGCAAGTTTCATTTCGATTCTTTTGAGCTTATGGAGCAGATGCTGCGCAGCGAAGGTATTGAGGTAGAAAACAATCAGGTGCAAAACTTTGAGAAAATATTTTGGGATCCGGCTATTGAATTAGCTTAGTCGGCATCAACAATCAAATCATTATAACATAAAAAAGGCCTCCGCAGAGGCCTTTTTTATGTTATCAGGTACCGTATTCGGTAGTAGTTACTTCACTTTCCTCAAACTCGTAATCGGTTAGCGGAGGGCAAGAGCAAATCAACGTACGGTCGCCGTAGGTATCGTTTACGCGACCTACTGATGGCCAGAATTTGTATTCGGCCACGTAAGGCAGCGGGAAGGCTGCTTTTTGACGGGTGTACGGATGGCTCCACTCATTGCCGGTAATTATCGCTGCAGTGTGAGGCGCATTTTTTAATGGGTTGTCTGTTTTATCTAATAAGCCTTTCTCCACATCATCAATTTCATGACGGATGGCAATCATGGCATCGCAGAAACGATCCAGTTCGTGCTTAGGCTCCGATTCGGTAGGCTCAACCATTACGGTACCAGCAACAGGGAAAGATACTGTTGGCGCGTGGAAACCGTAGTCCATTAAACGTTTGGCAATATCTGTTACCTCGATGCCAAAGTTTTTAAAGCTACGGCAATCTAAAATCATTTCGTGTGCGCAACGGCCTTGTGCACCGGCGTATAATACTGGGTAATGTTGCTCTAAACGTGCCTTAATGTAGTTAGCATTCAAAATAGCGTATTTAGTAGCATTGGTTAAGCCATCGCCGCCCATCATGGCTATGTAAGCATGCGAAATAATCAGGATAGAAGCTGAGCCCCAAGGTGCAGCAGATACTGCCGGGATCGATTTTCCCTGGTCTATATTAACTACTGCATGCCCCGGAAGGTAAGGAACCAAATGCTTAGCTACGCCAATCGGACCCATGCCGGGGCCACCACCACCGTGAGGTATACAGAAGGTTTTGTGCAAGTTCAGGTGACAAACGTCGGCACCGATATTGGCCGGACTTGTTAAACCAACCTGCGCATTCATGTTGGCACCGTCCATATAAACCTGGCCGCCGTTTTCGTGAATGATGTTACAAACTTCGATGATCGACTCTTCGAATACACCATGTGTAGATGGATAGGTTACCATCAGGCACGAAAGTTCATTTTTATATTGTTCTGCTTTAGCTTTCAGATCAGCAACGTCGATGTTACCGTTCTCATCACATTTTACCACGATGATTTTCATACCGGCCATTGCTGCCGAAGCAGGGTTTGTGCCGTGCGCAGATGACGGAATTAAAGCGATGTTACGGTGGTCATCACCCCTATCCAGATGATAGGCACGAATTACCATTAAACCGGCATACTCACCTTGTGCACCGGCATTAGGCTGTAGACTCATGGCTGCAAAACCGGTAATTTCGCTTAACCATTTGTTCAGTTCGTCAAATATTTGCATATAACCGCCGGTTTGATCGGCTGGTGCAAACGGGTGCATCTTGCTCAACTCAGGCCAGGTAACCGGTACCATTTCGGTTGTAGCATTCAGCTTCATGGTACATGAGCCCAAGGCAATCATCGAGTGGCAAAGCGATAAGTCTTTTGCTTCTAACGATTTGATATAGCGCAGCATTTCATGCTCTGAATGATGCGAGTTGAATATAGGGTGCGTTAAATAAGCCGACTGACGCTGCAGTTCGGATGGGATAACCGTTTCCAGTTTTGATTTCAGCTCATCGAAGCTTACGTCATTTAGCGTTTTACCTTTTACTTTCGCAAAAAAGCGAATGATGGTTTTTATATCTTCCGGCGATGTAGTCTCATCCAAAGCAATGCTTACCAATGAACCATCATAATGCAGGTTCATTTCGTTGTTTAAAGCTTCAGCATGAATGGAACCGGCCAGATTACCAACATCAAACTTAACCGTATCAAAGTAGGCTTCGTTCAATTGCTCGTAACCTAATTGCTGTAATGATTGCGCCAATAAAACAGCCAAACCATGCATACGCTCGGCAATTAGTTTTAACCCTTGCGGACCATGATATACGCCATACATACCGGCCATAATAGCCAGTAATGCCTGCGCAGTACAAATATTAGAGGTTGCCTTATCACGACGAATATGCTGCTCGCGGGTTTGCAGGGCCATACGCAGTGCATAATTTCCTGCACTATCAATAGTTACACCAATTATACGGCCCGGCATCGAGCGCTTGTATTCTTCTTTAGTAGCAAAAAATGCTGCGTGCGGACCACCAAAGCCCATTGGCACACCAAAGCGCTGACTGGTACCTACCACAATATCAGCTCCCCATTCGCCCGGCGGCGTTAGCAGTACTAAACTCATCAAGTCGGCCACAACGGTTAACTTGATGTTTTTTTCGTGAGCTTTTGCTGCAAAATCGGTGTAATTATATACCGCACCGTCTTTTGCCGGGTATTGCACAATGGCGCCGAACATCTCATCAGTCAGTTCAACCGAGCGATGGTCGCCAATAACTAACTGAATACCGTAAGGCTGCGAGCGGGTTTTTAAAATGTCTATGGTTTGCGGAAACAGCTGCTCAGACACAAAAAAGGTATTTGCTTTTTGGTTTTTACGCAAGCTATACTGCATAAACATGGCCTCGGCAGCAGCAGTACCTTCGTCCAGTAGAGAGGCATTGGCAATTTCCATCCCGGTTAAGTCTAAAACCATAGTCTGGAAATTTAACAACGCCTGTAAACGGCCTTGTGCAATTTCGGCCTGGTAAGGCGTGTACTGAGTGTACCATCCCGGATTTTCCAGAATATTACGCTGAATAACACCTGGTACAATTACGTCATAGTAACCCTGGCCGATGTAAGTTTTAAATACCTTGTTTTTTGATACGGTTTGTTTAAGCGTATTCAGGTAATCAAACTCACTTTTAGCGGCGGGTAAATTTAACGGCGCTTTAAGCCTAATTTTTTCAGGAACGGTTTGTCCAATCAGTTCGTCTAATGAGCCAACACCTATGGTCTTAAGCATTTTGGAAGCATCTGCCTCATTAGGTGCAATGTGTCTGGCTTGGAATTTTTCCTGGTAATCGATATTCAGTTTCATGAACGGGATGCCCTTATTTGTTTGCCGCAAAGGTACTATTTTAAGCCCTGATTAACAATCGGTAAACAAATAGTGACACTGTTGTGGATTTGCTGAACACAACATTTCAGAGCCGTTAACAAATATGTATGAGGTTAACAATTTTGGTTATTTTTGCGGGTTAATTGATGTAAATGAAAACATACTTCAGGCTTCTCTCTTTTGCTAAACCCATTGAGAAATTTGCCATACCCTATTTTATAACTACTGCCTTTGCTGTTATATTTAATACCCTCAACTTAGCCTTACTGGTACCGCTACTGCAAACGTTATTTTCTAAAGGCGATAAATGTGCTAAGCCTTTGGTACAAGCTGGTGCTGCCAAGCCCTCTATATTTGACCTGAATGCCTTTTTTAATTACTATGTCGACTTTATTATTCATCAATATGGTGAATGGGGAGCGCTTAAGTTTGTATGTGGCATTATCGTTACTTCAGTCTTTTTGGGTAACCTGTTCCGCTACCTTTCACAGCGCACGATGGAAAACCTGAGAGCGCATACCCTGCTTAACCTGCGTCGTTCGGTTTTTAACAATGTGATGAACTTGCACATGGGCTTTTTCAGCAACGAGCGTAAAGGCGACATTATTTCTAAAGTTTCTTCGGATGTGCAGGTGGTGCAGTATTCGGTTACCGGCACCTTGCAGGTGCTTTTTAAGGAACCTCTGCAGCTTATCTTATATGCTGCTGCTTTGTTTGCCATTTCTGTTAAACTAACGGTTTACTCGCTGCTGGTTATTCCGGTTTCGGCGTTCATCATATCTCGTATTGTAAAAAAATTAAAACAACAAGCTATAACGCTTCAGCAAACTTATGGTGTGATGATTAGCTACCTGGACGAGGCCCTATCCGGGATTAAAATCATTAAAGCTTTTAATGCAGGCAACTATACCAAAGACCGCTTTCATGCGCAAAATCAAAAATATACGCAAATTGTTAAATCAATGGCACGGCGCCAGCAATTGGCTTCGCCCGTGTCTGAAACCTTAGGGGTAAGCATGATTACTGCATTGGTACTATATGGTGGCTATTTGATTTTAAATGATAAATCCGACTTAAGTGCAGCAGCCTTTATTGGCTATATTGCCATGTTTTCGCAGGTTACCCGCCCTGCTAAAGCCATATCCGACTCCTTTAGCGGCATACACACCGGTATTGCAGCCGGCGAAAGGGTATTAAAACTGATTGACGAGAAACCGCAAATTGTGGACGCACCTAATGCTTTAGCTTTAAACGGATTTAACGAAGGCATCAAATTGGAGCATGTTACTTTTGCCTATGGCGACAAAGAAGTGCTAAGCGATATTAACCTCGAGATACCTAAGGGCAAAACGGTGGCACTGGTTGGCCCGTCGGGCGGTGGCAAGTCAACTTTGATGGATTTATTGCCCCGCTTTATTGAGCCGCAAAGCGGATCGGTAAACATTGATGGGCATAACATTAAAGATTTAACCATGGATTCGGTACGCAGCCTGATGGGAATTGTTAATCAAGAATCCATCTTGTTTAATGATACTATATTTAACAACATCGCTTTTGGTAAACCCGATGCCACGATGGAACAAGTGCAGGCAGCTGCCCGCATTGCCAATGCACATACTTTTATAGAAAGCACCGAAAATGGTTACGACACTAACGTAGGCGACCGCGGCACCAAACTTTCAGGTGGACAAAAGCAACGGATTTGCATTGCCCGTGCTGTACTGGCCAACCCACCGCTGATGCTGTTAGACGAAGCAACTTCGGCATTGGATACCGAATCGGAAAAACTGGTACAGGATGCTTTAAACAACCTGATGAAAAATCGCACGTCGTTAATCATTGCTCACCGTTTAAGCACCATCCAAAACGCCGACCTGATTGTAGTTTTAGAAAACGGCCGTGTAGCAGAGCAAGGCAGCCATACCGAACTGATGCAAAAGAACGGCTTGTACCGCAAGCTGATTGATATGCAGTCTTTCCAGGGAGAGGCATAAAAACAAACAGGCCGCCTGCATTTAGCAGAGCGGCCTGTTTAATTAAACGGATATATAAAAGGATCTGAAATTTTTAGAACTTAAAGCCTAAGCCCACTTGCCAAACCTGGTTTTTAAACGCAGGCACGCCCGAGCTACCGTTAGGGTTGTTTTCACGAAAATCAACGGTATAACGTCCGCGCAATTCAACGTTGCGGTTTAAATCTAAGGCTACACCCAACACACCACCAATAAAGGTTTTGTCGCCATTATAAGTATAACGATCTTGCTGTATTACGTTAAACCCGTCGTAATAAGTGTTACGGGTGTTCATTAAGAAAGATATCTGCGGACCAGCTAAAATATTAAATGCCGGAGCAAGCTTTAATTTAAGCAACAAAGGCACATCAATGAAATTGGCACGCTGTGCAAAATCGCCATAAACGGTATTAGCACGATAGCCTTTTTGTGAGTACAAAATCTCGGGCTGGAACGATAGCGGATAAACAATAGGCACATCTACAAATAAACCTACGTTAGCACCCAATTTGGTATTAGTGCTAAAATCTGAGTTACGGGAACTGATGGTGTTGGCAATGTTTAAACCACCTGTTAAACCCACTCTCGGACGATAATAATCATCAGATACGCGCTGCCTGCGATAACCATGACGACGTTGAGCGTCAGCGGTTCCGAATATCAGCAGCACCATGGCTGCAAGTAATAATTTTTTCATTGTGTTGTAAATTTTAATTCAAACTGAATGCTTTATAGATGTGATAAACTGCCATTGGTTTATTTGCCTGTTAACTTTTTTTAATCAATTATTTAAACATTCTATTTGTCTGCTCATTTATGATGTTTAGGTTGCTTATTTTTGAGCCGGTATTAACACAAAGAACTGTGAGATTATTATTAAGTGCGGCATTGCTTTTGGCAGCAGCGCAAACCACATTTGCGCAGCAACAAAACAATTTTATATCCTCTTTATCTGAGCAAAACCACTGGGTAGACTCAGTTTTCAGTAAGCTTAATCGTAAACAGAAGGTTGCTCAATTATTTTTTATACGTGCGCATACCAACAAAGGCAAAGCCTACTCCGACTCGATAGCGGGAGTAATTAAGCATCAACAACCGGGCGGACTGGTATTTTTTCAGGGCGGGCCAGTAAGGCAGGCAGCTTTGAGTAATCAGTATCAACAGTTTGCCCACATCCCTTTATTAATTGCGATGGATGGCGAGTGGGGCTTAGGCATGCGCCTAGACTCCACGCTATCGTACCCATACCAAATGACTTTGGGCGCCATACAGGATGACAAGCTAATTAACCAAATGGGCCAGGAGGTAGCTTATGATTTTAAGCGCCTGGGTATGCATTTAAACTTTGCCCCTGTGGTTGATATCAATAACAACCCTGATAACCCGGTAATTAATTACCGCTCGTTTGGCGACAATAAATATAAAGTAGCTCTTAAAGCTATTGCTTATATGCAGGGAATGCAGCAAGGTGGATTACTAACTACAGCCAAACATTTCCCTGGTCATGGCGACACCAACGTTGACTCACATTATGACCTGCCACAACTTAATTTTACTCGCACCCGTTTAGATACGTTAGAAGAATATCCGTTTAAGCAGGTTATTCAGGCCGGCATAAGCGGGATAATGGTAGCGCACATGAGCATACCTGTTTTGGATTCTACCAAAAATCTGCCCTCAACACTATCAAGGCCTATCATCACCGGCTTACTTAAAGATTCATTAGGGTTTAAAGGCCTGGTAGTTTCTGATGCCATGGAAATGAAAGGTGTTGTTAAATACTTTCCGGAAGGTGAAGCTGATTTAAGAGCTTTTATGGCGGGCAATGATATAATTGAATTGTCGGAAAACTCGATGCGGGCCATCCGTAAAATAAAAAAAGCAGTACGGCAACATGTAATTAATGAGTCGGAGTTAGATGGTAAAGTTAAAAAGGTATTGGCTGCTAAATATTGGGTAGGCTTAAACCGCTACCAACCTACAGATTTGCAAAACATCCCCGAAAACCTTAACCGGGAACCTGCAAAAGAATTAATACAGGAACTGAGCAATGCGGCAGTAACCTTATTACAGGACAACGGCCTGATACAACGCCTTAATTTTGAGCAAAGAACAGCTTTGGTAAGCATTGGTACAGCTACCAATACCACCTTTCAGTTAGAGCTTGCCAAAACCTTTGCTAACAATACCCTATTTAATATCGACAAAAAAGCATCAGGTAATGATGTTACCAAGCTGTTAAATGAGTTAAAAACTTACGGTCAGATCGTAATTGGTGTACACGATACGCGCTTACGTCCGCAGAGTAAGTTAGATTACAGCGACGCTGTTAAAAACCTGATTGCACAATTAGCCACATCACCCAATGCAGCCATCAGCATTTTTGCCAATCCGTATACGATAGCTAACTTGCCTGGCATTGAAAAAGCCAGCGCTCTAATTGCTGCTTACCAAAAAGATGACGGTATGCAACGTGCAGCAGCTAAAGTGATTAGCCGCCAGCTTACGCCATCTGGTAAATTACCGGTAACGGTTAATACCATCTTTGTAAATGGCAGTGGCATAGGTCCGTTTAAACAAGCACTGTGAAAATCAGAATAGCCCGTCATACTAACCATCTGCAAAGCATTATTCGCTTTTATGTAGATGTATTAGGCTTAAAGCTACTGGGTCAGTTTACCGATCATGACGGTTACAGCGGCGTTTTTGTAGGGCTCAGTCAGCACGATTGGCACCTGGAGTTTACTACATCTACCGAAGCGCCACAACATCAACCCGATGATGATGACTTACTGGTATGGTATGCCCATACTAAACAGGAATATGAAGAAATTAATTTACGATTTTTACAACAATTCATTTTGCCTATAAATGCTAAAAACCCTTACTGGAACAATAACGGAATTACTTATATTGATCCGGACGGCTTCAGGATTGTGATAGCCAAACCGCCTACTTATGCATCGTTTTAAAGTTTGCACAATCATTATAGCCAGTTAAGGTGTTATGCAGTAAGATTATTTAATTTGCATCTTTAATTTTTGCCGATGATACGCTTATCTGTTAATGTTAATAAAATAGCTACGCTCCGCAATTCGCGCGGTGGTAATAACCCCGATTTGATACAGGTTGCCAAAGATTGTGAGCGCTTTGGCGCACAAGGCATCACAGTACACCCCCGCCCGGATGAGCGCCATATACGTTATGATGATGTATATGCTTTAAAAGATATCGTAACTACCGAATTTAACATTGAAGGCAACTGCGAAGAAAAAAAGTTTGTGGATTTGGTTATGGCCGTTAAACCACACCAAGTAACCTTAGTGCCTGATGCGCTTAATCAGCTCACCTCTAACCACGGCTGGGATACTATTAGCCACAAACGCTACTTGCAGGATATGGTAAAAAGCTTTAAAGATGAAGGCATCCGCGTGTCATTGTTTGTTGATCCGCTTGTGGACATGGTGGAGGCTGCTGCCGAAACCGGAACCGACCGCATTGAGCTTTATACCGAAGCCTACGCCAGCCATTACCATCAAGGAATTGAGCTTGCAGCTGCCCCTTACATCCAAGCGGCACAAAAAGCTAAAGAAGTAGGCTTAGGCCTTAACGCCGGGCACGACCTGGATTTGAAAAACCTGAAATATTTTGCCCAGCATGTTCCGGGTTTACAGGAGGTAAGTATTGGCCATGCTTTGGTTTGCGATGCATTGTATTATGGATTAGAGAACACGATCCAGATGTACATGCAAAGGCTTGCAGTTTAACTTTTGATAATTTTATAATTGCGGTATTCGCTGACCCGCCAGCCCGTCCAATCCTCAATTTTTTGCAGGATGCCCCGGCGCACAGAAAGCTTCTTTTTAATAGCTACCGGATCGATCTCCAGCTGCCAGTTTTGCGCGCGAATACGGCGCTGCATTACTGCCGGATGAGTGTCCGTAAATGGAAGTAAACGGTCGGCGTTCTTAAAATCAAACTCAAACGTTTGCGGCATATTTTCAATCATCCAGCTATCATCATGGTAAAACTGGTTAAAATTGCGCACTTTATTACCCAAACCTTTAGGCGGCTTCACCCAGCCATAATGATAAATGTAAGCGTCAATCAGTTTTACATTTAGCTTACGCCCGGCCCATCGAAAGCCTTGAGCATCGCGGTATGAATGCACATTTTTATTGTTGCGTAAAATTCGGATCTCGCGCCGGTACCATCGCCGCGAATGCGCGTAGTAATCATAAGACCCGTAAAAGTGTACATATTTAAAAAGCAGGCCTTCAATGCGTGTATCAGCTAAATTATCCTCCATTTCCCGGCGGATAACCGGCAGGTATTTTTCGTGCACCGCCTCATCTCCCTGAATATAAAAAGCCCAGTCAACATCGGGAGATATAGCCGCGAATGCTTTATCAGTTTCAGCAGCAAACACAGCCCCGCCTTCTCGCAGGCTTTCATCCCAAACGGTACGAATAATTCTGATCTTAGGCGAATTTATGCCTTTAAGCAACTCCTCCGTGTTATCCTCACTATTGCCTAAGGCCACTACAAACTCGTCACATACCGGCAATATAGACGTAATAGCCTCCACCACAGGATAATCATTCTTAACCGCATTGCGGATGAAGGTAAAACCGGCAACTTTCATAATTCTTGTATAACTATTCGAATGAAAAACAAAAGTATCAAGTAAAGAATAATGCGATAGATAAATTTAAAATGTTATTAGTTCAACTTTGCATGCTGACAAATAGGATTTTGGTGTAAGAAGCCAGATTCGTGAACTGAGCCTCACATCGCTATCGCCTTACAACTATTATTAATCCATACAAAGTGATAACCTTAAAAAGACAAAAGCAGACAGCACTTTTTATGACTATCTGCTTTTACTTTATAAAGGCATTGTAACTATTTGCTATTCATAATCTCTTCAATATGATCTGCTTCAACAGGTATAGCAGCCATCAAATCGCGGTTACCGCCTTCGGTAATTAATATATCATTCTCTAAGCGTATACCCAAGTTTTCTTCCGGAATATAGATACCCGGCTCGCAAGTTAATATGTTACCTACCTCAAATGGTTTGTAACGGCTGGCATAATCGTGCACATCAATACCCAGGTGATGAGAGGTACCATGCATAAAATACTTCTTATAAATCGGCGCTTTCGGATCCTGCTTTTCTACATCGTGACGATCAAGCAACCCTAAACCTATCAACTCGCTGGTCATTATTTTACCAACTTCGTCATGGTAATCATTCCATACAGTACCTGCCACCAGCATAGAGGCAGCTTCGCGCATCACGCGCAGTACCGCATCATAAACTTTGCGCTGCCGCTCGGTAAAACGACCGTTAACCGGAATAGAACGGCTTAAATCGGCATTGTAATTACCATATTCTGCAGCAAAATCAAATAAGATTACATCGCCATCATAACATATCTGATTGTTATCGTTATAATGTAATACAATGGCGTTACGTCCGGAAGCAATAATTGGATTATAGGCATGCCCGGTAGCACGCTGACGCAAAAACTCATGGCTTATCTCTGCTTCTATTTCATATTCGGCTACTCCAGGTTTTACAAATTTCAGTACGCGTATAAACGCATCATTAGTAATATCGCAAGCTTTTTGAGTTAGCTCAATCTCAACTTCAGACTTCACTACACGCAAATCGCGAAGCACGGGCGCAGCACGCTCATAATGGTGCAAAGGATACTTTCGGCGTAAATCTTCTAAAAAGCGTAGATCACGGTAGGGTACACCCGGCAAAAAGCGATCGTTCTCATTAGTATTAATATAAATGTGATCTGCATAATGAATAATGCTATGCAGTATTGCTTCAAAATCATGTAACCAGTATACTGCTTCAATACCGGATGCTTTACGGGCTTCCTCTTTAGTATACTTGTGCCCTTCCCATATGGCAATGTGCTCGCTGGTTTGTCTCAAAAAAAGTACTTCTTTGTATAATGGATTAGGACAATCCGGAAATAACAATAGTATACTCTGCTCCTGATCTATACCTGAGAGATAAAAGAAATCGGCGTTTTGTTTAAATAGATAGTTCTGATCTCCACTGCGGGTATACTCGTCAGCAGCATTGAATATTGCCAAAGACGAGGGTTTTAATCGCGAAACGAAATTTTTTCTATTTAAAATAAATAAACTATTGCTTATAGGGTGATATTTCATAAAATAAAATTATTAATTTTTAGAAAACAAAAAATTGCATTTATTTGTCTCCAATATTAAGAAAATTGGAACGGTGTTTGGTTGACGAGCAGACATAAGTACTAATTTTATTAAGTAAAATCACAATTAAAATTGTTTAATCTTAAAACTATGAACTATTCTACATTAAAGAAAACAGTCGCGCTTTCTTTTGCATCGCTGCTTGCAGTTGGTGTGGCCAGCGCGCAAACCGATTCTGCAAAGACAACAATGTCTACAAACTCGAACGGTACAGCTAAAGTATTCGGTGGCAGAGGTCAGTACAACACCTGGAGCTTTGGCTTAAACGTTGGTGCAACATCTCCTGCAGTAGCTATCGGTGGTGTACATGATTACACTGATTACGTTGTATCGTTAGGTTACGGCGCCTCATTAAGATGGCAGTTAGCCCATTCATTTGGCTTACAATTAGACGCCCGTGGCGGTAAAGTTGCTGGTAACAACAACAGTGCTGTAGGCGGTGTTCGTGATGGTATGGCTTCTTATGACACTCGTTTCTGGCAAGGAACTTTAAGCGGTGTTGTTAACGTTGCTACTATTGACTTCCTGCGTCGTAAAAATGCTGTTAACTTCTTCGTTAACGCTGGTGCTGGTATGATCTGGTACAACCCACACTTCATCACTGCATCTGGTTTAGAAACCCGTTACAGAGATGCTGACGGTAGTAACCACTATGTAAAAAGCTTAGTAATCCCTGTTGGTGCTGGTGTTAAATTCAGATTAAATGATGCATGGGCATTTAACTTAGGTTATACTGCTAACTTTACTGATGACGACAACTTAGACGGTCTGAAAAGAGGTTATCCATCAAGAGATAAATACTCTTACGGTTACGGTGGTTTAGAGTACACTTTCGGTTCTTCATCAAAACCAAACCTGGATTGGGTAAACCCAGTAGCTATGATGTATGACGAATTGTACGATGCTGCTTTACGTCAAGAAGTTGAAGCTTTGAAAGGTCGTGTAACTAACGTTGAAAACGCTGTTAACGATTTGAAAAAAGATACTGACGGTGACGGTGTTGCTGATCAATTTGACAAATGCCCTAATACTCCTGCTGGTACAGTGGTTGACGGTGCTGGTTGTCCAATCGTATTCCCTAAAGCTGATTCAACTGCTGCTACAACTGCAGAAGCTTATTCAAACATTCAGTTTGACTTTGACAGCTCAGTATTAAGAACTTCTTCTTACGCTGTATTAGATTTAGTATCTGCTGACATGCGTGCTAACTCTAAAAAAATGGTTACTTTGAACGGTTACGCTTCATCTGAAGGTACTGCTGCTCACAACCTGCGTTTGTCAAGAGACCGTGCTAATTCAGTAAAAACTTACTTAGTTAACTCTGGTGTTGAAGCTCGTCGCTTAAAAACAAAAGGTTTAGGTGAAACTAACCCAATTGCTGATAACTCAACTGAAGAAGGACGTGTAATGAACCGTCGTGTTGAATTCAAACAATAATTTCTAAATAACTTAGAACTTGAAAAGGCTCCGGATAACCCGGAGCCTTTTTTTATTAACTTTGTTTTATGTACTTCTTCCGCAAAAAAGACGACAAACGTCCAACCAGTTTTAACCTGAAGGTGATGCATGTTATTAATGCAATTGCAATTATCATGTTTGTACTGGGCATTATCTGGAAGTTGATTGATTGGTTTATCCTGAAAAAATAATGAGCACAATTATAAATACCCCTAATGCACCTGCCCCTATCGGCCCATACAACCAAGCGGTTATGGCAGGCAATATGCTGTTTGTATCTGGCCAGATTGCCTTAGACGTACAATCGGGTGAGTTGATATTAACAGATATTACTACCGAAACTACTAAGGTTCTGGAAAATGTTAAAGCCATCTTGACCGAGGCCGGCCTTGATTTTAGTCATATTGTAAAAACCAGCATCTTTTTAAAGGATATGGGCGACTTTGCTCAAGTAAATGAAATTTACGGTTCGTACTTTACTAATAATTACCCTGCCCGCGAAACAGTACAGGTAGCTGCCCTGCCTAAAAACGTGAATGTTGAGATTTCGGTAATTGCTTATAAAGGCTAACCGGTTACTTTAATTTAAGCATTGAACGCATCGGCATTTCAAACACCTGTTGATTATTTAAAAGGAGTAGGCACCGCAAGGGCCGAGGTTTTAAAAAAGGAGCTTGGTATTTTCTCTTATGAGGATTTGCTTAAGCATTATCCTTTTAAATACATTGACCGCACCCGCTTTTACAAAATCAGGGATATACAGCCCGAGCTTCCCTATGTGCAGGTGATTGCCAGGTTAACCCATAAAGAAATACTGGGCGACAAGCGAACCAAGCGTTTAATAATACAGGCGCAGGATGATACCGGCGTAATGGAATTAGCTTGGTTTCAGGGCATTAAATGGGCTGAAAAGAGCCTAATCATCGGCAAAGCTTATATCATTTTCGGTAAGCCAGGCCTATTTAACGGCAAAGCGCAAATGGCTCATCCGGAGATGGAACCCTATTCGCCGGAAACGCTTAAGGGTAAAGGCAACCTTACCTTGCAACCGGGTTATAACTCTACCGAAAAGCTCAAAAGTTTTTCTTTAGACAGCAAAGGCCTGCAAAAGCTGATCAGCATTTTACTAGAGCAACATGCCAAGGATATCCAGGAAAACCTTCCGCAATACGTTTTACAAAAGTTCAGGCTGATCAACCGGGTTGATGCTTATCGTAATGTTCATTTCCCCGAAAGCCCGGAACTGCTTTATGAAGCACAGCGACGATTAAAGTTTGAAGAACTCTTTTTAATACAGTTAAGGCTGCTTAAAAACAAATTGCTGCGTACCCATAAATTTAAGGGTAACGTGTTTGATAAGGTTGGCCAGTACTTTAATACCTTTTACCAGGAAAAAATACCGTTCCCGCTAACCAATGCTCAAAAGCGGGTTCTCAAAGAAATAAGGCTGGATACACAGCGCGGCGTTCAAATGAACCGCTTGTTACAAGGCGACGTTGGCAGCGGTAAAACCGTGGTAGCCTTGATGAGTATGTTGCTGGCCATTGATAACGGTTTTCAAACCTGCATGATGGCGCCTACTGAGATTTTAGCTAATCAGCATTATCTATCCCTTAAGCAACTTTTGGGTGATGACTTTGTGGAGATAGCCCTACTTACCGGCTCTGTTAAAAAGAAGCAGCGTACTGTTATTCATGAAAAATTGCTGAACGGCGAGTTGAAGATACTGATTGGCACACATGCCCTTATTGAGGATGCAGTACAATTTAAGAACCTTGGATTTGTAGTAATTGACGAGCAGCACCGTTTTGGTGTTGAGCAGCGTGCCAAATTGTGGAGAAAAAATGTAGTGCCACCGCATGTACTGGTGATGACAGCCACCCCCATACCGCGAACGCTGGCCATGACTTTATACGGAGACCTGGATGTTTCTGTGATTGATGAATTACCGGCTGGCCGTAAACCTATAGAAACGCTGCATTTTTACGAAAGCCAGCGTCTGCAAATGTTCGGCTTTATTAAACGCGAAATTGCACTTGGTAGGCAGGTTTATGTTGTATACCCATTGATACAGGAAAGCGAAAAGCTGGACTTAAAAAACTTGATGGATGGTACGGAAACCCTGTCGCGTGAGTTCCCGTTGCCTCAATACCGTATTAGTGTAGTGCATGGCAAAATGCCCGCTGCAGACAAAGACTTCGAAATGCAGCGTTTTGTGAAAGGTGAAACACAGTTAATGGTGGCTACTACAGTAATTGAGGTAGGCGTAAATGTACCCAATGCATCGGTAATGATTATTGAAAACGCCGAGCGTTTTGGCCTGTCGCAATTACACCAGTTACGCGGGCGCGTTGGCCGTGGAGCCGAACAGTCATACTGTATTTTGATGAGCAGCCAGAAATTGAGCCGCGAAGGCAAAATCAGGCTCGAAACTATGGTGAAAACGAATAACGGTTTCGAAATATCGGAGATTGACTTACAACTACGCGGACCAGGCAATATTGAAGGAACCCAGCAAAGCGGCGTGCTCGATTTAAAACTGGCCGACTTGGCCACTGACCAAGAGATATTGCTGTTGGCCCGTAAAACGGTAGAAGAGATTTTTGCCCACGATCCTCAACTCGCACTGCCCGAAAACCGTGTTCTGCAACAAGCCTTCCAGGCTAAAAGTGGCGGATTAAGTTGGGATAAGATTTCCTAATCATTATCTTAACGGCATTAATACAAATACTCTTCATGAAAATAAAGGCTATTGCTTTCTGCGTGCTTGCAGCACTGGGATTATCTTATACTGCACAGGCTCAAACTGATTCGGTTATGATGCGCAAAATTTTTGACGAAGCCTTGGTGAACGGCCAATGCTACGAAAACCTGCGTTACCTGTGTAAAAAGATTGGACCACGCTTAAGCGGCTCGGCGGGTGCTCAAAAATCAGTGGAATGGAGCAAAAAGCTGATGGATGGTTACGGTTTCGACCGGGTTTACTTGCAAGAGGTAATGGTGCCGCACTGGGTACGCGGCGAAAAAGAGCAAGGCTATATTGTTACCGGCACCAAGCGTACGTCAGTTGCTTTAGCAGCCTTGGGCATGTCGGTTGCTACTCCTAAAGCAGGAGTTACTGCCGAGGTTATTGAGTTGCACAGCTTAAAAGAATTAGAGACGCTCGGCGAATCTAAAATCAAAGGTAAGATTGTATTTTTCAATCGCCCGTTTGATGAGCGCTTTATTGAAGCCGGATCGGCCTATGGCACAGCCGGCGACCAACGCAATGCCGGCCCGGGGGCAGCATCTATGTATGGTGCAGTTGCCGTCATTGTTCGTTCGCTAACCTCTGCCTTAGATAACTATCCGCATACGGGGGGCACCAGTTACGGTACCAACAAGCCTATTCCGGCAGCAGCTATATCTACCATTGCGGCCAATCAACTTAGCAACATGTTGAAACAGCAAGGTAACACTCCGGTAAAGTTCTACTTAAAAACTAATTGTCAGACTTTGCCTGATGTAATGTCCTATAACGTAATCGGCGAAATCAAAGGATCGGAGAATAACAAAAAATACATTACCGTTGGGGGTCATTTAGACTCTTGGGATTTGGCCGAAGGTGCGCACGATGATGGCACTGGTGTAATGCAGTCGGTAGAGGTGTTGCGTATTTACAAAGCCTTAGGCTACAAACCTAAAAATAACATCAGGGCTGTATTTTTTATGAACGAGGAGAACGGTCACAAAGGCGGGTTAAAGTACGCAGAACAAGCTTTAAAAGATAAAGAAGAACATATTGCCGCCATAGAAACAGACGAAGGAGGCTTTACCCCACGCGGTTTTAGCTTTGACCGTGCCACACCAGCATTCATTACCGGTATCAACCGTCAGTGGAAAAAATTATTTGAACTTTACGAAGCCGACCGCCTGGTAGTTGGTGGCAGCGGAACAGATATTGGTCCGCTAAGAGAGACCCATCCTAATGCCATGTTAATTGGTTTCCGTCCCGACTCGCAACGTTACTTTGACATACATCATACCCCTAACGATGTATTTGAAAATGTAAACAAACGCGAACTGGAGTTAGGTGCTGCTTCGATAGCCTCCCTGATTTACTTAATTGATCAGCACGGTTTAAAGTTTTAAGCTTCATAAACATTCTATTACCAGGCCCGCATTTACATGCTGGCCTTTTTATTTTGACTAAGCCAGTAAGACAATTTCCATTATCTTGCTGGTGCTATTTATTGGATTCAATCATCTGTTTATGCCGCTTAGCTCTCTGCCTTACAAATTATTAGTACTATTGCTTTTCGCCTGTAAAAATCCGGTTAGGCCATCAGCAGAAAATTATACACCGGCAGACTCCGGCACTCACATTCAGAATAATAATAAAAATTCCGATACAAAAGCATCTGATCGTATTGAAACCGGGAATGTGAATCCTGAACAGGTTGTTAGTTTTGCTCAATCCCTAAAAGGCATCCCTTATAAATACGGATCAACCGATCCAAAACAAGGGTTTGATTGCTCAGGCTTTATTACTTACGTTTTCAACCATTTTAAAATCAACGTACCACGCAGTTCAGTAGAATTTACTACAGTACCAAAAGAGATTAAACTACAGGAGGCCAAAGCCGGCGACATCATTTTATTTACCGGTACCGACAGCACTAAGCGGGTTGTAGGACATATGGGTATTTTTGTAAATAAGCCGGGCGAAGAGCACGTTTTTATACATGCTACCTCTGGCAAAGCCTACAGCGTTACCGAAACGCCGCTTAATGCATACTATCAGGGCCGCTTTGTAAAAGCTATCCGCATTTTTCCACAAAATAATTAAGATTGTTACCTGTCTATTTTAAGGGAGACTAAAGCCCGTTGTTTAAAATGCGTTAATTTTGCAAAGCATCAAAATAACTACTTGTGGAAACACGACAGGGAACGCCCGAAAAAAAAGACTCATTCGCTGCATTACGATATAAAGATTTTCGCGCATACATTGGTATGCGTTTCTTTTTTACGCTGGCTTACCAAATGCAAGCCGTGGTTATCGGTTTTTATATCTACCAGATTACCCATAGCAAACTTGCCCTGGGGTACATCGGCTTGTGCGAAGCGATACCGGCTATCAGTATTGCCTTGTATGGCGGCTATATCGCCGATAAATACGAAAAGCGTAAACTGCTGCTCACCATATTCTCAGTAGTATTGTTTGCCTCGCTCACCATATTTACCGTCACGTTAAAAAGTATGAACCATCTGGTGCACGCCGGTTGGGTAGTGCCCATTATCTATGTGATGATATTTTTTAACGGTGTAGCCCGCGCATTTTACGGGCCGGCAACCTTTGCTATTTATGCGCAAAGCATCCCTAAGGAGCTTTATCCTAACGGCAGCACCTGGAGCAGTTCGAGCTGGCAGATTGCTACTATTATGGGCCCGGCCATTGGCGGGTTAATTTTCGGCCATTTTGGTATAACGCCCACCTTTGTCATTATTAATATTCTGTTGCTGGTGGCAATTATTCTAGTTTACATGCTGCGCACCTATCCGCCGGTATATATTCCTAAAGAAAGCATTTGGCAAAGCCTTTCGGCAGGTATCAACTTTGTACTTAAAAACAAAATGATGCTGGGCGCCATGAGCCTCGATTTATTTTCGGTATTTTTTGGTGGTGCTATTGCCCTATTGCCGGTATTTGCTCATGATATTTTAAAGGTTGGCTCAGAAGGCTTGGGCATTATGCGGGCCACTTCATCATTAGGTGCGGTATTAACCATGCTGGCCATGACCCGTTTTTCGCCCATGAACCGCCCCTGGCGAAACTTGCTGATTGCAGTAACCGGCTTTGGCATGTCCATCCTTTGTTTCGGCTTGTCTAAGAGCTTTTATATTTCATTGATATTCCTGTTTACCGAGGGAGCATTTGACAGCATCAGCGTCATCATACGCGGTACTTTGATGCAGTTGCTCACGCCTGATGAAATGCGCGGACGGGTATCTGCAGTAAATTCGATGTTTATCGGATCATCTAATGAGATTGGTGCTTTTGAATCAGGTTTCACGGCCGAACTGATGGGGACAGTGCCATCTGTAATTTTTGGCGGATGTATGACTTTAATTGTAGTGGCAGTAACCTTTCTGAAAACACGGAATCTTATCCCTACCAAACTATCAGATGTAAGTAAGCCGACTGAGAAAGTGGTATAATCACTTCTAAAGCCGGCGTTACGATTAAACACGATTTTCTATAGCTGTTAATTATGACAATTCACTTTCAGTAAAGGCATCCAGCTCTTCCTGCAGTTTGCGCTCTCCTGATTGCTGACGCCACATGGCATAGTATAAACCTTTTTGTTCCAGCAACTCTTTATGACTACCAATTTCTACTACGTCGCCGTTCTCTAACACATAAATACGGTCGGCATGCATAATCGTACTTAGGCGATGTGCAATAATCAGGGTGATTCGGTTTTTTAAGTTAGAGATATGTTGTACTGTTTTACTAATCTCTTCTTCAGTGATGGAATCCAGAGCAGAGGTAGCCTCATCAAACAGCAGCACATCAGGGTGACGTAGCAAAGCGCGGGCTATGCTCAAACGTTGCTTTTCACCACCCGATATTTTAACGCCGCTTTCACCTATCAAGGTATGTATACCATCTTCTGCGCGCAATAACATACCCTGGCATGCAGCTTTATTAAGTGCATCCAAACACTCTTCATCAGTAGCATCGGGCTTTACAAAAGTTAGGTTATCTTTAATAGTACCTGAAAACAATTGTGTATCCTGCGTTACAAATCCAAGGCGACGCCTAAACATATCCAGATGATAGTGATCACTCTGAATCCCGTTATACAATATCCTGCCATTGATGGGTTTGTATAAACCAATTAACAGCTTAATCAATGTGGACTTGCCAGAACCTGATGGCCCTACAAAAGCTACCGTTTCGCCTTTATTGGCGTGAAACGATATATCTTTTAAGGCTAATCGTTTTGTACCATTATATTTAAACTGTACATTCTCGAATGACACTTGCTCAATATGCGTTAGATCTGCCGGATTATCGGGAACAGTTTCTAACGGACGACTCATAATACGGCGGTAATTAGCCAATGAAATTTGTGCTTCGCGCCAGGTTAAAGCCATATGGCCAAACTCCTGCAACGGGCCAAACAAGAAATAGGCATATAGTAGAAAACTAAAATACTGCCCTGCTGATATCTCCTTATCAAAAATAAGCACCAGTAACACCACCACCATGCTACTCCTCACAATATTTACTGTAGTTCCTTGAATAAAACTGAGTATTCGCAGCAGCTTAGTCTTAGCAACCTCTAAAGTGAGTATCTTGTAAGTATTTTTATTTAAACGATCTATCTCTTCATTAGCTAAGCCATGGCTTTTAACTAATTCAATGTTCCGTAAAGATTCGGTAGTACGCCCGGCCAGCACTGAAGTTTTTAAAACGATAGCCCGGTGGATGACTTTGATGCGTTTGGATAATGTCCAGCTTAACCAAGTAATTATAGGAACGGCTATAAAGAATACCAATGTTACTTTATAGCTGATGGTAAATGAATATACCGCTACGAACATAATACCAAACATTGCCATGAAGGTGACATTGATAGATGCTTTGACCAGGTTTTCAATATCGCTACGGATACGCTGTAACATACCCAATTTTTCACCACTGCGCTGGTCCTGGTGCTCGTAAAATGGCATAGCGAGCGCATGTTTCATCCCATCAGCATAAACTTCAGCACCAGATTTCTGAGCGATAGTAACGGTATAATAATCCTGAAAGTTATTGGCTATCCTTGAGAATAAGGCGGCTGCTACTGCGATGGTAACTAACCATAAAACCCCGCTTATAAAATCTAAACGGGAATACATATCCCGCTTTACAATGTAGTCATCAACTATTTTTCCGGTGATAAGAGGATCGACTAAAGCGAAGCATTGGTTTAGCGCTGTCATTAAAAGCGCCATGAATACCGAAAGCTTATGCTTTTTTAAATACTTAAACAATATATCCATAGAATAAAACGGACAGTTATTAGAAATTTATAACAATAACAACGCCCGATTACAAAGAATACTTGTCTTTAATTTAATTTTTACGAAAATTTAAAAAATAATACCTGATTATTATAAAACTAATTGGAGTGTTTTGATATGGAGTAACTGCGTTTTGCGAAAAACGCAATACAATAATTTCATTTTAGATAACTGTATGGTCAGCTTTGTAGCAGATAGCACACAACTTAAAGTAGTAAACTAAGCTTCTGTAGTAAACTTTTCGCCAATTTGCTGACGCCACATCGCATAATACAAACCCTTTTGGCTAATTAAATCCAAGTGTTTACCTTCTTCTATAATCTGCCCTTTTTCTAACACGTATATACGGTCGGCATGCATAATAGTGCTTAAGCGGTGAGCAATCAAAATGGTAATGTGTTCCTGATGTTCAGACACTTCTTTAATAGTCTCAGTGATTTCTTCTTCAGTCAAAGAATCGAGTGCCGAAGTAGCCTCATCAAATACTAAGATATCCGGACGACGTAGTAGTGCACGTGCTATAGATAGCCGTTGCTTTTCGCCACCTGATACTTTAACACCGCCTTCGCCAATTACGGTATCCAATCCTTTATCAGCCCGAGCTAATAGTGTTTGACAAGCTGCCCGCTGCAATACCTGCATACATTCTTCATCGGTAGCACCAGGGCGAACAAACTGTAGATTTTCGCGAATGGTTCCCGAGAATAATTGAGTATCCTGAGTAACGAAACCAATCCGCTCACGCAGGCGGTCCAAATCAATCTCCTTGCTCAACACACCGTTGTATAGAATGTCACCTTGCAACGGCTGATACAAGCCCACCAGTAACTTTACCAGCGTGGTTTTACCCGAACCCGACGGGCCAACAAAGGCGATGGTAGTACCCGTTTTTACACCGAAACTAATATGATTAAGAGCATTGCGATTAGCGGTTAAGTGCTTAAAGCTTACGTTAGCAAAAATTAGATCTTTTACTTTCTCTAACAATACCGGCTTTTCGGGCTTAACCTCAACCGGCGTATTAATGATCTGTTCAAAGTTTGCTAACGAAATTTGCGACTCGCGCCAAGCCAAAATCACATTGCCCAATTCTTGCAACGGGTTAAATAAGAAGAATGAGTAGAACAAGAATGTAAAATATTGTCCAGGTGATATCGTTTCTTCAAATATCAATAGTAGTAAAATAACCACCATAATACTACGCACCAGGTTAACAGTAGTGCCCTGTACAAAGCTCATACTGCGTACGTATTTCACCTTTTTTAACTCTAGGTCGAGTATCTTATAAGTTGTTTTATTCAGGCGGTTAATCTCTTGGCTTACCAGACCCAAACTTTTCACCAACTCGATATTGCGCAGTGATTCGGTAGTAGAGCCAGCCAACGCTGTAGTCTCGGCCACGATGGTGCGTTGTATGTTTTTGATGCGTTTGCTCAAAGCTGTACTCACAAAACCGATAACAGGGATAGCTGCAAAATAAACCAGCGTAACTTTATAGCTCACGCTAAATGAGTAAAAAATAACGAATACCATACCTACCAAACTCACAAATAACACGCTGATAAATGAGGTGATAAATTTTTCGCAGTCTAAACGTACTTTTTGTAAAATGCCCAAGGTTTCGCCGCTGCGCTGGTCTTCGAACACCTGGTAAGGTAATTCGAGCGAATGTTTCAAGCCATCCGCATACATATTGGCACCTACCTTTTGGGTAATGATGTTAGTAAAATAGTCCTGAAAGTTTTTGGCAATACGCGACACCATGGCAGCGCCTACGGCCAAACCTACCCAGGTAAGTACACCCCAAACAAAATCGTGGTGATTTAAAAGCTTACGCTTTTCAATAAAGCGGTCGACCACACGGCCGGTTATATAGGGATCGAGCAGGGAAAAGCTGATATTAACAGCGGCCAGGCCCAAGGCCAGCAACACAACCCAACGATGTTTGGATAAATAGGTTAAAAGTAACTTCATAGATTATGGCGCAAAAATAAAAAAGGGAATGATGCAAAATGCTCATTCCCTTTAATTTGACGTTGGCTTAAGATTTAAACCGTCATGATGTCTTTTTCTTTAGCTTCAGATAACTGGTCTACTTTTATAATGTAAGTATCAACCAGTTTCTGTACGTCGGCCTCTCCTACTTTAATTTCATCTTCAGATACGCCTTCGGTTTTTAACTTTTTGATTTTATCGTTAATATCTTTACGGATGTTACGAATAGCTACCTTACCGTTTTCAGCCTCGCCTTTTAAACGTTTCACCAATTCGCGACGACGCTCTTCGGTTAATGGCGGTACATTAATACGGATAATGCTGCCATCGTTTTGTGGGTTAAAACCTAAAGAAGACTCTTTAATTGCTTTTTCGATAGGCACTAATAAAGTTTTCTCCCATGGTTGTATCACGATGGTACGTGCATCAGGAGTATTTACGTTACCTACCTGGCTTAAAGGAGTTGGGGTACCATAGTAATCAACTACTAAACCATCCAGCATAGCCGGGCTTGCTTTACCGGCGCGTATTTTTGATAACTCGTTATCTGTATGACTTATAGCTTTGTCCATTAAAGCCTTGGCATCATTCAGTTGTTTTTTAATGAGTTCGCTCATTGTATTTTATTTTTTGTAATTGCAAAAATAGTAAATCCTGATAGAGTCGGTAATGCGAGTGAATAATTAAGATACCAAAAACTTAAGCTTCTGTTTTAACAAATATTCATTCCCGAAATCGTATCTGAGGCACCTATATGTTATCTCACCAATGTGCCTACCTTTTCACCCTGGGCAATTTTTAAAAAGTTGCCCTCTTTGTTCATATCAAATACGATGATAGGTAACTTATTTTCCTGGCACAAAGTAAAGGCGGTCATGTCCATTACGTTAAGGCCTTTACTGTAAACTTCTTCAAAGCTTACTTCATCATAACGGGTTGCGGCGGGGTCCTTTTCCGGGTCGGCAGTATAAATACCATCAACACGGGTACCTTTCAATACCACGTCGGCTTTGATCTCGATAGCACGCAATGATGCTGCGGTATCTGTTGTAAAGTAAGGGTTACCGGTACCTGCACCAAAAATCACCACTTTACCTGTTTCCAGATGAGTCATGGCACGGCGACGGATGTAAGGCTCACAAATCTGCTCCATTTTAATAGCCGATTGTAAACGAGTATCTACACCAATGCCCTCCAAAGCACTTTGCAGAGCCATACAGTTAATTACGGTGGCCAGCATGCCCATGTAATCGGCTTGGGCACGCTCCATGCCAGATTTTTCGGCGCTCAATCCTCTAAAAATATTACCTCCGCCCACAACAATGGCTACTTCAATACCGGCATCACATACAGTTTTAATATCGTGCGCGTACTGTAATACACGTGCGTTATCAATACCATACTGTCTTGCGCCCATTAAAGATTCGCCGCTTAGCTTCAGTAAAATTCTGTTATACTTCATGCAGATAATGATTTTATAGTAGTTGGTGAAATTTTAGTTGTGTACTTTACCTTTAAATACGGTAAATATATGGTTAAGCCCGGCATCAAAAATAATCAAATCTGCCTCAAATCCGGCTTCTACTTTTCCTTTAGTTGATAAATTAGCTAACTGTGCCGGATACAACGACGCCATATTGATGGCCTCGGCTAATTCTATATCCGCAAAATTTACACAATTAGCAACGGCTTGCAGCATGCTCAGTGCCGAACCGGATAGTGTACCATCAGGCATCACGTATCTGTTATCCTGATACTGGTGCTGATAAGTTCCCTCTATAGCTTCGGTAACAGCATCAGTAATCAAAAACAATTTGTCACTCAAATTGCGTTTGGCCAGCTTTATCATAGGGTATGATACATGAATACCATCGGCAACAATGCTGGTATAAGGTTTTTCCTCAAAGATGGCCGGAATAATACCCGGCTCGCGATGATGGATAGGCGGCATAGCATTGTACAAATGTGTTACCGCAGAGATGGTCTGGTTTAAAAACTGTTTCCCTTGCTCGTAAGTCGCATTGCTATGCCCTGACGACAGGATGATGTTTTGGCTGCGCAGATATTCAATAACTTCGTCGTCCTGCAACTCAGGCGCAACGGTCATCATCTTAATCTCGCCGTCGGCCATTTCCACCCAGCTTTTAACTTCTTGCAGCGTGGCTTTCTTGATGTATTTTTCGGGATGGGCACCTTTGCGTGCGGCGTTGAGGTAAGGCCCTTCTAAGTGTAAACCTAAAAAGTTGCCTATGGCCTGCTTACGATAGGCTTTTGCCGACTCAATAGCTTTTAAAACTACATCGTCGCTGTTAGTAGCTACAGTAGCAAAAAAGCCGGCACATCCTTGCTGTAACAGGGTAACCTCCATTTGCCGTAGAGCTGCCTCACTGGGTAGCCCGCCAAATAGAGCGCCGCCGGCACCGTAAATTTGCAAGTCCAGTAAACCGGGAGCAATGTAATTGCCTTTTAGGTCAATCAGCTCCGCTCCCGCCGGAATATCCTGTTCGTTAACAACAGCCGTTATTTTATCCTGATCGATAATAATAGCTTTATCTGCGATGATGGCACCGCCGGTTACAATTTGAGTGTTGTGTAAAGCTGTTAACATGCTTGTTGTAAAATAAAGTTCAAAAAAAATCCCCGCCTTTAAAAAAGGCGGGGATTTTATAATTAAGCTCCTAAAGCAACTCGCTTAAACGCGGTTACCGTTAAACCCTTTTCAACACTGCTCAAAAACTGAGCAATGCTTTTAGATGAATCTTTTACAAACTCCTGGTTTAACAGGGTTGAGTCTTTATAAAATTTGTTCAGTTTACCCTGAGCAATTTTTTCAACCATTTCTTCTGGCTTACCTTCAGCACGGATCTGCTCTTTAGCAATTGCTAATTCACGCTCAATAGTAGTAGCGTCAACGTCACCTTTATCTAAAGCAACTGGGTTCATGGCAGCAATTTGCATAGCCACGTCTTTACCAGCTTCTTCGGCACCTGCTACGTTAGCGCTTAAGCCAACTAATACACCTAAACGGAAGTTACCGTGGATGTAAGCAACTACTTTCTCGCCTTCTAATACTTCGTATTTAGAAACACCGATTTTCTCACCGATTTTACCGGTCATGTCAGTGATAGCTTCGCCGATTTTAACACGTGAAGTTTCAGTATCGATTTCCAGGTTGTTTAAATCGTCGATAGTGGCCGGTAAGTGTTGTACTGCGCCGTTTGCGATAGCGTTAGCGAAAGCAATAAACTCAGCATTTTTAGCTACGAAGTCGGTTTCGCAGTTTAAAGATATAATTACACCGCGTTTGCCATCCTCAGAAGTACGGGCAATAACCACACCTTCGTTAGATTCTCTGTCTTGACGGCTGGCCGCTACTTTAGCGCCTTTTTTTCTTAAATAGTCAATAGCTGCTTCAAAGTCGCCATTAGTTTCGGTAAGGGCTTTTTTGCAGTCCATCATACCTGCACCTGTTTGCTGGCGCAGTCTGTTTACGTCTGATGCAGAAATTTGTACTGTAGACATTGTTTTTATGGATTGTATGCTATGTTACTTGCCTGTATGGCAATTCACCGCAAAATTAGTGATCTGTTTATAAAAAGAAAGTTGCCAATTGCAAATTGCAGTATTAAATACTAACAACCCGCAACCGGCAACTTTATATATGCTTATTAAGCAGCGCCGTTACCTTCAGTTGCTGTAGTATCAACAGCGTCTGACGGTGCTTCGGTTTCTGCAGCTACACGACGACGACGGGTACCTTCGTTAGCTTCGCCACCATCAACTTTTGCTTTAGCAGCAGCACCTTCTTTTTCAGTTTCGTCTTCTTTTTCGCGTTTGCGCTCATCTAAACCTTCCTGAATAGCCTGGATGATGATACCGGTAACCAATGAAATTGATTTGGTAGCGTCATCGTTAGCAGGGATAGGGAAGTCGATGTTCGAAGGATCAGAGTTAGTATCTACCATTGCGAAGGTAGGGATGTTTAACTTTAATGCTTCAGAAACTGCAATGTGCTCTTTCTTAACGTCGATCAGGAACAATGCAGCCGGTAAACGGTTTAAGTCAGATATACCACCTAACAAAGCTTCCAGTTTTACACGCTCACGCTGAATCATCAGACGCTCTTTTTTAGAAAGGTTGCTGTAAGTACCGTCTTTAGTCAATTTGTCGATGTTTGACATCTTTTTGATTGACTTGCGTACAGTAGCAAAGTTAGTTAACATACCACCTAACCAACGCTCGGTTACAAAAGGCATGTTTACTGATTTTGCATAATCGGCCACGATGTCTTTTGCTTGTTTCTTGGTAGCTACAAACAAAACTTTACGGCCTGATTTTACAATTTGTTTTATTGCTGAAGCAGCTTCTTCAACCTTGGTTAAGGTTTTATTTAAATCGATAATGTGGATACCGTTACGCTCCATGAAAATGTACTGAGCCATTTTCGGATCCCATTTACGGGTAAGGTGGCCAAAGTGTACACCTGCATCCAGTAAATCCTGATATGTTGTTCTTGCCATTGTTGTGTCCTCCTTAAAATATTAACGTTTACTGAATTGGAATCTTCTGCGTGCTTTACGACGTCCTGGTTTTTTACGCTCAACCATACGGTCATCACGGGTCATTAAACCTTTAGCACGTAATGCAGGTTTTTTCTCAGCATCAAGTTCAACAATAGCCTTAGCGATAGCTAAACGAACGGCTTCTGCCTGTCCTTTTACACCACCACCGGCAACATTTACCATAATATCGAATTTACCTTCTGAACCAGAAACCAGTAAAGATTGGGTAGCAACGTACTGTAATGGTAAGGTTGGGAAATACTCTTTGTAGTCTTTACCGTTAACGGTAAGGGCACCGTTACCTTCGTTTAAGTAAACGCGGGCAACAGCTGTTTTTCTTCTGCCTGAAGTGTTAGTTGTTGGCATTTTTTCTTTTCTCCTTTAAAAATTAAAAGTTAATGGTTGTAGGGTTTTGCGCAGCATGCGGATGCTCGGCACCGGCATAAACATGCAGGTTGCCATAAATGGCGCGGCCCAAACGATTTTTAGGTAACATACCACGAACGGCTTTCTCGATAACGCGCTCAGGGAATTTAGCCATTAACTCCTTAGGAGAAATGAAACGCTGACCACCTGGATAACCAGTGTAAGAAACGTATTGCTTGTCGGCAAATTTGTTCCCGGTCAGTTTTACCTTGTCTGCGTTGATAACAATTACATTATCACCACAGTCTACGTTTGGAGTGAAGCCTGGTTTGTGTTTTCCTCTGATGATTGCAGCAATCTTAGAGGTCAAGCGCCCCAAAATCTCGCCTTCCGCGTCAACAACAACCCATTGTTTGTTAACGGTTTTTTTGTTGGCTGAGACAGTTTTGTAACTTAACGTATTCACTTGCTTTAAATTAATTTATATGAAACAGTTTACTATACCCCGTAATTTCGGGACTGCAAAGATACGAGTATCCAATTAATTTACAAGCGGTTTGCAAAAAATTATGGGAATGAAGTCAGTGAGTTTAAAGAGTTAGTAAGTCAGTGAGATGGCAGAGGTTTATTCTTCAGTTTCAGGCTTACTATCAAAATGCTGATTTACCAGATCCATCACCATGTTGGCTCGTAGTGGCTTTTGATAAAATGTGGTGATGTTTTTATCGCGCAGGGCGCGTTCCTGGTCAGAGTTACTTAACGACGTAGTGAGCATTATCACCACGATGCGGGCTTTCTGGCTATCGCTCAACTGCTGGTAAGCTTCCATAAACTCCCATCCGTTCATGCCAGGCATATTAATGTCTAAAAAAATGATACCCGGCTTGCTTGTTTGCTCGGCACCCTCATATTTGCCCGTGCAGGCTAAAAAATCAAGAGCTTCGCGGGCTGAGTTTAGTGCCTGCACCTCTATTTCCAGACCTGTTTTTTCAATTACCTTTTTATGGATTAGGTTAGTCGGCTTGTCGTCATCAATCAACAACACACACTCCAGGTCTTTAATTTTTGCCATTTTTATTAACGAACTTCTTATAATTCAATAGTAAAACTAAATATGCTGCCTTTACCCGGCACCGACTCAACGCTAATATCGCCGTTATGCATCACGGCAATCTTCTTACAATTAGCGAGCCCGATACCGTTACCGGAGAACTCCTCACGGTTATGCAACCGCTGAAATATTAAAAAGATCTTCTCTAAGTGTTCCGTCCTAATACCTATGCCGTTATCACTTACTTTAAATTTCCAGCCCGCCTTGCAGGGTTCAGCATCAATCTTAATTACTGGTGGCACATCCTTTCGGTAAAACTTGAGTGCATTAGCAATCAGATTTTGAAACAACTGCCTTAACTCGGTAGCGTATGCTGTCACCGTTGGCATTTCGCCAATTACAACTTTTGCGCCGGTGGCCGCTATGCGTTGGTCTAAATCACTTACAATGTTTGCCAGCAGCTCGCTAACATTTACTTGTTCTATACCTTTATCCCGACCAATGTGCGAGTAATCAAGCAGATCCTTGATCAGGTTACGCATACGGCCGGTAGCCTCGTTAATATAACCCATGTAAAGCTGCCCTTCTTCGTCAAACAGATGCCCGTATTCTTCTTTGAGCAACTCAACAAAGCTACTTACCGTGAGCAGAGGTTCTTGCAAATCATGCGAGGCTATGTATACAAACTGCTCTAGTTCCTTGTTTTTTAGTTGCAGTTCATTGAGGTGTTGTTGTATGGCTTCGGCAGCCAGCATTTTGTCGGTTAAATCACGGGTTACTTTAGTAAAGCCAATAATGTTATCCTGCATGTCGTGTATAGCAGTAATCACAATGCTTCCCCAAAACATACTGCGGTCTTTACGTACCCGCCAGCCCTCACTAATGGCTTTGCCTTCCCTTTTGGCAGTTTCTATCAGTGATTCAGGTTTTCGGTTTTCGCGGTCTTCATCTGTATAAAACAGTCTGAAGTTTTTGCCTACTATTTCGTGAGCTTTGTAGCCTTTTATTTTTTCGGCGCCTTTGTTCCAGTTTTCAATATTCCCGTTTTCGTCCAACAACAGTATGGCGTAGTCTTCAATTTCTTCAATCATCTTCGACAGCCGAAACTGCTTCACTTCGTCATTCATATTTAATTAAACTAATTGGGAGATATTATAGAGGCTATATGGTTTAGCACCTGAAAAATAATAAAAGATGCTAACGATTTGAAATTAACAGATTAAAAATTACCCGAAACATTAACAAATTAACCCTGTAGAAATTTCAGCATTTACCAAAAAGCAACAACTTCACTTTTACTACAATGTAAGCCTAAAGCCATAAAGGAAAACGCATTGCAAGGCTTATTACCAATAACCTTAATATTGTTTAAAACGAGAGTATGAATAATATACGATTGAGTGTGCTCGACCAGTCGCCGGTGCGAAAGGGAACAACGGCCCGGCAAGCCGTTCAGGAAACTGTTGTGCTGGCTAAACTGGCCGACCATTTAGGTTATACCCGCTATTGGGTATCCGAACACCATAACACCGGCAGCCTGGCAGGGTCTACACCCGAAGTTCTGATTGCTCACCTGGCCGGGCAAACGCAGCACCTGCGTATTGGGTCGGG
Organism: uncultured Mucilaginibacter sp.; assembly: GCA_913775265.1. Taxonomy (GTDB): domain Bacteria; phylum Bacteroidota; class Bacteroidia; order Sphingobacteriales; family Sphingobacteriaceae; genus Mucilaginibacter. The sequence goes on along the minus strand of CAJYJH010000078.1, from coordinate 145,067 downwards.
CGGGGTGATGCTACCTAATCATAGTGCTTTAAAAGTAGCGGAAAATTTCAGGATGCTGGAAGCCTTGTTTCCGGGCCGTATTGATTTGGGCATGGGCCGGGCACCTGGCACCGACCGACTAACTGCCTCGGTGCTCAACCCGTCTAACCAGTTTAACGAACAGGATTTTACCGAGCAGTTGATGGACCTGCAAAATTATTTCCATGATACAGCCGAGGACGGACCGGTGGCTGCCCGCATCAGGGCTATACCCATGATTGATACCGTGCCAGGCAGATGGTTGCTGAGTTCGAGCGGGCAAAGCAGCTTATATGCCGCTCATTTTGGTATGGGTTTTTCTTTTGCACATTTTATTAACCCTGCAGGTGGCGCCAACGCAATAGACCTTTACCGGGCTAAATTCGAACCATCCGAAGACCTGCCGGCACCGGAAGCCAACGTGGCAATCTTTGCCTTTTGCTCAGAAGATGAAGAAAAGATACGGCAGCACCAAGCGGTGATGGATTACCGATTTATCCAATTTGAAAAAGGTGGCGGTATCAATCCGCTAAGCTTTGACGATGTAAAAGATGCGATTTATACACTACAAGAAGAAGAACGCATTAAAATGAACAGGCGCCGTGTGATTAGCGGCACACCGGCACAAATGAAAGAAACAATTACCCGCTTAGCCAATGTTTATAATGTTGATGAGGTGATGCTGGTAACCATTACCGAACATTTTGAAGACCGGTTGCAGTCATATAAATTATTAGCCGATCAGTTTGAATTGGCGGTGCCATAACAAAGTACACACAAACAATTTTTGCAATAAAACGTAAAACCAGGAGTTAAATACATTACGTATACTAACCAAAGGCAAGCACAAAATGGCGCTGTTTTTATTGTGGAAAACTATTAACATTTAGCTTATTAAGTGCTACCTTTGCGCAAATTAACAACACTCTATCAAATCATTTATAGTGCTTTACTATAATATACTTACAACGTGATAATTATAATTTTTTTCGTTAGCCACTGGTTTCTGTCACTGTTCTTTCAAACGTTTTACCTGCACAGGTATGCTGCTCATAAAATGTTTAGCACACACAAGGTAACTGAGCGTATTTTTCATACACTTACCTTTATCTGCCAGGGATCATCGTTTTTAAATCCGCGTGCTTATGCTATTATGCACCGCGAGCATCATGCTTACAGCGACACGGAGAAAGACCCTCATTCGCCGCACTTTTTTACCGACGTTTTTCAGATGATGTATAAAACGGCTGTTAGCTTCAGAGTTTATGAGAAACGCCTACGTGAGCCAGAAGCGCAGTTCAGAGGCAACTATCCGGAATGGCGCTTGCTTGATTATTACGGTTCGCACACCATTACCCGCGTTGGGTTTGGTTTATTGTATGTAGCTTTTTACGCTGCTTTTGCCACTGCATGGTGGCAGTGGTTGTTGTTGCCTATCCAGTTTATTATGGGCCCTTTACATGGTGCTATTGTAAACTGGTGCGGTCATAAATACGGCTATTCTAATTTTGATAATGGTGATAAATCAAAGAATACTACGCCTTTCGACTTTTTGATGTTAGGCGAACTGTTTCAGAACAATCACCACAAACGCCCAAACAGCCCTAACTTTGGCGCCCGTTGGTTCGAGATTGATCCGGTTTACCCGGTAATGAAAGCAATGCATTGGATGCGCATCATCCGCTTGCGCAAACCAGTAGCTGCTTAAACAATACAGCATTCATAATATTTAAAGGTCGTTAAGTAATTAGCGGCCTTTTTTATTGCACGGTGTTATTGTAACACATCGTTTAATAAGCTTAAATCTTATCACCAAACACCTATCTTTGCCGCTCATAAACAAACTACTATGAGTGTATCGGTTTTGGCTCAAACCTTAAAAGGTTCTGAGATTATTAAAATAGGAAACGAGATAAACGAATTGAAACGTCAGGGCCAGCAAATTGCCAATTTAACCATCGGCGATTTTGATCCGCATATATACCCTATCCCTGCCGAACTGCAGCAGGGCATTATTGAAGCCTATCAGGATCATCAAACCAATTACCCGCCGGCTGATGGACTGCTGGACTTGCGCAAGCAGGTTGCTACTTTTTTAGCCGAACAACACAACATCGAGGTAACACCTACCGAGGTTTTAATTGCCAGCGGTTCGCGCCCTTTAATTTATTCTACGTTTTTGGCCTTGGTTGATCCGGGCGATAAAGTGATCTACCCTTCACCATCTTGGAACAATAACCATTATGCACATATTACCGGTGCGCAAGAGATACAAATCAACACCTCGCCCGAAAACAACTTTTTACCTAAAGCAGCCGATATTGCCCCGCACGTGAAAGGTGCCACCCTGCTTTGCTTATGTTCGCCGCAAAACCCTACAGGCACTATGTTTGAAAAAACAGACCTGGAAGAGATTTGCGACCTGGTAATTGCCGAAAATGCCTCGCGCCAGTCTGGTGAAAAGCCACTGTACATTATGTATGATCAGATTTATGCCATGCTGACCTTTGGGAAAAAGCATTATGATCCGGTTACGTTGCGCCCCGAATTAAAAGATTATATCATATATATTGATGGCATTTCGAAATGCCTGGCTGCTACAGGTGTGCGTGTAGGCTGGGGTTTTGGCCCGGAAAAAGTAATTGCTCAGATGAAGTCAATTGTTGGTCATATGGGCGCCTGGGCGCCGAAAGCAGAACAGGTAGCTACTGCCAAATATTTACAGCAACCCGATGCTTTGCACCAATACCTGGATACTTTTAGCGGCAGAGTACAAGAAAGCCTAAGCACACTATACAACGGCTTTAAACAATTAAAAGAAGAAGGGTTTGATGTAGATGCTATCGAGCCCATGGGTGCTATTTACTTAACCGTAAAAGCAGCTTATATTGGCAAAACCACACCTGAGGGCCAGTTGCTGCAAACATCAGCCGATATTAATTTTTACTTGATTAAAGCTGCTAAGGTAGCCTTGGTTCCTTTCTCAGCTTTCGGTACCGGCGAAGATGTGACCTGGTTCCGTGCATCGGTTGGCACGTCAACACTGGAAGACATCCAGAATATGATACCACGCATTCGTGAAGCGTTAAGCGCGCTGAAGTAATCACATCAAAATAAAAAAAGCCATACCAGTAATGTGTTTAATAACATTGCCAGTATGGCTTTTTTTCATTAGACGTGTCAGAAAACTTTGCTTATGCTGCATCCGATATGTACCTCACCAGTCGTCGCTTGGCTACCGGTAACAGCGTTTGTTCTAACGGGAACGCCACCTCACTTTGTACATGGTACATAGCCGGGTTGGGTAAGTGTTTGCGGCTTTTAATCAATTGCTGCTTTATCGCCTGAGGCGTGTTCACTATGCTCTGTTCAAAAGTATCAATCAGGTTTACATATATGTGCCGGTACTTATCGCTTTGGTTTTCAAACAAGGAAATCTGGTATTCGTATACCCAATTGGTTTTATGGGTACCATTGCTTAAGGTAAAGTAGCCATTATAAGGCATTAGTGGTACCAATCCTACCGGGTCAATGTCCAGGCAGCTTTCCACAAAATCATAAATTTCCTGCCCGGTTTGCAGGGCCGGATACATCTTTTTCAGGGCATAAGTAATAATGCGCTCAATCTCCTGCATGGTGTAATCATCATGCACCATTTTTTTGTAGGTCAGCTTTACCGCTTCAAAATCTGCTTTGCTTATGCGTTGCGGAAAGGTTTGCTGCAGCACCGTTTTGTTATCCTTAAAATTAAGCAGGTTCCGGTAGTGAAACATCAGATCGGCTAAGTTAGGGTACAAATGGCTTTTATCGAAATAACGGTTAATCTCTTGCAGGTAAGCCAGTAAAACATACTTTTTGTGTTCAAAATCAATAGTTCCCTCTATAAACCAATCCCTGCTCAATGATTTCATACGCAACTATGTTATTGTTTAACCTAATTTATAAATAAAAAAGCCAACTTTGCAACATGCCCGCCGGAACACTTTTTTTAATCCCGGTTCCGCTTGCTGATGACGCCGCGGCCCAATCTTTTACACCTTATCTGGTACAAACCATTAACCAGATTACTGAGTATATTGTGGAGAACGAAAAGACAGCCCGCAAGTTTCTTAAACAGGCAGGCCTAACCACGCCGCAAAACCAGCTCATCATGCACGATTACGGCAAGCACCAACGCAGTGCCGACATTGCCACTTTTTTTAGTGGTTTGACTGCTGGCCGCAATGCCGGTTTAATGAGCGAAGCCGGCTGCCCCGGTGTAGCTGATCCGGGTGCAGACATTGTAGCCGAAGCACACCGTCGTGGTATTAAAGTAGTGCCATTGGTAGGGCCAAGTTCTATTTTGTTATCGCTGATGGCCTCAGGCTTTAACGGACAAAGCTTTACATTTCATGGTTACTTGCCTATTGATAAAGCCCAGCGCAGCAAACGTATTAAAGAATTGGAAAGCCAGGCCGAACGTTTTGGCCAGACCCAGCTTTTTATCGAAACCCCGTTCCGCAATAATCAGCTACTCGATGAGGTACTAAAAGTTTGCAAACCGGCTACACGTTTATGTATTGCCTGCAACCTTACCGCAACGGATGAGATGGTAAAAACCCAAACGATTGCGCAATGGAAAAAGCAACAACCCGATTTGCACAAACGGCCTGTTATTTTTCTGTTATACAAAGCATAGCAACTGGCTTATCCGTTTGCAGCATATATTTGCCAGTTTACTAAATTCATCAAGCCAATATTTTTAATCATATTTGGGTTATGACGCCTGTTGCCCAAAGCCCAACCCAGGTATTAATTGTAGGTGCCGGACCATCAGGTTTAATGATGGCGGCGCAATTACTGCGCTACGGCTTGCAACCGGTGATTATTGATAACCGGCAAGGGCCAACCCGGCAATCGCGGGCGCTGGCCGTACAAGCACGCTCTTTAGAAATTTACCGCCAGCTGGGTATTATAGATACCGTTATTTCGGAAGGTTTCCCGGCTGAAGGGATAAAATTTTATAACGATGGCGAGCAAAAAGCCGGTTTTGCTATACAAAACACCGGGCAAGATTATACGCCTTTTCCCTATGTGCATATTTACCCGCAAAATAAAAACGAACGTGCGCTGCTCAATTACTTAACCGACAAAAGCTGCCCAGTATATTGGAACACTACTTTAATAGATTTAAAACAGCAACCGGGAGAGGTTAAGGTAACCTTAAACAACGGCGAACAGCAATATAACCTAACCTGCCAGTGGCTTATTGGAGCCGATGGTGCACACAGCAAAGTAAGGCAGCAATTGCAAATTCCGTTTAATGGTGACACCTACCCCAGCCAATTTTATTTAGCCGATGTGGTAATGCCCGGCAACGAAAAGCTGATCAACCTTTATTTAGCTTCCGGAGGTTTTGCTGCATTTTTCCCGATGCCCGGGCATGGGGCTTACCGTATTGTAGGCAATTTTCCGTCAGGGTTGATAGCTGATCAAGAAATCAAACTAACCGATGTGATGCCTGCTTTGAAAAAAGTAACAGGTAAAGACGCGGCAGTTTTAGATTGCACCTGGTTTGCTACTTACAAGCTACATCACCGCATGGCCGGCCGGTTTAGCCTAGGGCGTTGTTTTTTAATTGGCGATGCCGCACACATACATTCTCCGGTTGGCGGACAAGGCATGAATACCGGCCTGCAGGATGCTTATAACCTGGCCTGGAAACTGGCGGGAGTCATCCAACATAAATTAAAGCCGGAGCTACTAAATAGCTACGCCGCCGAGCGGATGCCGGTAGCCAAAGATTTACTCCGAAGCACCGACAGAGCCTTTAAGTTTATCATGTCGGACAGCTTATGGTCTAAACTGGCCAAAAAGTGGCTGGTACCGGTAGTGCTGAATAAAGTGTGGCAGAATGAAGCTTTACGTTTCAAGCTTTTTAAACGTGTATCGCAAATCGGCATCAGCTATACTCATAGCAGTTTAAACTTACATTTAAGTCAGCTAACTACCGTTAAAGCCGGCGACAGACTGCCTTACTTAAAAATATACGACGAGAAAAAACAGCAGCAAACTGATTTACATGCCTGGTGCAGCAAACCCGGTTTTACTTTGATTACCATAGGTCCGCTGCAGGAGTCTTATTTATTCAGCTTGGCTAAATGGATTACGCAAAATTACAATGGCTGGCTTAATTTTTATCACCTGCCGCCATCCATAAAAAACCAACATGTTTTTAATGTGTTCGAGATTAAAGAAGGTCAGAGTAAAACAATCATCGTGAGGCCCGATATGTATATCGGTTTTATTAACGATGTAGTAGACCTGGAAATGATGAAGAACTATCTTGAAAATGTAGCAGGCTGTATTCCCAACCCTTCCAATTCTGCTGATATGTGAATTACTAACTTATAAACGCCTTAACCGTGTATCGTTTCCTTTTTACCGTAGTTCTTAATCACTTCAGCTTCGTATGCTAAAAAGGCATTCCAACGGCCGTCTACATCAATCTTACCGGCATATTTTTTTGCCAGGCGGATAAACGTGGTGTAATGCGTAGCCTCACTAATCATCAGTTCATGATAAAAGGCAGCCAGCTCAGCATCTTTTATATTTTCTGACATTACTTTAAAACGTTCGCAGCTGCGGGCCTCAATCATGGCTGCAAAAAGCAGGCGGTCTATCAGCTGTTCTTCGCGGCTGCCACCCTTTTTCATAAACTTAAGCAGTTCGCCTACATAATCATCTTTACGCTCACGGCCTAATACATAGCCACGGGCCAAAATAATATCGTGAACACGTTTAAAGTGATCCATTTCTTCCTGCACCAGTAAGGCCATTTCCTGCACCAGATCGCTCAGGTTTGGGTTTTGTACAATCAGTGTGATGGCATTACTGGCAGCCTTTTGCTCACAAAAAGCATGGTCAGTTAATATTTCTTCAATGTTACTCTCCACCACGTTGGTTACCCAACGCGGATCAGTCGGCAGTTGCAGTTTTAAAATGGTTCTTTCGCTCACGGCTACAAAGATAAGATTTTAGTATAGAGAAAACCTTTTCATGAGTCGAACAGCATTCTCTACACTTTGCATTTATCTATTTCAATTCACTTACAAAGGCTTCCATTGCTGCGCCCGGATCGGCTTGGCGCATAAAGTTTTCACCTATCAAAAATCCGTTAAAACCAACCGCCTTGAGTTGTTTGATAGTTTCAGGGTTACTGATGGCGCTTTCAGATATTTTTAGGAAATTATCAGGAATATACTCAACCAAGCGGAACGAGTTTTCGACTGATACAGTGAAATCTGCCAGGTTACGGTTGTTAACTCCTACTGCATCAACGTTATCATCCAGGCTACGCTCCAGTTCTTCCAAGTTATGCACCTCGAGCAACACGTTAAGCCCTATGCTTTTGGCCAAGCCAGCAAACTGTTTTATCTCGGCCGGCGTGAGTATAGCCGCAATTAATAAAATGATATCCGCCCCCAGTGTCTTGGCTTCCACAATCTGGTACTCATCAATCATGAAATCCTTGCGCAAAATGGGCACATAACAGAAACGAGCAGCCGTAAGCAAATCGGTCTTACTACCTCCAAAAAAGTTTCGGTCGGTTAATACCGACAACGCCGAAGCGCCCGCCTGTTCGTAAGCCTTAGTTACTTCGCGAACTTTAACCTCGTCGTTAATGATACCCTTTGATGGCGATTTGCGCTTAAACTCCGCAATAATACCGGTACGATCCGGGTCGAGCAGAAAATCGCGGAACGAAAGCGGTTCTCTTAAAAATAATTCGCGTTCTTCTAACTGCGTATAGGAGGTCACCATTTTAGAAGCTACTACCTCTTTCTTTTTACGCTGTACTATTTTATCTAATATCGTCATAAATCATCACCCCCCACTTATACTAAACGCAAAGCAGGAGGCCAACTAATATATTTAATATAAATTTTCTTCGGTAGATGCAGCCTGTTTTTCTTTAGAACCGCTTGCTGGTATATTCAACCAGTTACGCATCATTTCTTTACCGTATTCGGTGAGTACCGATTCGGGGTGAAACTGTACACCACGTACATCCAACGTTTTATGACGCAAAGCCATAATGGAGTTATCTTTCTCATCGATAGCGGTAACCACCAGTTCATCAGGCAAACCATCTTTCGAAACTACCCACGAATGGTAACGCCCAACGTTGATTTGCTCGGGCAAGCCAGTAAATAGTGCCTCGGTGGCGTCTGTTACCTTTACAGGCGTGGCAATGCCATGCATTGGTCTGCTCAGGTTATATAAGCTACCGCCAAAAACCTCGGCTATAGCCTGCTGGCCCAAGCAAACACCAAATATGCTTTTTGTTGGTGCGTAAGCCCTGATCACATCCAGCAATAAACCAGCCTCGGACGGAATGCCCGGCCCCGGCGACAAAATAATTTTATCAAACTGCGCTATATCTTCCAGCTTAAACTGGTCGTTACGCCATACTTCACACTCCAGGCCCAATTCGTTAATTAAATGCACCAGGTTATAGGTAAACGAGTCGTAATTATCTACAATCAGAATTTTGCCTGCACCTTTATTTTCTGTGGCCACTTTACCGTCTGTATTATTCATGGTTGTTTGCGCTTTTACAGCCTGCTAAACTTGTGTTATTCTTTTAATTTACAATTCCTGAGCTGTCTCGATGGCTTTGCGAAGGGCAGCAACTTTATTATTTACCTCGTTAAGTTCGCTTTCGGCAACCGAATCTGCTACAATACCGGCACCGGCCTGGTAATGCAACACACCGTTTTTACTCAATAACGAGCGGATCATAATAGCATGGTTAAAATCGCCGTTAAAGCCCAGGTAACCGATAGCACCGCTGTAAAAGCTACGTTTGATGTTTTCGTTCTCATCAATAATCTCCATCGCCCTGAATTTGGGCGCACCGCTCAGCGTACCGGCCGGAAAAGTATCAGCTACGATTTTAAATGAAGAAACATTGGGTTTCAATTTACCACTCACATGCGAAACCAAGTGTATTAAATGTGAGTAATACTGTACTTGCTTAAACGCCTTAACCGCTACCTGCTCGCAATGGCGGCTTAAATCGTTACGGGCCAAATCAACCAGCATCACATGCTCAGCCGATTCTTTCGGATCATTTTCGAGCGCTTTAGCCGCTTCGGCATCCTTCTCGTCGTTACCTGTGCGTTTAAAGGTTCCTGCAATTGGATAAATGCTGGCCACCCTATTTTTGATCGTAATCTGAGCTTCGGGCGATGAACCAAAGATTCGGAAATCGCCATAGTCAAAGTAAAACAAATAAGGTGATGGATTGATCGAGCGCAGGGCACGGTACACGTTAAACTCATCACCGGCAAAGGCTTGCGAAAAAGCACGCGACGGCACAATTTGAAAAACGTCGCCGCGATAAATGTGCTGCTTCATTTTTTCGACAATGGCCATGAAACCTTCGTCGGTTAGGTTGGATTGCTCTGTATTTTTAGTTTGAAAATAGTATTCCGGAAAATCCTTATTCTTTAGCAGGTACTGCATCTTTTCGATACCATCGCTGTCGGCAGCCGTTTCGCCAAAATGGTTTTCGAATATGTAAAGTTCATTTTTAAAATGATCTATAGCGATGATGTACCGGTAAATGTGGTATTGCATTTCGGGTACCCGCCGCGGGTCGTCAGCTATTTTTTTTAAGGTGATAGTTTCATAATGCTCCACTGCCTCGTGTGTAAAATAACCAAACAAACCACTGCTAATTACCTTGAGCGGTAGCGTATCAGCCTCAAATCGCTTTAAAAAAGCATCAATCTGATTTACCAAATTAAACTGACCTGCGGCGAAAAACTCCTCGTTGCCGTCTGGATATTGTTCACGCAACTCGCCCTGGTTTAAAACCAAACCGGCGATAGGTTCGCAGCATATATAGCTTAAGCTGTTATCGCGGCTGTGATAATCAGAACTCTCCAGCAATAACGAATTAGGGAATATATCGCGCAAGCGCAGGTAGATGCTTACCGGGGTAGTCGTATCGGCAAGTAGTTTTTTATAGTTGGTATGTAGTTTAAACTTTTGCATAAATGGTTCACAAATATCCATAAAAAAACCCGGCGTGGTTGGCGCCGGGTCTCAAATCAGGTTTATAATTGCTTAATCTTTTTAATTCATAAACTTACCGGGCTCATTTAAATAAGGTGCCACCAGCCAAGATTATGTAATTGTTTTGTCATATATACAAAGGCAAATATAGAAAGAAATATTACGCTGCAAACTTTTTGTGAAACTTTTTTTGCCTATGCAGGGCAATAATTTTTGCTAAAACCTGTTAGCCGAAACAAAATGCGTTTTTACAATCCGGTCACGCCCAAGAAAGGACGATGACTTTGCACGATAGCAACTACAATAACTACTACAGCCAGCAGATAAAATATGGCAATGGCGCGGTGCTTATCTTCCGGAACCACTGCTTTTTTAGAACGGCTGTGACCAATGGTGATTAAAACCAATGCAAATATCATCATGGCAATGTGCTCTACTGTCCAGTAACGGGTTGTAGCATCTTTCATGGTGTTGCCGCCAAATTGTACAAAAGGGCTCAAAAAATACAATACCAAGCCAATCAACAATTGGGTATGAGCCGAGATCATAGCAAACAAGTTTAACTTACGGTTACCTTTTGAGTAAGTTTTGTGACCCAGCCAACCTACTAAAGATTGAATAATAGCCACCAAAACAAGAGCCAGCACTATAAATCTTACAAAAGAGTGCAAGTACCTTAAAATTTCGTACGCAGACATAGTTTTAATTTTTGACAAATATAAAAGAAAATATACACCCTCTTGTTTATGAAAAAATTGATGTAACAATCAGGATAATATTGAAAACTTGCTAAAAATTGGGCAGGTAATTAAATATATTTAAAGCGATTAACTCAAATACTGCAAAATGAAGAAAATTTTACTTGCTTGTTTTGCCCTCCTGATTACCCATTTAAGCTATGCCCAGGAAACTTTCCCGGTTAACGGCTCGTGGGACATCCGGTCGGGGCAGTACGCCTTCACTAACGCCACCATTGTAGTGAACGCCAACCAAACCATTAGCAATGGTACACTTATTATTAAAGATGGTTACATCGAGTCGGTAGGTGCCGGTGGCTCGGTGCCTAAAGGCTATGTAGCTGTTGATTTAAAAGGCAAGTTTATTTATCCCGGACTGGTAGATGCCTTTACCACGTATGGCATCCCCGAGGTACCACGCCAGGCAGGTGGTTTCGGTGGATTTAACCGCGTATCGGTGCCGGTATCAACCAAGCCTGGTCCTTATGGCTGGAACGATGCCATCCGTCCAGATGTACAGGCCCGCAAACTGTTCCATGTAAACACTACCCGTGCCGAAGAATTGAAACGCAATGGCTTTGGCGCTGTGCAAACTTTGGTTCAGGATGGTATTGCACGCGGTACGTCATCAGTTCTAACCTTGGCCAATGCAAGCGATAATGAGGTAATGATTAAGGATGAGGTGGCTGCGCATTACTCCTTTAACAAAGGAACGGCTGCTACTAACTACCCGTCATCATTAATGGGTAGCATTGCGTTGCTGCGCCAGACTTATTATGATGCACAATGGTATAAAGGGCAAAACAAAGAATATAACATCTCTTTAGCCGAATTTAACCGCACACAAGCTCTGCCGCAAATTTTTGAGGTAAGCGATGTGCAAAGCATCTTACGTGCTGATAAAATAGCCAAAGAGTTTACCAAACAATACATCTACAAAACCGACGGACAAGAATACCAGCGTATTGATGCGGTTAAAGCATTAAACGCCAGCTTTATTGTTCCGTTAAACTTTCCGGCGGCTTTTGATGTTGAGGACGCTTTAGAAGCCCGCAACGTATCATACGCCCAAATGAAAAATTGGGAACTGGCACCCACTAATCCGGCAGCGCTCGAGAAGGCAGGCATCCGCTTTGCGCTTACCAGTGCAGGCTTAACCAACGCCCGCGACTTCTGGACCAACCTGCGTACCGCTATCAATAATGGCTTAAGCGAAAAGCAGGCTTTAATGTCGCTAACCGAAGTTCCTGCCTCTATGTTAGGTGTTAGCGATAAAGTGGGCAGCCTGGCTAAAGGCAAACTGGCCAACTTTATTATTACTTCGTCTACCCTGTTTAAACCCGACAATATCATTTACGAAAACTGGGTACAAGGTCAGAAATTTGTGGTAAGTAAAATGGACGTAAGCGACCTGCGCGGCACGTATTCATTAAGCGGCAGCGGCTTAGCTAATACTACTCTGGTTATTGGCGGCACGCCGGGTGCTTACACCGCTAACATTAACCGCACCGGTGCCGATAGTGCCCGTGCGCAAGGCACCATTGTTCGTACCGGCGATTTGGTAAACCTGTATTTCGACTTAAAAAATAAGCCGTCAGGTAATATCCGCTTAAACGGTTACATCACTTCTATGTCGCCTGTTACTTTGCGCGGTGAGGGTGTATTGCCTGATGGCGGTGCAGTTAGATGGACGGCTACTTATACTGGTGCTGCCCCGGCCGGTGGCTTTGGCGGCAGAGGTGGTCTCGGAGTTGGTGCCGATCAAGCGGCTAAAACACCGGTAGTAGGCCCGGTAGTATATCCATTTGTGGCTTATGGTAATACCAGCGTCCCTAAAACAGAGACTACCTTATTCAAAAACGCAACCGTTTGGACCAACGAAAAAGAAGGCATCCTGCAAAACGCAGATGTATTGATTGAGGGCGGTAAAATTAAAGCCATTGGTAAAAACTTATCTGCTGCTGGTGCTAAGGTAATTGATGCCACCGGCAAACATATTTCGGCAGGTATTATTGACGAGCATTCGCACATTGCAGCATCAAACGGCATTAACGAAGGTACGCAATCTGTAACTTCAGAAGTTCGTATTGCCGACGTAATTGATGCAGAAGACATTAACATCTACCGTCAGTTAGCCGGTGGTGTTACTACCTCGCATATATTGCACGGTTCGGCCAACGCCATTGGCGGTCAAACGCAATTAATCAAACTTCGCTGGGGGGTATTACCTGAGCAGCTCAAATTTGCCGGCAGCGACGGTTTCATCAAATTTGCACTGGGCGAAAACGTTAAACAAAGCAACCGCCCGCAATCATTCGGCGATGCCAATGTACGTTTCCCACAAACCCGCATGGGTGTTGAGCAGGTTTATGTTGATGCCTTTACCCGCGCCAAAGAGTACAAAGCTGCCCGTGCTGCTAAAAACAGCACCACACGCCGCGACCTGGAGTTAGAAGCTTTAGCCGAAATTTTAGATGGCAAACGCTTTATTACCTGCCACTCTTACGTACAATCAGAAATTAATATGCTGATGCACGTAGCCGATTCGATGGGCTTTAAGATCAATACCTTTACGCATATCCTGGAAGGTTACAAAGTAGCCGACAAAATGAAAGCACGCAAAATTGCAGGTTCTACCTTCTCCGACTGGTGGGCTTACAAAATGGAAGTAGCAGAAGCCATCCCTTATAACGGTAAGCTGATGCACGAAGTAGGCGTGTTAACCGGTTTTAACTCTGATGACGCCGAAATGGCCCGTCGCCTTAACCAGGAAGCTGCCAAAGCGGTAACTTATGGTATGATGAACCAGGAAGACGCGCTGAAACTGGTCACTCTTAACCCGGCCAAAATGCTGCACATCGAAAACCGTGTGGGCAGCTTAAAACCGGGCAAAGATGCCGATTTGGTATTATGGTCGGCCAATCCGCTTTCCATTTATGCCGTAGCCGAAAAAACCTATGTTGATGGTATACCTTACTGGGATTATGCTAAAGATGCCGAGCAGCAAAAAGCATTAAAAGCAGATGAAGTCCGCATCATCCAGAAAATGATTGAGTCTAAAGGCCGCGGTAATGCTACCCAGCGCCCGGCGTTTCAGCGCCCACGCTTGTACGAGTGTACCGACATTGAAGATGCTGCTTATGTAATTGCTGATGAGTATAACGGCATGAAACAAAACCAAACCGCAGTTGACAAAGCACAACATTAATCCTCTCATCCCTGATACAGTTATGAAAAAGAAATTAGTTTTAAGTTTTGGAGGATTAATGCTCAGCACAGTCCTCGCGTTTGGCCAGGCTACCATTATGCCGGCCAAACCACAAGCCGGACCCATGGTTATTACCGGCGCTACCATACATGTGGGCAATGGCCAGGTAATTAATAATGGCTACATCGCTTTTGATAAAGGCAAAATAACCGCTGTAGGTACAGGCACTGCGCCTAATACTACCGGTGCAACCGTGGTGAATGCTAACGGCAAGCAGGTTTATCCCGGCTTTATCTGCCCCATTACCTCGTTAGGTTTGGTAGAGTTTGAATCGGTAAGAGCTACAGATGACGAAACCGAAACCGGCGAGTTAAACCCTCACGTACGCTCGCTGATTGCTTATAACACCGACTCAAAAGTTATTCCTACCGTCCGGTCAAACGGTGTTTTGCTGGCACAGCCAACCCCACAGGGAGGCACTATGCCCGGTCAATCATCAGTAATGATGCTGGATGGATGGAACTGGGAAGATGCTGCTTATAAAAAGGACATCGGCATACACCTTACCTGGCCGGTAGCCCGCACGGCCCGCGGTCGTCGCGGAGGCTTTGGTGCACCAACAGGTACACCGCAAGAGTCGCCGACCGAGCGTGCACAAAAGGCTATCGATGATATTGCCAGCCTTTTTTCACAAGCTAAAAGTTATAACGAAGCTAAGCCAGCGGTAATTAATAACCGCTTGGCCGCTATGTCCGGTTTATTTAATGGCACCAAAAAGCTTTTCATTAATGCCGATGGCGCTAAAGAAATTATCCAGGCCGTAAACTTTGCAAAGCAATTTGGGGTACAAGCCGTGATTGTAGGCGGTCGTGAGTCATATTTAGTAACCGATGTTTTAAAAGACAATAATGTTCCGGTCATTATTAAAGAGACTCAAACCTTGCCTGATAAGGATGAAGACGATGTGTACCTACCTTACAAGCTGCCGCATTTATTACAGGATGCAGGTGTGTTATATGGCCTGACCGGCACCGGTTTTTGGCGCCAGCGCAACTTACCTTTCGAGGCAGGACAGGCTGTGGGTTACGGTTTAGGTAAAGAACAAGCCGTATCAATGATCACCCTGAACAATGCTAAAATTTTAGGTTTGGATAAAACTACCGGAACACTCGAAACCGGTAAAGATGCCAACCTGTTCATCTCTACCGGTGACGCTTTGGATATGCTGACCTTAAACGTAGAGAATGCCTACATTCAAGGCAAAAGCATTAGTTTGGATAACCTGCACAAGCAGCTTTACCGCCGCTATGCCGAAAAGTATGGCTTTAAAGCACAATTAGGCGACAAGTAAAAGTAAATAACTTATTATCGCTCAATAAAAAAACGGCTTGCTGATTTCAGCAAGCCGTTTTTTTATTGAGCAATTCAATCTAACATCAATTAAAAATGTTAAACAAGTTATACTCCACCCGCACTAAGTACATGTTTTGGGTGTTACGCACCATGTGGTTAGTTAGCGGCGTACGGTACGATAAATCAACCCGCAAATTACTATTGAAAATAAACTGCACGGCCGGCGCTATATCCAGATAATACTGCCCCTTGCCCGGGTTGGTTTTACCCAACAGCTCGGCATACAAGTTAATATTGGTTTGCTCGTAGTTAGTATACTGCTTTGGGAACAACAAGTACCCGGCCGATAAGGTATAGGCAACACTGTTGTGATTAATCGGATCGTACCCTCCACGATTTTCAAAAGCACGCAGATAGCTCAACGATCCCGATAAAGCCAGTTTGTGCAACAGTTGCGTAGCTACCAATCCGCCTTGTACACCGGAGTTATCGCCCTCTAAAGCAATTTCCTGGTTGGGAGTGCGGTTGTTGATGCTGGCCACTTTGGCAAAAGCTGCCATACGAAAGTGCCGTTGCACACTATCCACTGAGTAAAAACGGTATTTAGCATAAGCACTCACACCTTCAAAATGCTGACTTTTCTGGTAATAATCTGAGGCATACAATGTACCATGTACCATCAGATTTTTGTTTACACCATACATCAGCTCAAACGTATAGCGGTTTTTAAAATCGGGCTTAAAGTATCCCTGATTTTCCAGTCTGATGCCTAATGATTTTGCTGCCATATTGCTGGCGGGCTCAGTGTTCACGTATAACTCCTGCGCCATTAGGGGGCACACCCATACCAGTGTACCCCAAAAGGTAAGCCATAGCTTTTTATACATTGCTATAGTTACTTACAGTACTACCTGATATACCTTGCCGTTACCTTGTGCAGCGGTAACGCTATTATACTTTTTCAGGGTAGCTGCTGATGCCAAACCTTTGCTTACAATAGTAACAGGCAAAACACCTTCCGGGCTTTTAGTACCTGCGTTTACCACCTGGTAAGTGTCTCCACTGTAATTAAACTTATTGTCGCTTACTTTAAGCTTATCAAAGTTAATGGTGGTTTTTAACTGGTTAACGGCAAAACCTGCGCTTTGCACCTTTTTGCCTATCTGATCCAAATTAACAGGCGCGGCCGGGTTAAACGTAATTACAAATAAATTACGATTGAGATCTGGTTTAATATCGCTGATAAAAGGAAGGGTACGCAATGATTTTTCGGTAGCTTTTGAACACATAGAGCAGGTTAGTCCGCTTACCTGTAATTCGGCTTTAACAAATTGCGCTTTAGCTGCGCTTACAGAGATAGCCAATAAGGCTATAAAGATTTTTATAGTTTTCATGAAAATTGATCAAATAAATAATTGTAGGATAAAACAGTAAGGCATAAGCTATGCTATACAGCTATGCATTTAAGCAGTACAATTAAATTTGATCAAAGACGGAAGGTACAATTACGGATGAAAGTAGCCACTTTACTAACAGGCTGACTTTCGGGCGGACCACGGTCGAAGAATTTTTCTAACAGGGCTTTTTGAGCCGAGAAAACAAAATCTTCGAAAGGTAGCTTTGGAATTTCGAAGGCAAAGATTTTAGCCAGAAAAGAGGTTTCGCCGGCTTGGTGATCGTCTTTTACCTTTACCTCAACCTGATGATTTTTGCAGCAATTCATTTTCATGCCGCAGGTAGTATCAGACTGGTGTTGTTTAGCCGAAGCCGAGATTTTTACCGACGCCACCTTAGTGCCGCAGTAATGCAGATTAAGCGCAAACCCTAACACCGTAATGGTGTAGAGTAAAGCTAAACCTAAAGCTCCCGACTTTTTAAACATAGCACAAAGGTAAGCGACAACCTGATGACTTGCAAGTACTTTATTACAATGAGGTCACCTAAAACTCTATTAAAACAAATAAATCGATGTTAATCTTCAGCATTTTGCTCAAAGATATACCCTTCTACCCGCCCGCTCAGAATGTAATCGTTATCATCTGCCGAAATACCATCAACACCGTCCGGCGTTTCGTCCGGGTCGAGCGAGAAATAAACCTTGCTGCCGATATGGTAAAACTTGCACGAGTCTACTTCATACTCACCCTCCACCGGGATAGCCTCAAAACTGCTTTTAAAAATGTCGGTAAACGTAAGCATCACATCCGCCTCGGTATATCCCAACTCGAACATAATGCTGATGGCAGGTTCGCCATCCACCAAGTGCTTCTTAAAATTTTTGATGATGGCGTTCAATAACGTCAAATCGCCGGTGAGATAATTAATAATATCAGAATTATAACCTATATACTTCATAAGGCGGCCAGATCTACTTCAATCTCTCCGCTAAAAACCCTAACCGCAGGTCCTTCCAAAAAGATGTTGCTGTACTTTTGTCCGTCGTAGTCGAATCGGATGTTAAGATTGCCGCCCAATACTTTAACAGGCGTGCTAATGGTGCCGGTTTGCCCACTTTCTTGCGCCATGGCTAAGGCTACGGCAGTTACACCGGTGCCGCAAGCATAAGTCTCGTCTTCTACCCCACGTTCGTACGTACGAACAAAATATCCATCTTCTAACGGTTCCACAAAGTTTACATTGATGCCTTTAGCCAGATAAGTACTATTATTACGGATGGCACGACCTTCGGCAAATACATCTTTGTGCGCTAAATCGTTTGTTAATTTTACGTAATGCGGCGATCCTGTATTTAACACATACGCTTCAGCGTCGCGCTGCACGGTGTCAACATCAATCATCTGCAGGCTTACCCAATCGCCCGACTCGGAAACCTTGGCATAATGAGGGCCGTCTACCGCCAAAAAGTCAGTCTCCTGACCAATTACATCCAAGTGCTTGGCAAAAGCCACAATACACCGTCCGCCGTTACCGCACATGCTGCTTGGCTGACCATCGGAATTGTAGTATACCATCTCAAAATCATAACCTTCGCGGTTTTGCAAAAACATGATACCGTCGCCACCAACACCAAAGTGCCTGTCGCACAACTTACTGATTAAGTTGGGGTTATGATGATCGATATGCAAATCCCGGTTATCAACCAAAATAAAATCGTTGCCGGCACCTTGATATTTATAAAAATTTAGCTTCATTTTATGCTCGTTTATCAAAGCCAAACACGCTATAACAACTGTTAAAAGTTATCATTTTGTATTTAACATTTTTTAACAAAAATCGGAATAACTTATTGTTGTTCCTATCGTCTTAATGGTATTAAATTTGAAAGGTTGATTATAACCTGATAAATAACAGCAAAGAAAAGAAAGATAATATGAGAAAAATTGGTTTAACCTTATTGACCGCTTTTGTAGGCGGTGCAATGGCGCTCGGTACCTATAAGGTATTTGAGAAAGATCCACTGGAAGGAATGACCTTTGAGGAGCGCCAGAAAGTTTATTTTACAAATAACCCGGTTTCAAGTAACCACATTATGTCGTCGGCAGGCGAGTTAGATTTTACGCAGGCAGCAGCAGCGGTTACCCCGGCGGTAGTGTATATCCGTACCACGTATGCTAACCAGTCGTCAGGCCGTAGCAGTGGCCGCGATCCGTTAGAGGAAATGTTTGGTGATATGTTCGGTCAGCGTATGCAGCCGCAACGCAGCACCCCGCAAAAAGCATCTGGTTCGGGTGTAATTATTTCGCCTGATGGGTACATTGTAACCAACAACCACGTAGTGGCTAACGCCAGCAAAGTAGAAGTGACCACTAACGACCACCGCACACTGCAAGCTAAAGTTATTGGTACCGACCCTAATACCGACCTGGCTTTAATTAAAGTAAGCGCCACCAATTTGCCTATTGTAAAATTAGGCAACTCTGATGATGTGCGCGTAGGCGAATGGGTATTAGCCGTAGGTAACCCTTTTAACCTTAACTCTACCGTAACTGCAGGTATTGTAAGCGCAAAAGGCCGTAACATAGGTATTTTGGGCCGCGATAACGACGAAGACCAGGATAGCAATCCTTTTGGCCGCAGCCGTTATCAGCAGCAACCACAACAGCCTCGTTTAAACAAAGCTATCGAGTCGTTCATCCAAACTGATGCTGCCATTAACCCTGGTAACAGCGGTGGTGCCTTGGTAAACACTAAAGGTGAGCTGATTGGTATCAACTCGGCTATAGCATCACACACTGGATCATACGAAGGTTATGGATTTGCCGTACCGGTTAACCTGGCTAAAAAAGTATTGAACGACCTTGAAAAATTTGGTTCGGTTAAACGTGGTTATATTGGTGTAAGCTTTACTGAGCTTAACCCAGATGTTGCCCAAGAGCTTAAAATTAACACCACTAACGGTTTGTATGTAAGCGAACTGGTAGCTGGTGGCGGCGCTGAAGCAGCAGGTATACAAAAAGGTGATGTGATTACTAAAGTAGAAGGCAACCCTGTTTATGAGTCGTCAGATTTACAAGAGCGTGTTGGCCGTTTACAGCCTGGTGATAAAGTACGCTTAACTGTATTACGTGCAGGCAGTGAGAAAAACGTTACTGTAACCCTGAAAGGTGATGTTGCAGCCACTAACCGTACAGCTGCCGTTTCCAAATCGGCCGAAGAGCTTTACAACAAATTGGGTGCAAGCTTCCAGCCGTTAACTCCGGCTCAGAAGTCTAAGTTCCGTTTAAACTCTGGTGTGGTGGTAACTCAGGTTCGTCGTGGTGGTTTCTTCGAGAATTATGATATTCCTGAAGGTACTATCATCACCAGCATTAACCAGCAGCCTATCAACAACACTGGTGATATTGATAAGGCCATTACCAATCTTAAAAACGGACAGATGACCATTGAAGGCTACACTTCAGATGGTATGCGTTTCCGCAACAGCTTTGATGTTAGATAAGCATCTGAAGCCGAATAAATAGATTAAAACACAAAGCTCGGAGCTAATTAGTTCCGGGCTTTGTGTCTTATAGCAATTCTTATTGTTAAGGTATCTTATAATCAGATTTTGAAGCTTTAACTTGGTTGCTCAAATCTTTTTAGAAGCATCCTTTTCAAAATCAAACCAATCATCAATCACACAAAAAAGGCCTGACATCATTGCGATGCCAGGCCTACTTATTCAATCTTAACCTAAAACTTTTCTCTTTCAATCAAAGCTATTAACGCAGTAAACTACGTTGCGACGCTTTACGGGCAATTACTCTGACAGGCACCATCTCCTTTTTACGGAGCTTGTAATTGTTATATAACATTACTGCCGAAAAGATCAGCATAAAAGCTACTATATAAAAAAACAATACTGTCATCATAACGCTCTTTGTTGTTGTGTATAAACGGTATACGCAACAAGTTTATTGAAAGTTGCCTGTTTTGAAATTATAATTTAAGCCATTTTTTTCGAACAACTTCCTGCTGTGGCGAAAGTGATGACATACTTTCAATATGATACTTCACTTGTTTGTTTTGAAGTAAGGTAACCGGGATGGTCAGCATCTGCCCGTCGCGCATTACCACTACCGAAATTTTTTCGCCAACACGCTTGTTTAACATCAGCGTTTTCGGATCAGTAGCCGGTACACCGTCAATAGATGCCAGTTCGTCATTCACGTTCAGGCCATCAACCCAAGCTGATGTACCACGCAAAACACCGCTGATGCGCAGCTTGCCATTAACCAAAACCATCCTGATACCTAAATCAGGGCCTTCTAAACCAGCATATTCATCTACTGCTTTGTAACCGGCGTAGCCTAAATATTTATCGTAGTCAATGTTATCAACCCCATTAATGTATTTGCGGTAAAACTCGTCCATATTTTTACCGGCAAATTTTTCTACCGCTTGTTTAAACTCGGCATCAGTGTAACCACGCTTTTTGTTTTTGTAGTACTCGTTATACATGTAACGCATCACATCATCCAGCGATTGCTTGCCTTGCGTATCGTTAATAATTTCCAGGTCCAGCAGCATAGCAATTACCGCACCTTTGTTATAATAAGAAATACTGGTGTTTACCGTATTTTCATCCGGGCGATAGCTCTTGATCCAGGCATCAAAGCTGGCCATGGCTAAAGGCTGTAGTTTGGTACCCGGCGTGTTATCGATGGTGTTAAAATCGGCAGCTAAAGCGCCTAAGTAATGGTCAACCGGGAATAGCTGTGTACGTCTTACTGCCAGGTTATCATAATAAGCTGTAAAACCTTCGGCAATCCATAAGTTGGTGGTATAGTTTTCGTTTTCGTAATCAAACGGACCTAAAGCTATCGGGCGTAAGCGTTTAACATTCCATAAGTGAAAATGCTCGTGTGCTACCAAACCTAAAAATCCTTCGTAACTCGATTCTTTAGCATAACCATCACGCGCAGCACCTAAAACAGTTGAGCTCAAATGCTCTAAACCTCCACCACCTTTGGAGTAGTTGTGCACGATGAATACGTAACGCTTGTTAGGGTTTTCACCAAAAATGGCCGTTTCTACCTCAATAATTTTGGCCATGTCTTTTTTGAGGCGCTCCTTGTCATAATTGCCACCGCCATACATAGCCACTTCGTAGTTTACACCAGCAGCTTTAAAGCCAAACACATCCTGGTTACCTACTTCGATAGGCGAATCATAAAGAATATCGTAATTAGGCGCCTTTACCGTAAACGGATCATTGCCTACCATATCCAAACTGGTTGATACTTTATCCCAGTTTTTATAAGGATTGATATGAATGGTCGATGGTAGATTTAATCCGCCCTCGGGGTAAAAAAACATATTAGAGGTTGCCAAAAAAGCATGGGTCACATCAATAAATGCCGTACGTACCGAAATTTCAAAAGAGTAAAAACGGTATTTTACCTTAACCGAGCTTAGGCCCTGCGTGTTAATTTGCCAAACGTTTTTACGGGTTTTGGTAAAAGCTACGGCCTTGGCACCGCTTGCAGCGCTAAAAGATTCTACGTTTTTAGAAAATTCGCGCACCAGGTAAGAACCCGGCGTCCATACCGGCAAATGCAAATTAAGCTTGTTTTGCGATAAGCCTTTAATATCCATCTCGATATCGGCATAGTGCGCCTGTGCTTCCGGAAAACTAACCGTGTAAGAAATTTGCAGCGCCCCGGCTGCCTCTACAGATAAACTCATCAGAAAAAAACAAAAAAATACAACAACGTTAAAACCCCATTTTTTCATGCCGGCAATTTAAACATTTCTTGCCGCTTAAAGCCGCTGTGTAAGTGATTACGTACGTTGTAAAATGGTTGATACATACTTAATGGCACTGCAATAAGACCTTATTTTGCAGGTTAGTACAACAGCTATATACAGGTATGGTTATTTAAACCAACCTTAATATGGCCAGCATCAAAATAAGCCAAACAAAGCTGCCGGATATCGATTGAATAAACTGGCTGCAAAACTTTAAATTTAACACCAATTACCGAGGTCAAAACCATCCATGAAGATTAGATACATCGTTTACATTGCCATAGCATTAATTGTGGGATACCTGATTTACAATAAACTTCATGGTAGTAAGGATAAAAACGGCCAGGCACAAAGCGGCGGAGGTGCCGGCGGTGGTAAAGACGGCAAGAAAAAAGGCGGCCCTATTCCTGTCACTGTGCAGATTGTTAAGGATACGGTGATGAATAACGATATTGAACTCACCGGCACGGTTGACCCCAATGAGCGGGTAAACCTCGTGAGCCAGACTGCAGGCAACATTACCAATATTTACTTTAGCGAAGGCAGCCATGTTACCAAAGGCCAGGTTTTGGTGAAAGTGTATGACCAGGATTTACAGGCCTCGCTTAAACAAACGCAGTATCAACTCACCTTAGCAAAAGAGAATGAATACCGTAACCGCATTTTGTTAGAAAAAGAAGCTGTAAGCCGCCAGGAATACGACACCTCCCTATCCAGCTATAATTCGTTAAAAGCTCAGGCCGATTTAGTAAAGGCGCAGATTGCACGTACGGTAATCCGGGCACCGTTTAGCGGCACCATTGGTTTGCGCAGTGTAAGCCCGGGAGGCTATTTATCGCCAACTACACCGATTGCTACGCTGGTAAATACAGACCCCATGAAAGTTACCTTTTCGGTGCCGGAGAAATATCGTCCGTTAATAAAGGTAGGTAGCAAGGTAAACTTTACTATTGCCAGCTCGCGCAAAACATTTTCGGCAACAGTTTATGTTATCGATCCGGCTATTGATCCGGTATCTCGAACGTTGACTGTACGCGCAAGGGCAGCCAATCCAAATAATGAAATCAGTGCCGGTGGTTTTGCAAAAATTAATCTGATACTTGAACAAACACCACGTACCATCCTGGTGCCTACACAATGCGTGGTGCCCGACTTAAAATCGAGCAAAGTTTTTATTGCACGTAATGACACTGCCGTTGCCGTACCGGTTAAAACAGATACCCGCACTGATGTGGCTATCGAAATTACCGACGGTTTAAAACCCGGAGATAGCTTAATCATTTCGGGCATTATACAGATGCGACCTAAAGTACCTTTAAAAATTACCAAAGTAGTTCATTAAGTAAAGCCATTCGGGTGTTTTATTAGCACCTGTTCACATAAGCTATTTAGCATGAGTTTATCCTCAGTTAGTATAAAAAGGCCGGTACTGGCCACGGTAATGTCGGTCGTTATTGTGGTGTTCGGGGTTATTGGCTATAAATTTTTAGGTATCCGCGATTTTCCGTCGGTGGATCCACCTATCATCAGCGTTAGTACCAGCTACTCGGGTGCCAATGCCGACGTAATCGAGTCGCAGATTACCGAGCCGCTCGAAAAAGCCATTAATGGAGTTCAGGGTATTCGTAATATCTCGTCAACCAGTTCGGTAGGCTCCAGCAATATCACAGTCGAATTTGATTTGGATGCCGACTTAGAGACTGCGGCTAACGACGTTCGCGACAAAGTTTCGCAGGCACAGCGCCAGTTACCCCAGGATATCAATGCGCCGCCGGTAGTCAGTAAAGCCGATGCGAATGCAGACAATATCATCACACTTACCGTAAGCAGTAACACCCGCAACATCACCCAGATTAATGACTACGCCGAAAACGTTTTACAGGAAGGTTTGCAAACTATCCCGGGCGTAAGTGCGATAAACCTACAAGGGCAAAGGCAATACGCCATGCGCTTATGGATTGACCCGATGAAGCTTTCTTCCCTGAGCCTTACTGCTTCTGATATCAGCGCCGCATTGGCCCAGGAAAACGTAGAATTACCAGCTGGTAAAATTGCCGGCAATAATACTGAAGTAACCGTAAGAGCATTAGGTAAACTGGTAACCGAACAGGACTTCAACAACCTGATTATCCGTTCGGACAGTAACCGGGTTATCCGGTTTCGTGATGTGGGTTATGCCGTTTTGGGCTCAGCTAACGAAGAAACAGCGTTTAAAGAATCGGGCGTTCTGCAGGTGGGCTTGGCCGTAGTGCCGCAACCGGGTGCCAACTATGTGCAGATAGCCAAAGACTTTTATAAACGGCTTGACCAAATTAAAAAAGATCTTCCTCCGGACATCAAATTGCAGGTAGCATTGGATAATACCCGTTTCATTAACCAATCTATTGAGGAGGTGGAAGAAACGCTGGTTATTTCATTTGTGCTGGTGGTTATCATCATTTACCTCTTTTTCCGCGACTGGTTGATTGCTTTCCGGCCATTGATAGATATTCCGGTATCACTGATAGGCGCTTTCTTTATCATGTACATTTTCGGGTTCTCTATCAACATCCTGACCTTACTGGGCATTGTACTGGCTACAGGTTTAGTAGTGGATGACGGTATAGTGGTCACCGAAAATATATATAAAAAGGTGGAAGAGGGTATGCCGATACGGCAGGCTGCATTTGAAGGCTCTGCCGAAATATTTTTTGCGGTAATATCTACTTCGGTTACGCTGGCCGCTGTATTTTTACCCATTGTGTTTTTGCAGGGCTTTACGGGCCGATTGTTCAGGGAGTTTGCGGTGGTGGTAGCGGGTGCGGTATTGATTTCAGCCTTCGTATCACTGTCGTTAACACCGATGCTTAATGTAAAACTGGTTCGCAAAAACCATAAAAGGTCGGCGTTTTACGAAAAAACCGAGCCATTTTTTGTTCGCATGAATAACGCGTACACCCAAACGCTGGTTTCATTTATGCGTTTCAAATGGATATCTATCGCTATACTGGTAGTTTCTATCGGACTAATCGGTGTGCTGATCAAAGCCATTCCGGCCGAATTAGCTCCGCTTGACGACCGTAGCTTATTGCGTTATAGCGTTACCGGATCTGAAGGTGCCACTTACGAGTTCATGACCAAATACATGGACAAGGTTTCGCAATTGGTAGAAGACTCTATTCCGGAAGCCAAAATCAACTTAGAAATTGTTTCTCCGGGCTTCGGGGGTAATAGCTCGGCTAACTCCGGCTTTGGCCGTATTGGCTTGGTCGATCCGGATAAAAGAACGCGAACACAAGCACAGATTGCCGACTGGCTGAACGCCAAGCTTAAACGCATGCCTGACGCCCGCGCTTTGGTAATACAAGAACAAACCATAAGCGGCGGCGGTAGCGGTGCACGTACCTCGCTGCCAGTACAGTTTGTAATACAAAATCAGGACTTTGAAAAGATACGTAAGGTATTGCCTACTTTTTTTAATGAAGTAAGTAAAAGCCCGGTTTTCTCTACGTCGGACGTCAACCTGAAATTTACTAAACCTGAGCTGCGTATCACCACCGACCGCGACCGGGCACGCGACCTGGGTGTGTCGGTAGAGTCTATTTCGCAAACGCTGCAGCTGTATTATAGCGGTGGTCGTTTAGATTACTTTTTAATGAGCGGCAAGCAATATCAGGTAATAGCCCAGGTTGACCGCGCCAACCGCGACCAGCCGCTCGACCTGAAATCAGTTTATGTACGCAGTACCAAAGGCACTTTAGTACAGCTGGACAACGTAGTAAAAGTTGAAGAGAGTGCATCGCCGCCGGCTATCTATCACTTCAATCGTTTTAAGTCGGCCACTGTACAGGCAGGTCTTTCGCCGGGTTATACCATTGGCGATGGTATTGCCGAAATGCAGCGCATCGCCAACCAGATGCTCGATCCTTCATTCAGTACCGCCTTAAGCGGACCGTCGCGAGATTATGCCGAAAGTTCGTCGAACATCCTCTTTGCATTTGGCTTTGCTCTATTACTTATTTACTTAGTGTTAGCCGCACAGTTTGAAAGCTTTATGGACCCGGTCATTGTAATGCTTACCGTACCTCTGGCTATTGCCGGTGCCTTTGTATCGTTATGGTTGTTTGATCAAACGCTCAACATTTTCAGCGAAATTGGCATGATTACTTTAGTAGGTCTGGTAACTAAAAACGGTATTTTGATTGTAGAATTTGCTAACCAGCGCATGGAGCATGGCTTGGCAAAATACGAAGCGGTAATTGAAGCAGCTACAGCCCGCCTGCGCCCTATATTGATGACCAGTTTGGCCGTAGTTTTAGGTGCTGTACCTATTGCCTTTGCATTAGGCGCGGGTGCCAAAAGCCGTGTATCCTTAGGTATAGTTATTATGGGCGGTATGATGTTTTCACTAATACTTACGCTGTATGTAATACCTATGATGTACGTGTTACTGGCTGCCAAAACACGCCGCGACCCTGACCAGGAACCTCCGGAAGAAGCCCCTAAAAAAGAGCCACTATTAATTGAAAACCTGTAAGTATACCATGAGTTTAAGAAAACTTTTATGCCTTGCCATAGTATGCTTTGCAACCATTACTACTATTAAGGCACAACCCGGCAAGGTACCCGGCGCCCCGGTATTAACCCTTAAGGATGCAATGGAAATTGCATTACAAAATAATTACAACATTCAATTATCGCGCAATACATCCAAAATAGCTGGCAATAATGTTACGCTTGGTAACGCAGGTATACTGCCTACCATAAGTGGCACTTATACTATTGCCAACAGTATTTTAAACACTACTCAAACCCGGTCTGACAATACAGTGAACCGAATTATTGGCGCCAACAATACCGGCCATAATTATGGAGCAACCCTAAACTGGACCATATTTGATGGCTTTAACATGTTTGCAACTTACGATGCCTTAAAGCAACGCGACAAGTTAGGCCAGGTGAGGTTACGTGATACTGTACAGCAAACGGTAGCAGCGGTATTAAACACCTATTATGATCTGATTAACCAACAAAAACAGATTGAGGCTCTGCAAGGTGTAATTGCTATATCGCGTACACAATTGCGTTACGCTAACGACCGTTTCCAGGTAGGCCGTGTAGCACGGTTGGATGTTTATAATGCTGAGGTAGCTTTAAACACTGATACCTCTACGCTGATTAGTCAATTACAAACTTTTAAAGCCAGCAAAATAGAGCTTAATCGCGTTTTGTCGCGCGATCCGGCTACAGAGTTTAACGTATCTGATACCATTATTGTAGATGAAAAATTGATCCTGGCCGATGTGATTAACCAGGCACAAACGCAAAACCCGGCTATACTATCGGCCGCAATAAACCAGCGAATCTCCGAGATCAATCTAAAACAGGTACGGTCTACACGTTACCCACAGCTTACCGTAAATACCGGCTATATCTGGAACAACAGCCGCAACCCGGCGGGCTTTGCCAGAGTGCAAAACTCCAACGGCTTAAATTATGGTTTGGCAGCTACCATCAATATATTTGATGGATTTAACCAGTGGCGGCGCGAGCGTAACGCCAAGCTACAGATTGACAATTCAAAACTAAATGTGGCACGTACCCGTGTAGAAATAGAGGCACAGATAAATACACTTTACAGCAGCTATTTATCAGGCTTAGATTTGATCAAGCTTGGCCAGTCGAACGTAGATTTGGCCCGTAAAAGTCTGGACATCTCGCTGGCAAAATACCGGCTTGGAACGATCACACCGCTCGAGATCCGTGAGGCACAACGAAATTACCTAAATGCACAATCTATCTTTTTAAATGCCGAGTATCAGGCTAAAGTGGCCGAAACTACGTTAAAACAAATTATAGGCAGTATTAACATCCAGTAAAACATATACTTTATTTTTTTTATTGCGGCAAAAGCATAAATTTGATGACCATGTTTAAAGGCTATAAAACCTGTTTGCTGATTGATGACAATTACATTGATAATTTTGTCACCAGACGTATATTAGAAAACAGCAATTTCGCCGAAAACATCGTTGTACAGCAATCTGCTTTTGATGCTATAGAAGCCATCAGAACCGGGCAGGTTAAACCGGATGTTATTTTCCTGGATTTACGTATGCCGATGATGAATGGTTTTGAGTTTTTGCAGGAATATGATAAGTTGCCGGAGCAAAATAAAAGTGCCAGCAAAATATTTATGCTTTCCTCGTCGCTTGACCCGGTGGATGTAAAACGCTCCGGTCAGAACAAATATATTACGCAGTTTATTCATAAACCCATCACCCAAAAGATTCTGGAAGAACTGAGCGCATGATATTAGTAGCCGATAGCGGATCTTCAAAAACCGACTGGGTGCTGGCGTCAGATAAGCAAAAGCCGGTCAAATTTAATACAGGCGGCTTAAATCCCTACTTTTTGTCCGAAAAGGAAATCGTAAAAATTATACAGGAAGATGCCCCGGTAATGGTTAACCATTTTCCACTGATCGATGAGATTTACTTTTTCGGCGCAGGCTGTTCCAGTCCGGATAAACGCGAGGTAATCTCTAATGCCCTCACGCAGCTATTTCCACGTGCTTTTGTTAGTGTAGACAGTGATTTGCTGGGCTCGGCTTATGCTACCTGCGGCAGTCATAAAGGCTTGGTTTGTGTATTAGGAACCGGCTCCAATATTTCGTTTTTTGATGGCGAAGAGGTAGCAGCAGGCAAACATGGCTTAGGTTATATCCTGGGTGATGAAGGATCGGGCACCTGGTTTGGCAAGGCATTAATTACGCAATACTTATACGGCGTGATGCCTGCTGAGATACAGGCGCAGTTTAAAGAAGCCTACCATCTAACCAAAAACGAAGTTATAAACAACGTATATTTTAAGCGTAAAGCCAATTCTTACCTGGCCTCATTTGCCAGCTTTATGTCGGTAATTAAGGATACCGAATACGGTAAAAATTTACTGCGAAAGGGGCTACTGGATTTTATTGATATCAACATTAAATCTTATCCTGAATATCATCAGCACGTTTGCCATTTTGTAGGCTCTATTGCTTACTTCTTCCGCGAAGAACTAAAAGCATTGTGTGAAGAAAACGGCATCTCTGTTGGTAAAATTATGCGCCATCCTATTGATGACTTACTGCATTTCATCATCACCCGTAATCATATCCAGGTTCAGGAATAGATTTTTTTATTTCATAAAAAAGCCTGTATTTTACAGACATCTAGTATAATAAAATACAGGCTTTTTAACAGATATTTTTTTCCTATTTAGGCTTGCTCAGTAAGTTTATAAATAATCTGTACGCACCCGGCACACCTGCAGGTAATTGCCTGAAAAATGCCAGTGATGTGTAAGTAAACCGCCCTTTACCATAATTAGCAGTAATCAAAGAACCCTTGTTTGGGCTCTCACCGGCATCATTCATTTCGAAAACAGTTTTATACTCCGGAGCAATATTGCTCACAAAATACAAACCCCGCTCCTGCACCCAACCGTCAAAATCAGCCTGCGTAATTTTGTTAGGGTAGTTTAACAATGGACTTTGCGGATCGGTAATGGTTACCTTGGCAAATTCGTCTGTCACACGCTGATTGACCACATTAAAAGGGTAGGGACCAATTTGCGGTATCACCAAGCCGGCAAAGTTATTATACTGCACCACCAGGTTACCACCATTTTTTACATAGTCCATTAATTTAGCCTGCTCAAAAGCTAAGCGAGCGTCAACGTTATAAGCTCTCACACCGGTTACTATCGCATCATAATAAGACAGATCGGTATTCGTAATTTCGCCTTCAGTCAAAAAATGCACATCATAACCAACCTGCCTTAAGGCTTCGGGGATCAGGTCGCCCGCACCGGCAATATAGCCAATGCGTTTACCGGCCGTTTTTAAATCCAGGTTCACCAGTTTGGCCTGAGCGGGCGGGAACAAAGTAATATTTGGTATATGTTCATACCGGATGCGTTGCAGCCCCATATTAAAGGTTTGCCCATTAGCCGATACAATAGCTTGAGCAACACTATTTTTAGCTGACGCAGTTGGTGTAATGGTAAAGTTTTCGGCCCACTCGTCACCTTTATGTTTGTTGCTAAAGCTGATCGCAGCCGGAGTAATTTGCCAGCCTGCCACCGGTTTAATGCTAACACTGCCTCCTCCGTTAGTAAGGCTTTTTAACTTTAACTGCAATTGCTGTGGCTGCGTATTGCTATACACATATACTTTATTTTCGATAGTTGCTGTAAATGGTGGAGCAATCTCGATAGGCTGATAAACCTCTCCCCTTACCGGGTCAACATATTTATAAGCCAGGCGGCGTTCGTAACTGATAGTCTTGCCATCAATCATAAATTCGTAAGTGACTTTTAATACGTCCGGATTTTCGGGATTACCCGCTAACTTATCATCAGCTAAAGTATACGTGCCAATGTTGTGCGGTTGGCTAAGCCAATAAGGTTGCGTCACGCTGGCGGCATAGGCTTTAATCAATTTTTCCTGTAATTGGTTGGCAGGTATGGTAATGCCCGCATTGCCAAAATTTAATGTTTGTTTTTGTATGCTGATGCGTTGCAGTTTTACCAGATCGTTATAGCGATCAATAACCTGAGCCTTAATAGTAATGCTATCACCTAAAGCATAGCTGGCTTCGGTAGCGTAACTTTCAAACCACAAACCGGCACAGGCCGCTATCAACTCATCTATTTGCTTAATTTTTTGCCTACGCCAATAAGCATCTGGTACTTTTTCTATTTTGCTGCGCAACTCAACTAATGCCGAAACTGATTTTTCCGGATTATTATCGTCAAACCCTTTAACAATAGCAGCTAAGCTTACAGCAATATCATCACCGCCCTTTACCCGGCGCCAAGTAGTAGTTACACCATCCAGTAGCTCGTTTTGTGGAGCGTCACCTAATATGGTTTTAAAATATTCTAAAGCGCGACCACGCTGGCGCGCGGAACCAAAACCTTGCGACTTATGATTAGAACGGCTTTCGGCCGCTAATTCACCGTAGCCTTTACCCAATATGGGGTTATTTACACCTACGTCAATTTTAAACTGGCTTTCGCTAGTGGTGTTGGCACTGCCAAAGTTAAAGGTGTTCCATAATAAACGTTTGGCTTGCCACGGCTGTACGTACTTTAGCTGTTCAGGATATCGCTTCGGGTCAGCTGCTGCGGTAAATGCTTCCTGCGCTAATATGGCTGATGACGTATGATGCCCGTGTCCACCCTCGCCGGTTGTAGGAAAGCGGCAAATCATTACATCGGGCTTAAACTGACGTATTACCCATACCATGTCACCTAAAATTTTATCCCGGTCCCATATTTTCAAAGTTTCCTCCGGTCCTTTTGAAAAACCAAAGTCGTTGGCACGACTAAAAAACTGTTCCGCACCATCTACCCGTCGGGCAGCCAGTAACTCTTGAGTACGTATCAGGCCTAAAAGTTCGGCTTGCTCATTCCCTATAAGGTTTTGACCGCCGTCGCCACGCGTTAAAGCCAGATAGCCGGTGCGGTAACCTTTCTCTTGTGCCAGGTAAGCCAGCAGGCGTGTATTTTCATCATCCGGGTGTGCAGCAATATAAAGTACACTGCCCAAGACATTAAGCTTTTTAAAATCTTGTTTTATAGTAGCTATATCGGCAGGCGGAGCTGTCTGCGCAAAACCGGCATTCGCAAATAATATTAGAAAAGGCAGTAGTTTAAATATTTTCATAAGCAATAGAATACACTTGTATCATTTGTACAAATATTAAAAACAATTAAGAAAGCCAAGCTATTACGCTTTAAATATGTCAATGAATAACGGCATTTTTAGTTTTGATTACAACCATTTTACATAAACATTACAAGATTTATTAATGGTTAATCAATCGTTTGATTAACTTTGTACATCGAAAAGGTAATGGAAAAAGAAAAGATTGATAAAAGAGATCATATTTTGGACGTAGCCGAAAGGATATTTGCCGAGTATGGTTTTGACGGTGCCTCTACCCGGTTGATATCGGGCGAGGCAGGCGTAAACATGGCCATGCTTAACTACTATTTTGGCTCTAAAGAAGGTTTGTTGATTGCCATATTCGAGCGCCGTACTTCTACCTTTCATAGCTTAATCAGGGATATTGGTAAAAATGAAAATACCTCCTCGTGGCAAAAGGTTGAAGAATATGTAAATGCCTACTTAGACCGGGTTTTTAATAATAACTGCTTTCAGAAGGTAATTCATCAAGAGATGGCTGTTAAGCGAACCGGTGAACTGGCTGATAAAGTTATCCAGATGATAATGCAGAATGTTCTGGAATTTAGGAAAATACTGCATGAGGGTATTGAGAAGGGCGAATTTGGCAAAGATACTGATACAGACATGGTTGTGGCAACTCTGTTTGGCATCAAGAGCCAGTTGGTTAACGCTCCGCAGATTGCCAGCATTATGTTAGGTTACGATACCCAAGACGCGCAGAACATTGATGAAAAACTAAAACCCCGGGTAAATAATTACCTGAAAAAATTACTTAAAGCATATTTACTTGTTGAAAATGACAACGATCACTAATACAACCGACAATCACTACACTTTAAAAAGGCTCCTGACTAAGCCTTGGCGTGCAGGCATTGTTGCTGTACTTACAGCAATGGTGTTAGGCAATCCCGCCAACGCACAGGACCGCACCCTTACACTGGATGAAGCCATTAAGTTAGGGGTAGAAAACAGCAAAACATTAAAATACTCACAATCTAAAATTGACCGTGCTGTAACTCAGTATAACCAGGCTAAAGACCAAGCATTGCCCACCGGTAGCGCCAGTTTTATGTATAGCCGCGCTCAGATACCGGCTAACCGGTTGGATTTGGGCCCTGATGCATCATTTACCTTACCTAAGAGTGCCAACGCCAACCTGGGTATAGTATCAGTTGAGGAAGTTATTTATGGTGGTGGCCGTTTGCGTTATGCCAAAGAGTCAACCGATCTATTAATCCAGGTAGCTAAGCTTGATGCCGATAAAGACAAAGAGCAGATTGCTTTAAACGTAGTGAATGCTTACTACAACCTATATAAAGTTTTGCAAAGCAAACGTGTAGTTGAGCAAAACCTAAAAGCTATTGACCAGCAGATACACCAGGCGCAACGCTTTTTTGATCAAGGTTTAGTAACCCGTAACGATGTGTTGCGTTTTCAATTGCAACGCTCTAACGTTGAACTGAACGGTATTGAATTGGAAAGCAACCGCAAAGTAATTAACTACAGCCTGGACATATTGTTAGGCTTACCTGAAAGTACTCAGGTTAACATAGACCAGATTACCAGTAACAGTTTGCAGGTAGCACCTTTGGCTAATTACTTAGACACTGCCTTAGCCGACCGACAGGAACTACGTACTATTGATTTACGCACCCGCGTGGCCGAAACCAATATTAAGAACGTTCAGGCTAACAAACTGCCTACCTTAGCAGCTACTGCAGGTTTGTACTATGTAAATGCTTCTGCTAACCCATTCCCTAATGGTGGTAAGTTTATTACGCCATTAACCGCAGGTTTAGCCTTAAACTGGAACTTTGGTTCGCTTTGGAGCAACAAAAATAAAGTTGCCGAAGCCCGCGTACAGCGCGAACAAACCGTTATTGAAAAAGGCATTACAGTTGATAATGTGAAGAACGAGGTTAACCAGAATTATCAAAACTACCTCACGGCTGTTAACAAAATCCAACTGCTCGAAACCTCTATTGCTCAGGCTACGGAGAATAACCGCATTTTAACTTCTAAGTATGCCAACTCCACAGCTTCTGCCACAGACCGTGCAGATGCCGAAACATTACTGTACCAGGCACAGATCAATTTAGAATTAGCTAAAGCAGATGCAGTATTGGCCTATTACAACCTGCTTAAAGCAACCGGAAAACTCACTAAATAATAAAACAACACAATTCTACTATTAATACAATGGCACAAGAACAAGAAATTCAGCACGAAGAGAAGAAAAAACCTAACCGGGTTATTCCTATCATATTAGGTATCATCATTATTGCAGGTTTAATTTTCGGTGTAAAAGAGTATATCTATTCAACCAAACACGAAGATACTGACGATGCACAAATTGATGCCGACATTAGCCCCGTGGTTGCCCGCGTAGGCGGTTATGTAGACAGTATATTTTTTGAAGACAACCAGCACGTAGACAAAGGTCAGGTACTGGTTAAAATTGATGACCGTGATTACCGGGTTAAATTAGAGCAGGCTCAGGCTGCACAACAAGGTGCAGGCGCCAGCATAGGCGTAGGCGAATCGCAGATTTACAGCACAGCAGCTAATGCAGCCAGTGCAAAAGCACAGGTAACCTCAGCTGCAGCAAGGCTCGAAAAAATGCAGAAAGATTATGCCCGTTACGCTAACCTGGTTAAAGATGGCTCTATCACACAACAACAATTTGATCAATCTAAATCAGATTTAGAGGTGGCCAGAGCTAATTACCAGGCTGCACTTGATCAGTATAAAGCTGCTCAGCAACAAGTAGGTACCACCCGTAAACAATTAAAGGTTACCAATACTGGTGTTAACCAACGCCAGGCTGATGTTGACTTTGCTAAACTACAGTTGAGCTACACTACTATTAAAGCACCGGCCAGCGGTATTACCTCTAAAAAGAGCGTACAGTTGGGCCAGTTAGTACAAGCCGGACAAACCTTGTTTTCGGTAGTTAATGACAACAGCTTGTATGTTACTGCTAACTTTAAAGAAACTCAGTTAGAGCATCTGCGTAACGGCCAGAAAGTTAAAATTGAAGTAGATGCATTTCCTGACTTAGACATTGAAGGAGCGGTTTATAACTTCTCGCCTGCTACCGGTGCACGCTTCTCTTTACTGCCTCCGGATAATGCTACCGGTAACTTCGTAAAAGTTGTACAACGCGTACCTGTTAAAATTAAAATAAACGGCAACAAAGAAACTTTAGATAAACTGCGCGCCGGCATGAGCGTAAATGTTTCGGTTTCTATCAAAGACTAAATTTAAATGGCTGAAGTAGGATTTAAAAAGTGGATCATTACCATTACGGTAATTACAGCTTCATTATTGGAGCTGATTGATACCACCATTGTAAACGTATCCTTGCCAACCATACAAGGCAATCTGGGCGCCACGCTCGAAGACGTGGCCTGGATTACTACCGGTTACGCAGTAGCCAACGTAATTATTTTACCCATGTCGGGTTGGCTGGGTGGCTTTTTTGGCCGAAAAAATTATTTTTTAGCCTCTATCATCATATTTACTATTGCCTCATTTTTATGTGGTAATGCAACGAGCTTATCAGAGCTGGTAATATTCCGTATTATACAGGGTATGGCCGGGGGCGGGTTAATCTCCACCTCTCAGGCTATCTTGTTAGAAACTTGGCCGCGTGAACAGGTGGGTACAGCCACTGCTCTGTTCGGATTAGGTGCAGTAGTAGGCCCAACCGTTGGACCCACCATTGGTGGTTACATTACCGATCACGCCTCATGGCCATGGATATTTTATGTAAACATCCCGGTAGGTGCATTAGCAGCTTTCTTTACCTACACCTTCGTACGCGAGACGCCCAAAGAGGGGCGCGACAAGCCGATTGACTGGTGGGGCATTGCGTTACTTGCCATTGCGGTAGGCAGCTTGCAAACCATTTTGGAAAAAGGTGAGTCTGAAGACTGGTTTGCTACTCCATATATTACTGTGCTTACAGCAACCGCCGTAATTGGCGTATTACTCTTTATATGGCGCGAATTAAGTACTGACCACCCCATCGTAAACTTTAGCATTATGAGACACCGAAGTTTCTCGATAGGTATGTTTACGTCATTCATCTTAGGCTTTGGATTATATGGTTCGGTGTTTGTTTTCCCGATATTCTGCCAGGCGTTACTGGGCTTTTCGGCACAGCAAACAGGCGAGTTGCTTTTCCCCGGCGGCTTATTTACTATAGGGATGATGCCATTTATTGGCAAAATGCTGAATAAAGGTATACCGGCTCAGTTTATGGCTACCATTGGCATGTTCTTATTCTTTGTGTTTACCCACATGCTATCCGGCTCAACTTTGGCCACCGGCCGCGGAGATTTCTTTTGGCCTTTAGCCATTCGTGGTATTGGTATGGCTTTGCTGTTTGTACCGCTAACTACACTGGCCATTGCCGACTTAAAAGGTGCCGAGATTGGACAGGGTACAGGTTTAAATAACATGATGCGCCAGTTAGGTGGCTCATTTGGTATTGCTGCCTTAACAACCATCATTCACATTCGCCAGGGTATACACCGTAATAACTTGTTAGTTAACATCAACGAATATAATCCGGCATTTAATCAACGGTTACAAGGTGCCATACATAATTTTATGGCACATGGCCGTAGCATGGCAGATGCTACACGGATGGCATACGCTTCGATAGAAGGCACTATCACCCGCCAATCGATGTTACTCACTTACGATGATGCTTATTGGCTTACAGGCTTGGTAATGCTGTTCTCGATACCACTATTGTACCTGCAGCCATTCCGCAGAAATCTAAAACCGGCTGCCGATGCACACTAAAAATAAAAAGCCGTTCTGGAGTCAGCAGAACGGCTTTAAGTACTAAGTACAATCAATTTGTTTTGTTTAACGCCTAAGGCCGTAATTCTAAGGGTTGAGCATAAAATTACTTGGCCTTAAGTGTGTTTAATCTTGGTTTTAAATTTAGCTTTTAATATATTAAAAAGCAAATAATTTCAAATTACCTGAAAAAAAATGGAGCTGATCCGAAAATCAGCTCCATTTTTTATTTAAATCCTTGGCAAATAGTTAATAAATAACTTTGCCGGTAGCAGTTACCAATGAGGCAATACGCACAGCATCAAAAATGCGCTCCTCAGTAGTGCCTAATTTAATCAGCGAGTCTTCGTGCGCGTTTACACACATTTCGCAACCATTAACCGCCGAAATAGCCAAGCTCATCAATTCAAAAAATTCTTTACCTGTTACCGGTTTCATCATCAGTTGCATACGTATACGTGCCGGGATCTGCGTATATTTTTCTTTTTGCGTAAAATGACGGAAACGGTAAAATATATTGTTCGACGCTAACAGTGATGCACAGCCAACAGCTTCTCCGGTTTCGGCTGCGGTAGCCCCTTGCTCTTCGGCATATTTAGTGAAGTATTGTGTTAGAGGCTTATTGTTGTTGTTAACGGCAGTACTTAAAGCTAACAGAGCACATTCTTTAGCGCTTAGATGCTCTGAGGTTAGGGTACTATTTAAATTTAGTTTTAAATCGCGCAGGTAACGTGATTCGCCTTTTTCAAGCAGGGTCAAGCTATCGGTGCGATAATCTTTATCAACGCCCACGCTTTGTAGTAATTCTTTTATGGTTTCAGTGCTTTCGCTCATTTTGGTTTTTGATCTTGTTGCTAAGCAAGTGCATTTTAAATAAGCGACTGCTCTTGGCTTAGCTTGTTTTTAAACAATGTGGTTTAGAAACAAAAATCCCCGTAGGATTAAATACGGGGATTTTTATAAGTTACTTATACAGTTAAAGTTTCCTGACCTTTTTCCCAGTTACATGGGCAAAGCTCGTCAGTTTGTAAACCGTCTAATACACGTAAAACTTCTTTAACGTTACGGCCTACATTCAGGTCGTTAACACATACCCAACGTACAACACCTGTAGGATCGATGATGAAAGTAGCACGATAAGCAATTTTTTCGGTTGGCTCTAGAATACCTAAGTCCTCAGCTAATGATTTTGAAGTATCAGCCAACATAGGGAATTTCAGGTCGCGCAGGTCATCGTGGTGTGTTCTCCAGGCTGCGTGTACAAATTCAGAATCGGTAGAAGCACCAATTAATCGGGTCTCGCGGTCGCGGAACTCGCCATAGTTTTTGTTAAACTCAGCAATCTCGGTAGGACAAACAAAAGTGAAATCTTTTGGCCACCAGAACATTACCGTCCAAACGTTATCATCGTTAGCTAAAAAATCTGAAGTGATATCTTCAAATTCTTTACCTTTTTCGATGCTTACTACAGCTTTTTTATTAAATGATGGGAATTTTTCACCAACTGTTATCATAATGTGTTATTTGTTATAATTTTCACAAATATAACTAACTTAATTTTTTACCAGTATTTTATTAATCAATACCCTATAGGATTTATCTATACATATCAAGAACTGATATAGCCACCAATCGTGTTATCATGGCTTACATTTTGCTAATCCATCATCATGGAATTTGCTGAACTACAAGCGCTAAAAGCTAAATACAAGCCTGATGATATTACAATCTTATTTATTGCAGATGGATTGCCTGTAAAAGACAGATACTTCTACCTGAAAAATTCTAATATGTATAAGGCAGTAAAAGAAGCTTTTACCCAAGTGTTCGGTGATTTTAACAGCGACGACGAGTTTTTAGCTTTTTTTAAAGAGATAGGTGCTTACTTTGAAAACCTAAGTAAAGTACCCATTAAAACCTTGCCACCACCCGAGCAACGCAAAGCCCGGCAGGAAGGTGTACAGCCGTTAGCAGAGCGCCTATCTGAAATGCATCCCCGGGTTATCATTATCTCTTTAAAAGCTATAGAGAAATATGCCCGCGAAGCAATTAAAATAGCCAATATGACCTCTGTAGAACATATTGCTGTAACGCCCTTCCCTGTTAAGAGCATGACTAATGTAAACAACTGCATTAATGGCATTGTAAGCGCCCTGCGGTCGGTTGAGTGGGAAATGTAATTTCATAAAAAAGCGCCTTTTGCTATTATGAGGCAAAAGGCGCTTTGTGTTGTTTGTATCAAATATTCCTTAACTACTGCTTCAGTGTTTCTTCAAACAACTTATAAATACGCTTATATTCATCTGTCCAACTGCTGGGCTGCACAAAGCCGTGATCTTCCACCGGGTACGAAGCCAGTTCCCAATTGTCTTTATGCAACTCGATCAGCTTTTGCGACAAACGGACAATATCCTGGTAATTCACATTAACGTCTACCATACCATGGCACATCAATAGCTTACCCTTCAATCCATTGGCAAA
Source organism: uncultured Mucilaginibacter sp. (assembly GCA_913775265.1). Taxonomy (GTDB): domain Bacteria; phylum Bacteroidota; class Bacteroidia; order Sphingobacteriales; family Sphingobacteriaceae; genus Mucilaginibacter. The sequence continues at coordinate 105,481 of CAJYJH010000078.1, read as the reverse complement.
ATTAATAGGCGAACTTTGTTTATAAGCCTTTTCATCAGTAAACGGCTCGTTCAGGATGTTTGATGTGTAACCATGATTATAATGCGCCCAATCCGTTACAGAACGTAAAGCTGCCCCGGTAGCCACTACATCAGGCTGGGTAAACAGCGCCATCAAGGTCATAAAGCCGCCGTACGAGCCGCCGTACATACCTACATGTTTCGGGTTTACACCATATTTTTCTACCAGATATTTGATACCATCCACCTGGTCGTCCAGGTCTTTACCACCCATATGGCGGTATATACCTGTACGCCAGTTACGGCCATAGCCAGCACTCCCGGTATAATCAATATCAATTACGGTGTATCCGTTATCAGCCAATAAGTTATTGAACATATACTCTCTGAAATAAGAACTCCACCAGTAATGCACATTTTGCAAATAGCCGGCGCCATGCACAAATACCACAGCAGGCTTGGCTGGATGGGGTACTTTAGGCGTATACACACGAGCATAAACGTCGCTGCCATAACGGTTTTTAAACGTCACCATCTCCGGATCGCGCCAGGTATATGAGTTAAACTCGGCGGAGGTTGATTGGGTAACCTTGACTGCTTTAGCACCTGGCTTATTGGGCTGCATATATAACTCCCAGGGCTTGTTAGCGTAAGAGTAACGGACAGCCAGCCATTTTTCATCGGGCGATAAGGTTACTTCGTTCCCGCCCTTCATGCCGGTTAATTTTACCGGTGAACCTCCCGCAACTGGCAAACGGTAATAATGCGCTATGCCCGGATGTTCTATGTTGCCGGTAAAATAGAAATATTTTTGATCGTTAGACAAATACAAATCCGACACTTCCCATTTACCGCTGGTCAGTTGCTTTTTGGCTCCGGTGGTTACATCTACCAAGTAGATATGTGAATAGCCTGTTGCTTCGCTTTGAAAATAGAAATGAGTATTGTCTAACCAACCAGTACTGCCCGATGTAAAGCCACCACCGCTAATGCCCGGGCCGCCTATCCAGGCTTCGTCACGCTGGCGGTCTAACAAACTTAACTGACCGGTAGCCGGATCAAGTTTCATGATCCAGCGGTCTTTATTATCTTGCGATGTAACTATTGCCACCGCATATTTACCGTTATCACTCCAGATAGGCCCCTGTACCACTACCTTACGATCTTCGTTTAGTTTGGTACGCTCTTCCAGTTGTTTAGGGTAATCCTTTACATAATCGGGTAGATCTTTAATGCCGGGTATTTCTTTGGTAGATATGGCATAAACCGTATCGCGTTGCCTGTCGTAAATAAACGACTGCGAAGTGGGTTGCGGACTACCAACTTTGGTTCGGTTCGGAATATCTTCAGTATACCCCGAAGCAGTTACATACGCAGGTACCTGAGTAATTTTGGCACCATCAGCCAACTTAATTAATCGATAAGTGATATACCGGCTATCAGGACTTAGTTGAACGTAACTCAGCGATTGATCGCCAATAGCAATAGCCTTAAGTGCCTTCGGTTGCAAGGCTTTACGCTCGGCAGCATCCAGCCGATCATTTTTTTCTTTTTCCCTAATGACTTCAAACAACTCCGTTTGCTCATTGCGTAACCAACGTTCTTGTGCATTGCCCGATGAAGCATTTTGCTGCGCGTTGGCCCCCATACGTCCTGCTCCGCCGCGAGCTCCTGCAAAAGCTGTACTGTTGGCTATTGCACCGGTACGCGTAAAATTAGTGAGTTGACTGAGCTCGCCGGTGTTCAGCTTTATGCTGTAAAAGTTATCGTTATGCATAAACAAAGCCAGCGTTTCGTCGGCACTAAATGTTGGGTTACTTTCACGATCGGTAGTAGTAGCCAAAGGCTTAACCAAGCCCGACTTCACGTCCGACAAGAAAATATCACCGTTCCGTTCAAAAAGCTTAACAGTATGCCTTTTATTCCAAACGCCATTGCCACTAAGAGCCTTGCGTTCGTCTAAGCTTACTTTTTGAGGTTTGTAGTTGCCGGTAGTGATGGCATACATCACGCTCCGGTCGGCGTTGTCAGGATTCCAGTTAAAATAAACTTTCTTACTGTCGTCACTCCAACGGATGTTTTCGGGTGAGGTACCCATCCATTTAGGGTCACGCATTATTTTTTCGACGGTTAGCTTTTCCAGCTTTTGAGCATATAAGCTACCGGCAGATAGCGCAAGGTATAGCGTAAGGATTTTTTTCATACAATGGAGTAAACAATAGCAGGCTAAATATAAGGTCAATTGCTGTAGGATAAAGCTTTTCACCTTTTACAATAGTATTTTTACGTAATGGAATTAACAGGATCAGGCTTTATGATGCGCCGTGGCAGCCCGACGATGCTTTATCGTTACAGCAGCATGCCAATAATTTTAATGTAAGCGCTTATTTATTAGACCGCTTCCCATTCCCGTATACCTTGCCCGATGCTGTTAGCTGGTTAAACAGCCAGTTACAAAATCCTGGTCCGGTAAGCAATTTTGCCATCACCATAGACGGAAAAGCTATTGGCGGTGTAGGCCTGGAGTTCAGGCATGATGTTTACCGCAAAACAGCTTTGATTGGCTATTGGCTTAGTGAAGATTTTTGGGGCCAAGGCATTATGCCCCAAGCCGTAAAACTCATGACTGACTACGCCCTTGCTAACCTGGATTTGATTTGTATACAAGCCGGCGTGTTAAGCGCCAACCCCAAATCAATGCGGGTACTTGAAAAAGCCGGTTATGAAAAGCAGGGTGTATTGCGTAAATGTATTATTAAACGCGGCGAAGTAATGGACGAGCACGTGTATGCTGCGTTTAAGGCATAGCTCTGCTCCTTTCACTCTTTAAAGCAATAGCTATGTTGTTTGCGCTTATATCGAAATTTGCTTAATTAGCGTTTTACCTTTTATAGCCCATCAACTTTTAGTCAAATTGCTGTACTGATGAAAAAAACAAGCTGTTTATTCTGGACTGCTTATTTAACTTGCAGCCTATGCTATGCGCAAACTATGAATATTAAAACACCTGCATACCCTCAGACCCAAAAAGAAACGGTTAACGATACTTACTTTAACACCACCGTTGCCGACCCCTACCGCTGGCTGGAAGACGACCGGGCCGAAAATACCAAGGCATGGGTAGTTGCTCAAAATAAGGTAACACAAAGCTATCTAAACCAAGTACCCTACCGTGAAACTATTCGCAAGCGGCTGGAAACTTTATGGAATTATGAAAAATACAGTGCCCCTTTTAAAGAAGGCGCTTATACCTATTTTTATAAAAACGATGGCCTGCAAAGCCAGGCCGTGTTATACCGCCAAGCTGTCGGTGGACAGCCCGAAGTATTTTTAGACCCCAATAAATTTTCGGAAGACGGTACTACCTCAATGGCTAATATTGGCTTTAGCAAAGATGGGAGTTTGGCTGCCTATCAGCTTTCGGCAGGTGGGTCGGATTGGACCAATGCTGTGGTGATTAAGGCATCTGATAAAAGCCAGATTGGCGATACCTTAAAAGACATCAAATTTTCGGGTATTGCCTGGAAAGGAAATGATGGCTTTTATTATAGCAGTTATGATAAACCAAAAGATGCCAGTCAGCTCTCGGGTATGACACAGCATCACAAACTATATTATCATAAGTTAGGAACACCGCAAAGCCAGGATAAACTTGTTTTTGGTGGCGAACAAACACCCCGCCGTTACATTGGTGCTTACTTGACCGAAGATGAGCGTTACCTGGTTATCACTGCGGCCAACTCTACCACCGGCAACGAATTATATATTCAGGATTTGAGCCAGCCTAACAGTTCCATTGTAAACATTGTAGATAACACGGACAATGTGCATGTGGTGATAGATAACGTAGGCAGCACATTATACATCTACACCAATTTGTATGCACCAACCTATCGGCTGGTTACCGTTGATGCGGCTAATCCGCATTCGGGTAACTGGAAAAATATCATCCCTAAAAGTAAAGATGTACTTGAAGTATCAACCGCCGGCGGAAAGCTGTTTGCCCATTATTTAAAAGACGCGACCACCTTTATACAGCAGTATGATATGAATGGCAAAATGGAACATGCCGTTACTTTACCCTCAGTAGGTACAGCATCTGGCTTCAGCGCTAAAAAGGAGGAAAAGGAGATATACTATACGTTTACCTCTTATACTTATCCGCCCACTATTTTTAAATATAACGTTGCAACAGGGCAATCAGAGATTTATAAAAAATCGGGCGTACAGTTTAATCCGGAGCTGTACGAGTCCAAACAAGTGTTCTATAAATCAAAAGATCGTACCACCATCCCCATGATAATCACCTATAAAAAGGGAACGGTGCTAAACGGGCATAATCCAACTTTGCTGTATGCCTATGGTGGCTTTGGGGTAAGCCTCACCCCTGCTTTTAGCACCAGTAATATTGTACTGCTGGAGCAAGGCGGTATTTACGCCGTACCTAACCTGCGTGGCGGCGGCGAATACGGCGAAACCTGGCATAAAGCCGGTACCAAACTCCGTAAGCAAAACGTATTTGACGACTTTATTGCGGCAGCCGAGTACCTCATCAAAAATAAATATACATCTAAAGATTATCTGGCCATTGCCGGCGGCTCTAACGGTGGGTTATTGGTGGGTGCTACTATCACCCAGCGCCCCGACTTATGCAAAGTAGCCTTCCCGGCGGTAGGGGTGTTAGATATGTTGCGATATAACAAATTTACCGCAGGTGCCGGCTGGGCCTATGATTATGGCACGGCCGAAGAAAGTGAAGAAATGTTTAATTACTTATATCACTACTCGCCCTATCATGCACTAAAACCAGCCAGCTACCCCGCTACTTTGGTAACCACGGCCGATCATGACGACCGCGTGGTACCGGCTCACTCGTTTAAATTTGCTGCACGCTTACAAGAGTCTCAGCAAGGCACGGCCCCTACCTTAATCCGTATTGAAACTAATGCCGGGCATGGTGCCGGCCGATCAACCGCGCAAATCATCGGGCAGGAAACTGATAAATGGGCATTTATGTTTGCCAACATGGGTGTTAATTATAAACCGGTGCAGTAGTGCTATTAAAGCTATAGCACTACTGCACCGGTTTATATAAAACGAGAAAGCCGCTTATCAAAAGCGGCTTTCTCGTTTTATTATGTTTTAAAAATTTAGTTCCATCTTCCGTGACCACGGCCACGATCGTCACGGTCATGTCCACGACCTGGGCCTTTATCCCATCCTTTGTGTTTACCATTATCACCTTTGTATTTGATTTTGGCATTTTTTATAATCACCTGATCATGGCGACCACGGTATTGGGCATAACGGCTGCGGTATACATTGTTACGCTCCCATGGATTACGGTCGTTAATTACTACTTTATAACTGTTGTATGGGTTAAAGTTACCATAGCGTGATGGCAGGCTCCGGGCGTGTATCCAGCGGTTATTATTAAAATAAATATACTCGCGATCAGGCACCGAATAATATGCATCAATATCGGGCATATAGTAATAATTTACGTAATCATACCCGGCAGGTCCCCAGTCTGGCTGGCTGCCAATGTTTACATTTACTCTTACTTGTGCTTCGGCTGTGTTATTGTATGCAAGGCCACTTACTAAAATGGCTGCTGCAATGATGAACTTTTTCATAGTATCTAATAATTTGATAATATGACAATCATCACCGCCCCAAAGTTTAAAAAATATATTGTATCGGTTTGGTTACAATTTTAAGATAAGCCACTACTGTTTATTGCTATTATCGTCAGCTGGTTTAGCGGCAGCTAAAGTAAGTTGCGGCTTACCGATTACCTTGTACACACCTTCACCCTTTAAAACAGCAGCAATCTGAATTTTATCCTGCATGGTTTTTATCGCTTGCGCAAGCTCATTATCGTATTTAAAATTAGCTTCGTAGCGGCCTTTTTCAAAGTAGTAACGTGAGGCGATCTCGTTTTCGAGCACCTGTTTAATCTCAGGTTTGTGTACTTGCAAGTCGTTCTTTTTGGTGCTGGATAATTTGCTTCTCAGCGCTTCCAGTTCGGGCTGTAATTCGGAAAACTGTTTGTCTTTAGAAGCTTCGGTTTTTAGAGCTGATAGTATTTTTTCGCTGGCGGTGCTGTAGCTGTAGTTTTTGCCCGACAGGTATTTTACAAAATCGGCGTATTCTTCATCATTTAAACTAAAGCTTTTGGCCGGGCTTATTTTAGGATGGGTACTGCGGTACAAACTGGCGTAATCAAAAATAAGATATTTGCCTACCAGCGTTTGGGTAACATCGGCAAAGCGTTCCTGTTTAATGGCAATATCAGGGTAAACACCACTACCATCGTATACCGACCTGCCCGCGCGGGTTTTATATTCATGTAATGATGAATCGGCCATTTTTAGCACGCTGCCATCATCTTTACGGTGGGCATAATCCAACGCCTGCACGCAACGGCCCGACGGGATAAAATATTTGGCAATGGTAATTTTAACCAGGCTGCTATAAGGCAAGCTAAACGTTTGCTGCACCAGCCCTTTACCATAACTACGCTGACCGATAATAATAGCCCGATCCAGGTCCTGCAGCGAACCGGCTACAATCTCTGAGGCCGAAGCTGAGCGGCCGTTCACCAGTACTACCAAAGGCAGGTTAGGTTCCAGCGGCGTATTGATGGTACGATAAGTAAAATTCTTTTCTTTAATCTTCCCTTTTTGCGATACCACCTCTACATCTCGTGGAACAAACAGGTTCACAATTTTTACAGCTTCTTGCAAAATACCGCCACCGTTCGAGCGTAAATCCAGGATGATACCGTTAGGATTATTTTTTTTGATGCTGGTTAAAGCGGCAGTTACTTCATCAGCCGAGTTTTCCAGAAACTTATCCAGCTTAATATAGCCCATGTTGCCCTCTACCATACCATAGTATGATACGTTGGGCTGTTTAATTTCTTCGCGGATGAGGCTTTTTTCAATCTGCTCGTCGCCGCGCTTAATCATCAGCTTCACGCCGGCGCCTTTGCTGCCTTTCAGCAGCTGGCTTACCTGGTCGCCGTTACGGGCAGTAAGTTCAATATCATTGATTTTAATGATCTGATCACCGGCCCGAATGTCAGCCTTTTGTGCCGGAAAACCCTCGAACACTTCAGAAACATACACTTTGCCATTGCGAGAAAATATGCCGGTACCAATGCCGCCATACTGCGTGCTTACGTAGTGCAGCTTATAATCTTCAATTTCCGATTCGGGTACAAACTCGGTGTACGGGTCTAAACCGTTTAGCATGGCATCAACCCCGGTTTTAACTAGTTGGGCCGAGTTAATGTCATCTACATAATTGAGGTTTACCTCTTTATAAACCGAGGCAAAAACATCCAGGTTTTTTGATATCTGAAAAAGATCGTCGCTAAAGCTCCACACGCCGGTAGCCAGTAATGCGCCACCCACTATTACACCCGCTCTACGGTAAATTTGCTTTACACTCATTTGGCTACTAAAATCACTGTAAATTAGACAGATATATAAAGATATGAAAAACCCTTCTGTTTTAGCAGAAGGGCACTAAAATTTTACAACCGGTTATTGTCAATATTCACCAGCGCCTTCTTAAGGGTAAACACCACATAATCCTGGTCGCGGTTTACCAGGGTAGCCAGTTTACTAATTAAATTATCTTCCTGCCCCTCGGTATATTGCAATTGCTCATCGGTAAGCTCCCGGTATTTACGCTTCAATTTTATTTTAACACGGGGCCAGTCTTTATTACTGATACTGATTGCTGCCATAGAAACAAAAATAGAAAAAAACGGCAATCAGCTAATATAATCTGCCAATTAATCAACTTAACGGTAAGCAGAGGGCCCAATCTGCTAAAAGACCACCGGTGTTTAGCAGCTGATACTTTAAATTCAGGCCATAAAACCCTATTTTTGAGGCTTGATGACCATCCGGAACAAAATCTACTTTGCCTCTGATATTCACCTCGGTGCGTTGGGCTACCAAAGCAGCCGCGACCGCGAAGCACGTATTGTACGCTGGCTAGACAGCATTAAGCACGATGCACACGAGCTGTTTTTGGTGGGCGATGTATTTGATTTTTGGTTTGAGTATAAAACGGTAGTGCCCCGTGGCTACATCCGCTTTTTGGGTAAACTGGCCGAACTGGTAGATGGCGGCGTAAAGCTGTATCTGTTTAAAGGAAACCACGACATGTGGATGTTTGATTACTTTGTAAAAGAACTCAATGCCACCATCATTAGCGATGAATTGATTTTAGACCGGCAGGGCAAAAAGCTTTACTTGCACCACGGCGACGGCCTTGGTCCCGGTGATAATAAATACAAGGTACTTAAAAAGGTATTTCGCAGCCCGGTGTGCCAGTGGTTGTTTGAGCGTCTGCACCCCAACCTGGGCGTAGGTATTGCCAACCGGTGGTCGCAGCATAGCCGCCTGGCCAATGCCACCGGACAGGACCAAAAACTATTTGAAAACGAATGGCTGGTGAGCTTTGCCCGCGATGTGCTTAAAACCGCCCATTACGATTACTTCATCTTTGGCCACCGGCATATCCCAATGGTAATTGAGCTATCGGGTGGCAGCAAATACGTTAACCTGGGTGAGTGGATTTTTAGTAACTCTTATGCGGTGATGGAAAACGGCACGGTGCAACTTTGCTACTTTGAGCAGGAAGCTCCGGTTACACAACCTGCTTCTATTTAAACCATAAAATACTTCGTAAACGACAACGCCATCCCCAATCAGGAATGGCGTTGTGCTTTTGTATAGTTGGTCAGTTAATGGTATAACTATGATACACCGAAAGGTGCAACTAAAGCTACCACCTGTGCCATGGTTAATGGCTCGTCAAAGCTCTCGATAGCCGCAGTGATGGATGTGGTACCGCTTGTAGCTGGCAGTTTAGTGATATCTACACCACCTTGGTTAACGTTATTTTCACCAGCGTAGTTACCGTCTACTGCAGAAATACCGGTATCGTTAGCAACAGTTGCGCTACCCGAAATCCAAGGCTTGGTAGTAGTAGCACCTCTTGATCTGCGGATCTGGCGAACAGCCGATGCGTGACGGGCTTCTACCGAGTGGATAGCCAACGCAGCAGATAACACAGTTTGGTTACCCAACAAGTTTGGCGCCTGGCCTTTGTAAGCACGTACACCTGTATCTTCTAACGCTTGGGCTACCGCTAAATAGGTATCGTAGTTAGTAAATACGGTTGGGAAAGTACCTTTAGCAGTAAAATCATAAGCCGCAGCAGCATTTACCGCAGCCGAACCTAAGATTTGCTTCAAAAAGGCAACGTGTTGGTTTTCGTGGTTTTGAGCTGTAGTTAAATATGCTTTATCAGCCGATGGGATGTTTAAAGCAGCTGCAGTAGCGCCCTGGTTATAAAAGGCAGCCTCCAGGTACTCCAGCTTTAACGCGTAGTTTAACACATCGTTAACAGCCACGGTAGCAGTTTGGCCGTAAGCTTTTTTAAACAGTGTACTTACAGCGAAAGGTAAAGCAGCTACAGCTACTTTTGAGCCAAAGCTGGTTATATTTTTAATAGCAGCACGGCGCGGACTAATTCTGTCCTGAAATTCCGGATCTACTTTTTCTATTTCTGATATGATATTGAAAAAATTCATGATAAAGACAGATTAAATGTTGTAACCATAATTGTTAGCACTCACTTTTGTACTCAGGAATTGGTTAGCTGTAGGTAAAACCTGGGCAATCGGCATTACTTTATCCAAACCGTTTGAGTCTACCACAGTACTATCTGCATAGCTACCGGGGCTAATCAGGTTACGGATGTAAGCTGCGTGACGAGCCTCTACCGAAACAATTTTACCGGCCAGTGTTAAATAGCCTGCATCTTTAATTAAATAACCTGCGCCATTGTAGGCAGCAACACCTAAATCTTCGAACGCTTTGGCTGTATTTAATACGCTGGTACGGTCGGCAAAGTTAATTAAGCTAAAATCTACGGTTAAACCGGCGATGGCATTAGCACCTAAAGCGGCTTTAAAAAACTCGCGGTGTGCTACTTCGTGGTCGCGGATGTCGGTTAACAATGCGCTTTCGGCCGAAGTGATGTTAGCGTAAGGCGAAGCAGCTACGCGTACATAAAAGGCAGCTTCTAACTGCTCCAGTGCGTAGGCGTAGTTCAAGATACCTACATCGCCCGAACCGATATCAATAACGTTTGATGAATTGTTGTTTTTGTCTTTTTTACAGGCGCTGGTCATAGCGATGGTGCCTGCGGCAACCCCAATGCCGGCGTAGCGTAAAAATGACCGGCGGGCCATGCCTTCGCTAAGCGCATCTTTCGGTGATAATGTTTCCATAATTAATGTTGTTAATTAGATCCTCAGTAAGTTGGTTTATTATAACGTAACGAATACCGCCTGACAATGGATTGACAAAAACCACTTATTATCAACAACTTATGTGAGTAATCTAAATAGGAGTGCGAATAAGTCCGGAAGCCGGAGGTTGGTGGAGTCCGTTTTTTCTTGGCAAAAAGCCTTGCTAAAACGTATTTCCAGCTGGTTTCGGCTTGATGATTTTGCGGTTGTTGGAGGCCTGATACATGCCAAATGTTTTTACGTTGTGCTTACCTATGGCTTGCACTTAGGCTAAAAATTGTGCGCGACTTTGTGTATTTTTGTAAAATTTTTTGCAGCAGGCCGTTCCGGGTATCGACACATTTTTCCGGAAAGTGCGCTGCCGCCATCCCGAGGAGAAAGATACCATGTTAGATAAATTAGAAGCCATCAGAGACCGCTGGCAAACTGTTGAAAACGAATTAAGCAGCCCGGATGCCATGGCTGACATGAAACGTTTTGCCCAGTTAAACAAAGAGTATAAAGATTTAGGTGTGATTGTAGATCAGTATAAGATCTACGCCAACATCATGAGCAATATCGACGCCAATAAAGAAATTTTAGCCACCGAAAAAGACGAAGAGTTTAGAGAGATGGCCAAGATTGAACTGGACGAGCTGATTGCCCAGCGCGACGAAAAAGAAGAAGAAATTCGTTTGATGCTGATTCCGAAAGATCCGGAAGATGCGCGCCCTGCCATTGTGGAAATTCGCGGTGGTACCGGTGGCGACGAGGCCGCTTTGTTTGCTGGCGACTTGTACCGCATGTATATGCGCTACTGCGAGCGCATGGGCTGGCGTACCGAACTGGTGGATTACACCGAAGGTACTTCGGGCGGTTACAAAGAGATTGTGTTTAACGTAAATGCCGAAGACGCTTACGGTACATTGAAATACGAATCGGGCGTGCACCGGGTGCAGCGCGTGCCCGATACCGAAACTCAGGGCCGTGTACATACCTCGGCAGCATCGGTAGTGGTATTGCCCGAGGCCGATGAGTTTGATATTGATTTAAAGGTAAGCGATATCCGTAAGGATTTGTTCTGTGCTTCGGGCCCGGGCGGACAGTCGGTGAATACCACCTACTCGGCCGTGCGTTTAACGCACATCCCTACCGGTATTGTGGCCCAGTGCCAGGACCAGAAATCGCAGCTGAAAAACTACGATAAGGCTTTACAGGTATTGCGCTCGCGTATTTATGAGGTGGAATTGCAGAAACACCTGGAAGTAACCTCTAAAAAACGTAAAACCATGGTATCAACCGGCGACCGGTCGGCCAAGGTGCGTACCTATAATTATCCGCAGGGCCGGGTTACTGAGCACCGCATTGGTTTAACCATTTACAACCTGCCTAACGTAATGAACGGTGATTTACAGGAGATTATGGAGTCGCTGCAGTTTGCCGAAAACGCCGAGAAACTGAAAGAAGGCACGGTAGCTTAATTATTTCAGAAAAAGTTGAAATAATTTTTGCTTACTGCCATCCAATTTCTATATTTGCATTCCCAAACGGGAGGAGTGGTAGTTCAGCTGGTTAGAATACATGCCTGTCACGCATGGGGTCGCGGGTTCGAGTCCCGTCCATTCCGCAAAAAGCGCTTATATCAATGATGTAGGCGCTTTTTTTGTTTGGGAGAAAAAAATAGAGACCTAACCTTCTTATGATACACGCTCGCGCCAATAAGGGCAACGTTTATGCTCCACCCGATGGTTTATTGGATAGCCAATTCAGAAAAGCATTTAGTCACAATTAGATATTATCATGTTAAGTATCCGATTGTCGTTCCTATACAATCATCTTATAACAGTTCAATCTCAATTATTCGGCTTGAAACTTTAGGATAAGTCGATGATATTTCCAATTTAATTAATCTTCACATATTTACTTAAATACAATGTTTCCAAAAAGGAATTATTGATTGAAATATTGGTGTCTTAGTAAACTATTTCAGCGGTAAGTTCTTATCATTGGAAAACGTTCCTAAATACCTTTCCTATCATGCTAAATAAATTCAAGACGATGGTGGATAACGCCACTGCAGTGATCCCTACCCTTTCTAATGACTATAATGCAGTTTGCGAATATCTACAGATTGACTCTAATAATGGTTATGCACACCAATGGGTTACCGACAAACTTAAAACCAACATAGATAAGTTACTCGATCCAACTGGTCTTTTAGATTCGATATCTTCACAATTGTTAACAGATCTGCGCGACGGCTTAATTTACGAATCAGTTCTAATGGATTGTGACAATAGTATCTACCTGACCGTTCTTGAAATTGTACGTAGAGGCCACAAAGGTTTACAGCCTTTTACAGCAGAAAGCAATTGGCATCGGGCAATAGTCTTTGCCAAAGACTATGATTTCTTCAGTCCTGATGTCTATACAGTTCACAACCACAAATTAAAGGATAAATACCATAAAACTCATGAGGTGGCTCAAGCCGCAAAAGAACTAAAGAAACTTGGAGTTACAGTAGAATTGGATGATTACACATTGAAGATAATAGCAGGTCTTGAAGTTATAGCTGAATCTATAGAAGAAAGAATCAAGCAATTAGGTGCTATCTCCTTTATCAAGTCATTATTTACTTTCATGGTAAATAAAGGGTATTATCTAAAACCACTAAAACGATATGTAGTAGTTAATCCGGTGACCCTTTTACCGAGCCAAGCACGTTCTATACTCCCCTTCGGGTTTTTGTTGAATCTAGCCATCAAACATTTAGACGTTCTTCCAGCACAGCTTTCCAATAAACAACAACAGGATAAATATGCGGAAGCACTGGAACGCGCTTGTTTATTAGCGACAGTTATGGGTATACGTAACTATGGCACTTTTGACTTGGTATTTCAATCAACAGAAAAATTGCCTGATTTTATAAGTCGATTGGCATTGTTCGATTCAACTTACAGTATTGTCAGTAATGATCCCAGTGAGTGCTTAGAGTACTTAACGCATTTATTTGACTGGCTAACTGAAGCGGCATTTGAAGCTAAGTACAACTTTTCGGTTACACAATTTAAGAAGGTAAGTGAGTCAATTATCACCCATGCTCCACTACACGGCCCTTATCTCTTTACGTTACAAAATGTCAGAAATTGGAATCATGGTATACCCGAAGAAAGGATACAATCTATTTTAGATTACCTTTCCCACGATTCAGAAGTAGTTAACAAAGATTACAAGTATTTAAATGACTATCAGGCCTTAGACTTTGGATTCAAACCATTGGTAAAAATCAAGGCTCATAGTTATATTTTGGCAGATAGATCATGGTGTGCTCAAGCTTTTTTTGAAGCATTTTCCGCCTGTTGCAGAGAGGTAGATCGAGGCTGTGATAACAAGATTGGATTGGCTGCAGAGCGATACCTGACTGATAAGTGTCTTAATGCAGGAATTAATCTTATCCAAGGAGATTACGCCCGCCCCGATGGTAAAAAAACCGGAGAGGGAGAAGCTGATGGGATTATTGAGAGTTCAAAAATGATAATAACACTGGAAAGTAAAAAGAAATCCTTGACTAGGCGCGCCCGTGGCGGTTCGGATGTTGCTTTATTGATTGATCTTGCCGGAAGCTTATTGGCCGCTCATGTGCAATCCGGCAAAACAGAAATTAAGCTACGTAGGAATGGACATCTTTACCTAGTTAACAATGGAAATATTAATCGAATTGATTTGAACGACAGGGAGATTGACCGCATTGCTATGAGCGTATTGGATTTTGGATCCTTTCAGGATCGGATGATTATTAATGGACTTCTAACCAATCTTGCTAATGCATCATATCATGTTATCGACAAAGCCAACACAGAAGATGTTGAAAAATTTGCCAAACTCGAGGCCAAGCGTTCGGAATGGGAACAACAATCAAAAGACTTGAAACTACTTGACCCTGATTTTGACAAGGCGCCCTTTTTTAATTGCTGGTTTTTAAGCTTATCACAATTGCTGATGATTATTCGATATTGCAAAACTAATGAAGACTTCGCGAGTGCGCTTAAAGCAACTAGAAATATAACTTTTGGAGTTGGAAATTTCTACTATGATTTTTATCATTTTTATATTTTAAAGCTTAGATAGTCTTCGACTAATATCTTTTTAATTATCAATTTAAAAATCATGAATCTAGATTTCGATAGCGTAATGCAAGAACTCACCGATAAAGCTGGAGTTCCTTATGGTGATATATTTGACTTCAGAGCTGCTGAAAAATCCCCCATATTTGAACGCTTTTATGATTTCTGCCAAACCAACCTCACTGGCCATACCACCGAAGCAGATATACAGCCAGCTAGGTTCTATTATAACCCAGACCAACGTGTTAACGCTTGCGCTTACGAGCGTAACGGGTACTTCCTAATTGAATTCTATGTTGGATTGCTTATTAAACTTTACGATTATTTATATAATTATAATGATGGGTTTGATGCCGACCAAATACTTCATCAAAAATACATGCCCCTTACGCTGGAAGATATTACACCTGGCGTTTTGATGTATCAGGCTGCAACACAATTCGCATTTTATCATGAACGGGCGCATCTCATTCAACGATCACCAGAATTAGCTCAAGTAATTAACGAAGAGTATGTACAAGGCCCTAACGTCGCTTATGATTTCAATCAACACCTACGCGAGTTCGATGCGGATATAGATGCAGCTCAATTTATTTGTTGGCACATGATCGAATACGCAAAAAAGTTTCCACCGGAAAAACAAACAATACAGACAATATCAAGCCTTATGGCATTGGCGGCTTCTGCGATTTTTACTTTTTTTGTTTACCTCGAAGGCGGCAACACTCCTGTTTATTACGATGAAAAAAGTCACCCTCATCCACTTATTCGTATCACATATGTAATTGATTTTTTCATTAGTGTCGCAGGGCATAATCTTCCGGATATGGAATTTGATACAAGATCAGTTCTCCAGGAAACTTTCGATCTTACCGAACGCATAGCACTAGCAAACAAACGTCCAAACCCAATAGAACGCTATGCAGATGTGTACAGGGCAGAGCATCACCGCATATCAGCATACATACAACTATTGATCAAAGAATCGGCTAAAGTGCCAAACCTAATTAAAAACAGATTTAATGATGAGGAACCAAATAATCCTGGCTGAATAAAGGTTACATTTAATTCAATTACACAATTTTTCAAAAGATTATTTAATATTTAGACTTGCCTTATTCACCCCCACTCCGTCGGCGCTTTTCCAAACTTCTTTTTAAAAGCAAACGAAAAATGCGAGAGGCTTTCGAAGCCAAGGTCGAGGTAAATAGCGGAGGGTTTGCGGTGCTGGTGTTCGATGAGGCGTCGGGCTTCGGTGAGGCGTTTATCCTGCAGCCATTGGCGGGGTGCCATGGCAAACGTTTTCTGAAAGTCGCGCTTAAAGCCGGCCAGGCTACGCCCGGTGAGCTGCGCAAACTTTTCGACCGGCAGGTTAAAATGAAAATTGCGCAGCATAAACTTTTCGAGGTCAATTTTATACGGTTCCGAAAAGTCGAACAAAAAGTTGCGCAGGGCCGGCATGGCCAGCAGTAACAGCTTTACCCCTTCTTTCACTTTCAGGATGCCCATTTCGTCGGTCATGGCCGCGCCCGAACTGCGGGCATAAGGCACAATAGACTGAAAGTATCCCCGCAAAAACTCGTTCACCGGTATCAACAAATTAGGCGGACCGATATACTTGCGGTCCGCCTCAATTTTTTCTTCGAGCGCTATATTACGCATCAGGTCTTCCTGCAGCGATATTACAATGGTTTCGTAATTAGCACCGGGCAGGGGAGTTTTAATAAGCGTCCCTGCCTGGTTTTTGCCAATCAGCAGCACATCGCCGCCGGTCATGGTAATGGTTTGCCCCACGGTTTCCATCACAAACTGCCCCGACACCTGAAATACCAGTGTATGGTGGTTCCAAAAGCAAACCTTCTCTTTCCGCTCGGCCGAGAGGTACGAATAAAATATCACCCCCGGTAATATCTCTGCTGGACTGGTCATTTTTAGCGTTGTAAATACGTGCCGCCCAAAATGGCACCCGGTGCAAAAGTAGTATTTAAAGTATTTAGTTCTTCGGGCGTAAAGGTAAGGTGCATAGCATCAATGTTTTCGGGCAGGCGGCTGCGGCGGCTCATGCTCACCAGCGGCATCACATGCTCGCCCTGCGCATTTACCCAGGCAATAGCCACTTGCGTAGGCGTATAACCCTTGTTACTGGCCAGTTGCTTCAACACCTCTACCTTTTCCAGGTTTTTCACCAAATTATCACCCTGAAAGCGCGAAAAGTGGCTTTGATAAGCATTTTCGAGCAGCGGGGCTTTCATGTCGCCGCTCAGCAAACCTTCGGCCGTATTGGCAAACGCAATTACACCAATACCCAGCTCTTTGGCCGTAGGCAGCAAATCAGCTTCAATCTGGCGGTCGGCCAGCGAGTAGCCAATTTCCAGCGCGGTAACCGGGTGTATGGCGTGGGCCTGGCGCAACTGGTCGGGCGTAATTTCTGATACCCCTAAGTAACGCACTTTGCCTTCTTTAATCAGGTCGGCCACGGTGCCAATAATATCTTCTACAGGTACGCTGCCATCCATGCGGCTGGGCTGGTACAAATCAATAGTATCAATCCCTAAACGGGTAAGCGAGTAGTTGATGAAATTTTTGATGGATAGCGGGCGCAGATCCATCCCCAGCCAATGCCCATTATGAAAGATAGCACCAAATTTTACGCTGATAAAGGCGTCGTCGCGGCGGTCTTTAATGGCTTTGCCAATCAGCATTTCGTTATGCCCGGCCCCGTAAAAGTCGCCGGTGTTTAAAAAGTTAATGCCATGATCCAGCGCCTCGTGGATGGTAGCAATGCTCTCGGTTTCATCAGGCGTTGGCCCACCCCAGATAGACGACATGCGCATACAGCCCAACCCCAGTTTACTCACCAGCGGACCGTTTTGCCCTAAGTTAATTTTTTCGATAGTTTTCATAGTTGATCTTTCATGTATTAACAACACAAAGATCAGCCGATTCGTAATTTGTCCGTTACCTCTGCAGCTCAATTTACTTGCGTGTGTGGCTCAAATAGATTTTGCGATTTCACTGATTTGATGATTGATTTCAGTTTTTTGTGATTTCTCTGATTAGAGGAGGATTTCACAGATTTTTTGATTTATTAATTGGAGAGGATAATTTGATTTGAAACTCAACAACCTAATAACTTATTAAGTAAATAACTATAAACACAAAAACCTCCTTAAAGGAGGCTTTTGTGTTTATTCTTGCTTACGCTTATCTGGCGCCTGGGGGGCAGTGTTCGCGCAAAAACTTGGTGTAGGTGGCCTGCAAGTGCTGGCTGGTGCCTTCGCCTTCATAAATACCGTGCGAACGGTTAGGGTACGACATTAGCTGGAACATCTTGTTGTACTTAACCAACTGGTTTATCAGCTGCTCGGCGTTGTTGTAATGCACGTTATCATCGCCGGTACCATGCACGTAAAGCAAGTTACCACGCAGGTTTTTGGCATGTGTAATAGGCGAGCCCTTAATAAAGTACGAGCGGCTTTCGTCGTCAATCGGTACGCCCATGTAGCGTTCCTGGTAAATGTTATCGTACGTTAATTGGTTCCCTACCGCTGCTACCGCAATACCGGTTTTGTAAATCTCAGGGTACTGGAACATCAAATTCAGGGTAGATGATCCGCCACCGCTCCAACCCCAAACCGCCACGCGCGAGGTATCAATAAAAGCATTGCGTTTAAACAGCTCTTTGGCGGCCATAGCCTGGTCGCGCACGTTCAGGATACCAATGTTACGGTAAATAGACTTGCGCCACTCGCGGCCCTTAGGCACCGGCGATCCGCGGTTATCCATCGATACATAAATATAACCATCGTTTATCATGCTACCGGCATACTCGCGGTTATAACCTGCGCCGTAAGTATCAGCAGCCGTTTGCGAAGCCGGTTCGCCGTATACATAAAATACAATCGGGTATTTTTTAGACGGATCAAAGTTGGCAGGCTTCATCATCCAGCCATCCATGCTTACGCCATCAACCGTTTTCACGGTAAAAAACTCCGGTTTATTCTTCACGGCCGATGGGTCAACTTTAATAGCTGTTGGCTGGCCGTTAAGCGGCTGGTGCGCCGGTAAACTGATGGTTTCGGTTGCTGGTGCGGTATAGCTGTTGTTAAACGAGTGGATAGCCACTAAACCGTTAGGTGCAATATCATAACGGTGAGTACCCGGTTGGTTAGCCGGCGATACACGCTGCAACGGTCCGCCGCTCAGTTTTACCCGGTACAGGTAACGCTGGGTAGCGTTTTCGGGCGAGGCGATAAAGTAGATAAAGCCGTTGGTTTCGTCAATCAGGCTAATGTCTACCACATCATAATTGCCTTTGGTTAACAGCTTGGTTTGGCCAAAGCGGTCAATGCTGTAAGCATGACGCCAGCCGTCTTTTTCGCTCAGCCATACAAACTTTTTACCTTTTTCAATCCAATCCCACCCTATCGGGTCGTTCTTGGCATCAATCCAGGCCTTATCAGTTTCCTGGTAAATCACCCTCGAGGCATTGCTCGATATATTGCAGATGTAAATTTTGCTTTCGTTTTGTGCGCGGTTGAGTTGCTGCAGCACCAGTTCGTTACCGTTACCGGCCCACTCCATGCGTGGAATGTAATGCTGTATGGCGTCGCCCGGTACATTTACATTGATGGTTTTACCATCATTTACGTTCACCACTTTAATTTTGCACGAGCTTGGGTCGGTACCAGATACAGGGTACTCCACCGGCACCGTAAACGAGTAAGTCGAATCGGTGGTGTTCAACATCAGGTAGTTTCTGATCTTGTTAGCATCAATCTGCCAGTAAGCCACATTGCGGCTATCCGGCGACCAGCGGAAACCGTCGCGGCAATCAAATTCTTCTTCGTAAGCCCAGTCAAAAGTCCCGTTAATCATTCGGGCAGTACCATCGGTAGTTAAAGGTTTGATAGCGCCGGTGGCCAGGTCCTCTACAAAAATATTGTGCTCGCTTACATAAGCGGCCTTGGTACCATCGGGCGATATTTTGGCAAACATGAGCGATGCTTCGGGCTTGCCTTTGCCTAATTGGGTAAGCGCCTTGGTTTTGATGTCGTACACCCAGTAATCACCCCGGGTATCTTGGCGCCAAACGCGGCGGGTATTGGTATTAATCAGCACCTTTTGCCTGTCGTCCGAAAAAAAGAAACGCCTTACCGCAATAGCCGGTTTGCCCGTAGGGGTCAGCGCGGCACGATCTACCAATACATTTTTTTTGGCTGCATCGCGAATGTCGAGCTCGGCAATTTCGCCGTTTACTGCCCGGTAATAGTGGTAACCATCGGCAGCCCACTGCAAGCCTTGCGCCTTTACGGGGCTTTGTATCAGCACAGTACCTACCGAAAACAAAACAGCCAAAACCCGTTGGCAAAATTTCATGTTCATATCAATAAAATAGTTAAAATTACACAGGCTTGCAGGTGTAATGCGGCCTGAAAAATTGCGTTAAAATAATACTTTAATACGATTAGCGGTTAATGCCTTTTTATGAAAAAATTATACCTCTTTCTCATCTGCTGCCTGCTGCATCAATTCACTTCGGCACAAAATGTCAACCGCAGCCGGTTTATTACCGATAGCCTGGATAATTACCTTAACAAGGCCCTTACTAACTGGCGTGTACCTGGCGCAGCCGTTTGTATTGTAAAAGATGGCCGCATCATTTTGCGCAAAGGCTACGGCATTAAAGAGTTGGGCTTGGCTACCAAGGTAGACGAAAATACCCTGTTTATGATTGGCAGCAACACCAAGGCTTTTACCGCTATTGCCATGGCCATGCTGCAATCGCAAAACAAGCTATCGTTAGATGATAAGGTAACCAAATACCTGCCCGATTTTAAACTGGACAATAAAGGCGCTACCGACATGGCTACCCTGCGCGATTTGCTGTGCCACCGTATTGGCTTCGGCACCTTTCAGGGCGATTTTACCTACTGGACCAGCGACCTTACCCGCAAAGATGTGATTGAGCGCATGAGCCGCATCAAAGCCTTATATCCTTTCCGGAGCCGTTGGGGTTATACCAATGCTGCTTTTTTAGCCGCAGGCGAAGTGATCGGCAAAGTATCAGGCAAACCGTGGGAAGAGTATATTAAAGAAACGATATTATCTCCGTTGGGGATGAGCAGCACGGTACCGTTATCGGCCAGTTTGGCTACCTCGTTTAACAAATCGGCCGCGCATTCTTTGGTTGATGGTCGTTTAACCGCTATACCCTACCCTCAGATTGATAACCTGGCTCCGGCCGGCAGTATCAGCTCATCGGCTACTGATATGGGCAAGTGGGTGATGACTCTGCTCAACAATGGCAAAGTTGGCCCTAAAGAAATTATTCCGCCTGCTGCGATACGTGCTACCCGCCAGCCTCAGGATTTGGTTGGCAGCGACGAAGAGGGTGGTTTTACTGCTTATGGCCTGGGTTGGTTTTTAAAAGGCTACGAGGGCCACCGCATGGTAATGCATACCGGAGGTGTGAACGGCTTTGTATCTTCGGTAACATTGGTACCCGATCAAAACCTGGGCATCGTGATTTTAACTAATACCGACCAGAATAACCTGATTGAAACCGTTAACCTGGATATCATCGATGCCTACCTTAAACGCCCGTTTGTTAACCATAGCAATACGGCCTTAAACGTGGTACGTAACAGCCAGCAACGCGTTTTACAGCAAGAAAAAGCCTGGCGCGACAGCACACTGCTAAACCTGCGCCCGGCCCTTAACCTGGACGATTATACCGGTAAATACAATAACGAGCTATACGGCAACATCACCATTACCAAAGGCGATGCAAACGACCTGGATATGCGCTTTGAGCACCACCCCAAAATGTTTGCCCGCTTGCAGCCGCTGGGTGGCAATCGTTTCTTTGCTACTTTTTCCGATCCGATATTTGGCCGTGCTGTTTTTCCATTTACGGTTCAAAACAATAAGGTGACCGCGGTACGGGTGAAGGTGTCTGATTTTGTGGAGTACACGCCTTACGATTTCAAGAAAAAGTAGACGTAACCTGGTCATAGCCTGAGCTGTTCATTTAATACTGCTATATTTAAGCCTCGCTAACAGCTTCAAACATGACTAACACCTCTTCGCGCCTGCAGTCGCTCGATGTTTTTCGGGGGCTTACCGTTATGATTATGACCCTGGTGAACAACCCGGGCGATTGGGGCCACATCTACCCGCCGTTAGAACACGCCACCTGGAATGGCTGCACCGTGGCCGACCTAGTGTTTCCGTCGTTTTTGTTCATTGTGGGCATATCCATCGTTTTTGCTATGCAAACGGCTAAGCAACAGCCGGAGAGTCATGGCAAACTATTGGTTAAAATTCTGAAGCGGGCATTGATTATTGCAGGTTTGGGATTGTTCATGTCGTTCTTTTTAGACTGGGATTTTTCGACTCTGCGTTTTCCGGGCGTGTTGCAGCGCATTGCCGTAGTGTATCTCATCTGCGGTTTAATTTTTATAAAATCGGGCTACCGCTTTCAGGCCATATTAGCACTCATCATCTTAATTGGCTACCATTTGCTGATGACCAAAGTTCCGGTACCCGATACCGGCGTGCCCAGTTTGGAGCCCGAAACTAACTTAGGTGCCTGGCTTGATCGTACTGTCCTAACCACGGCGCACTTATGGAAACAAAGCAAAACTTGGGACCCGGAGGGTATTTTAAGCACGCTGCCCGCCATCGCCACCGGTTTGTTAGGGGTACTTACCGGCACCTGGCTTAAGCAATTAACTTACTCGCCTAAAATAAAAGTTTATGGTATGCTGGCTGCCGGGGCATTATTGGTAGTTGGCGGTTTGGTATGGAATATCTGGCTACCTATTAACAAAGCTTTGTGGACCAGTTCATTCGTGTTGTTTATTGGTGGGTTAGACTTGCTCTTCTTTGCACTTTGCTACTGGCTGATTGATATTGAAGGGTACCAGGGCGCTATTAAACCTTTTGTGGTGTATGGTGTAAATGCTATTACGGTTTTTGTAGTATCCGGCCTGGCCGCCCGTAGTATGAACCGCATTATGGTAAACCACAATGGTAATAAAACCAGTTTAAGTAATGCGCTTTATCAGCAGTTTTTTGTTCCTCATTTTTCACCCCTCAATGCATCGCTGGCCTGGGCCATTGCCTATGTTTTGGTGTGGATGGGTATTTTATGGGTGATGTACAATAAACGGATTTTTATTAAAATATAACCTTTTATGAGTTTAAAAGCACTATTTATGAGCGGCCTGTTTGTGCTCCTTTCGGCGTTTGCAGTGCAGGCACAAACTACTCCGGCGGCAAAATCATCCCGGCTTAAAGCAGCCGAGGATTTAATTACAGCCAGCAACCTCGAAAGCCAGATGAGCAGTATGTACGCCAATATAGTAGGTGCCGCCAGCGCTCAAATTGCCGAAGATAAAAAAGCGAAGTTTAAAACCGTGATGCTTAATTTTTTGAGCAAGTATATGAGCTTTGCTGACCTGAAGCAGGAAATGGCCCGTATTTATGCCGAAGAGTTTACCGAAGCGGAGCTTAAAGAAATTACCCGGTTTTACTTAACGCCTGTAGGCAAAAAGACGATTGAAAAACTGCCTGCCTTGCAGCAAAAAGGGATTGAGATAGCCCAGCAGAAGTTGCAGGCCCACCTGCCCGAACTGCAACAAACTATGCAGGCCGAATTAGGCAATTAACATCATCATCAATCCCGTCAGTAAGCTGCCACCGGTAAAAATGATAACTTTGGCAGGCCATTTGACGTTTATACCCATATATGTTCGGATTTTTTAAGAAGAAAGAACCAGTAGAAACTTTTGATTACGGTTTTGTATCGGTTGATATGCACTCGCATGTGCTGCCTGGCATTGATGATGGTGCACAAACGGTTGAAGATTCGGCTATTTTGGTGAAAGAAATGATGGCAGCGGGCATCAAAAAAATTATTGCCACTCCGCACATTATGGTCGACTATTTTAAGAATAACGCCGATACCATTTTTGATGCCCTTACCCGTTTAAACGAACACCTGCAGGCCGAAGGCATTACCATCCCGATTGAGGCCGCCGCCGAACATTACTTTGACGAGCATTTTTTAGACCTGATTGATAACGGCCAGTTGATGCTCATCAATAACCAGTATGTGTTATTTGAAACCGGCTTTACCGCCAAACCACCCAACTTAATTTATACTGTACAAAAAATTGTAGATAAAGGCCTCACACCAATTTTAGCTCACCCTGAACGTTACCCTTATTTATCACTCGAGGAAGTTGAAAATATGCGCGGTTGGGGTTGCCGCATTCAGCTAAATACGATCAGCCTTACGGGTTACTATGGTAAAGATGTTAAAAGATCAGCCGAAGCTTTGGTAGACGAAGGTTTTATCGATTTTATCTCGAGCGATATGCACCACCCGCGCCATGCAGCTGCATTTAAAACTGCCTTGGAAACTTCTTATTTGAAAAAGCTGAAAGACTCCGGTCAGTTGCAAAATATAACTTTATTGTAGACATAATACGGTTCTATATTTTGAAATGCAACTTGACAGATTATAGATTTAATTAAAAACGAACATACCCCAAAACGCCCTTATGCTTATGCAAAGGGCGTTTTGCTTTTTTGGAATCAGTATAAATAAACCTTTTGTTAAAAGCTTGCCAATAAAAACAGTTAGCTTGGTATTACGTAAATCCACTTATCTTATGGAAGACCAAAACAACGGGTTTGAAGCTGAAGATACTCTCCAGCCGAAAGACAACCCACGGCGTGATTTTTTAAAAAAATCGTCGTTGCTTACTGCCGTGGCACTTACGCCCGGTGTAGCCGTAAAAGCTGCCGAAAACCACCTCGACGAAAAAATAGCCGCTGTATTTGAAAAACTTTCGCTTGATGTTACCGTAAACGGCACTGCACATAATTTATCTGTTGAGCCACGGGTAACCCTACTTGATTTATTGCGTGAGCAATTGCATTTAACCGGCACCAAAAAAGGATGCGATTACGGGCAATGCGGTGCCTGCACCGTACATGTAGACGGCCACCGGGTAAACTCTTGCCTTACCCTGGCCATGATGGTTGATGGCAAAAAAGTAACGACCATTGAAGGTTTGGCTAAAGGCGACGAACTGCACCCTATGCAGGAAGCTTTCATCAAGCATGATGGTTTCCAATGCGGTTATTGTACGCCTGGGCAAATCATGTCGGCCGTGGCTTGTATCCGCGAGGGGCATGCCAACTCTGAGGCCGAGATCCGGGAATATATGAGCGGTAATATTTGCCGTTGCGGCGCTTACCCTAATATCGTAAACGCCATACAGGAAGTAAAGACCGGAGGACAACAGGTATGAAACAGTTTCAATACGTTCGTCCCGCCAACCAGCAAAGTGTATTGGCAGCCATAGCCCAACCGGGCACTAAAATTATTGCCGGTGGCAGTAATCTGGTCGACCTGATGAAGCATGGCGTAATGGCCCCCGACAAACTGGTGGACATTAACAAGCTGCCGTTGCGCAATATTTCGGGCATCAGTAATGGTTTGCATATTGGCGCTTTAGCCCTGAACAGCCAGGTAGCCGAAGATCAGCAGGTGAAAACTAAATTCCCATTATTGTCACAAGCATTAAATGCAGGTGCATCAGCGCAATTACGCAATATGGCCACCGTAGGTGGTAACATGATGCAGCGTACACGTTGCCCTTATTTTTATGATACGGCGATGCCATGCAATAAACGCGCACCAGGTACAGGTTGCGGCGCTAAGGAAGGTTTTAACCGGATGCATGCCATTTTTGGCTTTAGCGACAAATGCATTGCCGTGCACCCAAGTGATATGTGCGTAGCATTGGCAGCGTTAGATGCTACCGTGCTGATACAAGGTAAAAAAGGAGTCCGCAAATTAAAGTTTACTGACTTTCATCGCTTGCCGGGCGTTACTCCCGAGTTAGATAACAATTTGGCTAAGGACGAACTGATTACAGGCTTAGAAATACCCAATAACAATTTTGCGCAGCACAGCTACTACCTCAAGGTGCGTGACCGTGCTTCTTATGCCTTTGCATTAATATCGGTAGCTGCGGCATTAGATATTCACAATGGTATTATCAAAGATGCCCGTTTAGCCATGGGTGGTGTAGCGCACAAGCCCTGGCGCTTAACGGCCGCCGAGCAATTGTTAAAAGGCAAGCCTGCAACTGTGGCAAATTTTGAGCAGGCCGCGCAAGTTGCTATGCAAGGCGCCAAGGCGTTTAAAGACAATGCTTTTAAACTTAAAATGGCTCCGGCCTCTATCACCGAAGCGTTAACTCATGCCGCCGGCTTAGCCTAAATCATCATCCTTATGAAACAGCAAGAACTTTTAAATATACCACCATTTACTGAAGGCATTGACCGGGTAGATGGGCGACTTAAAGTTACCGGAGCCGCCAAATATGCTGCCGAGTTTGAAGTTCCTGGCATGACCTACGCCGTTTTTGCCAACAGCACCATCACTAAAGGTACTATCAAAACTATAGATATTAAAGCCGCTGAAAAAGCACCGGGTGTTTTAGCCGTATTTACTTATCTAAACGCGCCCAAAGTTCCCGGTTACGAAACCGGTGGCGATCCAAGCAAACCGCCAAGCGGCGGTGGACCGTTAAAACTATTTGTAGATAATACCGTGAAATATAATGGTCAGCCAGTGGCTATGGTGATTGCCGACAGCTTTGAAAGGGCTACTTACGCAGCATCGCTGGTAAAGGCGGAGTATAACAAAGAAGCGCATCAAACGGATACCTCAAAAGTATTGGATAAAGCCGCTACCCCTAAAGGCTCGCGCTTTGCGGATTATAAACGTGGCACACCCGACGACTGGCAAAGCGCCCCGGTTAAACTGGAAACCGAATACGTGGTGCCGATTGATGTGCATAACCCGATGGAACTAAGCGCTATTATTGCACATTGGACTGCCGACGATAAATTAACTGTTTACGATAAAACGCAAGGTGTAAAGTCTACCCAAAATGCCATAGCGCAGGCTTTTAAGCTACCACCCGATAATGTGCAGGTAACCGCCAAATTTGTAGGTGGCGCTTTTGGTAATGCACTGCGCACCTGGCCGCACGAAATTGCCGCTGTAATGGCTGCCAAGCAGGTAAAAAGACCGGTTAAACTGGTTTTAACCCGCGAGATGCAGTTTTATACCGTAGGTTACCGGCCATATACATGGCAAAAAATCAACGTAGGCGCTACGGCCGATGGTAAATTGACCAGCATTGTACACGAGGCCCGTGCGCAAACGTCCAGCTTTGAAGAGTTTACCGAAGGCACCGTAAACATGACGCGCTTTATGTATGCCTGCCCTAATGTGGGTACCATTTATAAAATTACGCCGGTTGATGTAAATACACCTACCTGGATGCGTGGTCCGGGTGAAGCTACCGGTGCCTTTGCGCTTGAGTCGGCTATTGATGAGTTGGCTGATAAGCTGAACATGGATCCGATAGAGCTACGCATTCGTAATCATGCAGATATCGATCCGCAAAACGGCAAGCCTTTCAGTACTAAATACCTAAAAGAAGCTTACCAGATGGGAGCCGATAAAATTGGCTGGCAGAACCGCAAAAACAAACCACGCTCGGTACAGGAAAATGGCTGGTTGATTGGTTACGGTATGGGCTCGGGTGTGTTCGGCGCTGGTCGTGGCCGCGCTACGGTAAAAGCTACTATGCAAAGCGACGGCACGTTGTTACTGCAAACCGCCGTAACCGATATTGGCGTGGGCACAGGTACTGCCATGACGCAGATTGCTTCCGAGGTATTTACCGGCATACCTGTCAGCAAAATTAAGTTTGAACTGGGCGATTCATCATTGCCGCCGTCCCCAACCCAAGGTGGATCCATGATTACCTCAACTGTGGGTGGCGCGGTACATGATGCCTGTATAGCTCTGAAGGAAAAATTTCAGCAGCTGATAGGCAATGGTGGTACAGATAAGCCGGACTATGCTCAAGTACTGAAAGACAAAAACCTACCGCAATTGGATGTGACCATTACCTCATCAGGCAGTTCAGAAATGCGCAATTTTTCGAGCTACTCCTACTCCGTGCACTTTGTGCAAGTGAAGGTACACCCTAAAACCGGCGTGGTACGAGTTAACAAAGTGGTGTCGGTAGCCGACTCTGGTCACATTGTTAGTCCTAAAACCGCGCGTAGTCAGGTAATAGGCGGAGCTATCGGCGGTATTGGTATGGCTTTAATGGAAGAGGGCGTAATTGACCACCGTTTTGGTCGTTACGTAAATGCCGATCTAGCTGGCTACCACGTTCCGGTACATGCTGATATCCCGCAGATTGAGGCATTGTTTGTGAACAAGCCCGACTACAAGGTAAATCCTATGGGTGCCAAAGGGATGGGCGAAATAGCCTTAATCGGTATGTCGGCCGCAGTAGCTAACGCCGTTTACAATGCAACCGGCAAGCGCATACGTGAGTTGCCTATTACGCCCGATAAGCTATTGGGTTAACAGAAAGCAAATCATATTATTGAATCCCATCAACATAAAACCTGATGGGATTTTTTATATTATTGATATAGTGAAAGTTAAACGAAATTATATCGCCATCGGATTAATCCTCGGCGTTGCCCTGGGTATCGCCACCCGTAAGTTAATTATTGGACTTGCCATTGGGTTGATTATCGGCTTTATCATCAATAGCTTGCAAAACCGGGATGATCATTAGTGAAAAAGATATCAAAACAAAGAGCCGGTTTGCTATAAACAAACCGGCCCTGTTAAATTTATATGGATATGTTAGGCAGTAAAAGCCTGTAAAGCTTTCTCCACACGGGCAATCACTTCCTGCTTACCCAACAGCGCCACAATATCAAACACGTGCGGGCCAAACTTACCGCCCACCAGCATTACGCGTAATGGCAACATGGCATCTCCTGCCTTTAAACCTTTTTCGGTCAGTAATGCTTTAAAGCTATTTTCTAAATCTGCCGAATTCCAGTTTTCAGTTGCCTCCAATTGTTGGATAAATGTTTTGAATAGTTCTGTTTTCGCATCTGTCCATTTCGGCTTCACTGCATTCAGATCGTATTCTTCCGGCTGCTTGAAAAAGTACCAGGCATGCTCGTAAATATCGTTAATTAAAACCAAGCGGTCTTTTACCAGTTCTATGGCTTTCGTCAGATACTCATCACTATCAACAGTGATACCTTTATTTTGCAAAGCCAATTTACATTCAGTAATCAACCTCTCGCTGTCTATCTTTTTAATCCACTCGGCGTTATACCATTTGGCTTTTTCGTAGTCGAACTTGGCACCCGCTTTACTCACCCGATCCATCGAGAATTTGCTTACCAGTTCGTCCAGCGTAAAAATTTCCTGATCGGTACCGTCATTCCAGCCCAACATGGCCAGCAAGTTCAAAAAAGCTTCGGGCAAAAAGCCCAACTCGCGGAAACCGGGTGTTAACTCACCCGTTTTAGGGTCAGTCCAGTTCATGGCATAAACTGGGAAGCCCAGGCGTGAGCCATCGCGTTTGCTTAATTTACCGTGGCCGTCAGGTTTTAATATTAAAGGTAAATGCGCCCACTGCGGCATACTATCTTTCCAGCCTAAATACTCCCATAACAATAGGTGTACCGGTGCTGATGGCAACCATTCCTCACCTCTAAACGCATGCGAAATTTTCATCAAATAATCATCCACTACCACCGCTAAATGGTAGGTAGGCATATTATCAGCTTTTAATAATACCTTATCATCCACTGTATTGCTCTCGAAGCTTACCGGTCCGCGCAGCATATCCACAAAGCTGATGGTTTCATCTTCGGGCATTTTGATACGGATCACATGCGGTGTGCCAGCTTTTAGTAGTTGCTCCACTTCATGCTCAGGCAGGCTAAGCGAGTTACGCATTTCGTCGCGATAAGCTATACCGTATTGAAAGTTCGGCAAGTCTTTACGCTTTTGCTCCAGTTCTTCGGGGGTATCAAACGCATAATAAGCATGCCCATGCATCACCAGCTTTTCGGCATACTCGCGGTAAAGCGGTTTACGCTCACTCTGGCGATAGGGCGCAAATGGTCCGCCGGTAAGGGCGCTCTCATCAGGGTTGAGACCACACCATTTTAAACAATCAAATATGTAGGCTTCGGCACCCTCTACGTAACGGTTTTGATCCGTGTCTTCGATACGTAAAACAAAGGTGCCGTTATTTTTACGGGCAAACAGGTAATTAAACAATACCGTGCGTACACCACCCAGGTGCAAACCACCGGTAGGACTGGGTGCAAAACGTACCCTTACTTGTTGATTTGACATGCAACAAATATAAGTTTAGTTAGGCAGTATGCTGATTGGCCTACTGTCAAAAAAGAAATCACATCACAATAGCTTTAATTTATTCGCTTTAAAAGCACCATTTAATCATATAAATGATGAGATGACAGTTTTAATGACAATTAAATGAAACGGTCGGTCATTTAGCGTTGTACATTTGCTTAACAGTGTTAAATGATTTACACTGCATAACGATGGCAAGTAAAGAACGCATAGCACGCTTAAAAGAAGAAACCAGAATTAATATTTTGGATGCCGCCCTGCAAATTGTAAAGCAAGAGGGATGGCAGGCTTTGAGCTTGCGCAAAATTGCGGATGCCATTGAATACACCGCCCCTATTATTTACGAATACTTTGCTAACAAAGAAGCCATATTGCTGGAGCTTACCCGCAAAGGTTTTTTATTGTTAGACCGCGATTTGCAACAGGCTAAAGCCGAGCATCGCTTACCGGCCAAGCAGTTAGAAGCCATGTGGCTGGCCTACTGGAACTTTGCCTTTGCTAACAAAGAGTTGTACCAGGTAATGTTTGGTGTATCTACCAACTGCTGCTGCGAGTTGGTAAACCAGTTGCCTGAGGCAGAACTACCATGGGATGCATTTACGCCTGCTATTGGTGAACTGATGCACATTGAGGATTTAGACTCAGATGTGATTTGTACCAAGTATTATACTTTTTGGTCGGTCGTGCACGGGCTGATCTCTATCAATATTTTAGGCCGCGATTCTTCGGATGATATTAACCGCCAGGTATTACGCGATGCTATCACCGGTATTATCAGGTCTATTACGCCGTAAATTTTTTTCTGATAAAATATACAGTGTTAAACTATTTAACGCTGTTAAATATAAAAATTAAACAAATCTCAACATCATGAAAGCTAAACCCAATTGCCTGTCACATAAATTTAACACTGTTAAACGATTTAATAATATTAAATCAACATTATGGCAATTAGCCTCAGACAGTGCACCACTCATTAATCAAATCATCAAACTGCTTAATTATTAAACTATCCTATATCCACACTTACGCCAAATAACAACATCATGAAAAATCTCATTTTAGCCATCAGCATTTTCACCTTATATAGTTGCAAACCCAAACCCGAAGCTGCTCAAGCTCCGCCCCCACCGCTACTGCCGGTAACCAGCGTAAATTCGGCCACACAAACTACCTATCAAGAATATCCAGCCTCAATAGAGGGTACCGTTAACGTAGAAGTACGCCCGCAGGTAAGCGGCGCACTGGATAGAGTATATGTAGACGAAGGCGCTTATGTTTCTGCCGGTCAGCGTATATTTAAAATAAACGAGCAGCCTTTCCGCGCAGCGCTTAACAATGCACTGGCCAGCTTACATGCTGCTGAGGCCGCACAAACCAACGCACAGTTGGATGTCAATAAATTAACGCCGCTGGTAGCTAATAAAGTGGTATCAGACTACCAGTTAAAAAATGCGCAGGCAGCTTACCAAGTAGCCAAAGCCAACGTAGAGTCGGCCAGAGCAAATGTATCAACAGCCCGAATCAACTTAGGCTACACTTTAATTAAGGCACCGGTTAGTGGCTACATTGGCCGCCTACTTAAAAAACAAGGTAGCCTGGTTAGTCCGCAAGATGCACAGGAGCTTACTCAACTGTCGGACGTACATAATGTGCATGTATATTTCTCTTTAGGCGAAAAAGACTTTGTGCACTTTAAAGAGCAGTATCCCGGCGAAACTTTAAAAGATAAATTGAAGCACCTGCCGCCGGTAAACTTATTATTAGCCGATGGAAGCGCTTATGCTAAAGCAGGCCATATTGATATGATTGATGGTCAGTTTGATAAAACTACCGGAGCTATTACACTTCGGGCTAACTTCATCAATCCAAACGGCTTACTACGCTCTGGTAATACTGGTAAAATACGTTTGAGCTTACAGCATAGTAATGTACTGGTAGTGCCGGAGTCGGCCACGATAGAAATGCAGGACAAGGTGTTTGTATTTGCCTTGGCCGACAGCAATAAAGTAAAAAGAGTTCCTATTGTTATTGGCGGCAAAAGCGGCGACAACTACTTAGTAACCGAAGGTCTTAAAGCCGGCGATCAGATTGTATTAAGCGGTATTGACCACTTGCAGGAAGGCGCCGTGATCCGTCCGGATAAACCCGCCGACAAAATTGCAGCCGTTACCAAAAAATAACCCTTCACGCTAAAACTTCAACGTCATGTTTCAAAAATTTATAGAAAGGCCGGTACTCTCTACCGTAATCTCCATCTTATTGGTGATTGTGGGTGTACTTGGGCTGTTTAAACTGCCCTTGCAGCAGTTTCCGGATATTGCGCCTCCGGCGGTATTGGTTACGGCCATTTACCCTGGCGCTAATGCCGAAACGGTATTACGCTCGGTTGCTCCATCGCTTGAGGAATCTATCAACGGTGTAGAAAACATGAGCTACATGAGTTCTACCGCCAGTAACGACGGATCTTTAGCCATTACTGTTTATTTTAAACAAGGTACCAACCCCGATCAAGCGGCGGTAAACGTACAAAACCGGGTAGCTCAAGCCACCAGTCAACTTCCTGCCGAGGTAGTGCAACAGGGTATTACCACCACTAAACAACAAAACAGTTTGATTGGTGCGGTTGGTATTTATACCGAGGACCCTAAAAAGTACGACCAAACCTTCGTGGCTAACTATGCCCAAATCAACATCATCCCCGAAATTAAACGTATTCCGGGTATTGGTTCGGCTTCCATTTTTGGCGGGGTAAAAGATTACTCGATGCGCGTTTGGTTGAACCCTAATCAAATGGCAGCTTATAAAATTACGCCAGCTGAAGTGATGGCCGCCATTCAGGATAAAAACCTGGAAGCTGCTCCGGGTAAATTGGGTGAACGCAGTAAAGAAGTGTTTGAATATGTTATTAAATACAAAGGCAAGCTTACCCGCCCCGAAGACTATGATAATATTGCCATCCGTGCTAATGCAGACGGTTCGATACTGCACTTAAAAGATGTAGCCCGAGTAGAATTAGGTGCGTACTCATACACCAGCGTTACCCACTTAAACGGCAAAGACGGTATTGCTATCGGCTTAATTCAGTTAGCAGGTTCTAACGCCAACGATATCCAAATAGCGGTTGACAAGGTGATGGAAAAAGCCTCAAAGGATTTTCCGGCTGGAATTAAATATAACCAGTTTTACCGCACTAAGACCGCGCTGGACGAGTCCATTAATCAGGTAGAACATACTTTGGTTGAGGCTTTTATACTGGTGTTTATTGTGGTATTCATTTTCTTGCAGGATTTCCGCTCCACACTCATTCCAGCCATTGCTGTTCCGGTTGCCATTTTGGGTACGTTCTTTTTCATGAACTTATTTGGGTTCTCCATCAACCTGCTCACACTGTTTGCTTTAGTACTGGCTATTGGTATTGTGGTGGATGATGCCATTGTGGTGGTCGAAGCTGTGCATGCTAAAATGGAACATGAACACCTGGCACCTAAGGCAGCTACCACCAAAGCTATGAACGAAATTACCGGTGCGATCATATCCATCACTCTGGTAATGGCGGCCGTGTTTTTACCTGTAGGTTTCATGACCGGCTCAACCGGTATATTTTACCGGCAGTTTGCCTTTACGATGTCTATCGCCATCGTAATCTCGGCAGTAAACGCGTTGACTTTAAGCCCCGCCCTGGCAGCTTTATTTTTGAAAAGCAACCACGCTCCAGCCGGCGAACACCAAACTAAAAAAGGCTTTAAAGACCGCTTTTATGCAGGCTTTAATAATGCCTTTAACAACATTACTAATCGTTATGTAGGTGGCCTTAAATTGTTGGTTAAACACAAATGGTTAAGTATGGGTGCCTTAGCCGTAGTAACTGCAGTTACCGTTTATATGGTAAGCACCACCAAATCGGGCTTTATACCTACCGAAGATCAGGGCTTTGTGGCTATCTCGGTTTCCACGCCATCAGGTACATCGTTAGACGGAACAACCAAAGTTTTACAGGTTGCCGAAGATAAATTACGCGCTCTGCCGTCGTCACGCTTTGTTACGTCAATTGTAGGGTTCAACTTGTTAACCAATTCCAACAGTCCATCGTCTGCAGTAGCGTTTGTGTTATTAAAACCTAACGAAGAGCGCGGCAAGGTAAAAGATATTGAAGCCATCCAAAACGAAATCAGGGGGCAACTGGCGAGTGTAACCGGCGGTACTTTCTTTGTGTTCAGTTTCCCGACTGTACCAGGCTTTAGTAACGTAGAGGCACTTGATTTTGTATTGCAGGATAAAACCGGCGGTAAGCTGGACAAGTTTAGCGGTATTGCCAACAACTTTATTGGTAAGCTGATGCAGAAAAAGGAAATTGCTTACGCTTTCACATCTTTTAAAGCTGATTACCCTCAGCTCCAATTGGAGGTGAATGATGATAAGGCTAACCAATTAGGCGTTAGTGTTAAAGATATTCTGCAAACCATGCAGGCCTACTTTGGTAGTGCCCAGGCATCAGATTTTAACCGCTTTGGTAAATACTATCGTGTAGTAGTACAAGCTGATATTGCCGACCGTACCGATCCGGCTTCTATTGACCGGGTATTTGTAAAAAACAAACAAGGCGAAATGGTGCCCATCAATACGCTGGTAAACCTCACCCGAGTTTACGGTTCCGAAACGGCATCTCGTTACAACCTGTTTAACTCTATCCAGATTAATGCCATCCCTAAACCGGGCTACAGTTCAGGTGATGCCATCCGCGCTATACAAGAAACGGCTAAAGAGCAACTTCCGCAAGGCTTTGCATTTGAATTCTCCGGTCAAACACGTGAGGAGATTTCATCAGGTGGTCAATCGGCCATTGTATTTGCCTTGTGTCTGGTGTTTGTATACTTTCTGCTCTCTGCACAATACGAAAGCTATTTGTTGCCTTTGGCCGTCATCCTTTCTATTCCAACCGGCATTTTAGGTGTTTTTGTGGTATTAGGTTTTACCGGCATCGAAAACAACATTTACGTTCAGGTAGCCCTTATTATGCTTATCGGCTTGCTGGCAAAAAACGCCATCCTGATTGTAGAGTTTGCCGTTCAGCGCCGCAAAGCTGGTCATGGATTAATCGATTCAGCACTTGAAGCTTCCAGATTAAGGCTCCGCCCTATTGTGATGACATCGTTAGCCTTCGTATTCGGACTGTTCCCGATGAGTATTGCTACCGGTCCGTCTGCACAGGGTAACCACTCCATCAGTATGAGTGCAGCCGGTGGCATGGTTTCGGGTGTAGTACTCGGCTTGTTTATCATCCCTGTGCTATTCGTGATTTTCCAGGGTTTACAGGAACGTATTACCGGTGTGCCTTTAGCGGTGCTGAACAGGGACGACAATGCATCGTCACCAGATCAAAATCAACCTCAACCCTACCAGCTTCAAGACTATTAATCACAATTTTTTATCAGCAAAAGTCATGAAAACTAAATATTTATTACCGGCCTTGATACTTTTTGTATTGAGTGCCTGTAAGGTTACCAAAGACACGGTAACGCCCACCCCCGCCCTACCTACGGCTTTCAGGAATGATACGCATGCCGGTGATACGACCAGCATTGCAAGTATACCCTGGAAGAGCTTTTTTACAGATCGGCAATTACAGCAACTGCTGGACAGCGCTATCAATAAAAACTATGACCTGCAAATAGCGCTGAAAAATATCGAATCGGCGAACCTTTTGTTCCGTCGTGTAAAATGGGATTACGTTCCGCAGGCCAGTGTTAACATATCAGCCAGCAGTAATCGCCCTTCTGATAATAGCATTACTGGTGTCAGCATCCGTCAGTTTAATATTGGCAGTAAGCACATTGAAGATTACTCAGCCAGCTTACAATTAGCTTGGGAGACCGACATTTGGGGTAAGATCCGCACTCGTCAGCAAGCGGCTTTGGCCGAGTACCTGCAAACCCAGGAAGCGCGTAAAGCTATACAAACCCAGATTGTTGCTGCTGTTTCGCAGGGGTATTATAATCTGCTGATGCTGGATGAGCAGTTGAATGTTGCCAGAAAGAACGAGCGTTTAAACGACAGCACAGTGCGTATTGTTAAACTACAGTATGATGCCGGTCAGGTTACCTTGTTAGCGGTACAACAAGCCCAGGCACAACAACAGGCAGCTCAAAAACTGATCCCGCAGTTTGAACAAAACATTACCCTGCAGGAAAATGCGCTAAGCGTGTTGGCGGGCAAATTGCCATCCAGTATTAACCGGGCAACGGCGTTGACGCAAATGACGGTCGCTGCTCCTGTTACCGCCGGTGTGCCATCAGCCATATTAAGCCGCCGCCCTGATGTGAAGAGTGCCGAACTGGATTTGACCATTGCCAATGCCAACGTGGGACTTGCAAAAGCCGAAATGTACCCGGCGTTACGTATTACAGCAAACGGAGGTATCAACTCGTTTAAAGCCAGCAACTGGTTTAACGTACCAGCCTCATTGTTCGGCATTGTAACCGGTAGCGTAGTGCAACCTTTACTCAACCGTAAGGTATTAAGCACTAATTACCAAATGGCTAAAGTTACCCGCGAAAGAACGGTATTGCAATTCAGGCAAACTGTGCTTACTGCTGTTGGCGAAGTGTCCGACGCGTTAGTACGGGTTGAAAAGCTTCAGCAGCAACAGCAAATTGCTGCCGAACGTGTTAAAACGCTGCAACAAGCCACCTTGAACGCCAACCAACTGTTTAAAAACGGTATGGCTAACTACCTGGAGGTAATCACCGCCCAGGGTAATGTATTGCAAAGCGAATTGGAACTGGCTTCTATTAAACGCGACCAGTTGTACGCTGTATCAGATTTATACCGCTCGTTAGGCGGTGGCTGGAATTAAATAACCATCACAAATAAATAAGCCCATGTGTCCAATAGCTTTAGCAGTTGGACGCATGGGCTTTTATTTTGCTCTAATAAATACCTATTTCCAGTATTTTGAGGCAAATTCAATAAAGTACGGCCAGTTTAGTGCTGGGGTGTGCCCACCATGGTGCAACCGGAAAGCCAGATCGCCGCTGGCTACCATTTGGTCGACTGCCGGATAATTAGTAGTGCCTAAATCTTTTTTACCTAATAAACGGTATACGGGACCAGCGGAGACTTCGGCCATAAAGGTTCCCTTGGGCCCGGCCCAGTCATCCTTATTTGCGCCAACGCCTATAAAAACCGGGCGGGGAGCAGCTAATGCAATCAGTTCGTGTGCATCAATAGGCAAGTCGGTACAATTGAGCGGACCGGCATATTTTAGAAAATTACCGGCCATCCAGTGGTAGGCTCCCGTAGAGCAAATATTTTCTACCTGCTCTCCGGCGTTATGACGGTGCAGCTTGGCTCCACCCTCGCCCGATGAACTACTATAGACCATGGCAAAGCGCGGATCATAAGCCATAGCCACCAACACGGTTTTACCGTATCGCGAATGACCTTCTAAAGCCACCTTTTTGGCATCAAGCGAGTGGTCGGTTTCTATATAATCTAATGCGCGACTGGCGCCCCAGGCCCAAGCACGTACCGCGCCCCAATCGTCCGGTTTTCGAAACTGCCCTTTGTTCATCAACCCAATGATGCCTTGCGTAAGCCCGGCGCCGTTATCAGTCTGAATGCTTACGGGCAGCAGCATAGCGTACGCCCACCCTTTAGCCAATACCTCATCCTGCCATAAATTGGTGGTATCGGCAGGGCCGGTTAATTGCCTGAAATCCTCAGGAAAGCTAAGCTCCATCATTACCGGCACCGGCTTTTTGATTTTTGCCGGTTGTGTAATGACTAGTTGTATATCCACATTTACAGCCGGATAACTACTGTTATCCACATGCCCCTTTAAGATTTTGATTATTACCGGCACCTGGTGGTGCATAGCATTAACCCGACTATCTACAGTCCAGGTAACCTTCGGCATATTTTTCGGCACCCGACCGTAAATTTCCCGGTCGAAAAACTCTACTAATTCGGGGCGGCGTTGCTGCCACCACTGTTTGGCTGTGGTTACGGGTTTGCCATTGTTTAAAACCAGCGCTTCCGGAATTTTGCCGTATAAACCCAGTTTACCTAATTCGCTGTTTGGATCAAACGCCTTAATCAAAGCGGGATCAGTTCCACGGCGCAGGGTGGTAATTTGCAGTTGCTGCAATAATTGTTGCCTGTCCTGGGCGGTATTACTTTTTGATTTATCTACAGCCTGAGCCTGCACCTGTAAAAAGGGAAGAGCAGCCAGCAAAACAATATAAACAGCACTTTTCATCATCAGAATTCTTGAAACCGGAAAGGTATGAATTAAACTACCCAGTAAAAGCTTTGCCTTTTATAAAAATAAGGTTACATAATCATAAGCCATTTAGCAAAATGGCGTCAATATCTTTCAAAGAATTTTAAAAATTGAGTAAGCTGATCATACTGCGAAAAATAATTTTCAATTTTGAGTCTGAAATTATATGCGCTACTTAGACCATAGGCATACAGCATGTATATAATTAATACACTTGATTTTGACACTTATTTTGCCGTTCCTCTATTGATATGAATAGCGCCAGATCATTCTCGTTATCGCTGTTATTAAAAACAGCCTTAGCCTGCCTGTTTTTAACAGGATTAGGATTTGACAGGGCAAATGCTCAAACTGACCGAAGTGTATCTCTGCCACAATTGCTCACCGGTAAAAAAAAGGTAACTGATACTCTAAAAAGAGATACGGCGTCAAGCGATCAAAAAGACTTGCCCGATGTTTTCAGGGCGTTGTTTCATCTCAAACCTTCTAAAGAAAATGATTCTATTGGAAGCAAGCCGATTATATCTATTGTGCCCGCTATAGGATATACGCTGGTATCCAAACTGGCCCTTGTGCTATCAGGTAACATCGCATTCCGGACCGGTCCAAAATCGCGTGTATCTACCGTAGTAGGTAGCATATCTTACACCCAAAACAAGCAGGTGATTGTACCTATCCAAACCGCATTCTGGACTAAAAAAAACGACTATGTTTTTGTAGGAGATTATCGATTTTATCAATACCCACAAAGCACCTATGGTTTAGGGAGCAATTCAAATATCAAAGACGAAGAACCAATGGATTTTTCGTTTGCCCGCTTTTATGAGACGGCATTGCGTCACATCAGCGGCAACTGGTATGCAGGGTTAGGTTATGCTTTTGATGCCTATTGGCATATATCACAAGAAACACCGCTCGATGGGCAGCCCTCTGCTTATTTACGTTACGGTAAAACGTCACGTTCGGTAGCGTCGGGGCTTACCTTTAATTTACTGCACGATTCGCGCGACAACTCTATTAATCCTGTAAAGGGCTGGTATGGCAGCTTACAATACCGTAACACAAATAAATGGTTTGGTAGCACTGAAAACTGGCGGTCGTTAATTCTCGACCTGCGTAAATACGTCAATTTCCCTTACGGTTCTAAAAACGTACTGGCTTTTTGGTCATACAATTGGGTAGTATTAAATGGCCGGCCTTCTTATCTTAATCTGCCCAGCAGTTCTTGGGATCCCAACTCCGCTACCGGCCGGGGATACATACAGGGCCGGTTCAGGGGGGCACAAATGTTTTATCTGGAAAGCGAATACCGTTTTAACCTGACTAAGAACGGCTTGATTGGTGGTGTGGTATTTGCCAACGCGCAAACCTTATCAGCCGAGCCCGGCACCCGCCTGCAGCGTATCCAGCCTGCCATTGGCCCGGGCCTGAGGTTTAAACTTAACAAAACCTCACGTACCAATATTGCCATTGATTATGGCTTTGGCCGACAAGGATCTCGCGGGTTATTTATAGATGTAGGCGAAGTATTTTAATTTATAATTTTTATTAATTTAAGGGCTTTCAACTTGCATATGAAACGCCTGATATTTAGTCTATTACCCGCCCTCTTCTTAGCTCCCTACTGCTTTGCACAAGCACAGGCCGACCAGCCCGATACCGCTGTTTTTAACCGCATACGTCGTGCAGAGTTCAGCAGTTCGCAAATACCACAGATTGCTCATTATCTGACGGATGTACCCGGCTCGAGGTTAACCAATTCTGAGGGCTACCGACGTGCTGCCGACTGGACCGTAGCAACCATGAAAAAATGGGGATTAGCCAATGCCAAAACCGAACCTTGGGGTGAGTTTGGAAAGCAGTGGGATTTAGAATCTTTCAGTATCAGTATGACGGCGCCGTATGTAACGCCGCTTAGAGCCTACCCAAATCCATGGTCGCCCAGTACCAATGGTTTACAAAAAGGGCAAGTGGTGGTTATTAGTCCGCAGCAATACATGGATAGTGCTTACCTGCAAAAGCACATGTCTGATTTTAGAGATAAGTTTGTATTGCTAACCGGCAAAGCGCCCCAACCGGATAGGGCCTTTCAGCCTACCGCCACCCGCCTGGCCGATACTGCATTGGCTTATCTTAAAGATAAGTACATGGAAAAGCGCGAAGATGTTGAAAACGAAATCGCCTTTATGCGTAAACTGGCCGGACTTGATATGACACTTAAAAAAGCCGGCGCCTTAGCCATCATTTTTAGCGCAAGGCAAAATATTAACGGAAACGTATTTGTGCAAAGTAGCTACGGTTACAAACTAACGGACCCGGAAACTTTGCCACAAATCAGTATTGCGTTAGAAGATGCACAGAAAATTAAACGCCTTTACCAATCAGGCCATAAAGTTGAAATTGCCTGTGAGGTAAAAGGCAAGTTTTCTACTCAAAATACTAAAGGCTATAATGTAATAGGCGAAATACCGGGTACGGATGTCAAACTAAAATCGCAACTGGTGATGCTGGGCGGGCATTTAGACTCATGGACGGCAGCCACCGGAGCTACCGACAATGCCGCCGGTTGTATTGTAATGCTGGAGGCCATGCGACTGCTTGACTCATTAGGCTTGAAACCAAAGCGCACTATTCGCCTGGCCCTTTGGGACGGCGAAGAACAGGGTTTGTTTGGCTCCTACAATTATGTTAAAAATCATTTTATAGATACTAAGACTTACAAGTTCAAACCCAAGCAGGCTAAGATATCGGCCTATTTTAACCTGGATAATGGTACCGGGAAAATAAGGGGTATATATACTCAGAACAATCCGGCAGTTCAGCCCATTTTTGCCAGTTGGTTTACCCCCTTTAAAGATTTAGGTGCTGCAACGGTAACGCCAAGCAATACCGGGTCGACCGACCATCTCTCTTTTGACTGGGCAGGCATTCCGGGATTCCAGTTTATACAAGATGAAATTGATTACGAAACACGCACCCACCATAGCAACATGGACGACTACGACCACCTGCAGATGGACGACCTAAAACAAGCCGCCGTCATTGTTGCCTCATTTGTTTATCAAGCCAGTGTGAGGCCTGATTTGCTTCCGCGCAAACCGTTTAAGAAAGAGCCTTTTGTTTTTGAGGGATTGTAAGGCACCTTAGTTAAATTGTTGCCTGAACTCAAGCGGAGACAGATTGGTTTTGGCTTTGAAAAGCTTACTGAATGATTGCGTATACTCAAATCCCAAACTATAGGCTACTTCGCCAACTGATAGATTGGTTGTTGACAGCACTTCTTTGGCTTTTTCAATCAGTTTGTCATGAATATGCTGCTGCGCATTACGACCGGTTAGAGAACGCAGCATATCGCTCAAATAACTCGATGATACATTAAGCTGTTCGGCCAACTGGGCAACAGTTGGCAAGCCCTGGCTGAGTGATTGCGTTTGGTTAAAATGCTCATCAAGGATATTTTCCAGTTTTTGCAGTAAATCGTTGTTGACTACTTTACGGGTAATGAACTGGCGTTTATAAAAACGATTGGCAAAGCTAAGTAGTAATTCAATCTGGGCGATAATTACATCCTGACTAAAATCATCAATCCGGCTATTTAACTCTGTTTCAATCATCTCGAATATGGAAATAATTGTATCTTTTTCCTGCTCGGATAAATGCAAGGCCTCATTTGCTGTGTAGGAGAAAAAGCCATACTGCTTAATTTTTTGAACCAAAGGGTAACCTTGCAAAAAATCAGGATGAATGAGCAATGTATACAGAGAGCAGTTTGCCGGCGAGGTTTCATCATCAGCATAACTGCCTATAATTTGCCTGGGAGCCGCAAATAATAAACCGCCACCGTCAAAATCATAATGATGCTGGCCATACTTTAATTTTCCGCTCAACCGAGGCTTATAAGATATTTTATAAAAATTAAGCACGTGAGAACCGGCAGGCGTACTTACGTTATTGGGTACAGTTGCGCCGTTGATTAAACTGATGAGCGGGTGCAGCGGCTTGGGCAAATCAAACGCACGGTGCGCATCGGCAATAGAGTTAAATTCGTAGTGAATGCCTTCTTGCTTTTTCATACTAAACAATCTTATACGATAGCCGGTATACTGTCAAATATCGGCTATCGTACTATTCTTACTGTCAATAAGATGTATTTTTATCAGGCAATTATTTTGTCTCGCCCTGAGCCGCGTTTGATACATCAGCCCATGCTTCCCAGGTAGCAATGCGATCTTGATAAATTGTTTTGATCCAAGGCAAATTGCGATTACCTAAAAGGAGGCGTAACGGAGGATTTTCAGCATCTACCAGCTGAAGTATAGCGTCAGGCGTTGCGTTAGGATCGCCTCTTTCTGACCCGTGCAGATTTTGAAAAAAGCTTTCTTTATAAGCCGCATATTCGTCCATACCAGCTGCAAACTTTAACGACTCCTGGCTACCAAACTCAGTTGCGTAAGCTCCGGGTTCAATAATGGTAACATTGATGCCAAATTGCTTTACCTCTATGGCCAGGCTTTCGTAAATAGCCTCAAAAGCCCATTTAGAAGAGCAATAATAACCAATAACCGGTAATGTAACATGCCCCAGGTTACTTGATGTACCTAATATGTGCCCATAGCCTTGTTGCCGAAGTATAGGTAAGGCAGCTTGTATAACAGCAACCGGCCCTAATATATTGGTTTCGTAAAGCGCTCTGATATCATCGGCACTAGCTTCTTCAATAGTGCCTACCAAAGAGTAACCTGCGTTGTTTAATACAACATCCAATCGACCAAAATGGGCATGGGCCTCTTGCAGAGCAGCTTTTACCTGTTCGGTGTTTGTAACATCAAGCGCCAGGGTTAGTACATTGTCACCAAACTGCTCTTTTAAATCCGCAATGCTTTCCAGTTTACGTGCTGTGGCTGCTACCTTATCGCCGCGTTTTAACGCAGCTTCGGCCCAAACGCGTCCAAACCCGCGTGATGAACCGGTAATAAACCAAACTTTATTGTTTTCTTGTTGATGTGCCATAATATTTAATAATTAATAGCACAAAGTTGCGGGATAATCTCAACTGCTTTTTAAGCTAATTGAGGGAGTTTGTGTTCAAAATGAAGCAGATAAAATAAGAGACGCATCATCTTATTTTATCTGTCCAAATTATTGAAGCTAATGTTTAAATTTTAATAGTGTAACTAAACGACGTGGGCTCCGACCATACCTGATATTGAGCTAAGGGCCTTGGTCCGCAACTTGCCGATCCTACACCCAACGTTTTTGTGGATATACTTAAAACGGTTGCGTTACTTGCAGGCAAATCTATCTTATATTCTACCGGGAACATCTGCTCGTCGGTATGGGGCAGTGCAGCAACCTGCATCAGGTTGGCATCGGCCTGTATAGTTAACGGAGAGATATTATTACCGGTCATTTTTGCCCAACGTACCTCTTCGTGGTTACCTCTTTCCATTGGCTTTTCGTACTCATACTGATCATTTACACCAATGGTGTAAACACCTGTTTCGGCCGAGCTTTTACGATCAGAATAGTTCTCGAAAGGGCCCCTGCCAAAAAAGGTCATATGGTCGAGCTTTTTGTTTAGCAGCATACGTACACCTATGCGGGCCAGGTTAATTTTAAGTCCGGTAAATTGCAGGTCGTTATTCACTTTAATGCTGCCATCACCGCTAATCTTGTAGGTTACTGTATGGTAGGCGCCAAAGCCTGCTTTTCCGGTTTCTTTAGTGGTTACAGCAACATTAACCAAATTACGATTAACCTGCTTAACGTTAATTTTTACTAAAGTATGCTGCAAACTTTGAACACCGTATTTTTCCCAAACATCGTATGCCCACATATCATCGTTACGGTGCGGTGCCCGCCACAAGTTTATTTGCGGACCTCCGCCTGGCATAATCAAGTTAGCGTTGTTTTTGTTGATCTCACTAATCAAACCAGTTTTTTTGCTGATAGATACAGAAAAACCTAGTCCGTTTACTTTGATAGTATTTGCATCCTGGTTGTAGGTAACCGGAATATTCGAGATAGCTTCAACCTTAGGAAGGGTGTTAATGGGCAGCTTAAACTGGTCTGCCGCTACTTCAAACCCTTTAGGTGCCCATAAGCTTGCCTCTTTTTGCCGGTACGAAACTCTTAAAAAATACTCTGCACCGGGTTTGGGGCTTTCTACTTTATAAGGAATAAATGCCCTATTCTCGCGCCGGGCCGGAACATTGGGTAACTGAAAGGCACCCTTTTGAATTTCAACCCCATTTTCGGTCAGACTCCAGCTGCCCTCAAACCCGTTCAGATTCATAAATTGGTATTTATTTCGGATCGAAATCATACCGTTTGCCGGATCCGCCAAATTGGTAGCTATCCACTGAAATGCCTTCTTCATTTCGGGATAATGAGGCTTCACTGTTTTACGATCCCACGCTACTACGCCTTTATGGATAAAGTAGTGATCGTTCGGATATTCGCCAAAACCACCGCCATAAGCCAAAATCGGATGTTTAGGATCGCGTTTGTTCCAAAGCGCCTGGTCCTGAAACTCCCAGATGGCACCGCCTAAAATTTCGGGGTTATTATCAAATGCCGCCGAGTATTCGTCTAACGAGCCCATTGAGTTAAACATAGCATGCACAAACTCGCAGATATAAAATGGCTTGGTTAGCGTTGGGTTTTTAGCAACCGCTACATAATCTGCCGCTGTACCGTACATTCTTCCATCCAGATCTGCAGGGTTGTTGGCGCCCACACCATAACGCTCGTAATGCACTGGTCGTGATGGGTCAATCTGTTTAACGGCGGTAAGCGCGGCACCCACATTTGTTCCACCGGCACCACCCTCATTTCCTAAAGACCAGATAATTACCGACGGATGGTTTTTAA
Organism: uncultured Mucilaginibacter sp.; assembly: GCA_913775265.1. Classification (GTDB taxonomy): domain Bacteria; phylum Bacteroidota; class Bacteroidia; order Sphingobacteriales; family Sphingobacteriaceae; genus Mucilaginibacter. Next base: position 60,567 of record CAJYJH010000078.1, on the reverse strand, counting down.
AGTTTTCGACATTAGCTACGTTGCGGTCTACAATAGCCGCTTTAATGGTGGGTTCTTCATCAAACTTACGGTCGTAACCATGATATTCCATATTAGCCTCGGCCACCAGCCAGATGCCATACTGATCGCACAGCTCATACCACCGCGGATCATCAGAATAGTGGCAGGTACGCACGTGGTTGCAGTTACCTTGTTTGATGACTTCCAAATCGCGGATCATTTGCTCTTCGGTGATGGCATGCCCCACGTCCGACCAATGCTCGTGGCGGTTTACACCCTTCAGTTTAATAGGCACACCATTCACCATAAATACCCGCCCTTTGGTTTCCAACTTACGGAATCCTACTTTTTGCGACAGTATCTCGCCTTGTGAAGATTTTAATACCAGCGTGTATAAGTAAGGTGTTTCGGCGGTCCATTTAGTTGGGCTGCTTATATCGAATTTAATAGCAACCTGTTCTTCTTTGCCTGATGATAATTTATTGCCTTTAACTGTGCCCTGTGCAACCACTGCGCCTTTATCATCATACAGCATGGCAGTTAAATCGGTAGCCGGAGCATCTTTGCTGTTATAGTTTTTAATTTTGGCAGATACCTCTACGGCTGCATTCGCATAATTTTTGTCTAAATCCTGTTTAAAAAAGAAATCGCGGACATGCGTTTGCGGAGCGCTCCATAAAGTTACATTCCTGAATATACCATGCAATCGCCACATATCCTGATCTTCCAGCCAAGTACCGGAACTGTATTGATAAACTTCAGCAGCTATGGTATTTTTTCCGGGCTGCAGATAGGGCGTCAAATCAAATTCGGCAGCGTTACGGCTGTTTACGCTGTAACCCACTTTTTTGCCGTTCACCCATAAAAAGAAGCCACTGTCGACACCGTCAAAAGTTACAAAAGTACGTCGGCCTGCCCAGTTAGCAGGCAGCGTAAAATCGCGCCGATAACTGCCCACCGGGTTTCTTTCAATGTAAGCGGTATATTTTTTATCCGGCTCGCTCATCACCCGTGGGTAGTCGCGTTTAATAGTATAACCTAAGTTGCGATAAAACGGTGTGCCGTAACCTTGCACTTCCCAGTTTGACGGTACTGGTATCTCTGCCCATTTAGATACATCATAGTTAAGTTGATAAAAATCAACAGGTCGCTTTTCGGGGCTTGGCACCCATGAGAATTTCCATGGGCCATTCAGGCTCTGGCTGTAAGTTGATGCATGCCGGTTAGCTACTAATGCTTCTTTAAGATCGGCATACGGCATCAGCGTAGTATGGTAAGGTTCTTTGTTGATGCCTAATACTTCTGCATTTTCAATTTCGGCAGGATAATCTATACCTGATCTTAATTGAGCTGAAGCTGGTGTAAAAGCCTGAAAAAAAACAGTAAGAATGATAATGTAAAAGGCAAATTGTCTTTTCATAGTTAGATTAGGTCAGTATTTAGTTTTAGAATGGCTCTTGATCGCTGATTTTTAAACAGCAACCAAAACAACAAATGCCGGTAGCCTCAAAATTAAAATTCACCGGCAAACAGCAGAAACAATAATACATATAATCGTATTACTAATGTTCAGCGTTAAACATTGGTAATAATGATGTTACTTAAAGCATAAGCCAATAAAGACACAGTAATAGATTTGCCGTTATTACTGTGACATTAAAGATAAATGTTGCCTTATTACTCCTCGCGCTCTCTTTCTTCAACCTGTACGGCAAATGTGGCGGGCACAATTTTGAGGCCTTTAAAATCGGCATAGGCACGGGTTACTTCGGCACCGAAGTAAAATATAGCAGCGGTGTAATATATCCAGAGTAAAATTACAATTAGCGAGCCAGCAGCACCATAAGTTGAACTTGCGCCCGACCTTTCGATATAAAAAACGATTAACAACCGGCCAAGCATAAATAGAAGAGCTGTGAAAGCCGCACCCGGTGCAATCTCCCTCCACCGCGTCCGTACATCAGGAATGACTTTAAAAATCACACTGAAAATAACGAACGTTACGATGAAGCTGAGAACGATGTTAAGCACATTAAATAAAACGATGGTAAGGTCGGGTAAAAAAAACTGCAACCTGTCGTTTAAGGCCAATAGCGCACCATTAATAAACAGAGAAACTAATAACAGAAACCCTAAAACTATAAAAATGGATAAAGACAACAACCGGTCTTTAATTAAAGACCCCCACCCTCTTTCCGGACGTACCCTCACCTGCCAGATGATATTCACAGAGTCTTGAATTTCACCAAAAACGGATATCGCACCGACAGTTAACGTAATTATGCCGATAATAATCGAAATAGTAGATTTCCCCGAAGTTTCCAGGCTTTTAATAGTGTCTTGTATTTGCCTGGCGGCATCGTTACCCACCATACCGTTAATTTCTGAAAAAACTTTACCCTGCATGGCATCCCTTCCAAAAAAATACCGGTAAGCGATATCATTAATAACAGCAATGGAGCTAAAGAAAATATGGTGTAAAAAGCCAGTGAAGCACTTAAACTAAGGGCCCGATTATTTATAAAACTAAAGAATGCAGCTTTTAATATATGGGCTCCATTTTTAAGGGCCTTTTTAGTTAAGTAACGGCTAATCATTAAACTCTCATCAATATAGCTTACATACAAATGCCGTTATAGCTTGTTTAGGATTGCAGGGTTTCTGATATCAAGTACTAAAACAAATTTGGAGTTGAGTTTGCTGTGATTGAATTTAAGGGATGATATCTATATCAAATAGTTCTGATTGCATAGACTGACAACAACTCTACTTTTCATTTTAAGTTGCTAAGCCAAAAGCATTTATTGTGTTAATTCAATAGTAATTCAACTTCCTTATGTTCTATTCTAAGTTTGACCCAATCCATTGATTCTTCATTTGGCACACAATTCGTTAACGAAAGTTCATTTTTTAAATTTTCAATCGAGCAAGGGCCAAACTTAATTAACACTTTGTAGATCTCTTGTCCATTAATCCCTAGCCAACATTCCGTTTCGACTTGTTTTAACTTAATTATCTTTTGCTTATTAAGTTGGCTAGCCATGGGCATTTTAATTCCATCACACCAAAGCCATTTGATGTTTTTATCCGGAGATTTTGCCAAAGTTTTGGACAAATGATATTCAAGAGATTGCAAGAAACTTTCGTTAATTGAACAAGACTCGATATTTTGACTAACCGACATCGCTTAATAAATTGGATTGGAAAATACAGCTAAACAAAAAATCCTCTAACTTTAAAGTTAAAGGATTTTGTCCGGTACCCCCGACGAGAATCGAACTCATATCTAAAGTTTAGGAAACTTCTATTCTATCCGTTGAACTACAGGGGCAAATGCAGTAGCCCTACAAAAATGCAAATTTTGTAGGACTATGCAATTAACTAAAAAATATCTTTTGCATTGTAGTCTGCTCCGGCTCAAATGAATTAAGCCGAGAGCAAAATTTGATAGCTGCTATAACAAACTGACTTTTAAATACCAAATCATCAATTTGTCGTAGTTGCTGCTGCAGTTGTTGTTTGCGGAATTTTGGTGTTTAAAAAAAAATCTCCTCGCTGGCGTTGAAACTCGGGCAGGTAAAAAGGTTCAGTATTTAAATTTACAATTTTTGATACATAGAATTCGTGCTGGTAAGCCATTGGTTTTACTACGTTACCATCCTGCGTATAAAGCGTTAAATAACTTTTGAATTTTAGCGGTGACTTGTCTTTCACAAAATCCGCTACTCGTATCTCGGTTCTGGTACTAAAATCACCTGTAAAAAGATTAATTTTCTCTTTCCGATAACCGCTGTCGGGCAAATTGAACCGATCTTTAGTCAGCAAAATAGGCACATTACTTGCCTGCGAATGAGGTGGCAGGAAAGTGGTATTTTTAGGCAAATCGGCTACTGCACTGATACTGCCCGAAGTGCTGCTGTAATTACCCGCTAACGACCGCGGACGGTTTTGCCAGCTATAAGTTTGTCCGCTATAACTGCCTGATATATTCACCTGATTGGGCATGTAACTAACCGCATCATCGCCAACAATGGCTGCCGAACGTTGCCAATCAACATATAAAGGTTTATCCAGTTTGTTAAACACCTGGATGCTTACAGGTGCATTATTACCGTAAAAGGAATAAGTAATTTTAACCGAATCGTTTTCAAAATTAAAAACGCCGGTTTTGTCGTCTTTAATGGTGTTAGTACTGCTTAAAACATTAACCTGGTAAGTACTGCAAGATGCCAGCATTGAGGTTAACAAAACCAAGGCTGATAACAGTTTTAGTTGCATAGTGATAAAGAATTGAAGATTGTTAGGGTGTTGATAAGACTAACAATCTTCAATTAGGTTTAGTTAAAATATAAAAATATTTAACGTACTACTGAGCCATTATGCATGCCTTCACCCGGCGATACAAATGTGAGTTTACCTTCAGCATTTTCGGCCATTAAAATCATGCCTTGCGACAGGATGCCTTTAATCTCGCGCGGTTCCAGGTTTACTAAAATGCTTACCTGCTGACCAATAATAGCTTCCGGCTCAAAATACTCGGCAATACCCGATACCACGGTACGCTGATCTAAACCGGTATCAATAGTTAGCTTTAATAGCTTTTTGGTTTTGGCCACCTTCTCGGCAGTCAGAATGGTACCGGTACGGATGTCCATAGCTGCAAACTGCTCGTAGTTGATATTGCTTTTGGCGGGTACTAAAGTTGGGGCCGCTTCTTCTTTTGAAGTCTCTAACGACGCTTTTTTGTTAATCAGCTTTTGAATTTGTTTTTCAATGACTTCGTCTTCCAATTTCTCGAATAGCAGACTGGCGGCATTTAACTGATGGCCGTTCTCCAATACCAATTCCTCGTCAAAATAAACGGTCTCGGCAGGCCAGTTAAGCATATTGAATATTTTTTTAGCAGTACCAGGCATAAATGGTTGTATGCAGGTAGCAATATGCCCCATCAGCACCAAACAGTTATGCAGCGCCTCGCGGGCACCTTCGGGATTGGTTTTGATTGTTTTCCAAGGCTCTTGCTCAGTTAAATAGCGGTTACCTAAGCGGGCAATCTCCATCGCGGTTTGCTGAGCCTGCCTGAATTTATAGCTTTCAAAGCTTTGCTCTAACTCATCATATAGCCGGTCGAGTTCTGATTTTAAGTTAGCATCCGTCAAAGTTACCGGTGGGCCAGCAGTTTGAATTTTGCCTTCAAAAAACTTGTGCATCAATATCATTACCCGGTTAACCAGATTACCTAAAATGGCTACCAGTTCGTTATTTACACGTGCCTGGTAATCTTTCCAGGTAAACTCGCTGTCACTGGTTTCGGGGGCAATGGCAGTCAGGTAATAACGCAGTTCGTCAACCCGATCCGGAAAGTCTTCGAGGTACTCATGCATCTCAATGCTCCAGCCACGGCTGGTCGACATTTTATCGCCCTCCAAATTCATAAACTCATTGGCCGGTACGTTTTCGGGCAGTACAAACTCGCCATGCGCCTTTAACATAGCCGGGAACACAATACAATGGAATACAATATTATCCTTGCCTATAAAATGCACCAGTTTGGCTTCCTGATCCTGCCAGTAAAGTTTCCAATCCTGCCCGTTATCTAAAGCCCACTGCTTGGTGGCAGATATGTACCCGATAGGCGCATCAAACCAAACGTACAATACTTTGCCGTCGGCACCTTCAACCGGCACTTTAATTCCCCAGTCTAAATCGCGGGTTACCGCACGTGGATGCAGACCGCCATCTATCCAGCTTTTGCATTGGCCGTAAACGTTAGTTTTCCAATCGCCCGCATGGCCTTCCAATATCCATTCGCGCAGCCAGCTTTCATATTTATTAAGCGGCAAGTACCAGTGTTTAGTTGGCTTTAAAACCGGCTTGTTACCGCTCAAGGTCGAACGTGGATCAATCAGTTCTTCGGGGCTCAACGAGCTTCCGCACTTCTCACACTGATCACCGTAGGCATTATCATTACCACATACCGGGCAGGTACCTACGATGTAGCGGTCGGCCAAAAAAACACCGGCTTGCTCATCAAAATATTGTTCAGACTCGCGCTCCTCAAAGTCGCCTTTATCGTTCAGCACCTTAAAAAAGTCCTGCGCCGTTTCGTGATGCAACGGAGAGCTGGTACGATGATAAATATTGAAAGAGATGTTAAGTTTATCAAAGCAGTATTTAATCAGCTCATGATATTTATCGATAATGGCTTGCGGTGTGGTACCCTCTTTCATGGCCTGATTGGCAATCGCAGTACCGTGCTCGTCAGATCCGCATACAAACACTACATCGCGCCGCTTAAGGCGCAGGTAGCGTACGTATAAATCGGCAGGAATATAGGCGCCGGCTAAGTGACCAATATGTTTAGGGCCGTTGGCATAAGGTAATGCCGCAGTTATGGTATATCGTTTATATTTTTGAGCTTCCAAAATGTAATCCGGTTTTTATATTTTGCAAAGATAATTCAATTATGAGCATAACTCCCCCCTATCTGCAAAAAGGTGACCGCGTGGCTATTGTGTGCCCCGCCAAAAAGCTGCCCAAACCTATGGATGATGCCGTAGCCCTGCTGCAAAGCTGGGGTTTAGAAGTGGTGTTGGGCCAAACCGTAAATGCCGAACATCACCAGTTTGCTGGCACCGACCAATTACGGGCTCAAGACCTGGAGCAATACATAAACGATGACAGTATCAAAGCCGTTTTTGCTGCCCGCGGTGGTTACGGTACCGTGCGTATGGTGGACAAGGTTAACTTTGACCGATTAAAAACTAACCCGAAATGGATTATCGGTTTTAGCGATATCACTGTGCTGCACGCGCATTTATTTCAAAGTTTTGACTTGTGCACCATTCATGGGCAGATGCCTATTAATATTCCGGATGGTACGGCTGCTTCGGTAGAAACCCTGAGGCAGGTGTTATTTGGCGAAACCGTGAGTTATAACGTAGCAGCGCAGCCTTTAAACAGAATGGGGTCGGCCAGCGGCACGCTCATCGGCGGTAACCTGGCTATTTTACAATCCATAGCCGGATCGGTGTCTGATTACGACTACGATGGCAAGATTTTGTTTATTGAAGATGTTGGCGAATATCTGTACAACATTGACCGAATGATGTATATGCTGAAACGCGCTGGTAAACTGGCCAAGCTGGCCGGACTAATGGTGGGCGGATTCACTGACACCAAAGATAACGACATTCCGTTTGGCCAAACCGCTTACGAAATTATTAAGGCTCTGGTGGAGGAATATGATTACCCTGTTTGCTTCAACTTCCCGGCCGGGCACGTGGCAGATAATTGGGCTATGGTGTTTGGCAAGGAGGTGCAACTTGAAGTAGGCCCGGATAAATCTGAATTAAAATATATATAAAAAGCAAGAGGCCCGAAATAAATTTCGGGCCTCTTTTGCAACTGTTTAGTAATCGCTTAATTATCTGTTATCAGCCTGTTAAGCGACAATTCATCCGAAGATATTGGCCAAATGTAGCCTTGCTCCGTAGGCGCCTTGGCAGATACCGACGGCTTTGCCGGTATTGTTTGCCTTAGCCTCATCAAATCAATATTACGTAAGCCCTCACCTAAAAATTCAATACGCCTTTCGGTTAATATTAAATTAATTAAATCGGCATTGTTTGCCGGCGCAAAGGTTGTGGTAGCATCAGAGCGCTGGTGTACTGTGTTTAATAATGCCAACGCTTGTGCATCAGGAGCTGAAGCGGCACTGGCTACCCTGGCGCGTGCCTCGGCAAGATTTAACAGCACTTCGGGCCAGCGCATTACCGGAGCATAATCTTCATATTGCCCGGCTTTGGGATATTTGGACACCCAGGTTTTGTTTCCGTTTACAAAAAGCAATGTTGTACGCCTTTTGTCTGTAGATTTCCAGATTGGATTTGTTAAAATACCGCCTGCGCTTGAGTTAACCGCATACTCTCCTACCCCTGGCGTGCTTCCGTTTTGATAAAAGTAATAACCCAGTTGATTTTGCGTGCCCGGCACTTCTGTTCCGGCTACAAACGGCATTGATAAGATAGACTCTGTTGTTGTGTAAGTAGTAAATACTGTTTTGGGATCGGCCTGTAAATCATGTATAACACCCGAAGATGCTTTAAACGGAGCCGCGCTCGAAACTATTTTATTTGCTTCGGTTACTACATCGGCATACCGTTGCATACTTAAAAACACTCTGGTTTTTAAAGATATCACGGTATTTTTATGCGCACGTGTTGTATTTAACGAGGCAGATGCATAGCTGGGAGATATATTAGTTTCAGCAAAATTTAAATCTGCTATAATCTGGTCATATACCTGGGCTACAGTGCTACGGGCTAAACTATAGTCGCCGGCATCAGTATTGCCGGTTAACCGTAAAGGTAATCCAGGATTATTACCATTGTTATCAACATAAGGCTTTGCGTATAACTGTAATAAGCTATAATAACATAAAGCTCTCAAAAACCTTGCCTCAGCAATATACCCGTTAGCTGTGGCGGTATTGCCTACTACAGCAGTGCCGCCTGCGGCCATACCGTCAAGAAAAACATTACAACGGTTTATAGCAAAATAAGCCTGTGACCATAAACCTTTTACCGCAGTAGCACTATTAGCTAAATTGAGCGAGTAAACATCTGCGCCGGTAACCAAGTTAGAGGTTTCTATTTGAAAATCTTCTCCCCTTATATCATTGTATACCTGAAAACGGCCTCCATAAAAAGTTCCAGACCGCACTGTTGCATACAATCCGTTTACACCGGCCAGTATACGTGCTGAGGTACTAAATGCTGTTTCGGCCACGGTAACATCCTGCGGTACAGCATTCAGCTTATCTTTCTGACATGCAGTGAACCAAGATGCACTGATGATCAGTAATGTTGTATAAATATATCTTTTGTTCATTGTACTAATTCTTAATTATAAACACCCACTTAAAATCCGAAATTTAAACCCACAGTAAACGTCCGGGCGTTAGGTCCGCCGTTTCTGTCAGAACCCTGACCGGTATTAGAAGTACCGTTAGAGGCAACCTCTGGATCCGGGCCCGGATACTTTGTCATAATAGCCAGATTTTGACCGCTTACATAAAGTCGGGCATTGTTAACCCGAAGTTTAGCTGCGATTGCTTTTGGTAAATTATAGCCCAGCGTTACATTTTTTAACTTCACAAAATCACCTCTGAAAACATTAAAATCGCTTGGAATGGTATTACCATAAGATACGTTGTCGCCGTAGATAGGCTTAACAAAATCGGTAACGTCACCAGGCTGGCTCCAGTGGCCTAACACATCAGTGGTGTTGTTCCAGAAACGCTGGTCGTGCAATGTGGCGTTAGAACCATAAGACACATAAAAGCCTAACTGGTAAGTTAATAACACATTTAAGTCAAAACCTTTATATCTGAAAGTATTATCAAAACCACCAACCCACTTAGGTACTGAGTTTTGATACATAACCGCATCGGCAGATTGTGTAATGGCAGGTGCAGTTGCACCATTGTCTAAATAAGTCCAGTTTGACTGACCTGTAGGCACAATATGCTGGTAAGTAACTGCGCGTCCGGCTTGATTATAAAATATACGCCTTCCGGTAGCCGGGTCAACGCCACCAGTGCGGACTACATAAAGATAACCAACCGAGTATCCGGGTACTGTTCTGTTTACGTTTTCGCCGGTAGTGGTAGTTCCGGTTGCGGTAATAATTTCGGTTAACCCGTTGGCCAGCGATGTTACTTTATTTTTATTGTAAGCGATGTTAAAGTTACTGTTCCAGCTAAAGTTTTTGGTTTGTACCGGGGCACCGCCTATGGCAAACTCAACACCCTGATTATACATGGTACCGGCATTTTGCGAAATACTTGTAGGGAAACCTGCAGACGGCGGCTGCGGTACATTCAGTATCAATCCGTCAATATCGTTTTTGTAATAAGTAACCTCACCCGTTAACCGGTCGCCAAACAAACCAAAGTTTAAACCAATATCAGTTTTCTTACTTGTCTCCCAGCGCAAGTTAGCGTTGCCGGTACCGCTGTAAACCAAAGTTGGCAAACCTGAATATACACCTGAACTAAAGGTAGATAAAGAGCTGAAATCACCTATACCGCTAACATTACCTACCTTACCGTAGCTACCTCTAACACTAAAAGAGCTAAACACTTTATCTAAACCAGCACTGCTCCAAAAGCCCTCCCTTGTTGTTTCCCATTTTGCACCTACACCGTAAAAGGTACCCTTTTTGATGCCAAGTGCCGAGTAGTTATCCTGGCGTATGTTACCATTGATGATGTATTTTTGGTCGAAGGCGTAGTTTAACCTTGCAAAAATGGATGACAGGTAGTTACCTGTAATAATCATATTGCTTGCCACGTTGGTAGCGTATCCACCAGCTTGTATCACATCATAAGCAGGGTCGGCTAAGCCTTGGCGGTTAATACCGTAGCCTCTGGTATTACTGGTTTGCTGCTCTTGACCAGTTAATAAACTTACGCTGTGTTTGCTTGCAAACGTGTAGTCAAATTGAGCGGTGTTAGTCCAGGTCCAGCGGGTAAACTTTCTGAAAGCAGCCGTGGCCGAGCCAACCGCAGTTACAGCATCTCCATGTATAGGATTGCCAAAAATATCGTTGTCGCTATCAATGTAATCAATGCCATACACCGATCTGAAAGTCATCCAGCTTAATGGCTTTAATTGCAGGTAAACGTTACCCTGCATGTGATTTACCTCGTTGTTCTGACGATTTAAATCAAACAAAGGCACAGGGTTATAAAACCCGGCTTGATTACCTGCCAGATAGTTGGCACCCGGACCTATATAGGTTGGGCCTATGTTATATGAACCATCAGCATTGTATGGAGAAATATTTGGCGCTGTAACCATAGCCGTACGGCCTAAACCTGCAGTGTTATATGCCTCACCGTTTAATGCACCGGATGCTACGGCAGCAAGGTTCTTTTCGTTAGAGAACGATGCTTTACCACCTGCTGTGAGTACACGGTTTATTTTACTATCCAGATTAAAAAGTGAATTAATACGCTTAAAGTCATTACTTTGGTAGATACCTTTTTGATCAGTATATCCAAATGATGCGTAATAGTTAGTATTATCATTTGCTCCCGAAATATTAACGTTGTGGTTTTGCGAAACGCCCTGGCGGTATACAATATCCTGCCAGTTTGTATTTACAACATTACCATCAGCATCAGTTTGCAGGCGGAATTGCTGAGGTTGGGCCACCCCGTTAATGACTACAGCAGATGCAGGTACGGAATTAGCACGAATAGCCCTTGCATTAGCGATCGCCAGATTTTTATAATCTGTATACTGATAGGCATCCATCATTTGGGGCTGCCTGTAAATATTGGTGATGCCAACCCAGCCATTGTAATTAATTACTGGTTTACCAACTTTACCCTTTTTAGTAGTAACATAAACAACACCATTGGCTGCGCGGCTACCATACAGTGCGGTTGATGCGGCGTCTTTAGCAACCTCAATACTTTCAATATCATTAGGGTTAATATTGGCCAGGGCATTACCTGTTGATGATGTCAAACTCACATCGCCCGAAAAAACTACTTGACCATCAATTACAAATAAAGGCTGCGAGCTAAGCGAGATTGAGTTTGTACCCCGGATGCGGAATACGGGAGGGGCATTTACCACACCCGACGGAATAGTGATTTGCACACCGGTTGCCCTACCCGCTAAAGCCTGGTCAAAAGACTGTACCGGTAGCTGCGAAATGGTAGTACCTTTCACACTAGCCACGTTTCCAACCGCCGTTCTCCGGGTTTGTGTGCCGTAACCTGTAACTACCACTTCGTTTAAAGAGCTGCTTACACCAGATAGGCTGATGCTTTGCCGGTCTCCGGTCGGCGTAATGGTTTGCGTATCAAAACCGATAAAAGAAAATACTAACGCTTGTCCCGGTGCTACTTTAATAGAATACCCTCCATCGGGGCCGGTTTGCGTACCGGATTTTAAGCCCTGAATCATCACACTTACTCCTGGAAGTGGCAGACCATCGGCTTTACTGGTAACTGTACCAGTAACAGTTCGGGTTTGAGCATAAGCTTGAGTGCTTAAGAGTACAAAAACCCATAAAAGTCCTCGTAAAATTTGTTTCATTCTTTAATAGTTTAGTTAATCGGTAACAATTTATGATAAACTATTCGAATTTTACAAATTAACAATCAAATTTTAGTAGTTATTACAAGAAATTAATCATTTTAAGATCGCATCAGGTAATATTTTGCTGAAAATTTTAAATAAACTAATAAATAATTCATTTTATAGGTCATATATTTTGTAAAAAAATAGATTTTATGAAAAATATATTAACTTTTTTGAAGTTTTATTACAATCCATCCGTCAGGGTAATTATACCGCCTATCAGCTTTTACTTTTGCAATGCTTATCTTTAATGATCTTTGTAATACATGAAGGCTGAATTAAATTATCACAACGGATCGATTGCCAGAATAAATCTGATCAATAGCCTTGTTGGCGTTATTGTAGGCATTTGCATCTGTGCTGTGCAGTCGGCTTCCAGCAACCGGTTCATGCCAATAAAAAATCTGCTGCTAAACATCATGTTCAGCATAATTATTACGTTGAGCATTACTAACAGCGTTATTTTATACCAGCGCTATCTTAAACCCCGAAAAGTAAACCTATGGCATTTTGTTATTGTATATTACGCATGCAACCTATTGGGCATGCTTATCGGTATAGAATTATCTTACCTGATAGTTTCGTTACTATTTAAAACAAGCTACACCCCATTAAAGCATTTTAGTGATTACAAATTTTCATTTGTCATCGTACTTATTGTAAGCACGATCATCTACTTTTATATGGCACAAAAGGCTAACATGCGGGCCAGACTTAAAGAGAAAGAACTGGACGTAGCCAAGCTTAAGCAATTAAAAACTCAAGCCGAATTACAAACACTCCAGTCTAAGATTAACCCTCACTTTCTATATAACTCTTTAAACTCTATTGCCAGCCTAATACATGATGATGCCGATAAAGCCGAAGAGATGACTTTAAAATTGTCGAAGCTATTTAGGTACAGTATTAACTCACAGCAGCAAAACATGGCACGCATATGTGATGAGATGGAGATTGTAAACACTTATCTTGATATTGAAAAAGTGCGCTTTGGTGATCGTATTAACTTTAGCACTACGGTAAATGATGATTTAAGCCATCATTTAGTTCCCCGCTTTTTAATTCAGCCCCTGGTTGAAAACGCCCTGAAGCACGGTTTAAACAATGTGCCGCAAAACGGCATTTTAAACGTTACCTTACGGCAACAGCAGCAACGGTTGATTATTGAAGTTACAGACAATGGCCGCCCTTTTCCGCAAGAATTAGAATTAGGCTATGGCTTACAAAGCACCTATGATAAGCTGGCTTTGATTTATGGTGATAATTACGAGATTCAACTGATTAATGCCCCTCAAAAGCATTTATTGATCAGCCTGCCGCTAACTGCAGCTTCAAACCCGACTAAAAAATTTGAGCTACATTAACGCATGCCTGCTCTCAACTACACTAAACACATTCTAACCAATTCTGATTATTCAATTCATTAATGAAAACCTGGACAACCTTAATTATAGATGACGAGCAATTGGCCCGGCAGCGCCTAAAACGATTGCTTAAGCCTTTTGAGGAATTTGAAATTATTGGTGAAGCTATTAACGGCGCCGACGGATTAGAGCAGATTGATACGTTAAAACCCGAATTGATATTTTTAGATATCGAAATGCCTGTACTTAACGGCTTTGAAATGCTGAGCCGCTTGCAACATCAGCCTAAAGTAGTGTTTACCACGGCTTACGACCAATACGCCATTAAGGCTTTTGAAGAAGACTCGATAGATTACTTACTTAAACCTATTGAAGCCGAACGGTTAGCAAAAACAGTAAAAAAACTACAGCAAGGCATGCAGCAACCAGCTCCCGCCTTACCGCTCGAAGCCTTGATGCAACAGTTGTTCGTTAAAAAAGAATTGAAAACCCTAACGGTAAAGATTGGCGACAAGATTTTACTGATTAAACTGTCAGATATTGTTTACATCGAGGCCGAAGATAAATATGTGTTTTTGCATACGACTGATGGCCGCAAGCATCTTACCGATTTTACTATTACAGGCCTTGAAGAAAAGCTACCGGAGGCTTTTATTCGTATTCATCGTAGTACCATTATCAATACAGAGCACATCAAAGAAATCAGAAAAGGCTTTAACGGCGCCTTAGTGTTTGTGATGGATAACACCGCAGGCAGTAAACTTACCTCGAGCCGCTCTAACGGCGATATGTTGCGCGAGCGGTTTGATATTTAGTAGCGATCATTAATATGCTTCGCTGATAAAAATACGCGGACCATTGAAAGTAAATACAGTTGTGCCGTCTGCAATGGTTTGATATTGTTGCGGTGCAATCAATTCCAGATTTTGCGTTTTTATTTCATAACCCAGAGTCAATACCTCCACTATTTCGCCAGCTGGCCGCCACTTACTAAAGCCGGATGTAATGGCATAAATCTTTTTTTGCTGATGAAAGATAACCAAGTTGATTAGATGGATATAGTCGGAAAAAACGCCTGTTGCTGATTGATCGGTAATGATGTTTACCGCCGGATAGCCTTGAGCTGCTAGGTAATCAAGCCCAGCCTCAAGTTCTGACTGGTTATCATTAAGCGTTATCCATTTAACATCTGATTGATTAAAGCTACTTACAGAATTTCCGATAATCCAATCGACTTTAATGCCATAAACCACCAACTGTTCGGCAACCGGCAGGGTAGCTATCAATGTTGGGCTCCATTCCAGCAACTGCCCCAACTCTTCATCACCAAAGTTTTCCAGACTTAAAATTAATAGTGCCGGTTCCTGCTTTTCGCGAACAATGTGGTGAGATGACATATTTATATGGGTTTATACTATGTTTGCAGCAAATGCAGCAGTTAATGTAAGTTCAAATATAAAATGAATTACAGCCAAACCCAACCCCATAACTTTGCCGTACTGGTACACACCTGCGATAGGTATCAATTTTTGTACCCGGGGTTTCATTATTTTTTTACTCAAAATTGGGATTTTAACACCTGCTGCAACTATTATTTTGCTACTGAAGAATTAGCTGTTGATTTGCCCAACTTCAATAATATACAATCGGGTAAAGGCGAATGGGCCGACCGGCTGCGTTACCTGTTGCAAAACGTAATTAAAGAGCAATACATTATCTATTTTCAAGAAGATATGTGGCTTACCCACCCGGTAAGCAGTTCTTTTTTCAACCAGCTTTTTGATTTAATTAATCAGCAGCAATGGAAACAGTTGAAGCTAACCAGCTCTGATGTTTACAGAACCGAATCAACCAGCAACTTTATTGAAGGCTTTAATATTGCCAAAATCGACAATATCGCGTCAGGCTTTTTAATGTCGCATCAGGTTACCATTTGGGATAAGGATTATCTGATCGCCCAACTATACAAAGGCGAACACCCCTGGCGCAACGAACGCAAGGGTACCAAGCGGCTAAAAAAACTCAACCCTGATATTTACCAGGTAGATTATTTTGCCGAAAACGGGCACCTACCTATTAACGACAATCATCCGGAAGCTAAACAAAGCGAATATTTTACTATATCGGGTAATAGCATGCTGCAGGATAATGTACTGCCTTACATAGAAAAGCTGAAACAAGCCGGGCCGGAGCAACAGAAATATGCCAATGAGCTTTTAAACCATTATCAAAATCAGCTTACGCACGATGGGCAGCCTAAACCACGCAAAGAAGATATTTTTAAGAAAATTAAAAAGCTTTTCAAAGGTGGATGAAGCAATACTGAATATCAAAAGTAGAATCGATCTATATTAAAATGGCTCCTTACTAATTAATAAGGAGCCGTTTTAATTATTACGGTATCGGTTACTTCTTTAAAGCTTCAGGTATTACTTTACCAATGCAACCACTTGGCATTTGGATGTGCAAGAGGGCGGCCAAAGTAGCCGAAATATCAGTCATATGCGTATCGCGATTTAAGCTACCATGCTGTATTCCCCAACCCATAAAAATTAATGGAATGTGGGTGTCATAAGGCGAGCTAACCCCATGCGATGTACCGGTACGGCTACGGCTGGCATACCATCCCGGTTTCATCACTACCTGGATGCTTCCACTGCGCTCTGAGTTGTAAGCGTTAATAATCCGCTCGCGTAAATCAGCAGGAATGCTGGCTTCCTGTATTCTTTGCATATCTACCACATATAACACGCCTGGCTGCTTGCTTAACCAATCGGTGCACTCTTGTTTAAGTTTGGCCATATTGCCTTTACCGGCAGCAATAGCTACATTATTAAAGTTTATCTGGTAGTTGTCAAAACTCAATACCGCACGTTTAATATTGTCTTCTTTTTCTATAATGCGGTTAAGCTCATTCACTGCAGCAGTGCCATCAAACAAACCTGTAGGGATGTTATGCTCTTTCAGGAAAGTACTGTTGTTAGCGGCACCATGATCGGCCGATAAGAAAACGGTATAGTTCCCTTTACCCAATTTGCCATCCAGGTAAGTGAAAAAAGCGGCTATATCATGGTCCAGACGTAAATATACGTCTTCTGCCTCGATAGAATTAGGTCCGAATTGGTGACCAATATAATCGGTTGATGATAAACTTACAGCCAAAAAGTCGGTCTGCGTGCCTTGCCCTAAACGCTCGGCCTCCATCGCAGCTTTAGCAAAATCAAGCGTAAAGGTGTTACCATAAGGGTTACTGCGGATGGCACTAAAATCTTTTCCTTTAAGCGACGGTATATTATGCGGAAATACCGGTGCAGTTTCGCCACGATAAGCGCCCTCAAATGGCGTATTGTCGGCCGTACTTTGTTTATAGCTATCTATCGGGTATAGGGTATTCCAAGGCTTGCTTAAATAGGTGCTCACCAGTTTTTTGCTATTAAACTGATCAACCCAGGCAGGTAAGCTTTTGATATAGTATGTACTGGTAATCCAGTTACCCGAGGCATCATCAAACCAGTAAGCACCATCAGGGGTATGGCCTGCAGGCAATATACTACCACGATCTTTTAAAGCAATACCGATTACTTTAGAACGAAAATTGGTGGCCATCTTCAATTCATCAGTAATAGTGCTGGCCTGCATGTTACGCGGCGACATCATACCGGCCGGCGACGTTGAACCTACAGTTTGTACCGTAGTATCTTCGGCACAATACATATACCGGCCGGTAGACTGTATAAAAAAATTATTGGCGGCAATGCCATGGATAGAAGGCACAGAACCGGTGTAAATACAAGTATGGCCCGGACCGGTCTCAGTAGGTAAATAATCTATATGCGTATTCTCGCAAGTGAAACCTTCGCCCAGTAAACGACGGAAACCGCCAGCCTCGTAACGATCATTGAAACGATAAAGATAATCCCAACGCATCTGGTCGACTACCAAACCTACGACCAATTTAGGGCGATTTAAAGTATAAGCGCTGCCGGCAGGCTTGGCCTTTTGTGCCGTAGCAAACGCAGAAATAAAAGCAAGAACAGCTAAAAGCTTGTATTTAAAATTCATGCTGAGCATTTGTTTGTTAAAAAATCCAAATATCAGCATTGCTATTAAAACCCTGTGTGACTTTTTTGTTATGAATTTCGCAAAACAGTAATCCTGTTCTATATATCCATTACTTCTTTCTTCTTTTTGGTTTTCAGTTTTTTAGGAATGAAGTGCAGAATTTCATTCTTTAAGGCCTCAATCATGCGTCGCTTTAAAAAGTTACGCTGTATGACAATGCTTACCTCACGGGCCGGTTCAGGCGATTTAAAATAGCGTATCTTTTCCAGGTTCTTGTCGCTTAAATCATCTAACGCCAGCTCAGGCAAAATGGTAGCTCCATCATTTTGGTCAACCATCCGCTTTAAAGTATCAACACTACCAGTATTATACTCAAAATGTTGAAAGCCTTTGGTCGATTTGCGCCGCTGGCAGATGTTTAATACCTGTTCGCGCATGCAATGCCCTTCGTCAAGTACCCACAGTTCTTCTATATCAATATCCTCTGCGCTGATATTTTTCTTTTTATAGAGCTTGCTGGCTTTAGATACATAAGCCACAAAATTTTCGTAAAACACTGGTATTTCGGTCAGACTGTTCTCGCGAAGTGGCGTCGACAGAATTCCGCAATCAATCACCCCCAGTTTTAGCTGTTGAATAATGCTCTCTGTATTTTGCTCCCAAACTACCAGTTTTACTTGCGGATATTTTTCGACAAACCGGCCAATAAGGCGGGGCAGCAGATAAGGCGCGATGGTTGGTATAATACCGATCTTCAATTCTCCGGTAAGCTCTTTCTGCCGGTCGGTTATAATCTCTTTGATTTTATAGCTTTCGGCCAGCATAATGCGTGCCTGAGATATAATTTCCATCCCCACCTCAGTAGCCACTACGGGTTGCCGGGTACGGTCAAATATTTTTACGCCGAGTACATCTTCCAGTTTTTGTATCTGCATACTTAGGGTAGGTTGCGTTACAAAACATTTATCTGCCGCAAGCACAAAGCTTTTGTAAGTGTCAACGGCCACGATGTATTCAAGCTGCGTAATAGTCATATCTATAAAACCTATAAGCAAATATAGATTGTATCATTTTTATTTATTGATTTTACAGGTTTTTTTATTGTTAAGTTTACAATATCTCGGAATACAGTAAAGGCCGCTAAACGTTCAATTTATACTTGAATATTTAGCGGCCTTTGTATTTAGAAATTAGCCTTCCTACTCGACGGTGACTGACTTTGCCAAATTACGAGGCTGGTCAACGTTACACCCACGTAACACTGCAATATGATATGATAATAACTGTAGTGGTATAGTTGCAACCAACGGTACAAAAGCCTCAGCTGTTTGCGGTATTTCAATCACATAATCGGCCATATTTCTCACCTCTGTATCACCTTCGGTTACAATGGCTATTAAACGACCGCCACGGGCTTTTACTTCCTGTATATTACTGATTACCTTCTCATAAGATGAATGCTGAGTCGCGATTACTACTACCGGCATTTCTTCATCAATCAAGGCAATCGGCCCGTGCTTCATTTCGGCCGCAGGATAGCCCTCAGCATGTATGTATGAAATTTCTTTTAGTTTAAGTGCACCTTCCAAGGCTACCGGGAACGAACTGCCCCTACCCAAAAACAAGCAATTATGACTGTTTTGGAAATCGAAGGCAATTTTTTTAATGTGCTCTTCGGACTTTAAAGCCTTTTCAATCAGATCAGGAATCTCATCTAATTCAGTTAAAAACTCAACCAGCTTGCTGGTCGCAATAGTTCCTCTGATCTGGGCAGTATAGAATGCGATCAATGTTAAAACACTTACCTGTGCTGTAAATGCCTTTGTAGATGCTACACCAATCTCCGGACCCGCATGCGTGTATACCCCGGCATGTGTAGTGCGTGGAATAGATGAGCCCACCACGTTACAAACACCAAAAATGGTAGCGCCGCGTTCTTTAGCAAGCTCAATGGCCGCCATAGTATCAGCAGTTTCACCAGATTGTGAGATAGCAATAACTAAATCTTTTTCGCTAATGATAGGATTACGGTACCTAAACTCCGAAGCATACTCCACTTCTACCGGAACACGGGCATACTCTTCAATTAAATACTCAGCTACCAATCCAGCATGCCACGATGTACCACAGGCCACAATAATAATTCGGTCAATGTTTCGAAGCTTATCGGCGTACTCTTTGAGTCCGCCTAATTGAACTTTACCTTGTTGCGGATAAATACGCCCACGCATACAGTCGCGCACAGAACGAGGCTGCTCATAGATTTCTTTGAGCATAAAATGCTCGTAGCCGCCTTTTTCGAGCATCTCTAACTGCAATTCAAGTTTTTGTATGTATGGTACCTGAATGGTATTATCAATATTTTTGATCAATAAATCCCCCCGACGGATGTATGCAATTTCGTTATCGTTCAGGTAAATCACATTTTTGGTATACTCCACAATAGGAGTAGCATCTGATGCAATAAAATATTCTCCCTCTCCTACACCGATCACCATGGGGCTACCCTTACGTGCAGCAATCAGCTGATCCGGGTCATCAGCACTCATAATGACGATGGCATAGGCGCCTACTACCTGGTTTAAGGCAATACGAACAGCCTCACGTAACTCTAAGCCGGTTTCCTGTTGTATATCTTCAATAAAATGTATTAATACTTCGGTATCGGTATCACTTTTAAATATATGCCCCTTGGCTAGCAATGCTTCTTTAAGAATCGCATAATTTTCGATAATGCCATTGTGAATAATGGTTAGCTTACGGTCTCCGGAAGAATGCGGGTGCGAGTTACGGTCGCTCGGAGCACCGTGGGTAGCCCAACGGGTATGCCCCATACCCAGCGAACCCTGGGTGTTTAATTCTTTGGCAAACTTTTCTAGATCACTAACCTTGCCCGCCTTTTTATAAACCTTAAGTTCATTATCAAGCAGGGCTACGCCTGCACTGTCATATCCACGATATTCTAAACGGTGTAAACCTTTAATTACAATCGGATAGGCATCTCTATAGCCAATATATCCTACAATTCCACACATAGTATAAATGGTAAAACTGTAAAGGTATCAAAATGCGCTTATCTGCATAATTGTATTTTTACGTAAAACGTTTGAGCAAATGCAAGCTCTGTATAAAACGAAACGCCTTCAGGTTTTGAAGGCGTTTCGTTTTAATTGTTTTTGGTATAAATGATATTAAGTTTTAATCGATATGGCGAGGATTTATCTGTACCAACCGCAACCACCCTGCCAGCAGTTTGTAAGGTTGAACCGACGGCGACTGCCGATGTTTGTGCTGTTGCATCAATGGTACCAATGTAAGTACCATAATCTGTTAGCCGCCCTTTTAGTAAATCCTGAAGGTAACCGGTAATCACAAAATGATATTCTTTTTGAACATTTAAGAAATAGCCTCCAAATACCGCCGTTGAGAAGAAACGGGGATCTAAAGCCCCTTGGGTGTTGCTACCATTAGCATCAGGCAATAGCTGCCGCTGTTTGGCAATATCCAACCTATACATTGTTAATTGCGGTTGCGGTACAAAGGGAGGCAAATAAGTGCCAGGCTTAGGTGTAATAACTAATTCTGCCCTGTTAATAGCAATGCTATTAACATCTGCCGAGCCAAACATAGTTTTTAAATTAGGAAAACTTACTTTAGCACGTAAACCGGCCAGTCCCTGCAAATAGAATGTTTGATCGGAAGCTGTAGACGTCAGTGCACTTTTTACCACAGCCGGATAAGCATTATAGCGGGGCTTTACATAAGGAACATTGCTGATGACAGGTAAACTAACTACCGAGGTATCAGTAACGCCATTATTCATCACACGGTAATAAACATTTACCCTGCTCGAGTCCAAATTAAACATGGCTGTACCGCCTACTTGCCCTGCCTGATCACGTTTTAACCTGAGATAAATACCATTAAATGCATTTTGAAATGCAGTGGTAGAGGTAACTGCAGTTGCGTTATTAAACAGCAAATTAGGAATAGTACTATTGTTTAAACGCAAACGCAGCTGAGCTGCTACATTTCTAAGTGTATCAGGCGCTCCTTTAATGACGTTGAATATGCGAACTTGAGTTTTGGGCCTGATGTTAATAGCAGCATTTGTACTGTTTAAGGTTGCTAATGAGTCGTAATTCCAAGTTCTGTTTGTGTAGTAAGCAGGCTGACTGATTTTCTCTTTGAGCGGATAAACACTTACACGATATTTTGAATTTAAAGAATCACCATAAAAACCATCCGCGTAACGCAACTCCATCACTACCGAATCTGTGGTTACGGTACCCGTAGGTACAGTATATGCCGAGCTGGCCGGCAAATTAAGCGCAGCAGCTATTCCAGATTCAGTTGTTCCTAAAATATTATCATTTAAATCAGATAATGGCACTTTTGTACCGTTTGCACCAGGTGCTTGTACATAAACATTATCTGTATCGGTTTTCACCGTAATGTCATCATATACCAACAGGGTACCATTAATCTGCTGGTCGCCTACCGGCAATCCAATATCATTCTGGTTTTTACAACTTCCTAAAATAAAAAGACTTATCAACAAGGTTAATAAGTCTATCCGAAAAAATTTCATATGTCTTTTCAAATCTTATGCAACGTCTACCAGCTCATCAGTGGTAATTTCGTCGTAAAAATTGTAATAATTTTCGAAATCAGCTGTCGAATCAAATTCTAAAACAGGTTTTTGGCTGTTTTTAACATAATTTAACACTTCTGTATCTATGCTTTCGCTGGCCAAAATCACGGCATCACTGTATTGCACAGCACCTTCGTGTAAGGCATTATTAGTTCCTGGCTTAAATGTTTCAGTATGCTGCTCGGTCATGTCGCTCATCACTGCTTTGCGGGCAAAATCAGGGTTTAAGCTATCGGTAAAAGCATTTTCGTAAATTGAATAAACTACTTTAGAGTGCTTAAACGTCGGATCATCTTTATACGTTGTTTTAAGATAAGTTGGCACCAGGGCACTCATCCAACCATGGCAATGTACCACATCAGGCGACCAGCCTAATTTTTTAACAGTTTCCAACGCACCTTTACAGAAGAAGATCATGCGCTCATCGTTATCGGCATAAAACTTTCCGTCTTTATCGCCAAACACATGCTTGCGCTGAAAATACTCTTCATTATCCAAGAAGTACACCTGCATACGAGCTGCCGGTATAGAAGCTACTTTAATAATCAGCGGATTATCATTGTCATTAATAATGATATTCATTCCCGACAACCGTATCACCTCGTGAAGCCTGTTCCTGCGTTCATTAATGTTCCCGAAGCGCGGCATCAAAATACGAATCTCAAAGCCTTTGTCTTGCATAGCCTGCGGAAGCTGGCGCGTTATTTCAGAAATCTTTGTGAGTTCAAGGAAGGGAGACATTTCATGAGTTATGAACAAAAGCTTAGATTTACCCATCTCTATATCAAAATTAAGTTATATGTAAAGAAGTTCAAATAAAATTTGAGAGTGCAAATATACACATTATCTTATGAACTATCAACGATTTATGCAAGTAGTTTTGGTTTTAAGCTTGCAAATACACACCTTTGCCCGCTTTTTTAATTATTTTTTAGTTGAAAATATTTACCACCAAAAACGAGGTTAGTGAGTACCTCAAACAACTGCAAGCCGACGGTAAAAAGATTGGTTTCGTACCTACTATGGGCGCACTGCACCAAGGGCATTTATCCCTGATTGCCCAAGCCAAACAACAGACTGATGTTGTAGTATGCAGTATATTTGTAAATCCTACTCAGTTTAACGATCCAAAAGATCTGGAGAAATACCCCCGGCCTATTGAAGCCGATATTTTAAAGCTTGAGCAAACCGGATGCGATGTGTTGTTTAATCCGCCGGTTACCGAGATGTATGATGGCTCTGAGGAGTGGCACCTCAAGATTGGAGAGCTGGAGCATTTACTGGAAGGTAAATTCCGACCCGGACACTACCAGGGCGTAACGCAAGTGGTAAACAAGCTTTTCAGCATTGTGCATCCTGATGTGGCATTTTTTGGGCAGAAAGATTATCAGCAGGTCATGGTGATTAACCGCATGGTAGAATTGTTGAACCTACCGGTAGAAATTGTGATGTGCGCTATTGAGCGTGAAACCGATGGCTTGGCTATGAGTTCGAGGAACATACATTTATCAACCACTGATCGCCAGCATGCTTTGGTTTTATATCGAGCCTTGCAACAGGCCAAAGCAGATTATACGGCAGGCCAATCTGTTGATAAAATCGAAGAACAGGCTTCAGCAATGATCAGCAATGAGCCGGATACACAATTAGAGTATTTTGAATTAGCCGATGGGCAAACCCTGCAACCGGCCACTGCACAAAGCAAAACTTTAGTAGCGCTTGTGGCTGCCCGGGTTGGCCATACCCGCCTCATTGATAATGTGATAATACAGTGATAACACGCTGTTATATTTAATTACTAACTTTGCTTTATGATTATTGAGGTGTTGAAATCTAAAATTCATCGTGCTAAAGTAACGCAGGCCGAACTAAATTATGTAGGCAGCATTACCATTGACGAGGATTTAATAGAGGCGGCGAATATTATCCCTAACGAAAAGGTACAGATTGTTAACAATAACAATGGTGCGCGTTTTGAAACTTATGTAATTAGAGGCGAGCGCGGCAGTGGTACCATTTGCCTTAACGGCGCAACCGCACGGCTGGCACAGGTAGGCGATATTGTGATTATCATGTCATACGCTTATATGGAACAAGACGAAGCCCGCCAGTACGAGCCTATTTTGATATTTCCTGATACAGATAATAAATTAATTCGATAAATTAGGCACCCTGATTTAATTGAATTAATTTGATGAGATATATTTTAGCCGCTTGCTGCCTGCTTTTAGCTACCGGCAGTTGGGCACAACAATCGCCAAAGGTACAGCAGGTTTTCTTTTTTAAAAACGATGGGTCAAAGTTACCCACTGCTGATAGTTCCGACTTTATCAGAGTAATTACCTTGCCCGACTCGGGCTCTACCCTATTTGGCATAAGCGATTACTACCGCAACAACAAGCCAAAATTGATGGGTAAATCAACGGCAATTGATCCGCCGATTATGCAGGATCAGTGTGTGAGTTATTATCCTAATGGCAAACGCGAATCGGTTTTAACGTATGATAATGGTCAGTTAACTGGTACAGGTTACTTATTTTATCCTAACGGCAAACTACACCTGAGCATTGTTTATGATACTGCTGCTAATAAACTACCCGAAGAAAGAGCAAGCATCACCAGTTGCCTGGACACTATGGGTGTTGCTACAGTAACCGACGGCAACGGACGCTATGTAGACTACAATACTACTACCGGAGCCATAAGCGAAGAAGGGCCGATTAAAAATGGAAAACCCGACGGAGAATGGCATGGTAACTATCCGTCCGAAAAAGTGACTTATACGGATACTTATAGCAATGGTAAGTTTATCTCCGGTTACTGTGTTACGGCTAATGGCACAAAATATGCTTATACCCGCCGCCAGCAATCGCCTGAGTTTAAAGGTGGCGATGCTGCATTTGTAGCGCTCATTAAAAAGAAATTCAAGTACCCGGCTACGTTAAAAAACAAGTCGAGCAACGGGGTGCTTACGTTCCTAGTAGATAAAACCGGTAAAGTGAGCTATGGACGTTTTTTGGGTAACATCACACCTGAAATAAACAAAATTATTACAGCTGCCATCAACTCCTCTCCGAATTGGAAACCGGCTATACAAAACGGCTTACCGGTAAATTCATCATGGCTGGTTTCGGCAACTTTCGGCACACCTGCAGCACCGGTAAAAAAAGCAGCGAAGTAGGTAATACTTTCGACTGGGGTAGCTTACAAGTATTTTGAGCAACCAGAGTAGGCGCGTTACCGGCATTTATCCCGTTGGTAAATAGCCTTCGCCATTGTTACTGAGGAAGCTACCAGAGTGCTGAACGAGAGCCCTGAATGGCAACCAGGAATACAGTGTAGTCGTGCTGTACGCGTAAAATATGCATTACCTATTGTGTTTAATTTAGGACAATAAAAGCTCAACCAATCCGCCATTATTAAATTATCATTTTTTTAAATCAGATACCTGTTAAAGTCCTATCTTTGCATCCCGACGCTGAAGTCGGGTTTTTGCCTTTCAGCGCATAGCTTTTTGAGTGTTTTACCGTTAGTAATTTACGATACAAAATCATCAGTAAATTATTAACCACGGACTTTAAACAACAAATATTGATTTAAGACTATGCCCAAAGATACCTCCATCAAATCAGTACTGATTATCGGCTCAGGCCCTATTGTTATTGGTCAGGCTTGCGAGTTTGACTATGCCGGTTCACAAGCTGCCCTTTCGTTAAAAGACGAAGGCATCAAAGTTTCCATCATCAACAGCAATCCTGCAACCATCATGACCGACAAAGTAATTGCCGATCATGTTTACTTGTTGCCACTTACCTGCGAAAGTCTGGAGAAAATTTTGAGTGAACAGCAAATTGATGCTGTATTGCCAACTATGGGTGGCCAAACTGCATTAAACCTGTGCATCGAAGCCTCAGAGCGTGGTATTTGGGAAAAATACAATGTTAAGGTTGTTGGTGTTGACGTTGCTGCTATTGAGAAAACTGAAAACCGCGAGGCTTTCCGCCAGTTGATGGTCGACATTAACGTAGGTGTGGCTAAATCTAAAATTGCCAATTCCTTTTTAGAAGGCAAAGAAGCCGCTCAGGAAATCGGCTTTCCACTGGTAATTCGTCCAAGCTATACATTAGGTGGTAAAGGTGCTGGTTTTGTTCACAAAAAAGAAGATTTTGATGCAGCTTTAAGCCGCGGCTTACAAGCTTCTCCTACTCACGAGGTACTGGTAGAGCAAGCAGTTTTAGGCTGGAAAGAATATGAATTAGAATTACTGCGCGATAACCGCGACAACGTAATCATCATCTGTTCTATCGAGAACTTTGACCCAATGGGCATCCATACAGGTGACTCCATTACTGTAGCCCCTGCTATGACCCTGAGCGATCGCTGCTACCAGGAAATGCGTAACCAGGCTATTAAGATGATGCGTGCCATTGGTAACTTTGCAGGTGGCTGTAACGTTCAGTTCTCGGTTAACCCGGCTAACGAAGAGATCATCGCTATCGAGATTAACCCACGCGTTTCACGTTCATCGGCCTTAGCCTCTAAAGCAACAGGTTACCCAATTGCTAAAATTGCTGCTAAGCTGGCTATAGGTTATAACCTGGATGAGGTAGAAAACCAAATCACCAAAACCACTTCTGCTTACTTTGAACCAACACTGGATTACGTTATTGTAAAAATCCCTCGTTGGAACTTTGATAAATTTAAAGGTGCCAATAAAGAACTGGGCCTTCAAATGAAATCGGTAGGTGAAGTAATGGGTATTGGCCGCAGCTTTATTGAGGCATTGCAAAAAGCCTGTCAGAGTTTAGAGATTGGCCGTGCAGGTTTAGGTGCTGATGGTCGCCAAAGCCGCAATCTCGACGAAATTATGCAAAGCTTGGAGCATCCAAGCTGGGACAGATTGTTCCACGTTTATGATGCATTGAGCTTAGGTGTGCCTATTGAGTCGGTGCGTAAAGCAACCAAGATTGACCGCTGGTTCTTAAACCAGATACAAGAGATTGTAAACTTAGAGAACGAATTACGTCGTTACTCTATCAATAATATTCCGGATGATATTTTGCTTACCGTTAAGCAAAAAGGTTTTTCGGACGTGCAGATTGCCTGGATATTAGGTGTAAACACCACCGAAGAAGATGTATATCAACGCCGTAAAGCATCAGGTATCAATCGGGTTTACAAAATGGTAGATACCTGTGCAGCTGAATTCCAGGCACAAACGCCATACTACTACTCTACCTACGAAGGTGAAAATGAATCCATCGTGTCTGATCGTAAAAAAATCATCGTATTAGGCTCAGGTCCAAATCGTATCGGCCAGGGTATTGAGTTTGATTACAGCTGTGTACACGGTTTGTTAGCTGCTAAAGAAGCAGGTTATGAAGCCATCATGATTAACTGTAACCCCGAAACAGTATCAACCGACTTTAACATGGCCGACAAGCTATACTTTGAGCCGGTGTTCTGGGAACATGTACGCGAGATTATCGATCTGGAAAAACCAGAGGGTGTTATTGTACAGTTAGGCGGTCAGACAGCGTTGAAAATGGCCGAAAAGCTGCATGAGTATGGTATCAAAATTATAGGCACCTCGTTTAACGACATGGATATTGCCGAAGATCGTGGCCGTTTTTCTGATTTGTTGAAAGAATTGGGCATTCCTTATCCTAAATATGGTGTTGCCGAGAGCGCTGAAGAAGCATTAGAAGTGGCACACGAAGTAGGCTATCCGGTTTTAGTTCGTCCGAGCTATGTACTGGGTGGTCAGGGTATGAGCATAGTAATTAATGATGAAGACCTGGAGCGTGCTGTAGTAAACTTATTGCGCAATCTGCCGGGTAACCGTGTACTGATTGATCACTTCCTGGATCGTGCTTCTGAAGCAGAATCTGACTCGATTGGTGATGGTGAGGACGTGCACATTGTAGGTATCATGGAGCACATTGAGCCTGCCGGTATCCACTCAGGCGATTCTTACGCTGTATTGCCACCGTTCGACTTGTCTGACAGTGTAATGGAGCAGATTGAGGAGTACACCATCAAACTTTCAAAAGCCTTGAATGTTCGCGGTTTGTTAAACATTCAGTTTGCGGTTAAAAACGATAAGGTTTATGTAATTGAGGCTAACCCACGCGCTTCGCGTACGGTGCCTTTTATTGCTAAAGCATATGATGCACCTTACATCAATATAGCGGCTAAAATTATGCTGGGCGCCAACAAACTTAAAGACTTTAAGATTGAGCGTAAGCTGGTAGGATATGCCATTAAAGAACCGGTATTCTCTTTTGATAAATTCCCTGAAGTTAATAAAGAGTTAGGTCCTGAAATGAAATCAACCGGCGAAGCTATCCGCTTTATCCCAAATTTGATGGACCCTTATTTCCGCCATTTATACAAAGAGAAATCAATGTATTTGAGCAAATAGTAAAATCTGAAAATTATAGTTAAAGAGGATGTAAGCTTAACCGCTTACATCCTCTTTTTTATTTATTTATTAACCATTAGCCCCACAGCCTCAAAGCTTAGTGGCTGTGGCGTATTCCCTTGTTTTTTTGACGATGGCTTGCTGCCGGCCTGGCGCTGAGCATCAAACGCATTAAACTGTTTGGTTGCCACACCTGATATGATAACTTCGCGTCCTTTGATGTTAGGTGGTAAACTTACGCCTTCCCTTTTAAAACGCGCATCAATTACTTTACCGTTACCGGCATCCATCAAAAAATAGCCTTCTTTAACATTAGTTACTTTAAGTATTTTACCTACAATCGCAGTACTGATCCGGCTACGTTTGCCCATAAACGATTCCAGTTGTGAGGCAGGCATTAGTCCTACGGTACTTGGTTTTGTTCCAAACACCATACCATGTGGTAATTTAGCCGGCTGTTGTGCAAAAGCACACGTGCCGCTAATCATTAACAAAAAGGCTGCAAAAAATATAAGGCGCTTCATCATCGTAATAATTTCGAAACAGATAACAAATCATGGACTGTTTTGCTTCATGTTAACAAACTTTAACACTTCTTTGCGATAATATTGTCTAAGGTTTAGTTAATTAGCAGGCCGAAATAAAAGCAGGTTGTTAACTTTGTAATGAGCCACTCTGTAATACTGTGTTTGTTTACTACGTATAGTTATTCATTAGGGCGCTTTTCGGTTTATTGCATTTTTACAAAAAGATTTTAGATGACATTGAAACAGACTTACATTTTAAAACATAGTTTATTAGCATGCTTTATAGCGTCAGCTGTAGGTATAGCGGGTTGCAATAAATCAACCAATGTTGATCCGGTTGCCCCTTCTACGGCTACGGTTCCGGTGTTGGCTAATCTTACATCAACCGGTGTACAGGCCGGTGGTATGCTTACCGATTACGGTTCATCGCTAAATTTGACTGGCTTAGGCGTGGTTTACAGTGCAAGTAATGCTAACCCTACCATAAGCGACTCGAAAACCAGTACCAGCACCAGCGTCAATTTTAAAAGTGATATAACCGGCCTTGCACCCAATACTACCTATTACTTAAGAAGCTATGCTACAACAGATGCCGGAACAGGTTATGGTAGTGTCATTACTTTTAAAACCAGTGCCAGCACGGCCGATACCAGTGTAACGGTTTCAACCTTGGCCGGAAGCGGCAATGCAGGCTTAACTAACGGTACGGGCGCCAACGCAGCTTTTAGCAGTCCAACCGGTACAGCTGTTGATGCGCAAGGCAATGTGTATGTAACCGACTCTTTTAACCATTTGATCCGTAAAATAACTCCTGCCGGAGTAGTAACTACTTTTGCAGGCAGCGGTGCCTTGGGCTTTAGTGGCGGAACAGCTACTACGGCACAGTTTTACAGCCCTAATGGTATAGCCACAGATGCTGCAGGCAACGTTTATGTATCTGATTTAGGGAACAACGCTATTTATAAAATTACCAGTAACGGTACGGTAACCATAATGGCCGGAAGCGGTACAGCCGGGTATGTGAATGGAAACGGTTCTACCGCGGCATTCAATGCCCCTCAGGGCCTGGTTGCTGATGCATCAGGCAATGTTTACGTAGCCGACCAGGGTAATAACCGTATCCGCAAAATAACATCAGCAGGTGTAGTAAGCACCCTTGCCGGAACCGGTGCCGGAGGCAACATTAACGGTGATGGCTCAACAGCTTCGTTTAACCGCCCTTATGGTTTAGCCATAGATGCATCGGGTAACTTGTATGTAACCGACCAAGGCAACTATGCTGTACGTAAGGTAACATCAGCAGGTTTGGTAAGCTTGCTGGTAGGCACCAGTGCAACTACAGGTTTATTACATACACCAACCGGAATTGCCATTGATCAGCAAGGCGCAGTTTACATTACTGACCAAAGTGGCCGAATACTTATTATAACTGCTGCAAATGTGTTATATACTTTAGCCGGCAAAGCAAATACTGCTGGTTTTGCAGACGGCTCTAAAACTACCGCACAATTTTCGGGGCCAACCGGTATTGCGGTTGATGCCAGTAAAAATATTTATGTGGCCGACTTGAATAACAACCGGATTAGGAAAATGGTAGTGACTACTAAATAACTGTACACATAATGTAAAAAGAGGAAGGGGCTGATTCATACAATCAGCCCCTTCCTCTTTTTTAAATTACTTTAGCCGAATAACAGCCCGAATACTTCTTCAATACGGCTTACCGGTTTAATTTCGATATTGTAATGAGATAAATCGAGTTGGTTTTTATCTTTTTTACCTGATGGTAAATTGTACTTGGAAATGAAGATCTGCTCAAAGCCCAACTTCTGCGCTTCGGCAATGCGCTGTTCAATCCGGTTAACGGCTCTAATCTCGCCCGATAAACCTAACTCTCCGGCAAAACACGTTTTTGAGGATATTGGCATATCCTCATGAGATGATATGATAGCGGCCGCTAAACCCAAATCAATAGCCGGATCTTCAACCTTAATACCTCCCGTTATATTTAAGAATACATCTTTGGTGCCTAAGCGAAAACCACAACGCTTCTCGAGCACGGCCAACAGCATGTTCATACGGCGCGTATCAAAGCCCGTAGCCGACCGCTGAGGCGTTCCGTAAGCGGATGTGCTCACCAATGCCTGCGTTTCAATCAGCATAGGCCTGAGGCCTTCTAAAGTGGCACTAATGGTAATACCACTCAACGCTTCATCCCGCTGTGATAATAAAATTTCGGATGGGTTTGATACCTCGCGCAAACCTGCGCCCAACATTTCATAAATACCCAACTCAGACGCCGAACCAAAACGGTTTTTGATTGCTCTCAAAATACGATACACATGGTGCCTGTCGCCTTCAAACTGCAATACAGTATCTACCATATGCTCCAGTATTTTTGGCCCGGCAATCATACCATCCTTAGTGATATGACCAATCAAGAACACCGGTGTCGAACTCTCTTTGGCAAAGCGCAGTAATTCGGCCGTACACTCGCGTACTTGTGACACACTGCCGGGTGTTGATTCGATATGCGCTGAATATAGCGTTTGTATAGAATCTACAATCACCAGATCAGGCTGCAATTGCTCAATCTGTTTAAATATATTTTGCGTAGAAGTCTCCGTTAAAATAAAACAGCCGGTGCCGTTTAAACCGTTAGCGCCAGGCTGCGGTGCAGAAATCCGCTCAGCACGCATTTTTATCTGCCGGTCGCTCTCCTCTCCGGATACATACAATATTTTGGCTGCAGGCATGCTTAATGCCAATTGAAGCATTAAAGTAGATTTACCGATACCGGGCTCCCCACCTATTAATATTAATGACCCGGCTACAATACCGCCACCCAACACCCGGTTAAGTTCTTTATCAGGTGTCAGGATACGGTGTTCTTCCGCAAAGTCGATGCTGTTAACCGGTACGGCTTTGTTAGCCCGTTGTGTAGAGGTAGATTTTGGGCCGCTACTATTGTTGCTGGGCTTCCAGTTGGGGATAGCCGCATTGGGCTTTTCTACCACCTCTTCTACAAAGGTATTCCACTGCCCGCAAGATGGGCATTTGCCCAGCCACTTTGGCGACTCGTAGCCGCAGTTCTGGCAAAAATATGCTGATTTTGTTTTAGCCAATTGACGAATGTGCAAATTTTAAATGTGCAGATGTGCAAATGAAACTACTCAAATGTAATCGCACTAAAGGTTTTTATTAGCTATAAATATACAACAAAGGGCTGATAGTAACTATCAACCCTTTGTCATTTGCTAATGTATTTAGCTTTCGCTTATTTTTACGTTTAGAGTTTTATCTCTTCGTCTTTAGCATTCATAAAATGGAACTCAGTGATCTGGTAAGACGTGTTGGCTTTCACCTTTATCCACTGACCGTATTTAAAATACCATTTCATCTGCCGGCTTATCAGGCCTTTTTTGATGTAAGCTTCGATGTACGGGTGTACAACAAGCGTAATGTTTTTTTCATTTTGCTCTACCAGGATGTAATTGAAATTATTTTCAATATCATCTAACAGCAAAATGCTGGACCTAATGGTCCCTGTACCGTTACAAGTAGGGCAAACCTCGCTGGTTACAATGTTCATCTCCGGGCGTACACGCTGACGTGTAATTTGCACTAATCCAAATTTGCTTGGCGGCAAAATGGTATGCTTAGCCCTGTCATGTGCCATCTCATCGCGCAAATAATCAAACAGTTCTTTACGGTTGGTTGGCTTGTGCATGTCAATAAAATCGACTACTACAATACCGCCCATATCACGTAAACGTAACTGCCGGGCTATTTCGCGGGCTGCCTCTTTGTTTACCTGTAAGGCATTGTCTTCCTGGTTTTCTTTGTTTGCCGTACGATTGCCGCTATTAACGTCAATTACGTGCAGGGCTTCGGTGTGCTCAATAACCAGGTAAGCTCCACCAGCCAAGTTTACGGTTTTACCAAAAGCAGATTTAATTTGCTTTTCAATCCCGTAATGCTCAAATATAGGATCGCGGTGCTTGTGCAACCTCACGATGTTTTCCAAATCAGGTGATATTTCGTGTACATACGAACGTACTTCCTCAAAAATTGAGTTCTCGTTAACGTAAATATGCTGGAAATCAGCATTCAAAATATCTCTTAACAGTGTAGAAGTACGGTCAATCTCGCCCAGTATTTTTTTGGAAGGATCGGTAGCCGGCAAACGCGTCATAAAAGACTCCCACTTGGATATTAAATCCAGCAGGTCTTTCTGCATTTCGGTTACACCCTTACCCTCTGATACTGTACGAATAATTACCCCAAAATTGGCAGGTTTTATACCTTCCACTATTTTGCGCAGGCGAGTACGCTCTGTGTTGCTCTTAATCTTTTTAGAGATCGAGATTACATCAGAAAACGGCACCAACACTACATAGCGACCGGCAATAGATAAATCGGAGCTCAGCCTCGGGCCTTTGGTTGAAATAGGCTCTTTGGCAATTTGCACCGGTATCAGCTGGTTTTTGGTTAACACTTCAGATATTTTACCTGATTTGTTAATGTCAGCTTCCAGCTTTAAATCATCCAGCAACTTGGTTTGGTAACTCCCTCCACGTACCTGTTTGGTTAATTTGAGCAGGCTTTGCACTTGCGGACCTAAATCCAGGTAGTGCAAAAACGCATCCTTCTCGTATCCTACATCAATAAAAGCAGCATTAAGCCCAGGCATTATCTTTTTAACACGGCCCAGGTAAATGTCTCCAACAGTATAATTATTGGAAATTTGCTCTTTATGAAGTTCTACGAGTTGTTTATCCTGCAACAGGGCAATAGTTGCCCCGGCAGGGGATGAATCGATAATTAATTCTTTTACCAACTGCTACTCCATTTCTTCAAAGCGGCGTAACGCCGCATACAATAAGAGGATAAAAACAAATAAAAAATTTGCCTGTACTAACCGTAGTAAGTACAGGCAAACACACCGTCAAAACGGCTTATTTCTTTTTATGTCTGTTTTTTCTTAAACGTTTTTTACGCTTGTGGGTAGCCATTTTATGTCTCTTACGTTTTTTACCGCTTGGCATAGTACTTAATGTTTTAAAGGGTTATTTAATTTTTTAATTCGTTAATATAGTTGTCGATGGTTTGTCCCATAGTTGGGTCGCCCATCATTTCCTTACATTTTACATAGGCATCAATAGCCTCTTTTTTCATGCCCAGCTGTTTATAGCTTTCGGCCAGGTAAAAGTAAGGTTCTACCTTAGAGCGCTTGGTATCTAAGGCAATCATATGCTGAAAACGCTCAACTGCTTTTTGATACTGGCCCGACTTCATAGCAAACTGCCCCAAATTTAAGTTTGCATTCCAATTGTCAGGTTCACTACCAACCACTTCGCGTAACAGCATAATACCCTGCATTGGCGAACCACCGTCAGGATCGGTAATACCCAGGCTGGTTTGGTTTACATAAGCCACACCCAAGCCTGTTTTAGATTCCAAATCAGCTGGCTTCAAAGCCATAGCTTTTTTGAAAGACAGGATAGCATTACTCACAAACGTAGGCTGCATGGTGGTATCCTGTGTAAATTTGTAGGCGTCGTTAAAACGGCTGCCTGCGGTAAACCAATTTTCAAAATCGTTTTTGGCTTGCGCTAAATCCATATAATAGAAAGCGGCAGGTGCAGGCTGGTTTACATTATCCCACTCGTGCGCAAGTTCGGTTTGCAATTTTAGCTTCTCGCTGGCCGATCCTGCTTTTTTCAAGGCATCTTCAAGCGATGTAATTTTACCGGCTAAATCGGTGCCGATGGCTGTTTTTGCCGGTACAGATACCGCAGCCACGTTAATTTTACTGGCAACCGGGCTTTCGGTTACTTTTTTGCCCGGAGCAGTACGCTCTTCTTTTGGCTTAACCAGGCCCTTAACGGGCTGTAAATACAAATAGCCCATTACCGCAACCACGGCTACTACAGTAACTATTTGTTTTTTAATCATATTATTAAGCTTTGCTTGATTTAGTTTTATTACCTGTTCTTACTTTCTCAACAAAAGTTTTGGCTGGCTTAAAGCTGGGTACAAAATGTTCAGGTATAATAATAGCGGTATTTTTTGAGATATTACGCGCGGTTTTCTTAGCTCTCTTTTTTACTACAAAGCTGCCAAAGCCTCTCACATATACATTCTCGCCGCTCACCATCGATGTTTTAACTACTTTAAAAAACGCCTCAACAGTTTCCTGAACGTCAACTTTCTCAATCCCTGTTTTAGTTGATATTTCAGCTATAATTTCCGCCTTAGTCATATCTGTTTTTTATTAATTATTTTTTGTAAATACTTAACTGTTTTGGGGTTGCAAAAGTATAAGTTTAATTGTAAACTTTGAAATAAAACACGGTTTTTTTTGACGGCACTTGCCTAAGCAGCAAAACATTACCTCACAATTACGGTTTACGCCTGCCTGTTTTGTAAATTTGTTAAGCATGAATTTTTCTAAAGAGCTGGTGCAATGGTACCAACAAAACAAGCGCGACCTGCCCTGGCGCCACACCACCGACCCCTACGTTATCTGGCTTTCTGAAATTATATTGCAGCAAACCCGCGTGGAGCAGGGCATGCCTTATTTCAATCGTTTTTTAGAAAATTATCCTGATGTAACCGCCTTTGCCAACGCCAGCGAAGACGAAATATTAAAGCTGTGGCAAGGATTAGGGTATTACTCTCGCGGCCGTAACATGCTTAAGACTGCCAGGCTGATACGTGATGAGTTTGCTGGTAAATTTCCGTTCGCGTACCAGGATTTAATTAAGCTCAAAGGAATTGGCGATTATACCGCATCGGCTATATCTTCTTTCTCTGCTAACGAAGCGCACGCCGTAGTTGATGGCAATGTATACCGTGTGCTGGCACGTTACTTTGGCATTTTCGAGCCTATTAACAGCACACAAGGGCAAAAACTTTTTAAACAATTGGCTAACGAAGTTCTGGATACCGCCGAGCCTGGGTTGCACAACCAGGCGATGATGGAGTTTGGTGCCATGCTGTGTAAACCTAAAAGCCCCGCCTGCGGCATTTGCCCTGTTCATTTAGGTTGCGAAGCTTTTAAAAATAATGCAACAACGCAATTACCAGTTAAGCTCAAAACGGTAAAGGTAAAAGAGCGCTTTTTTAATTACTTTTTAATATACGAAAACGACCGTATATTAATGAATAAACGCACCGAAAACGACATTTGGAATGGCCTTTATGACCTTCCATTGCTTGAAACGGATCAATTGCTCTCACCGAACGAAATTGTTACATTACCCCAAGTTCAGCACTTTTTTGGTAAGAACTTACATATCGAAGAAGTATTCGGCCTGCAAAAACATATTCTGACACATCAAAAACTGACCATTCGTTTTATTCGCCTAAAAAACACCCCTGTTTTACTTGATAAGAACTGGTTTTATACAGACACACAAAATCTAAAAAAATTAGCATTTCCTAAAATCATTTTTATATTTTTAACTAATTTTTTTAAATTTGAAAACAATTCTCTTTTTTCTAACTAAAACATGTCTGGAATAAATAAAGTAATATTAGTTGGGCACTTAGGCAAAGATCCTGAGGTTAGGCACCTGGATGGCGGCGTATCTGTAGCCAGCTTTCCGTTGGCTACCTCAGAAAGCTACAACAAGGATGGCCGCAAGGTTGAGCAAACCGAATGGCACAATATTGTAATGTGGCGCGGTTTGGCAGATGTAGCCGCAAAATACCTTCAAAAAGGAAAATTAGTATATATAGAAGGTAAACTCAGAACCCGGTCGTTCGAAGACAAAACCGGCATTAAAAAGTATACCACCGAAATTGTAGCTGAGAACTTCACGGTATTAGGCCGCAAAAGCGATTTCGATAATGATAATAAACAGGCCGTTAAAACAGATGATGCCGATAGTGGCTTTAACCCGGCAAATGACGCGGACGATTTACCTTTTTAGGTTATATTACATATTACAAAACCCCATTCAAATTATTGAATGGGGTTTTTTATTGCTGCTTAAGATCAGTTAATTTAGTTCGACTTCTACCAGCACCGGAAAATGATCAGATGGAAACTTACCATAATAAGTATCGGTTAAAATACCCCATCGGTTAACTGTAAAAGCGTTTGTTACAAAGATGTGATCAATAACAGCCTGGCCACGGGGTGTACGGAAACTGTTAAAAGAAGCATTATTGGCGTAAGGGAATTTTACTTGCGAGTAAGTATCCGATAATGCCTTCGACTCCGCCAGTTCTTTATACCACTCACTGTCACGGCCGCCGTTTAGGTCGCCGGTTAAAATTGCAGGCGTATTGCCGGCTATTTCGCTTATCTTTTTCAAGATCAGCTTGCTGCTTTCTTTCCGGGCCACTACACCTTGATGGTCAAAATGGACGTTAAAAGCATAAAACTGCTTTTTGGTTCTTAAGTCCTGCAGGTAAACCCAAGAGCAGATGCGATTGCAACAGGTAGCATCCCAGCCCAATCCGGGCTTGTCGGGTGTTTCAGATAACCAGAAGTCACCGCTTTTTAGTAGTTTGAATCTGCTTTTCTTGTAAAAAATAGCCGAATGCTCTCCGCCGTCTTTACCATCATCGCGGCCTTTGCCATAATGATCATACTCGGGCAGTGCCTTGCTCATATCATCTAACTGATTTTTCAGCCCCTCCTGTATTCCAAGCAAATCAAAATTATGGAAACGTATAAGGTTTGATACTACCGGCGCGCGGTTCACCCATAAGTTCCCGGTATCGCGCGGGTTATCATAACGGATATTAAATGTACCTACTATTAATTGCTGTGCGCTGGCAGCACGCGTAATGCAAAGCAACATTACGGCTATCATTAATATTTTTGATTTCATGTTTGAATATTTTATCAGGCTGATTTTACCAGCCTGGGTTTTGTTTTAAATTAGGATTACGTTGTAAGTCGGCTAACGGAACTGGATAGTAATAATTACGGTCGTTCCATTTTCTCGGGATCTCGTTCATCCAGGTTAACTCACCCGAGGTTCCGTTTTTTAATAATTGTGAGTTTATGGCCGAGCTTACCCTTGGCGATACGTCGACATAAGTAACCCCCAAAACGGTTGGTGACGGGCGGCTATTTTGGTAAAAGGCTACGTCCAGAATGCCGTCCTCGTTTAAATCCAGCGGAGTATTTAATGAGGGAACATAGAACCCATTCCACTCCTGCTCCATCAGCGGACCTCTTTTCCATCTTAATAAGTCGGCAAACCGAAGGCCTTCTAAGCTCAACTCAATACCGCGCTCCCTGCGTACTTCCAGTATGGTTGGATCGGTAATACCAGGAAAGTAATTTGCTACCAGGTAAGGATCTGCCACGGTAGGTTTGGACGATAAACCGCCGGTAATACCTGCCCTGCTTCTTAACACACCAATGGTTGTTGCCCACTCGGCATCAGTTAAGGTGCCTAATTCGGCCTTGGCTTCCGCATAGTTCAATAACACTTCAGCGTAACGGAACAATGGTACCGCATTGGTATTTAAAGCACCTGCATCATAGTAGGTGTCATCAAGTGTCCATTTAATAGGCTGATAACCGGTAAACGTGTAAGAAAACACCGGAGGTGCTGCTACTTGCTGCCCATTGCTAACCCGCTTGTAGTTGCCCGAACGGATGGTTTGTTTTAACCTTAAATCGCGATTTTTTACTTCATCTTTAAACAACATGGTGCGGTAAGAAGGATCGTTGGTAAACGGTGTGCCATCCAGTTTAAGATAAGTATTGATAAACGTCCGGATAAAACTGGCTTTGGCCCCATATGTACCACTGGTCCACCACCAATTGGCCTCGTTAAGTACTCCTAAGTTTACATCGGCAACAGCAGCTTGTAAAACCTCGTTGGCTACCGGTGTATTACTGGTAAAAACCTGACGATAAGACACTCCGGCCCCTCCGGCAGTATTGATTGAAAAGCCACCGTTTTTCATAATCTGGTCCGAAGCAGACACCGCTTCGTTTAACCAGCGGCTTGCCGTCGAGGTCAGGTTTAAATCGGTATGATACTTTCTGAACGTTCCTTCAAAAAGGCACACTCTTGATTTAAAAGCATAGGCTACCCATTTGGTCACTGTAGTGCGGCTGGCATCGTTAGTAGTTTGAATATTAGCACAGGCGTAATTTAAATCGGCTAATACTGAGTCCATAACCAAAGCTCTGCTATCTCTGCCTGCTGTTAAAGCCGGATCGTCAATATCCAAAGGCTTGTTAATCCAAGGGACATCGCCAAAGCGCTTAACTTTATCCATATAAAAATAAGCCCTAAAGTAACGGGCAATACCTAAGTAATTTCTGCGGATATCGGCTGATACGGCAGGGTTGTTACAGTTTTGGATAAAGTAATTGATGTTACGTAGATCTCTCCAGCTCCATCCCGAACTGTTATTGGCACCAAATGCCCCATCGCGAACAAAATCGGGAACGGATTTTACGGCCAAATAATCTGACATGGCATCCTGACTGGTTGAATTTTTAGGTAAAAAATCCATTCCATAAAAAGAGTTGGTATAAAGCTTTAGTCCGTTTTCGGTACCAAAAACTGCATCTTTTGTTGCAGTAGATTGCGGCTGCTGGTCTAATTTTTTACAGGCTGTAAACCCGAGGCAGCCTAATAAGAACAATATATAATGCTTTTTCATTGCTGATTGCTGTTAGTTTGTTTTATTAAAAAGCTACGTTTACACCTAAAGAGTAACTTTTCAAAATCGGATAGTTGTAACCATCGCCGTTGGTACTATTAGCATTTAGATCCTGATCGGATGGCACGGCATTTTCTACGTCGATAGTATTTTTGACGATCTTGTACATCGGCGAATAAGTAAATAGGTTTTCACCCGAGAAGAAGATTCTGGCGCTTCGCATACCAATGCGGTTTATCCATTTGGTTGGTAAATTATAGCCGACCTGTAGGTTTTTAAGGCGCAAATAAGCCACATTTTGCAAATAACGGGTTTGTGCTACGCCCAAGGTACGGTTGGTATTGCTGGATGCCGCCCTCGACATGGTTCTCGGGAAATAAGCATTCGTGTTATCAGGCGTCCACATGTTACCTAAATGAAACTTCGGGATGTTATTGTATGGCCTGTTGTATTGCCCCCAAAACATCTCTGTCTCAGTGCTCGGATACCATTGCTGTTTACCTACCCCCTGGAAAAAGGTTGAAAAAGAGAAATTATGCCAGTTAGCACCCAGGTTAATACCATATAAATACCTCGGTGCCGAGTTACCGATGATTCGTCTGTCGCCCGATTTACCAACCTTATTCTCTCCAACGTTGATAAAGCCATCACCGTTTAAATCTCTTAGTTTGATGTCGCCCGGAAACCATAAGCCAGTAGGCGATGCACGCATTTGCGGATCCTGGCGGGCGTGAGATGCAATATCAGCAGCGTCTATAAAGAAGCCTTCTGTTTCGTAGCCCCAAATTTCGCCTAAGGTTTGCCCCTCGTAGTAATCACTCAGCAGTTTATCCGGATTGTTGTATTTGTCAATCTTACTTTTATTATCAGCTAAAGTTAACCTTACGTTGTAACTGAATGGGTTACGCCCCTTACCTATCCGGTCATTCCAGCTTAAAGACAGTTCCCACCCTCGGGTGGTTAAATCGGCATAGTTACCTTTAGGCACGTCAGCACCAAATATAGCAGGTGGTGTTAACCCGGTAGTAAACATGTCGGTTGTTTTACGAATGTAGGCATCAGCGTTAAAGTTTAAACGGCCCGACAGCATGGTTAAATCCAAACCTATATTGGATGTGGTTGATGTTTCCCAGGTTAAACCATCCGGTAATACGTTAGGGTTACGGGTGGTTTGTGGCCTCACACCGTTTAAAATTACACCAGATTGGCTGATGTTAAAAATCTCCTGGAAAGCATAAGAAGCAATATTACCATTACCCAATGAGCCATACGAACCACGTAATTTTAAGTTAGAAATTAACTTATCGGATACCTTCCAGAAAGGCTCGCTGTTAATTCTCCAACCGGCAGAAACCGACGGGAAGAATCCGTAGCGCTGATTTGACGGGAATTTAGAAGAACCATCATAACGCGCATCAACTTCAACCAGGTAGCGATCTTTAAATGAGTAATTTAATCTCGAAAATCCTCCCAAAATGGCCCACTGCTCATAACCGCCACCAGTTGTAATGGATTGCCCTAAGGCCAAGTTAAGGTCATTTGCGTCTTCAAAGATGATCCCATTACGTTGTACAGCTGTTCTGTTATAGGTAGACTGCTCATAATTATAACCGGCCATGGCTTTAAAATAATGATTGCTGCCGAAGTGGTTTTCGTATTCGCCATATATGTTGGTGGCCAGGTACCTTGTTTCGCGTAAATCAAAAAGTAAGTCGTTAGTGGTTGTACCCACATATGAAGTAATACCTTTGAAATTGCTGTAAGGCACCTGCACTCTTTTTTGATCGCGGTTATTATCCGTATTTCTGAATGTAAAGTCGGCATTTACACGGAACTTGTTGTTGAAGAAATTACTGCGTAAACCGGTAATATTTCTGAATACTTCGCGACGGGTATCAAAACCATTTTTCCCGTAGATGAAATCGCCCACCGTATACGCTGCGGCAAAGGTTAACGAGCCATCCGGATTAAATATCGGCATGGTCGGCTTTCCTTCATCAGCAATGTTTCGCCATATACCACCGCCTTCGCCTACGTTGATAGGGTTATGGTAGTTCATGATGGAGTAGTCGGCATTGTTTTCGATGCTCAACCATGGAAAAACCTGTATTGAACCTCTGGCACGCAGGTTTTTCATGCTGTAATCATCACTATTGTATCTGAACAGGCCGGCTTGGTTTAGCGCACGACCCGATACCAGAAAAGTAGCCTTATCGCTTCCACCGCTTACGGATATGTTGTTTTCAAAAGCAGGTGTATTTTTCTTATACAAATAGCTGTAGTAATCTGTACTGCCATAATATGTGTATTCGCCTGTCGATGGATTCACCTCAACTTCGTTATAAGGTTGCCCTGACTCCACCCTACGTTTAAACTCGTCCAGATAAGCCTGCGAAAACTTTTGTGTTTTATTGGCATTTTGAGGGAAAGCACCGTCGCCGTTCACAAACGCTTCAGAAAACATTTTCGCCCAGGTATACCCATCGGTTACAAAATCAGGCCTTGTAACGGGCGATTTCAAGGCAAAGTTTGAGGTGTAGTTAATCGTAGTTCGTCCTTTTTCTCCTTTTTTTGTGGTAATTAACACCACACCAAACACCCCACGTGCGCCATAAATAGCTGCCGAAGCCGCATCCTTTAAAACAGAAACGGATTCTACGTCGTTAGGGTTTAATAAGCTCGGATCGCCCTCAAAACCGTCAATTAACACCAATGCACTACCGCCCTGGCCGATAGAAGTTGCACCTCTGATATTATAACTGGGCGACTGTGTGGGCTTACCATCCTGCATTCTTAAATTAAGGTTGGGTATTAAACCTTGCAGACCCTGGGTAAGGTTGGTAATTGGACGATTCTCTAAATTTTTAGAAGATATCTGGTCGACTGCACCAGTAGCATTAGCCCTCTTTTGCGTACCGTAACCTACTACAATCAACTCATTTAGCGTACCGGTCTCCGCTTTCATGGTAATGGTTAGCGGGGTGTTGTCGCCCGACTTAACTACCACCTTATTTAAAGTAAGCGTAGTGTACGAAATGTAAGTTATCGTTAAATTGTAAGTACCTACAGGCACATTTGCGCTAAATATACCATTACTACCGGTAATTACCGTTCTGTTAAGTTCTTTAATTAAAACAGTAGCGCCGGGTAAAGGCTCGCCTTTTTCGTCAACCACCTTTCCGGTAATGGTTCCGTTTTGTTGTACATCAATTAATGGGATAGGACTGTTTAGCCTGGCAACAGCATGAACATGTAGTGGGATTCCGTTAATGCACATCAGTGCGACAGAAGCACATGCCATCACCCTAAGCTTAGGAAGTAATGTTTTCTTCATAATAACACGTAAAAGTGAGTTTGCTTAATTTTCTGACTCCTCAGAATGGGCGCAAAACTATTTCCGGCGTGTAAAGGCTGTGTTAACCTACTTTGATGAAAAAAATTAAATTAATTCAAACAATTAGAAGCTTTTATATAATGTCGTTAATTGTTTTTATATAAGATCGACTTTTTTGTAATCTATGATTTGTTTATAATGACTTGGACTTTGAGATGCTTAGTTTTCCAGCAGCAGTTGATAATTATAGATATATAAATCTGAAAACAGCCAGTATCTATTATCGCTTGTGTTTTCAAACAACGGATCAACAAAAATCCTTTAAATCAATGATTTAAAGGATTTTTGTGGTATTTGATCACTTAAATGTCGGGATGGCAGGACGACTAACCAAACCTATAAACCTTTAAAAATAAGACAGTTGTATCAACAGACATCATCAACGGGCACCTAATCAGGCACCTTTATTATGCACTGATTTGTTACCATTTGCTGGCTACCTTTCTTTGATTGATAGTCAATGAACTTGGTATACAAATATAATAATTGTCTATACATATAAATAAAATTATGTCCTATGCCAGCGAATTTTTGATTGGAAACTTGTTGTTCGTAAACTGTACATTATTTTTTTAAAAGCCACGCCCATAGATGATGCCAAGTTAAGGGTAAAAAAATTCATGTTATTTAGAAAATATACGTCCTGAATTTGTAATTAACTTAAATATTTATTATACAATATTTATATTTTTGAAAGATTTAAACCTTCAAAAGTGGCCAATCCCTTTACCGAACAATTTATTAAATTTTGGAAAGCCAATAACTTTTCTGGCTGGAATGAAACTGATATTAGGGAGGAGTTCATTGCTCCTCTGCTAAAACTTCTTGGATATTCGAAAAATACAGTAGATCATATTATTAGAGAACAAAATCTAAACCTGCAAGAAAAATACCATCGCATTGGTCGTAAGCAAATTGCCATTGACTATATCCCTACAGTCCGGCTTAAGAAATTTTGGATAATTGAGGCCAAGCCTGGAGATCCGAAAAAAATGGATTATGGCGACTTCTTGCAGGCTCATTTCTATGCGATACATCCGGAAATATCAGCGCGGTTCATCGTTATGATAAACGGTTGGGAAATCAGGGTTTATGATGCGCTTAACTCCAACGATTGGGAAAACTACATTTTACTTGTGAACCAAGAAAATTGTGGAGAGACCTTTGAAGAATTGATTGAAATATTGGGCAGTAATTCCATGGGGGCTTATCTAAGAAAATACATCCTTTCAACTGTTCGCGAT
Source organism: uncultured Mucilaginibacter sp. (assembly GCA_913775265.1). Lineage (GTDB taxonomy): Bacteria > Bacteroidota > Bacteroidia > Sphingobacteriales > Sphingobacteriaceae > Mucilaginibacter. The sequence continues at coordinate 16,087 of CAJYJH010000078.1, read as the reverse complement.
AGTTTGTTAGCTGAAATTGACGTTGAAGCTGCAGAATCGTTAAAGAAAGACGTGTTTAGAATTTATTCTGAAACACTTCCCATCATAAGGAAAAACGCACACGATTTTCAATTGGAGGCTTGGCGTAACATGGAGAAGGAGGCAGCTGAAACGCTCACGGCCCTGCCCATCGCTCAATTGTTGATTCAAATGGATATCCCCATTGAAATGCGCGCGAAATTCGGAATGGAATATGCTCGCCGAATAATCAACGCAAACGATCAGGAGCGAACGACACTATACCGAAAGTTGAAGCAAACATGCTATGGCAGGCCACATAATATATTCAGGGTGCAAATGGTTGCCACATTACTTGACTTGATAAGATCGAATATTGCTATTTTTGATGGACAAAATGCAATTGATCTCAAAGAGGAGCTAATTTCGTTAGCAAATTATAACATGTCATACTGGGAAATGAATTATCCTGATCCTATAGACAGCATAAGTTTTGCGATTTGTCACCTCGATAACATCTGTTCCCGATTAGCATATAAATCTGCCCGCAGATTTGCAATGGAGCCGCTTAAGGAGTTGGTTAATGCTAAATTGACCACATTTTCCGTCAAAGATTTATTGATCAGTCCACCGACAGTCGCCCGGGAACTCGTAGGGTCGATTAACCTTGTTCAACACATGCTTTGGCAACGTGCTATGGAACAAGATGCCAGAGCTATTTGGAACAATATATGGCTGATGGAAGATTTAGAGCGAATAATAGAAGTAATTCCTGAAGTTCCCTATGCTGATGGAGATCGGGACATGCTTGGCTTTAATCAGTATGGTAAGGATTTAGATACTCTGCGGCTCGGCACATGGAGCTTACTAGATGGTGATAGAAAACTACTATCAGAAAAAGTAATCGACATGCACATAAATGATATTCTGAGCCTTTCAAGAGATGATGCACGCTGTAAAATTCCTGCGCCTATCCAACGCCCGGCAAATTGGGTCGCCTCCAATAAGGCGGCGATGGCTTCCATCTTAGAAAAGATGAAAGGTTTTAATGACAATGTGTCGTAATCAAAATTCTATTTAAAATTGAGCTAATTACAACTAAACCTAATTATGTACCTATCCAAAATCCACATTTCCGGATTCAGAAATTTCCCGCAAAACACAGTAGAATTCAACGATGGCGTCAATGTGATTATCGGTCATAACAATGCCGGGAAAACAAGTTTGCTTAAAGCGATTGGCTTATTAATCAATAATGACGCAAATCGTAAATTAGAGATTGACGACTTTTCTAAAAATGCGACTTTGGCCACTATTCAGGCCCAACCTCCACAAATCGTCATAACACTGGAAATTAGTCAAAGTATAGATGAGGATTTGACCAATGATGATTTAGTGACCGTTGCAAATTGGCTGACAAAGTTAGAAGAACCCTACTTAGCAAAATTAACTTACAAATTCTATTTGCCAGCTGACAGACATAATGATTATGTTTTAGCATTACAGCAGGCACATACAAAAGAACAGGCATGGTCAACTTTGCAACATGAATTTTTAAGGTATTATCAATATAAAATCTTCGGAGGAGACCCTGCTCTCCAAGTTGCAGCAGATCATGACTCTCTTAAAAAATTTGATTTTCAATTTTTGAACGCGATACGGGATGTTGAACGCGATATGTTCACTGGCCGTAATACAATGCTTCGTGACGTTCTGGATTTTTTTATGGATTATGAGATCAAATCCGCAGATGAATCGAGCAAAACGACTGATCAAAAAAAAGAAGAAATTAAAGCGATTAAAACTGCGTTTACAACCAGTGCCGGTACGCTCATCAGCGAATTACAGCGAAGGATGAGTGCAGGCAAAAGCCACATTTTATCCTATGCCAAACAAACCGGTGCCACTTTCAATAATGCCGAACCTGATTTTGATGGTGCGATTTCTGATGTTGATTTATATTCAGCATTAAAGTTAATAATTGGCTATACCGCTCTTGATATAAAAATTCCCGCCACGCATAACGGTTTGGGTTATAATAACCTCATTTTTATGTCCTTATTACTTGCTAAAATGCAGGTAAACGCTGACGGGAATTATCTTGGCAGTAACGCAAAGGTGTTTCCAGTGCTCGCTATTGAAGAACCGGAGGCTCATTTGCATCCGGCAATGCAGTACAAATTTTTGAAGTTTTTGAAAGACAACAAGGACAATAGAAAAGTTCGGCAAATTTTTGTAACCACACACTCCACGCAAATTACCTCCGCTGTTTCTTTGGATGAAATCATTTGTTTACATAATGAAGCAGGGGAAATCAGCATCGGTTACCCCGGCAAAACATTTCCTGACTCGGATGAAGGGAAAAAGGCTAAGGCCTACGTTCAACGTTTTTTAGATGCTACCAGGTCCGATATGCTTTTCGCACAAAAAATAATTTTTGTCGAGGGACTAGCTGAACAGTTGCTTATTCCAACCTTGGCGAAATATTGCAATCAAAATTTAGAAGACCATCACATCGCTATACTGCCGGTTGGCGGCCGTTTTTTCACTAACTTTTTATATTTATTTGATTCAAATAATAAATATGCGGTTCCTAAGAAAGTGGTATGCCTCAAAGACCGCGATCCGGAACGTAAGAAAAAATCAGGCGGAGGTTATTCGAGTTGTTTCCCTTTTCAAATAGACCAGGACAAAGCGAATTATGATTATAAAGATCACCTTTCAACACACGTTTCGTCTTATGGAGCTCACCCTAATATCCGATATTTCGGTCAAAATCATGGAAAAGGAAAAACCTTTGAATATGAGCTTTGTCTTTCTAACTTAACTGAACCAATTCTGATCACTGAGTCTATAACTAATAGGGATGAGCTTTTAAGACTCTTTGTATTATATAAAAATCAAAACAAACTCTCTGATTTTTTGGATGAACTGCGGGAAAGTGATGCCAATCAACGTTTGGAAGATGCAATAACCGCACTTCAAGACCCATCATGGACAGATCTTGATAAAAAAGCGGCGATTATAGCGTCTCGATATCTCGTTTCAGTAGGTAAAGGAGAAAACGCATTAGAATTGGCAAATTTACTTGAGTCTAATTTGTTGTTGCCCGTTGTAGCTCCCCAGGACAATCCGCAGGCCGAGATAAAAAAAGCGTTTGTTGTTCCGGATTATATAAAAGACGCAATTGATTGGATATGTCAGTAATAGAAATCGATTCGAATAAGCTAGTTCCCATTGAACAGCATTTCAGAGTAAGTGCAGGGCCAGGCGCTGGTAAAACACACTGGCTTGTTAACCATATTAAAAACGTGCTTCAACACTCTAAGCGATTGGGCAGCTACAGAAAGATTGCTTGTATTACATACACTAATGTAGGGGTAGCGACAATAATTGAGCGACTAGATTTTATTGCTGATCGTGTAGAGGTTTCTACGATTCATGGTTTCATTTACTCCAACATAATAAAACCCTACGCGGGTTTTATTCCAGCGGAGTATGAACTCAACGTGAAACGGATGGATGGACACGATGATCACATTATCAGTAAAAAAAGAGTCAAAGAGTGGATAACAAATCATGTCAATGTTGGACGTTTATCGCATCCCTATACACTTAATCAACTGACGAATATACCTAACAATTTGGATGCTGTAGGTAGATGGTTAGGAAGTTTGCGCTACGTTTTTGATGCTGGTAATTTGAAATTGGAAGCGGATAATAGCCAAGCTTATTATTGGGACGGTACACAGAGACGGAATCTGGCTAAGGCTACATGCCTGGACAAACTTGCACCAGGTTTTTTGGATTATAAAAAACTATTCTGGCGAAAAGGAATACTCCATCACGACGACGTCCTGTTTTTCGGATCCCTTTTACTAAAAAAGTATCCTTTTATTTTAACTGTTTTAAGGGCAAAATTTCCATATTTCTTTATCGATGAATTTCAGGACACGAGTCCTATCCAAGCAGAGATATTGTCTATGATCGGACAAACAGAGACAAGAATTGGCATAATTGGCGATAAATCTCAATCGATATATAGCTTTCAGGGAGCTGCGCCACAACATTTTGATCAGTTCAACTTAGCAGGACTAACGAATTATGTTATAAAAGATAATCGTAGAAGCACCAATTCAATAATTAAGGTTTTAAATCATATCCGAACAGATATTGCGCAAAATGGGATTCGTAACGTCGAAGGAACTAAGCCTATCTTAATCGTAGGAGGACATGAAGCCGCGATTGATGAGATAATTAAATTATCCGGAGAAGGCCCCTTGGCAACATTAGCATGGGATAATATTACTGCCAATGCGATGAAGCGGAAAATGCAAAGCGGTTTACCTGATCGTGATTTAATCATCGAACTTGCTGCAAAGGATTCAAACACAGAACGAAGAAGCGTCATCGCATCTTGTTTACAAGCATTAGAGCTGGCAAAGCAGGGACGTTTTAAAGATGCAATCAAAGAGATGGAGCGAAATTATCGTGATATAGCTGACAAGGAAAAAAGAAAAAAAACGGCCTTTAAACACCTTACATTTTTGTTGACGAAGTATGATTCATTTAAAAGTGAACCATTCTTAAATTTCTTTTCCATCATTAGGACAAACGTAAGAACAGATGTGGCAAACTTAGTGCGAGGAGGAATTAAAGATTTTTATGAAAACTATTCTTATGAGCAAATCGCGGTTTGTGTAAGAATTGATGACGATGATTCCGAAAACCGTACTATTCATAAATCAAAGGGTGACGAATTTGATCGGGTTTTGGTTGTTGTTAAGGAAAAGACTCATCTAAGTTTTTTATTGAATCCGAATCTTTCAACAGAACAACAGCGGATTTTTTATGTCGGCATCAGTAGAGCGCGCGACCTTTTATATCTTAATGTTCCTGAGTTGGACGTAATACATGAAGGGAGAATAAATCATTTAATTGATATTAAGCGGATATGACGCTGATAAGACCTGTATATTTGTGATACTTATGCAAGACGGTGAATTGATTTGGTACGGAGCCTATGGCTCTAATTTAAACGAAGAAAGATTTCATTGTTATATCCGAGGAGGACGGCCAAATGGCGCAGCAAGAGAATATCCAGGCTGCACTGATCCTACTTTGCCACGCGAGAGCCAGGCGTTTTACATACCGAGCGAATTGTATTTTGCAAAATCTTCGGCAACTTGGGAAAATAGTGGGGTAGCTTTCATCAGTAACGACCTTAATAACACCAAGCGGACTTGGGGAAGAATGTACCTTATTACACAGCAGCAATTTATAGAAGTTGTTAAGCAAGAGAATAGCGGCAAAGAGATTGAAATCGATTTCAAAAGAGCTATGACGGATAACTATATTTTTAAACCCGGCTCATGGTATGGCAAAATAGTCTTTTTAGGGAAACATAATGATCACCTTATATTTACGTTCACAAATGAATTAAACCTGGCGTGTACCAAACCTGGCTCGAAATATCTAAAAATTATTGTTGCCGGTATTAAAGAATTTTTTCCCTACAGCAATTTAGAAATTGCCGAATACTTATTTTCTACAGATGGCATCAAAGGCAATTATACGATGGATGAACTTTTGTCCATTGCCAGCGAATAGCTTATAAATAACTCGAAAACATATTTTTCCATCTCCTTGGGTTTCTAAAATAGGCTCGAACCCAAATTTATGCCTTTTGTTTTGTTTCCGAGAGAACCATGACACGATGAGTTCCTGTTTTACAAGTCTATAATCAATAAACGATAGCTGAACCTTATAAAATTTATTCTTTTTTATTTACATCAAAGGTGTATAGCCTTGTAAGCATAAACCACTTTCTTTCTGGACTTCAAAGGTTTGAATATAATGGGATAAAACTCACTCATTGTTCTAAGGTACTTGTCTTCAAAATCTTTAAAGTGCTGCTTTAAAATCGTAAGACAGTTAGTGGTTTCTTTTAACTGCTCCAGAAGGTCATTGTCCTGCACTGAGGGCAACAAATAGTGGTGATAGCCTGAACGCTGACTTACAAAGAAACGCGGCGTTTGATTAGTAAGTGCCAGTTCTTTGCCTTGCGGGTCTGTAACCAACGCTTCCAATACAAAATGATCCTGATGTTCGGTCAGTAAAAACGTAAGCATTACTTGAGCATTATTAATGATACAATCCCTCATGCAGCTTTTAGTTGGCTTGTACTTTTTAATCGAACTCAGCATGCGAAAGTTGACATACAAAAACTCCTCCGCGCTCAATCTAAAGGCCATCGCTTTGTGCCATAGTGCCAGTATCTCCTTTTTACGCTCCTGCCTTTGCTGGGTAGTTTGCCTGACATCCTCCACCGGCGCTTCCATATCCCACATCTGCTTGCAGATTACGTTTAATTCTACTTGCACGGGTGTCAATGTAATATTATCCGGTACCTGGTAATGGATCAAAAACTGTTTGAAAGAAACAATACGCTCGCCTGCCTTATCTGTAGTGCCCCAAAATGGCACCAGTACCGGTAAGGCCGATCGGTATTGCCTTCCCCGACTAATTATGCAATATCCAAGTACATCGCGTTTGGCATCTTTAGAGTGAACAGCTTCTACGTTGTTACCACGTTCCTTTTCAAGCTGAGGTATGGCAAAATGCTCAAATCCTGCTTCCGGCCGGTAGATACTGCCAAACTCCTTTTGCGGCTTGATGGATATATAGTACTCCTTAATAGTTACCTCCAGATACTTTTCCTTGCCTTTTTCGCTAGTACTGATGCCCGGCCAGTAAAATTGCTTCAGTTCAACCGATTCATCGTGGTGACCTATCAGGTAACGCAATCCAAGATAAGCATGCTTGCAAAGCTTCCTGCCTGGCATACCGCAATCACAACTTACTTCCAGTTCGCTTGGGCTTACATGAAAAATAATGAAGTAGTCCTTCGGGTCATTTTTTATATGTACCCTGAGCTTAGCCAGCTCCCTCTCGAAACTGACATGGCGCGCGTAAGTATCCATCATCCGCCGGTAGCCTACCGGTACCTCCCCAAAATGATCATCCAGTGTCTGGCGTAATAGCGTAAACTTTTGCTCCAAGGGCAGGACGTAAAAAAAAGCATCATTAGGCATAACTTCCTGTACTTTAATTGGCTTCTTCATGAAATAGGGGTTGAAGTGAAACGCCTGTGTTAACTGTAATTGTCTCCTGCTTATTGGGATAATGTTGCTTACAAAGTTCCTGAGCCTTTGCAAGCAGGCTTTCTACCTTACTTGATATTTCTCCAACCTGTTGGTCGGTAACGGAGAAATCATCTTTATAGCGAGATGCTACGTAAGCCTCTTCCAGTAACGAAATCAGTTTTTGCCCTTCCTCGGTATCAGCCAGCATGCAATGATTTAAATGAGGCGCTACCAATTGCATTTGCTTTTGCAGTGCCCTAATGGAGTGGTTGCGAATCTCCAAGCCATACAATCCTCTAAGCACAGCGCGATATGTCAGCTCAGCTACCTGGTGCAGCATAAAGAACGTGATAGCGTTACCGTTTTCCTCCCACACCCCAAAATGATTGCGGGCGCATTCCATAAAGCTCTCGGCCTTTTGTAAGCCGCTTTCTAAATGATGCTTAGCCGCTTGCAGACTTAGACAGAACCTTTCCTGATCAATTTTAGGTGCTGCGTATTTACCATCGTTGTATATGAGGTTATCAGGCAAACAGTGCTTTGAGTAAAAGACATGCCCTTCACTGGTGAGCTGGTTGAGATAGCAGTATTGTAACACGGAACACGTGAGCCGTTCATCACCAAGCTTTACCAGTTCTATCAGTGGTTCGAAGTCTTTAACCTTACCCGGCCTGTTATCCGGCACAATAATGATTAAGTGCATACAGCCTTGTTCGTTCTCTGCTGCGTCAGAATCATGAAGAATACGATAAACTTTAGTTGGCTGAATTAAGGTGATTAATAGCTTAATCAGTTCTTGCCGGTTACTGCTGTAGCCCGTTATTATAGGTATTGGCCTGGGCTTTACATCAGGTACTTGCTTCTCTTCTTTAGCAAGCGCTCCAATGGCCGTATAGTTAGATGCCATTTGCCTTATGTCTTCCAGTGTAGGCTTATCCGCATGGCTAAGCCAGAACTGGAATTGGTCTTCTAAAAACTGAATAATGCTGCGCGGCTGCTGATTTGCCGGAGCAGCGTTTAAGGCGGTTGGGGGGACTCTGGTTTCCATAACTTTGTTGCTTTTCTCAAAGCTTGCAGTCAGGCTGCCTGTAGCGAACCAAATCCCTTTGTATTTTACAAAACGGCGCTTGTTTCGTACTTTTACGTAAATTCATACTTTTGAGCAATGGAAGACACTACCTTACACATCGGCAGAAAAATCGGACGCATCCGCGAAATGAAAGGCATCAAGCAGGAAGCCCTGGCCATTGAACTGGGTGTAAGCCAGCAAACCGTGTCTAACATCGAAAAGAGCTCCAAGGTAGAAGATGAAGTACTGGAAAAGATTGCCAAGGCTTTAGGTGTTACCGGCGACGCCATCCGTAATTTTAGCGAAGAAGCTGTGACTAACTATTTCAATACTTTCAATGACAGCAGCGTTAATCACGGCCCATTCGGTAATCAACACTGTACTTTCAATCCTCTTGATAAACTTGTTGAGCTATTTGAAGAAAACAAGAAGCTTTATGAACGCCTCCTTGACAGTGAGCGCGAGAAGTTGGAAATGCTAAGAAAGAAAAGCTAGCACCCCATACAGCTTAAATAAGCAATATATTAATTTGATATTGCTTATTTACAATTTCATTCGTTGTATCCGCACTGCATTTAGTATGGCAAGTAAGGCTACCCCAACGTCGGCAATCACCGCTTCCCATAAATTGGCTACGCCGCCTGCACCCAATACGAGTACAATGACTTTGACGAGCATGGCAATGGTAATGTTCTGCCAAACCACGCGGCTGGTAATTTTCCCTACCTGGATGGCTGTTGTAATCTTAGAAGGCTGGTCATTCTGAATAACAATGTCAGCCGTTTCAATGGTGGCATCGCTACCCAAACCACCCATGGCAATACCGGCATCAGCTAAGGCAACAACGGGAGCATCATTCACGCCGTCACCGACAAAAGCAATGCGGCTACCTGCATCTTTGAAGCCCTGCACTTTTTCGACCTTGCCGTCCGGCAGCAAGTCACCATAGGCTTTGTCAATACCTAAACTTTTCGCTACTTTGTCGACTACCGCCTGCTTGTCACCGGATAACATGACCGTTTGCAGCTTCAGGCTATGCATCCGCTCAATAGCCTCTTTTGCATCTTCCTTAATTTCGTCTGCAATGGTAATGTAACCGGCGTACCGGTTATCCACGGCCAGGAGCACCACTGTATCTACCAAACTATCTACTTCACCAGGATAGTTAATACTGAATTTCGTCAAGAGTTTTGCATTCCCGGCCAATACTGTTTTGCCCTGCACTGTTCCTTTTAACCCATGCCCTGCTATTTCTTCGACATTCTCCGCTTTCAGATCTTTTTGCTTATCGCCTGCATATTCAACTACGGCTTTGGCTATCGGGTGGGTGGAGTTTGCTTCAATGGCCGCTGCCATACGCACCAGCTCATCATTACTCAAACCTTCGGTTCCAACTTCCTGAACCTTAAAGACTCCTTTGGTCAGTGTACCGGTTTTATCCATGATCACGGTATTGATCTTCGTCATCACGTCCAGAAAATTAGAGCCTTTAAACAGGATGCCATTTCTGGAAGCCAAACCGATGCCCCCAAAGTAGCCTAGCGGTATCGATACGACTAAAGCGCAAGGACAGCTGATCACCAAAAACACCAACGCCCGGTAAAACCACTGGTGGAAGTCATAGGTGTCTACAAAGAAGTAGGGTGAAAAGCAAACCAGCAAAGCCAGTACAAAAACGATGGGCGTATAAATTTTAGCAAAGCGGCTGATAAAAAGCTGGGTTTGCGATTTACGCGCGGTAGCGTCCTGGACCATTTCCAAAATCTGGCTCAGCTTGCTGTCTTTAAACAGCGCCTTGACCTGCACCTCGCTTACTTTATCCAGGTTGATCATTCCAGCCAGTACCTTTTCGCCTTTACGCTTGGTATCCGGCTTACTTTCCCCGGTCAGGGCTGCCGTGTTAAAGCTGGCAGCATCTGAATAAAGTTCACCATCCAAGGCGACCTTTTCACCCGCTTTTACCTGTATGATTTCGTCCAGCTGCACGGTTTTGGGATCAACTTCGGCACGTTGCCCGTTACGCATTACGGTCACGCTATCGGGCCTGATGTCCAGCAGTGCCTTGATGCTTTTTTTTGCGCGGTTGACGGCTGCATCCTGGAACCATTCACCTATGGAATAGAATACCATCACGGCCACCCCTTCACTATAAGAACCGATGCTGAATGCTCCGATGGTAGCTACGCTCATCAGGAAAAACTCATTGAAGAAATCAAAGTGCTTGGCCTTGCGCCAGGCCATTGCCAAAACATTGTAGCCGGATAGTCCGAAAGCAATCAAAAAGATGATCAGGTTCAACGGAAACGGCGGCTGGTACTTGAAGCCGTATTCCAGCGTCAGCATCACCGCCAATATCAAAAGAGCGGTGAGTAGTGGCCAGTGGCTGAGCCAACTTTCTTCATCTTCACCTAGCTTTTCTTCCAGGTCTAATGTTTCTTCCTCCTGTTCTTCAACATCCGTTACTGCATCAATCTTCTGAGGTTGCTTTTGCTCACCACGCCATTCTTTGCTCATAAGTTTTTCTTTTAAAAGTGTTTGTTAAAGCTTGAATTTAATACCTCCATTGACCACAAAACCATCTAAGGGTGCATAGATATCCCGAAATGCCGGACTAGTTATATTACCGGTATAGATCGTATCAAATCTGGTTTGGCGTGCATCAGTGATGTTTTCAAAGTTTACAAACAACGAAAACCGTTCCCAAATTTTTTCTGCCATGAGTCCTGCTGTCCAGTACCCTTTACCGGTTGCGCCATCATTAAGCCGCTGCGGGCTGAAATAGTAAGCTTCGGCACCGATCTTCCAGTGATCTTCCAACTCATACATCAGCACATTGTTGAGCCGGTGACGTGATACGAGCGGATAAGTAGTGGTAATATTGAGGGTCTGCTGCTGTACGTCAGCAAGCGTATACCCCAAAAAGAGCTTAAAATCGCCATACGTCAGCTTTACATTGGTTTCCATGCCTTTAGTATTCAGATTACCGCTTGGCTGCTGGTACCCAAGGTTTCCACTAGTCAGCGTGGTTAGTAAGATAGGCCGGTCCACCCGGGTATAAAAAAACAACTGGTTAACGCTGAAGCTTACCTCCCCATCAAGCAAGGCTGTACGATAATTGATGTCATAATTAGCTCCGTAAGACCGCTCGGCTTTGGTGTTAGCGACATCTAAAGGCAGTACATTTCGAAACTGTATGCGTTCTGCTTCCTCGGTAAATACCGTCGGCGCTTTATAGCCCAGACCACCACCTAAACGGGTCGAGAAGTGTTCGTTAATCTTCCATAAGCCGGAAATTCTGGGCAAAAAGAAAAATCCGTAATCATTATGATAGTCGCCCCGGATACCGGTTTCCAGCGTAACCTTAGGACTGATGTTGAGGGTATTTTGCACAAAGCCACCTATGGTGTTATAGGTATAGTTGCGCAAGGGAAAACTGCTGTAACTTCCTTCTCCGAAATGATCCGTTAAAAAATTGAGCCCTGCTACCCAATCTGCTTTTTCACCTGACCGGGTGTAGTTGGCTTCCGTGTAGGAAGATACCTGCACCCCGGAAAAGCGGTAGTCCGGCAAGCTGATAGTGCGGTCAAAATAACTGACACTGTTTTTAAACGTAAGCTTCTCTTTACCACTGAACCTGTGATCAAGTTGTAACTGGCTGCTGTACCGGCCTGTCTTATTTTGCTCAAAGTAGACATGCTGCGCGCTGCCCCGGCCTTCGATATAATCCAGATCTCCGCCGATACGGTTTTCTGTCGTAGCATTAATACCTACGTTTAACGTGGTTTTGTCGTTCAAGTACAGCCATAGCCTGGGATTTAAGGTATAGCGGTTAAACCTGGGAATGGCCGTTAAGCCCAGGCTTGATGGATCATAAGGACTGCCATGATTGTAAGCGGCATAAATGGTGGTGCCCACTTTGTTAAACTTCTGGCCATAGAACATACTGGCGTCTGCTCCTTTCGCTGAGGTGCCATTGAGCAAGAAGTTGAGCTGTCTTTCGTCAGTAGGTGTTTTGGATACGAGGTTAACCAAACCGGCAATTGCGCCGCCACCGTATAGGGTGGACGAGGATCCTTTGATAACTTCCACCTGTTTGAGGTCAAGAGGCGCAACCTGCAATAACCCCAAACCACCCGAAAAGCCGGAATACAGTGGAAATCCGTCGCGGATGACCTGCGTGTATTTACCATCCAATCCCTGGATACGGATTGCAGCGTTACCACTGGTGGCTGAGATTTGCTGGGTTTGGATACCGGTACTCTCGGCCAGCAACATGCGAATATCTCCAGGCTTCATGTTGCCTTTTTCTTCCAATTCCTCACCTGAGATGACTTCTATACGCGTGGGAATATTGGCTATAGTACGGCTGCTGCGCGTGGCTGATACGGTAACCTCGGTCAGTTTTTCACCTTCACCCTCCTCTGATGGCATCAGTTCTACTGTTAAAGGCTCTAAACTGGTCAGCGGAAAATTTAAGGTATCCAGCCTGGTGGCGTACCCCACGTAACGGAACTGGATAACCTGGGTGCCATTAGGTATACTTGAGAGCGTTATCCGTCCCGCGGTATCGGAAGTAGCACCTTGAGTAGTGCCCTGTAAAAGTACCGTTGCACCAATCAATGGTTCGCTCGTTTTACCGTCCTTAATGACGGCTTTGAAAGTATTTTGAGAATAAGCTAAAGCAGTATATAAGAGTGCTGCAACGAGCACAAAGAGTCGTTTCATTATAAAAGTCGATTAAGTTAATACCAGTAAGAATTAGCCACAATTAGGGCTGTAGAAGCGGTATCAGCTCAACTGTGGGGGTTGCCAGATGGCAAGGGAAACAGCATTGGGGTCATGCTGAGCATATGGTGTATAAGTATGCTGTTGATGCTCGATAATAAAATCTACTTGGTGAATCAACGGCTTTGCTATAACAAAGCCAACACATGAATTACAAGCAAAGAAAGGAGAACATCCTGGGCATTCTTTTTCTCTGGATGACTGTTTGGATGCTTGTTCCTGCTTAATAACGTTCCTGCTTTCACATTCCCGGTCTACACAACAGGGTCTAACTGATAATATTATCACGAATATAGCAGATATCAAGCAGATTAGCCTCACCAAGCAAATGTACAAAATAACCTAAAATTAATTGAGAAATAGCTGAGGTGAAGCAAATGAACAAAAGTTGCTTGAATCAATTACAACAACATTTAAGGATCAACGAAATCCCAATTAGTTAAATTTAGTGTATGAAGTGTAAGCTTTATTTGCGCAATTGAAACACTAATCGTAATATTGCAATATACAATTATGGGAGCTACTAAGACTGAAATATTCACTGAGGAACAAAACCGGTTGGCGGTGATGCTAAAAGCGATTGCTCACCCTGCACGAATTGCAATCCTGGAGCAGATTATTAAGGCCAATGCCTGTATCTGCGGTGATCTGGTGGATGAATTGGGATTGGCACAACCCACGATTTCACAGCACTTGAAAGAGCTCAAAAATGCAGGACTGATTCAAGGTTCCATTGAGGGTGTAAGCGTGTGCTACTGTATTGAGCCAAAAGCTTGGGCGTTGTTGCAAAATCAACTAAATGGCTTTTTTAACCTCTACCCAATGGCCAAATCCTGCTGCTAAAATTTTTTAGAATCAACAATCGCAATATTGCAATAAAACATTAATATAAACACTATGGAAACTTTGAAATGGAAATCTTTTAAAGAACAACTACAAGCTAATCCTGACATGACTTTGCAGTTTCAGTATGCAGAAGACCAATGGGTGGATGCGGCTTACCATATTACCGAAATAAAGCAAGCCCCCATCACCTCTGTTGATTGCGGCGGTGTGATGAATGCCTGGACCGAAATCATCGTGCAACTGTGGGAACCTTTAAATGAGCAGCAGGACCGAGCCATGAAAGTAAGCAAAGCATTGTCTATTGTCGAACTCGTCGAAAAAGCATTGCCTTTAAATCCTAACGGCATCGTCAAAATAGAGTTCGGCAATTCCCAGTTTGATACCCGTCAAATGCTGCCAAAAGAACTGATGGCCAGTGGAGATAACTTGGTGGTTGATTTGCGCCCTGATTCTGTACAGTGTAAAGCCATTGAAAGAGGTGGCAGCTGCGGGACTAACGAACAAGGTGAAGAATGCTGTACACCGGTTGCAGAAGTAAAACCTAAGATTCAACTGAAAAACCTAGTTGCGGAAACTTCCAGCTGCACTCCAGGTTCCGGCTGCTGCTAAATAAGATTAGGATGTAATGATAAGCATAGAAAAATTACAACCTGCTCACTGGCCGGATGTCAGACATATTTACCTTGAAGGCATTGCTACCGGTCAGGCGACCTTTCAAACGGATGCGCCACTGTGGGAAGATTGGGATAAAAGCCATTTACTACACCTTCGTTATGTCGCCATAACCGGAAACGGTCATGTAGCCGGTTGGACCGCGCTATCTGCGGTATCCAGCCGTTGCGTTTATGCTGGAGTTGCTGAAGTTAGCATCTATGTAGACGAAGCTTTTAGGGGGCAAAAAGTAGGTCAAACCCTCCTAGAATACCTGATTACCGAAAGCGAAGAGGCGGACCTGTGGACGCTGCAAGCCAGTATCTTTCCTGAAAATGAGGCAAGCGTAAAACTCCACGAAAAACTTGGCTTTCGGATCATCGGCTACCGAGAACGGGTAGCAAAGCAGTATGGCATATGGCGTAATGTTTATCTTCTGGAACGAAGGAGCAAAATGATTGGAATTGATTGATAAATATGCAATTAGAGACTATAGTATAAGAAATGAAAAATATATTAGTGCTGTGTACCGGTAACAGTTGCCGCAGCCAGCTAGCTGAAGGTTATTTAAGGCATTTTGCAGGGGATAAAGCTGCCATTTACAGTGCCGGTATTGAAACGCATGGTGTTAACCCCAAAGCCATTGCCGTTATGGCCGAAGATCATTTGGATATCTCCGGGCATACCTCCAACCACGTCGATGAGTACCTGCCTATTCCATTCGATTATGTGATTACGGTATGTGACAATGCCAATGAAGCCTGTCCTTATTTTCCAGGCAACGTAAAACGTTTTCATCAAAACTTTCCTGACCCCGCCAAGGCTACTGGTACGCCTGATGAAATTATGAATGAGTTCAGAAGGGTACGCGATATGATTAAAATTTATGCTGCTGACTTTATCAGTCAGCAAATCAATTCAAATTAAAAATGAGTGCAAATAATTGTGCCCCTGTGGCCGAACGAAAACGGTTGGGTTTTTTAGACCGTTATCTGACCCTGTGGATCTTTTTAGCGATGGCAATTGGTATAGCTATAGGTTATTTTCTGCCATCATCCTCGGCGTTCATCAATTCCTTTTCCAATGGAACTACCAATATCCCGTTAGCTATCGGTCTGATCCTGATGATGTACCCTCCGCTGGCGAAAGTGAAGTATGAAAAAATGGGTGAAGTATTTAAGGATACCATAGTACTCACTGCATCGCTGGTGCTGAACTGGATTATCGGGCCGGTACTCATGTTTGTTTTAGCCATCACCTTATTACGTGATCACCCTGCCTATATGGTCGGCCTGATCTTGATCGGCCTTGCCCGTTGCATTGCCATGGTAGTTGTCTGGAACGAACTGGCTGAAGGTAACCGGGAATATGCTGCCGGACTGATTGCCCTGAATAGTATTTTTCAGGTATTGCTGTATAGCGTTTATGCTTACCTGTTCATTACGGTATTGCCCCCGTTGTTTGGATTGAAAGGATTGGCCGTTAATATCACCATTGGCGAAATTGCCAAGTCAGTCGGCATTTACCTGGGCATTCCGTTTGCTGCCGGTATCATCAGCCGTTACGCGCTGATCAGCCTGAAAGGAGAACAATG